>NZ_JBLWTV010000008.1:0-231563 GCF_048269965.1 Pseudomonas sp. | reverse complement strand
CATCCGGGCTTGTATGTTCGTCAGGCACTCTAAAGTGGAAGAGGTAAGCCAAAAGAGTGCCGAGGCGGAGGGACTATCCGGGCTATCTGTCGCCTACGCGAACAGACTCCAGTAGCTATTCCCTGCTTCATCAGCCGCAGTGTCGATCAGGGATGCAGCGGCGTGCCGGTGACGTTGCCGAGTAGGGCGGTGGCCGGGCTGTGGCTGACACTCGGTGGCTGGTTACCCTGGTAGGGAGATTGGTGCGCACGGCGCATCCTACGGCCTAATTCGCTATCAAGGTCGCTTCCAGGTAGGGGGCGCCGCGCGCACCAGCAGGTCTCAGCGCCAGCGACTCTTGCTCCAGGTGCTGCGCTCTTCGCCGTTCTTGAACGTCCAGGCCACCAGGCGACTCTGCTTCTGTCCCTGGGACATACCCAAGATGCGGACCTCGAGTGCGCCGGCCTTGGCCAGCCAGCCCTGCAGCAGTTCGACGTTGCTGCCTTTGGACACCAGGCTGCTGAACCACAGCACCTGTCCGGCCACCTGCGCGCTTTCGCTGGCCATGCGCTTGAGAAAGGCTGCCTCGCCACCCGGGCACCACAGCTCGGCCGCCTGGCCGCCGAAGTTGAGCACCGGCAACTTGCGCTTGGGGTCGAGCTTGCCCAGGTTGCGCCACTTGCGCGTGCTACCGCTGGTGGCCTCGGCGGCGCTGGCGTGGAAGGGCGGGTTGCACAGGCTCAGGTCGACGTACTCCTGCGCCTGCAGCAGGCCGAGGAAGATGTGCTCGGCATTGCTCTGTTGGCGCAGCTCGACGCCGCCGGCCAGTTGCGGGTTGGCGGCGACGATGGCGTGTGCCGATGCCAGTGCTTCCTTGGCAATGTCGGCACCCATGAACTGCCAGCCATATTCGCAGCGACCAATCAGTGGATAGATGCAATTGGCGCCGACGCCGATATCCAGTGCTCGCACCATGGCGCCGCGAGGAATCTGCCCATCGTTGTCAGTCGCCAGCAGATCGGCGAGGTTGTGCAGGTAATCGGCGCGCCCCGGGATCGGTGGGCACAGGTAACCGTCGGGAATATCCCAGTGGCGGATGCCGTAGTACTGCGCCAGCAGCGCGCGGTTGAACACCTTGACCGCTGCCGGGTTGGCGAAGTCGATGCTCGGCTTGCCGTAGGGATTGCTGATGACGAAGTCGCCCAGCTCGGGACTGGCCTTGATCAGCGCGGGAAAATCGTAACGCCCCTGGTGACGGTTGCGCGGATGCAGTTCGCCCTTGCTCGGTGCGGTTTTCACGGCGGCGGGGGCGGGCTTGCGCGGGCGTTTCGGCAACTGAGGCATGAACGAGCATCTGGCGGTTCGGGCGCAGGATTTTCGCATGCTTTGCTTGCAGCTCGTAACCCATGGAAGCGAGGGAGCGACCTGTGCTGCGATCAATGAAAGCTGGCAAGTGGCCATAAAGTGGCTGACCTTGTGTTGATCCAGGTCAATCGCGGACTCGCCTGCGGCCTTAGACTGCGCGCCTCTTCGGTCAGCAGTTAGGAGGCACCATGACATACCTGGAATGGAGCGACGACCTCGATACCGGCATCGCGGTCATCGACGATCAGCACAAGCGCATCGTGGCCATGATCAATCAGTTGGACGATGCCCAGCGCACCGCCAGCAAGGTCAAGGTGGGTACGGTGATCGACGAGTTGATCGACTACACCGTTTCACATTTCGCCTTCGAGGAAGCGATGCTCGAGGAGGCGGGCTACGTCTTCACCAAGGCACACAAAAGGGTGCACGCGCTGTTTATCAAGCGCGTGGAGGACTACCGCCAGCGTTTCATCGGCGGCGAGGACATTGCCGATGAGCTCAAGGGCTTGTTGGGGCGCTGGTTGTTCAGTCACATCCGCAGCGATGATCGCAATTACGTCGAAGCCATCAACGACAACCTGCGCCGGCTCAGTGCCGACACCTCCGAGGGTGGATGGTTGCGCCGCGCCGGCCGGCGATTCTTCCGCAGTGCGGCGTGAGCTGTCTCAGAGCGGAAAGATCAGCGGTACCAGCAGCACGCTGACGATCATCACCAGCAGGGTGAAAGGCACGCCGATGCGCACGAAGTCGCCGAAGCGGTACTGACCGGGCCCCAGCACCAGGGTGTTGACCGGTGAGGAGATCGGCGTCATGAACGCGGCCGAGGCAGCCAGGGCCACGGTCATGGCGAAGGGCAGTGGCGAGACGCCCAGCGCCTGCGCCGTGGCAATGGCCACCGGCGCCATCAGCACCGCCGTGGCGGTGTTGGAGATGAACAGGCCGATCACTGCGGTAAGCACGAACAGGCTGGCGAGAATCAGCCGTGGCCCGGCATCGCCCAGGCCGCCCACCAGACCCTGCACGGCCAGTTCGACGCCACCGGTCTGCTGCAGGGCCTGGGCGAAGGGCAGCATGCCGACGATGAGGATCAGCGTTGGCCAGTGAATGGCGCGATAGGCGCTGTCCAGGTCGATGCAGCGGAACGCGCCCATCAGCAGGCAGGCGATCAGCGCGGCCTGCACGTTGGGTACCAGGCCGCTGACCATCAGCATCACCATCACCGCCAGGCTGAGCAGGGCGTAGGGGGCCTTGCGCACAGCAGGCGCCACCTCGGCCACTTCCGCTGGCAGGCTGAGCACCAGAAAATCGCGGTTCAGCCCCTGCAAACGGTGGATGTCGCGCCAGGCGCCGGCCACCAGCAGGGTGTCGGAGGCCTTGAGTTTCTCGTCCACCAACACCCCTTCCAGCGCCTGGCCCTGGCGACGCAGGCCGACCACGTTGAGCTTGTGTCGCGAGCGAAAGCCCAACTCCTGGATGGTCTTGCCCGGCAGTTGCGACTCCGGCGGCAGCGCCACTTCGGCCAGGCCCAGCTCATGGGCGTGCAGGCTGAAATACGAATGTGGCAACGGCATCGGTTCCAGGCCCAGCGCCTGGTAGCTGCCGAGCAGGCCGATGGCGGGGCTGGCGATGTCCACCAGCAGCACGTCGCCCGGCTCCAGCAGGGTATTGCCGCTGGCCATCAGCAGCAGGGTGCGCAGGCGCTGGCGGCGCTCGATGGCGATGACGTTGATGCCGTGCTCGCGACGCAGCTGCAGTTCGTTGAGCACCTGATTGGCCAGGGGCGAGTCGGCACGTACCTGCAGGCGCCGTTCGCGTTCGCTCAGGCGGTAGCGTTCGGCAAGATCGGCCAGGGTCAGGCGCGGCGGCTCGGCGTTGCCATCGGCGTCGCTGCGCACCAGCCAGCGCCGGGCGATCAGCATGTAGCCGACACCGAGCACCAGCACCGCCAGGCCGATGGGGGTGAGATCGAAAAAGCCAAAACCATCCAGGCCGGCGCGGCGCAGTTCGGCATGCACCACCAGGTTCGGCGGTGTGGCGACCAGCGTCAGCATGCCGCTGATCAGCCCGGCGAAAGCCAATGGCATCATCAGTCGCGCCGGGGCGATGCGCAGGCGCGCAGCCACGCCGAGCACCACGGGGATGAAGATCGCCACCACGCCAGTGGAACTCATCACCGAGCCCAGACCGGCCACCGCCAGCATCAGCAGAATCAGCAGGCGCGTTTCGCTGCTACCGGCCCTGGCCACCAGCCAGTCGCCCAGGCGGTAGGCGATGCCGGTGCGCACCAGGCCGTCGCCGATGACGAACAGCGCGGCAATGAGGATGACGTTGGCGTCGCTGAAGCCGGCCAGGGTCTGTTGCAGGTCCAGTACGCCGGTCAGCGGCAGGGCGACCAGCACCAGCAAGGCGACCACGTCCATGCGTGGCTTGCCGATGATGAACAGAGTGACGGCGCCGGCCAGCAGGCCAAGCACCCAGAGCAGGTCCGGATTCATCGCGATTCCCAGAAGGTATGGGAAGAATTGTCTCAGGGGTAACCGAGCGTGGTCTTGATCTGCTGCAGGTGGGCGGCGATCCAGCGTTTGTCGATCGGCCCCCAGTCGCGAATCTGGTAGTGGCCGGCGTTGTTGCGCTCGCCCTCGTTCTGCTCGAACTGGCAGTCGATATCCAGTTCGGCCAGTGCGCCAAGGGTGTCCTGCGCAGTGCGTCGGGGCATGCCGGTGGCGTCCATCAGCGCCGGCACGCTGACGGCCTGGCCGCTGTCGATCAGCCAGGCCACGTAGAGGCGGCGGTAGAAGCTGGTGCGGGTCTTGCTCGTCTGCATGCTGACTCCCTGTTAGGTTCCCAGCGCCGCACCGGGATCAGGCGGCGAACATCAGCATATAGGTGGCGGCACCGGCCAGGTAGCCGATGAAGGCCAGGCCGCTGATCTTCTTCAGGTACCAGATGAAGTTGATTTTCTCCATGCCCATGGCGGCCACGCCAGCGGCCGAGCCGATGATCAGGCAGCTGCCGCCGGTGCCGGCGCAGTAGGCGAGCATTTCCCAGAAGTTGCCGTCGACCACGAAACTGCGCAGCCATGGCAGCTCGTGCGCCGCCGCCGCCGCCAGATTTTCCGGGCTGAGCAGCGGATACATCTTCATGGCCCCGGCGACCATCGGCACGTTGTCCACCACGGCCGAGAGCATGCCGATGGAGATGGCGATGCTGTAGATATTACCCAGGCTGTCCTTGAGCAGCGTCGCGACCTGGATCAGGTGACCGGCGCTGGACAGCGCGGAAACCGCCAGCAGGATGCCGAGGAAGAACAGCACGCTGGTGATGTCGATGCGGCGCAATACGCCGACCACCGACAGCGGGTCCTTCTCTTCGCTGTTCTTGCTGCGGTGGATGATCTCGGTGGTGATCCACAGCAGGCTCAGGCCGAAGAGGATGCCCATGTACGGCGGCAGGTGGGTAACGGTCTTGAAGATCGGCACGAAGATCAGAGCACCCAGGCCGAGGCCGAATACCAGGTTGCGTTCGAAGGGGGTGGTCGGGTCGCGGCGGCTTTCGGCGCTTTCCTTGATGCGCGGTTCGGCCACTTCACCCTTGAGGCGAAAGCTCATGATCAGCAGCGGCACCAGCAGGCAGATCAGGCTGGGCAGGAACAGCTTGGTGATGATGCCGGTGGCGGTGACCTGATTGCCGATCCACAGCATGGTGGTGGTTACGTCGCCAATCGGCGACCAGGCACCGCCGGCGTTGGCGGCGATGACCACGATACCGGCATAGAACCAGCGCTCGTGGCGGTCGGCGATCAGCTTGCGCAGCAGCGAGATCATCACGATGGTCGTGGCCAGGTTGTCCAGCGCAGCGGACAGGAAGAAGGTGATCAGCCCGATCAACCACAGCAGGTGCACGCGCTTGTGGGTACGGATGCGGTCGGTGATGACCTTGAAGCCCTCGTGGGCATCGATCAGTTCGACGATGGTCATCGCGCCCATGAGGAAGAACAGAATCTCGGAAATCTCGCCGAGGTGGTGGCGCAGTTCCTCGACCACGTGATGGGTGTTGGTGCTGGCGCCGGCCGTACCGGTGCCGAGCAATGGCAGGATGCTGTCGGCGCCGAGCACCAGCAGGGTCCAGGCGATCACGGCGGTGAGCAGGGCGGACGCTGCCTTGTCGATCTTTAACGGGTGCTCGAGTGCAATGCACAGGTAGCCGAGGACGAAGACGAGTGCCATCAACGCATACATGTTCGGAGTTCCGCTCTGATTCTTATGGGTTCGGACGTGCCGGAGGGCTGCTGCCAGGCGGGTGAAGATGCCTGAAACAATTGGAAAAAGGGAAGGTTTTTATAGCGAAAAGAGCAAAGAGATGAGCGCTTTGCTACCTAATGAGGAGTTCGGGCCGGTGTACTGGCCGGCCCGAACGGGCGTGAAATCAAACGGCAGTCTGCGGCTTGGGTGGCAGCAGGTAGGCGAGGGCGATTGCCAGCACCGGCATGATCAGGTTGAAGAAGCAGTACGGCAGGTAGCTCAGCGTTGCCACGCCGAGCGTCGCGGCCATGTAGGCGCCACAGGTGTTCCATGGCACCAGCACCGAGGTCAGGGTGCCGCCGTCTTCCAGGGCGCGTGACAGGCTGGTCGGAGCCAGGCCGCGTTTCTCGTATTCGGCGCGGTACATGCGCCCTGGCAGCACCAGGGCGATGTACTGGTCGGCGGTGATGATGTTGGTGCCGATGGTGGTGGTGATGGTGCTGGCGACCAGGCCGCTGTCGCTGCGGACCAGGCGCAGGGCGCTCTGCAGCAGGCGTTGCAGCAAGCCGAGGCGCTCCAGCACACCGCCGAAGCACATGGCGCAGATGATCAGCCATACCGTGGTGAGCATGCTGGCCATGCCGCCCTTGGACAGCAGGCCATCGAGTTCGGCGTTGCCGCTGGCCGACTCATAGCCGGCGAACAACGCGCTCCATACCGTTTTCAGCGGCGCCAGAGCGCCGGCTTGTGGGTCCGCCAGGCGCGCCATCACCTCCGGCTGGAACAGCACGGCGAACACCGCACCGAGCAGGGCGGCGAGAAACACCGCCGGGAAGGCGGCCCACTGGCGCACCGCGAGCAGCAGCAGGAAGGCCACCGGCAGCAGCAGGTGCCAGCCCAGGTTGAACTGTGCCTCCAGGGCGGTCAGCACCTCGACGATGCGCCCGGTGTCATGCTCGGCGCTGGCCTGCTGGCCGAGGGTGAAGAAGATCACCAGCGCGATCAGCAGTGCCGGCACGGTGGTGCGCAGCATGTTGCGGATATGCGCGAACAGATCGGCACCGGCAGCGGCGGGTGCCAGGTTGGTGGTGTCCGACAGCGGTGACAGCTTGTCGCCGAAGTAGGCGCCGGAGATGATCGCTCCGGCGGTGATCGCCGGGTCCAGCCCCAGGCCGGCCGCCACGCCCATCAGGCCGATGCCGAGGGTGCCGGCCACCGTCCAGGAACTGCCGATGGACAGTGCGGTGAGCGCGCAGATCAGGCAACTGGTGAGGTAGAAATACTCGGCGCTGATCAGCTTCAGGCCCAGCCAGATCATGGTCGGCACCGTGCCGGCAAGAATCCAGGTGCCGATCAGCGCGCCGACCGCCAGCAGAATCAGGTTGGCCTTCATCGCCATATGGATGCCGGCGAGTATGCCTTCCTCGATATCGGCCCAGCGCAGGCCATTCTTCAGGCCGACCAGGCCGGCGACGAAGGCGGCGCTCATCAGCGCGATCTGGTTCGGGCCACTGGAGGAGCTGTCGCCGAACAGGTAAACGGAGAGGCTGAGCAGCACGACGAGTACGCCAATGGGCAGCAACGCGTCGAGCAGGGAGGGGGTGCGAGCAGTCATGGGTGTTCCGGGGGATCAAACTAACCGTGGGAGGGGCTTCAGCCGCGACTTTGCCGTTAAAGCTCGCGGCTGAAGCCCCTCCTACAAAAAAGAAACCCGCGCCGGTCATGGCGCGGGTCTTTCGGTGGTGCACGATGATCAGAGTGCGGCGATCTTGCCGCGCTGCTCGACCATCTTGGCCAGGGCCTGTTCAGCCTCGGCCAGTTTGATGCGTTCCTTGTCCAGTACTTCAGCCGGGGCCTTGGCGACGAAGCCCTGGTTGCTCAGCTTGCCGCCGACGCGCTGTACTTCGCCTTCCAGGCGACCGATTTCCTTGTCCAGGCGCGCCAGTTCGGCGTCCTTGTCGATCAGCCCGGCCATCGGCACCAGCACTTCCATCTCGCCGACCAGCGTGGTGGCGGACATCGGCGCTTCTTCACC
Organism: Pseudomonas sp.; assembly: GCF_048269965.1. Lineage (GTDB taxonomy): Bacteria > Pseudomonadota > Gammaproteobacteria > Pseudomonadales > Pseudomonadaceae > Aquipseudomonas. The sequence goes on along the minus strand of NZ_JBLWTV010000008.1, from coordinate 223,943 downwards.
GGCAGCCAGCACGCGCACCGACTCCAGCTTGGCCAGTTTGCTGAGCAGCGGCTCGAAGTCGGCCAGGCGGCGCAGGTCTGAGGCCGAGGCGTTGGCAACGATGATGTCGATGCGTTTGGCCATGGAGATCTTCATCTCGCCACGGATCTGGCGCACGCCGAGCATCAGTTGCTTGACCCACTCGATGTCGCCTTCGGCGGCGGCGTCGATGCGGCTCTCATTGGCCACCGGCCAGGGTTGCAGCATCAGCGTCTCGCCGCTGACACCGGCCTGGGCCTTGATGCGCTGCCAGATCTCTTCGGTGATGAAGGGCATGAACGGGTGGGCCAGACGCAGGATCACTTCCAGCACGCGTACCAGCGTGCGGCGGGTGCCGCGCTGGCGCTCGATGGGCGCGTTCTCGTCCCACAGCACCGGCTTTACCAGCTCCAGATACCAGGCGCAGTACTCGTCCCAGATGAACTCGTACAGGGTTTGCGCGGCCAGGTCGAAGCGGAAGGCGTCGAGGTGGCGGGTGACGTCAGCCTCGGTGCGCTGCAGGGCGGAGATGATCCAGCGATCCACCGGGGACAGCTCGACTGTCTCGCCATTGATGCCGGTGTCCTTGTCATCGGTGTTCTCGATGACGAAGTTGGCGGCGTTCCACAGCTTGTTGCAGAAGTTGCGGTAGCCCTCGACGCGGCCCATGTCGAACTTGATGTCGCGGCCAGTGGAAGCCAGCGCCAGGTTGGTGAAGCGCAGGGCGTCGGTGCCGTAGGCGGCAATGCCGTCGGGGAATTCGGCGCGGGTCTGCTTGGCGATCTTCTCGGCCAGCTTGGGCTGCATCATGCCGCTGGTGCGCTTGGCCACCAGGGATTCGAGGTCGATGCCGTCGACGATGTCCAGCGGGTCGAGCACGTTACCTTTCGACTTGGACATCTTCTGACCCTGGCCGTCGCGCACCAGGCCGTGCACGTAGACGGTCTTGAACGGAATCTGCCCGGTCAGGTGGGTCGACAGCATGATCATCCGCGCGACCCAGAAGAAGATGATGTCGAAGCCGGTGACCAGCACGTCGGTGGGGTGGAAGGTCTTGAGGTAGTCGGTCTGCTGCGGCCAGCCGAGGGTGGAGAAGGTCCACAGGCCGGAGCTGAACCAGGTGTCCAGCACGTCTTCGTCCTGGCGCAGGTTGGCATCGCCGAGTTTGTGCTTGGCGCGTACTTCCGTCTCGTCACGGCCGACGTAGACGTTGCCGGCATCGTCGTACCAGGCCGGAATGCGGTGGCCCCACCAGAGCTGACGGCTGATGCACCAGTCCTGGATGTCACGCATCCAGCTGAAGTACATGTTCTCGTACTGCTTGGGCACGAACTGGATTTCACCGCTCTCGACCACGGCGATGGCTTTCTCGGCCAGCGGCTTGGTGGAGACGTACCACTGGTCGGTCAGCCACGGCTCGATCACGGTGCCGGAACGGTCGCCTTTCGGCACTTTCAGGGCGTGGTCTTCGATCTTTTCCAGCAGGCCGGCGGATTCGAAGGCAGCGACGATGTGCTTGCGCGCGACGAAGCGGTCGAGACCGGCGTATTCGGCTGGCAGGCTGCCGTCGATCTCGGCATTGACGCTACCATCGATATTGAACACCTGGGCCTGAGCCAGCACGGCGGCGTTCTTGTCGAAGATGTTGATCAGCGGCAGGTTGTGGCGCTTGCCCACTTCGTAGTCATTGAAGTCGTGCGCCGGGGTGATTTTCACGCAGCCGGTGCCGAACTCGGGGTCGCAGTAGTCATCGGCGATGATCGGGATGCGGCGGCCCAGCAGCGGCAGTTCGACGAAGCTGCCGATCAGCGCCTTGTAGCGCTCGTCTTGCGGGTGCACGGCCACGGCGCTGTCGCCGAGCATGGTTTCCGGGCGGGTGGTGGCGACGATCAGGTAGTCCTTGCCGTCGGCGGTCTTGTTGCCGTCAGCCAGCGGGTAGCGCAGATTCCACAGCGAGCCTTTCTCGTCGTGGTTTTCCACTTCCAGGTCGGAGATGGCGGTGTGGAACTTGGTGTCCCAGTTGACCAGGCGCTTGCCGCGATAGATCAGACCGTCCTCGTGCAGGCGCACGAAGGCTTCTTTCACGGCTTCGGAAAGGCCGTCGTCCATGGTGAAGCGCTCGCGCGACCAGTCCACCGAGCTACCCAGGCGACGAATCTGACGGGTGATGGTGCCGCCGGACTGCTCCTTCCATTCCCAGACCTTCTCCAGGAATTTCTCGCGGCCCAGGTCGTGGCGGCCAATGCCGTCGGCGGCCAGCTGACGCTCGACCACCATCTGCGTGGCGATGCCCGCGTGGTCAGTGCCCGGCTGCCACAGGGTATTGCGGCCCTGCATGCGGCGGAAGCGGATCAGCGCATCCATGATCGAGTTGTTGAAACCATGGCCCATGTGCAGGCTGCCGGTGACGTTCGGCGGCGGGATCATGATGGTGTAGGGCTCGCCCGAGCCTTGCGGGGCGAAATAGCCCTTGGCTTCCCAGTTCTGGTACAGGGCGGTTTCAATGGCGTGCGGCTGGTAGGTCTTGTCCATGCGCGGCGGGACCCTTTGACGGCTGATCGGAAAAGCCGACAAGTATACCGCTTCTGAGCGCCAAGCCATAAGCCTTGAGCTGTAGGGCGGGTGCAGCCCGCCATCCGTGGTGTGGCGGGTTGCATCCGCCCTAGGGGAAATGGCAGACCCGCGTTCAGTTTTACGGTTGGCTGGCGGCTTCGTCTACTTGCGTGGCGGCAGCAGGCGCGGCAGGCGGGCTTCGAGGCGGCGCTTGAGTTCGGCCTCGATCTGCGGCACGAAGTCGTCGATCACGTCCTGCAGGATCAACTGAGCGGCGGCGCGCAACTCGGCATTGAGGTGTTGCAGATCGCGGGCGCTGTCATGCAGGCGTGGCTCGATGCGTTCGCGCAGCGCGCTGGGCGCCGGCATAGGCTGTGGCGCGGGTGTCGGTTTGGGCGTCGGCGTTGCATGAAAGGGCGGCGGCGGGCCGGGCGGCGCGCTGACGATATCGGACAGCACCGGAATGCTGTCCGGGTCGAGCGAGTCGATCAGCAGCGGCGGTTCGCTGCCGTTATCGCCCAGCAGCTCGCGAATCGACTCCAAGTCGTGCAGCAACTGAGCAGGTTTCTGTGGAGGCTTGGGGGTGTCCATGGTTATCGGCGCAGCGAGAAAGGGGCTGGAGTGGCTTTTGTTGTGAGCGTGCACGGACCCTAAAGTTCGACGCGTTGCGGATCATACCCGCGCTGGCGATAGGTACGGAAATTCTCGCGACAGGCGTTGAGCAGTTCAGGCTGCTGATTGACGATCTCGATGATGCGGGAAAAGCGCTCGACATGCGGTGACAGGCTGCTACCAAGGTTGATCAGCACGCCCTGCTCGGTGCTCGGCACTTCGTCGATGCCCAGCACCACGGGTGACAGTGGCGCATCGCGATGCAGATCATGAGGCACGAAGCGTTCGGCTTTGAATTGCCACAGCAGTTCGTCGAGTTCGCTGCACTGCACCTCGTCGCTGCCGCGAACGAACACCGGCAAGCCGGCGCTCCAGGCCTTGAGCGCCAGTTGGCAGGCCGCGCGCAGGCGGCCCACGGCGTCGTTGGAGGAGAGAACGTAGAACTCGATTCTGGGCATTCGGTTTTTCAACAGTCGGACGGTGGTGGTCTGGATGTCGTAGGAGCGGATTCATCCGCGATAATTCGCGATGAAATCGCGGATGAATCCGCTCCTACAAGAGCATGGCCCGGATTCTGGATCAGACCTTGGCGCGATCCAGCAGGTACTGGGTCAGCATCGGCACCGGGCGGCCCGTGCCGCCTTTGTCTTTGCCGCCGCTGATCCAGGCGGTACCGGCGATATCCAGGTGCGCCCAGTGGAAGTTCTTGGCAAAGCGCGACAGGAAGCAGCCGGCGGTGATGGTGCCGGCCTTCGGCCCGCCGATATTGGCGATGTCGGCGAAGGGACTATCGAGCTGCTCCTGGTACTCGTCATGCAGCGGCAGTTGCCAGGCGCGGTCGTCGGCGCTTTCGCCGGCCTTGAGGATCTGCTTGATCAGCGCGTCGTTGTTGCCCATCAGGCCGGAGACATTGCTGCCCAGGGCGACGATGCAGGCGCCGGTGAGGGTGGCGATGTCGATCACCGCCTGCGGCTTGAAGCGCTCGGCATAGGTCAGGGTGTCGCACAGCACCAGACGGCCTTCGGCGTCGGTGTTGAGGATCTCCACGGTCTGCCCGCTCATGGTGGTGACGATGTCGCCGGGGCGGGTGGCGCGGCCGCTGGGCATGTTCTCGGCACAGGCCAGCAGGCACACCAGGTTGATCGGCAGTTGCAGTTCCAGCACGGCCTTGAGCGTGCCGAACACGCTGGCGGCGCCGCACATGTCGTACTTCATTTCGTCCATGCCGGCCGCCGGCTTGATGCTGATGCCGCCGGTGTCGAAGGTGATGCCCTTGCCGACCAGCGCGAAGGGTTTCTCATCCTTCTTGCCGCCCTGGTAGTGCATGACGATCATCCGTGGCGGCTGCTCGCTGCCCTGAGCCACGGCGAGGAAGGCGCCAGCACCCAGCTCCTTGAGCTTCTTCTCGTCGAGGATCTCCACCTTGAGGCTCTTGTACGCCTTGCCCAGTGCTTTGGCCTCTTCGGCCAGGTAGCCGGGGTGGCAGAGGTTCGGCGGCAGGTTGCCCAGGTCCTTGGTGAAGGCGACGCCGCTGGCGATGGCGCGGGCGTGCTGCAGGCCGCGCTCGGCAGTGGCCAGTTCGGCCTTGTCGACGATCAGGGTGATTTTCTTCAGTGCGCGTGGATCAGCCTTCTGGCTCTTGAACTGCTCGAACAGGTAGGTGCCGTCGGCCAGGGTCTCCACGATCAGGCGGGTCTTGCCGTAGGTGTCGCGGCCCTTGACCTTGAGTTCGCCCAGGGCGAGCAGGGCATCGCCGCCGCCCAGGCCCTTGAGCACGCCATGCACGCTTGCAACCAATTTGCGCAGTTGACGGTCGGACAGGTCGCCCTTGCCGCAGCCCACCAGCAGCACGCGTTCGGCTTTCAGTCCCGGCAGGCTGTGCAGCAGCAGGGTCTGGCCCGGCTTGCCGGCGATGTCGCCACGCTTGAGCACGGCGCTCAGTGCGCCGTTGCTGGCCTGGTCGACGGCCTTGGCGGTTTCGCCGAGCTTGCGGCCTTCACCGATGGCGACGACCAGGGTGGCGGTTTTCAGGGTTTCCGCACGGGTGCTTTTGACGAGGAATTCCATAGTGAGCTGTCCCCAAGACAAAGAGTCGGGTTTGACGGATAATGGCCGCCATTTTTCGAGGGTCCACCCTGCGGTGGGCCGGCAAGTAGGTGCGGCTAGTGTGAGCGCTCGCGCCTGAGCCTGACAACCCTGGAGCGTCCGGTTTGATCGTCTTCCGTTATCTGTCCCGTGAAGTGCTGGTGACCCTCAGCGCGGTGAGTGCCGTGCTGCTGGTGATCATCATGAGCGGCCGTTTCATCAAATACCTGGCCCAGGCTGCGCAGGGCGTGCTCGATCCGGGCGTGCTGTTTCTGATCATGGGTTACCGGATTCCCGGCTTCCTGCAACTGATCCTGCCGCTCGGTCTGTTCCTCGGTTTCCTGCTGGCCTACGGGCGCCTGTATCTGGACAGCGAGATGACCGTGCTGTCGGCCACTGGCGTCAGTCAGCAGCGCCTCACCGTCTACAGCATGGCGCCGGCGCTGATCGTCGCGCTGCTGGTGGGCTGGTTGAGCCTCGGCCTGGCGCCACAGGGTGTGGCCAGCGTGGCGCGCATCCTCAACGAGCAGGACGCCCTGACCGAACTCGATACCCTGGTGCCGGGGCGTTTTCAGTCGCTACGCGATGGTTCGCGGGTGACCTATTCGCAGGAGCTGTCGCCTGATCGCAGCGAGCTGCGTGGCGTATTCATGTCGGAGAAGCGCTTCTCCACCGATGGCACCTCGGAACGAGGCATTACCGTGCTCGTAGCCGAGAGTGGTCGTCAGGAAATTCAGCAGGATGGCAGTCGCTATCTGATTCTGGAAAACGGCTATCGCTATGACGGCGAGCCGGGCGAGGCCGACTACCGCGCCATCCAGTACGACACCTATGGTGTATTGCTGCCCAAGCCCGAGGTCGCCATCGAAGCCAGCGAGCGCGAGGCGACGCCGACGCGTGAACTGTTCGGCAGCGACGACCCTCGTCTGCAGGCCGAGTTGCAATGGCGCCTGTCACTGCCCTTGCTGGTGTTCATCGTCACCCTGCTGGCCGTGCCGCTGTCGAAGGTCAACCCGCGCCAGGGCCGCTTCCTCAAGCTGTTGCCGGCGATCTTTCTCTACATGGCTTACCTCGGCCTGCTGATCGCGGCACGTGGCGCGCTGGACAAGGGGCGGCTACCGCCGGCGTTGGGATTGTGGTGGGTGCACGGCATCTTCCTCGCCATCGGTCTGTTGTTGCTGTACTGGGAGCGTCTGAGTCTGTGGTGGGCCAGTCGTCGTGCGCCGGTGTCGGAGGTGGCTCATGGCTAAGTTGGATCGCTACATCGGTACTCAGGTGTTCTTCGCCATTCTGGCCGTGCTGGGCATCATTCTGGGCCTGGCACTGCTGTTCGCGTTCATCGACGAATTGGGCGATCTGAACAAGGGCGATTACGGTCTTGGTCAGGCGCTCTGGTACGTATTGCTGACCGCTCCGCGTCGTGCTTACGAGATGCTGCCGATGGCGGCGCTGATCGGCTGCCTGATCGGTCTCGGTTCGTTGGCCAGCAACAGTGAGCTGACCATCATGCGCGCGGCGGGTGTCTCCATCGGGCGCATCGTCTGGGCGGTGATGAAGCCCATGCTGGTGCTGATGCTGGCCGGCATTCTGATCGGCGAATACGTCGCGCCGCTGACCGAAAACCAGGCGCAGGCGGATCGCGCGCTGGCTCAGGGTGGCGGTGCGGCGCAGAGCTCCAAGCGCGGCATGTGGCACCGTCAGGGGCAGGAATACGTGCACATCAACGCCGTGCAGCCCAATGGCATTCTGCTGGGGGTTACGCGTTACCGCTTCGATGACGAACGCCGTCTGCTTTCGGCCAGTTTCGCCCGTCGCGCCGAGTACCGTGACAGCCACTGGATGCTGCGCAACGTGCAGACCACGCTGCTGCACGAAGATCGCTCCGAAGTGGTCAACCAGCCGGAAGAGCGTTGGGAGATCGAGCTCAATCCGGAACTGCTCGGCACGGTGGTGATGGCGCCCGAGGCGCTGTCGGTGACCGGGCTGTGGCAATACATCCACTACCTGGGTGAGCAGGGTCTGAACAATGCCCGCTACTGGCTGGCGTTCTGGACCAAGGTGCTGCAGCCGCTGGTGACCGGCGCGCTGGTGTTGATGGCGATTTCCTTCATCTTCGGCCCGCTACGCTCGGTGACCCTGGGGCAACGCGTATTCACCGGCGTTTTGGTGGGCTTCATCTTCCGGATCGCCCAGGATCTGCTGGGCCCTTCGAGCCTGGTATTCGGTTTCTCGCCGCTGCTGGCGGTGCTGGTGCCGGCCGGTATCTGTGCGCTGGCTGGTGTGTGGCTGCTGCGTCGGGCTGGCTGAGTCGTTCTCAGGCATGAAAAAGCCGGTTCAATGAACCGGCTTTTTTGTATCTGCTATGGGCTACTTCTTGTGAATATTCTTCGGCAGTTGCACCACGCGGCTGTCGGAGTAGATGTCGTGCCAGGTGCGCCCCTGCTTGTCCCACAGCAGCCAGAGGAACCCCAGGCCGGCGAACAGCCAGGAGCCGATGGCGACCACGAAGCGCAGCAGGGCCTGCCACAGATCGATGGCGCTGCCGTCGGCGTTCTGGATGCGCAGTCCCCAGGCCTGCATGCCCAGTGTCTGGCCATTGTGCGTCCAGAACTTGGCGAAGAAGGCGAACAGCGACAGCAGCACCAGGCTGGCAAGAATCGGGTCATGATCCAGGGCGCCGGCTTCGGACATGGCCATCAGCGCATCGCCGCCGTGAATCAGGCGCAGAATGCCCTGCTGATAGATCAGGGTGACCACCATGATCAGCGCCACGCAAAGCAGAAAATCATAGAAGAGGGCCGCCAGGCGACGAATCAGCCCTGCGGTGGGGAAGTCTCCCTGCGGACGTAATTGGTGTTTCGGCATGATGGGCTCGCTGAGACGAAAGTGCGCGCCATTCTAACCGCGACTTTGCGATCGATATAAAGAGGTGCGTGGGCTATCTGTAACCTGGCGCTGCGAAGGGCGGGTTACAGGAATGACAGGCAAAAAAAACCCCTGACAGCTATCAGGGGTTCTTCAAGACAGCGGCGATTAGCCCAGGACTTGAACCTGGTCAGCCTGCATGCCTTTTTGACCTTGCACAGCTACGAAGCTGACTTTCTGGCCTTCTTTCAGGCTCTTGAAGCCGTTACCTTCGATCGCGCGGAAGTGCACGAACAGATCCGGACCGCTTTCGGGAGTGATAAAACCAAAACCTTTCTCGTCGTTAAACCACTTGACGGTACCGTTCTGACGATTCGACATGTCTTTTTCCTTGAAACTAGAGTTGATGACAGCCTCCAAGTATAGAGGGCTGAGACTGGTTGCAAGGAGTAATAGAAGTCGAGCGGGATGTAGCGGATCTAGATGATCTGCTGCACCAGAGTCACGATTCACAGCGACCCATGCAAACAGTTGGTTCACTCTACGCTAACTTTTGCGCAATTGCCAACCCCCGCCAGCAAGGTCGCCGGCCAGGTTTTGCGGGGCTTGTCGAGGTGTCTAAACAGTTCGTCGGCAACATGCTTGCAACAATTGCCCGAGTTGTTCGCGCAGATACGAAAAAGCCCGCAAGACCTGTGTCTTGCGGGCTTCTAATCGTGGTGCCCCGGGGGAGACTCGAACTCCCACTCCTTTCGAAAACGGATTTTGAATCCGCCGCGTCTACCGATTCCGCCACCGGGGCACGATGGCGGCGCAGTATAGGGATGCACCTTGCTTCGGTCAATCGGCGTTGCTGCTGCCATTGACCGATCTACTAACGGCCAATGGCGCGGCTGGTGGCGTCCGGCTTTTATTGCGTGGTTACGGCTAGAATCGCTGGCTGTCATCAAGCGTGTCGAGTGCGACGCATATAAACAGTCTGGGGCATTGCGAAGGGGGAGGGGGAGTGGTCAAGATCTTGTGCAGAGCGCTTGTCGGCTGCCTGCTGCTGGCGCCTGTTGTTCAGGCCCAGACCCTGACCTATGCGGTGACCGACGAGAGCTGGGCGCCTTACTGGATAGTCGAGGAACAGCGCGTCAGCGGCATCTTCCATGAGCTCATGCTCGTGCTGGATGAGCGATTGCCTGAGCACCTGCAGGCCAGTCATCCGCTGCCGCCTCTGCGTACGCAGAAGCTTTTCCGTGAGGGGCAAGTGCAGATCGAATGTTGCGTGAGCAAAAGCTGGCGTAGCGATGGTGATCGGGGGCCGGTGTCGCTATGGACGGTGCCGGTGCTGGAAACCGAAGAAATGCTGATCTTCGCGCCAGGCAGACGTTTCCCCTACCAGCATCTGCAGGACTTGCGGGGGCGCTCGATCGCAACGGTGCGCGGTTATGGCTATGCCGGCAGTGAGTATTTTCAGCGCAACGATGGCGCCGATGTTCGAGCGCTGATCTATCTGGTGGCGCAGGGGCGTAGCGAGGCCGGTATTCTGGATCGCCTGGAGTGGCGTTATCTGCAGCATGAAGACGCGCAGTTGCAGGCACCCCGTTGGCAGGTAGAGGAAGGCCCGACGATCAATCGCTCTCAGCTGCGCTTGCGCCTGCATCGACAGTTGGCCGGACGGCTCGAGGTATTCAATGCCGCCATTCGTTCTCTGCAGGCCGATGGCACCTTGGCGCGCATCGTCGCCAGGTATGCGCCTAAGGCTCACGTGGTCGGGCAAGTGGAAATCCGGTAAGCTTTGCCACCCTGCAGAAATACCCCCTCCGAATCATGCGTGTTGCCGATTTCCACTTCGATCTTCCCGAGTCGCTGATCGCCCGTCATCCGCTGGCCGAGCGTCGCGCCAGTCGCCTGTTGCAGCTCGATGGCCCGAGCGGGGAGCTGCGCCACGGCCAGTTCACCGATGTGCTGGAGCAGCTGCGGCCTGGTGATCTCATGGTGTTCAACAACACCCGAGTGATTCCGGCGCGTCTGTTCGGTCAGAAGGCTTCCGGCGGCAAGCTGGAGGTGCTGGTGGAGCGAGTGCTCGATCAGTATCGCGTGCTGGCCCACGTGCGCTCGAGCAAGTCGCCCAAGCCCGGTTCGCAGATTCTCATCGAGGGTGGCGGCGAAGCCGAGATGGTCGCGCGTCACGACGCGCTGTTCGAGTTGCGTTTTGCCGAGCCGGTGCTGCCGCTGCTGGAGCGCGTCGGGCACATGCCGCTGCCTCCTTATATAGATCGATCGGATGACGAGGCGGACCGTGAGCGTTACCAGACCGTCTATGCGCAGAAGGCGGGTGCCGTAGCGGCGCCGACTGCCGGTCTGCACTTCGATGACGAGCTACTGGCGGCGATCCGCGCCAAGGGCGTGGAGACTGCGTTCGTGACGCTTCACGTCGGTGCGGGCACCTTCCAGCCGGTGCGGGTCGAGCGTATCGAAGATCACCACATGCACAGCGAGTGGCTGGAAGTCGGCCAGGATGTGGTCGATGCCGTGGCGGCTTGTCGCGCGCGGGGTGGGCGGGTGGTCGCCGTCGGTACCACCAGCGTGCGTTCGCTGGAAACCGCCGCGCGCGACGGTGAGTTGAAGCCCTTCAGCGGTGACACCGACATCTTTATCTACCCGGGACGCCCGTTTCATGTGGTCGATGCCCTGGTGACCAATTTCCACCTGCCCGAGTCGACCCTGCTGATGCTGGTGTCGGCCTTCGCCGGTTATCCCGAAACCATGGCCGCCTACCGCGAAGCCGTGGCGCAGGGTTATCGCTTCTTCAGTTACGGTGATGCGATGTTCATCACCCGCAATCCCGCCGCGCGCGGGCCCGAGGTTTGAGTATGTCGCGCACCTGTCGCATGTCCTTCGAGTTGCTGGCCACCGACGGCAAGGCCCGTCGTGGTCGCCTGACCTTCCCGCGTGGCGTGGTGGAAACCCCGGCTTTCATGCCGGTGGGCACCTATGGCACGGTCAAGGGCATGCTGCCGCGCGATGTCGAGGACATCGGCGCGCAGATCATCCTCGGCAATACCTTCCACCTGTGGCTGCGCCCAGGCATGGAGGTGATCAAGAAACACGGCGACCTGCATGACTTCATGCAGTGGCAGGGGCCGATCCTCACCGACTCCGGCGGCTTCCAGGTGTTCAGCCTGGGCGCGATGCGCAAGATCAAGGAAGAGGGCGTGTATTTCGCCTCGCCGGTCGACGGCGCCAAGGTCTTCATGGGGCCGGAAGAGTCGATGCAGGTGCAGCGTGACCTGGGCTCGGACATCGTGATGATCTTCGACGAATGTACGCCGTACCCGGCCGAGTTCGACGTGGCCAAGCGTTCGATGGAGCTGTCGCTGCGCTGGGCCAAGCGCTCGAAGACCGCGCACGGTGAGAGCAGTGCGGCGCTGTTCGGTATCGTCCAGGGCGGCATGCATGAAGAGCTGCGCATGCGCTCGCTCGAAGGGCTCTGCGAAATCGGCTTCGACGGCCTGGCCATTGGCGGGCTGTCGGTGGGTGAGCCGAAGGAAGAGATGATCCGGGTGCTGGATTTCCTGCCGCCGCACATGCCGGCCGACAAGCCGCGCTACCTGATGGGTGTAGGCAAGCCGGAAGACCTGGTCGAGGGTGTGCGCCGTGGCGTGGACATGTTCGACTGCGTGATGCCCACGCGCAATGCGCGCAACGGCCACCTGTTCGTCGATACCGGCGTGGTGAAGATTCGCAACGCGGTGCACAAACTCGATGATTCGCCGCTGGATCCGACCTGCGACTGTTACACCTGCAAACATTTCTCGCGCGCTTATCTGCACCATCTGGACAAGTGCGGCGAAATGCTCGGTAGCATGCTCAATACCATCCATAACTTGCGGCATTATCAGCGGGTTATGGCTGGTTTGCGCGAGGCTATCGGACAGGGTACATTGGCCGCCTTCGTCGAAACCTTCTATGCCAAGCGCGGCCTGCCTGTGCCGCCGCTTGACTGATTCCCGAACGATTCAAGATCTTTTCCATTAGGAGTGTTACATGAGCTTTTTGATCCCTGCCGCTTACGCTGACACTGCGGCTGCTGGCCCTGCCGGCAGCGGTTTCGAGTGGGTTTTCCTGGTCGGCTTCCTGGTCATCTTCTATCTGATGATCTGGCGTCCGCAGGCCAAGCGCGCCAAGGAGCACAAGAACCTGCTCGGCAACCTGCAGAAGGGTGACGAAGTAGTCACCAGCGGTGGCATCGCTGGCAAGGTATCCAAGGTTGCCGATGATTTCGTGGTGATCGAGGTGTCTGACACCGTCGAGCTGAAATTCCAGAAGCAGGCCATCGCTGCCACTCTGCCCAAGGGCACGCTGAAAGCCATCTGATTCGGTTCTCGGTTTTTCCATTCCACGGGGCGCTCATAGCGCCCCGCGTTTTAAACGGGCGGCCCGTTCATGCTCAATAAATACCCTCTGTGGAAGTACCTGCTGATCTTGTCCGTTCTGGCAATCGGCCTGGTGTACTCCATTCCCAACCTTTATCCAGACGATCCTGCCGTGCAGATCAGCGGCGCCAGCTCGGCGCTGAGCATCGAGCAGACGGATATAGACCGTGCCAGCAAAGCGCTGCAGGACGCCGGCATTTCCGTCAAGGCGGCCAGCATCGACGAGCGTGGCCGTGGCGGTCTGATTCGCCTGACCAAGCAGGATGACCAGTTGCCGGCCAAGGACATCGTCCGTCGCGCGCTGGGCGATGATTACGTCGTGGCGCTGAACCTGGCGCAAACCACCCCCGACTGGCTGCGTAACCTGGGTGCGAGCCCTATGAAGCTCGGCCTGGACCTGTCCGGTGGTGTGCACTTCCTGCTGGAAGTCGACATGGACAAGGCGCTGGATGTGCGTCGCAAGGTCTATGAAGGTGAGATCAAGAGCCTGCTGCGCAAGGAGCGCGTTCGCTACCGCAGCATGCCGGAAAGCAACCAGCGCATTCAGCTCGGCTTTGCCGACAGCGAAACGCTGGACAAGGCCGAGCGCCTGATCCGCAAGGATTACACTGATTTCGAACTGACCACCGTCGAGCGCAATGGTCAGCAGGTCCTGCAGTTGGGCCTGACCCAGGCGAAGATCGCCGAAATTCGCGAGTACTCCATTCGCCAGAACCTCACCACTGTGCGTAACCGCGTCAACGAGCTGGGTGTGGCCGAGCCGCTGGTGCAGCGCCAGGGCGCCAACCGCATCGTGGTCGAGCTGCCGGGCGTGCAGGACACTGCCGAGGCCAAGCGTATTCTCGGCAAGACCGCCAACCTGGAGTTCCGTTTGCAGGCCGACCTGGACGCCCCGCGCGGCGCGACCGAGTCCTTCGGTTTTCGCGAGGAAGGTCGTCCGCCGGTCCAGCTCGAGCGTGAGCTGATCATCACCGGTGACCAGGTGACCGACGCCCAGGCCAGTTTCGACGAGAATGGTCGTCCGCAGGTGAACATTCGCCTCGACGGTCACGGCGGCGATCTGATGAATCGCGCCACGCGCAACAATGTCGGTCGCAGCATGGCGGTGATCTTCATCGAGCAGAAGCCGGTCACCCGCTACGTGCGTCAGAACATCGATGGCGTCGAGCAGGAAGTTGCCGTTTCTTCTTTCGTCGAAGAGAAGAAGATCATCAGCCTGGCGACCATTCAGTCTGCGCTGGGTAGCCAGTTCCGCATCACCGGTCTGAACGGCCAGGGCGAGTCGTCCGAGCTGGCGCTGCTGCTGCGCGCTGGTGGCCTGGCGGCGCCGATGTACTTCGCTGAAGAGCGCACCATCGGCCCGAGCCTGGGTGCCGAGAACATTGCCAAGGGTATCGCCTCCACCGAGTGGGCGATGATCTTCGTGGCCCTCTTCATCATCGCCATCTATCGCTTCTTCGGTGTGCTGGCGACCGTTGCCCTGGCATTCAACCTGGTGCTGCTGGTCGGTCTGATGTCGGCGATCGGTGCGACCCTGACCCTGCCGGGTATCGCCGGTATCGTGCTGACCCTGGGTATGGCGGTTGACGCCAACGTGCTGATTTTCTCGCGGATACGCGAGGAGCTGGCCAATGGACTGCCGGTGCAGCGTGCCCTGCACGAGGGCTTCGATCGTGCCTATTCGGCGATTCTGGACAGTAACCTGACCACCTTGCTGGTGGGCGGCATCCTGTTCGCCATGGGGACCGGTCCGGTGAAGGGTTTCGCGGTGACGCTGTCGCTGGGCATCATGACGTCGATGTTCACCGCCATCATGTTCACCCGTGGCCTGGTCAACCTGATCTTCGGTGGCCGTAACTTCAAGAAGCTGTGGATCTGAGGTGCAGCCATGATCAAGTCAACCATTCGTTTCATGGCGATCCGCAATATCGCCTTCTCCATTACGGTCGTGCTGACGCTGATCGGTCTCGGCGCGCTGTTTTCCAAGGGGCTGAATTTCGGCCTGGATTTCACCGGTGGCACCCTGATCGAGCTGCAGTATGAGCAGCCGGCCAACCTTGATCTGATCAAGACCGAACTGGGTCAGGCGGGTTATGCCGACGCCGTGGTGCAGAGCTTTGGCGCCAGTACCGATGTGCTGGTACGTCTGGCTGGCGATTCCCCTGATCTGGGCAATGAGGTCGCGGCCGCGCTGCGCAAGGTCGACGAGGCCTCGCGTTTCGAGGTCAAGCGCGTCGAGTTCGTCGGCCCGCAGGTGGGTGAGGAGCTGCGTGACCAGGGTGGTATCGCCATGCTTCTGGCGCTGGGCGGGATCATGCTCTACCTGGCTTTCCGCTTTCAGTGGAAGTTCGGTGTCGGTGCGATCGCATCCCTGGTGCACGACGTGGTGATCACCCTGGGTGTGCTGGCGTTCTTCCAGATTCCCTTCGACCTGACGGTGTTGGCGGCGATCTTGGCAATGATCGGTTACTCGCTCAACGACACCATCATCATCTACGACCGGATTCGCGAGAACTTCCGCGTGCTGCGCAAGACCTCGCTGATCGAGAACATCGACGTGTCGATCACCCAGACTCTGCTGCGTACCATCGCTACCTCGCTGTCCACTGCGCTGGCGCTGCTGGCGTTGCTGTTCTTCGGTGGTGACGTGCTGGCAGCCTTCGCCCTGACCTTGCTGGTCGGCGTGGTGGTGGGGACCTACTCCTCGGTCTATATCGGTGCCACGGTGCTGGTGTGGCTGAAGCTCGGCGTGGAGGACCTGATTCCTCCTGTGGCCGAGGCCGAGGCAGACGACGGTCGTCCATGATGTTGTGACGGGCTTCATGAAAGTCAGCGAAAGCCGCGGCCAGTCGAACTTGTCGCGGCTTTTTGCTGTCCTAGGCAAGGAGAAAGGGCGCGAGTCGCCGAGCCTAGGAGACACAAGAAATGAATAAATCACTGTTGGTAGGTGCCGTACTGGGTGCTGTGGGTGTGACCGCTGGTGGTGCTGTCGCCACCTACAGTCTGGTTGATCGCGGCCCGGATTATGCCGAGGTGCTGGCCGTAACCCCGGTCAATGAAACCGTGAAAACGCCGCGCGAAGTGTGCAAGGACGTGACGGTCACGCGTCAGCGCCCGGTGCAGGATCAGCACCAGATTGCCGGCACCGCTATCGGCGCCATCGCGGGCGGCCTGCTGGGTAATCAGGTTGGTGGCGGAACCGGCAAGAAGATCGCTACCGTGGCCGGTGCGGTCGGCGGCGGTTACGCCGGCAACAAGATTCAGGAAGGCATGCAGCAGCGTGACACCTATACGACCACCGAAACCCGCTGCAATACCGTGACTGACACCAGTGAGAAGCTGGTGGGCTATGACGTGAAGTATCAGTTGGACGAGAAGGTCGGTACCGTGCGCATGGATCGTGATCCGGGCAGCCGCATTCCGGTCAATGATCAGGGTGAGCTGGTGCTGGTGCAGCAGGCTCAGTAAGAATCTAAAGCAAAAAAAACGCCCCTCGGGGCGTTTTTTTGTGGCCTGCCATCCTTGGCGGCCACCCTGCGGGCCGTCGCTGCGCGACGTCAAAAATCGCTCCGGGCGATTTTTTATTGCTCGATGGAAGCTCAGCGCTTCATCGACGGTGCCAGGTGCGGCTGGATCGCGGTCAGTACGGCCTTGAAGCACTTGGTGTTGCCGGCAACGATCTGGCCTTTCTCGAGGAATTCGTGGCTGCCGCTGAAATCGCTGACCAGGCCGCCTGCTTCCTGAATCAGCAGGGCGCCAGCTGCCATGTCCCACTCGGACAGGCCGAATTCCCAGAAGGCGTCGTAGCGGCCGGCTGCGACGTAAGCCAGGTCCAGGCTGGCGGCACCGGCACGGCGGACGCCGGCGGTCTGGCCGACCAGGCTACGGAACATGCCCAGGTAGTTCTCGAGGTTGTCCAGCTGCTCGTTGCGGAACGGGAAGCCTGTGCCCAGCAGCGCACCGTCCAGGCTCTTGCGGTTGCTCACGCGCAGGCGGCGACCGTTGAGGGCGGCGCCACGGCCACGGCTGGCGGTGAACTCTTCCTGGCGAACCGGATCGAGGACGATGGCGTGCTCGAGGCGACCGCGGTACTTGCAGGCGATGCTGATGGCGAAGTGCGGAACGCCACGGATGAAGTTGGTGGTGCCGTCCAGCGGGTCGATGATCCACTGATAGTCGGCGCCATCGCCACTGCCTTCCAGGGCGCCACCTTCTTCCCCCAGGAAACTGTGGGTCGGGTAGGCCTTGCGGATGGCCTGGACGATCATCAGCTCGGCGGCCTTGTCGACCTCGGTGACGTAATCGTTGGCATCCTTCTCGTCTACCGAGATGACATCCAGGCGCTCGATGGAGCGAAAGATCATTTCACCGGCGCTGCGAGCGGCGCGCAGGGCGATATTCAGCATGGGCTGCATGGGAGGTTCACCTGGGGCGTTAAAGAAAGCCGGCCATGTTAGCAGAAAACCGTTGCCGATGAAGCGCCGTCTGTACGCTGCATGGCATTAATCGGAGGGCTTGGGTAAGATCGTTGCCCCCTGAAGATTTCTGAGAGTGTCTGCGTTGCTGGACAATATTCGCGTGGTTTTGGTGGGCACCAGTCATCCGGGCAACATCGGCGGCGCGGCGCGGGCGATGAAGAACATGGGTCTGTCGCGCCTGGTGCTGGTCGAGCCGGAGGATTTCCCCAGTGGCGACGCTGTGGCGCGCGCGTCCGGTGCGACCGATGTGCTGGATGCCGCGCAGGTCGTCGGTAGTCTTGAAGAGGCGCTGGTCGGTTGCAGTCTGGTGATTGGTACCAGTGCTCGCGATCGGCGCATTCCCTGGCCGCTGCTGGATCCGCGCGAGTGCGGGGTGACCAGTTGCGAGCAGGCCGCTGCGGGTGGCGAAGTGGCGTTGGTGTTCGGTCGTGAATACGCCGGCTTGACCAACGAGGAGCTGCAGCGATGTCAATATCACGTGCATATCCCGTCCAATCCCGAGTTCAGTTCGCTGAATCTGGCGGCGGCGGTGCAGGTGCTGGCCTACGAGGTTCGTATGGCGTGGCTCACGGCGCAGAATCTGCCGACCAAGGTAGAGAAGCTGGAGGCCACTGCGATGCTCAACACCCAGGCAGCGACGGCAGATGAACTGGAGTCCTTCTACGGTCATCTGCGGCGCGTACTGGTGATGATCGGCTTTCTCGATCCGCAGAAGCCACGGCACCTGATGACTCGCCTGCGTCGCCTTTATGGGCGCAGTGCGGTGAGCAAGCTGGAGATGAATATCCTGCGCGGCATCCTGACCGAGACAGAGAAGGCCGTGCGTGGAGAGCCTCACAAGCAGGGGAAGTCTGATGTTTGAGCGCATTCGAGAAGATATCCAAAGTGTTTTCCATCGTGATCCGGCAGCGCGCAATGCCTTCGAGGTGGTGACCTGCTATCCGGGGCTGCATGCGGTCTGGTTGCATCGTGTGGCGCATGCTCTGTGGCGTTCGGGTTGGAAGTGGCTGGCGCGCGTGGTGTCCAACTTCGGGCGCTGGATGACCGGTATCGAAATCCATCCGGGTGCCAAGATCGGGCGGCGCTTCTTCATCGATCACGGCATGGGTATCGTGATTGGCGAGACCGCCGAGATCGGTAATGACGTCACGCTCTATCAGGGTGTGACGCTGGGCGGCACCAGCTGGAACAAGGGCAAGCGCCATCCCACTCTGGAGGACGGTGTCGTGGTTGGTGCCGGGGCCAAGGTGTTGGGGCCGTTCACTGTCGGTGCGGGTGCCAAGATCGGCTCCAATGCGGTGGTGACCAAGGCTGTGCCGGCTGGTGCGACTGCCGTCGGCATTCCAGGCAAGATCATCGTCAAGTCCGATGACGAGCAGGAGGCCAAGCGTCAGGCCATGGCCGAGAAGATCGGTTTCGATGCCTATGGCGTTGGTCAGGACATGCCCGACCCGGTGGCGCGCGCCATCGGCCAGTTGCTCGATCATCTGCAGGCTGTAGACGGGCGGCTCGAGGACGTCAGCAAGGCGCTGGCCTCGATGGATTGCGACTACCGTGCCAAAGCTCTGCCTGCGTTGCGCGACGAGGACTTCGCCGAGGTGTGCAAGGGGCAGGGCGACAAGCCTGCTGCCTGATGCGCGCAGAGGCGGCATTTGCTATCATGCCGCCTCTTTTTGCGGTCAATCCTGAGTAAATCAATCGGTCTTATAGTTGACTTAAATACTCGGAAATTGCATACTTCGCCGCAATTCAGTGATTCGTGGTAGAGCCATGCGACTGACCACCAAAGGCCGTTACGCCGTTACCGCCATGCTAGATCTGGCGCTGCACGCACAGCACGGTCCCGTTTCCCTGGCCGATATATCCGAGCGGCAGGGCATCTCCCTGTCCTATCTCGAGCAACTGTTCGCCAAGCTGCGCCGTGGCAGTCTGGTCTCCAGTGTTCGCGGGCCGGGTGGCGGCTATCAGCTTTCGCGTGACATGCGCGGCATCCAGGTGGCTCAGGTGATCGATGCGGTCAACGAGTCGGTCGATGCCACGCGTTGCCAGGGGCAGGGCGATTGCCATTCTGGTGACACCTGCCTGACCCATCACCTGTGGTGCGATCTCAGTCAGCAGATTCACGAGTTCCTCAGTGGCATCAGCCTGGCCGATCTGGTCGCGCGTCATGAGGTTCAAGAGGTCGCGTTGCGCCAGGACCAGCGCCGCTGCAACGGCAGGACGCCGCGCCTGGATAAGATTGAAGCGTCTGCCATCGACTGAGCAGGGCGTTTGCCTGATAGGAGAAACCCAATGAAATTGCCCATTTACCTCGATTATTCCGCCACCACGCCGGTAGACCCGCGTGTTGCGCAGAAGATGAGTGAATGCCTGCTGGTCGACGGTAACTTTGGCAACCCGGCTTCGCGCTCCCACGTGTTTGGCTGGAAGGCCGAAGAAGCGGTGGAGAATTCCCGGCGCCAGGTCGCCGAGCTGGTCAATGCCGACCCGCGCGAGATCGTCTGGACCAGCGGTGCTACCGAGTCCAACAACCTGGCGATCAAGGGTGTAGCGCACTTCTACACCAGCAAGGGCAAGCACATCATTACCTCGAAGATCGAGCACAAGGCGGTGCTGGACACCACGCGTCAGCTCGAGCGCGAAGGTTTCGAAGTGACCTACCTGGAACCGGGTGAAGACGGCCTGATCACCCCGGCCATGATCGAGGCTGCGCTGCGTGAGGACACCGTGCTGGTGTCGGTGATGCACGTCAACAACGAGATCGGCACCATCAACGACATCGCAGCCATCGGCGAGCTGACCCGCTCCCGTGGCGTGCTGCTGCATGTCGATGCGGCGCAGTCCACCGGCAAGGTGGACATCGATCTGGAGAAGATGAAGGTCGACCTGATGTCGTTCTCCGCGCACAAGACCTATGGCCCCAAGGGCGTCGGTGCTCTTTACGTGCGCCGCAAGCCGCGCGTGCGTCTCGAAGCGCAGACTCACGGTGGCGGTCACGAGCGCGGCATGCGGTCGGGTACCCTGGCCACTCACCAGTGCGTCGGCATGGGGGAAGCGTTCCGTATCGCCAAGGAAGAAATGGCTGCAGAAAATCAGCGTATCGCTGCCCTGCGTGATCGTTTCTACCGCCAACTGGAAGACATGGAAGAGCTGTACGTGAATGGCAGCCTGACTGCTCGCGTGCCGCACAACCTCAACCTGAGTTTCAACTACGTCGAGGGCGAGTCGCTGATCATGGCGCTCAAGGACCTCGCCGTATCGTCCGGTTCGGCATGCACCTCGGCTTCCCTGGAGCCGTCCTACGTGCTGCGCGCCCTGGGCCGCAACGACGAACTGGCGCATAGCTCGATTCGCTTCACCTTCGGCCGTTTCACTACCGAAGAAGAGGTCGACTACGCCGCTGCCAAGGTCCGTGAGGCCGTGGACAAGCTGCGCGAGCTGTCGCCCCTGTGGGATATGTTCAAAGAAGGTGTCGACATTTCCTCCGTGGAATGGGCAGCACACTGATAGCTGCCGAGGTGGATCGCTCGATGGGCGATCCTGCCTGAAGAGCGGCACCTGATGAGAGAGGAAGTACAACATGGCTTACAGTGACAAGGTCATCGACCACTACGAAAACCCGCGTAACGTCGGCAAGCTGAACGCCGAAGACCCTGATGTCGGTACCGGCATGGTCGGCGCGCCCGCCTGCGGCGACGTGATGCGCCTGCAGATCAAGGTCAGCGAGAGCGGCGTTATCGAAGACGCCAAGTTCAAGACCTACGGTTGCGGTTCCGCTATCGCCTCCAGCTCCCTCGCGACCGAGTGGATGAAGGGCAAGACCCTGGATGAGGCCGAGAGCATCAAGAACACCCAGCTCGCCGAAGAACTGGCGCTGCCGCCGGTGAAGATTCACTGCTCCGTGCTCGCCGAAGATGCCATCAAGGCTGCCGTGCGCGACTACAAGCAGAAGAAAGGCTTGCTCTGATACGAGGTTTGTAATGGCCATCACCATGTCTGAAGCAGCTGCCCGCCACGTGCAACGCTCTCTTGAAGGGCGCGGCAAGGGTGAGGGCATTCGCCTCGGTGTGCGCACTACCGGTTGTTCCGGCCTGGCCTACGTGCTCGAGTTCGTCGATGAGCTGGCGGCAGAGGATCAGGTATTCGAGAGCCATGGCGTCAAGGTGATCATCGATCCCAAGAGCCTGGTCTATCTCGATGGCACCGAACTGGACTTCGTCAAGGAAGGCCTCAACGAGGGCTTCAAGTTCATCAACCCCAACGTGCGCGGCGAATGCGGTTGCGGCGAAAGCTTCAACGTTTGAGGCGCTCGCGTGGGTAATCCTTGTCATTTCGCCCTGTTCGACCTGCAGCCGAGCTTCCGTCTCGATATGGAGCAGCTGGCTGTTCGCTATCGTGAGCTGGCGCGTCAGGTTCATCCGGACCGTTTCGCCGATGCCGGTGAGCGTGAGCAGCGCCTTGCGCTCGAGCGCTCGGCCTGCCTCAACGAGGCGTATCAGGTTCTGAAAACGCCGTCCCAGCGTGCGCGCTACCTGCTTGCAATGCGTGGCCCCGAGCTGCCATTGGAAGTGACGGTGCAGGATCCTGACTTCCTCCTGCAGCAAATGCAGCTGCGTGAAGAGTTGGAAGAACTGCAGGATGACGCCGATCTCGCCGGTGTCGCAGCCTTCAAGCGTCGCCTGAAAACAGCGCAGGAGCAGCTCAACGAGCGCTTCGCTGCATGCTGGGATGACGAGGCCCGTCGTGAAGAGGCCGAGCGCCTGATGCGCCGCATGCAGTTTCTCGACAAGCTCTCCCATGAAGTGCGCCAGTTAGAAGAGCGCCTCGACGATTAACCTGCAGGTTGCCACGGCAGCCTGCCTGATGACTTCAAGAAGACCATGGCCTTATTGCAGATCGCCGAGCCCGGGCAGAGCCCGCAACCGCACCAGCGTCGTCTGGCGGTGGGTATTGACCTGGGTACCACCAACTCGCTGGTGGCCGCTGTGCGCAGCGGCCTGGCCGAGCCCCTGGCCGACGATGACGGCAAGGTCATCCTGCCGTCTGCGGTGCGTTACCACGCTGGAAGCATCGAGGTCGGCGAAGCGGCCAAGCTGGCGGCTGCCAGCGATCCGCTCAATACCGTGCTGTCGGTCAAGCGCCTGATGGGGCGCGGTATCGCCGACGTGCATCAGCTCGGCGAGCAGATGCCCTACCGCTTCGCGGCAGGCGAGTCGCACATGCCCTTCATCGAGACGGTGCAGGGGGCGAAGAGCCCGGTCGAAGTCTCGGCGGAAATTCTCAGGGCCCTGCGCTTGCGTGCAGAGCAGACCCTGGGCGGTGAGCTGGTCGGCGCGGTGATTACCGTTCCGGCTTATTTCGATGACGCCCAGCGTCAGGCCACCAAGGACGCTGCGCGCCTGGCCGGTCTGACCGTGCTGCGTCTGCTCAATGAGCCTACTGCCGCTGCCGTCGCCTACGGACTGGATCAGAAGGCCGAAGGTGTGGTCGCCATCTATGACCTGGGCGGCGGTACGTTCGACATTTCCATCCTGCGCCTGACCGGCGGCGTGTTCGAGGTGCTGGCTACCGGCGGCGACAGCGCGTTGGGTGGTGACGACTTCGATCATGCCGTGGCCGACTGGATCATCCAGCAGGCCGGTATTTCCAGTGATCTCGATCCGGCGACCCAGCGCAGTCTGCTGCAGGCCGCCTGTGTGGCCAAGGAAGGGCTGACGGATGCCGATAGCGTCGAACTGAGTCACGGTGAGTGGCGCGGTTCGCTGTCGCGCGGGCAGTTCGAGGCGCTGATCGAGCCGATGGTGGCGCGCAGTCTCAAGGCTTGTCGTCGCGCCGTGCGTGATTCCGGCGTCGAGCTGGAAGAGGTGGGCGCGGTGGTCATGGTCGGTGGCTCCACCCGCGTGCCGCGTGTGCGTGAGGCCGTCGGCGAGCTGTTCGGTCGTGCGCCGCTGACCAATATCGATCCGGACCAGGTGGTGGCCATTGGTGCGGCGATCCAGGCCGATGCCCTGGCCGGCAATCAGCGTGACGATGGTGAAGAGTTGCTGCTGCTGGACGTGATCCCTCTGTCGCTCGGCCTGGAAACCATGGGCGGGCTGATGGAGAAGGTGATCCCGCGCAACACCACCATCCCGGTGGCGCGCGCGCAGGAATTCACCACTTACAAGGATGGCCAGACGGCCATGATGATTCACGTGCTGCAGGGCGAGCGTGAGTTGATCGCCGATTGCCGCTCCCTGGCGCGCTTCGAGTTGCGCGGCATTCCGCCGATGGTGGCGGGGGCGGCGAAGATTCGCGTGACCTTCCAGGTCGACGCCGATGGCCTGCTCAGCGTTGCCGCGCGGGAGCTGGGTTCCGGCGTCGAGGCGAGCATTCAGGTCAAGCCGTCTTATGGCCTGACCGATGGCGAAATTGCACGCATGCTGCAGGACTCCTTCCAGAACGCCGGGGACGACAAGGCTGCTCGCGCGCTGCGTGAGCAGCAGGTCGATGGTCAGCGTCTGATCGAGGCGGTCGAGGCGGCGCTGCAGGCCGATGGCGAGCGCCTGCTGGATGCCGAGGAGCGCGAGGTCATAGGGCTGCAGGTGCAGGAATTACGCGACCTGCTTGCGGGCAACGATGGTCTGGCGATCGAGCGGCAGACCAAGCGCCTGTCGCAGGTCACTGACGCTTTCGCGGCCAGACGCCTGGATTCGACGGTCAAGGCCGCGCTGGCCGGGCGCAATCTGAATGAGATCGAGGAATAATTGATGCCGCAGGTAATTTTTCTGCCTCACGAGCGATTCTGCCCGGATGGCCTGGTGGTGGAGGCCGAGCCTGGAGTTTCCATCCTCGAGCTGGCGCACGAGCACCATATCGAGATGGAGAGCGCCTGTGGTGGTGTCTGTGCCTGCACCACCTGTCACTGCATCGTGCGCGAGGGCTTCGACTCGCTGAACGAGGCTGACGAGCTGGAAGAGGACTACCTGGACAAGGCCTGGGGGCTCGAGGCTCAGTCTCGTCTGGCCTGTCAGGCCATCGTCGGCGAGGAAGATATCACCGTCGAGATTCCCAAGTATTCGCTCAATCACGCGGCCGAAGCGCCGCACTGACGGGCATGGCCGAGCCCCTCGTCCGGCGCTTCGCGCCACCTTCTCCCGAGGGGAGAAGGGCTCGAGGGAAGGTGTCGCGACGCGACGTTCACGTTAACCAGGAAGCGTCATCATGAGTCTGAAATGGGCCGATGTACTGGATATCGCCATCGAGTTGAGCGAGCAGAAGCCGGATGTCGATCCGCGCTACGTCAACTTCGTCGATCTTCACCGCTGGGTCGTGGAGTTGCCGGAGTTCTCCGATGACCCGCAGCGTGGGGGAGAGAAGGTGCTGGAGGCGATACAGGCCGCCTGGATCGAAGAGCTTGACTGAAACAGGCGCTTACGGCGCCTGCCCTACGCTTTTAACCGGAACCCGCGTATAATTCGCGGGTTTAATTTTTCGCTTTAACCCTAAAGTTTCTGGAGCTTCACATGGCTGTTCAACGTACTTTCTCCATCATCAAGCCTGACGCCGTTGCCAAGAACGTCATCGGTGAGATCACCACCCGTTTTGAAAAAGCCGGTCTGCGCGTCGTCGCTTCGAAGATGGTGCAACTGTCCGAGCGTGAAGCCGCTGGTTTCTACGCTGAGCACAGCGAGCGCGGCTTCTTCAAGGACCTGGTGGCCTTCATGACCTCCGGTCCGGTCATCGTTCAGGTTCTGGAAGGCGAAGATGCCGTTCTGAAAAACCGTGAGCTGATGGGCGCCACCAACCCGAAAGAAGCGGCTGCCGGCACCATCCGCGCCGATTTCGCCGTGTCCATCGACGAAAACGCCGTTCACGGTTCGGACTCCGAAGCTTCCGCTGCGCGCGAGATCGCTTACTTCTTCTCCGCTACCGAGCTGTGCGCGCGCATTCGCTGATTGGCGAATGAAGCGAGGGTGAAGCCATGACCAATACCACCGGCAAGATCAACCTGCTGGGCCTGACCCAGCCGGAAATGGAACAGTTCTTCGAGTCCATCGGCGAGAAGCGTTTCCGTGCCGGCCAGGTTATGAAATGGATTCACCACTTTGGCGTCGATGATTTCGCCGCCATGACCAATGTCGGCAAGGTCTTGCGCGAAAAGCTCGAGGCCTCTGCCGAGATTCGCGGCCCGGAAGTGGTCAGCGAAAACATTTCCGCCGATGGCACGCGCAAGTGGGTAGTGCGGGTGGCGTCGGGCAGCTGTGTGGAAACCGTGTATATCCCGCAGAACGGCCGTGGCACCCTGTGTGTGTCGTCGCAGGCCGGTTGCGCCCTGGACTGCAGCTTCTGCTCCACCGGCAAACAAGGCTTCAACAGCGACCTGACCAGCGCCGAGATCATCGGTCAGGTGTGGATCGCCAACAAATCCTTCGGCAGCGTGCCGGCCAAGGTCGACCGTGCCATCACCAACGTGGTGATGATGGGCATGGGCGAGCCGCTGCTGAACTTCGATAACGTCGTCTCTGCCATGCAGATCATGATGGACGACCTTGGCTACGGCATTTCCAAGCGCAAGGTGACCCTGTCCACCTCCGGCGTGGTGCCGATGATCGACAAGCTGGCTGAAGTCATCGACGTGTCCCTGGCCCTGTCGCTGCACGCGCCCAACGACGAACTGCGCAACCAGTTGGTACCGATCAACAAGAAATACCCGCTGGAAGTGCTCCTGGCCGCCTGCAAGCGCTATATCTCCAAGCTTGGCGAGAAGCGTGTGCTGACCATCGAGTACACCCTGCTCAAGGGTGTCAACGATCAGCCCGAGCACGCTGAGCAGATGATCGCACTTCTGGCCGATGTACCTTGCAAGATCAACCTGATTCCGTTTAATCCCTTCCCCTTCTCGGGGTACGAGCGGCCGAGCAATAACGCCATTCGCCGCTTCCAGGACCTGTTGCACAAGGCTGGCCATAACGTCACGGTACGTACTACCCGTGGTGACGATATCGATGCTGCCTGTGGCCAGTTGGTTGGCCAGGTCATGGACCGTACTCGGCGCAGCGAGCGCTACATCGCCGTGCGCCAGTTGGGCAACGAGGCGCAAGAGCCTCATGCTGCCACCAATCGAAATTGAAGAGAGGATGTCTATGACCCTGCGCCCAGCGCTGTTGTTGCTCGTTGTCAGTCTGCTTGCTGGTTGTGTGACCACGGGCGATGTCGACCCCATGCGTACGGCGAAAGGGCGTGACGAAGCACGTGATGCCTATGTGCAACTGGGGCTTGCCTATATCCAGCAGGGCGATACCCAGCGCGCCAAGGTGCCGCTGAAGAATGCCCTCGATCTGGATTCGTCCAGTGCCGACGCGCATGCCGCCTTGGCTCTGGCCTTCCAGCTGGAGATGGAACCGAAGCTGGCCGATGAGCATTTTCGCAAGGCGCTGTCCCAGCGCTCGGATGATGCCCGCCTGCTCAACAATTACGGTGGCTTCCTGTTCGAGCAGAAGCGCTACAAGGAGGCGATGAGCACGTACCTCAAGGCCGCCGAGGACAACCTCTATCCGGAGCGCTCGCGGGTTTTCGAGAACCTGGGTATGACTGCTGTGCAACTCGGCCAGCGCGAGCAGGCCAAAGAATACTTCCAGCGCGCCTTGCGCCTGAGTAGCAGACAGCCGCGCGCATTACTGGAAATGGCGGCGATGTCCTACGAGGACAAAGAATACGTACCGGCTCGTGCCTACTACGACAGCTACAGCGAAATAGCGCCACAGAATGCGCGCAGCCTGCTGCTCGGCGCGCGTCTGGCCGAGGTGTTCGAGGATCGTGATCGGGCCGCCAGCCTGGGTCTGCAGTTGCGTCGCCTGTATCCGGCCTCTCAGGAATATCAGCAATTTGTTTCGGGGCAACAATGAAAGCGGCACATAGCGAAGTGACTCAGCCGGCGCCGAGCAACCCGGGTGAAAGTCTGCGCCAGGCCCGGGAGGTCAAGGGGTGGAGCGTCGCCGAAGTGGCGACTCAGCTCAACCTGACCCCGCAGCGCCTTGCCCAGATCGAAGCCGGAGCGTTCGACAAACTGCCGGGTACCACCTTCGCCCGGGGTTACATTCGCGCCTATGCCAAGCTTCTCGAGATGGACCAGAACCGGCTGGTGCTGGAGTTCGATCAGTTCACCGGGACCGATGCCACTGGCAGCAGCGTGCACGCGCTTGGCCGCATCGAAGAGCCCGTTCGTTATTCGCAGAGCATCCTGCGCCTGGTGAGTTTCCTGCTGCTGCTGGCATTGATCGGCGCGGGTTTTCTCTGGTGGCAGGATCAGGGCCGTCCGGTTGCCAGCCTGGCTGATCTGGGGCTCGAGCATGTGGAAGTGGAGGGTGCCGACGGTACTACTCAGGTTCACTCGCTCGCCGAGCCGGAAGACCAGGCGGTAATCGCTGCTCAGGGTGGCGAGCAGGGCACCCCACTGCTGCTGCCGGAGGCGCCAGGTGAAACAGCAGAAGAGGCTGTTTCCATGGAGCAGCCTGTCCCTGCTGTCGAAGCAGGCACCACGGAAAGCGCACCAGAAGCTCCTGCTGCTCCTGTGGCGAGCGCGCCGGCAGTCGCTGCCACGCCGTCTGCGTCTGTCGCCGAACCGGCTGCACCTGTCGCCGTTGCTGCCGGGCAGGGCGCGCTCAACGTGCAGTTCACTGCCGATTGCTGGACTCAGGTTACCGATGCCGACGGCAAGGTCCTGCTCAGTGCACTCAAGCGCAGTGGTGAGCGCCTCGAACTTGCCGGCAAGGCGCCGCTGGAGCTGCGCCTGGGCTTTGCCCGTGGCGCCCAAGTGACCTACAACGGCGAAAGCGTGGACATTGCGCCGCACATGACTGGCGAAACCGCGCGCCTGAAACTGGGGTTGTAAAGCATGCATTGCGAATCGCCGATCAAGCGCCGACTGTCGCGCAAGATCTGGGTTGGCTCGGTACCGGTGGGCGGCGATGCGCCGATCGCGGTGCAGAGCATGACCAACACCGACACCAACGATGTGGCCGCTACCGTGGCGCAGATTCAGCGCCTGGAAGATGCCGGCGCCGATATCGTGCGCGTCTCGGTGCCGGACATGGATGCCGCCGAAGCCTTCGGCCTGATCAAGCAGCAGGTGCGTGTCCCGCTGGTGGCCGATATTCACTTCGACTACCAGATCGCGCTGCGCGTGGCTGAGCTGGGCGTCGACTGCCTGCGGATCAACCCCGGCAACATCGGCCGTGAAGATCGCGTCAGGGCGGTGGTCGAGGCTGCCCGTGACAAGGGCATCCCGATCCGCATCGGCGTCAATGCCGGCTCACTGGAAAAGGATCTGCAGAAGAAGTACGGCGAGCCGACTCCCGAAGCCTTGGTCGAGTCCGCGCTACGTCACGTCGAGCACCTCGATCGTCTCAATTTCCCGGACTTCAAGGTCAGCGTAAAGGCATCGGATGTGTTCATGGCCGTGGAGGCCTATCGCCTGCTGGCCAAGCAGATCGAGCAGCCACTGCACCTGGGCATCACCGAAGCCGGCGGTCTGCGCTCCGGTACGGTAAAGTCCGCCGTGGGCCTGGGCATGCTGCTGGCCGACGGAATTGGCGATACCATCCGCATCTCGCTGGCCGCCGACCCGGTGGAAGAGATCAAGGTCGGCTTCGACATTCTCAAGTCTTTGCGCCTGCGTTCGCGAGGCATCAACTTCATCGCCTGCCCGAGCTGCTCGCGGCAGAACTTCGATGTGGTCAAGACCATGAACGAGCTGGAGGCCCGCGTCGAAGATCTGCTGGTGCCGCTGGATGTGGCCGTGATCGGCTGCGTGGTCAATGGTCCCGGTGAAGCCAAGGAGGCGCATATCGGCCTCACGGGCGGTAGCCCGAACAACCTGGTCTACATCGACGGCAAGCCGGCCTCGAAGTTGACCAATGAAAATCTGGTGGACGAGCTGGAGAAGCTCATTCGCGACAAGGCAGCCGAAAAGGTCGCCGCCGATGCCGCCGTGATCGTGCGCGGCTGATCCGTGCGTAAGGAATACAATTGAGCAAGTCCCTGCAAGCCATTCGTGGCATGAACGACATCCTGCCGGAGCAGACACCTGCCTGGCGCTACCTGGAAAGTACCCTGGTCAGCCTGCTCGATGGCTATGGCTACAAGGAAATCCGCCTGCCCATCGTCGAGTACACCGAACTGTTCGCTCGTGGCATCGGCGAGGGTACCGACGTGGTCGACAAGGAGATGTACACCTTCCTCGACCGCAACGAAGAATCCCTGACCTTGCGTCCCGAGGGCACTGCCGGTTGCGTACGCGCCGTGCTCGAGCATGGTCTGTCCGGGGGTGGCCAGGTGCAGAAGCTCTGGTACGCCGGCCCCATGTTCCGTTACGAGAAGCCGCAGAAAGGCCGCTATCGCCAGTTCCATCAGGTGGGCGTTGAAGCCTTCAACCTGCCTGGGCCGGACGTCGATGCCGAGCTGATCGTGCTCACCTGGCGCCTGTGGAAGACGCTCGGCCTGGCCGATGCCGTGACCCTGCAGCTCAACAGCCTGGGTTCCAGCGAGGCGCGTGCGGCTTATCGCGAGGCACTGGTGGCTTACCTGCAGGAGCGCTTCGATCAGCTCGACGAAGACAGCCAGCGCCGTCTGACCACCAATCCGTTGCGCATCCTCGACAGCAAGAACGAGGCGACCCAAGCCGCGCTGGTGGGCGCACCGACGCTGGGCGACTACCTCGATGAGGAGTCGCGCCTGCACTTCGAGGGCGTCAAGGCGCGCCTGGATGCGGCTGGCATTCGCTACCAGATCAACCACAAGCTGGTGCGTGGCCTGGATTACTACAATCGCACCGTGTTCGAGTGGGTCACCGACAAGCTCGGCGCCCAGGGCACGGTATGTGCCGGCGGCCGTTACGATGGCCTGGTGGCGCAACTGGGCGGCAAGGCTACGCCGGGTGTCGGCTTCGCCATGGGCGTCGAGCGCCTGGTGCTGCTGCTCGATACCCTGCAGTTGCTGCCGGTCGAGCTCAACCGTGCCGCCGATGTCTACGTCTGCGCCTTCGGCGAGGCGGCTGAGCTGGCGGCGCTGACGCTGGTCGAGCGTCTGCGCGACGAGTTGCCGGGGCTGCGCCTGTTGCTCAACTCCGGTGGTGGCAGTTTCAAGAGCCAGTTCAAGAAGGCCGACAAGAGCGGCGCACGCTATGCGCTGATTCTGGGGGACGACGAATTGGCAGGGCGCGTGGTAGGTTGCAAACCGCTGCGCGACGACAGTGAACAACAAAGTGTTGCCTGGGATGCTCTGGCTGAGCATCTGGCTGCCTGCCAGCAGGCCTGAGCAGGCTCTCGATTAGGAGTACGGGGTTAGACATGCAGACCGAAGACGAAGAGATCGCGCAACTGAAGGACTGGTGGAATCGTAACGGCAAGCCTTTGCTGGCCGGTGGCGCACTGGCACTGGTAGCCGTATTCGGCTGGCAGGGCTGGCAGAAATACCAGGACAATCAGGCGCAAGGGGCCTCGGTGCTTTACCAGCAACTGCTGGAAACCGCACTGGACCCGGCCGGCAAGCCCGACGCCGCGAAGGTTGCCGAATTGGCCGGCAAGCTCGACAACGAGTTCGGCGGTACCCACTACGCCCAGTACGGCAGCCTGTTCGTCGCCAAGGTCGCCGTCGAGGCTGACCGCCTCGACGATGCCGCTGCAGCGCTGCAGCGCGTACTCGACAAGCCTGCCGACGCCACGCTCGGTGAGCTGGCACGTCAGCGTCTGGCGCGTGTGCTGGCCGCGCAGGACAAGACCGATGATGCGCTGAAGCTGCTCGATGCCCAGGTCGAGGATGCCTTCCTCGCCAGCCGTGAAGAACTCAAGGGTGACCTGCTGGTACAGCTGGGTCGCAGCGATGACGCGCACGCTGCCTATCAGAAGGCCAAGGATGCACTGGCCGAAGACGCCGCTGTCGGCGGTCTGCAGATGAAGCTGGACGACCTGGCAAAAGGGGATGCGTGACGTGATGCGTTGGAAGAATGCCGCACTGCTGGCTCTGGCCGTTCTGGTCGTGGGTTGCAGCAGCAATAGCAAGAAGGAACTGCCGCCCGCCGAACTGACCAAATTCGACGAAGAAGTCGAGTTGCGCACCGAGTGGAGTCGCTCTGTCGGTGACGGTCAGGGCGAAACCTTCAACATGCTGGTACCGGCCATCGAGGGCGAGGTGATCTACGCCGCCGACGTCGGGGGCCTGGTCATGGCCATGGACCGTACCAGCGGCAAGGTCATCTGGCGCAAGAAACTCGAAATCCCGGTTTCCGGCGCCATTGGTGTCGGCTACGGCCAGGTGCTGGTCGGTACGCTCAAGGGCGAAGTGATCGCGCTCGACTCCAGCGACGGTGAAGAACAGTGGCGCTCGCGCGTGACCAGCGAAGTGCTGGCTGCGCCGGCCAGCAACGGCGATATCGTCGTGGTGCAGACTCAGGACGATCGCCTGATCGCCTTCGATGCCAGCACCGGTAGCCAGCGCTGGATCGTCGAGAACACCCCGGCCGTACTGACCCTGCGCGGCACTGGCGCTCCGCTGGTGACCAACCGTCTGGTGGTGGCTGGCCTGTCCAGTGGCAAGGTGGTCGCGGTCGACGCCCAGCGCGGCCTGCCTATGTGGGAACAGCGTGTGGCCATTCCGCAGGGTCGTTCCGAGCTGGAGCGCGTGGTGGACATCGACGGCGGCCTGCTGCTGTCCGGTGGCACTGTCTACGCGGTGAGCTACCAGGGCCGAGTCGTGGCCATGGACCTGGAATCCGGTCGTGTGCTGTGGCAACGCGAGGCCTCGAGTTCGGTAGGCGTCGCTCAGGGCTTCGGCAACGTGTACGTCAGCCATGCCAGCGGCACCGTCGAAGGTATCGACGAGCGCAGTGCCTCGGCGTTGTGGAGCAACGACTCCCTGGCGCGTCGTCAGCTGTCGGCACCGCAAGTGTTCTCCAGTTATGTGGCCGTGGGCGATGTGGAAGGCTATCTGCATCTGCTGAGCCAGGTCGATGGCCGTTTCGTCGGTCGTACCCGTATCGACAGCGATGGCCTGCGTGCCCAGCCGTTGGTGGTCGGGGATTGGCTGTACGTCTATGGCAACAGCGGCAAGTTGGTGGCACTGACCATCAAATGAACCGACTATGCTGCATCCAGACCTGAGTCTTGGATGCCGCAGCGCAACAGATTCCGGCCGCTGCCCCTGCAGCGGCCTTTGCATTTTCTGAATTAACTCAAGTGGAGAGCCTGATGGTTCCCGTAATTGCCCTGGTGGGCCGGCCGAACGTCGGCAAGTCCACACTCTTCAACCGCCTGACCCGCAGCCGCGACGCCATCGTCGGCGACCTGTCCGGTCTGACCCGCGACCGCCAGTATGGCGAGGCGAAGTGGCAGGGGCGCACCTATATCGTGATCGACACCGGTGGTATTTCCGGTGACGAAGAAGGCATCGACGCGAAGATGGCCGAGCAGTCGCTGCAGGCCATCGAAGAGGCCGATGCCGTGCTGTTCCTGGTGGACGCGCGCGCCGGCATGACCGCTTCCGACCAGATGATCGGTGAGCACCTGCGCCGTCGTAACAAGCAGAGCT
This sequence comes from Pseudomonas sp., assembly GCF_048269965.1. Lineage (GTDB taxonomy): Bacteria > Pseudomonadota > Gammaproteobacteria > Pseudomonadales > Pseudomonadaceae > Aquipseudomonas. Next base: position 191,344 of record NZ_JBLWTV010000008.1, on the reverse strand, counting down.
TCCTGGTGGTGAACAAGGTCGACAACCTCGACGTCGACCTGGCCCGTGCCGAGTTCAGCCCCATGGGCCTGGGCGAGCCGCTGGCGATTGCCGGTGCTCATGGCCGTGGCATCACCCAGATGCTCGAAGTGGTGCTTGGCGCCTTCCCCAAGGATGCCGGCGAGCCGGAAGAGGGCGCCGAAGAAGAGGAAGAGGTGCTCGAAGGCCAGGAAGCCAAGCGCATTCCCGGTCCGAGCGAGAAGGACGGCATCAAGCTCGCCATCATCGGCCGCCCCAACGTGGGCAAGTCGACCCTGGTCAACCGCATGCTGGGTGAAGAGCGGGTCATCGTCTATGACCAGGCCGGCACCACCCGCGACAGCATCTACATCCCGTTCGAGCGTGACGACGAGAAGTACACCCTGATCGACACTGCCGGCGTGCGTCGTCGCGGCAAGATCTTCGAGGCCGTGGAGAAGTTTTCCGTGGTCAAGACGCTGCAGGCCATTCAGGATTCCAACGTCGTGGTGTTCGTCATGGACGCCCGCGAAGGGGTGGTCGACCACGACCTCAACCTGCTTGGCTTCGTGCTGGAAAGCGGTCGCGCGCTGGTCATCGCCCTGAACAAGTGGGACGGCATGGATCAGGGCCAGAAGGATTACGTGAAGACCGAGCTGGAGCGCCGGCTGTTCTTCGTCGACTTCGCCGATATCCACTTCATCTCGGCGTTGCACGGCACTGGTGTCGGCCATCTGTACAAGTCGGTGCAGGCCTCGTTCAAGTCGGCCATCACTCGCTGGCCCACCAGCCGCCTGACGCAGATTCTCGAAGATGCCGTCAGCGACCACGCGCCGCCTCTGGTCAACGGTCGCCGCATCAAGCTGCGCTATGCCCACCTGGGGGGCGCCAACCCGCCGCTGATCGTGATCCACGGTAACCAGGTCGACGCGGTCCCGCGTGCCTACTCCCGCTACCTGGAAAACACCTTCCGCCGCGTGCTGAAACTGGTCGGTACGCCGATCCGCATCGAGTACAAGGGGGGCGAGAACCCCTACGAGGGCAACAAGAACAAGCTTACCGATCGCCAGGTGAACAAGAAGCGCCGGCTGATGAGCCACCACAAGAAGGCCGAGAAGAAGCGCAAGGACAAGCGCAAGTAAGCTCTGTCGCAGCGTGCGCGCCGGGGATCGTTCGGTGTGCACGGCAAAAGCTTCCAACGCTTTTTCATAAGCACTGCGGGTGCCGTCTGCAGCGCCCTTCGGCTATCCTCGCGGCTTGCCTTGTTCTTCGTAGGAAGTCGCGATGCTCGTCAGCAAACTGCCCAACGTCGGCACCACCATCTTCACGCGGATGTCCCAGCTCGCTGCTGAGGTCGGGGCGATCAATCTGTCTCAGGGCTTTCCCGACTTCGACGGGCCGCAGGCGCTGCGTGAGGCCGTGGCGCGCCACATCATGGAAGGGCGCAATCAGTATTCGCCGATGACCGGGCTACCCGCGCTGCGCCAGCAGGTTGCGGCGAAGATCGCCCGCAGCTACGGCGTGCAGCGTGATGCCGACAGCGAGATCACCATTACCCCAGGCGCCACCGAAGCGATCTTCTGCGCGGTGCAGGCGCTGATTCGTCCGGGTGATGAAGCCATCGTCCTCGACCCTTGCTACGACAGTTACGAGCCGTCGGTGGAACTGGCTGGTGGGCGTTGCGTGCATGTGCCCTTGGCATTGCCGGATTTCACTGTGGATTGGCAGCGCCTGGCCGATGCGATCACGCCGCGCACCCGGCTGATCTTCCTCAACTCGCCGCACAACCCCAGTGGCGCGCTGCTGACCGGCGCCGATCTGGACAAGCTGGCCGAGCTGATTCGTGGCCGCGCTATCCATGTGATCAGCGACGAGGTCTACGAACACCTGATCTACGACGGCGCCCGCCATGCCAGCGTGCTGGCGCACGAGGAGCTGTATCAGCGCGCCTTCGTGGTCAGCTCCTTCGGCAAGACCTACCACGTCACTGGCTGGAAGACCGGCTACGTGGTGGCGCCGTCCACGCTGACCGCCGAGCTGCGCAAGATTCACCAGTACGTCAACTTCTGCGGCGTGACGCCACTGCAGTTCGGCCTGGCCGATTTCATGGCCGCGCACCCCGAGCATGTCGAAGAGCTGCCGGCCTTCTATCAGGCCAAGCGTGACCTGTTCTGCGACCTGCTGGCGGGTTCGCGTTTCACCTTCAGCCGCGCGCCAGGCACCTACTTCCAGTTGGCCGACTACTCGGCCATTCGCCCGGATCTGGACGATGTGGCCATGGCCGAATGGCTGACCCGCGAACACGGCGTGGCGGCGATTCCGGTTTCGGTCTTCTATCAGTCCGCGCCCAAGGAGATGCGCCTGGTGCGCTTCTGCTTCGCCAAGCGTGAGGAGACGCTGCGCGAGGCTGCCGAGAAACTGTGCGCGGTGTAGGTGGAAAACCGCGAAGCGATACCCACCCAAGCCTGGTGGATGTGAAAAACGACATCCACCCTACGCGCTGTGCGTGGTGTGATGGTAGGGCGGGTGCAACCCGCCTGTGAGGTGTTGGCGGGTTTCACCCGCCCTACGGCGAGCGAGGCGCCCCAATGAGCGACAGAACCGATCTCGAGCTGGCACTGATCCAGACCACCCTGGCCTGGCACGATCCGGCCGCCAACCGCGAGCACTTCCGGGTGTTGCTGGAACAGGCGCGCGGCGCCGATCTGGTGATCCTGCCGGAAATGTTCACCAGCGGGTTTTCCATGGAGTCGGCCGAGCTGGCCGAGCCCGAGGATGGCCCCAGCAGCGCCTGGCTGTGCGAGCAGGCGCGGCGTATCGATGCGGTGATCTGCGGCAGCCTGATCATCCAGGCGGCGGACGGCAGTTACCGCAATCGCCTGCTCTGGGCGCGCCCGGACGGCTCGCTGGCGCATTACGACAAGCGTCATCTGTTTCGCATGGCCGGTGAGCACAAGCATTACAGCGCAGGTGACGAGCAGGTGGTGCTGGCGCTCAAGGGCTGGCGAGTGCGCCCGCTGATCTGCTACGACCTGCGCTTCCCGGTGTGGAGCCGTGACGCCGGTGGTACCGATCTTCTGCTGTATACCGCCAACTGGCCGGGTGCGCGCCGCCAGCACTGGAACCGCCTGCTGCCGGCGCGAGCGATCGAGAACCTGTGCTATGTCGCGGCTGTGAACCGCGTCGGCGAGGACGGCAAGGGCCATGGGTATACTGGCGACTCCCAGGTCCTGGATTTCCAGGGCGAGGCGCTGCTGGCGGCAGGCGATGGCGACGGTGTGTTCCGCAGCCGGCTGTCGAGCGAGGCACTGGCTGCCTACCGCGAGCGCTTCCCCGCACACCTGGATGCCGATGCCTTCACCTTGAACTGACCAGGAGCTACATGAACATGGACGTACAGCAGAGCAATCCCTTCCAGCCGCCGCAGGCCGACCTGCAACAGGCCACCACGCAGCAGTCGCCGCTCTACAGCGTCGCGGGTGTTGGCCTGGCGACCTTCATCGGCACGCCGCTGGCCGGCGCCTGGTTGCTGGCGCATAACCTGCAGCTGCTCGGCAAGGCGGATCGAGTCGCGTTGGTCTGGGGTATTTCCGTCTTCCTTCTGGTGGTGACCTTGGTCCTGGCTTTCGTGTTGCCGGAAGAGGTGCCCGCCATGCCGTTCGCCATCGCACAGTTGATGGCGATGATCATGCTGGCCAAGAACCTCATGGAGGCCGATCTCAAGCAGCATGCCGAGGCCGGTGGTGCGTTGCTGTCCAACTGGCGGGCGGCGGGTATCGGTCTGATGTTCACCCTTGGCCTGGCCGCGCTGATGTTCGCGGTGCTGATGATCTTCGATATCTGAACGTCTTGATTCGCGGATTTGCTCCGTGCGATGAACGCGCGGGCTCGAGTCTGGTGGCGATGCTTCGTAGGGTGCGCCGCGCGCACCGGGGTCGACGATGGCTGATCTTCGGTGAACACACGGCGCACCCTACGGTGCTGATGATTGTCGAGTCGTGAGCGTCCTGCTCGCGGATTTGATCCGGGCCATGCATACAAAAACGCCGGGCATTGCCCGGCGTTTTCGTGTTCGGCGCTGAGAAATCAGGCCGCTTGCGACTCGGCCTGGCTCAGGGCGCGGTTCAGCGCGCTGAACAGGGCGCGGAAGCTCGCCGTGGTCAGGTTCTCGTCGATGCCGATGCCGTGCAGGGCACGACCGCCGTTGACGCGCAGTTCGATGTAGGCCGCCGCCTTGGCATGGGTGCCGGCGCCGATGGCGTGCTCGCTGTAGTCCATGACTTCGACCGCGACCGGCAGCGCAGCCGCCAGCGCTTCCAGCGGGCCTTTGCCGATGCCGCGCCAGTGGTGATTTTCACCACCTTCGACGACTTCCACATCCACTGCGCTGGTGCCGTTTTCTTCCTGCAGGCGATGGCCTTTCAGGGCGTAGGGGCTGCGCGCTTGCAGGTACTCGGTTTCGAGCAGTTGATGGATCTGTGCGGCAGTCATTTCCAGGCCGAGACGGTCGGTTTCACGCTGCACCACCTGGCTGAACTCGATCTGCATGCGACGCGGCAGGCAGATGCCGTACTCCTGTTCGAGCAGGAAGGTGATGCCGCCCTTGCCCGACTGACTGTTCACGCGAATCACCGCCTCGTAGTCACGGCCGATGTCGGCCGGATCGATCGGCAGGTAGGGCACTTCCCACAGGGCGTCTTCCTTCTGCTGGGCGAAGCCCTTGCGGATGGCGTCCTGGTGCGAGCCGGAGAAGGCGGTGTGTACCAGATCGCCGACGTACGGGTGGCGCGGGTGTACTGGGATCTGGTTGCAGTCCTCGACCACCTTGCGCACGGCATCGATGTCGGAGAAGTCCAGCTGCGGATCGATGCCCTGGGTGTAGAGGTTCAGCGCCAGGGTCACCAGGCAGACGTTGCCGGTGCGCTCGCCGTTGCCGAACAGGCAGCCTTCGACGCGGTCGGCGCCGGCCATCACGGCCAGCTCCGAAGCGGCAACGCCGGTGCCACGGTCATTGTGGGTGTGCACGCTGATCAGCACGCTGTCACGGCGGTCGACGTGGCGGCCGAACCACTCGATCTGGTCGGCGTAGTTGTTCGGCGTGGCGCACTCGATGGTGGCCGGCAGATTGAGGATCAGCTTGTTCGCCGGGGTCGGTTGGAACACGCCGATCACTGCGTTGCACACCTCGACGGCGAAGTCGATTTCGGTGCTGCTGAACACTTCCGGCGAGTACTCGAAGCCCCACTGGGTTTCCGGCGCGGCATCGGCCAGGCGCTTGATGGTGGTGCCGGCGGCCACGGCGATGGCTTTGACTCCGGCCTTGTCCTGGTTGAAGACGATCTTGCGGAAGCTCGGCGCGCAGGCATTGTAGTAATGCACGATGGCCTTCTTCGCGCCCTTGAGCGACTCGAAAGTGCGCTCGATGAGATCGTCACGGGCCTGGGTCAGCACCTGAATGGTGACGTCGTCGGGGATGTGGCCACCTTCGATCAGCTCACGGACGAAGTCGAAGTCGGTCTGCGAGGCGGACGGGAAGCCCACTTCGATTTCCTTCAGGCCCACGGCCACCAGGCACTTGAAGAAGCGCATCTTCTTCTGCGCATCCATCGGCTCGATCAGCGACTGGTTACCGTCGCGCAGGTCGGTGGACAGCCAGATCGGTGCCTTGTCGATGATCTTGTCCGGCCAGGTGCGATCCGGAATCTGGATCTGGGTGAAGGGGCGATACTTCTTCGACGGGTCTTTGAGCATGGTCATGGTGAAAATCCTTGGGTCCAGACGCCTTGTCTGGGAAACGAATAGGGCGGTCGACGGTGGCCGGATGGCCGCAGGGATTCAGCCCCGCAGTCGCGGGCTGACCAGGCGTAGGCAGCGATGTTGCCGTAGCAGAATGAGGGTATGTGCAGTGTTCATGCAGCCAACCCTAGTGATCTTGATGAAGGCTGGCAAGCATTGCGTGAAAATTGGTAGAAACGATCTTCTACTGCTCTGTCGCGACGTTTTATGGCGCAGCAGGGCGTTTTTTTGAAGGAGCATTGCGGGGGCGTTCACGGCGAGTCGAAGACCGGGTCTGCCCGGCCTTCGACTCGTGCTTCAGCCTGGTTGCTGAGCCACCAGGGTCGGGCGCAATTCGCGCATGTCCGCCCCGCTCGGATGCTGGAAAACGCGCAGGCCGAACTCGGGGAGAATGGCCAGCAGGTGGTCGAAGATGTCCGACTGGATGCCTTCGTAGGCATTCCAGGCGATGGTGTTGGTGAAGCAGTAGATTTCCAGCGGCAGGCCATCGGCGGTCGGATTGAGCTGGCGGACCAACAGGGTCATGTCCTGGTGGATGTTCGGGTTGTGGCGCAAGTAGTGTTCGACGTAGGCGCGGAAGCTGCCGATGTTGGTGATGCGGCGGGTGTTCACTGCCTCCTTGCCGTGTTCGGCCAGCCTGGTGTTCCAGTCCTGCAGTTCCTGATCCTTGCGGTCCAGGTACTCGTCGAGAAGCATGAAACGGCGCAGGCGGGCGATGTCCTCGTCGCCGAGGAAATGCACGCTGGTCTGATCCAGGTACAGCGCGCGCTTGATCCGGCGGCCGCCGGACTCCTGCATGCCGCGCCAGTTCTTGAACGGGTCGGTGATGAAGCGCTTGGTCGGGATGGTGGTGATGGTCTTGTCCCAGTTCTGCACCTTCACGGTGTGCAGGGCAATGTCGATCACATCGCCATCGGCGTTGAGCTGGGGCATTTCCACCCAGTCGCCGACGCGCACGATATCGCTGGAAGAAATCTGCACGCTGGCCACCAGTGACAGCAGGGTGTCCTGGAAGATCAACATCAGCACGGCAGCCATGGCGCCGAGACCCGACAGCAGGATCAGCGGCGAGCGGTCGATCAGCGTCGCTACTATCAGGATCGCGGCGATGGCGAAGATGGCGATCTTGATCACCTGCAGGTAGCCCTTGATCGGCTTCAGGTGCGCATTCGGGCGGCGCTGATAGAGGGTGTTGAGAATATCCAGCAGGGCGCCGATGGCCAGTGCGATGGTCAGCACGATGAAGGCGCCGCAGACGTTCTGCGTAACCGTCACCACGGCTTCCGGCATGCCCGGCACCACGGCCACACCGGAGGAGAGCACCAGCGCCGGTACGATATTGGACAGGCGCGTGATGATGCCGCTTTCCTTGATCTGGCCATGGCGGCCAACGGCGGTGGCGCCCACCACGCGGTAGATGGCGCGTACCAGAATGCGTTTGACGATCCAGTTCGACAGCCAGGCGGCAAGGATCAGGGCGAGGGTAGCGCTCAGGGTGAGCAGTTCCGGCTGAGTGTTCAGCCAGTCCATCCAGGTGTTGAGCTCATTCGGCATTTCCGGCTCCGAAGCAGACAGGAGGAATGACCGACGCTGCAGGGCGGCCATCTGAGCCGCGGTACCCTAGCAAAAATACTCGGTTAACCCAAACGGCAGCTGTTGCAGGCTGAGTGCTCTCAGGGCTTGAACGCGCCGATGAAGATCGCCGGGTCGACCCGCGCGTCGTTGAGGCTGACGTTCCAGTGAAGGTGCGGGCCGGTGGCGCGTCCGGTGGCGCCGACCTTGCCGACATGGCCGCCTCGGGCAATGTCGTCGCCGAGCTTCACGTCGACCTCGGACAGGTGGCAGAACATGCTGATCAACCCCTGGCCGTGGTCGAGGAACACTGTCTTGCCATTGAAGAAGTAGTCGCCGATGAGGATCACCTTGCCGGCTGCTGGCGCCTTGATCGGGGTGCCACGGTTGGCGGCGAAATCCAGGCCCGAGTGCGGGTTGCGTTCCTCGCCGTTGAAGAAACGACGCAAGCCGAACGGGCTGGACAGCGGGCCGTTGACCGGTTTGTCGAACAGCAGATTGCTCGGCTGGCGTGCGCTGAACTGCCGGTAGGCGCGGGTCTGCTCGGCCAGTTCGCGTTCGATGCGTTTGAGGTTGGCGGCGTTGGGCGTGACCTGCTGCTGGTTCTTGATGGTGATGCGCTGCTCGGTGTAGTGCTTGGCACCCACCTGGAAGCTCAGCCTCTGGCCGCCCTCGACCTCTACCTGCTGAGCGCCGGGTTTGACGCTGAGCGGAATGCCGATGATGGCGATCCAGCGCTTGCCGTCCTCATGCACGGTGAGCACCGGCTTGTCCTGATAGCGCACCTTCGGCGCTTGTGCCGGGTTGCCCAGATCGATCACCGCCACACCGCCCGGCACCGGCTTGTTGAGCAGGCGGGTGATGAAGCCTTCGGCATGGGTGGGGAGGGTGAGCGTGAGGGCAATACAGGCCAATAACAATCGCAGCATAGTGGGCATGGAGCTGGGTTTCCGATTCGAGATCGCGGGCTATGCTGGCGCAAATACGCGCCGCTGCAAAGCCCGGCGGACGTCGATGGCCTTTATCAATGTGTCTCGGCAGCCAGTTGTTGCTCCAGTTGCTTGCGCCACAGGGTGTCGAGTGTCTGCAGTTGCACTGGACCGTACAGCGCCGCTGACGCGCCGGTGTGCCAGGCCCAGAGTTGATCGCCGTAGTCGTAATGCCACCACTCGCTGGACAGGTTGCTGAAGCCTTGCGCCGCCATGGCGTTGTAGAGCGTGCGGCGGTTGTCGCGTACCTGCAAGTCACGCTCGCGGTAGTCCGCGAGCTGCTCGAAGTGTGCCGTGGCCGACAGTGGGCTGGCCTCGTCGAAGGCCGTACCCATATCCAGCCAGCGGCCGTCTTCGTCGCACAGGGTGACGTCCACGGCGCCTCCGGTCAGGTGCGGACTTGGCATGTTGCGGCTGCTGCTGGGCGGCGAGACGAACTGTCGGGTCAGGTGCTCGAGCTGGCGCTCGTCCAGTTTCGGGTAGTACTCGCGGATGGCGTCATACAGGCTGTCGTACAGATACTGCTGCACGGCGAACGGACGCCAGGCATCGAGCACCACCAGATGTATGCCGTGTGGCAGGCTTCTGGCTACCTGCAGCAGGCGCTCGAATACAGCCATGCGTGAATAGCATTCGGGCAGCGCATGGCGCACCCCCATGCGGAAATAGGCTGGGTATACGCGCAGTACCCGGCTCAGGCTTAGGGGGTGCAGCGGCTGTTCGTCATCGACGATGGGAATGGCTGCGACGGCTGGCCAGTCCGGCTCGGGTTGCAGCGGGATCGGGGTGGTGAAAGAAGTCATGGCATCAGCTCAGCAGGCGGGGTAACCACAGGGTCAGGGACGGGAAGATGATCAGCAGGTAGAGCACCCCGAGCGCCATCAGCACGAACGGCCAGATACCCTTGAACATCTCGATGATGTCCAGCTTGCTGATCGTCGCGACGATGAACAGACAGGCTCCCATGGGGGGCGTGATCATGGCGATGGTGATGTTGAGGGTAAAGATCAGCCCCAGGTGTACCGGATCCACGCCGGCGGCCAGGGCCACCGGGACGATGATCGGCGTCAGCAGCATCAGCACCGAGACTTCTTCCATGACCATGCCGCAGATGAAGATGATGGCGCTGATCACCAGCAGGATCAGGGTCGGCGAGTCGCTGAACGGACCCAGCAGCTCGGCGAAGGCGCTGGCGACCTGGGTGTAGTTGAGTAGCCAGTTGACCACAGACGCGGCGGCGATGATGGCGTAGATACTGCCGGTCAGGCGCACGGTTTCACGCAGCGAGGCCCAGAAGCCCTGGAGCGAGAGTTGGCCGCGCAGCAGTCCGATCACCGCGACGTAGAGCACGATGAGGGCGCCCGACTCGGTTGGGGTGACGACGCCTAGGACAATGCCGGCGACGATCAGCACCGGCGCCACCAGGGCGGTTGCTGCACCGCAGAGGGCGGCGAACATTTCGCTCCAGGCCGGTTTGGCATGGCGTGTCTGCAGGCCGGCCTTGTGCGCATAGATCGCGTTCATCGCCATGAAGCCCAGTGCCAGCAACAGGCCTGGCATCACGCCCGCGAGGAAGAGTTCACCGACCGACGTGTTGGTCAGCGAGGAGTAGAGAATCATGAAGATGCTCGGCGGGATGATCGGACCGATCAACGAGCTGCCAGCAGTCAGGCCGGCGGCGAATTTGCGCGAGTAGCCCTCCTTTTCCATCGCGGGCACCAGCAGCGAGCTGAGCGCCGAGGCATCGGCGGCAGCCGAGCCGTTGACACCTGCGAAGAACACGCCGGCCACCACGTTGACGTGACCGAGGCCGCCACGCAGGTGGCCGACCATGGCATTGGCCAGGCGTATCAGGCGCGGGGTCATGCCGGAGGTGTTCATCAGGTTGCCGGCGAGGATGAACAGCGGAATGGCCATCAGCGAGAAGATGTCCATGCCGCCGAAAAAACGCTGCGGCAGGATGTTGATGAACAGGTTGACGTCGACGAACAGGAAGCCGACCAGAGCAGTCAGCAGCAGGCAGAAGAACAGCGGCAGGCCCAGCAGCAGGTTGACGACGAAGGCGAGAAGCATGGCAACACCCATCATGGCTGCACGCTCCCGGTTGTTTCATCGGTGTCGGATGCCGCCGGCCAGGGGCCGCGCAACAGGATCAGCAGCGTCAGCAGGCTGAAGCCAATAGGCAGGCTGAGCAGCGGCCAGGTCCGGCTCACGCCCAGACCCAGGCTGCGAAAGCGCCCGGCATCGAGCGCATAGCGCAGGCTGACCCAACTGGCGAATGCGAAGAAGGCGGTGGCTGCCAGCCATTGATAGAGGCGTACCCAGCGCGCCAGATGCGCAGGCAGGCGCTCTTCCAGCAGATTGATGCGCATGTGCCCGCCCTCGACCCACAGGGCGCCCAGCACCAGCATGACGCTGCCGATGATCAGGTAGCGGGCCATCTCATCCAGCCAGATCGGTGCGCTACCGAGCAGGTAGCGGGCGAATACGCCGTAGATGAGCAATAGCAGATCGAGCAGTAACAGAAGGGCGCCGAGATTGAACAGCAGGGCGCGCACACGTTTGATGAACGCAGGCATGGTGGCTCCAAGGCGAAGACTGGGCCGCGCCCTGGTCAAGCAGGGCGGGCCGTGGCAGGCGGTGGGTTACTGGACGGTGTTCAGCCCGACGTCCTGGAGTGCCTTGTCGATCCAGCCGGCATCGATGCTCTGTTCCCTGAGCCAGCTCAGGTAGGCCGGTTGGCCCTGACTGCGAAATGCCTGCAGATCCTCGGTCGAAGGTTCGATGATTTCCATGCCCTTCTCCTTGAGGAAGGCCAGTTCCTTTTCCTGCTGTTGGGCAATCGCCTCACGATTCAGGCGTGTGGCCTCCAGCGCTGCGTCGGTGAGCGCCTGGCGATCCTTTGCCGAGAGCGAGTCGAGCATTGCACCGTTGGCCACCAGGAACTGGTCGGAATACTGGATGTTGGCCAGGGTCAGGTACTTCTGCACCTGATAGAGGCTGCCGAGGATGATGTACGAGGTCGGGTTCATTTGCCCGTCGGCTACACCGGAGCGCAGCGCCATGTAGAGCTCGGTCCACGGAATGGGTGTACCGGAGGCGCCGAAGGATTCATACAGGGCGACCTGGCTGGGGTCCATCGCGCGAAAGCGCAGGCCCTTGAAGTCCGCCGGTGCCGCGATTGGCTTCTTGCTGTTGGTGAAGTTGAGGAAGCCGCCTTCCTCGACCACTGCCAGCAGTTCCGTGCCGGTGCGCTGTTTGAATTCCTGCTTGGCGGCCTGCCAGTAGGAGCCCTGATCGAAGAAGCTGTGGGCAGCCTGGGCGTCCTTGAACATGAACGGAATGGCGCTGACGTAGATCTCCGGGAACAGCGGGGCGATGCCGGCAAAAGAGGCCACGTTGAGTCCCGGGCCGCTGATCACCTGTTCCATGCGTTGTTCTTCTTCACCGAGCATGCTGTTGGGGTAGAGCTTGATTTCCAGCTCGCCACCGCTCTTTTCCTCGACCAGACGCTTGACGTTGCTGGCGAACAGGTGAACCGGGTTTTTCTCCAGGTCGGCCGCGCCGTTGTAGCTCATGTTGATGACGGTGGCCGCCTGGGCGAGGGACGCGCTCAAGCCCATGGCGGTGAGCAGCAGGCCAGTGCCGAAATGGCGGCCGAGATTGCCGAACAGAGTCGTTTGCATATTGTTTTCCTTATGGCAGAACTAGGGTAGAGAAGGGCGCGGACTGCTTGGTTCTTATAGGAAAAGCGAAGCTTTGGCGCAGGAGCAGAGACACGCTAGCCGTTGTCGTGTTGACTATTCAAGTCGAAGGGTGATGCATGAAAGTCAACACCTGAACGGCGCTGTCAGGCGCTGCGAGCCAGCCCCGGCGCATCGCCGCTGAAGAAGCGCATGCTGTTGCGCAGGTGCTCCAGGCAGGCCAGGCTGGCCACCGTCAGCTCACGCCCCTGGTGGCTGAGAATGCGCGCGCGGGCATCGCGCAGTGCCGGGTTGGCCATGGGCAGTCGGCGGATGCTGCCGGCTTGCAGCTCATGGCTGACGGTCAGCTCCGGCATGAAGGCCACGCCAATGCCGGATTTGACGAAGTTGGTGAGCACGGCCACCGAGTTGGTGCGAAGCTTGGGGCGCAGTTCCATGTGCTCCAACTGCGCCACCATCACTGCCAGCTGGCCCATGCCGGTGCTGCTGTGGATCAGCGCCAGGGCTTCGCCGCGCAGCTCGGTCATCGATACGGGACCGCGATGATTGGCCAGGCGATGCTGCGGCGGGATGATCAGGTCGAGTGGCTGGCGGGTGTCGACATGCACCGTCAGGGCTTCGTCCTCGATCGGTGCATAGACCAGTGCGAGGTCGACGGCATCTTCCTTGAGCAAGCCAACGGCCTCGTTGGCACCGGCCATCTGCACTTCCAGGTCGATACCGGGATAGCGCAGGATGAAGCTCTGCAGCGGCTGCGAAATCAGGTCGGTGATGAAGCCTTCACCGACCGCGATGCGGACGCTGCCCTGACGCAGCCCCTGCAGGTCGCAGAGGCGTGACAGCACGCCCTGCTCGTTGGCGCGCTGCTGGCGGAAGTGGGCGACCAGCATGTTGCCGGCCTCGGTGGGAATCACACCCTGTGGCGTGCGTTCCAGCAGGCGAATTTCCAGTTCCTCTTCCAGCGCGCTGAGTTGTCGGCTGATGGCCGACGGATCGATGTTCAGGTGTTGGGCGGCTTTGCGCAGGGAGCGAAAGTGCACGACCTCATTCAGGTAGGCGAGGGCGCGCTGGCTCAGGCGGGACATCGGCAGGGCCTCCGGCGGCAGTCAGTCCAGCAGCGACAGCGTCGCCGGTTGTATGTGATTGTCTTCGACGCGTACATCCAGTTCACCCTCGCTCAGGCGCGCCTTGAGGCGATGGCCCGGCCGGGTCTGTGCGGCGCTGCGCACGGCGTGGCCGCGTTCGTCGAGGAGGATGCTGTAGCCACGGCCCAGGGTGGCCAGAGGGCTGACGATCTGCAGTTGCGCCGCAAGCGCGCCCAGTTGCTGGCGCTGGTTGCGCAGCTGACCTTGCATGGCACGCGGCAGGCGCGTGGCCAGGCCATCCAGACGCTGGCGCAGCAGGGCCAGGTTGCGCCCCGGATGCTGGGCGGCGAGGCGTGCATCGAGGCGGGCCAGGCGCTCGCGTTGATTGGCCAACTGCTGGTTGAAGGCGCGGCGCAGGCGCATGTCCAGGTCGTCCAGGCGCTGGGCTTGCTGGCGCAGTCGCTCGCCAGGGTGGCGCAGGCGTCGGCTCGTTCCTTCCAGGCGTAGGCGTTCGCGGGCGAGGCGGCCTTGCATGTGCAGGACCAGGCGGCGTTGCAGGTTGTGCAGGCGCTGCACCAGCTCGCTGCTGTCGGGTGCCAGCAGTTCGGCGGCGGCCGAAGGTGTCGGTGCACGCACATCGGCGACGAAATCGGCGATGGACACGTCCGTCTCGTGGCCCACGGCGCTGACGATGGGCGTGACACAGGCCGCCACGGCGCGAGCAACGGCTTCCTCGTTGAAACACCAGAGGTCTTCCAGCGAGCCGCCGCCACGGGCCAGGATCAGTGCATCGAACCCCTGTGCGTCGGCGCGCTGCAGGGCGCGGACGATCTGCGCCGTGGCGTCACGGCCCTGCACGGCGGTGGGGATCAGGTTCAGCTCCACCTGCGGCGCGCGGCGGCGGAATACGCTGATGATGTCGCGGATCACCGCACCGGTCGGTGAGGTGACGATGCCGATACGCTTGGGATGGGCGGGCAGGGCGATCTTGCGTTCGGTGGCGAACAATCCCTCTGCACCAAGTTTTTCTTTCAGCGCCTCGAAGGCCAGGCGCAGGGCGCCGTCACCGGCTGGCTCCACGGCGTCGAGAATCAGCTGGTAGTCGCCGCGCCCCTCGAACAGCGAGACCTTGCCGCGCACCTTGACCGCCAGACCATCACGCAGCGCCTGGCGCACGCGCGCGGCGTTCTGCCGGAACAGCGCGCAGCGCACCTGGGCCTGGCTGTCCTTCAGCGTGAAGTAGATGTGGCCGGAGGCAGGACGGGCGAGGTTGGAGATTTCCCCCTCGACCCAGATGCCGGCGAACACGTCCTCCAGCAGCAGGCGGGCGCGGTTGTTGAGCTGGCTGACGCTGAGCACCTCGCGGTCGAGGTTCAGGCGGGCAAAAGGGTCATTGATCATGGGCGGCATGATAAGTCGAGAGCGACATCGGCGCGACCTTCATCAGGCGTCTTGCAGCAGGCGTTCGAGCAGCCAGGCCGCGACCGGGCCGAGCTCGCGCTGGCGCGACCAGATGGCGTCCACCGTCACCCGCCGTGGCCAGCCACTGCAGGGCAGTTCATGCAGGCCACCGAAACCGTAGGCATCGACCAGTTGCCGAGGCAACTCGGCCCAACCGAAGCCGAGTCGTGCCATTTCCAGCAGCATCAGATAGTCCGGCGCGGCCCAGCAGCGGCCGCCGCTGCCGGGCAACTCGTCGGTGTTCGCATCGTCATGGGCGACGCTGCTCAGGCGCAGCAGGCGCCAGCGCGACAAGTCGTCCTGGCGCACCTGGGGCAACGTGCTCAGGGGGTGACCCTTGGCGACGAACAGGCCGAACTCGCTGCTCATTTCCAGGCGGGCGTGGGCGATATGCGGCGGATAGGTCGCTTGCGCACCAAGCAGTCCCAACTGCGCGCGGCCTTGAGTGACCAGGTCGAGTACGTCGTTCTGTTCGGCGATCAGGCTCTCGAACTGCAGATCGGGGAAGCGCTGATCCAGCTCCTGCAGGCGCACTTCGTACTGCTTCGGCTGGTAGGCATCGGACAGCGCCAGCGTCAGGCGCGCCTCCTGGCCTCTGGCCAGGCCGGCGGCGTGTCGCGCCAGACGGTCGCTGGCGCTCAGGACTTCCTCGGCGTGAGCCAGCAGGCTGGCACCGGCTGCGGTCAGCTGCAGCTTGCGTGGGCCGCGTTCGAACAGTGCCACACCCAGGTCGATTTCCAGGCGGGCGACGGCCTCGCTGATGGTCGATTGGCTCTTGCCCAGACGCCGCGCTGCGGCGCTGAGCGATCCGCAGTTAGCCGCCTGGGCGAAGGCCTGGAGGGAATCGGGGGAAATATTCATATCGGTTTTGCCGATGGCAGCTGCCTTTGGATTGGCTGATATTCCGATGATCATAGCGCTCGTCGTCACTTATCACGAGGTTCGTTTCATGACTCAGCCCCTGCCGCGCTCCCTGCGTGAGCGCATCGGTCACGCCCTGGCCTTCGAGACCATCGCCGTGCTCATCTGCGCGCCGACCATGGCCTGGTTCATGGACAAGCCGCTGCTGCACCTGGGTGTGCTGACCCTGATGTTCTCCACCGTGGCGATGCTGTGGAACATGCTGTTCAACTATCTGTTCGACCGCGCACAGAGTCGTCTGGGCTTCGAGCGCGGCCTGTGGGCGCGGGTCAGCCATGCGCTGCTGTTCGAGCTGGGTTTGATCGTCGTGCTGGTACCACTGGCCGCCTGGTGGCTGTCGATTGGCCTGCTCGAGGCGTTGCTGCTGGATATCGTGCTGATCCTGTTCTTCCTGCCTTATACCCTGGCGTTCAACTGGATCTATGACCTGTTGCGTGCGCGCTGGCTGGCTCGGCGCGAAGCACAGGCGATTGCTGCGATCTGTCGCGGGGCTTGATTTGCCGGTGGCAGCGCCTAAGCTGCCGCCTTTCTTTGCGCCCACTTCGAGCCCCATGACCGCACAACTGATCCTCGTCCCGCAGATATCCACGCTTCCCGCTCACGAGCAAAAGGCCCAAGCCATGCTGCGCTGGCTGGTCAAGCGGGAAATCGTCGAGGCGCTGCCGACCACCTGCGGTCAGGGCGGCAACGGCATGGCCTACGCCATCGGGCCAGGCGCTCGGCGTATCGCCCAGCGTCCCGAGTTGCTGCCCTATGGTCAGGCGCACAATGGCCTGGAGATCATCACCAACCGCTGCATATACATGCCGACGCAGGGCTTTCTCGAAGAGGCGGGCTGCGCCGAATGCCGCAAGGAAGTGGGCGTGCCGCTGTTCGACAGCCTGGAGCTGTGGTGGCCAGGGGAAACCGACAACTTCACCTGCCCGGAGTGCGGGCATGAAGATGACATCAACGGCTTCCTGTTCCTGCAACCCTGCGGGTTTTCCAACCTGGGCTTCATCTTCAACGGCTGGATGGACGCCGGCCTGCGCCCGGCGTTCGTCGAAGAGTTCGGCGAACGCCTGGGCTTTGCGGTGAGGCAGGTGCAGGTCGACGATCCGGCTTGAGCAGGTGCGCTTAGGCCCGTGGGAGGGGGGGCAGCCGCGACTTGCGCTGTCTTCAGTCACCGCTGAAGCGCCTCCCACAGGCGCTCGGCAGTTGCCATCAGGCTAAGGTCAGAACTCGACGCTGGCCGACAGGCGCACTTCGCGTGGCTCGCCCACTGCAACGCGTAGATTGCCGCCGCTGGAGGAGTAGTAACGCTCGTCGAACAGGTTGCGTACGTTCAGCTGCAGGCGGGTCTTTTCGCCGAGCAGTTGGCTGTCCCAGCTGACGAAGGCATCGGCCACGGTGTAGCTGTCCAGCCAGAATGTGTTGGCGTTGTCGCCGGCACGCTCACCGACGTAACGGGCGCCGCCACCCAGTCGCCACTGACCCAACTCCTGGGGCAGATGCAGACGATGGACGAGGTAGAGGCTGCCGACATTGCGCGCGGCGTTGACCAGTTCGTTGCCTTCGTTGGCCGGGTCATCGAGGATTTCCGTATCGGTGTAGGCGTAGCTGCCAAGCAGTTCCCAGCGCTCGCTGAGGCGGCCGGTGATATCCAACTCTACGCCGCGCGAACCGACCTTGCCTGCGGCTTCCGATACGGAATTGTTGGTAACTACTACGTTTTCCTTCTCGATATCGAACAGCGCCAGGCTGGCGCCGATACCTTGAGGCAGATCGAGTTTCACGCCCAGCTCGTAGCTGCGACCTTCTTCGGGGTCGAATGCCTGGCCGGTATCGGTATCCGAGGCATTGGGCACGAAGGAGCGGCTGTAGTTACCGTAGAACGCCACCTGGTCGTTCAATTGGAACACCAATCCGCCGAAGGGCAGGAAGGTGGTGTCTTGCCGGTCGGTGGTCGGCTTGTACAGCGCCCCTCGACCTTGCCCGACCAACTGCTCGAAGCGCTGGTAACGGCCGCCAAGCACCAGAATCCACTGCTCGTTCAAGTGCCAGTTGTCTTTCACGTAAAGTGAGCGCGAATGCAGTTCGTCGCGGCGATCGCTCTGTGACAGATTGAGCAGGGAGGGTGCGGCAAGGTTGCCGTAGACCGGGTTGTAGATGTTGAAGCTGCCGACAGCCGGGCCGCGCCAGGTATCGCCACGAAAGTTGTCGACGCGCTCTGTGTCTGCACCAATCAGCAGATCATGGCGCTGACCGAATAGCGTGGCCTTGCCGATCCAGTCCCAGGCCAGATATTGGGTCTGGTTGTCATGCTCGCTACCATCGGAGCGGCGGCTGAGCGCGCCTGTATTGGCATTCAGAGTGTTGGGGCGAGCTTCGGCATAGTCGTAGCGCTCGTTGTTCCAGCCGTAGGTGAGGCGGCTCGACCAGTCGGCGCTGAGCTGGTACTCGGCAGTAGCCGTGAGCAGTTCATCGATACCTTCAGCCTTGGACCAGTGCTCGCTGAAACGGTCGTTATAGGAAACCTTGGCCGGCTTGCCGTTGATGATCACCGTGCCTCGATCCACCGGGCTGCTGTATTCCTTGTATTCGTAGGCGATGTTGAGGCGCAGACGTTCGCCTTCCCAGCTCAGCGAGGGCGCGATCAGGCTGTGCTCTTCTTCGCCGAAGTTACGCCAATAATCTTCGTGCTGACGCTCGGCAACCAGGCGAAAGGCCAGGCCGCTATCGGCAATTGGGCCGGTAACGTCGACTGCCAGGCTGCCTCCGCCGAAGCTGGAGCTGTCCGCGCTCAGTTGCGTGCCCCATTGGTACTGCGGTTTCTTGCTGATGACGTTGATCAGGCCACCCGGTTCCA
Source organism: Pseudomonas sp. (assembly GCF_048269965.1). Taxonomy (GTDB): domain Bacteria; phylum Pseudomonadota; class Gammaproteobacteria; order Pseudomonadales; family Pseudomonadaceae; genus Aquipseudomonas. Next base: position 172,971 of record NZ_JBLWTV010000008.1, on the reverse strand, counting down.
GGGCACCATAAAGCAGCGACGCCGGCCCCTTGAGCACTTCCACTCGTTCGGTGGTGGCGCTGAAGTTGCGTGAGAGGCTGGAGCGAATGCCGTCACGGAGGATCGACCCGTCGGCGTTGGCACCAAAGCCGCGCTTGACGAAACCGTCCTGAGTGCCAGCCAGTGTGTTGCTCTGGGTCATGCCACTGACGAACTTCATCGCATCGTCCAGCGATCTGACCTGGAAATCCTCGATGGTCTGCGGCGTCACCACCTGTACTGATTGGGCCTCATCCTTGAGTGCGACGGAGGATTTGCTTGCCGTGCTGGCGCGCCTGGCCTGGTAGCCATCTTCTTCCAGGGTGGGCTTGGCGACCACTTCCTGGCTGGGCAGCTCCAGCTCCTGGGCCAGCAGTTGACCGGCTGGAAGCAGGCAAAGGGTAAGCAGAGTGGCGCATCGGCTACTCAAGAAAGGGCGGGTAGATTTCATTTGGCACTCAAGTGCAGATGTTTTTGAGAATCATTATTTTATGATTTTCAAAGCATGACTGCCTAGAGGCATACTTTGCATTGAGTGAAATGGGCTCGCTGGGTATAATGCCGCGCTTCTTATTTTCCCGCTCGGGAGCCCGTCCATGCTGCGCATCAGCCAAGAAGCACTCACTTTCGACGACGTCCTGCTCATCCCCGGTTATTCCGAGGTGTTGCCCAAGGACGTCAGCCTGAAGACCCGCCTGACCCGCGGCATCGAACTGAACATCCCGCTGCTGTCCGCTGCCATGGACACCGTCACCGAAGCGCGCCTGGCCATCGCCATGGCCCAGGAAGGCGGCATCGGCATCATCCACAAGAACATGACCATCGAGCAGCAGGCTGCCGAAGTGCGCAAGGTCAAGAAGTTCGAAGCCGGTGTGGTCAAGGACCCGATCACCATCGAGGCCGATGCCACCGTGCGCGACCTGTTCGAGCTGACCCGCCTGCACAACATCTCTGGTGTGCCGGTGCTGTCCAACGGCGACCTGGTGGGCATCGTCACCTCCCGCGACGTACGCTTCGAGAACCGTCTGGACGCTAAAGTGCGTGACGTGATGACGCCGAAAGAACGCCTGGTCACGGTCAAGGAAGGCGCCGCCAAGGAAACCGTGCGCGAGCTGCTGCACAAGCATCGCATCGAGAAGGTGCTGATCGTCGATGACGCCTTCACCCTCAAGGGCATGATGACCGTCAAGGACATCGAGAAAGCCAAGGCCTACCCGCTGGCGAGCAAGGATGATCAGGGTCGTCTGCGCGTTGGTGCTGCCGTCGGCACCGGTGCCGATACCGGTGATCGCGTAGGCGCTCTGGTCAATGCCGGTGTCGACGTGATCATCGTCGACACCGCCCACGGCCACTCCAAGGGCGTGATCGACCGCGTGCGCTGGGTCAAGCAGAACTTCCCGGAAGTCCAGGTGATCGGTGGCAACATCGCCACGGGCGCAGCTGCCAAGGCGCTGGTCGAAGCCGGCGCCGATGGCGTCAAGGTCGGCATCGGTCCAGGTTCCATCTGCACCACCCGTATCGTGGCCGGCGTCGGTGTGCCGCAGATCAGCGCCGTGGCCAATGTGGCTGCAGCACTGGCCGGCACTGGCGTACCGCTGATCGCCGATGGTGGCATCCGCTTCTCCGGCGACCTGTCCAAGGCCATCGTCGCTGGCGCGTCCGCCGTGATGATCGGCTCCATGCTGGCGGGTACCGAAGAAGCGCCGGGCGAAGTCGAGCTGTTCCAGGGTCGCTCCTACAAGGCTTACCGTGGCATGGGCTCGCTGGGCGCCATGGCGCAGGCACAGGGCTCGAGCGACCGTTACTTCCAGGACTCCTCGGCCGGTGCCGAGAAGCTGGTGCCGGAAGGTATCGAAGGTCGCGTTCCCTACAAGGGCGCGATGAGTGCCATCGTTCACCAGCTGATGGGTGGCCTGCGTGCCTCCATGGGCTATACCGGCTGCGCCACCGTCGAGGAAATGCGCACCAAGCCTGAGTTCGTGCGCATCACTGGCGCCGGTATGGCCGAGTCGCATGTCCACGACGTGCAGATCACCAAGGAAGCCCCGAACTACCGGGTCGGCTGAAAAATCGATTTGACGCTGCTGCGCCTGAGCATGCAGCGTTGGAGAAAAACTCGAGATGCTCATTTGCTTCAGCAAACTCCGCTCTCTCGTTTTTCTGCGCCTTGCCAGTTCGTCGCTCGCGACGCGGCAAATCGATTTTTACAATGTATGAATAACGGGGCTGTTCGATCAGCCCCGTGTCATTTGTGAATACCTACGAGAGACGGCCATGGCCCACGACATTCACGCCCACCGCATCCTCATTCTGGACTTCGGTTCCCAGTACACCCAACTGATCGCCCGCCGCGTGCGCGAGATCGGCGTCTATTGCGAGCTGCACCCCTGGGACATGAGCGACGAGGACATCCGCGCCTTCGCTCCGCGCGGCATCATCCTCGCCGGTGGCCCGGAGTCGGTGCACGAAGCAGGTAGCCCGCGCGCACCGCAAGCGGTGTTCGACCTGAACGTGCCGGTGCTGGGCATCTGCTACGGCATGCAGACCATGGCCGAGCAGCTTGGCGGCAAGGTGGAAGGTTCCGACCTGCGTGAATTCGGCTACGCCCGTGTCGACGTGGTCGGCAAGAGCCAGCTGCTGGCCGGCATCGAAGACCATGTCGACGCCGACGGTGTGCTCGGTCTCGACGTGTGGATGAGCCACGGCGACAAGGTCACCCGTCTGCCGGAAGGCTTCCACATCCTCGCCAGCACCCCGAGCTGCCCGATCGCCGCCATGTGCGACGACACTCGCCACTACTACGGCGTGCAGTTCCACCCGGAAGTGACTCACACCAAGCAGGGCGGTCGCATCCTGTCGCGCTTCGTGCTGGAAGTCAGCGGCTGCGAAGCCCTGTGGACCCCGGCCAACATCGTCGAAGACGCCATCGCTGCGGTACGCGCCCAGGTCGGCGACGCCAACGTGCTGCTCGGCCTGTCCGGCGGTGTCGACTCCTCCGTGGTCGCCGCCCTGCTGCACAAGGCCATTGGCGATCAACTGACCTGCGTGTTCGTCGACAACGGTCTGCTGCGTCTGCACGAAGGCGACCAGGTCATGGCCATGTTCGCCGAGAACATGGGCGTCAAGGTGATCCGTGCCGATGCCGAAGAGCAGTTCCTCGGCAACCTGGCCGGTGAGTCCGACCCGGAGAAGAAGCGCAAGATCATCGGTCGCACCTTCATCGACGTGTTCGATGCACAGGCCAGCAAGCTGGACAACATCCAGTTCCTTGCCCAGGGCACCATCTACCCGGACGTGATCGAGTCGGCTGGCGCCAAGAGCGGCAAGGCCCACGTGATCAAGAGCCACCACAACGTCGGTGGCCTGCCGGAGGAAATGAACCTCAAGCTGGTCGAACCGCTGCGTGAACTGTTCAAGGACGAAGTGCGCAAGATCGGTCTGGAACTGGGCCTGCCCTACGACATGGTCTACCGCCACCCGTTCCCGGGTCCGGGCCTGGGCGTGCGCATCCTCGGTGAAGTGAAGAAGGAATACGCCGACATCCTGCGCCGTGCCGACCACATCTTCATCGAAGAACTGCGCAAGGCCGACTGGTACCACAAGACCAGTCAGGCATTCGTGGTGTTCCAGCCGGTGAAATCGGTTGGTGTCGTCGGTGATGGCCGCCGCTACGCCTGGGTCGTCGCCCTGCGCGCGGTGGAAACCGTCGACTTCATGACCGCTCGCTGGGCGCACCTGCCTTACGAGCTGCTGGAGACCGTCAGCGGCCGCATCATCAACGAAATCGAAGGCATCTCCCGTGTCACCTACGACGTGTCGAGCAAGCCGCCAGCGACCATCGAGTGGGAATGATGCCCCTCCGCGCGTAGCTTCTGCGTGACGAAACCCCGGCCCTGGTCCGGGGTTTTGTTTTTAGGCCTTGTGTGGCGTGCTTTCTGTCGCCTGCGGAAAGCCTTGGCTAGGTTGGGTTTTCATTTCCTTGAAAAGGACGCGTCCATGCCCTGCGACTCGCTACCTGCCTGGTGTTCGTGCACTTTGCTGACGGCGCTGCCGTTGTTCCTGGCGCCCTGCGCTCCGATCAAGCAATTGAGGTGGGGCGCGCCTGGTGCATAACTGGCTCAATATCAAGAGATATGAGTAAATCTATATGTAAGTCATTATCGTTTTGATCTGTGTTTTCTGCTATGTTTGCCGCCGCCAACCAGGCGGCATCGCCACCATAGAAAGATGACAGGGCAGGCCGCCGACACGCTTCTTAACCGATAAGGACCATGAGCATGACCGATAGTAAGAACGGGGTTCTCGATACACGAGCGCCCTGGCGGCGCGTTACCAGCGTTGCTCTGTTTTGCACGCCGCTGGTGGCTGCGCCTCTATACGTTCAGGCGCAAGAGGCAAGCGCAGTCGCAGAGGATGAACCCTTCCGCCTCGCGCCGATTATCGTCAACGCCAAGGCCTCGGCAGGTGATGATGCCAGCTCGGTCGTCGCTCAGGAGCTCTGGGTCGGCGGCAAGGTCGCTACCAGTATCCTCAATACCCCGGCTTCGGTTTCCGTGGTGACCCAGAAGGAAATCGAGCAGCGCAGCGTCAACACCACAGAAGAACTCCTGCAGTACACGCCAGGCGTGATCACCGACTTCTACGGCAGCGATGACCGCAACGACTACTTCAAGATTCGTGGCTTCCAGGCGACCACCTACCGCGACGGTTTGACACTGAGCTCCATGCGCGGTGTTCGCGAAGACCCGTTCGCCTTCGAGCGCGTTGAAATTCTGCGGGGCGCCAACTCCACGCTGTTTGGCGCGGCCGACCCGGGTGGTTCGGTGAACTTCGTGACCAAGAAGCCGCGCTTCGAGCAGTTCGGCCAGGTCTATGGCACCTACGGTTCCTTCAACCACAAGGAAACCGGCATCGACGTTGGCGATGTGCTTAATGCGGATAAGACCCTGGCTTATCGTTTCACCGGCAAGTTCCAGGACAGTGATCGTGAGTATGATCACTCTCAGGACGACAATCAGCTCCTCATGGGCGGGCTGACCTGGGCGCCGACGGCCTATACCTCGGCAACGCTTGTCGTGGATCACCTCAAGACCAAGAGCACCCCCAACAGTGGCGGTTACCCGACAGACAGGGAATATGACCGCGATGAGTTCTTCGGTGAGCCGGGCTACAACTTCCACGATGTGGAACGCACCAATATCAGTGGTAGTTTCAGTCACGATTTTGACAACGGTTTCATCCTGCGCAGCAACCTGCGGTACAGCGAGCTGACGGATGATTTTGCTTACCTGTACCTGAGCGGCACAGGAGCAGGAACGCTGCGCGATCGTGATGCTTTTGGTACCGATACCGATGCCGAGCAGGTCAACGGTAATCTGATGCTGCAGTACGATGCCCGTCTCGGAAATATCGATAGCAGCACCATGGTGGGAGTCGAGTACGGTGATTCCACGACCGACGCCAGCTCTATCTACGCCAGAGCAACGCCCATTGATATTGCCAACCCGGTCTACAGCGGTGCTCCAGGCGGACTGTCGCCCTACCTTGTTCAGCGCCGGGATTACACCACCAAGTCGGTATTCCTGCAGCAGAACCTGTCGTTCTACGACCGCGTTATCGTGACTGCGGGCGTGCGCAACGATTCGATGGATCTGACTGAAGCCGACAAGCTCACCTCAACCAAAACCTCGGATAGTTTTTCTGAAACGTCTTACCGTGGCGCATTGACCTACATCGTCAGTGACGAGGTTTCGACCTATGTCAGCATGGTGGAATCCGTGTCTCCGCCGGAAATCGGCGTTACTCCGAAGCGGGGCAAGCAGTATGAAGTAGGCGCGAAGTATTCACCGGCAGGCATGAATGCGCTCTTCTCTGCCGCCATCTATGACCTGACTCAGGAAAATGTCTCCATTGCCGTTGTCGTGCCTGGCGCTGGTATTCAGCGGCAGACGGTGGGTGAGACGAGGGTGCGAGGTCTGGATCTGGAGGCCAAGGCCGAGCTGACCGAGCACCTGAGCCTGGTCGGCGGTTACTCCTACATGGCGTCGGATGTACTTCGCGGCTCGCTGCGAGATGGCACGTCTCTCAAGGGCAATGAATTTGAAGTCACGCCACGGCATAGCGCTTCACTCTGGGGCTACTACAGTGTGCCGGGCACGAAGGTGAGCGTAGGTCTGGGGGCTCGTTACATTGGTGAATACTATTTTGCCGCCGCCAACACCGATAAGAGCGATGCCGCAACAGTGTTCGACGCCGCCTTCACCTACAACATCGTCAAGGGCACGGATCTGGCTCTGAACGTCAGCAATCTGCTGGATGAGCAGCACGTGGTCGGCTCCGGTACGGCTGACTACTACAACCCGGGCCGTGAGGTTACCGCCAAGCTGAGCTACAGCTGGTAAGTCGGCCCAGGCGCCTGGACGGGGTCAGTAGCCATTGGTTGACATTGGCTTCAGGGCTCAATGAAGAAACCGGCTTCGGCCGGTTTTTTCATGGCTGCATGCTTTCAGTGTGGCAGCAGAGACAGCGTGACGGTGAGTGCGAACAGGCTCAGGCTCAGTAAGCTGATCAGCAGCAGGCGTCTGTCATTCTGAATCTGGCTGGTGAGTATCGCCTTGCGCAGGCGCCAGTCGCAGGCAATCGTGACCCAGCGTTTTTCCAGCAGCTGGCGCCAATCTTCATCGCTTAGCCAGCAGGCGATGTGGTGTGCCGGTAAATCCAGCGCAGGGAACAACTCCTCGCACGTCAACGGGCCCAGGGATACCTGAAAGCGCTGACCGTGACGCTCGCAATCGAGTTCAAGGCGGATTTGCGGGCGGGTATCCTGGACGTGAATGTCTTCAGGATCAGGTGTGAATACTTCGTAGGACGTGATTTGCGCCGTGCCTGGACGCAACAAGGCTCTGCGGATTTTTTCCCAGAGCAGTCGCATAAGTTTGTAAGAGGCCCAGGCGGAAAAGGCGAAAAGCAGCAGGCTGATCAGCCATAGTAGGCCGCCGAGCACGATGAATAGCACTATCACGCTCAGAACCCTGTAAGCAGTGTCGGCGCGGCTTCCCAGATGAGGTAGCCCATGATCATCAGCATGATTGCGGCGAAGGGCGAAGCGGCGCTTGGGGCTTCGGGGGAGGCATCGGCCGGGTTCGCTTTGGGAACGTATAGGAGAAAGGTTCCTTCCTGCTGGTTGAGCTCGACATGCTCTTGGTTGAGCACGAGATGCTCCACTTCGTAGGTGTGTTGTTCGTACTCGTAACGCAGGCGATAGACGGGCTTGAGGCTGACCATTGTGTTTTTGCCAACGCTGATGCGTGCGTTGACGAGCTTTTGATCGATGATCGCCGCTTTTACGATGTCGTGTGGGCGGCTCAGTCGGTAGCAGTCAGTCCAGATCATTTCCCCAAACGCAGCCATGAGCCCGATCCACATGAGCAGGAGCATGGGGGTTATCGCCACCATCATGATTGCCAAGGGGGCGTCGAAGAAGAAACTGTCCATGTTCTGGTGAGCGTTCCTGTGAAGTGCCCAGCGATTCTATACCGATCGGCGGTTTCCTATCTGGGCGGTATCTCGCACCTGGTGCCGCGGCAATTTGTCTTGCCGGGGCGCTCGTCTGGTCATCCATGAAAATGAGAAGATACCGCAATTGAGTATGCCCGCAGATTGCCGAGGATGAAGATGTCGTTTACCCGCAGACAAGTACTCGCCGGGCTTGCTGGCCTGGGTGTTGCCGGCTTCGGCGCTGGCGGTGTGCGTTACTGGTTGGGGCGCCCGGAGAACGTGGCGAGCCATGACTACGAGCTGATCGCCGCGCCGCTGGATCTTGAACTGGTGCCGGGGCATGTGACGCCGGCCTGGGCCTACGGCGGGCAGGCGCCCGGGTTCGAGTTGCGCTGCCGCCAGGGCGAGCGCTTGCGGGTGCGCTTCATCAACAAGCTGGAGCAGCAGAGCACCATCCACTGGCATGGCATCCGCTTGCCACTGGAGATGGACGGCGTGCCCTACGTTTCCCAGGCGCCGGTGCTGCCGGGCGAGTACTTCGATTACGACTTCATCTGCCACGACGCTGGCAGCTTCTGGTACCACCCGCATACCACCAGTGCCGAGCAGCTGGGGCGTGGTCTGGTCGGGCCGCTGATCGTCGAGGAGCGCGAGCCTACCGGCTTCCGCCATGAGCGCACGCTGAGCCTGAAGACCTGGCACATCGACGAGCAGGGCGCCTTCACCGACTTTCTGGTACCGCGCCAGGCGGCGCGCGAAGGCACGCGTGGGCGCTTGACCACCATCAATGGCGAGCCCAACCCGACCCTCGAGCTGCCGGAAGGGCAGGTGGTGCGCCTGCGCCTGATCAATGTCGACAGCACCATCACCTATCGCCTCAACCTGCCGGGTGGCGAAGCGCGTATTTATGCACTGGACGGTAATCCGGTCGCGCCGCGGCCGCTGGGCAAGGAGTACTGGCTGGGGCCAGGCATGCGTATCGATCTGGCGCTCAAGGTTCCCGCTGCTGGAGAGGAATTGTCCCTGCGTAACGGGCCGCTGCGCCTGGCAACGCTGAAGGGCATCGCCAGTAGCGAAGCCGCCGGGGATTGGCCGCCGGCGTTGCCGGCCAACCCGATCGCCGAGCCTGACCTGTCACGTGCCGAGACATTGCGCTTCAACTTCGAGTGGGCGGCCGCGCTGGCCTCGCCGGCCGACGAGGCCGCCGGTCGCTACAAATACTGGCAGATCAACGGCCAGGCCTGGGACATCAACGACAAGACCTGCGCCGATCGCCCGATCGCGACGCTGAAGAAGGATGGTCACTACATCTTCGTGCTGCGCAACATGGCGCAGTATCAGCATCCGATTCACCTGCACGGCATGACCTTCAAGGTGCTGGGCTCGGATCGACGCAAGATCCTTCCCTACTTCACCGACACCTACCTGCTGGGCAAGAACGAGACGGCGCGCATCGCCTTCGTTGCCGATAATCCCGGCGTGTGGATGTTCCACTGCCACGTCATCGACCATATGGAAACGGGGCTGATGGCGGCCATCGAAGTGGTGTAGGGTAGGCGCCGTTTTCAGGTCCGCCTCGCAGAGCGGTCACCCTACGGATTGATGCAATGAAACGACCGCAGATCATCGATCGCTCGCGTGACGAGCATTTCATGCGCCTGGCGCTGGCGCAGGCATGCCTGGGCGCGGAGCTGGGCGAGGTGCCGGTCGGCGCCGTGCTGGTGCAGGATGGCGAGGTGGTCGGGCAGGGCTTCAACTGCCCGATTCTGCGTCACGACCCCAGTGCCCACGCCGAGATGGTGGCGATCCGCGCGGCGGCGCAAAGCGTGCAGAACTATCGGCTGCCGGGCAGCACCCTGTATGTCACGCTGGAACCCTGCAGCATGTGCGCCGGCCTGATCGTGCATGCGCGCATCGCCCGGGTGGTGTTCGCCGCCAGCGAGCCGCGCGCGGGGGTGGCGATCAGCCAGGGGCAGTTCTTCGACCAGGGCTTTCTCAACCACCGCGTGCGGGTGGAGGGTGGCTTGCTGGCCGAGGAGAGCGGGGCGCTGCTGAAAGAGTTCTTCAAGGCTCGGCGAGGCTGAGCGTCATCAAAGGGAATGAGCATGAACAGATGGATGTTGAGTGTGCTGGCGCTCCTGGCTGCGCCGGCGCTCGCTGAGCCGTCAGAGGTGTATCTGGTCGCCAGCGTGCAGCTGGGCGGCTCCAATCTGGCGCAGAGCATTTTCCTCCACGAGCCGCAGATCGCCACGCTTGAAGCGTGCCAGGAGGCCGTGCGCGTCGGTCAGCGTGATCGCGATTGGCAGCGCTATCACCACATCTTCATGCGTGATCGCTTTCAGGGCTTTACCGGCCATCTGGACTATCGCTGCGTGTTCAGCGCTCAGCGTTTCAGTGCCTGGAACGACCGCGCGCGTTACGCCCATCCCTATCTGATCAGCATCGACGCGCAGGCCAATCTGCGGGTCGAGCGGATGGCGAGCCAGGCGCAGTGCGCGACTCGCCTCAAAAGCCTGCCGCAGGCTCGGCAGTCGATCAGTCGCTGTGCGGTGGGGAGTCAGAGCTTGCTCTGACTGCTCAGAGCGGCGGGGTCTCTTCTTCGGGCTTGCGCTTGTCGATACCGGGCAGGTGGGTGCCGCTCTCGGCCACTTGCGTGCCTTCCAGCTGCGGCTGAGTTACCCAGGTGAGAATGTCGTAGTAACGACGGATGTTGCGCACGAAGTGCACCGGCTCGCCGCCGCGGGCATAGCCGTAGCGGGTCTTGCTGTACCACTGCTTTTGCGCCAGGCGCGGCAGGATCTTCTGCACGTCGGCCCACTTGTTCGGGTCCAGTCCTTCGGCTTCGGTCAACTTTCGCGCATCTTCCAGGTGGCCGCCACCGACGTTGTAGGCGGCCAGGGCGAACCAGGTGCGATCCGGCTCGACGATACCTTCCGGCAGTTGCTGGTGAACCTGGATGAAGTAGCGGGCACCGCCGTCGATGCTCTGTTTGGGGTCGAGGCGGTTGGAGACGCCGACCGACTGGGCGGTGCGCTGAGTGAGCATCATCAGGCCGCGCACGCCGGTCTTGGAGGTGGCGTTGGGTTGCCACAGCGACTCCTGATAGCCCATGGCGGCCAGCAGGCGCCAGTCAACCTGATTGGCGTGGCCGGCCTGGCGAAACATCTTTTCGTAGCGCGGCAGGCGTTTTTGCAGGTGCTGGGCGAAGGTGTAGGCGCCGACGTAGCCGAGTACGTCGACGTGGCCGTAGTAGCGCTCCTTCAGGCGTTGCAGGGTGCCGTTGGCCTCGGAGCGCTTGAGGAAGGCGTCGATCTCCTGCAGCAGGCTGTCATCCTCGCCAGCGGCTACCGCCCAACGCATGGTGTTGGTGTCGCCGAGGTCGAAGGCCACGCGTACGTTGGGGAAGTACACCTGGTTCATCGCCAGCTCGTTGGAGTCGACCAGGGTCAGGTCGATCTGTCCTTCGTCGACCATGCGCAGCAGGTCGACCACTTCTACTGCGTCGGATACCTCGAACTCCAGCTCCGGTTGTTCCAGCTTGAGGGCGGCCAGCTGTTCGGCGTGGCTACTGCCGGCCAGCACCAGGATGCGCTTGCCGACCAGGTCCGCAGGTTTGGTCGGGCGGTTCTCGCCCTGGCGATAGATGACCTGTGGCGTGACTTCCAGGTAGGGAATCGAGAAGCGTGCCTGGCGCTGGCGCTGTGGCGTGTCCACCAGGCCGGCGGCAGCCATTACCGGGCCGTTGGCGAGGTCAAGGCTGGAAAACAGAGTGTCGAGGTTGTCTGCGGTTTCGATCTTCAGTTCGAGGCCGAGATCGCTGGCGAAGCGCTTGGCCAGTTCATATTCGAAACCGGTGGCGCCGTTGCGGTCCTGGAAGTAGGTGGCGGGGCTGTTGCGAGTGACCACGCGCAGCTCACCCTCCGCCTTTGCCTGCTCGAGTACGCTGGGCTTGGGGTCTTCGCCGCAGCCAGCAAGCATCAGGAGGGTTCCAATCGCCAACAGCCCTGTGGCGCAACGCATGCGTATCGCAGGTCGTGCAAACATCGGCGCAGTATACGCAAAGCGCAGGCGGTGCCATATCTCGACAGCGCTTCGCTTCTCTGCTAGTGAGCGTTCGTCCTTTAAGCACCTGGCTACAGGTGCCGCAGGCCAACGCTTTAGGGTAGAATGCCGGGCCTCCAGCACACCCCTTCCCAGAGGCTGTTCCGACGATGTTGATTCTGCGCGGCGCTCCCGCCCTTTCCGCTTTCCGCCATGGCAAATTGCTCGAGCAACTGACCAGCAAGGTGCCGGCCGTGACCGGGCTGTACGCCGAGTTCGCGCATTTCGCCGACGTCACTGGCGTGCTCAACGCCGATGAGGAACAAGTGCTGGCGCGGCTGCTCAAGTACGGCCCGAGCGTGCCGGTGCAGGAACCCAGCGGCAAACTCTTTCTGACCATCCCGCGTTTCGGCACCATCTCGCCCTGGTCGAGCAAGGCCAGCGACATCGCCCGTAACTGTGGCCTGGCCAAGATCCAGCGGCTTGAGCGCGGTATCGCCTATTACATCAGCGGCGAGCTGAGCGAGGCCGACAGTGCTGCCGTCGCCGCACTGCTGCATGACCGCATGACTCAGCTCGTTCTGAATGCGCTGGAAGACGCCGCTGCGCTGTTCAGCCACGCCCAGCCCAAGCCGCTGACCGCCGTGGACGTACTCGGTGGCGGTCGCGCCGCGCTGGAGCAGGCCAATCAGGACCTGGGCCTGGCCCTGGCCGAGGACGAAATCGACTACCTGGTGAAGAGCTTCAATGACCTGAGGCGCAATCCGCACGACATCGAGCTGATGATGTTCGCCCAGGCCAACTCCGAGCACTGCCGCCACAAGATCTTCAATGCCAGCTGGGACATCGACGGCGAGAGCCAGGACAAGTCGCTGTTTGGCATGATCAAGAACACCTACCAGATGCACAACGAAGGCGTGCTGAGTGCCTACAAGGACAACGCCTCGGTCATCAAAGGCCACACCGCCGGGCGCTTCTTCCCCAACCCTGAGACCCGCCAGTACGGCGCGGTGCAGGAGCCGGTGCACATCCTGATGAAGGTGGAGACGCACAACCACCCGACCGCCATCGCGCCGTTCCCGGGCGCTTCCACCGGCTCCGGTGGCGAGATCCGCGACGAAGGCGCGACCGGCCGTGGCGCCAAGCCCAAGGCCGGCCTGACCGGTTTCTCGGTCTCCAACCTGAACATCCCCGATTTCCTCCAGCCCTGGGAAAAGCCTTACGGCAAGCCCGAGCGCATCGTCAGCGCGCTGGACATCATGATCGAAGGCCCGCTGGGCGGCGCCGCGTTCAACAACGAATTCGGTCGTCCGGCACTCAACGGCTACTTCCGCACCTTCGAGCAGGCTGTCAGCAGCCCGCGTGGCGAAGAAGTGCGCGGCTACCACAAGCCGATCATGCTCGCCGGCGGCCTCGGTAACATCCGCGAGAACCACGTACAGAAGGGTGAGATTTCGGTCGGCGCCAAGCTGATCGTGCTCGGCGGCCCGGCCATGCTCATTGGCCTGGGTGGCGGCGCCGCCTCGTCGATGGCCACCGGTGCCAGCTCGGCCGATCTGGATTTCGCCTCGGTGCAGCGCGAAAACCCGGAAATGGAACGCCGCTGCCAGGAGGTCATCGACCGCTGCTGGCAGCTGGACGAGGCCAACCCGATCAAGTTCATCCACGACGTCGGCGCCGGCGGTATCTCCAATGCCCTGCCTGAGTTGATCAACGACGGCGGTCGCGGCGGTCGCTTCGAACTGCGCAACGTGCCCAACGACGAGCCGGGCATGGCTCCGCACGAGATCTGGTGCAATGAGTCGCAGGAGCGCTACGTGATGAGCGTGGACGCTGCTGACTTCGAGCGTTTCAAGGCCATCTGCGAGCGTGAGCGCTGCCCCTTCGCTGTAGTCGGCGAGGCCACCGCAGAGCCGCACCTGACCGTGACCGACAGCCACTTCAGCAACACCCCGGTGGACATGCCGCTGGAAGTGCTGCTGGGCAAGCCGCCGCGCATGCACCGCAGCGTCAGCCGTGAAGCCGAGCAGGGCGATGACTTCAGCGCCGCCAGCGTCGATATCGAAGAAGCGCTGGGTCGTGTGCTGCATCATCCGGCCGTGGCCAGCAAGAGTTTTTTGATCACCATTGGCGACCGCACCATCACCGGTCTGGTGGCGCGTGATCAGATGGTCGGCCCGTGGCAGGTGCCGGTGGCCGATTGTGCCGTCACCGCCACCAGCTTCGACGTCTATACCGGTGAAGCCATGGCCATGGGTGAGCGCACGCCGCTGGCGCTGCTCGACGCGCCGGCTTCCGGCCGCATGGCGGTGGGTGAGACCGTTACCAACCTGGCGGCTGCACGCATCGAGAAAATGTCCGACATCAAACTGTCGGCCAACTGGATGGCGGCTGCCGGCCACCCCGGCGAAGACGCCCGCCTGTACGATACCGTCAAGGCTGTCGGCATGGAGCTGTGCCCGGCGCTGGGCATCACCATTCCGGTGGGCAAGGACTCCATGTCCATGAAGACCCGCTGGCAGGACGAGGGCGTCGACAAGAGCGTGACCTCGCCGTTGTCGCTGGTGATCACCGGTTTCGCTCCGGTGCAGGACATCCGTCAGACCCTGACCCCGCAACTGCGCATGGACAAGGGCGAGACCGATCTGATTCTGATCGACCTCGGTCGCGGCCAGAACCGTATGGGTGCCTCGATCCTGGCGCAGGTTTATTCGCAGATCGGCCAGCAGGTGCCGGACCTCGACGACGCCGAAGACCTCAAGGCCTTCTTCGCCGTGATTCAGGGCCTCAATGCCGACGGCCATCTGCTGGCTTACCACGACCGTTCCGACGGTGGCCTGCTGACCACCGTGCTGGAAATGGCTTTCGCCGGTCATTGCGGTCTGTCGCTGAATCTCGACGCGCTGGCTGACGACAGCTCCGAGCTGCCTGCCGTGCTGTTCAACGAAGAGCTGGGTGCGGTGATCCAGGTGCGCCAGGACGCCACTCCGGAAGTGCTGGCGCAGTTCAGCGCCGCCGGTCTGGACGACTGCGTGGCCGTGATCGGTCAGCCCGTGAACAACGGCGAGGTCAGCATCAGCTTCAATGGCGAACCGGTGTTCGCTGGTGAGCGCCGTCTGCTGCAGCGTCAGTGGGCCGAGACCAGCTACCGCATCCAGCGTCTGCGTGATAACGCGCAGGGCGCGGATCAGGAGTTCGACCTGCTGCTGGAAGAAGACAACCCCGGCCTGTCGATCAAGCTTGGCTTCGACGTCAACCAGGACATCGCTGCGCCTTATATCAAGAAGGGCGTGCGTCCGCAGGTCGCTATCCTGCGTGAGCAGGGTGTCAACGGCCAGGTGGAAATGGCTGCCGCGTTCGACCGCGCCGGTTTCTCCGCCATCGACGTGCACATGAGCGACATCCTCGCCGGTCGCGTCAGCTTGGAAGAGTTCAAAGGCCTGGTTGCCTGCGGTGGCTTCTCCTATGGCGACGTGCTCGGCGCCGGTGAGGGCTGGGCCAAGTCGGTGCTGTTCAACGCCCGTGCTCGCGATGCCTTCCAGGGTTTCTTCGAGCGTCGTGACAGCTTCACCCTCGGGGTGTGCAACGGCTGCCAGATGATGAGCAACCTGCACGAGCTGATCCCTGGCACCGAGTTCTGGCCGCACTTCGTGCGCAACCGCTCCGAGCAGTTCGAAGCGCGCGTGGCCATGGTGCAGATTCAGGAGTCGGCGTCGATCTTCCTGCAGGGTATGGCGGGTTCGCGCATGCCGATCGCCATCGCCCACGGCGAAGGCCATGCCGAGTTCGAGAGCGAGGAAGCGCTGCTGGAGGCTGATCTGTCCGGCACCATTGCGCTGCGCTACGTCGACAACCATGGCAAGGTCACCGAGAGCTACCCGGCCAACCCCAACGGTTCGCCACGCGGCATCACCGGACTGACCAGCCGCGACGGCCGTGTGACCATCATGATGCCGCACCCGGAGCGGGTATTCCGCGCCGTGCAGAACTCCTGGCGCCCGGACGAGTGGCAGGAAGATGGCGGCTGGATGCGCATGTTCCGCAACGCCCGAGTATGGGTGGACTAAAAGCGGCCGCGTAGCGGCCTTCTGATGACCCTCTCCCATTGGGAGAGGGTGCCCGCAGGGCGGGAGAGGGAAAGCGGTCGCGCACCCGTCTTCTGATGACCCTCTCCCGCTTGCGGGAGAGGGTGCCCGCAGGGCGGGAGAGGGCAAAAGCGGTCGCGCTCCGATCCAGCTTGAGCTTGCAGGTATAACACCGGAGATATCGGTAGGACGTGAGAGGGGAGCAGGGTCCGTAGCCCGGATGCAATCCGGGAAAACGCCGTCGCACCTCGCCCCGGATTTCATCCGGGCTACATAGGCCCAAGCATGGCCGATGATTCCCAGCAGATCCTTCCCGAAGTTCGCCTGGTCAAACCCGGGGAAACCCATCGCCTATGCCGCTGCGGGCACTCGCCCGACATGCCCAACTGCACGCCCGGCTGCGTGCAGTCTCTGATTCTGCGCCCCGAGCGGGAGCAGCGCCTTTTGTTATGCCGCTGTAGCCGATCCGCAAACCTGCCTTATTGCGACGGTAGCCACAGCCCTCCGGCCACTGGTCTGGCCGACAAATGGCGGCGCTTTTTCAGCGGTCGCTGAGAACGCCACGCCCTTCGCCTGAGTCGAAAGCAGCGAATCGTTTTAATGCTGCGTATGGATTTGTGCGGGCGACCTCAAGACAACTCCATGTCAAAGTGACATCATATTGGCGTCATGGCTTGTCTGTTGTTCGGTTGCCCATCTGCGGAGAACTTGATGTACAAACTGTGTTTCTACGTGCCGGAAGCCCATCTGGAGCCGGTGAAAAAGGCGGTGTTCGCAGCTGGAGGCGGGCGCATCGGCCGTTATGACAGTTGCTGCTGGCAGGTGCTGGGCCAAGGCCAGTTCCGTGCTCTGGAAGGTAGCCAGCCGTTCATCGGGCAGGTCGGCAGCGTCGAGCAGGTTGCCGAATGGAAGGTGGAAATGGTCGTTGCCGACGAGCTGATCCATGACGCCGTCAAGGCGCTGAAGAAGAGCCATCCCTACGAAACGCCTGCCTTCGACGTCTGGCGTTTGTCCGATCTGCAATTCTGAATCGCTTCAGACAAGGCCTGCAACGCGATCCCTGCTGGCAGCCCCGTCCCGGGGCTAAGCCTTTCGCCTGTGCGTGGCTCAGGTTCGGTGCACTTTCAAGGTTTGGGTTCAGGGCCTGATTTCGATCAGCGTCCCATCCTTGACCAGGCTCCAGACCTCGCGCATGTCGTCGTTCTTCATGGCGATGCAGCCTTCGGTCCAGTCGAGGGTGTGGAAAAACCACTCGGGATATTCCTCATCCAGCGGCGTGCCGTGGATCATGATCATGCTGCCCGGCGGCACCCCGGCTTCCCTGGCCTTGGCCAGGTCGCGGGCGTTGGGGTAGGAGATGTGCAGCGACAGTTGGTACTTGTCGCTCGGCTTGCGCCAGTCGATCCAGTAGAGACCTTCCGGTGTGCGCAGATCGCCTTCGCGCTGCTTGGCGCCGCTGGGTTGTTTGCCCAGGGAAATGCGGTAGGACTTGATGGTCTCGCCGCGTTGTTGCAAATGCAGTGTGCGCTCGCCCTTGAGCACCAGCACCTTGTCCACGCTACGGCTGCTGCTCGCGGCTGTGGTGCTGGCCAGGGCGTTGAAGCTGATAGTCAGGCAAAGCAGGGGCAACAACCAACGCATCGGGAACGTCCGCAAGGCTCAACGAGGTGTGTAATGGGTACGCAGCGCTTCGAGTGGCTCATTGCGTACCGGAAAGAGATTCTGCCGACGGTCGGCGAAGAAGCATTCTAAGGTACGGCCAATGGTCGGGAAAGCCAGCTCTGACCAGGGGATCTGCGCTTCCTCGAACAGCCGCACCTCCAGGCTCTCTTCACCCACGGCGAAATCCAGATCGACCAGTTCGGCGCGGAACATCATGTACACCTGGCTGATGTGCGGCAGGTCGAACAGGGTGTAGAGGCTGAGGTCGCGCACACGGGCACAGGCTTCTTCGAGGGTTTCGCGGGCGGCGGCCTGCTCGATGGTCTCACCGTTTTCCATGAAGCCGGCCGGCAATGTCCAGTAGCCGCGGCGTGGCTCGATGGCACGGCGACACAGCAGCACCTGGTCGCGCCACACGGGCAGGCAGCCGGCGACGATACGCGGGTTTTCGTAATGCACGGTGGCACAGTGAGCGCAGACATGGCGCATGCGATTGTCGCCCGCCGGGATCATGCGCGTGACGGGGTTGCCGCACTGGCTGCAGAATTTCATGCCCGCTCCTCTTTTTCTGGCGTTATCTTGGCCGGCTGAGAGGTGGCCGGCAAGCCCGCTATTGCGGCCGGCCTGTCCTGTCGTCGGGGTTGGGCGCCCGCCTGCTTTCATGCCATGATGCCTGGCAAAACAAGACACCGAGTATGCCCATGCTGGACGACTTGCTCCATCGTGTGCGCGGCTACAGCCCGCGTCTCCTGGAGACCGAGCGCAGCTTCCCCGAAGCGGCGGTGCTGGTCCCGATTACCCGCAGTGATGAGCCTGAGCTGGTGCTGACCCTGCGCGCCAGCGGTTTGTCGACCCATGGCGGCGAGGTCGCCTTTCCCGGAGGCCGGCGCGACCCGGAAGATCGCGATCTGGTGCATACCGCGCTGCGCGAAGCCGAGGAGGAGATCGGTCTGCCGCCGGGACTGGTCGAGGTGGTTGGGCCGCTCAGCAGCCTGGTGTCACGCCACGGCATTCAGGTCACGCCCTACGTCGGGCTGGTGCCGGATTACGTCGAGTACAAGGCCAATGATGCGGAGATCGCCTCGGTATTCTCGGTGCCGCTGGAGTTCTTTCGCAGCGACCCGCGCGAGATGACCCATCGCATCGACTACCTCGGGCGCAGCTGGTACGTGCCGTCCTACACCTATGGCGAATACCGCATCTGGGGCCTGACCGCGATCATGGTGGTGGAACTGGTCAACCTGCTCTTCGATGATGCGCAGATTGCCCTGCACCAGCCGCCCGAACACTTCATACACCTGCGCTGACAGCGCCGAGGACTGACGAGCATGAAATACCGCCTGGGAAGCTCCCGTGTCGACGCCCATCCCGAGAGCTGGGTCGCGCCAAGTGCCGACCTGATCGGCAAGGTTCGCCTGGAGGCCGGTGCCAGCGTCTGGTTCGGCGCCGTGCTGCGCGGCGACAACGAACTGATCCACATCGGCGAGAACAGCAATGTGCAGGACGGCAGCGTAATGCACACCGACATGGGGTTTCCGCTGACCCTGGGCAAGGGCGTCACCGTGGGTCACAACGTGATGATGCATGGTTGCACGGTGGACGATTACAGCCTGATCGGCATCAATGCGGTGATCCTCAACGGCGCCAGGATCGGCAAGTACTGCATCATCGGCGCCAACAGCCTGATCCCCGAAGGCAAGGTGATTCCCGATGGCAGCCTGGTCATGGGCAGCCCCGGCAAGGTGGTGCGCGAGCTGACCGAGGCGCAGAAGAAGATGCTGGAGGCCAGCGCCGCTCATTACGTTCATAATGCGCAGCGCTATTCCCGTGAGCTGGTACCTGATGACGATGAGTGATGTAGAAAAACCGCTGCGTTCGCCCTGCGTGCATGTCTGCGCGCTGGATGAGCAGGATGTCTGCATTGGCTGTCAGCGTACCGCCGCCGAAATCACCCGTTGGGGCCGCATGGACAATGCCGAGCGCCGCGAGGTACTGCAACGCTGCCTGGAGCGCGCCCGCGCTTCCGGTCTCTTAATGACTTCCTGATTCACTGTTCGAGGAACACTCATGCCCCGTATTGGAACCCCTCTGTCGTCCTCCGCGACCCGTGTACTGCTGTGTGGCTGCGGCGAGCTCGGCAAGGAAGTGGTGATCGAGCTGCAGCGCCTGGGCTGCGAAGTTATCGCCGTCGACCGTTACGCCAATGCGCCGGCCATGCAGGTGGCTCACCGCAGTCACGTCATCGACATGCTCGATGGTGCGGCCCTGCGTGCAGTGATCGAAAAGGAGCGGCCGCACTACATCGTGCCCGAGATCGAGGCCATCGCCACCGCCACCCTGGTCGAACTGGAAGCCGAAGGCTTCAACGTGGTGCCGACCGCGCGTGCCGCGCAGCTGACCATGAACCGCGAAGGCATTCGTCGCCTGGCGGCCGAGGAACTGGGCCTGCCGACCTCGCCGTACCACTTCTCCGACACCTTCGAGGACTACGCCGCAGCGGTGAAATCCGTCGGCTACCCCTGTGTGGTCAAGCCGATCATGAGTTCTTCCGGCAAGGGTCAGAGCGTGCTCAAGAGCGACGCCGACCTGCAGCGTGCCTGGGACTATGCCCAGGAAGGTGGCCGCGCTGGCAAGGGCCGGGTGATCGTCGAGGGCTTCATCGACTTCGACTACGAAATCACCCTGCTCACCGTGCGCCATGTCGGCGGCACCAGCTTCTGCGCGCCGATTGGCCATCGCCAGGAGAACGGCGACTACCAGGAGTCCTGGCAGCCGCAAGCCATGAGCCCGAACGCGCTGGCCGAGTCCGAGCGCGTGGCGCTGGCGGTGACCGAGGCGCTGGGCGGGCGTGGCCTGTTCGGTGTGGAGCTGTTCGTCAAGGGCGATCAGGTCTGGTTCAGCGAAGTCTCGCCGCGTCCGCACGACACCGGCCTGGTAACGCTGATTTCTCAGGAACTGTCCGAGTTCGCCCTGCATGCGCGTGCCATTCTCGGCCTGCCGATTCCGGCGATCCGCCAGATGGGCCCGTCCGCGTCGGCGGTGATTCTGGTGGAGGGCAATTCGCAGCAGGCCAGCTTCGCCAACCTCGGCGCCGCACTGAGCGAGGCCGACACCGCGCTGCGTCTGTTCGGCAAGCCCGAGGTCAAGGGCCAGCGCCGCATGGGCGTGGCGCTGGCGCGTGACGAATCCATCGAAGCGGCTCGCGCCAAGGCGCTGCGCAGCGCGCAAGCGGTTCGCGTCCAGTTGTGAGTCGGCATGCGCTGTGGTGGCTGGCGACTGTGCCACTGCTGCCATTGGCGCTGCCTCTGGCCCTGCACACCCGGCGCACGGCATTGCGCCTGCCGGTTGCGCAGGGTGAGCCAAGCGGCATCGCTGCCGCGCATCTACCGGGTGAGCCGTTTCGTCTGCTGCTGATCGGTGAATCGACCGTGGCGGGTGTCGGGGTCACGCACTTCGATCAGTCGCTGGCGAATTGTCTGGCAGTCGCCCTGGCCGAGCGCTTGGGGCGGCCGGTACGCTGGCGCGCCTGTGGCGAGAATGGCATCACCGCCGCCGAGGCGCATGAGCGCCTGTTGCCGCTGGCATTGGCGGAGCCGGCCGACCTGGCGCTGCTGGTGTTCGGCGTCAATGACACCACGCATCTCACGCCGAGCAAGCGCTGGCTGCAGGCGCTCGCCGCGATGGCCGATGCATTGGGTGAGCGGGGTTGTCGCGTGGTGTTCAGCGGCGTGCCGCCTTTGCAGCATTTCAGCGCCTTGCCCTGGTTGCTGCGGCAGTTGATGGGCTGGCGGGCCAGCTTGCTGGATCGTGAGCTGCAGAGCCTGGCGCAACGGCTGGGCGCGCTGCACTGCGTGCTGGACCTGCCGTTCGAGGCACATTATCTCGCCGAGGATGGCTATCACCCGTCGGCATTGGGTTATCGGCAATGGGCTGCAGGCCTGGCCGAGCGCCTCACTGCGGCGCTGTTGCGTCCGCTTTGACCTTTTCCACCTGCCAGACGCGCACGCTCTTCACCCGGTTTTCCGCCGCCTGGAGAATCTCCAGGCGGTAGGGGCCGATCTTCAGGCAGACACTGCTGTCAGGGATGCTCTCCAGCGCTTCGGTGATCAGACCGTTGAGGGTCTTGGGACCGTCGCTGGGCAAGTGCCAGCCGAGGGTCTTGTTCACTTCGCGAATGTAGGCGGCGCCGTCGATGACCAGGGTGCCGTCTTCCTGCGGGTGGATATCCGGGCTGCGCAGGCTGTCCTGGTTGCTGAAGTCGCCGACGATCTCTTCGAGGATGTCTTCCAGGGTGACGATGCCGATCACGTCGCCATATTCGTCGACGACGATGCCGATGCGCCGCTTCTGCTTCTGGAAGTTGATCAGCTGGGTCGCCAGGGGCGTGTTTTCCGGGATGAAGTAAGGCTCGTTGCAGGCGGCCAGCAACGTGTCCTTGGTCAGTTGGTTGTGGCTCAGCAGGCGGGCGATCTGGCGCATGTGCACCACGCCTTCGATCTGGTTGATGTCGCCACGAAACACCGGCAGGCGTGTGTGCGAGGTGCTGCGCAACTGACCGATGATGATTTCCAGGTCGTCGTCGAGATCGATGCCGGTCACTTCGTTGCGCGGAATCATGATGTCGTCGACCGTGACCCGTTCAAGGTCGAGGATGCTCAGCAGCATGCTCTGGCGATTCAGCGGTAGCTCCGAACCCGATTCGCGCACCACGCTGCGCAGCTCTTCGGTGGACAGGCTGTCGCTGGCGCGCTGTGCCGGGTCGACGCCCAGCAGGCGCAGCAGGCCGTTGCTGATCGCGCTGGTCAGCCACACCACCGGATAGAGTATGCGCAGCAGCAGGCTGAGCACACGGCTGGCGGGGAAGGCCACCAGTTCCGGGCGCAGAGCGGCCAGGGTCTTGGGCGTGATTTCGCCGAAGATCAACACGATGATGGTCAGGCCCGCCGTGGCGATGGCGATGCCGGCTTCGCCCCAGAGGTCCACCGCCAGCACCGTGGCGATGGAGGCAGCGAGAATGTTGACCACGTTGTTGCCGACCAGGATGGTGCCGAGCAGGCGGTCCGGGCGCTCGAGCAGGCGGATGACGCGCTTGGCGCCGCTGTGCCCTTCCTTGGCCAGATGCTTGAGCCGGTAGCGGTTGAGGCTGAGCATGCCGGTCTCGGAGCTGGAGAAGAACGCCGAGCAGAGAATCAGGAAAATCAGCAGGCCGAGTAGGTAGCTCGAATGAATGTCGTCCACGACGTCCGTCTCAGATGTGCAGGATGAATTCGCGTACCAGCTTGCTGCCGAAGTACGCCAGCATCAGCAGGCAGAACCCGGCGAGGGTCCAGCGAATGGCCTTGTGGCCGCGCCAGCCGAGTTGGTGGCGCCCCCACAGCAGAACGGCGAAAACCACCCAGGCGAAGCAGGAAAGGATGGTCTTGTGTGCCAGGTGCTGGGCAAACAGATCATCGATGTACAGCGCGCCGGACAGCAGCGACAGCGACAAGAGCAGCCAGCCGGCGAAGAGGAAGCCGAACAGCAGGCTTTCCATGGTCTGCAGCGGTGGAAAGTTGCGGATCAGCCCCGACGGGTGCTTGTGCTTGAGCTGATGGTCCTGCAGCAGCAACAGGATCGACTGGAACACGGCGATGGTGAGCATGCCGTAGGCCATGATCGAGAACAGGATGTGGGCGAGGATGCCGGGGTGTTCGTTGATCGGGTTGATGGTGCCGCTGGGCATGAATTCCGCAGCCAGGACCGTCAGTGTGCCGAGAGGGAACAGGAGCAGCAGCAGGTTTTCCACCGGGATGCGCAGGCAGGCCAGCAGAATCAGGCCGATGACTGCGCAGGCGATCAGGCTGGCGGCATTGAAGAAGTCCAGGTTGAGGCCGTGCGCGTCATACAGCTGGTAGAACAGGCTGATGCCGTGCAGGCACAGGGCGAACACGCCAAGTGACGCCAGCAGGCGTTTGTCGGGGATGCTGCGCTGAGTGAGGCGCAGACCTTGGTAAGCGGCAGCGCCGGCGTAGAGGAGTGCGGCGGCGAGGCTGGGCAACAGAGGGTGCATAAATCCGTGTAAGGCGG
Source organism: Pseudomonas sp. (assembly GCF_048269965.1). Taxonomy (GTDB): domain Bacteria; phylum Pseudomonadota; class Gammaproteobacteria; order Pseudomonadales; family Pseudomonadaceae; genus Aquipseudomonas. The sequence goes on along the minus strand of NZ_JBLWTV010000008.1, from coordinate 149,602 downwards.
GCCCGAAAGGCGCTGAGTGTGGCACAGAAGGGCGTCAGCACGAAAGACTGCCGGCGGTGTCGGCAGCTCGGCGACTTCGCTATAATCCGCCGCCTGTCGCACACCCGGCGCGCCGGACGCACCTATCAAAGGAACGCGCATGTTCGAAAATCTTACCGATCGCCTGTCCCAGACGCTGCGTAACGTCACGGGCAAGGCCAAGCTGACCGAAGACAATATCAAGGATACGCTGCGCGAAGTGCGCATGGCCCTGCTCGAGGCCGACGTGGCCCTGCCGGTGGTCAAGGACTTCGTCGGCAAGGTCAAGGATCGTGCCGTTGGCACTGAGGTGTCCAAGAGCCTGACCCCGGGACAGGCTTTCGTGAAGATCGTCCGCGCCGAGCTGGAAGAGCTGATGGGCGCGGCCAACGAAGATCTGGCACTCAATGCAGCGCCGCCTGCCGTGGTGCTGATGGCGGGTCTGCAGGGCGCGGGCAAGACCACCACCGCCGGCAAACTGGCCAAGTTCCTCAAGGAGCGCAAGAAGAAATCGGTGCTGCTGGTGTCGGCTGACGTTTACCGTCCGGCGGCAATCAAGCAGTTGGAAACCCTGGCGGGCGATCTCGGGGTGACCTTCTTCCCCTCCGACGCCAGCCAGAAGCCGGTGGATATCGCCAATGCAGCGATCCGCGAAGCCAAGCTGAAGTTCATCGACGTGGTCATCCTCGATACCGCCGGTCGTCTGGCCGTGGATACCGAGATGATGGCCGAGATCCAGGCGCTGCATGCTGCGGTCAACCCGGTCGAAACGCTGTTCGTGGTCGATGCCATGACCGGCCAGGATGCCGCCAACACGGCCAAGGCGTTCGGCGAGGCGTTGCCGCTGACCGGTGTGGTGCTGACCAAGGTCGACGGTGATGCGCGTGGCGGTGCGGCCTTGTCCGTACGCCACATTACCGGCAAGCCGATCAAGTTCATCGGCATGGGCGAGAAGAGTGACGCGCTCGAGCCCTTCCACCCGGATCGTATCGCCTCGCGCATTCTCGGCATGGGCGATGTGCTCAGCCTGATCGAACAGGCCGAGCAGACCCTCGATCGCGAGAAGGCCGAGAAGCTCACCAAGAAGCTGAAGAAGGGCAAGGGCTTCGATCTCGAAGACTTCCGTGATCAGTTGCAGCAGATGAAGAACATGGGCGGTCTCGGCGGCCTGATGGACAAGCTGCCGTCCATCGGTGGCGTCAACCTGTCGCAGATGGGCAGCGCCCAGGGCGCGGCCGAGAAGCAGTTCAAGCAGATGGAGGCGATCATCAACTCGATGACGCCGGCCGAGCGCCGCGACCCGGACATCATCAGTGGCTCGCGCAAGCGTCGCATCGCGCTGGGCTCCGGTACCCAGGTGCAGGACATTGGTCGGCTGATCAAGCAGCACAAGCAGATGCAGAAGATGATGAAGAAATTCACCGCCAAGGGCGGTATGGCCAAGATGATGCGCGGCATGGGCGGTATGCTGCCCGGCGGCGGTGGCATGCCGAAATTCTAGGCAAAGCAGCCACAAGCCAGGAGCTTCAAGCCGCAAGAAAGAGCTGCAGTCTGGAAATCTGCTTTTACTTGTAGCTTGTGGCTTGAAGCTTGCCGCTTTTGCTCATAGAATATGCGGCCTTTCGGGCCCAGGCCCATTTTTAATGTGTGCCTCAAGTTAGCACCGACTATAGGAACGATGTTCACATGGTAACCATCCGTCTTGCTCGTGGCGGCTCCAAAAAGCGCCCCTTCTACCACCTGACCGTGACCAACAGCCGCAATGCGCGCGATGGTCGTTTCGTCGAGCGTATCGGTTTCTTCAACCCGATCGCTGCCGGTGGCGAAGTGCGTCTTTCCGTCGACCAAGAGCGTGCGACCTACTGGCTGGGCCAGGGCGCTCAGCCGTCTGAGCGTGTTGCTCAGCTGCTCAAGGAAGCTGCCAAGGCTGCTGCCTAAGCATCTTTATGAGTACGACGCCGGCCGTCGCCGAGGATTTGATCGTTCTCGGCAAGATTGTTTCGGTGCACGGCGTCAAGGGTGAAGTGAAGGTGTACTCCTTTACCGATCCCATCGATAACGTGCTCGATTACCGCCACTGGACGCTCAAGCGTGACGGTGAGGTAAAGAAAGTGGAACTGGCCAGCGGCCGCCTTCAGGGCAAGGTGCTGGTAGCCAAGTTGAAGGGTCTGGATGATCGGGAGATCGCGCGTACCTACGCCGGTTTCGAGATCTGCGTGCCGCGTAGCGAGCTGCCGGACCTGGAAGATGGCGAGTTCTACTGGTACCAGTTACAGGGCTTGAAGGTCATTGATCAGACAGAGCAACTGCTCGGTGTGGTCGACCACTTGTTCGAAACCGGTGCCAACGATGTGATGGTGGTCAAGCCCTGCGCGGGCAGTCTGGATGATCGCGAGCGTCTGCTGCCCTATACGGATCAGTGCGTGCTCTCTATCGATCTGGCAGCCGGCGAGATGCGGGTCGACTGGGATGCGGATTTCTAAGGCTCATGCGCGTAGAAGTCATCACCCTGTTCCCGGAAATGTTTGCCGCCATCGGCGAGTACGGCATCACCAGTCGTGCGGTCAAGCAGGAGCTGCTCAAGCTCAATTGCTGGAACCCGCGAGACTACACGACCGATCGTCACCATACGGTGGATGACCGCCCTTTCGGCGGTGGTCCGGGGATGGTGATGAAGATCAAGCCTCTCGAGGATGCCTTGGCCAGTGCCAAGCAAGCTGCGGGAGAGACGGCGAAGGTGATCTACCTGTCGCCGCAGGGGCGTCGCCTGAATCAGGCTGCGGTCCGCGAGCTGGCGCAGGAGCATGCACTGATCCTGATTGCCGGTCGTTATGAAGGCATCGACGAGCGTTTCATCGAAACGCATGTCGATGAGGAATGGTCGATTGGCGACTACGTCCTGTCCGGCGGTGAGCTGCCGGCCATGGTGCTGATCGATGCGGTGACGCGCCTTTTGCCTGGTGCATTGGGTCATGCCGATTCGGCCGAGGAGGACTCCTTTACGGATGGCCTGCTCGACTGCCCGCACTACACCCGCCCGGAGGTGTATGCGGATAAACGTGTTCCCGAAGTGTTGCTGAGTGGCAACCACGAACACATCCGGCGCTGGCGTTTGCAGCAGTCCCTTGGTAGGACCTGGGAACGTCGCGCTGATCTTCTGGATAGCCGCTCGCTTTCTGGAGAAGAGAAAAAGCTGCTGGAGGAATACATCCGCCAGCGGGACGATAGTTAACGTATCGATGGCAGGCCGGGAGGCTTGTCTTAGGAGCGCAGCATGACCAACAAGATTATCCAGATGCTCGAAGCCGAGCAGATGAACAAAGAAATCCCGACTTTCGCCCCAGGCGACACCGTAGTCGTTCAGGTGAAAGTGAAGGAAGGCGACCGTCAGCGTCTGCAGGCCTTCGAAGGCGTCGTTATCGCCAAGCGTAACCGCGGCCTGAACAGCGCATTCACCGTGCGCAAGATCTCCAGCGGTGTTGGCGTCGAGCGTACCTTCCAGACCTACTCGCCGCTGGTCGACAGCCTGAGCGTCAAGCGTCGCGGTGACGTGCGCAAAGCCAAGCTGTACTACCTGCGCGATCTGTCCGGCAAAGCCGCACGCATCAAGGAAAAGCTGTCCTAAGTTCGGACGCTTTTCTGACAAAAGCAGCCTTCGGGCTGCTTTTGTCGTTTCTGGCTTCCAGTAATCATGAGTGGCAGTGACATGACTCCAAGAGAGCAAGAGATTCAGCGGCGCATTGTGCTGTCGGAAACCCGCGTGACCAAGGCGGTGTTTCCGCCGACCACCAATCATCACAACACCCTGTTCGGCGGCACCGCGCTGGCCTGGATGGACGAAGTGTCGTTCATCGCTGCCACGCGTTTCTGCCGTTTGCCGCTGGTGACGGTGTCCAGTGATCGCATCGATTTCAAGCATGCGATACCGGCCGGCTCCATCGTCGAGTTGATCGGGCGGGTGATCAAGGTCGGCAACACCAGCCTCAAGGTAGAAGTCGAGGTGTTCGTCGAGGGGCTGTATCAGGAGGGACGCGAGCGGGCGATCAGCGGCAGCTTCAGCTTCGTTGCCGTCGATGACCAGCAAAAGCCCGTGCCGGTCTTGCCGGGCTTCGATCAGTAGTCAGCCTGCGTCTCGGGGCGCAAGCTGACTGTCAGGCTGGTCGCTCGGGCACTCATGTGGCGGCGGGGGCTTCCTGCGCACTGGGCTCGCTGGCTGGTTCTTCCGTTTCGATCAGTGCCATCAATGTCCAGCCGGTACCAGGCGTGAAGCTCAGAGGTTGCGTGGCGATATGCAGCCACCCATTCGGTGCGCGAGCCAGCAGCAGTGTGGCTCGTTTGCCGTAGAGCGCGTTGTAGGCATTCCAGTCGAAGGTCTGGGTCAGGGTGGTGCTGCGTACTTCGTCGCCGCGCGCCAGGCGGCTGGCGAACTGCGGAAAGCTCAGTGGCTGTCCGCCCAGCGGCAACCCGCGTACCTCGTCACTGCTGCGGTGCTTGTCGCTGCGCCTGCCGTCGGCGCTGGTGGGCAGGGTAAAGCGCCGGTTACCGGGGAAGTCGTGACGAAAATGCATGCAGGCCAGAGCATTGAGTTCTGCCGAGGGGGTCAGTGCCAGCAGGTGGCCCAGGCCGACCAGATCCAGGTGCGCCTCGGCATGTTGCGAGGTCGGGTTGCCGAAGAAGGTGGGCAGGCCGGACATGCGTGCAGCGCGGATGTTTTCCCAGCTGGAATCGGTCAGCAGGACCTGGCTGCCCAGGCCCTGGATGGCTTTGCCCAGCGCTCGCGCGACCGGGTTCGCACCGACGATCAGAAAACCGCTGGGTGAGGGTTCGGCGACCTTGAGCAGTCGCGCCAGAGGCCGTGCCGTCGCGCTCTGCAGGACCACGGTGCCGATGATGACCAGAAAGGTCAGCGGCACCAGCAGGTGGGCCTGTTCATTGCCCTGTTGCTCCAGGCGCAGGGCGAAGATCGCCGAGACCGCAGCAGCGACGATGCCACGGGGTGCGATCCAGGCCAGAAGGGCGCGCTCGCGCCAGTTGAGGCTGGAGCCCAGGGTGCAGACGGCGATATTCAGTGGGCGTGCGATCAGCTGGATGACCGCGAGCAAGGCCAGCGTTGCCGGGCCCAGTGCCAGCAGCGCCTGCAGGTCCAGGCGGGCGGCGAGGATGATGAACAGGCCGGAGATCAGCAGCACGCTGAGGTTTTCCTTGAAGTGCAGGATCGGCCTGATGTCCACGCCGCGCATGTTGGCCAGCCACATGCCCATGACCGTCACGGCGAGCAGGCCGGATTCATGCACCATCAGGTTGGCGGCGATGAAGATTCCCAGCACTGCAGCGAGGGACGCGAAATTATGCAGGTATTCCGGCAGCCAGCGTCGCCGCAGGACGATGCCGAAGGCCCAGCCCGCACCCGCGCCGAGCAGGCTGCCGCAAGCGATCACCGCAGCGAAGGTACTCAGGCTCTCGCTCAGGGCGTTGCCTTCTGCGTAACTGACGATGAAGGCGAAGGTCACCACTGCCAGCAGCGCACCGATGGGATCGATGACGATGCCCTCCCAGCGCAGGATGTTCGCCACCGCCGAGGTGGGGCGGACCACGCGCAGCATCGGGGCGATCACGGTGGGGCCGGTGACCAGGGTGAGCGTGCCGAACAGCAGTGCCAGGTCCCAGGAGAACCCCAGCAGATAATGACTGGCGACGGTGATTACCGCCCAGGTCAGCAGTGCGCCGATGGTCACCAGGCGCTGCACCACCCTGCCGATCTCGCGCCACTCCGACAGATGCAGGGTCAGGCTGCCTTCGAACAGGATCAGCGCCACGGCCAGGGAAATGAACGGGAACAGCAATGGGCCGAACAGCTCCTGCGGATCGAGCAGGCCCAGCAGCGGGCCGGCGAGAATGCCACCGAACAGCAGGAACAGGATGGCTGGCAGGCGCAGGCGCCAGGCCAGCCATTGACTGGCCAGGGCCAGCAGGCCGATGCCGCCCAGGCTCAGCAGGATGTGGGTCTCGCTCATTGGATCTCCCTATCGCGGTGGGGCTGTGGAAAACTAGCCATCATATTTCGTCATGGACCCTCGATGGCAACGTTAACTCATCCTCTGATCGAGCGCTTCCTCGAAGCGCTGTGGTTGGAAAAGGGGCTCTCCGCCCACACCCAGGCCGCCTATCGCAGTGATCTGGAACACTTCAATGCCTGGCTCGATGGGCGCGGTCTGGCCCTGCAGCATATCGGCCGTGACGCCATTCTCGATCACCTGGCCTGGCGTCTCGAGCAGGGGTATCAGGCGCGCTCCACTGCGCGTTTTCTCTCAGGGGTGCGTGGTTTCTACCGCTTTCTGCTGCGCGAAACGCTGATCAGCGAAGACCCGACCCTGCAGATCGAGTTGCCGCAGATCGGCCGGCCACTGCCCAAGTCGTTGTCTGAAGTGGATGTCGAAGCGCTGCTGCAGGCGCCGGACCTGGATGACCCCATCGGCCTGCGTGATCGCGCCATGCTCGAGGTGCTCTATGCCTGCGGTTTGCGGGTCAGTGAGTTGGTTGGGCTGACCTTGGAGCAGGTCAACCTGCGCCAGGGCGTGCTGCGGGTGTTCGGCAAGGGCAGCAAGGAGCGTCTGGTGCCATTGGGTGAAGAGGCCATTGCCTGGATCGAGCGCTACACGCGTGAGGCGCGTCCGCTGTTACTGGGCGGCAAGCCCAGCGATGTGCTGTTTCCCAGTCTGCGTGGCGAGCAGATGACGCGGCAGACCTTCTGGCATCGCATCAAGCATCAGGCGCAGGTCGCAGGCATCAGCAAGGCGCTGTCGCCGCACACGCTGCGCCACGCCTTCGCGACTCATTTGCTCAATCACGGCGCCGATCTGCGTGTGGTGCAGATGTTGCTGGGCCACAGCGACCTGTCCACCACGCAGATCTACACCCACATCGCTCGCGCTCGTCTGCAGGAGTTGCATGCGCAGCACCATCCGCGCGGCTGACTGGCCATGAACGAAACCCCGCCACCGTTGCCGGTGGCGGGGTTCGTGCTTTTCGCGAGCAGGCCGTTGGCGCGTCAGCAGGCTGCTGGTGGCCATCAACCCTGGCTGGTGCAAACGCTGGAGAGTTGTTCGTAGCCGAGAACTTCCACGTCACCCGCGCTGTTGCGGTAGGTCATCGTTGCCGTGACCACTTCGCACTGCGAGCTGTTGGGCACGTCGATGGAAATCACCTTGGCGATATCCAGGTTCTGGCCGTAGCGGTAGGGCGTGGCCTCGGCGCTGTGGGCGAGGCTGGTGAGCGACGCGCTGAGTGCGATGGCGGTCAGGGCAGTGGCGAACAGGGTGCGGGTTTTCATGGGGGTTCTCCTCTTGGGTGCCGCGCTCGGGCGTTGGCCGCGAGCGCTGGCTGCCAGCTGTCAGACGATGGTCAGGGTGACGTCGATGTTGCCGCGGGTGGCGTTGGAGTACGGGCAGACGATGTGCGCGCGATCCACCAGGGTTTGTGCGGCTTCTTGGGTCAGGCCGGGCAGGCTGATGCGCAGTTCCACTTCGATGCCGAAGCCGGTGGGGATGGCGCCGATGCCGACGCTGCCTTCGATGAAGGTGTCAGCCGGGATGCTCAGCTTGTCGCGGGCGGCGACGAATTTCAGGGCGCCGAGGAAGCAGGCGGAATAACCGGCGGCGAACAGTTGCTCCGGGTTGGTGCCGTTACCGCCGGCGCCGCCGAGTTCTTTCGGGGTGCTCAGGGCGATGTCGAGGATGCCGTCGGAGGAGACAGCGCGGCCTTCACGGCCACCAAAGGCTTCAGCGGTTGCGCGGTAGAGAACGTTTTCGATAGTCATGGCGTTGATCCTTGTCGGTGGGGTGGTGATGGATTGGCTTGCTAATCTTTTGTGCGCTAACCGTTTCCATGGAGCGAACTATATTGCGCAAAACATTAGCGCGCAAGATAAATGTGTGGAAGATTTGGTTATAGCCTTTTGTTTTTCAGGAATAAGTAGGCTCGGCAGGGGTTGCGGCCATGCTTTGCAGCAGATGCTGTAGGTGATTTGCCAGATTCAGAGCGAATCGAGGCTCAGGATGAGCCAGTGAGCGAGGTGTGAATAGACGATGGAGGCCGTTAAGCGCGGCGTGAACAGGGTTTCGCCTAGCAGGGGGATAGCGAGAGCAGGCGATGGCTGGCATCGCCTGGGTTCAGAGGGCGTCTTGCAGGTGGCTGCGCAGTTCGATCAGGTCGCCACGCAGCTTGCCCAGCTGTTCCATGTTCAACGCAGAAGCCTTGAGGATGCAGGCAGGCAATGCCTTGGCTTGTTCGTGCAGGGCGCGACCTTTGTCGGTCAGGTACAGCTGCACCACGCGCTCGTCCTGACTGCTGCGCTGTCGTTGCAGCAGGCCTTCGCTTTCCAGGCGCTTGAGTAGAGGCGTCAGTGAGCCGGGGTCGGTCAGCATGCGTGCGCTGATCTCACTGACGGTGATGCCCTCGTTTTCCCACAGTACCAGCATGGCCAGATATTGCGGATAGGTGAGACCGAGTGCCTGCAGCAGGGGCTTGTAGGTCTTGGTCATCATCAGCGAGGTGGAATAGAGGGCAAAGCACAGCTGGTTGTCCAGCATCAGCTCGGCGCAGGGTTCCACTTGGGAAGTCATGGCATTGGCCTGTGCAAAGGGGGTGGCAGTGGTACGGGGCAACCCGCACCACCGGTGACATCAGCCGCAGGATACGCGGGTGATCACTCGCTGATCGTCGACGTTGAGGTTAAGGCGTTGACCATTGTATTCCAAGGTCACCACGCTGTTTGGCGTAAGAATGCGAGCGGTGCTCGCTCCGGCTTGCTGGCGTGCCTGCTCGAGCAGTTCGGGGGTCGCGGTCTGGCCTTTGAAATGCTCCACAGCGGACGAGGTGCAACTGTCCGGGGCAGGGCCGTTCGGCGCGGCTGCGGGTGCCGGCTTCTCGGTGGTGCTGCTGCAACCGGCAGCGAGCAGGGTGGCGCCTAGGATGAGGCAGAGACGAGTGTTGAAATTCAATGCATGAGCTCCTTGGGTTATTGCGCGCCTTCCAGGCGCGTCAGACGTTCTTCGAGGGCGGCGATGCGCGCCTCGAGTTCGACCAGTCTATCTTCACTAGGTGCCGCAGCCTCCCCGCGAGCAGCAGGGCGGCTGGCCAGCAGGCTTTCCAGATCTGCAGATTCGCCCAGCAGATGCATGTAGCGGTCCTCGCGCTGACCACTCTGGCGCGGCAGCAGCAGCGCCAGACCTCGACCGATCAGACGCTCCAGCTGATGCTGGACCTCCGCGACATCGTCGAAATCGTGCATGCGATTGCTGCGCGTGAGCAGTTCATTGAGCGTCTGCGGGCCGCGCAACAGCAGCAGGCCGAGCAATACAGTCTGTGGCTTGACCAACTCCAGCTGCTTGTCGCAACGCTGTTCCCAGCGGTCGGCACGGCTGCCCATCACCAGGTGCACCAGCTTGCGACCTTCCAGGCTGCGCAAGTAGCGCCCGACTTCACCGGTTTCCAGGTTCATCAAGGGTTCGCGACTGGTTTTCTGGTTGCAGGCCAGTTGCACGGCATTGAGCGTCAGCGGATAGGTTTCCGGCGTGGTCAGCTGCTTTTCGATCAGGCAGCCGAGGATGCGCACTTCGGCGGCGTGCAGCGGGGTTTCACCAATCAGCGGGGAAGGCGTGTGCGACATGGATCGATCCTGGCAGAAAGAACCCGCATAGGTTAACGACATCCGCGCTCAGCTGACAGGTTTCAATCTGTGTTCGAGCATGTCCAGGCTGGCGCCGAGCACCTGCTGGCGCGATTGTTGGCTGGCCATCATGCGTGCCAGCAGCAGGCTGCCCAGGCATTGCGCGAGAATCGTCCAGGCCAGTTGCGGGTCGCCGATGATCTCGGCCCAGGTGCTCTGCAGTTGCAGGATCTGCTGCTCGGTACGCAGCCGGACGCGTTCATCGGCGCGGGCGATCTCCGCACCCAGGGTCGGCAGCACGCAGCCTTTGTCCGGCTGCTCGACATGCGCCAGGCTGAGGTAGGCCGTCAGGCAGCGTTGCAGCCTGTCGCGCCCGGTGTCACCCGGTTCGCCGCCAAGCCGGCTCAGGCTGTTGCGCAACTCGCGTTCGATCAGTTCGGCGAACAAGTCGTCCTTGCTCGGAAAGTGGCTGTAGAAAGCTGCGCCGGTCAGGCCGATGGTCTTCATCAGTGCATCGATACCGGTCACGGCAAAGCCTTGCTGCTTGGCAAGTGCGCCGCTGCTGGCAAGCAGACGCTCGCGGGTTTCGGCCTTGTGTTCGGCGCAATAACGCATGGGTAACACTCTTCTATGCTGGGTTGACCTGCCTCGGAGCATAACATAACGTTCGTTCAGCTAACGGTCGTTAGTCAATGGAGAAGGCCATGCACGAGAACAACAAGGTCGCGTTGATCATTGGTGCCGGTGATGCCACTGGCGGCGCCATCGCCCGGCGTTTTGCCCGTGAGGGGTACATCGCCTGCGTCACCCGCCGCAGCCTGGACAAGCTGCAACCGCTGCTGGCGGAAATCCGCGACGCAGGCGGTGAGGCGCACGGTTTCGCTTCCGATGCGCGGCGTGAGGAACAGGTAGCCGAACTGGTCGAGAGCATCGAACGTGACATCGGGCCGATCGAGGTGATGGTGTTCAATATCGGCGCCAACGTGCCTTGCAGCATCCTCGATGAAACCGCACGCAAATACTTCAAGATCTGGGAAATGGCCTGCTTCTCCGGCTTTCTCACCAGTCAGGCGGTGGCCAGGCGCATGGTCGCCCGTGGCCGTGGCACCATCCTGTTCACCGGCGCGACTGCGGGTCTGCGTGGCGCCGCCGGATTTGCCGCTTTCGCCGGGGCCAAGCACGGCATCCGGGCGCTGGCGCAGAGCATGGCGCGTGAGCTGGGGCCGTTGAATGTCCATGTCGCCCATGTGGTGGTCGATGGTGCCATCGATACCGCCTTTATCCGCGACAGCTTTCCCGAGCTCTACGCCAAGAAGAATCAGGATGGCATTCTCGATCCCGAGCACATTGCCGACAGCTACTGGTTTTTGCATGCACAGCCGCGTGATGCCTGGACCTTCGAGCTGGACCTGCGGCCGTGGATGGAGCGCTGGTAATCTGCGCTGAGCCCATGATCACAATAACGAGCGAGTGAAACTGATGAGCAAGACAGTGGAGTTCTTCTTCGACCTGGGCAGCCCGGCGTCCTACCTGGCTCATACTCAGCTGCCTGATCTGTGTCGCGACGCCGGTGCTGAACTGGTCTATCGACCGATGCTGCTCGGTGGCGTGTTCCAGGCTACCGGCAACGCCTCGCCGGCGATGATCCCGGCCAAGGGCCGTTACATGATTCGCGACCTGGCGCGCTTTGCCGAGCGTTACGGCGTGCCGATGCGCTTCAATCCGCATTTTCCGATCAATACTCTGACGCTGATGCGCCTGCTGGTGGCGGTGCAATCGCATCAGCCGGAGCGTTTCGACGATGCCTTGCAGGCGCTGTTCCGGGCGATCTGGGTCGACGGGGTGAACATGGGGGATCCGGCCAAGGTGACAGGTGTGCTGGTTGCCGCTGGTTTCGACGCGGCCGTTCTGCAGGCGCAGATCGCCGAACCGGCAGTGAAGGAGGCGCTCAAGGCGACTACCGAAGAGGCGGTCAAACGCGGCGTATTTGGCGCGCCGACCTGCTTTGTCGGCGGTGAGATGTTCTTCGGTCAGGATCGCCTGGACTTCGTTCGCGAAGCACTTCGCGGCTAGGTGCTTTTCGTCCAGGGCCTGATGCCTGGCACAATGGCCGGATCATTTTCCGGCCATTCGAGCAACCGATGAACCCCGAAGCGCTGAAACTCCTGGTGACCCGCCGCATGCCTTACGGCAAGTACAAGGATCGACTGATCGCCGATCTGCCGGGGCACTACCTCAACTGGTTCGCCCGCACGGGCTTTCCCAAGGGCGAGCTGGGCCAACTGCTCGCGCTGATGCAGGAGATCGATCACAACGGCCTCAAGCCGCTGCTCGATCCGTTGCGCGACCGTTCGTAGCCCGGAAGCAATCCGGGGACCATTTCCGATCTCTCCCGGATTCCATCCGGGCTACGACTCGTAGGGCGCGTCACGCGCACCGCCCCTGCACGTTGCCAAAGTAGCCAGTGCAGGCCATCGGTGCGCACGGCGCACCCTACGTCTGAGTTGGCCTCAATGCCAGCTGCGGCCGTGATCCAGCTTCTGGTCCACCAGCCATTTGCCATGGGCGATGGATGCGTGCTGGGCCTTGTTCAGGTCATCCATGAAGGCGTAATCCACCGGCAAGGTCTGGCGCTTGCTGGTGTTGCCGTCGGGATCGGTAATCTGGCAACCGCCAGCCCAGGGTGTCGGCAGGCCGGGGTGTTCCATGACGCTGGCGCGTATGGTGTGGTCGCGGTGGGTGCAGGTAAGCGCGCTCATGAGGCCACCTCGTGGATCAAGGCGCCGCTCTCGGTGTCGACGCTACACCGAGATTCCAGCTGGGAGCCGGTAGCGGCGCCGCGTGGATGAGTAATGCGTCTGCCTGCAAACCTTAGCGCAAATGCCGGCGAAGCGAATGTTGGCCGACAAACGTGCCGGTTTTTCTTGCGTCGTCGCAGGCGCTCGCCCTGATTACCGACGCTCAGGGCACAAGGGCATGCAACCAGCGTCGGTGCGTCCTAGGATATCTCGCGCACCCCGTCCGTGCCCCGCGCTTTGGGCGCGAAGCGGGCAGCCAGGCGCATCGACAGAGTGACCAGGCGTTGGTGCAGCGCCGGCATGCTGCGTTGCATCCAGTCCAGGGCATGGGCATCGGCACCGATGAGGATGCGCCGTTTGTTGGCCAGTACGCCGTTCACGATGACCCTGGCTGCCTGTTCCGGCGTGGTGCGTAGCATCTGGTCGTTGAATTGCTGACGTGCCTGCTCGGCGGCCTGACCGGTGACCTTGGCCAGGCTGTCGTTCATCCGCGCGGTCTTGGCGATGTTGGTGCGGATGCCGCCGGGGTGCACGCAACTGGCGGAAACGCCGCAGGCGGCCATGTCCAGTTCCTGGCGCAGCGACTCGGTAAAGCCGCGCACGGCGAATTTGCTGGCGTTGTAGGCGCTCATGCCGGGCTGGGAGAACAGGCCGAAGACGCTGGATACATTGACCACATGGCCCTGGCCGGCCGCCTTGAGGTAGGGCAGGAAGGCCTTGGTGCCGTTGACCACACCCCAGAAGTTGATGCTCATGATCCATTCATAGTCGGCATAGGCGTTGCCCTCCACGGTGCCGCCCTGAGCCACGCCGGCATTGTTGAAGATGGCGTTGACCCGGCCGAATTCGCTGACGATCTGCTCGGCCCAGGCTTCGACGGCGAAGCGATCAGCAACGTCGACCCGCTGCTGGCTGACGGTGACGCCGAGCTTGCGTGCCTGTTCGGCGGTTTCCTGGAGGCCCTCGACATTGACGTCGGACAGCGCCAGGTGGCAGCCCTGGCGCGCCAGGTGACAGGCGAGGGCGCGGCCGATACCGGAGCCGGCGCCGGTGATGGCGGCAACCTTGTTCTCGAAGGATTTCATGCGCTGACCTCCTGCGCGTCGAGGCGGATGGCACTGCTCTGCGCTGGGTGAGCGGCGTGCTGGCGACTGAAGTGATAGGCATGCGGATCGAAGTGGCGGGTCAGCATGCGAAAGCGCCAGGTGAAGCCTGGCCACACCGTGCAGTTGCGCCCGCTGACCGGATGCAGGTACCAGCTCATGCAGCCGCCGGCGTTCCATACGGTGCTGCCGAGAGTCTTCTGGATCTTCTTGTTGAAGGCGTCCTGCGCCTCGCGCTTGGGCTCCAGGCTCTGCAGCCGCCCCTCTTCGAGCTGCCTGAGGGCGCCGAGCACATAGGTGATCTGCGACTCGATCATGTAGACCATGGAGTTATGGCCCAGGCCGGTGTTCGGGCCCATGAGGAAGAACAGGTTGGGGAAGCCGGCAGTCATGGTGCCCTTGTAGGCTTGCGGGCCCTCGGGCCAGGTGTCGAGCAGGTCGACACCGCCACGGCCGAACACCGTGCCGCGCGGCAGCGGGTCGCTCGGGGTGAAGCCGGTGCCGAAGATGATGGCATCGACGTCGCGCTCCTGGCCGTCGACGCTGCGCACGCCGCTGGGCAGGATTTCGGCGATACCGTCGGTGATCACCTCGACATTGGCCTGAGTCAGCGCCGGGTAGTAATCGTTGGAGATCAGCACGCGCTTGCAGCCCATGGTGTAGTCCGGGGTGACCTTGGCGCGCAGCAGCGGGTCCTTGATCTGCTTCTTGATATACAGCTTGGCGATACCCTGGGCCATGCGCAGCAGGCGCGGGGCGAAGGCGAAGGCGATCACCCGGCTTTCGAGAATGCCGTACAGCGCGCCGCGCCAGAGCTTCTGCGCCAGCGGGAAGCGCTTGAAGCGCATGCGCTCGCCATCGCGGATGGCACGATCGGGCTTGGGCAGGATCCACGGCGCGGTGCGCTGGTAAAGATCGAGCCGCGCGACCTGCTGCTGGATCTGCGGCACGAACTGGATGGCCGATGCGCCAGTGCCGATTACCGCCACGCGCTTGCCGGTCAGGTCATAGTCGTGGTTCCACTGTTGCGAGTGGAAGATCTCGCCCGTGAAATGCTCCAGACCCTTGAGCTTGGGAATCGAGGGTGTCGACAGCGCGCCCATGCCGGAAACCACGAACTGTGCGCTGTACCGATTACCGGCGCGATCCTGCAGGTGCCATCGCTCGGCATGCTCGTCCCAGCGCATCTGTACCACGTCGGTGCCCAGCAGGGTCTTGTCCTGCAGGCGGTACTTCTTCCAGCAAGCTTCCAGATACGCCTTGATTTCCGGCTGCCTGGCGAACATTCGCGTCCAGTTCGGGTTGGGCTCGAAGGAGAAGGAATACAGATGCGATTGCACGTCGCAGCCGCAGCCCGGGTAGTTGTTGACGCGCCAGGTGCCGCCGACACCGGCTTCTTTCTCGAACAGCAGGAAGTCCCGCTCGCCCTGTTGCTTGAGGCGAATGGCCATGCCGAGGCCGGAGAAGCCGCTGCCGAGGATGGCGATCTTGCACTGGCGCACAGCGCCAGGGGGTGACACGGGCGCATTCATGAGCGAACTCCTGCTTGTCGTTCCTGTTGGTGTCTACATCTGTACGCCAGAAGGCTTCAGTTGCTGAAACCGAGGCGCTCGCGCCAGCGGTTTTCCAGCGTGTCGGTGTCGTGATCCCTGGGGTGAAAGCCTGGGCGGTAGTAGTCCAGATACGGACCGATCAACCTGGTGAAGAAGCCATTACGCGGGCCGAACAGCTTCTTCAGGCCGAAGCCCCAACTGCGCCAGTTGAACAGTTGGCCGTCCTTGCGCAGCAGGTGAATCTGGAACCAGCCGATCACGCCGAGGAACATCAGGGTGGTCAGCATCATCACCAGCGTACGGGTGAAGTAGCCGCCGTGGACCTCCTGGTAGACGTCGTAGCACACGGCCTTGTGCTCGTTTTCCTCGATGGCGTGCCACATCCACAGTTGATAGAGCTTAGGGTCGTTCATCTGGGTGGTGAGGTCCTCACGCTTGAGCAACTGCTCGGCCATGGTCGCGGTGAAGTGCTCCAGGGCGCAGGTCGCTGCCAGGCGTTGCTTCTTGGTGCTGAAGCGGGTCGTCCATTCGAGCAATGCCTTGATGCGCAGCTCGAGGCGCTGCAGATCGATATCGTGCTCGTTGGCGTAGTCGTTGTAGGCCGCATGTTCCTTGGAGTGCATGGCCTCCTGACCGATGAAGGCGCTGATGTCCTTTTTCAGCTGCGGCTCGCTGACCTGGTCGCGTACGGCGCGCACGCTGTCGACGAAGAACTTCTCACCGTAGGGGAACAGCGACGACAGGTTGTTCATGAAATGGCTCATGAATGGGTCGTCGTAGAACCAGTATTTCGCAGTCTCGCTGAAACGGAAGTCCATGCGACGCACCGGAAAGCTGGATTTTGGCTGGGGTAGGGGAGTACTGGCGTTCATCGTTCGAGTCCTCTTCTGGGGCGTTGGTGCTTCCGATGGTTGTGCGGCTCCGGCTGGCAGCACTCGGGGTCGAAGGTGGTCAATCTCGACAGACCAACGCTGTCATTGAACGATGTAACTATCGGGCGTGCGGGTGCCGAGCGCCGCCAACTTAAGGCGGGTCTGATAGGCAGATATCAGGGGAGAGGGCACGCAACCCGCCGCGCCAGAGGCGGCGGATTGCGCTGACGGCGGGGCTTAGGGCGCGTTACGGCGCAGCTCGGCCACTTCGCTGCGCAGTGCGCGCAGCTCGTCGAGAATGGCCTGTGCGCGAGCGGCTGCGGCCTGCTGTTCGGCATCTGGCTCGTGGGTGCTCTGCATCGCGTTGACGATAACGGCGATGAACAGGTTGAGCATCATGAATGTCGCGACGAGGATATAGGGTACGAAGAACAGCCAGGCCAGCGGATGTTCTTCCATCACCGGGCGCACGATGCCCATCGACCAGCTCTCCAGGGTCATCACCTGGAACAGGGTGTACAGGCTGGCGCCGATGTTACCGAACCATTCTGGGAAGCTTTCACCGAATAGCTGGGTGGCCATCACTGCGGCGACGTAGAACACCAACCCCATCAGCATGACGATGCTGCCCATGCCAGGCAGGGAAGCGAGCAGCGCCTGCACCACCTTGCGCATGCTCGGATTGATCGACACCAGTCGCAGTACCCGCAGCACGCGCAAGGCACGCAGAACGGCGAAGGGGCCGCTGGCCGGTACCAGGGCGATGCCGACCACCAGGCAATCGAATACGGCCCAGGGATCGCGCAGCAGGCCGATGCCGCGCGCGACGAAGCGCAGCGCCAGCTCGATGACGAAGCAGGCGAGGATGAAGGTATCGAGTATCAGCAGTGGTGCGCCCCAGTCGGCCATGATCGACGGTGAGGTCTGCAAGCCGAGAATGACGGCATTGACGATGATCAGCAGTGTGATCAGGCGTTGTACGGACGTGCCGTCCATGACAGCGCCCAGGCGCTGGCGCCAATCGCTGGATGGATTCAGTTCGAGTTCGTGCATGGGAGTCTGGTCAAGGTAATCGGTGATGCCGGGCATTGCCCGGCTGAATCAACAACCCACTTGCGGGTTGGCAGGTGCTTCGGCTCAATGATCGTCGAGCGCGAAGGCCGTCAGCGTGAAGGTGGGGATGCCGGCGTCCTGCAGCTTCTGTGAGCCGCCCAGCTCAGGCAGGTCGATGATCGCGGCGGCCTCGAAGACCGTTGCGCGCATGCGCCTTATCAGGTTGGCAGCCGCGATCAGGGTGCCGCCGGTGGCGATCAGGTCATCGAAGATCAGTACCGAGTCGCCTTCGCAGAGGCTGTCGCTGTGCACTTCGAGAAAGGCTTCGCCGTATTCGGTCTGGTAGCCCTCACTGAGCACGTCAGCCGGCAGTTTGCCCTGCTTGCGAAACAGCACCAGGGGCTTGTTGAGTTCGTAGGCGATGATCGAGCCGATCAGGAAGCCGCGAGCATCCATGGCGCCGATATGGCTGAACTCGGCTTCCACGTAACGCTGGATGAAACTGTCGGCGACCATGCGCAGGGCGCGCGGCGACTGGAACAGTGGCGTGATGTCGCGAAAGATGACGCCCGGCTTGGGGAAGTCCGGTACCGGGCGGATCAGGGTCTTGATGCTGAATTCGTCAAAGATCATCGTGGGGTCCTAATGCGTTGAGCCCGCGAAAATCGTGCGAACTCAAACGTCGAGAGTGCCGCCGGCCAGCGCACACAGCTCGATCGGGTCGAGAATGTGTACTTCCTTGCCTTCGGCTTCGAGCAGCTTGTTCTGTTGGAAGCGGGTAAATACGCGAGACACCGTCTCTACCGCAAGGCCCAAATAGTTACCAATTTCGTTGCGCGACATGGCCAGGCGGAACTGGTTGGCCGAGAAGCCGCGTGCGCGGAAGCGGGCGGAGAGATTGACCAGGAAGGTGGCGATGCGTTCGTCGGCGGTTTTCTTCGACAGCAACAGCATCATCTGCTGATCGTCGCGGATTTCACGGCTCATGATACGCATCAGCTGGCGGCGCAGCTGTGGTAGCTGCAGGGCCAGGTCGTCGAGGCGTTCGAAGGGAATTTCGCAAACCGAAGTGGTTTCCAGCGCCTGTGCGGAAACCGGATAGCGCTCGCCGTCGACGCCAGACAAGCCGACCAGCTCGCTGGGCAGATGGAAGCCGGTGATCTGCTCCTCACCGCCATCGCTCAGGCTGAAGGTCTTCAGCGCACCGGAGCGTACGGCGAACACGGAACCGAAGGTATCACCCTGGCGGAACAGGAATTCGCCCTTCTTCAGCGGGCGGCCGCGTTTGACGATGTCGTCGAGCGCGTCCATGTCTTCCATGTTCAACGAAATGGGCAGGCACAAGGCAGCCAGGCTGCAATCCTTGCAATGGGCTTGATGCTGCTTGTGCAGCTTGATGCTCTCGGACATCGTCGGGCTTCCCAGATATACACGCAATGTTCGTAAGGGTACCGCAGGGCTTGGGTGGCGGCCAGTCATATAAGGGCTGACCGAGCGCTCAAGTTTAGCCTCGGGGTGCCGATTCAGACTGTAGAACCATAGTCCAACGCAGGGAGCAGCGCGATGCGCATACCATCCAGTGGGCCGCTGAGTAATCTTGCCCAGGGCGTTCAGCGACAATTTACCGCAGTGGAGCGGACCCCCGAGGAGGTGCGCGAGGGGCTCCGTGTGAGTCTGTCCGAGTTAGGCAAGAGCATGTCGGCCAAGTCCGACAAGAACGAGGACATCGATAACAGCGATCTGCCCAAGGCGATCAAGGACCTGCTCAAGATGATCCGCGAGTTGCGTGCGCAGATCGTCGAGAAGCAGGCGCAGATCGAGGCGATCATGAGCGATCAGAGCCTCGATGCGCAAACCAGGCGCCAGCAGCTTGAAGGGCTGCAGACCGAGCTGGCGTCGCTCAACAGCGCATTGACTGCGGCCAATGCCAACTTGATCAAGCTGATGCGCGAGAACGGCCTGTCGAATGAGCAGATGCAGACCGCCGCCACGTTGGCGATGGGTTGATCCGGCAGCCAGTGACGGAGTCCGTCACTGGCGCCGGCTGCTCACGTTCAGATCACCCGAGAGAAACGCTGGCGTACCTGATCGTTGAGATAGCGGTCGAACAGCATGCACAGCGAACGCACCAGCAGACGCCCGGCCGGGCGCACCTGAATCCCCTCTGCACCCAGCTCGATCAAACCGTCGCGGTCGAGTTGCTGAAGTTCAGGCCAAAGTGCCGCGAAGTAGTCGCGGAACACCACGGCATGGGCCTGTTCGATGTCAGCGAAACGCAGCTCGAAGTGGCAGATCAACTGCTGGATGACGGCTCGGCGCAGACGGTCGTCGGCATTGCAGTGCAAGCCGCGGCGCGTCGCCAGCTGGCCGTTGCCCAGGGTCTGCTGATAGTTGGCGATATCGCTGTCGTTCTGGCTGTACAGATCGCCGATCTGGCTGATGGCAGAAACACCCAGGCCGATCAGATCGCAGTGACCGTGGGTGGTATAGCCCTGGAAGTTACGCTGCAACGTGCCTTCTTCCTGGGCGATGGCCAATTCGTCGTCGGGCAGGGCGAAGTGGTCCATGCCGATATAGCGATACCCGGCGCGGGTCAGTTGCTCGATGCTGCTCTGCAGCATGGCCAGCTTGTCTGCCGGGCTCGGCAGGTCGTCGGAACTGATGCGACGTTGCGGCATGAAGCGTTCCGGCAGGTGCGCATAGTTGAACAGCGACAGGCGATCCGGTTGCAGGGCGATGACCTCGGCCACGGTTCGGGCGAAGCGCTCCGGCGTCTGTTTGGGCAGGCCATAGATCAGGTCGATGTTCACCGAGCGGAACTGCAGGGTGCGCGCTGCCTCGATGATGGCGCGGGTTTCTTCCAGGGTCTGCAGGCGGTTGACCGCGCGCTGCACTTCAGGATCGAGATCCTGTACGCCGATGCTGACGCGATTGAAGCCCAGTTCACGCAGCAGGCCCATGGTCGACCAGTCGGCCTCGCGTGGGTCGATCTCGATGCTGTAATCGCCGGAGTCGTCATCCAGCAGATTGAAGTGCTGGCGCAGGTGCTGCATCAGCCGACGCAGTTCGTCGTGACTGAGGAAGGTCGGCGTGCCGCCGCCGAGATGCAGCTGTTCGATTGGCTGGTTGCGATCGATGTGGCGGCTGATGATCTCGATTTCCCGCTCGAGCTTTTCCAGGTAGGGCAGGGCACGGCCGCGGTCTTTGGTGATGACCTTGTTGCAGGCGCAGTAGTAGCAGATGTGCGCGCAGAACGGCACGTGCACGTAGAGTGACAGCGGGCGCTGTGCCTTGCGGCTGTCGCGCAGGGCATGCAGCAGATCGAATGGGCCGATATCGTCGTGAAACTGTACGGCGGTCGGGTAAGAGGTATAGCGCGGGCCGGCGAGATCGTAGCGGCGGATCAGGTCGGCATCCCACTGGATGGCGTCGAGCATGGGAAATAATCCTGGACAGGCTTTGTGGCCAGTCTAGGGATGCGCCTGGGTGGCGGCCTTGACCTGAATCAAAGGCGCGTTGAGCACCGCAGGTGTTGTTGCTACAAGCCCGGATGCAATCCGGGGATTGTTGGGCGTCTTGCTCCCGGATTGCATCCGGGCTGTGCCTGCTTTTGCTTGCCGCTTGAGGCTTGCTGCTTGTAGCCGCTCTAGTGTCCCATCAGCCAGTGCTGGTGGGGGCCGGGCAGCGTCCAGATGCCGAACAGAATGACCAGCAGGCCGCCAGCCAAGCGCACGCCGCGCTTGCGCAGCAGGGTGGTGATGCGCTCGGCGGCCAGCCCGGTGGCCAGCAGCACCGGCCATGTGCCCAGGCCAAACGCCAGCATCAGCAGGGCGCTGTTGATTGCATTACCCTGGCTGGAAGCCCATAGCAGGGTGCTGTAGACCAGCCCGCACGGCAGCCAGCCCCATAACCCCCCCAGAACCAGGGCGCGTGGCAGGCTGCTGACCGGCATGAAGCGCCGTGTCAGCGGCTGGATATGCCGCCACAGGCCGCGGCCCAGCGCTTCGATGCGTGTCAGCCCGCTCCACCAGCCGGCCAGATAAAGACCCATGGCAATCAGCAGCAAGGCAGCCAGCGTACGCATCGCCACCTCGGCTTTGCTGCCTGCTATGGCCCAGCCGGCCAGGCCCAGGAGCAAGCCTGCCAGGCTGTAGCTGAGAATGCGCCCGAGGTTGTAAGCCAGCAGCAGTTGCAGACGCCGGCCGCGTTGCTCGGGCGGAATCGCCAGAGTCAGCGCGCCCATCAGGCCGCCGCACATGCCCAGGCAATGGCCGCCGCCGAGCAGGCCGAGAATCAGTGCAGACACCAGCAGTGGTGCCAGCTCAAGCATCAGGTTTGTCCTGCTTGTTGTGTTCTTCGGCCTGCTCGACGCCAGCCTTGTGCAGCGGATCTTCGTCGTCGAACAGAATGCTGTGCGCCGGGCCGTCGAGGTCGTCGTACTGACCGCTGTCCACCGCCCAGAAGAACAGCCAGATGGCGAAGCCGACCAGGCCGATGGCAACGGGGATCAGGATGTAGAGGGCGGACATGCGGTCTCCATGGTGGCATCTGAGTAGGAGCGAGCTCTGCCCGAGAAGCGCTTCTTCGCGAGCAGAGCTCGCTCCTAGGTGTTCGGGGTGCTGCTCAGGCGCAGTGCATTGAGTACCACCAGCAGCGAGCTCAGGGACATGCCCACCGCTGCCCAGATCGGCGTGATCCAGCCCAGAGCGGCGAAGGGCAGTACCAGGCCATTGTACAGCGTCGCCCAGGCCAGGTTCTCGATGATGATGCGGCGCGTGCGCTTGGCCAGTTTCAGGCCATCGACCAGGCTGCTCAGACGGTTCGACAGCAACACGGCGTCGGCGCTGGTTTTCGCCAGGTCGGACGCCGAACCCATGGCCACGCTGATATCGGCAGCGGCCAGTACCGGTACGTCGTTGACGCCATCGCCGAGCATCAGCACGCGACGCCCTTCGCCGTGCAACTGCTTGAGCACCGCCAGCTTGGCATCCGGGGTCAGGCCACCCCGTGCATCCTCGATGCCCAGCTGGCGCGCGACTTCGCCCACCATCGGCGAGCTGTCACCGGACAGCAGATGGATATGCCAGCCGCGGGCGCGGGCGGCAGCGATCAGGGCGGGGGCGTCTTCGCGCAGGCGATCATCGAGGACGAACCAGGCCAGTGGGCCCTGTTCGTCGCCCAGCAGCAGCCACTGGCCATGCTCGCTGGCAATGGGCGGCACGGCCTGGCCGCTCAGGGCGCAGACGAAACTGGCCTCGCCAATGCGCAGCAGGCGGTCATCGACCACGCCTTGCAGGCCTTGTCCCGGATGACTAGCGACGGATTGCGCGGCGCGAGGTGCCTGGCTGAACGCGCGAGCGATGGGGTGTTCCGAGCGGTTCTCCAGCGCGGCAGCCAGGGCCAGGCAACTGCCTTCGTCCAGATCGCGCAGCGGATGGATGGCCTTGAGCGTCAGGCGGCCTTCGGTCAGCGTGCCGGTCTTGTCCAGCACCAGGGTGTCGATCTGGTTGAGCCCTTCGAGCACATGGCCGCGCGTCAGCAGCATGCCCAGCTTGTGCAGGGTGCCGGTGGCGGTGGTCAGGGCGGTCGGGGTGGCCAGGGCCAGGGCGCAGGGGCAGGTGGCCACGAGCAGGGCGAGCACGACCCAGAAGGCGCGGCCGGAGTCGATCTGCCACCAGACGAAGCCGACCACGGCGGCTGCCACCAGGATGAACAGCAGAAACCATTGCGAAACGCGGTCGGCGATTTCTGCCAGGCGCGGTTTCTCGCTCTGCGCTCGGTCCAGCAGGCGCACGATGGCGGACAGGCGAGTGGCATCGCCGAGTGCCTGCACTTCGACGGTCAGCGGACCTTCGACATTCAGGGTGCCGGCGGTGACGCTGTCACCGATGCCGCGTGGCAGTGGCAGGTACTCGCCGGTGAGCAGCGATTCGTCGACGCTGGATTGGCCGGCGAGGATGCGACCGTCGGCGGGAATCAGCGAGCCTGGCTGCACCAGCACCTGCTCACCTTCTCGTAATTCGCTGAGCAGGATGCGCTGGCTCTGGCCGTCTGCGTCCAGGCGCAGGCAGGAGGCCGGCAGCAGCTTGACCAGTTGCGCGGTAGCAGCGGCCGTGCGTTCTCGCGCACGGCGCTCCAGGTAGCGGCCGGCGAGCAGGAACAGCGCGAACATGCCGACGGCGTCGAAATACAGCTCGCCCTGGCCGGTGATGGTCGACCAGATACCGGCGACGTAGGCTCCCCCGATGGCCAGCGAGACCGAAACGTCCATGGTCAGGTGGCGGGTACGCAGGTCGCGCAGGGCGCCGCGGAAGAACTGCCCGCAGCAATAGAAGACGATGGGCGTGGTGAGGAACAGGCTGGTCCAGCGCAGGATCTTGTCCAGCTCTGGTGACAAGTCGATGTTGAATTCCGGCCAGGTGGCCATGGTCGCCATCATCACCTGCATCCACAGCAGTCCGGCCACACCCAGCTCGCGCATGCGCCGGCGGTTTTCCGCGGCCATGCGCTCGGCGGCCTCGTCGGCGCGCCAGGGGTGGGCGGCGTAACCGATGCGGCGCAGTTCGGCAAGCAGCTTGCTCAGGGCGATCTGGCTGTCCTGCCAGCGTACCTGCAGGCGGTGGTTGGACAGGTTCAGGTGCGCTTCGGCCACGCCTGGCACGCCGCGCAGGTGCTTCTCGATCAGCCAGCCGCAGGCGGCGCAGCTGATGCCTTCGATCAGCAACTGGGTTTCGCTCAGTTCGCCCTCGTGCTGGACGAAGGGCTGCTGCACATCGCTGCGGTCATACAGCGCCAGTTCGTCCGGCAGGGCGGCGGGCAGTGCCTGTGGGTTGGCCGCGTTCTCGCTGCGATGGCTGTAGTAATGCTCCAGTCCACCGGCGACGATGGCTTCGGCCACGGCCTGGCAGCCGGGGCAGCACATTTCACGGGTCTGGCCGAGCACGTCGGCGCGGAACTGGCTGCCGGCGGGAACCGGCAGGCCACAGTGATAGCAGGGAATAGGGGCGGGCATTGGCTGGGTCAGTAGGAGGGGTTGTCACCGATCATGATGGTCTGGCCGCTGGCGATGTTCTCTTCCTCGAACAGACGCCAGTTCTGGCTACCTTCCTGGCCGAGCAGCTCGACGAAGCGACGACCGCTGACCTCGTCGACCATCTGTCCACGGTACTGCCCGTCAGCCGCCGGTTGCAGGATCACGCGGCGGTCGCGTTCCGGCTGGGTCGGCGAGATCAGGTTGAGCACGATCTGCTGCGGCTTGCTGTTGCCCTCCAGCGACAGGGTGGCGACGCCAGTGGTGTTGTCCAGCACCAGCTCGCCATGCAGTTGCAGGCGCTCGGCCAATTTTTCGCGCTCCAGCGACTGGTTGATGCCCTTGCCGACATCGTAGTAGTCGTCGGAGATCAGCCCTGGCGGGTTCTTGGTGGCGATGGTGAGCAGGGTCAGGCCCTGCACCACCGAGTAGCCCAGCAGGAACAGGATGAACCAGGGCCAGAACTGCTTGTACCAGGGTTTGACTGGCGATGGGGTTTGCTCGGTCATGCGTTTTCCGTTGTCAGCGGACGCTTGGGCCAATGAAGCGGCTGTCGGCGTCGTTCTTGATACTGGGGTCATCCGCGGATTGTACGTGGAAGACGATATTGTTGGCGCTCGACGGCAGCTTCTCCGGTGCGATGGACAGCTCGACCGGGAAGGAATACACCTCGCCAGCCAGGGCCCGCACTTCGCGCTTGCCTTCGTAGACCAGGCCGTCGAGGCCGTCGGCGCTGATCACATAGGTCATGTCGCGCTGCGCCTTGTTCATGATCTTCAGGGTATAGACGTTCTCGATATGGCCGCGCTCGTTCTCACGGAACAGCACACGGTCCTTGAGCACATCCAGTTCCACCAGCGGGCGATTGGCCACGGCCCAGGCGAACAGGCCGATCATGGCGACCAGCGCGACAGCGTACCCGATCAGGCGCGGACGCAGCAGGTGGGTCTTGCGCCCGGACAGGTTGTGTTCAGTGGTGTAGCTGATCAGCCCCTTGGGGTAGTTCATCTTGTCCATGATGTCGTCGCAGGCGTCGATGCAGGCGGCGCAGCCAATGCACTCGATCTGCAGGCCATCGCGAATGTCGATGCCGGTGGGACAGACCTGTACGCACATCTTGCAATCGATGCAGTCGCCGAGGCCCTGGGCCTTGTAGTCGGCGTCCTTCTTGCGCGGGCCGCGTGATTCGCCACGACGCGGGTCGTAGGAGACGATCAGGGTGTCCTGGTCGAACATCACGCTCTGGAAGCGTGCGTAGGGACACATGTAGATGCACACCTGCTCGCGCAGGTAACCGGCGTTGCCGTAGGTGGCGAGGGTGAAGAAACCGATCCAGAAATAGGCCCAGCCGCTGGCTTCACCGGTGAAGATCTCGATGACCAGTTCGCGAATCGGCGTGAAGTAGCCGACGAAGGTGATCGCGGTCAGTAGCGATACGCCCATCCAGATGCCGTGCTTGGCCGCCTTGCGTCCCAGTTTCTTGCCGCTCAGGGGTTGCTTGTCCAGCTTCATGCGCTGGTTGCGGTCACCTTCGGTG
Source organism: Pseudomonas sp. (assembly GCF_048269965.1). Lineage (GTDB taxonomy): Bacteria > Pseudomonadota > Gammaproteobacteria > Pseudomonadales > Pseudomonadaceae > Aquipseudomonas. Next base: position 123,971 of record NZ_JBLWTV010000008.1, on the reverse strand, counting down.
ACTTTTTCCGCCCACATGAATACCCAGGTGAACACGCTCTGCGGACAGGTGTAACCGCACCAGACGCGACCGGCGAACACGGTGATGAAGAACAGGCCGAAGGCGCAGATGATCAGCAGCCAGGACAGCAGCATGAAGTCCTGTGGCCAGTAGCTGGCGCCGAAGATGTGGAATTTGCGCTCAGGCAGATTCCACCACACGGCCTGGCGGCCGTTCCAACTCAGCCAGACGGTGCCGAAGAACAGCAGGAACAGCAGGGCCCCGCCAGCCAGTCGCAGATTGCGAAACAGGCCAGTGAACGCGCGGGTGTAGATCTTCTCGCGGCTGGCGTAGAGGTCGACGCTGGCGTTCTGGGCAGAAGGAGGGGTGACGTCCTGGACGGGAATCTGTTCGCTCATCAATGCATACCAAAGCGGTTGGTTGGTAGCCCGGGCCGATACGTGCCGGTCAGGGTCAATTCACGGTAGCTGTATGGTACGCCTGAAAGACAACGCCCGGGTGCGACCAGCGGTCGCGACCCGGGCGTTCATTGACCCTTGTCAAAGGAGTCGTCTGTGCTTACTGCTCTTGTGCCTTGTGCGACAGGCTGTACACGTAGGCAGCCAGCAGGTGCACCTTGTCATTGCCGAGGAATTCTTCCTGGGCTGGCATGTTGCCGTGGCGACCGTAGCGGATGGTCTGCTGCAGTTGTGCGTAGCTGCTGCCATAGATGAACGCTGCCGGATTGGTCAGGTTCGGCGCGCCCATGGCTGCGGTACCCTTGCCGTCTGCGCCATGGCAGGCGAAGCAGGTACCGGCGAAGACCTTCTGGCCTGCTTCGATATCGGCTTCCACGCCTTCCGGCAGTTCGCGGCCAGCCAGTTCGGTGAGGACGTAGGCGGCGACGTTGCGTACGCCATCTTCGCCGATCATCGGGCCTTGAGCCGGCATCGCACCCTGGCGACCCTTTAGAAGGGTGGTCTTGATGGTTTCCGGTTCGCCGCCCCAGCGCCATTCGTTGTCGGTCAGGTTGGGGAAGCCGTAGCTGCCCTTGGCGTCGGAACCGTGGCACACGGAGCAGTTGGAGGCGAACAGGCGGCCACCCATTTTCAGGGCTTGCGCGTCCTTGGCCACTTCCTCGATCGGCATGGCAGCGTACTTGGCGAACAGCGGGCCGTATTGCTCATCGGCGCGCGCCATTTCCTTTTCCCACTGGTGTACACCGGTCCAGCCGGCGTGACGCATGGAGCCGTCAGCGATCTGCACGCCAGAGGCGAAAGGCGTTTCCTTTTCGCTGTCGACGTAGTCGTAGCCAGGCAGCAGGCCCTTGAAGTTACCCAGGCCTGGGTACAGGGCCAGGTAGCCGAGGGCGAAGATGATGGTGGCGACGAACAGCATGAACCACCACTTCGGCAGCGGGTTGTCATACTCCTCGATGCCGTCGAAGCTGTGGCCGACGGTTTCTTCGGTGGTTTCCTGGCGCTGGCCCTTGCGGGTGCCGAAGATCAGCCAGGTCAGGGCGAAGATGGTGCCCAGAGACAGAATGGTTACGTACCAACTCCAGAACGTGGTCATTGGTTATTGCTCCTGGAAGAGTCTTGATCGCGCTTGGACTCGGGCTTGGACTCGTCGGCGAAGGGCAGGTTGGCTGCTTCGTCGAAGCTCGATTTGCGCTTGCTGCTGTAGGCCCAGAGCACCACGCCGATGAAGGCGATGAAGACCACCGCCGTGCCGATGCCGCGAATCATCCCGATGTCCATAGCGTCTTACCGTTTGTTCTTGATGGAAGTGCCGAGAACCTGCAGGTACGCGATCAGCGCGTCCATCTCGGTATTGCCTTTCACGGCATCGCGAGCACCGGCGATATCTTCGTCGGTGTAGGGGATGCCGAAGCCACGCATGACTTCCATCTTCTTGGCGGTGTCGTGACCGTCGAGCTTGTTCTCCACCAGCCAGGGGTAGGCGGGCATTTTCGACTCGGGCACGACGTTGCGCGGGTTGTACAGGTGGGCGCGATGCCACTCGTCCGAGTAGCGGCCGCCGACGCGAGCCAGGTCCGGACCGGTACGCTTGGAGCCCCACAGGAAGGGGTGGTCCCAGACGCTTTCGCCGGCCACGGAGTAGTGGCCGTAACGCTCGGTTTCGGCACGGAACGGACGGATCATCTGCGAGTGGCAACCGACGCAACCTTCACGGATGTAGATATCGCGACCTTCCAGCTGCATCGCGGTGTAGGGCTTGAGGCCTTCCACCGGCTCATTGGTGACGTCCTGGAAGAACAGCGGGACGATCTGGGTCAGGCCACCGATGCTGACGGCAATCACCATCAGCAGCGCCATCAGGCCGATATTCTTCTCGATGATTTCGTGTTTCATCAGTGAGCTACTCCGGCGGGAATCTGCGCAGCCGCTTCGTATTCAGCCGGCTTGGCGGCACGCACGGTGCGGAAGGTGTTGTAGGCCATCAGCAGCATGCCTGTGACGAAGAAGGCGCCACCGATCATGCGTACGACATAGCCTGCATGGCTGGCTTCCAGTGCTTCGACGAAGGAGTAGGTGAGGGTGCCGTCTTCGTTGACTGCGCGCCACATCAGGCCCTGAGTGATGCCGTTGACCCACATCGAGGCGATGTACAGCACGGTACCGATGGTAGCCAGCCAGAAGTGGGTATTGATCAGGGCGATGCTGTGCATCTGCTCGCGACCGAAGACTTTCGGGATCAGGTGATACAGCGAGCCGATGGAGATCATCGCTACCCAGCCGAGAGCGCCAGCGTGCACGTGGCCGATGGTCCAGTCGGTGTAGTGGGACAGGGCGTTGACGGTCTTGATGGCCATCATCGGGCCTTCGAAGGTGCTCATGCCGTAGAACGCCAGGGAGACCACCAGGAAGCGCAGGATCGGGTCGGTGCGCAGCTTATGCCAGGCGCCGGACAGGCTCATCATGCCGTTGATCATGCCGCCCCAGCTCGGTGCCAGCAGGATGACCGACATGGCCATGCCCAGAGACTGTGCCCAGTCCGGCAGCGCGGTGTAGTGCAGGTGGTGCGGACCGGCCCAGATGTACAGGGTGATCAGTGCCCAGAAGTGCACGATGGACAGGCGATAGGAGTAGATCGGACGCTCGGCCTGCTTGGGTACGAAGTAGTACATCATGCCCAGGAAGCCGGTGGTCAGGAAGAAGCCCACGGCGTTGTGGCCGTACCACCACTGGATCATCGCGTCGGTCGCGCCGGCATAGGCCGAGTACGACTTGAACAGGCTCACCGGCATGGCGGCGCTGTTGACGATGTGCAGCATCGCGGTCACGAGGATGAACGCACCGAAGAACCAGTTGCCCACATAGATGTGCTTGGTCTTGCGCTTGACGATGGTGCCGAAGAACACCAGCAGGTAGGTGATCCAGACAATGCCCAGAAGGATGTCGATCGGCCACTCGAGCTCGGCGTATTCCTTGGTGCTGGTGTAGCCCATCGGCAGGGTGATCACCGCCAGAACGATGACCGCTTGCCAGCCCCAGAAGGTGAAGGCAGCCAGGCCGTCGGAGATCAGGCGCGTCTGACAGGTGCGCTGGACCACGTAATACGAGGTCGCAAACAGTGCGCATCCGCCAAAGGCGAAGATCACCGCGTTGGTGTGCAGTGGGCGCAGACGGCCGAAGCTGGTCCACGGCAGGTTTAGGTTGAGTTCCGGCCACACGAGTTGTGCGGCGATGAACACGCCTAGACCCATGCCAATGACCCCCCAGATCACCGTCATAATGGCGAACTGGCGGACCACCTTATAGTTATAAGCAGTCTGACTGATTGCTGTGCTCATGCTAGGGGTTCCACGGTTAATGGAGTTTTATGGGGCAAAAATCGGCGGCAAGTATGTAGAAAGCAGGTAGCCATTGCAACGTAACGTGCCGACGCGAATAGGGTTTCAGGGCCTTCCGCGAGCCGTTCACAACGGCCTCGGAAATGGCTCTGGCAGCTTTTTGCGCAACCAGTTTGCGCAGCGCTAAGAAAGGATCGCCTTAGAGTTGTGGCAAATGGCGACTGAAAGGCATCTTAGCCCAGATCAAGGAAATTGCAGGGCTATTGGTCGGCGGGTGCGACACTGGGTCGCACAGGTATAGAGGAGGGGCCGGCGGCCGCGACAGGGCCGCCGGTAAAGCGGGGTTACTTGTTCTCGCTCTGGCTCAGCTTGAGCACGTAGGCGGCCAGCAGGTGCGCCTTGTCATTGCCGAGGAAGTCACCCTGGGCCGGCATGTTGCCGCTGCGACCATAGCGAATGGTCTGCTGCAGTTGGGCGAAGCTGCTGCCGTAGATGAAAGCGCTGGGCTGAGTCAGGTCCGGCGCCCCCATCACGGCCATGCCGGTGCCGGCCTGGGTGTGACAGGCGGAGCAGAGCGTGGCGAAGATCTGCTTGCCGGCGGCGACGTCGGCCTGCGCACCTTCCGGCAGTTCGCGACCGCCCAGCTCGGTGAGGACGTAGGCAGCGACATTACGTACGCCATCCTCGCCGATCATCGGTCCTTGTGCGGGCATCACGCCCACGCGGCCATTCAGGATCGTGGTCTTGATGGTCTCCGGCTCGCCGCCCCAGCGCCAGCTCTTGTCCGCCAGGTTGGGGAAGCCATAGCTACCCTTGGCGTCGGAGCCATGGCAGACCGAGCAGTTGGAGGCGAACAGGCGTCCACCCATCTTCAGTGCACGCTCGTCCTTGGCCACTTCCTCGATGGGCATGGCGGCGTACTTGGCGAAGATCGGGCCGTACAGCTCGTCGGCACGGGCCATTTCCTTTTCCCACTGGTGCACGCCGGTCCAGCCAGCGTGACGCATGGAACCGTCAGCGATCTGCACACCAGCAGCGAAAGGTGTTTGTTTTTCGCTGTCGACGTAATCGTAGCCCGGCAGCAAGCCTTTCCAGTTGCCCAGGCCCGGATACAGGGCCAGATACGCGATGCCGAATATCAGCGTGCCGACGAAGAGTATGAACCACCATTTCGGTAGCGGGTTGTCATACTCTTCGATGCCGTCGAAGGCGTGTCCCATGGTCTGATCGGTCGGATTCTTGTGCACTTCGCTCTTGCGAGTGGCGAAGATCAGCCAGAACAGTGCGATCATCGTGCCGATGGTCAGGACAGTGATGTACAAGCTCCAGAAGGTGGTCATGCTTCAATCCTCGATACGTCGGGCTTGTGGTCATCGGCGAAGGGCAGGTTGGCTGCCTCGCCGAAGTCTTTGCGGCGCTTGCCGCTATAGGCCCAGAGGGTCACTGCAGTGAAGGAAGCCAGCACCAGAATGGTTCCGATGCCACGTAGGGTGCCGATATCGATTAGCTCGAACATGGCGCCTACCTCTTGTTCTTCACTGCGGTGCCAAGCACCTGCAGGTAGGCGACCAGAGCATCCATCTCGCTCTTGCCCTTGACCGCGTCGCTGGCAGCGGCGATGTCTTCTTCGCTATAGGGCACGCCAAGCATGCGCAAGGCGCTCATCTTCTTGGCGGTGTCCTTGCCATCGAGGTTTTGCTCCACCAGCCAGGGGTAGGCGGGCATGATCGACTCGGGCACGACGTTGCGCGGGTTGTACAGGTGGGCGCGATGCCACTCGTCCGAGTAGCGAGCGCCGACGCGGGCCAGGTCCGGACCGGTACGCTTGGAACCCCACAGGAAGGGGTGGTCCCAGACGCTTTCACCGGCGACGGAGTAATGGCCGTAGCGCTCGGTCTCGGCGCGGAACGGACGGATCATCTGCGAGTGGCAGCCGACGCAGCCTTCGCGGATGTAAATGTCGCGGCCTTCCAGCTGCAGCGCGGTGTAGGGCTTGAGGCCGGCGACCGGCTCGTTGGTGACGTCCTGGAAGAACAGCGGGACGATCTGGGTCAGGCCGCCGATGCTGACCGCCAGGATCATCATCAGGGCCATCAGGCCGATGTTCTTCTCGAGAATCTCGTGTTTCATCAGTGGGCTCCTTCTACCGAGAACTGCGCAGCGGCTTCCATTTCGACGGATTTCGCGCTACGCACGGTCTGCCAGACGTTCCAGGCCATGATCAGCATGCCGGTAAAGAAGATGAAGCCGCCGATCAGGCGTACGACGAAACCGGGGTGACTGGCTTCGAGCGCTTCGACGAAGGAGTAGGTCAGGGTGCCGTCCTCGTTGACTGCGCGCCACATCAGGCCCTGAGTGATGCCGTTGACCCACAGCGAGGCGATGTACAGCACGGTGCCGATGGTGCTCAGCCAGAAGTGCACGTTGATCAGGCCGATACTGTGCATCTGCTCGCGACCGAACACTTTCGGGATCAGGTGATACAGCGCGCCAATGGACACCATGGCTACCCAGCCAAGCGCACCTGCGTGCACGTGACCGATGGTCCAGTCGGTGTAGTGGGAGAGGGCGTTGACCGTCTTGATCGACATCATCGGACCTTCGAAGGTGCTCATGCCGTAGAAGGCCAGGGAGACCACCAGAAAGCGCAGGATCGGGTCGGTACGCAGTTTGTGCCAGGCGCCGGAGAGGGTCATCATGCCGTTGATCATGCCGCCCCAGCTGGGTGCCAGGAGGATCAGCGACATCACCATGCCCAGGCTCTGTGCCCAGTCAGGCAGCGCGGTGTAGTGCAGGTGGTGCGGGCCGGCCCAGATGTATACGGCAATCAGTGCCCAGAAATGGACGATGGACAGGCGATAGGAATAGACCGGACGACCGGCCTGCTTGGGCACGAAGTAGTACATCATGCCCAGGAAGCCTGCAGTCAGGAAGAAGCCCACTGCGTTATGGCCATACCACCACTGCACCATGGCATCGGTTGCGCCGGAATACAGGGAGTAGGACTTGGTCAGGGTGACCGGAACCTCCAGGTTGTTGACGATGTGCAGGATGGCCACGGTAAGAATGAAACCACCGAAGAACCAGTTGCCTACGTAGATGTGGCTGACATTGCGCTTCATGATCGTGCCGAAGAACACGATGGCGTAGGCGACCCAGACGATGGTGATCAGGATATCGATCGGCCATTCCAGCTCGGCATATTCCTTGGAGCTGGTCCAGCCCATGGGGAGGCTGATGGCAGCGAGCAGGATCACCAGTTGCCAGCCCCAGAAGGTGAAGGCAGCGAGTTTGGGTGCGAACAGCGTGGTCTGACAGGTGCGCTGTACCGAGTAAAAGCTGGTGGCGAACAGGGCGCATCCGCCGAAGGCGAAAATTACCGCATTGGTGTGCAGGGGGCGGAGCCGGCCGAAGCTGGTCCAGGGCAGGTTGAAGTTCAGTTCGGGCCACGCCAGCTGAGCGGCAATGAGTACGCCGACCAACATGCCGACGATCCCCCAAACCACCGTCATAATGGCGAACTGGCGAACCACCTTGTAGTTGTAGGCGGAACGGGTTGTTGTGTTCATGTCTGGGCTTCCATCCACGGTTATGGCAGAGCGGCCGATAACCGTTGTGGCCGCAGGCATGAGCAAGCCACGGACACCACGGATATCGACGCGAGGCAAGCATGAGCAAAGGGGCATCTGGGTTTATTGACGCTGATCAATGTGAGCAGGGACTGCCCTGGCTGTGGGACGAACCGCCGCAGGCTGCACTGGGCACCTTGATCCTTGCCCATGGTGCGGGTGCGCCGATGGACAGCTCATTCATGCAGACCCTGGCTCAGGGGCTGGCTGCACATGGCGTGCGCGTGGTGCGTTTCGAGTTCGCCTACATGGCCCAGCGGCGGGCGGACGGGCGCAAGCGCCCGCCCAATCCGCAGGCGCAACTGCTGCAACAATGGCGTGAGGTGCATGCGCAGGTGCGCCAACGGATCGCAGGGCCACTGGCCGTCGGCGGCAAATCCATGGGCGGGCGCATGGCCAGCCTGCTGGCTGACGAGTTGGGCGCCTCGGCGCTCGTTTGCCTCGGCTATCCTTTCTATGCCGCCGGCAAGCCGGAAAAACCGCGAGTCGCCCATCTCGCCGAGCTGCGCACGCCAACGCTGATCATCCAGGGGGAACGCGATGCATTGGGCAATCGGGATGCCGTTGCGGGTTACGAGCTTTCAGCGGCCATCTCGCTGCACTGGCTGCAGGCAGCCGATCACGACCTCAAGCCATTGAAGGCATCCGGCTTCAGCCATGAGCAGCATCTGCAGACGGCAATCGGATCGATCGCGGCTTATCTTGGTGCGGGCTGAGCAAGCGCTTCATCCGCTGGCTGCTTAAGCCCCGGATTTAATCCGGGCTACTCAGGTTCATGCGGATGCTGGGTCCTCGCGTAATCGGTGCAAAAGCGGTTGCGCTTGACCGGTCGGTCACGCAATGTGACAGCCAAGGGGCCGGGGCTGCTGCTGGGCATACACCGCGCACTGTCATGGCCAGCGGTTTTTGTTGTGCCACGCAATGGGGCGGCATCTCATGACAGAAACATTGCGCCGCACCATCATGGTGCTTTTTGTTTTGGTTGTATTGGTATCTCTTTGAAATTAAAGGATTAATTGTGCTGGCTCGGGCCTTGCAGAAGGATACTGCAAGTCCGGGTGACAAGGAGTACGGCATGGCCCGCACCTTTTATGACGAGATGTACGACGCGAGCGGCGCTGTCCGCCCGCACTACCGCGAATTTGCCCGCTGGCTGGCAGAAACGCCGGACGATCTGCTGGCTCAGCGCCGCCGAGAAGCCGACCTGCTGTTCCACCGCGCCGGGATTACCTTCACCCTTTACGGGGATGATCAGGGCACCGAGCGCCTGATCCCCTTCGACATCATTCCCCGCTCCATCCCTGCCAGCGAATGGCGCGTCGTCGAACGCGGCTGCATCCAGCGCGTGCAGGCGCTCAACCTGTTCCTCGCCGACCTTTACCACGACCAGCGCATCATCAAGGCGGGCATCATTCCGGCCGAGCAGGTGCTGGCCAACGAGGGCTACCAGATGGCCATGCAGGGCCTCGACCTGCACCGCGACATCTATGCGCACATCGCCGGGGTCGACCTGGTGCGCGATGGCGACGGCAGCTACTACGTGCTGGAAGACAACCTGCGCACCCCCAGCGGCGTGAGCTACATGCTCGAAGACCGCAAGATGATGATGCGCCTGTTCCCCGAGTTGTTCGCTGCGCAGCGCGTGGCGCCGGTGGACCATTACCCCAATCTGCTGCTCGATGCGCTGAAGAGCTCCAGCCCGCTGGACAACCCCACGGTCGTGGTGCTGACGCCGGGCCGTTTCAACAGTGCCTACTTCGAGCATGCCTTCCTCGCCCGCGAGATGGGGGTGGAGCTGGTAGAAGGTGCCGACCTGTTCGTGCGCGACGACAAGGTCTACATGCGCACCACCGCCGGCGCCCGTCAGGTGGACGTGATCTACCGCCGCCTCGATGACGCCTTCCTCGACCCACTGGCTTTCAATCCCGATTCGATGCTCGGCGTCGCCGGGTTGCTGTCGGCCTATCGTTCACGCAATGTGGTGTTGGCCAACGCCATCGGCACTGGCGTGGCCGACGACAAGTCGATCTACCCCTATGTCGGCGACATGATCCGCTTCTATCTGGACGAGGAGCCGATCCTCAAGAACGTGCCGACCTGGCAGTGCCGCAAGCCGGAGGAGCTGTCCCACGTGCTGGCCAACCTGTCCGAACTGGTGGTCAAGGAGACTCAAGGCTCTGGCGGCTACGGCATGCTGGTCGGCCCGGCGGCGAGCAAGGCCGAGATCGAGAGCTTTCGCGCGCGCCTGATCGCCACGCCGGAGGCCTATATCGCCCAGCCGACGTTGTGCCTGTCGACCTGCCCGACCTTCGTCGAACGCGGTATCGCACCGCGCCATATCGACCTGCGTCCGTTCGTCCTGACCGGTCGCGAAACCCGCCTGGTGCCGGGTGGCCTGACGCGTGTGGCACTGCGTGAAGGTTCGCTGGTGGTCAACTCGTCGCAAGGCGGCGGGACCAAGGATACCTGGGTAGTGGAGGACTGATCATGCTGTCGAGAACTGCCTCCGATCTGTACTGGATGTCGCGTTACCTGGAACGTGCCGAGAACCTGGCGCGCATGCTCGACGTCAGCTATTCGCTGTCGCTGATGCCGCAGGACGGCCGTGGCGACGGCCTCGATGAGTTGGCCATGCCGCTGCTGATCACCGGCACCTTGGACGACTACCTGGAACGTCACGGCCCGCTGCACGGCGAGCGCATGCTGCACTTCTTCGCGCTCGATGCCAGCAACCCCGGGAGTATCTACTGTTGCCTGCAGGCTGCACGCAGCAACGCCCATGCAGTGCGCGGACGGATCACCGCCGACATGTGGGAGAACATCAACGCCAGCTGGCTGGAGATGCGTGGCATTGCCGAGCAGGGCCTGGGGCGCTACGGCATCAGCCGCTTCTGCGAGTGGGTCAAGGAGCGTTCGCACCTGTTTCGCGGCGCCACCTTCGGCACCATCATGCGTGGCGAGGCCTATCGCTTCATTCGCCTGGGCACCTTCATCGAGCGGGCCGACAACACCCTGCGCCTGCTCGATGCGCGTTACGAAATGCTCGGCGAGGAGATCGACGAGCTGGAAGAGCGCACCGCGCGCAGCTACTACCAGTGGAGTGCGCTGCTGCGCGCGTTGTCCTCGTTCGAGGCCTTCGCCGAGAGCTATCGCGGTTCGCCACGCACGCGCAAGGTTGCCGAACTGCTGCTGTTGCGCCCGGACGTGCCGCGATCGCTGCGGGCCTGCATGGAAGAACTGAACCTGATGCTCGCCGGTCTACCTGGAGAGAATGGTCGACCGGCGCAGCGCCTGGCTGCCGAGCTGGATGCGCGGCTGCGCTACACCAGCATCGACGAAGTGCTCGACGAAGGCCTGCACGCCTGGCTTACCGACTTCATCCTGCTGGTGCGCCAGCTGGGCAACACCATCCATACGTCCTACCTGGAGGTCGCATGAGACTCTCGATCAGCCATGACACCACCTACCATTACGATGATCAGGTGCGCGCGAGCATCCAGTACCTGCGCCTGACCCCGCACGACAGCGAGCGCCAGCAGGTGCTCAGCTGGCAGCTCGATCTGCCGCGCCCGGTGCATGCTCAGCTCGATCCCTACGGCAACATCCTGCATGTGCTGACCCTGGACGAGCCGCACGAGTCCATCGTCATCGGCGCCCGTGGTCAGGTGGACATCGACGAAACCTGCGAGGCCGAGCATGAGCGCCAGTCGGCGCTGCCGTTCCTGCGTTTCACCCGGTTGACCCAGGCCGACGACGCCATCCGCGAATTCGCCGCGCAGCAGAGCAAGGCACGTGCGGATCGCAACGGTTTGATCGACCTGATGCATGCGCTCAATGCCCATATCGCCTACCAGCCGGGCATCACCGAGGTGGACACCAGTGCCGCCGAGGCTTTCGCTGGCCGGCGTGGCGTTTGCCAGGATCACACCCATGCCTTCCTTGCCTGTGCGCGCAGCCTCGGCGTGCCGGCGCGCTATGTGTCGGGCTACCTGTACACCGATGACGCCGAGCACCTGGCCAGCCATGCCTGGGCCGAGGCCTGGGTGGGCGACGCCTGGTACAGCTTCGACGTGACCAACTGCCTGGCGCGCCCGGAACGTCACCTCAAGCTGGCTGTGGGCCTGGATTACCTCGATGCCTGCCCGGTACGCGGCATGCGCCGTGGCGGCGGTTGCGAGCAGATGCACGCGCAGGTGCAGGTCGCGCCCTTGCTGCAGGTGCGCCAGCAGTGAGGCGCCGATAGGCGGTCATGACGTTGGGTGCGCCGCGTGCAGCGCAGACGCCGCGCCACCACACCGGTGCGCACGGCGCACCCTACCCGCAGGTTACGGGGCGTTCTTGCGCTGGGCCATGTGCCCCAGGTAGGCGATCAATTGCTCCAGTTCGGCAGGTGGCAATAGCTGCTCGTTGAACGCCGGCATGCGCCCCTGCGGCCAGCGCCGCAGGCTCTGCGGGTCACGGATGTACTGGCGCAGGAAATCGCCGGCGAAGTACTCGGTCGGGTTGTGCGGGATGTTCAGGTCAGGGCCGAACTCGGAGTCGCCCGCGCCGTTGAGGCGATGGCAGGCCATGCAGTTCTTCTGGTAGGCCGCGAAGCCTGCCAGGATGTCAGCGCAGGCATCCGGTGCCGGTAGCAGGGCAGGGAAGCGCAGCTCGACCGGCGCCAGCTGACGAATCCTGACAACCTGAAAGGGCCACTGCTCGGGGCCGATCTGGCTGGCGGCGGGATCGGTCCAGACCAGATAGAAGGGGCCTGCGCTGGGTTTGCCCTGCGTCAGTGGCGGCCAGGGATGTTGTGGATCTTCGATGGCCAGCCAGGCTTTCGCGCCTTCCTTGGCCAGCAGGATCGCGGCGGGTAGTTCTGCGGCAAAGCCGTCCTGGGCCACGGCCTGCAGGTGGTCGCCGGGCGCAACACCCTCCAGCAATGCACTTATCGGCACGGCGCGGTACTGCATGGGGCGCTTGTAGCTGACGTCATCGGCGATATCGATATCCCGAGCTTGTGGGTGATTCAGCAGTTCGCTGCTGCTCCACCTGTGCTGGCCGTCGTTGAGCTGCACCTCGAATTCGGCAGCCTGCGCAACGCTGCTCAGAATGGTCAACGCCAGAAGCAGGGCGGCTTTCATTCGTCATTGTTCATCAATGGCAGCAGCTCGTCATAGGCGCCGGCATTGATCACCCGGGTGTAGCCCATTTCTTCCAGGCTCTGCTGGGCCAGGGCCGAGCGGCGCCCACTGCGGCAATACAGCACCAACGGGCGGTCCTTGTCCGGCGCGACGCTGGCGATCTGTGCAGCGATGTCTTCGTGGCCGATGCGGATCGCACCAGGCAGCGCACCGTCAGCGAACTCCTCGGCGCTGCGTACATCGATCAGCAGGCTGTCGCTTTGCTGCAAAGCGGAAATGGCGGCAGCCTGGTCGATTTCACTCGCTTGGGCAGTGAGCAGGCCGAGGAGGCCGGCGAATAGGAGAATCAGGCGCATGGCGTACTCCAGAGTGGATTGATCAGCCCGTCATCATTGCCCGAGCCTTGCGTGCAGTCTAGGATGCCTCGCTCGACGTGACGGGAGTGGTAGATGTTAGCCGAGCTTTTCGCTGTTCTGGCCCCGGTTTTGATTGCTGCAGGCATTGGCTATGGCTGGGTGCGCAGCGGTCACGCCTATCCCACCGATTTCGTCGCGCGCCTGGTGCTCAATATCGGTACGCCCTGCCTGGTGCTGTCGACACTGAGCCGGGCGGAACTGGATCTTGGCGCGTTCTCGCAGATGGCGCTGGCCTGCGTACTGGTGACCTGTGCCATGGGCGCGATTGGCTGGTTGCTGAGTCGTTTGTTCGCCATAGACTGGAAAGTCCTGGTGCCGGCCTACCTGTTCCCGAACTCGGGCAACATGGGCCTGCCGATGGCGCTTTTCGCCTTCGGTGAGCCCGGCCTGGCGTTGGCGGTGGCGTTCTTCCTGGTGCTGTCGGTGGGGCATTTCAGTATCGGTATGCTGCTGTCCGGAGCTGAGGGTTCACTCAAGGGCTTGTTGCTCAACCCGATCATGATCAGTCTGGCGCTGGTGCTTGCGGTACTGTTTCTCGATTTCGAACTGCCGCGCTGGCTGGCCAACACTGTCGACCTGTTGGGTGGGATGACCATTCCCATGATGCTGATCACGCTGGGCGTTTCGCTGGCCAGTATTCGCGTGCAGCATCTGGGCGATGGCCTGTTGCTGGGCTTGCTGCGCATTCTCTGTGGTGCGGCACTGGGCTGGATCATCGGCTGGGCTGTCGGCCTGCAGCCGTTGGCGCATGCCGTACTGGTGCTGCAATCGTCGATGCCGGTGGCGGTGTTCAACTACCTGTTCGCCGTGCGCGCCGGTCGTTCACCGGAGCAGGTCGCCAGTCTGGTGCTCTGTTCGACGCTGCTGGCCTTCGTGTTGATTCCGCTGCTGTTGGCGTGGTGGATACCCGCACTGCGCTGAGCGCGCTACGGCGTCGGCACAGTGGCGGGAGCTGTGGAGGTTCAACTGACCAGACGGGTCAGATTGGGAAGGATCAGGATGACCGCCGTGGCGAACAGGATGACGCCAGCCTGGCGGTATTTCGGCTGCTTGAACATGGCCGTATGCCTTTTGTTGTTGCCTGCCATCTCCGGCGTCAACCCTTCGGGTCGTCGCCAGCGACGTCAAGAATTGCTCCCGGCAATTTTTTGTTATGGGGGTGGCGCCGGGCGCCTGCCGTACTGCCTGGCGGGTCGCAGCGTCACGTCTGGGCGTTGTTCTGATTCACCACCCCGGCATGACCCGGCGGCGGCTCCCTGCGCCGCTTTCTGCTGCGCGCATGAATAACTCTAGGGTTGGCGTCACAACCTGCTTAGATGACTTGGTTTCTAGCCAGGGCTTTCTAGAAAGCTCGAGCTATGTGCGTCGTCGTTGAACATGCCGCAGACCTTGAGGCAGACAGCTTGCTCGCCCTTGCCGTGGTCAGTTCGAGCAAACGACCGTTCGTCTGAGCTCAGCGGTCAATGGTGCTGAGCGCTTAGGTCATTGAGCGCTGATGTCCCGGCGTTATGGTAAGCAGGCTCAATAAGAACAGGCGTGGCCAGGGCATGATGTTCCGCCAGCGCCGTAATAGTCTCCGAGGACGCCATGACCGAAGCATATATTTTCGACGCGGTGCGCACGCCCCGTGGCAAGGGCAAGAAGGACGGTGCGCTGTACAGCGTCAAGCCCGTCCAGCTGGTTGCCGGCCTGCTCAACGCCCTGCAAACGCGCAATGACCTGGATACCAGCCAGGTGGACGACATCGTTCTGGGCTGCGTGACACCGGTGGGCGATCAGGGCGCCGATATCGCCAAGACCGCCGCCCTGGTCGCGGACTGGGACGTCAGCGTCGCCGGCGTGCAGCTCAACCGTTTCTGCGCGTCGGGGCTGGAGGCGGTGAACATGGGCGCGATGAAGGTGCGCTCGGGCTTCGAGGATCTGGTGGTGGTCGGTGGCGTGGAGTCCATGTCGCGCGTGCCCATGGGCTCCGATGGCGGCGCCTGGGTGATGGACCCGGAAACCAATATCCACAGCAACTTCGTGCCGCAGGGCATCGGCGCCGACCTGATCGCCACCCTGGAGGGCTTCAGCCGCGCCGATGTCGATGCCTTCGCCCTGCGCTCGCAGCAGAAGGCCGCGCGTGCCAGTGCCGATGGTGCGTTCGCCAGGTCGTTGGTGCCGGTGACCGACCAGAACGGCATCGTGCTGCTCGACCATGACGAGTTCATTCGCGGCGACTCGACTCTGGACGGTTTGGGCAAGCTCAAGCCCAGCTTCGAGATGATGGGGCAGATGGGCTTCGACGCCACCGCGCTGCGCGTATACAGCCATGTCGAGCGCATCGAGCACGTGCACACGCCAGGCAACAGCTCCGGCATCGTCGATGGCGCCGCGCTGATGCTGATCGGCTCGGCGGCCAAGGGCAAGGAACTTGGCCTGAAACCTCGTGCGCGCATCGTCGCCACCGCCGTGACCAGCACCGACCCGACCATCATGCTCACCGGCCCGGCGCCGGCCACGCGCAAGGCGCTGGCCAAGGCCGGACTGTCCATCGACGACATCGACCTGTTCGAGGTCAACGAGGCCTTTGCCTCGGTGGTGATGAAGTTCATGAAGGACATGGGCGTGAGCGAGAGCAAGGTCAACGTCAACGGTGGCTCCATCGCCATGGGCCACCCGCTGGGCGCCACCGGTTGCGCCATCCTCGGCACGCTGCTCGACGAGCTGGAGAAGCGTCAGCTGCGTTACGGCCTGGCCACGCTCTGCGTCGGCGGTGGCATGGGTATCGCCACCATCATCGAGAGAATCTGATCGGCAGGGCGGGTTGCACCCGCCCTGCGCAGCTCCCGCAGCTTTGGGAAGAGAATACAAAAATGACTGACGCCATCCGTTACGAAAAAGGCCAGGACAATATCGTCGTCCTGACCATGGACATGCCCGGCCAGAGCGCCAACACCATGAACGCGGTGTACCGCGAGGCCATGGGCCAGATCGTCGACCGCCTGGAGGCGGAAAAGGATTCGATCGCCGGGGTGATCGTCACCTCGGCGAAGAAAACCTTCTTTGCCGGCGGCGATCTCAATGAGCTGATCAAGGTCACCCAGGCCGAGGCCCAGGGCTTCTACGCGATGATCCTGAAGATCAAGGGTCAGCTGCGTCGCCTGGAAACCCTCGGCAAGCCCGTGGTCGCCGCCATCAACGGCGCAGCGCTGGGCGGCGGCTGGGAAATCGCCCTGGCCTGCCACCACCGCATCGCGCTGAGCGAGAGCCACGTGCAGCTCGGCCTGCCGGAGGTCACCCTCGGCCTGCTCCCTGGCGGCGGTGGGGTAGTGCGCATGGTGCGCCTGCTTGGCCTGGAAAAGGCGCTGCCGTACCTGGCTGAAGGCAAGAAGGTGCGCCCGGACGCGGCGCACAAGGCCGGGCTGATCCACGATCTGGCCAGCGACCGTGACGAGATGCTGGCCAAAGCGCGTGCCTGGATCGCCGCCAACCCGGCTGCCAAGCAGCCGTGGGACGTGCAGGGCTACAAGATCCCTGGTGGCACGCCGAGCTCGCCGAACGTGGCGCAGATGCTGGCCATCGCCCCGAGCGTGCTGCGCGACAAGACCAAGGGCTGTTTCCCGGCACCGGAGAAGATCATGTGCGCCGCCGTAGAAGGCGCGCAGGTCGACTTCGATACCGCGCAGATCATCGAGGCGCGCTACTTCACCGAGCTGACTTGTGGCCAGGTGGCGAAGAACATGATCGGCACCTTCTGGTTCCAGCTCAATGAGATCAACGCCGGCGGCTCGCGCCCGCAGGGCTATCCGAAAACTCAGACGAAGAAGGTTGGCGTGCTCGGTGCCGGCATGATGGGCGCCGGTATCGCCTACGTCTCGGCAGCGGCCGGCATCGAAGTGGTGCTCAAGGATGTGTCCGTCGACGCGGCGGAGAAGGGCAAGAGCTACTCGGCCAAGCTGCTGGACAAGAAAGTCGGCAAGGGCCATATGAGCGCGGATCAACGTGAAGCCTTCCTGGCGCTGATCAAAGCCACCGATAGCGAGGCAGACTTCGAGGGCTGTGACCTGATCATCGAGGCGGTGTTCGAGGACCGTGCGCTCAAGGGCAAGGTCACCGCTGCCGCCGAGGCCGCGGCGCTGAGTGATGCGCTGATCGCCTCCAACACCTCGACCCTGCCGATCACCGGCCTGGCTGGCGCGGTTCAGCGCCCCGAGAAATTCATCGGCCTGCACTTCTTCAGTCCGGTGGACAAGATGCCGCTGGTGGAGATCATTCGTGGCGAGAAGACCAGCGACGAGACGCTGGCGCGTGGCTTCGACTACGTCATGCAGATCAAGAAAACCCCCATCGTGGTCAACGACAGCCGTGGCTTCTTCACCTCGCGGGTGTTCGGCACCTTCACCAATGAAGGCCTGGCCATGCTCGGCGAAGGCGTCAGCGCGGCGATGATCGAGAACGAAGCGCGCAAGGCCGGCATGCCGGTCGGCCCGCTGGCGATCAGCGATGAAGTGTCGCTGAGCCTGATGAATCATATCCGCCAGCAGACCATCAAGGATCTGGCCGCCGAAGACAAATCCATCCCCGAGCACCCGGCTTTTGCCGTGATCGATCTCATGCTGGCTGAGTACAAACGACCGGGCAAGGCGGCCGGGGGCGGTTTCTACGATTACCCGGTGGGCGGCAAGAAGCACCTGTGGCCCGAACTCAAGGCGCGTTTCGAGAAGGCCGATGCGCAAATCTCGCAGGAGGACGTGCGCGACCGCATTCTGTTCATCCAGGCCATCGAGACGGTGCGCTGTGTGGAGGAGGGCGTGCTGACGTCGGTGGCCGACGCCAACATCGGCTCGATCTTCGGCATCGGCTTCGCCGCCTGGACCGGCGGTGCACTGCAGTTCATCAATCAGTATGGGGTGAAGGACTTCGTCGCCCGTGCGCAGTACCTGGCCGAGCAGTACGGCGAGCGCTTTCTGCCGCCAGCGCTGTTGCTGGAGAAGGCCGCCAAGGGCGAGGCGTTCTAAGCTGCAGGCTCAGCCGGCCTCCGTAGGGTGCGCGATGCGCACCAGGCATCAGCAAGCACGTAACGAGAAACGGCCCGCAAGGGCCGTTTCCATTTGGGTCAGTCTTCCAACTGGTCGCGAAGCACCTGGCCGCTCTTGCCGTCGATGCGAAACTCGTGGAGACGGCCATCCTGTTTCAGACCTTCGCCTTCCCAGTAGCCATCATTGTCGGCTTCGATCTTGTGCAGTTCGGTGTAGCCAGCTGCGCGGGCCTTGCTCAGGGCATCCTCGATGCTGATCCAGTCACTGCCGGGGCGGTCCGCCAGGGCATTACCGGCCAGCAGGAGACTGCCTGCGAGCAGGGTGATCAGGTTGCGTGTACGCATGGACTGGTTCCTCTTTCCGTTGAAGATACCCGGAGGAGTCTAGATCATCGTGACTTCAGGCTGCCTGGCACCAGCCCTGGCGAATGCACACGGCCTCGTGGATCGCCAGCATCTCGCTGTGACGGGTCGGCATACGCAGGGTCAGCATGCTGCCATCATCGAGCTGCAGGGCGGCTTCGGTTTCGAATTGCAGGCTGCCATCTTGCAGGTGGGCGTAGGTGACGCCGTAGGCGTCCAGGCTGAGTTGGCTGTGCATGGCTGCTCTCCTGGGTAGTCTCAGCTCGGACGAACGTCGCGGGCTGCAGTTGCAGCGTGCTCGGGACGAACCGGTGCAGTGGCCTGGAAGGCGGAGGCGGCGGCGAAGCTGGCGAGTGCAGCGTAGATGCTCATGATCGATTTCCTTCTGTGCTGATGGGCAGGGCCCGATGACGAAATCATCCGGTACATGCACGAGGCGCAGAAGTGAAAGGTATTTATGATGACTATCGAGCATGCTGATAAGACGTTGCGTGGCGTCTCTGGCCAGGGGGTAATCTTTGGCTGAGTTGTGCGAGGGCTGTTATAAGAAGTTACGGCGCGGGACGAGGTGAGCATGAACATCCTTGTTCATGGTTTTGTTTCAGCGAGTGGCCAAGGCGTAGTTGTTCTGCATCCAACTGTGATGATGTTTTTCGCTGCGGTTCATCGACCAGTTGGTGAGTGCCAGCATGGCCACGGTGCCGCCAATAATCATGAGGGGATAAGCTGCTGTTAGTTCGGCCAGTGAATACTTCCAGGCCAGCGGGCGGCCAACACCGAGAAGGGCAGCATAGAACCAGGACACACCCGATAGTGCGCCGGTAAAGATAGCCAGGTGGCGCATGTTCGCTGATAGCTTGAGCAGAGACCCGGCTTTTTGCAGTGCTGGCAGTACGGCGTTGTGCAAGACCATGCCGTTGAGGGTCAAGAGTACGACAATACTGATCTTGGCTTGCAGTTTGGGGTTCATGAAGTACTGCATACCGGCGCTGGAAGCGTCGAGCGCAATGATGGCGATACCGCTGATCCACAGGGCGATAAGCGAGATGCCAACCACGCTTTTCAGGTGTGCCAGATGTTCGCGACACTGTTTGGCACCTTCACCTTTTAGTAACTGTTTAATCATGGCGAAATCGCTGGTCAGTATCAGGCCAATGGCGACGCAGCAGGCGATAAGATGTATATAAATGATCCCTAGACGTAAGAGTTCCATCGCTTCTTTATTCTGGAGAGCTGAAATGAGAAGGGTGTAAAGGTCCATGTAGATACCTCGGACTCTGCAAAAAATAAATAAAAATAGCCGTGCGTCAGGGCATATTTAATTGGCACTGACTTTGATTTTTTGTGTAGTTACTGATCGCTAATCACTTTCTGGTAATCATGAACTGCAGAAAACCTCTTTTATCTGGGCAATAGCAAACCACCGACGCAATCTCTTGCAGTCAAGGAATCTTCCAGATTCGGGGGGGCGATGAAGCGATGGACAGGGTGTGTGCTCGAGCCGGGGGAAGGCCCACGACTATATGAGCAATGGTAAGCGCTGTAGTTCATTTTTTGATCAACCGTTCGTCGTTCATGGGCTCTCGTGCTGTGACCTGTTGAGCATTTTTTAATCAATCAGGTCGTTTCGGTGGTCCCGAGGTCTTGGCTCGCTCATGCGCTAACGGCGCTTGGTGGGGGGATGTTCGGCAGGCTGTAAAATTTTCTTGACGAGGGCCCGGCTCCACTCGGAACGTGGTGTGTGGCACTTCTATCGGCGCCCAGGGCTATGGCGCTATTTCATTGGGCTGCATGATGTGTTAAGAAAAACGCACAAATAACCCGCCCGCGTGTTCACCACAGGAAACCTCATGTCACTGCGTATCTGCATCCTGGAAACTGACATCCTCCGTCCCGAACTGGTCGACCAGTATCAGGGGTATGGCCGCATGTTCGAGCAGCTGTTCGCTCAACAGCCGGTTACGGCAGAGTTCAGTGTCTATAACGTGGTGGAAGGGCATTACCCGCCCGATAGCGAGAAATTCGATGCCTATCTGGTGACTGGCAGCAAGGCCGATTCTTTTGGCAGCGATCCCTGGATTCAGACCCTCAAGGCGTATCTGCTCGAGCGCTACAAGCGCGGCGACAAGCTGCTGGGCATCTGTTTTGGTCATCAACTGCTGGCGCTCTTGCTCGGCGGCAAGGCCGAGCGTGCCGAGCAGGGCTGGGGTGTCGGCGTGCACAGCTATCGCCTGGAGAACAAACCCGAGTGGATGAGCCCGGCTCTGGACGAGCTGCAGCTGTTGATCAGTCATCAGGATCAGGTCACCCGCCTGCCGGAGAAAGCCACGCTGCTTGCTTCCAGCGACTTCTGTCCGATTGGCGCCTACCACATCGAGGATCAGGTGCTGTGCTTCCAGGGGCATCCGGAGTTCGTTCACGACTACTCGCGAGCATTGCTCGATCTGCGCCAGGAGCATCTTGGTGAGCAGGTCTATCAGCAGGGCGTGGACAGCCTCAAACATTCGCAGCAGGGCAGCGCAGTGGCCGAGTGGATGATGCGCTTTGTCGCTCAAGGCAAGGAAAGCAAAGCCTGAGCCTGATGCGAGCCATGAAAAAAGCCCGGTTTTCCGGGCTTTTCACGTTTGCGCAGTGGGTACGAAGTAGGGCGAGAGCCTTTCGCTCTTGTTCGGTGGCGGGCTGCTCCGGCCTCGCTTGAGGTTTTCGGCCAGATCCAGGTGATGAGCCAGTTTGTGGCAGGATTCGATATTGCGCGCCACGGCACCGGCCGAGCCTTTGCCAATACCGCCGAGCGCGAGCAGCGTGGTCAGCAGGGACAGGCTGGCGAGCATCAGCAGGCGAGTGCGTTGAGTTCTGATCATGGCCGTTCACTCAGCCCTGTGAGCGCGCGCCGAGCAGGGCGGGCAGATGAGTGATCAGGCTTTGCAGTGGACCAGGTTGTTCAAGGGTTGGAGTGCCTGGCTGCAAGGTGGCGTAACTCACCACCAGCACCGTCGAGGTGCTGATCAGGTAGAGGCCGATGGCAGCGAGGGCGCCGTTGCGGGCAGCTTGAGAGAGGCGGGACATGTTCTGTGCTCCAGGTCAGGAGTGGGTGTGGGCACAGAATCGTCGAAGTCATTTCGATTGAATAATGGATGCTCTGCAGAGTAACTATCGATGGATTTGATAGCTGGCGCGGGTTGCCTGCTCGCTCCGGCATCCCGCGTCACGCCTCACACTGACGCCAGTTCCTTGTCCATGCTGCTGATGCATTCGCTCATGGCCTGCTGACAGCGCTCTATCAGTGCGGGCATGTCGTCCAGGCTCAGGCCGGCAGTGGGGATTGCCGGCAGCGAGCGAATCAGGATGCGACCGCTGTTCCAGCGATTCAGGCGCATGGCCTTGCTGTAGTTGCTCACGCACACCGGGATGATCGGTACGCCGGCCGTGATCGCCATCTGAAACGCGCCTTTCTTGAACGGCAGCAGGCCTCGGCCAAGATTGCGCGTACCTTCAGGGAAGACCCAGATCGAGGTGTCGCGATTGCGCAGGGTTTCGGTGGTGGTCAGCATTGCGCGCTTGGCCGCGACGGCATTGCTGCGATCGATCAGCACGTTACCGGCCAGCCAGTAGAGCTGACCGAAGAATGGCACCCATTTGAGGCTCTTCTTGCCGATGCTCACGGTGCGCTCCGGTACCACGCGGCCAAGCACGTAGAGATCGAAGTTGGACTGGTGGTTGGCGATGATCACGCAGGAGCGCTGGTGTTCCAGCAGCGGGCGTACGTCGGTCTTCAGCTTCAGGCGCAGCAGGCACAGGGCGGGCAGCGAATAGAGGCGTGCGCAGAGGCGGCTGTTGTCCGGGTTGAACGGGCGGCACAGGCCAAGCAGCAAGCCGAGCAGGCCAGCCAGGATGAAATGCACGCCCATCAGCAGCATGCGCAAAACGAAGAGCATTGGGGAAAACCGTCAGAGGAGGGGCGCGCAGTGTACGGGCGTTCACTCTGCCGGGCAATTGCTCGAAACTACCGCTTGGCGTGCGTAACGTCCTGAATTGTCGCAGAAGTTGTCGGTTTCCATGCCCATGCAGAAAGGGCGCCTCACGGCGCCCTTCAAGGCTTATTCGGTTTTGGCCGGCTTGCCCGGCAGCAGGCCGTCTGCTCGGAACATCGCCTTGATACCGCGGAGCGCCTGACGGCTGCGGTCCTGGTTCTCGATCAGGGCGAAGCGCACATGGTCGTCGCCATAGTCGCCAAACCCCAGGCCGGGCGAGACGCAGACCTTGGCTTCTGCCAGCAGCTTCTTGGCGAACTCCAGCGAGCCCAGGTGAGCGTAGGCGTCGGGAATCTTGGCCCAGATGTACATCGAGGCCTTGGGTTTTTCCACCATCCAGCCGATCTCGTGCAGGCCCTTGACCAGCAGGTTGCGACGCTGACGGTACTGTTCGGCGATATCGCGCACGCACTGCTGGTCACCTTCCAGTGCGGCGATGGCCGCCACCTGCAGCGGGGTGAAGGTGCCGTAGTCGTGGTAGCTCTTGATCCGCGCCAGGGCGCTGACCAGCTCGGGGTTGCCGACCATGAAACCGATCCGCCAGCCGGCCATGTTGTAGCTCTTGGACAGGGTGAAGAACTCCACCGCGATGTCCTTGGCGCCGGGTACCTGCATGATCGACGGGGCTTTCCAGCCGTCATAGACGATGTCGGCGTAAGCCAGGTCGTGAATCACCAGCACGTCGTACTGCTTGGCCAGGGTCACCACGCGCTCGAAGAAGTCCAGCTCCACGCACTGTGCGGTGGGGTTGGAGGGGAAGCCGAGAATCATCATCTTCGGCTTGGGAATCGATTCGCGAATCGCCCGCTCCAGTTCGGCGAAGAAATCCACGCCTGGCACCAGCGGTACCGATCGCACCTGGGCGCCGGCGATCACCGCGCCGTAGATGTGGATCGGGTAGCTGGGGTTGGGCACCAGTACGGTGTCGCCATGATCCAGGGTGGCCAGCATCAGGTGCGCCAGGCCTTCCTTGGAGCCGATGGTGACGATGGCTTCGCTTTCCGGGTCGATCTCCACCTCGTAGCGCTCCTTGTACCAGCGCGAGATGGCGCGGCGCAGGCGGGGAATGCCGCGAGAAGTGGAATAGCCGTGGGTGTCTTCACGCTGGGCGACCTGCACGAGCTTCTCGACGATGTGCGGCGGCGTCGCGCCATCGGGGTTGCCCATGGAAAAGTCGATGATGTCCTCGCCGCGACGGCGTGCAGCCATCTTGAGTTCGGCGGTGATGTTGAAGACGTAGGGGGGGAGACGATCGATGCGCGCAAAGCGGCGCTTGGCGTTATCAGCCATGGCTTCCTCGAGGTACGTAAGCGCCCGGAACCGTCCGAGCGACGTTGGCCACATGTGTGGCCGGCTAAAGATAAGGGCTGCCGAACTGCGCTGTCCAGCGCAGTTGCAGGCGAAAACAGCGAATCAGTCGCTTCAGCTCAACTCATCTTTCAAGCGCAGCAGCAAGGCACCCAGTGCCTCCACATCGGCGTCTTCGGTGCGCCAGGAGCAAAGGCTCAGGCGAAAGGCGGGGCGCCCCTGCCAGACAGTTGGTCCGAACCAGACTTCGCCGGATGCCTGGGCCGCTTGGCGAATGGCGATGGTCTGTTCGTCCGTATCGCCACGCACCAATACCTGGTTCAGTACAACCCGATTCAGTACCTGATAGCCGGCGTTGCGCAGTGTGCTGGCCAGCTCTTCAGCCTGGCGGATGTGGCGGTCGATCATCGCTTTCAGGCCAGTGCGGCCCAGGTGGGCCAGGGCCGCCCAGATGGCGATGCCTCGGGCGCGACGAGAGAACTCCAGTGTCAGGTTCTTCTGCGCATCCTTGCTCGCCGAGGCGTAGGCAGCATCGCTGTTCATCGCGGCGGCCAGTGCATCGGCGTCACGGCAGATCGCCATGGCGCTGTCGTAAGGGGTGTTCAGCCACTTGTGTCCATCGGTCGTCCAGCTATCTGCCAGCTCGACGCCCTCGAGCAAATGCGCTGAGGATGAGGCGCGTGCCCATAGGCCGAATGCACCATCGACATGCACCCAGGCGTTGGCCTCGCGGGCGATGGCAATCAGTTCGGCAAAACAGTCGAACTCGCCGGTGTTGACCTCTCCGGCCTGCAATATCAGTAGCGTGCGTTCATCCAGGTCAGGGAGTCGGGTCGGATCGATGCGCCCGTACTCGTCCACGGGCGCATAGTGCAGGTGGTTCATGCCGAAGCCGAGCACGCGCAGCGCTTTCTTCACCGTGATGTGTGCCGTTTCTGCGAGCACGACACGGATCTGCGGTGCGCCGAGCAATCCGTCACCGTCGAAATCCCAGCCCTGGCGTGCCAGCAGCACGCGCCGTGCGGCAGAAATACAGCCCAGGGTGCAGGCGGTTGCGCTGGTGCCAAAGCCTACGGCGCTCTGATCTGGTAGCCCCAGTGCTTGGCAGACCCAGCGTCCGGCAATTTTCTCCAGCCGATCAGCGACTGGAGAATTGTCGAAAGACGAGGCGCATTGATCCCAGGCCAGTACCAGGCGTTCGGCAGCTGCTGCCACTGGCAGCGTCGCGCCGATGACGAAGCCGAAGTAACGCGCGGCATTACTCGCCACGGTGGCTGGTGAGCCAATTTCGTCGAGCTGGCGTAGCACCTGATCGGCATCGCTGCCGTCCTCCGGCAGTGCCTGGTCGAAAGCGGCCAGGGCAGCGATGGTCTTGTCGTCGGGAAAGACCCGTTGCACGGCAAGGCCGTCCAGATAGGCGAGAGCTCGTCGATCAGCTTCTGCCAGCAGATTGCGTTCGTTCATGGGCTGTGCTCGGTAAAGGGCTGAGACCGTTTACCCTAGCCGAGGCCATCGGGGCGCGGCATACACAGGCGCCAACGAAGGCGGCTGCTACAGTTGACTGAGTGATACAGTCTGAACCGATACAGTGCACTGTATTAGCGGTACAGTTGCTCAACCACCCAACATGTCATGCATCGCAATGATCTGTTCGGCCACCTGAATCAGCTTCTGCTGGCGGCTCATGGCCTGGCGGCGCATCAGGGTGTAGGCCTCTTCCTCGTTGCAGCTCTTCATCTTCATCAGCAGGCCTTTGGCCAGCTCGACGCGCTTGCGCTCGGCCAGTTGGGCATCGCGTGCCTGGAGCTGGGCACGCAGAGCCTGATCGCTCTCGAAGCGGGCCATGGCGACGTCGAGGATGGGTTGCAGGCGCTGAGCATGGATGCCTTCGACGATGTAGGCGCTGACGCCACTCTGGATCGCCTGACGCATCACGCCGGGATCGTGTTCGTCGGTGAACATGACGATCGGGCGCGGTTGGTCACGGCTGACGAGCACCACCTGTTCCATCACGTCGCGGCCTGGGGACTCGGTGTCGATCAGGATGACGTCGGGGCGCACGGCCTCGACCCGCTCCGGCAGGTCGATGGTCAGCCCGGATTCGTCGATGACCTCGAAGCCCGCCTCGATCAGCGCGCACTTGAGGCGGCCGACCTTCTTCGGGGTGTCGTTGATCAGCAGGATACGCAGCATCGATGGCTCTCCCGGCGGTTACAGCGCGACAGCCGGGCTGTCGGCCAGGGCGTGGAGGCGGAAGCTGCGCGTGTACGCGGCAGGGTCGCTACCGTCCCAGCAGGTTCCGTCCTGCAGGATGGAGCTGCGCATTTCGCCTGGCACGGCAATCCCCAGTGCCGTGGCGGCCTCGCGGTACAGGGTCAGTTGCTGAACCTGGCGGGCTACACCCAGGTAGTCGGGGTCGCTGCGCAGCAGGCCCCAGCGGCGGAACTGGGTCATGAACCACATGGCATCGGACAGGTACGGCTGGTTGACCAGGCCGCCGGCATGAAAGCGCAACGGATGCTCGTCCTGCCAGGCGTGACCGAGGCCGTCCTGGTACTGGCCGAGGAAGCGTGGAGTGATCGCCGAAACTGGCGCGTTGACGTATTCGCTGCCGCTGAGCAGCAGGGCGGTGCTGCGCCTGTTTTCTTCGCTGTCGTCGATGAAACGTGCGGCGTCGAGCACCGCCATGATCAGCGCGCGGGCAGTGTTGGGGTTCTGTTCGGCGAAGGCGCGGGTGCAGCCAAGCACCTTCTCGGGGTGATCCGGCCAGATTGCCTGGATGGTGGTAACGGTACAACCAAGCTGTTCATCGACGGCCTTGGCGGTCCAGGGTTCGCCGACGCAGAAGCCGTCGATGCGCTTGGCCTCCAGGTGTTCGATCATCTGCGGTGGCGGTACCACGACGCTGTCGACATCGCGCAGTGGGTGGATGCCCTGGCTGGCCAGCCAGTAGTAAAGCCACATCGCATGGGTGCCCGTGGGGAAGGTCTGGGCGAAGGTCAGTTTCGCCCTGTTCTGGTGCACATGCTGATGCAGTGCTTCGCCACTGGTCACGCCAGCGGTTTGCAGCGTGTGCGACAGGTTGATGCTCTGGCCGTTCTGGTTGAGCCCCATGAGCACTGCCATGTCGGTGGCCGTTGCGCCACCCAGGCCGAGCTGCACGCCATAGATCAATCCATACAGGCTGTGGGCGGCGTCCAGTTCGCCGCTGAGCAGCCTGTCGCGAAGGCCGGCCCAGGAGGCCTGGCGTTGCAGTTTGAGGCTCAGCCCGTATTTTTCGGCAAAGCCCTGGGTGGCCGCGACTATCACCGAGGCGGAATCGCTCAGGGCCATGAAGCCGATGTTCAGCACGCTCTTTTCCGGTGCATCGCTGCCGCCGACCCAGGCCAGGGCGTCGCCGCGAGGGATATGCTGTTCGCTCATGTCGCTTCCTTCATCCACGCATTGGGTTCCGAGCCGCCGGCTGAGGTTTGCAGGGCTGTGCGGGTGGCCCACAAAAAAGGCGCCGTACCGATCACTGCCGTAAAGGCCTGAGTTCGGATACGACGCCGTTGTCGTTCGGGCCTTGTCCGTCGCCGGAGGGGCTCACTGCATGGAGAGAAAGCAAGGCATATGCCAGTGCGCAGAATGTGCGCTGCCGGAAGACGCGTTCAGCGCTCCAGCATCTGCTTCACGTTGCTTTGCGGTATCTGCTGCTTGCGGCCCTCGCTATCGGTGAATTCGAGCATGCCGGTGTCCCTGTCCAGTTCCGGTTTGCCGTCGCTGGTGAGCATCTGGCCATCGGTGGTGGTGATGATGTACTCGCTGCTGCAACCGGCCAGGCCGAACAGGCACAGGGCGGCAATGATCCATGGCTTCATGATGGGCTCCTGAATGGTTGTCGGGGGACTCCCCATTTCAGACGGTAGACGGTGGCGCATCGGCTGCAAGCGGGGTTCGGCAAAATGATCTTTGTGCGCGCGCATGAAAAAGCCCCGCACTAGGCGGGGCTCTGTCTACGACGCTTTGATCAGGCCTGAACGACCGGGATCTTGGCGTTCGCTGC
Organism: Pseudomonas sp.; assembly: GCF_048269965.1. Taxonomy (GTDB): domain Bacteria; phylum Pseudomonadota; class Gammaproteobacteria; order Pseudomonadales; family Pseudomonadaceae; genus Aquipseudomonas. The sequence continues at coordinate 96,237 of NZ_JBLWTV010000008.1, read as the reverse complement.
CGCTTCGCGGAAGTCGGCGATCTGGTCGAAGCTCAGGTAGCGGTAGATGTCGCCAGCCATGCTGTCGATATCCTTGGCGTAGACCATGTACTCCTCGACAGTCGGCAGCTTGCCGAGAATCGAAGCGACCGCTGCCAGTTCGGCAGAAGCCAGGTACACGTTGGCGCCATCGCCCAGACGGTTCGGGAAGTTACGGGTCGAGGTCGAGACCACGGTGGAGTTGGCAGCCACGCGTGCCTGGTTACCCATGCACAGCGAGCAGCCCGGCATCTCCATGCGCGCACCGGCCTTGCCGTAAATACCGTAGTAGCCTTCTTCGGTCAGTTGGTGAGCATCCATCTTGGTCGGCGGCGACAGCCACAGACGAGTGGGGATACCGCCCTTGACCTTGTCCAGCAGCTTGCCGGCAGCGCGGAAGTGACCAATGTTGGTCATGCACGAACCGATGAACACTTCGTCGATCTTGTCGCCAGCCACAGTGGACAGCAGGCGGGCATCGTCCGGGTCGTTCGGGGCGCACAGTACCGGCTCGTTGAGCTGGGCCAGGTCGATCTCGATGACTTCGGCGTACTCGGCGTCCTTGTCGGCTTCCATCAGTACCGGGTTGGCCAGCCAGGCTTCCATCGCCTGAGCACGACGCTCCAGGGTGCGGGCATCGCCGTAGCCTTCGCTGATCATCCAGCGCAGCAGGGTGATGTTGGACTGCAGGTATTCGGCGATGGCCGCTTCCGGCAGTTTGATGGTGCAGCCGGCAGCCGAACGCTCGGCGGAGGCGTCGGACAGCTCGAACGCCTGCTCGACGGTCAGGTTGTCCAGGCCTTCGATCTCGAGGATGCGGCCGGAGAAGATGTTCTTCTTGCCTTTCTTCTCGACGGTCAGCAGGCCCTTCTGGATGGCGTAGTAGGGAATGGCATGAACCAGGTCACGCAGGGTGATACCCGGTTGCATCTTGCCCTTGAAACGCACCAGCACGGATTCCGGCATGTCCAGCGGCATCACGCCGGTGGCAGCGGCGAAGGCGACCAGACCGGAACCGGCCGGGAAGCTGATACCGATCGGGAAGCGGGTGTGCGAGTCGCCACCGGTGCCGACGGTGTCAGGCAGCAGCATGCGGTTCAGCCAGCTGTGGATGATGCCGTCGCCCGGACGCAGGGACACGCCGCCACGGGTGCGGATGAAATCCGGCAGGGTGTGGTGGGTGGTGACGTCGATCGGCTTCGGATAGGCGGCTGTGTGGCAGAACGACTGCATGACCAGGTCGGCGGAGAAGCCCAGGCAAGCCAGGTCTTTCAGCTCGTCGCGGGTCATCGGGCCGGTGGTGTCCTGGGAACCGACGGTGGTCATCTTCGGTTCGCAGTAGGTGCCCGGACGCACGCCTTCGACGCCGCAGGCCTTGCCGACCATCTTCTGCGCCAAGGTGAAACCCTTGGTGCTGGCAGCAGGCTGGTCTGGCTTCTTGAACAGATCGGAAGCGCCCAGGCCCAGTTCGGCACGCGCTTTCTCGGTCAGGCCGCGGCCGACGATCAGCGGAATACGGCCGCCAGCGCGGACTTCGTCGAGCAGCACCGGGGTCTTCAGTTCGAAGGTGGTGACGACTTCGTCGGTGCCGTGCTTGCAGACTTTGCCGGCATAGGGGTAGACGTCGATCAGGTCACCCATGGCCAGGTTGCTGCAGTCGAACTCGATCGGCAGAGCGCCGGCGTCTTCCATGGTGTTGTAGAAGATCGGGGCGATCTTGGTGCCGAAGCAGAAGCCGCCAGCGCGCTTGTTCGGAACGTAAGGAATGTCGTCACCGAAGAACCACAGCACCGAGTTGGTGGCGGACTTACGGGAAGAGCCGGTACCGACCACGTCCCCGACGTAAGCGACCGGGAAGCCCTTGGCCTTGATCTCTTCGATCTGCTTCAGCGGGCCGATGGCGCCTTGCTGCTCCGGCACGATGCCGTCGCGAGCCATTTTCAGCATGGCCAGGGCGTGCAGCGGGATATCGGGGCGCGACCAGGCGTCCGGGGCAGGCGACAGGTCATCGGTGTTGGTTTCGCCAGGGACCTTGAACACGGCCAGGCTGTACTTCTCGGCGATGGCCGGTTTGTTGGTGAACCACTCGCCATCGGCCCAGGACTGCATGACGGCCTTGGCGTTGGCATTGCCAGCCTTGGCTTTCTCGGCGACGTCGTGGAAGGCGTCGAACATCAGCAGGGTGTGCTTGAGTTGCTCGGCGGCAACGGTGGACAGAGCCGCATCGTCCAGCAGTTCGACCATGGTGGCGATGTTGTAGCCGCCCTGCATGGTGCCCAGCAGCTCGACAGCGCGTTGCTTGCTGATCAGCGGGGAAGTGGCTTCGCCCTTGGCAACGGCAGAGAGGAAACCGGCCTTGACGTAGGCGGCTTCATCGACGCCTGGTGGTACGCGGTTGGTGATCAGGTCTACGAGGAATTCTTCTTCGCCAGCCGGCGGGTTTTTCAGCAGCTCAACCAGACCTGCGGTTTGTTCGGCGTTCAGCGGCTGGGGCACGATACCCTGAGCGGCACGCTCTGCTACGTGTTTGCGATAGGCTTCAAGCACAGTTATTACCCTCATCAGTGGTCCCAAAGGGTTGTCCGGGACGCGATCCAGATACTCATGAACCAGGCGCTTTTTCGACTTTATGAGCCGATCAGCCGAGGTTTCACGAGTCTCTTGTAGAAGCTGCTTTCAAAGTTTTACGCCGGCAGGACGGTTTCTGATGAGGGCTGACGCAGACGCTCGGGGGGACTCCAAGTGGCTGCGCCGCCATCGTACCTGCAGGATCGACTGTGCTCGTGACGCTTTGAAAACAGCTTCCAACGGACATTGGTGCCTTAAAAGGCGGGCCGATTCTAATGGAAAGCGCGAATAAAGTTAAGCCGATGTCCCGGTATCGACAGGTTGCTGAAAACCTGGGTGAGGCCGGCAGTACAAGGCAAAAATGGCTGAAAACGTGCAATTTAGCTGTTCCAGATGAGCATTTTGAGGCCGTTTTTAACGCAGCAATGCCAATGCAGGTGGTTTTCAGTGGCCTGTCGGCAGGGGTGATCTGGATTAGACAAAGGGCTAAGATGCCAGGCCATTCTGCTGTCTATTCTGTTTTGCCATGTCCAATCAGCGCATCAAGACGCCTTGTGTGGGGCTGTGTTCGACCGTTTACGGCGATGTCGTGTGCCGCGGTTGCAAACGCTTCCACCATGAGGTGATCAACTGGAACAGCTACAACGACGACGAGAAGCGCGCCGTCTGGACGCGTCTGGAAGTGCTGCTGGTGCAGGTGATGGCTGCCAAGGTGGAAGTGTTCGATGAGCAGCGCCTGCGTGGTCAGCTGGAGCAGCGACAGATTCGCTTCGTGCCGCAGCAGTCGCCATATTGCTGGGCCTACCAGCTGATCGCGCGGGGCGCTCGGGTGATCAACCAGCTGGAAGCCTACGGCATGGTGATGCTGCCCGAGTTTCGCAACTGGGCGCTGCCCGAGCTGCGCGATGCCATCGATCGTGAGTTCTTCCTGCTCTCCGAGGCGCATTACGAGCGCTACATCGCGCCGAAGTTCTTGCGCGAAGGGCTGGAACTGAGGGTGTAGTGCTGTTTGCAGGTTGAATAGAAATGCCGCTCGTTCAAGGGCGGCATTTTTATCTCTGCCGGTGCTTCAGCCCCGCAGGGTGCGCTGTGCGCACCGGCTTGCGCGGCAGGCTTCAGTGCTTTGGCAAGCTGCTGGTGCGCACGGCGCACCCTGCGTCCTAGTGTTGCGCTACCAGCTCTTCGAGGTGGGCGATGACTTCGTCCGGTTTGAGCACTAGCACGTCACTTTCCAGCGCGTCGAGTATGACTTCGGCCGTGTTGCCGATCAGTGCCCCGGAAAGCCCGGTGCGCGCAACCGTGCCGATTACCGTGACGGCGGCATCGAGCCGGTGGGCAACTTGCGGAATTACCACGTCGGCCGGGCCTTCGAGCACATGCAGGCGCTCGTCGCTGATGTCGTACTCGGCCTGGAAGCTGCGGCACTGCTGGCGGTAGCGCGCCTCGATGGTTTCCTTGAGCTGGAAGGTCGGGTCGGCAGCCGACAGCATCGGTGTTGGATGCGCGGTGGTCACGTGCAGGGTGCCTTTGGCCAGGCCGGCGATATCGTAGCCATGGCTGATGATCCCGGCATGCAGGGTGCGGTGCTCGCCATCGGCGTTGCCCACGTCCACGGCGGCGAGAATGTTGCCGCCCGTCCAGGGGCGTTCGGTCTTGACCATCAGCACCGGACCCGGGCAGTAGCGCAGCAGTTTCCAGTCCTCGGGGGTCAGCAGGGCCTTTTTCAGCGGATTGTCCGGCAGGTGCTGCTTGATCACCAGCCCGCAGCCTTCGGCCTGCTGCACGGCAATGATGGTCTGGTGCGGGTTGTCATGCCAGGACTGCTGAGTGGAGACGCTGAAGCCTTCTTCGCCGAGGCTGCTGCTGAGAGCTTCGAGCCAGGCGCTGTGCTCGCCTTTCTTGTCGCAGACCAGCAGGTGCAGATGCGATTGGGTGACTCCGGCTATCAGTTTTGCCCGCTTCAGTGCGAGACCTTCGGGGTGTTGGGGCTCCATCACCACCAGAATGCTACGGATCGCTTGCATGGTCGTCTCCCTGAAAATGAATAGCACTTATTCAACTATAGGTGCGTCGTTGCCAGCGGCTTCTTGACCTGCATCAACGGCGTGCTGGTCGTCCGGCCTGCCACTCGTATAATGGCCCGCCATTTTCAACCTCGCCAGCACCTAGAGCGCTTCAGATATGATGTCAAATTACGAGCATGTTCCGAGTAATGGTGAGGAACCTGTGTCGATCCTGCAGGAAATTCTTGGGTTTCTCGGGGGCGTCGCCACCCCGGATGCCTGGCTGGACGAGGCCCTGCGCCAGCAGGAAATCCTCCTGCTCGACCACCGCAATCTGGAATACAAGGCCGCGCAGACGGCCCTGAGCCTGATGGGGCGCTACCTGACCAAGACCGAATTGACCGCGAGAATGTCGCGTTTGGCTCGTGAGGAACTGGTGCACTTCGAGCAGGTGAGCAAGATCATTCGCGGACGTGGCATCGAGGTCCGCCATGTTTCCGCCTCGCGCTACGCCGCCGGTCTGCGCGCGTTGCTGCGTGGAGGTGAAGTGGAACGGTTGGTGGATGTGCTGGTGGTGGGCGCGTTCATCGAGGCGCGCTCATGTGAGCGCTTCGCCGCGCTGGTGCCGCGTCTGGATGCCGAACTGGCCAAGTTCTACGCCGGGTTGCTGGAGAGCGAAGGGCGCCACTACCGGGGTTATCTCAAGCTCGCCTACCTGTATGGTGATGCGGCTGATGTCGATGCACGTATCGAGGTGGTGCGCGCCGTGGAGCAGGAGCTGATCACCACGCCGGATGAGCAGTTTCGTTTTCACAGCGGCGTGCCCGCAGGGAGCGGCCGCGAAGCGGCCATCTGATGACCCTCTCCCGCAAGCGGGAGAGGGGAGCAAAGCCCTGCAGTGTCGTAGCCCGGATGAAATTCGGGGCGATCTTGAGGGTTGCTTCCCCGGATTTCATCCGGGCTACGGTCAGGCGCTCGTCAGTTCGAACGGCGCCTGCTTGAAGCCCTCGTCATCGACCTGCAATGCCCAGCCCTGGCGGTCCCAGTCCCCCAGCACGATACGTCGTGCCGCTTGATCGTTGACTTTCAGCTCATGCACCGCCGGCCGGTGAGTGTGGCCATGGATCAGCGTGCGTACGCCATATGCGGCCATCACCTTGATCACTTCTTGCGGGGTGACGTCGACAATCTCGCTGGCTTTCATCCGCGTTTGCGCGCGGCTTTCGTTGCGCAGCTTGCGCGCCAGCTTCTGCCGCGTGCTCAGCGGCAGGTGGCGCAGGATCAGCAGCGATAGCGGATTGCGCAGCCAGCGCCGCAGTTTCATGTAGCCGACGTCCAGGGTGCACAGGCTGTCGCCGTGCATCAGCAGCACCGGCTCGCCATTCATCTGCACCTTGTGCGGATCACGCAGCAGGGTGCAGCCGGCCTCACGACAGAAGCGCTGGCCGATGAGAAAGTCGCGATTGCCGTGCATCAGGTAGATACGCGTGCCGGCGTCGCTCAGCTCGCGCAGGGCGCAGGCGATTTCGTGCTGGAAGGCCGTCATGCCGTCGTCGCCGATCCAGACTTCGAAGAAGTCGCCGAGGATGTACAGCGTCTCGGCCTGGCGCGCGCGAGTGGCGAGAAAATGCAGAAACGCCCGGGTGATGTCCGGGCGTTTCTCTTCGAGGTGCAGATCGGAGATCAGCAGGATCATCGACTTACTCGGCTACGACTTCGGCCTTCTCGATGATCACATCGTCGACCGGTACGTCCTGGTGGCCGGATTTCATGGTGGTGGCGACGCCCTTGATCTTCTCGACCACGTCCATGCCTTCGACCACTTCACCGAACACTGCGTAGCCCCAGCCCTGTACGGTCGGTGCGCTGTGGTTGAGGAAGCCGTTGTCGGCGACGTTGATGAAGAATTGCGCGGATGCCGAGTGCGGCTCCATGGTACGGGCCATGGCGACGGTGCCGACCTTGTTGGCGACGCCGTTGTTGGCTTCGTTCTTGATCGGTGCGCGGGTCGGCTTCTGCTTCATGCCAGGCTCGAAACCGCCGCCCTGGATCATGAAATTGCCGATCACGCGGTGGAAAATGGTGCCGTCGTAATGGCCTTCCTTCACGTATTGCTCGAAGTTGGCCACGGTCTCCGGGGCCTTGTCGGCGAACAGGTTCAGGGTGATGACGCCGTGGTTGGTGTGCAGTTTGATCATGATCGTATCCGTGATGAGGCAGGTTCGAGCCTGTGGCTCGGGGAGAAACAGCGCTTGTCAGGGTGGCATGCACCCTGTCAGGGGCTTGACAGGTTGGTTATGATACGGACTTTGCCCGAAGCGGCCTACCCTGTGCCGCGCCAGTATTGTTAAGGACACCATGAGCAAGCCTACCGTCGAAAAAGCTGCCAACTTCCTGCGCCCCATCGTCCAGGCTGATCTGGACAGCGGCAAGCACGCCAAGATCGTGACCCGCTTTCCGCCGGAGCCCAACGGCTACCTGCACATCGGCCATGCCAAGAGCATCTGCCTGAACTTCGGCCTGGCCGAAGAGTTCGGCGGCCAGTGCAACCTGCGTTTCGACGACACCAACCCGGCCAAGGAAGACCAGGAATATATCGACGCGATCAAGGCGGACGTCGAGTGGCTGGGCTTCAAGTGGGCCGGCGAAGAGCGCTACGCCTCCAACTATTTCGATCAACTGCACGCCTGGGCCGTCGAGCTGATCAAGGCTGGCAAGGCCTTCGTCTGCGACCTCAATGCCGAAGAGATGCGCGAATACCGTGGCAGCCTGAACGAGCCAGGCAAGAACAGCCCGTTCCGCGAGCGCTCCGTGGAAGAGAACCTCGACCTGTTCGCCCGCATGAAAGCCGGTGAGTTCCCGGACGGTGCCCGTTCGCTGCGCGCCAAGATCGACATGGCGTCGCCGAACATCAACCTGCGCGATCCGATCCTCTACCGCATTCGCCACGCCCATCACCACCAGACCGGTGACAAGTGGTGCATCTACCCGAGCTACGACTTCACCCACGGCCAGTCGGACGCCATCGAGGGCATCACCCACTCCATCTGCACCCTGGAGTTCGAAGATCACCGCCCGCTGTACGAGTGGTTCCTGGAGAACCTGCCGGTGCCGGCGCAGCCGCGCCAGTACGAATTTGCCCGGCTGAACCTGAACTACACCATCACCAGCAAGCGCAAGCTCAAGCAACTGGTGGACGAGAAGCACGTCAACGGTTGGGACGATCCGCGCATGTCGACCCTGTCCGGTTATCGTCGTCGTGGCTATACCCCGGCGTCGATCCGTGCATTCTGCGACATGATTGGCGTCAACCGTGCCGGCGGCCTGGTGGATATCGGCATGCTGGAATTCGCCATCCGCGATGATCTGGACGCCAACGCCGCGCGCGCCATGTGCGTGCTCAAGCCGCTGAAAGTGGTGATCAGCAATTACCCCGAAGGCAAGGTCGAGCATCTGGAGCTGGCGCGTCACCCGAAGCAGGACATCGGCACCCGCGTGCTGCCGTTCTCCCGCGAGATCTACATCGACGCCAGCGATTTCGAGGAAACCCCGCCGGACGGCTTCAAGCGCCTGATTCCTGGTGGCGAAGTGCGTCTGCGCGGCAGTTACGTGATCCGCGCCGACGAAGCCATCAAGGACGCCGCCGGCAACATCGTCGAACTGCGCTGCTCCTATGACGAGAACACCCTGGGCAAGAACCCGGAAGGCCGCAAGGTCAAGGGCGTGATCCACTGGGTGCCTGCGGCCGAGAGCGTTGCGTGCGAAGTGCGCCTGTATGATCGCCTGTTCCGCTCGGCCAATCCGGAGAAGAGCGAAGAGGGCGGCAGCTTCCTCGACAACATCAACCCCGAGTCTCTGGTGGTGCTCACCGGTTGCCGCGCCGAGCCGTCGCTGGCTCAGGCCACTGCCGACGATCGCTTCCAGTTCGAGCGCGAAGGTTATTTCTGCCTGGACAAGGATTCGACCGCCGCTGCCCTGGTGTTCAATCGCACCGTGACCCTGCGCGACTCCTGGGGGCAGTAATGGCACTGTCAATCTACAACACCCTGAGCAAGGTCAAGGAAGGGTTCAAACCGCTGGAAGGCAATCACGTACGCATGTATGTGTGCGGCATGACCGTCTATGACTTCTGCCACATCGGTCACGCCCGCGTGATGGTCGCCTTCGACGTGGTTACCCGCTGGCTGCGTCAGCGCGGCTACGACGTGACCTACGTGCGCAATATCACCGACATCGATGACAAGATCATCCGTCGCGCCAACGAAAACGGCGAACCGTTCGAGGCGCTGGTCGAGCGCATGATCGCGGCCATGCACGAGGACGAGGCGCGCCTGTCCGTGCTGCGCCCGGACATCGAACCGCGCGCCACCGGCCATATCGCCGGCATGCACCAGATGATCCAGACCCTGATCGACAAGGGCTACGCCTATGCGCCGGGCAATGGCGACGTGTATTACCGCGTCACCCGATTCGAGACCTACGGCAAGCTCTCAAGGCGCAAGATCGACGAGCTTAAGATCGGCGCGCGTATCGAGGTCGACGAAATCAAGGAAGACCCGCTGGACTTCGTGCTCTGGAAAAGCGCCAAGCCGGGTGAGCCGAGCTGGGATTCGCCCTGGGGCAAGGGCCGGCCAGGCTGGCACATCGAGTGCTCGGTGATGTCCACCTGCTGCCTGGGCGAGACCTTCGACATCCACGGCGGCGGCCCGGACCTGGTGTTCCCGCACCACGAGAACGAGATCGCGCAGAGCGAGGCGGCCACTGGCAAGCAGTACGCCAACGCCTGGATGCACGCCGGCGCGGTGCGCGTGGACGGCGAGAAGATGTCCAAGAGCCTGGGCAACTTCTTCACCATCCGCGAGGTGCTGGAGAAGTACCACCCGGAGGTGGTGCGCTACCTGCTGGTGTCCAGCCACTACCGCAGCCCGATCAATTACTCCGAAGAGAGCCTCAAGGAAGCCAAGGGCGCCCTGGAGCGCTTCTACAACGGCCTGAAAGGTTTGCCGGACGCCGTGCCTGTCGGTGGCGAGGCCTTCGTCGAGCGCTTTGGCGCGGCGATGGACGACGATTTCAACTCGCCAGAAGCCTGCGCCGTGCTGTTCGAGATGATCCGCGAGGTCAACCGCCTGCGCGAATCCGATGTGCAGGCCGCCGCCGGGCTGGCCGCTCAGCTCAAGCAACTGGCCAGCGTGCTTGGCGTGCTGCAGCTCGAACCCGAGGCTTTCCTGCAGGCGGGTGCCGCCGGCAAGGTCGATGCTGCTGAGGTCGATGCACTGATCGAAGCGCGTCTGCAGGCCCGCGCCGACAAGAACTGGGCGGAATCCGACCGTATCCGCGACCAGCTCACTGCCATGGGCGTGGTGCTGGAAGACGGCAAGGGCGGCACCACTTGGCGCCTGGCCGAGTAAGCCTCGCGCTCAACGACAAAGGCCGCTCTCGAGCGGCCTTTTTCATTTTTCGGTTTCTCCTGCACCGCGAGCGGGCTGCCGAGTCCTATAAGGGGCGGTCCAGGCAGGCAGCGAAAGTGTGGCGGTCAGATTTCTCATAACTTTTGCCGATGCGACAGTCAGTTACGCCAGTTCGACAGCTCGTCCGCCAACTGTGCTGCTGACGGACGCTTTTCGTTAGTATGCGCGCCTTATCGTGTCCGTGGCGCCACAAGCGCCTGGCGATGCCTGCAGTGGTTCGAGCCAAACGCTCGGGCGACGTTTCCCCGATCCCTCAAGGAAACCCCCGCAACTCTTCGATTTCCTGCTTGTGGTATTTCCCTTTATGACTCGTTTGAAAGGCTCGGACCTCCTGGCCCTCGGCTTCATGACATTTGCGTTGTTTCTCGGCGCAGGCAATATCATCTTCCCGCCCAGTGCTGGTCTTGCCGCCGGGGAGAATCTGCTTCCCGCGGCACTCGGCTTCCTGCTGACCGGTGTCGGCTTGCCGCTTTTGACTGTGGTGGCCCTGGCCCGAGTGGGCGGCGGTATGGATCTGCTCACTGCTCCCCTGGGTAAGGTCGCGGGTGCAATCCTCGCGGTAGCGGTTTACCTGGCCATCGGCCCGCTGTTCGCCACGCCGCGTACCGCCGTGGTGTCCTTCGAGATGGGCATCGCGCCGTTCACCGGTAACGAAGGCGCGCCGCTGCTGATCTATACCCTGGTGTATTTCGCGGCCGTGCTGTTCCTCTCGCTCAATCCCGGTCAACTGGTCGACCGTATCGGTAAGTTCATCACGCCGGTACTGCTGGCTGCGCTGCTAGTGCTGGGCGGTGCTGCGCTGTTCGCGCCGGCTGGCGAGATTGGCGTGGTCGCCGACAGCTACCGCGAGGCGCCGCTGGTGCAGGGCTTCCTGCAGGGCTACCTGACCATGGACACCCTGGGCGCGCTGGTGTTTGGCATCGTGATCGCCAGCGCCATTCGCGACCGAGGTGTCAGCGACGCAGGCCTTGTCACGCGTTATTCGGTAATCGCCGGCGTTATCGCGGCCATCGGTCTGTCGCTGGTGTATCTGGCGCTGTTCTATCTCGGCGCTACCAGCCAGGGCATTGCGGGTGATGCGCAAAATGGCGTGCAGGTGCTGACCACCTACGTGCAGCACACGTTCGGCACTACCGGCAGCCTGCTGCTGGCGGTGGTCATCACCCTGGCCTGTCTGACCACGGCGGTTGGTCTGCTGACTGCCTGTGGCGAGTTCTTCAGCAAATTGCTGCCGGTTTCCTACCGCAGTGTGGTGATTCTGTTCGGCCTGTTCAGCCTGGTGGTGGCCAATCAGGGCCTGACCCAACTGATCAGCTTCTCGATTCCGGTTCTGGTGGGTCTGTATCCGCTGGCTATCGTGCTGGTTGCCCTGAGCCTGGCCAACCGGCTGTGGGTTTCCCAGGCGCTGGTGTTCGTGCCGGTGATGGCCGTTACGCTGATTTTCGGCGTTGCCGATGGTGTTGCCGCGACCCCCTGGGCCGACAAGGTTCCAGCCTGGTTCGGGCAACTACCGCTGGCCGGTCAAAGCCTGGGCTGGCTGCTGCCGGTAGCGGTGACGCTGGTTCTGGTGGTGGTGCTGGACCGCATTCTGGGTCTGCGTCAGAGCGCTACCACTGCGTAAGAGACCCTCGAAACAAAAAAAGGCTGCCCACGAGGCGGCCTTTTTTTGGTTCTTCGCATAGTTTGGGGAGCGTCCGGGTTGAAACCGGACTGGCAAGTTTGTGTGCGTTTTGCTCACGGGCTTGGCATTGTCCGTTACTGCGTGCGCTGAGCGTTTGGGTTGCGCCCCTTACGGGCGCCACACCTTTCTTGCTTGCCCAAGAAAGGTGTGCCAAAGAAGGGCACCCCGACATCCGGGTTTCGCTGCGCGAAACTTGATTCGCTTTGCTCACCCTTCGGGCCAGCCTGCGGCTGTTACTTCGCTTCGCTGCGTTTCCTCGCTCCGGTGCCGCTCCGGGGGCCGGCTTACATGGGCCATCCTTGGCCCATTAAGCGGGGCCGCCATCGGTATTTCGCCGCATCCATGCGGCTCATCCCCCTACGCAACACCTCCGCTCGGCCTCCTGAAGGGGACCGGTTCGCGAGCTTGCAAAATCTTCGGAAGATCAAAGTCGGTAGCGTTTGGTTTTTGCTCTTGAAACGCGATCTCACAGACGACGCCCAAGTCCCCTTCAGGAGGCCGAGTGGAATCACCGCGTAAGGGGTTGAGCGACATGGATGTCGCGAGAGCTGCGATGGGCCAGGGATGGCCCTTCGCAGCGTGCCCCTGGAGTGGTGATGGAGCGAGGGAACCCCGGCGCAGCCGGGGCCGTATGTAGGGGTGTGTTTCTTTGCTTACTTTCTTTGCACAAGCAAAGAAAGTGAGTCGCCCGTAAGGGGCGAAACCCATCAAGCCAGGCGGCGTGCTAATGGAGAGTGCCAGGTCATCGACAGCTAACACGTAATTGCCAGTCCGGTGTCAAGCGTATCCGCCCCACGAAAATGCGAAGAACCTTTTTTGTCGAACAAGGAAAGAGGCAGCCTGGCTATAATCCGCAGCAGTCTTGCAAGGAGTTGGCATGCTCAACAGCTATCCGTATCTGCCTCATTTTCTGGCCGCTCTGTGGTTCGTTCTGTGCTGGGGCGGCTACACCCGCTATGCCTCCTTGAAGGCGCGAACCACGCCCTGTCTGGCCAGCGTCCTGCACCTGTACCGTGAAGACTGGATGCGCCGCATGCTGCTGCGTGACAATCGCATTGCCGATGCCAACGTGATCGGCAACCTCGAGCGCAACGCCTCGTTCTTTGCCTCCAGCACGCTGATTATCCTGGCCGGTATCCTCACCGTGCTGGGCGCTTCCGACCGCGCCCTGTCGCTGCTGGCCGACATTCCTTTCGTGCAGCAGGCCAGTCGTGGTTTATCCGAGATCAAGCTGCTGTGCCTGGGCATCATCTTCGTCTATGCCTTCTTCACCTTCAGCTGGTGTATGCGCCAGTACAACTTCGCAGCGGTGCTGGTGGGCTCGGCGCCAATGGTGGGTGAGCGGCATGTCACCGAGCAGGAGCGCAAGGCTTTCGCAGAGCGCACAGCGCGGGTGATCTCGATGGCCGCCAACCAGTTCAACTTCGGTTTGCGCGCCTACTATTTTGGTATGGCAACCCTGGCCTGGTTCATCAACCCCTGGTTCTTCATGCTGGTGACTGCTGGCGTGGTCGTGGTGCTGTATCGCCGCGAGTTCCACTCGGATGTGCTGGAAGTGATGGTGTATACCCCAACGCCGGCCGCCGAGGTGGCCAAGGAGAAGAGTGAATGAGCCTGCCGTTCTGGTGCGTCTTTATCAGCGCCTTGTTGATCTTCATCGCCAAGGCCCCGGTGGCCAAGGCCATGGCCAAGGAGGGCGGTGGTCGTTACGACAACCATCACCCACGCGCCCAGCAGGCGCGTCTGACGGGTTTCGGCGCGCGTGCCCTGGCAGCGCATCTGAACAGCATCGAGGCTTTCCCACTGTTCGCGGCAGGTGTGCTGATGGCGCACACCACGCAGACTTACGGCTTTCTGGTCGACATTCTGGCCGTCACCTTCGTCGTCAGCCGCGTGCTGTACCTGCTGTTCTACTGGTGGGATCTGCACTGGCAGCGCAGCCTGGTCTGGGTGGTGGGCCTGGCCTGTAGCCTGCTGCTGATGATCAGCCCGGCGCTGAAATGAAAGAAGGCCCGCAATGCGGGCCTTCTTTCATTTCAGCGGAGGTTACTGGCCGTCGACTGCGTCTTTGGCTTCGTCGCCGGCATCCTCGATGGCGTCGGCCGCATCGCTGGCCGCATCCTCAATTTTTTCGCCAGTGGTAGGTTCATTACCCAAGGCTTCGTTGGTCTTCTGTTCGATAGCATCGCCAGTGTCTTTGGCTGCATCGCCCAGGTTCTCCATCGCTTCGGAGACTGACTCCTTGGCCGACTCCATCTTGTCTTCCGGGGTTTTCTCGCAGGCGGCGAGACCCAGGGCAGTGGCAAGCAGCAGGGCATAAGTCAGAGGTTTGTTCACGGTCATCACTCCATGTGTGAGAGTTATAAGTGGCTGGGCTGACCCCAGAGCACACAGTCACTTCGAATGTCGGCGATGCCAATAAGTTCCCCTGGACTTGAGAGCAAGCCCCGGACGGGTGTGAGTCCGGGAGCAAGGCGCTATCATGCGCAGCCTTTTTTGCGGCAGAGCGGCAGTGTGATGAGTGAGCAGTCGATCGAGGAGCGGGCGCAGCGGTTTCTGGCAGCATTGCGTCATTGTCAGGTGCTGGGCATGAGTGTCGAGTCGGCCGATGGCAAAGGACTGACGCTGCGCTTGCCGTACGCGCCGCATATTGTCGGCAACCCGGACACTGGTGTGATCCACGGTGGCGCCATTACCACGCTGATGGACACCACCTGCGGTATCTCCACGGTCTGTGTGCTGCCGGAATTCGAGATCTGCCCGACACTCGATCTGCGCATCGATTACATGCACCCGGCCGAGCCCGACAAGGACGTCTTCGGCTTTGCCGAGTGTTACCGGGTCACGCCCAACATCATCTTCACTCGCGGCTATGCCTATCAGGATGACCCCGAGCAGCCGATTGCCCACGTGGTTGGTACCTTCATGCGCATGGGCAAGGCAGTGCAGGGCGGCGGTGAGCTGAAGCGCAATATCCAGCAAGGCGGTGGTGCATGAGCGAGCTGAGCCTGGAGCAACTGGTGGCGCGTGCGCACCAGCAGAACGATTATGACTCGCTGATCAACCTGATCCCCTACGCCAAGCTGCTGGGCATCGAATGCCTGCGTCTGGGCGATGACATGGTCTTTCGTCTGCCAGCCAACCGCGACAGCATCGGTAACCCGGTACTGCCGGCGTTACATGGCGGTGTAATCGCTGGTTTCATGGAGCATGCGGCCATGCTTCATCTGTTGATGTTCATGGGCATTCCACATTTGCCCAAAATCATCGACTTCTCGATAGATTACCTGCGCGCCGGCCATTATCGTGACACCTATGCGCAGTGCCAGGTCTGGCGGCAGGGGCGTCGGGTGGCCAACGTGGCGATCACCGCCTGGCAGACCAAGCAGACCGAACCGATTGCCACCGCCCGTGCCCACTTCAAGGTCGATGAGCCCTGAGTTCTTGAGACTTGCCCGGCAGTCGGAGCGGATCGGCAGCGCAGCGAAATCATGACAAGGACCCTGTAGATGGATGCGTTGCTGATAATTGGTGGCCTGGTGCTGATGCTGGCCGGTCTGGTATGGCTGGTCATGCGCGCGTTCGCCACCAGTCTGTTGTGGGGCTGGGGCAGTCTGATCCCGCCGATCACCTTGATCTACGTGGTACGCCACTGGCGGCGAGCGTGTAGCGCGGTCACGCTGATCGGGCTTGGCGTCATCCCGCTGGTGGTGGGCTTGACCTTGCTGGCCAGCAAGGATGCCGAGCGTCTGGCGGCGATCGTCCGTCTGGACTGGCTCAAGCCCGAGGTGCAGGTGCCGGCAGAGCTGGCCATCGATCTGGACGGTGAGCTCAACGGCCAGCCGTTTCGCCCGCAGCAGGCTGAGCTGATCGATGGGGTGTTGGTGCTGCGCGAGGGCCTGGATTTCTTCGCCCTGCGCGAGTTGAGCATCCGACTGCCGCAGCCAGTCGATGGTCCGGTGCGTATCGACGTATTGCCCCAGGACAGCGGTAACCTGCCAGAGGTAGAGCTGAACTGGCTGTTGCCGGAGCAGGATCTGCCCGAGGCTCGTCGCCTGAGTCGTGGCTACACCCTGCATCTGGACCTGCAGCCGCAGGAACCGAATCGTCTGGTCGGTGATTTCCACCTGGTCCTGCCGCCACGCTTCAAGACCAGCCTGAGCGGCCGGGTCGAGCTGTATCGTGATCGCCTGCGCTATGTCGATGGCAAGGTCGATGCCCGGTACGACTCGAGTGACACCATCGTCCATGTCCTGCAGGACTATCTGCAACGACGTTTCGCCACGCGCGATGTGCGTGAGTTGAAACTGCCGGTGTTCACCTTCGAGGGCGATACCCTGGAATTGCAGGTTGACGCGCAGATCGACGGGCGTGGTGAGCGCTTGCCAATTCGTCTGCACAAGCGCCCTGAACAAGGCTGGATGGTGGATGGCGATCACTTCCCGGCATTGCCCTCCGTTGCGGCCAGGCAACCGGCACAGCAAATTGAAGTGACGGCCGTCGAGGAGCGTCTCAGTCGTCCGCTCGACCGTCGTCAGCGTTTCAGCCTGGCACGTTTGCAGCGCAACCCGGAGCAGTACCGCAACCTCCGCATGCGCCTGAGCCGCGCCAGTGGCGGCACGGTAGAGGGGCGTTTCGTTGGTGTCGATGACGATGGCAGCCTTCGCCTCAGTCAGCAGATGGGCAGTGGCGGCGGCCAGGCCAGCTTCAGTTTCAAGCCGGAGGAAATCGGTCGCCTGGAACTGCTGGAGCCTTAGGGCGGGTGCAACCCGCCATATTCGGCTAGCGGGAGGTTTTACCTGCCCGAGACGATGATGCGCCTGCTCCAAGCCCTTGAAATTCATCCAGCAGGCCCCATCTGTAGGTCATCGCCGCGATAGCGGTTCCTGTCCTACAGATGGAGTTAGCAGACCATGAGTGTGGAAACTCAAAAAGAAACCCTGGGCTTCCAGACCGAGGTGAAGCAACTGCTTCACCTGATGATCCATTCCCTGTACTCGAACAAGGAAATCTTCCTGCGCGAGTTGATCTCCAACGCTTCCGACGCCGCTGACAAGCTGCGCTTCGAGGCGCTGGCCAAGCCCGAGCTGCTCGAAGGTGGCGCCGAGCTGAAGATCCGCCTGTCCTTCGACAAGGATGCCAAGACCGTCACCCTCGAAGACAACGGTATCGGCATGAGCCGCGAGGAAGTCATCGCGCACCTGGGCACCATCGCCAAGTCCGGCACTTCCGACTTCCTGAAGAATCTCTCCGGTGACCAGAAGAAGGATTCGCACCTGATCGGCCAGTTCGGTGTGGGCTTCTATTCGGCCTTCATCGTTGCCGATCAGGTCGAGGTGTTCAGCCGCCGAGCCGGTAGCCCGGCCAGCGAAGGCGTGTACTGGTCCTCGAAAGGCGAGGGTGAGTTCGAGGTCGCGACCGTCGAGAAAGCCGAGCGTGGCACGCGCATCGTTCTGCACCTGAAAAGCGGCGAAGAAGAGTTCGCCGACGGCTGGCGCCTGCGCAACATCGTCAAGAAGTACTCGGATCACATCGCGCTGCCGATCGAACTGCCGAAAGAGCATCAGGGTGAAGACAAGCCTGCTGAGGTCGAGTGGGAAACCGTCAACCGCGCCAGCGCCCTGTGGACCCGTCCGCGTACCGAGATCAAGGACGAGGAGTACCAGGAGTTCTACAAGCACGTCGGCCACGACTTCGAGAACCCGCTGAGCTGGAGCCACAACAAGGTCGAAGGCAAGCTGGAGTACAGCTCGCTGCTCTACGTGCCGGGGCGTGCGCCGTTCGACCTGTACCACCGCGAAGCGCCCAAGGGCCTCAAGCTCTATGTGCAGCGCGTATTCATCATGGATCAGGCCGATCAGTTCCTGCCGTTGTACCTGCGCTTCATCAAAGGTGTGGTCGACTCCAACGACCTGTCACTGAACGTCTCCCGCGAGATCCTGCAGTCCGGCCCGGTCATCGACTCGATGAAATCGGCACTGACCAAGCGTGTGCTGGACATGCTGGAGAAGCTGGCCAAGGACAAGCCGGACGACTACAAGACCTTCTGGAAGGCCTTTGGCCAGGTGCTCAAGGAAGGCCCGGCCGAAGACTTCGCCAACAAGGAGAAGATCGCCGGTCTGCTGCGTTTCGCCTCCACCGCCGGCGAAGGCGACGAGCAAGCGGTTTCGCTCGCCGACTACCTGGGTCGCATCAAGGAAGGTCAGGACAAGATCTACTTCCTCACGGGCGAAAGCTATGCACAGATCAAGAACAGCCCGCACCTGGAAGTCTTCCGCAAGAAGGGCATCGAGGTGCTGCTGCTCACCGATCGCATCGACGAGTGGCTGATGAGCTACCTGACCGAGTTCGACGGCAAGCAGTTCGTCGATGTGGCCCGTGGTGACCTGAATCTGGGTGAACTGGACTCGGAAGAGGA
Source organism: Pseudomonas sp. (assembly GCF_048269965.1). Lineage (GTDB taxonomy): Bacteria > Pseudomonadota > Gammaproteobacteria > Pseudomonadales > Pseudomonadaceae > Aquipseudomonas. The sequence goes on along the minus strand of NZ_JBLWTV010000008.1, from coordinate 78,081 downwards.
CAAGAAGGCTCAGGAAGAAGTCGCCAAGGCCAAGGAGGGGCTGATCGAGCGCCTCAAGGGGGCGCTGGGCGAGCAGGTCGCCGAGGTTCGCGTGTCGCATCGCCTGACCGATTCACCGGCGATTCTCGCCATCGGTGAGCAGGATCTCGGTCTGCAGATGCGCCAGATTCTCGAGGCCAGCGGGCAGAAGGTGCCGGATGCCAAGCCGATCTTCGAGTTCAACCCCGCGCATCCGCTGATCGAACGCCTGGATGCCGAGCCGGACGAGGATCGCTTCACCGATCTGTCGCACATTCTCTTCGACCAGGCTGCGTTGGCCGCCGGTGACAGTCTGAAAGACCCTGCCGCTTACGTGCAGCGCCTGAACAAGCTATTGGTGGAACTCTCCGCCTGATTGATCTGGCTTCAGAACAAGCCCGCTTCGGCGGGCTTTTCTATGGGCGCGATAGATCGGCTTTGATTGACAAGTGCGACCCTGTCGTTTCAGATGCTGGCAATTGGCTGGCGTTCTGCAGTGCCTTGGGGTGGTATGTCGATTTTCGAGTTGTTCTTCTTGATGGGTGCGGACCCGAGTGTCCTTGTGCTCAGTCGTTACGACACTTCCCTGGTGCTGCTGTCGCTGGCCATTGCCGTGTTCGCCGCCGGCATGGCGCTGCAACTGGCCGGTGAAGCACGTGACAGTTCGCATCCGGTTGCCAGGCAAATCACCATTCTCACCGGATCGCTCGCCCTTGGCGGTGGCATCTGGTCCATGCATTTTCTCGGCATGCTTGCCTTCGAGCTGTGCGCGGCGGTGCAATTCGATCTGGGCATCACGCTGTTGTCGATGCTGCCGAGCCTGGCTGCTTCCTGGGTCGCGCTGAGCCTGCTGGCGCGGCGTGACCTGAGCATTGTGCAACTGTGTGTGGGCGGGGTGCTGGTCGGAGCCGGTATCGGTGCCATGCACTACAGCGGTATGGCGGCGATGCAGATGGCGCCACTGCTGCGCTATGACCCCTGGATGTTCGGCCTGTCCATCGTCGTTGCCGTTGCCCTGGCCATTCTGGCGTTGTGGGTGCGCTTCGGTCTGGAAGGGCGTTTGCCGACGCTCTGGGCGCTTGCGCTCAGCGCCCTGGTGATGGGCCTGGCGATCAGTGGCATGCACTACACCGGCATGGCGGCGGCGCGTTTCGTCGGCACGCCGGAGTTCGAGGCGCCAATGGCAGTGGTCGACAGTGGTTATATCGCCATTGCCATCACGCTGCTGACCGTCGCGCTGACGGTCTTCGTGGTAGCGGTCAATACGCTGCTGCGCTACCGGCGCATGAGTCTTCAGCTCAAGGCCAGCGAGCAGCATCTGCGCTCGATCTTCGATACGGCTCTGGATGCCATCATCACCGTCGATCACACCGGCACGTTGCGCTCGGCCAATCGCGCTGTCTCGCGTCTGTTTGGCTGGACGCCGCATGAGCTGGTGGGCATGCACATGCGCTCACTGATGCCGGCTCGCTACATTGAGCAGGTCGAAGTCCTGCTGGCCGATTACCTCAGGACAGGTCGCCTGACGATGCCGGCCGGTGAGCAGGAACTGATGTGCCTGACCCGTGACGGCAACGAGAAATCGGTACGCATCAGCGTTGGCATTACCCACTCAGGGAGTCGTCCGCTGTTCGTGGTATTCGTCGCCGATATCAGCGAAAGACATGCCATGGAGAAGGCCCGGCGTGACAGCGAGCAGCAGTACCGCTCGTTGATCAGCAACATTCCCGGGGTGTCGTTCCGCTGCACGCTGGATCAAGACTGGACCATGATCTTCATCAGCGATGCGGTGCAGCCCCTCACCGGTTGGAGTGCAGAGGATTTCATCAGTGGTCGCTGTTCGATTGCCGATATGTATCACCCGGACGACTATCAGCGAGTCGCCGACGAGGTGATGCAGGCCATCGAGCAAGGCCGCAACTACGTTGTCGAATACCGCTTGTTCGACCGCGATGGCGCGGAGCACTGGATCTGGGAGAGTGGCAGTGCGGTTTGCGATGAAAGCGGTATGCCGCGCTGGATCGATGGCGTATTGCTCGACCAGACCGAAACCAAGCGACGCAATGCCGAATATGAAGGCAAGGTCACTGCGATCAGCAAGGCGATGGCGCTGATCGAGTTCGACCTCGACGGCAATATCCTCGACATCAACGACAATGCCCTGGCGTTGTTTGGTTATGCCAAGGAGGAGGTGGTAGGGCGCCACCACGGCATGTTCTGCGATCCTCAAGTGGTGGCAAGCGATGCTTATCGCCAGGGCTGGATGGATCTGCGTGCAGGTCATTTTCGTGCAGGTGAATACCACCGCTTCGCCAAGGGTGGACGGGAAGTCTGGATTCAGGCCAGCTACAACCCGATCCTCGATACCGACGGCAAGCCGTTCAAGGTCGTCAAGTTGGCGACCGACCTGACCCCGCGCCGCGTCATGGAACAGGATCTGCGGGCTGCCCGTGATCGCGCAGAAGCCGCCGCTGCCGCGCGCAGCAGCTTCCTGGCCAATATGAGCCATGAAATTCGCACGCCGATGAATGCCATCATCGGGTTTACCGACCTGCTGCTGGAAACGCCGCTTTCCAGCGAGCAACGTCGCCATCTGAGCACCGTGCAGCATTCGTTGCGTTCGTTGTTGGGTTTGCTCAATGACATCCTCGACACGGCCAAGCTCGACCGTGGTGCCATCGAACTGGAACAACTGGATTTCTCCCTGCGCGAGCTGTGCGAGCAGGTGCTCGCGACGCAGCGGCTGACGGCCGAGAGCAAAGGCCTGCAGCTGCATCTGGATTACCCGGCAACGATCAACGAGTTCTTCTGCGGCGACCCGCTGCGTTTGCAACAGGTCCTGATCAATCTGCTCGGCAATGCGGTCAAGTTCACCCTGCACGGCGAGGTTCGCCTGAAAGTGACGGGTGAGCCGGGCGCAATGCGCCTGGCGGTGAAGGACACCGGCATCGGTATCGCAGCCGACCGGCTGGAGAAGATTTTCGAGCCTTTCGCTCAGGCTGATGCCTCGATGAGCCGGCGCTTTGGCGGTACCGGCCTCGGCACCACCATTTCCCGGCAACTGGTCGAGTTGATGGGGGGGCGCTTGCGGGTCGAAAGCACCGAAGGGCAGGGCAGCTGCTTCAGCGTCGAGTTGCCGCTGCGTGCCGGCAAGCGTCTGGCCTCGCAGCAACGTGCCGTGCTGCCTGAGCTGGGGCAGTTGAACATTCTTGCGGCCGATGACGTGCCGCAGAACCTCGAACTGCTGCAACTGACCCTGGAGCATTTCGGCCATCGCGTGCACTGCGTCGCCGATGGTGCAGGCGCGCTGCAGGCTTTCACCGAGCAACGTTTCGATCTGATCCTGATGGATGTGCAGATGCCGGGTGTCGACGGCCTGGAAGCCTCGCGGCGGATTCGTCAGTTGGAAGCCGCCGCGGTACGCGAGCCGACTCCGATCATTGCGCTGACCGCCAGCGTGCTCGACCAGGATCGTCAGGCAGCGCTGGACTCGGGCATGAATGGCTTTGCTTCGAAGCCACTGGATGTCAACGCGCTGCTCTGGGAAATCGCCCGACTGCTCGGGCTGACCGATGTACCCAGCGCAGTGGTCAGTGCCACCCGTGTTGCCGACGATGGCCTGTTCGACTGGGTCCGTGGCAGCAGCCTGTGGGGCGGGCCGTTACGCATGGCGCAGGCGATCAATACCTTCATTGCCGAACAGCATGATCTGGCGGCGCGCCTCAGCCAACTGCTGGCGGCGCGCGACTGGCACGAGGGTGAGGCGCTCGCGCATCGACTGCACGGTGCCGCCGGCAATCTGGCGATGGGCAGCCTGGCCGGTTTGGGGCAGTTGGTCGAGCGGGCGTTTCAGGCGCAGGACGAGCAAGCCTTGCCTGCACTGATCGCGGAACTCGAGCAGGCTCTTCTGACCGTCAGGGAGGTGGTGCCGCAGGTGCCGGAGGCCGTATCTTCGGCTGAACGCTCGGCTGTCGACCTGCGCTCGCTGCGTGAACAGGCCGGTCAGCTGCGACGGGCGTTGCAGCGAGGCGGCCTGGATGATGAAAGCCTTGCCATGATGGAGCAGGCCGCCAGGGGTACGGCCTATGGCGCCGCTCTGAACGATATGCGTCAGGCGCTGGATGACTTCGATTTCGATCAGGCCCTGCGGGTGCTCGATCAACTGTTGCTACAACTGCAAGGCGAGGAAACGACCCCATCATGACTCTGGCTGCCGATACGCGTCCGCTGTTGCTGCTGGTCGATGACGAACCCACCAACCTGCAGGTGCTGCGCCATATCCTGCAGGAGGACTATCGCCTGCTGTTCGCCAAGGAGGGCGCGCGCGCGCTGGAAATGGCCGAGCGTGAACGGCCCGACCTGATCCTGCTCGATGTCATGATGCCGGGCATGACCGGCTACCAGGTATGCGAGCAGCTCAAGGGCAGTCCTCGGCTGAAGACGATTCCGGTGATCTTCGTGACCGCTCTGGGCGATGTCGAGGATGAGGCGCGCGGTTTCGAGGTTGGCGCGGTGGACTACATCACCAAGCCCGTCAGTCCGCCCATCGTGCGTGCTCGGGTGCGCACTCATCTGTCGCTGGTACGTGTCGATGAGCTCAAGCAGACCCGCCTGCAGATCGTCCAGCGCCTGGGCATGGCTGCCGAGTACAAGGACAACGAGACCGGCCTGCACGTCATTCGCATGAGCCATTTCTCCAAGGTGCTGGCGCTGGCCGCCGGCTTCAGCGAAAGCGCGGCCGAGGAACTGCTCAATGCGGCGCCCATGCACGATGTCGGCAAGATCGGTATTCCCGACGCGGTGTTGCGCAAGCCGGGCAAGCTGGACGATGCGGAATGGCAGGTGATGCGCCAGCACGTGGAGATTGGTGCACGGATCATCGGCGAGCACAGCTCGGGGCTGCTGCGCACGGCGCAGCGCATTGCCCTGTCGCACCATGAGAAGTGGGATGGCAGCGGTTATCCGAACGGTCTGAGTGGCGAGGAGATTCCCCTGGAAGGCCGCATCGTCGCCATCGCTGACGTGTTCGATGCGCTGACCAGCGTGCGTCCTTACAAGCAGGCCTGGTCCGTGGAGGATGCGGTCGTTTTCCTGCGTGAACAGAGTGGGCGCCACTTCGATCCACGCCTGGTCGAGCTGTTCATCGCTTGCCTGCCCGAGATTCTGCAGATCAAGGAACGCTGGGCCGAACAACCAGCCGCTTGAAACCTCCTGTCTGAAATCCGCCCCATCTCGACTTGGTGATTGTCGACGGTGAGGCTATTGTCAGGGGCCTACCAATGCCAAGGGCAGGCCTCACCATGCAGAAGAAGACACTGGTTCCCCTGTTGTGCGCCGCATTCGCCGGTCTTGCCGAGGCGGCCGTCGTGACCAAGACCGTTGCGTACGAAATCGATGGCGAAGCCTTCGAAGGCGTACTGGTCTATGACGATTCGGTCACCACGCCGCGCCCCGGGCTGCTCGCCGTTCCCAACTGGATGGGCGTGAACGACGATACCGTAGCCAAGGCCGCGCGTGCGGCGGGCGACAAGTACGTGGTGTTTCTCGCCGACATGTACGGCAAATCCATCCGTCCCGGTAATGCCGAAGAGGCGGGGGCTGCGGCCACTGCCGTGCGCGCAGATCGCCCGCTGATGCGCAAGCGTGCTCAGGCTGCAGTCGAGGTGCTCAAGGCGCAGAACGGCGAAGTGGCACTGGACCTCAGCAAGCTGGGCGCCATCGGCTTCTGCTTCGGTGGAGGCACGGTGCTGGAACTCGCCCGTTCCGGGGCGCCGCTGAAAGGCTTCGTATCCTTCCACGGCAATCTGGATACGCCCAACCCGGCAGATGCCAAGAACATCAAGGCGCCAGTACTGGTGCTGCATGGGGCCGATGACCCCGCTGTACCGCAGGCGCAGGTCGACGGCTTCGTCGCCGAGATGAAGGCGGCCAAGACCGACTGGCAACTGGTCAGCTACGGCGGCGCCGTGCACTCGTTCACCAATCCCAAGGCCAACGTGCCGGGGCGCAACGAATACCACCCGGTGGTCGCCGCGCGGGCATTCAAGGCGATGAACGATCTGTTCGATGAGGTATTCGCCGAGCAGTGACGCCTGTTTTGCGCGCGCGTTGAACGAAAGGCTGCGTCCAGTGGGCGCAGCCTTTTTTCATCTTACTTCGCGGGCAGTACGGCGATATCAATGATGCCGTCCGGCAGGTCGGCGACGTCGCCCAGGGTGGTGGGCTTGCCACTGGCCAGATCCAGCTGGTGCAGGGTCTTGCCGGTCAGTACATAGGCCATGTTGCCACCCATGCCATCGCTGGCGATGTCCATGGCGGCCGCTTCGAGGCCATCGGCGACCTTGCCGACCAGTTGCTGCACGCCATCGTTTGGTGGGTTCTGCAGTATCAGGCTGCTGCTGGCCAGGTCGATGTTGTACAGCGCGGTGCTCTTCGTGCCGGCATAGGAGTTGGTGTAGGCGCCTGCAACGACTTGTGCCTGCTTGCCGGCGTAGGGACCGTCGGTGGCATAGGCAAGCTTGCCGTCCACGGCCGCTTCACCGCTATCGACATTTACCCGCAGGTTGGTGCCGTCCGGGCTCATCAGGCGCAGGCGGTCGGCCACCGGGTTGAAGTCGACCACGGCCTGGCCGCTGCCTGGCAACGCGGTTTGCAGCTTGCTGCCTGCAGTGGCCTTACCGCTGACTGCGTCCAGGGTGTAAAGCTGATCGGTGCCGCCGAGGAGGTAGACCTGGCCGCTGGCCGGGCGCACATCCAGGCCGCGCAGGTCGCTGGCGCCGCTGACGGCCATGCTGGCGGTGACCTTGAGGCTGGCAACATCGACCTTGAACAACTTGCCATCGGCGCCCAGTGCGAGCAGTTCGGTGGCGCTGGCGGCACCTGCGCTCAGGGTCAGCAGGCTGGCAGTGCAAAGGGTAGTGATGCGTTTCATGGTTGTTCCTCATAAAGGTTTCAGCATCGAGACGAAGCCGGTTGGCCGGTTTCGCAGGTGCCTCGACGAAACACCTGTGAGCTATACCCGCGAGGAACGGCGTTGGATGTCGGCGGATGAAAATATTTTTCGGAGGGTGATCGGCTGCTGCAAAGGTTGCCGGCCTTGCGGCCGGCAACCCACTCAGTTGGCGCTGGCCAGCACGGCGCGACCGATGTAAAGCACCGGACCACTAGGTCGGTTGTATGGCGAGCCGCCTTCAGGTTCGAGGGTCAGCTCGAACAACTGCCCGGCCTGTACGGCGCCGATCTGCTCGGCAGGCAGGCGCAGTGGCTGGCCGGCTTCGACCAGACCCAGCGAACGTGGACCGTCGGCTGGGTCGATCAGCGTCCAGAATTGCAAGGCGCGGCCTTCTGGGACCTGATCGGCGACCAGCGGATCGAGCGAGAGCGTGCCATCGCTACCGACCTGGATCACCCAACCCGGCTTGGCCGCTTCGCCCGGCTGCTGCAGCACCACGGTAAAGCGTTCGCCAGCGATATCCGGGGCGCGCAACAGCGGCATCAGCACGGCAAGCAAAAGGGCAACGGCCAGCGCGGCGGCAGTCAGGCGCCAGGTCAGCAGGCTGTTCCACCAGTTGGCCAGCGGGCTCGAGCGAGGCTCGTCGAGTAGACCCAGGCTCTGCCGAATGCGTGCCCAGAGTGCCGGGGAGGGTGCATGTGCCGGTAGCCGGTCGCTCAGTTCGAGAAAGTGCCGTTCCCATTCCAGGGCCATACGGGCGGCACTCTCATCCTCTTCGAGCAGTTGGCGCACCTCGGCCGCTTCGTGTTCGTCGAGCAGGCCGAGCAGGTACTCGCCAATCAGGGCACGGCGTTCTTCGGGATCGTGCGTAATCATGCTTGCAGACACTCCTGCAGCGCGCGCAGGCCGGCGCGGATACGGCCTTTGATGGTGCCCAGCGGTGTGCTCAGGCGGCTGGCGATCTGCTCGTGTGTCAGACCCCGGTAGAACGCCAGCAGAATCGGATGGCGGCGCGGCTTTTCCAGACGCTGCAGGCAGCGACGCAGCAGGCGCTGTTCGGATTGCTCCAGCGCCTGCGCTTCGGCCTGCGGGCTGTCGTCCAGCACGCGTTCGATGAAGTCATCGTCCACCTCGGCATGCCGGTTGCCACTGCGCAAGGCATTGAGCACGCGGTAGCGCAAGATGCTGTGCACCCAGGCGCGGCCGCTGCCCAGTTCGCGCCGATAGCGCGCGGCGTGCTGCCAGATGCGCACGAAGGCGTCGTGCAGGCAATCCTCGGCAACGTCACGCCGGCCCAGCATGCTGATGGCCAGGCCGAGCAATTGCCCGGCCTCTTGCCGGTAGAGCGTCTGGAAGGCACGTTCGTCGCCGCGTGCGCAGGCTTCCAGGGTGCTTTCGTAATCGAACTCGCGATCTGCCATGGGTCATCCGTTGGCCTGAAAAATCCGCATGCAGCTTATACCCGGCTACTGAGTTTCTGGATCACGCACAGGTAACAAAAAACTGCGAAGGGGTTGCTGTGTATTCAGGGTTGAGCCTGGGCATAGGCTTGATCGAGTGAAACCCAGCGCTCCAATGGACCCTTGCGCGAGACGTAGCGAATCTGTAGCCAGCGCCCCTGTTGATCCAGGACTTCGCAGACGTCCCCTGCGATCAGGTAGGCCTTGCTCCGGCTGGTCGCGTCCGGGTGTGCGTGGAGGTAAAGGCGCGCAGCGGGCACCGTCCAGGTGAGTGGCTGATCATCGTCGTCGAGTGCGCGACTGGCGATGATCCGGCCCTGAGGGTCGAACGTCTTCTCGAACACCGGGAAAAATACAGGTGCATGCGGATCGTAGTCGTGGCGCACCTGCAGCGTCTTGTACAGCCAGGGGGCTCCGGACTCATCGAAGCGGTAGGCGTCGTAGTACCAGCGTGGCCCGCTGCGGCAGTGGCTGTAGAGCGCCCGCTCCTCATTGTTGGGCTGCAGCTCCGACAGCCATGAGCAATTGACGCGTTCCATCAGCGTCGGCGCCATCTCTAACCACTCGAAGCGTTGTAGGAGCGGGCGGTAGAGGTAAACCTGGTAGGCGGAGTTGACCATCCCGGCCGGCACGCTGATCGCCAGATCCGGGTGGCCGTCGAAGTCGTAGTCCTCGACGGCAAAGCTCGGCGCTTCTGCGTCGTTGCCTTCGGGGATGCTCAGTTCCAGGCGGCTACCGTCGGGTTGCTGCAGAAAATAGCGTTCGCCTTGCTGTTGTACCTGGGCATGCCGCCCGGGCTCGGGTTCGAAATGGGGTAGAGCGGCCAGTGCCAGCGTGGGCAACAGCAGCAGGCCAGCGAGGGAGCGATGCAGGGGCAAGATGGCAATCCTTGGCGAGCGGCAGGCGCCTTTCAGCGCCTGTGTTTGAACAGCAGTCTCAGCGCGGCAGTTCGATGCGCGTGGTTTCACCTGGCACCTGCGGCCAGTCGCCTGCAGCCCAGCGCTGGCGCGCCTGGTCGATCAGCTCCGGCGTCGTGGCGACGAAGTTCCAGTTGATCCGTCGTGGGCCGATGGGCTCGCCGCCGATCAGGGCCAGGTGGCATTCGCCGCAGGCGCTGAGCACGGGCGTTTCGCCTGTCGGGATGACCGCCATGGTATGCCGGGGCAGGGGCTCGCCATCCAGCTCCGCTTCGCCATCGATGAGGTACAGCGCTCGTTCGCTGTGTTCGGCGGGTATCAGCAGGTTGGCACCGGCGGCCAGGCGCAGTTCGGCATAGAGGGTCGGCGAGCGAACCGGCACGGGCGATTCGAGGCACAAGCCACGGCCGGCGATCAGGGTGATCTGCACGCCCATGGCTTCGCTGCGGGGTAGCTTCGCTGCGGGGTGATGGCTGTAAGCCGGTTCGCACTGTTCCTCGGCTTCCGGCAAGGCCAGCCAGACCTGCAGACCGTGGGCTCGCTTGTTCTGCCCGAGCTGCTCGGGCGGCGTACGCTCGACATGAGCGACGGCGCGCCCTGCGGTCATCCAGCTGACATCGCCGGGCCCCACCAGTTGATCCGAACCCAGGCTGTCCTTGTGCTGCAACTGGCCCTCGAACAGGTAGGTGAGGGTGGACAGGCCGATATGCGGATGTTGGGCGATGTTGATGCCTTTGCCGGCCGGGTAGTCATGCTCCAGCATGTGATCGAAGAACACGAAGGGGCCGATGCTGCGAACGCGTGCCGAGGGCAGGGGACGCAGGATCGGCTGGCCGGAAATGTCCTCGGCGCGCGGGCGAATCAGCTGCAGTTCACTCATGCCTGGGCTCCCGCCAGGCGGGTCTCGACCTGGATGTCGGTGGTGGTCATCAGCTTGTGGATCGGGCATTTGTCCGCCACGCGCAGCAGTTGCTGGCGCTGGGTCTCGTCCAATGGTCCCTTGAGCGCCAGATCGACGATCAGGCGGTAGTTGCCCTGGCGCTCCTCGCTGTCGTCACGCTCGATCTGCACGTCGATACCTTCCAGCGGCAGGCCGCGTTGGCGTGCATAGAGCAGCAGGGTCATGGCCTTGCAGGTACCGAGGGCCGCGTCGAACAGGTCGTGCGGTTCCGGTCCGGCGCCATCCCCGCCCTGCTCGGGCGAGACGTCGCCGATGAGCAGGTGCGAACCGATTTCGATCTGCTGCTGCAGGCCCTTGTTGTTGTGAATGCGGATCATGGCACTTCCCTTGAGGTGTGACGAATCGACAGCGGCCAGCCTAGCCCAGTCGGCACCGATCACACCAGCGCCGAGAGCCTCACGTCCGCTCCCAGCACACGCAGCAGTTGGCCGCGTCGATCGACAACGGGAACCGAAACGGTAAAGCAGAAATCGTCCGTCGCCGAGGAGCGGTAGACCTGGGTGATATGGCTTTCCATTCGCTCGGCCACGGCGCTGAACCAGGGGCGCTGGCTCCAGTCGTGACCGCGACAGCTGGCATCCTCGCCGTGCGCCACATCGGCGGCGAAGACGTTCTCGGAAATCTGCACGCCGCGGCTGTCTACCAGGTAGAACAGCTCGAAACGGCTGTCGCGCGCCAGCGTATCGGCAAGCAGTCGTTCGGCTGCTGTCATGTCGCTGATCAGCTCGGGGCGTGTCGCCAGTTGCTCGACGCTGGCGCGCACGGCGGCGTGAATTTCCAGGCGAAAGTCGCCGAGCCCTGCGAGCAGGCGATCACCGTCTTCGCGCACGGCCTTGCTGTGATGCAGCACCTGGCCGGCCTTGCCGAGCAGTTCACTGGCGACCTGGGCGATGTTCTGTACATCGCCATTGATCGAGCGCACGGCCTGGCCGATCTGCTCCGTGCCTGCGGCGATCTGGCCGACCTGAGCGTCCAAGCGGTCCATGGCCTGGCGGGTACTGTCCAGCCCGCCGCTGACGGCGAGAATACCGGTGCGGCCGTCGGCCACCGCCTGGTTCATGTGCTGGCCGGCATCGCCGAGCTGCTGCATGCCTTCGCGAAAGCGCTCGATGATGCCACTGACCTGGCCGGTGGCATCGGTGGTATGGCCAGCCAGACGCCGCACTTCCTCGGCGACCACGGCGAAGCCGCGACCATGTTCACCCGCGCGTGCGGCCTCGATGGCGGCGTTCAGGGCGAGCAGGTTGGTCTGCTGGGAGATGCTGGCAATCACGCCGATGACCTTGCTCACTTCATCGAGCTGTCCGGCCAGTTGCTGGATCACCTGAGCCAGTTGCGCCTCGCTGGAATCGATCACTTCGACCTGGCGCAACACCGCCTGGCCACTTTGCTGGCATTGGTTGAGGGTGGCGGATACCTCGGCGGACAAGCGCGCGACTTCGCCGGCACCGGGCACCAGTTCGGCGTCCAGCGTGGTGGTGACCTGCTCGCTGGCGCTGGCGATCAACTCCGAGGACTGTGCCAGCGTTTGCCCGCTTTGCTGGTTGGCAGCGGCAATGCGCGCCAGTTGTGGCGCATGCGCGGCGATGCCGACGGCGGCGCCGAGGCTGGCACGAATGCGTTGCTGGAGACCTGCGCTGAAGTCGTTCAGGCGTGTCATCCAGTGATAGTGTTCCGGGAGGCGAATGGTGAGGTCGTGCTGTTGGAACAGAGCGTCCAATGCGGCCTCGTCCTGGGCCTTGCGGGCTGGCTTGCGCAGCAACTGCAACATGATGATTCCCCTGTCTGGTCTGTCTCGAGCACTGCAAGCGAGGTGCCATCATTGGTGGCCGTGTCCATTGCCGTCCCGGGCTGCTGGCGCGCTGGCGATGCGCTGACGTGGTGCGTAGGCAGATTGCACGCTCCATCGAGGCGCGCGACTGCTCGCCGAACTTGCCTGGCGGGTCGGCGGTCTATGCTGCTCGTACCGTCAGGAGGACTCGCCTTGCTCACATCTCGAACGATGCCATGGATACTCGCGCTCAGCGCCGCTGTCGCCTGCAGCGCCCAGGCCCGCGAATACCGTTACAGCGACGCTCACCTGCATTACGTGGACTTCTTCCAGGAAAGTGCCGGCATGGACGAACTGCTGGAGAAGATGGCGGAAAACAACGTCGATCATGTGATGTTCTCCGGCATTCCGGTGGCCAAGAAATGGGATGAGGACGAGCCCAGGCGCCCGCGTTATTACGCCGGTGATGACGCCAATGCCTATTGGTACAGCGCTACCGACGTGTTCATCGCTGCCGCCTACAAGCGTCTGCCCGCCGAGCAGCGCAAACGCTTTCATCCCTTTCTTTCCGGCTTCAACCCCAACGACAAGAACGCCGATGCCCATATCCGCCGCATGCTGGAGCTCGATCCCGGCCTGTGGCAGGGCATCGGTGAGGTCTTCACCCGTCACGACGATCTCACCGCGCTGATTCATGGCAGCGCACCGCGCGCCAACAACGAGGCGCTGGCGCGGGTTTTCCATCTGGCTGCCGGATATGACCTGCCGGTGATGTTGCATTCGAACATCACTTCCAAGCGCGAGCGCAATCCGCTTTATCTGGAAGAGATCGAGGCGCCGCTGCGCAATCATCCGCATGTGCGTTTCATCTGGGCGCATGCTGGGACCAGTGCCGAGATTCATCGTCATCAGGAGAAGCTCGACTTCCTCCTGGAGACTCTGGAGCGCATGCTCGGCCAATACCCGAACCTGTATATCGATCTGTCCTGGACCATGCTGCGACCCTATCTGCTGGACGAAAACGGCACGCCTGATCCGCAGTGGGTGCATCTGGTCAGCAGTTACCCGGAGCGCTTCATGCTGGGCTCGGATGTGGTCGGCCGCTTCGGTAGCCTGGGCGAGTACATGAAGGGTTTCGACCCTTTCCTCGACGCCTTGCCAGAAGACGTGGCGCACAAGGTGGCGCGTGACAACTTCCTCTCCGTGCTGCCGCGCAAGGTGCAGGCCGAGTTGGATCGATAGCCTGGTAGTCCGTAGTGACGACCTTCCATGCCCTTCTCCTTCCGGGAGAGGCTGGCGCTTGGCGCCGGATGAGGGAGGCATGCCCCTTAGCGCGGTTGTCATCAGGCTGTCACCCGGGTGTCATAGGCTCGCGCTCATCTCAACGAGGAGCGCACCATGCATTACACCCGAGTGGCCATGATGGCCGGTCTATTCGCCTGGGCAGGTCTGAGCCAGGCTGACGTCCGTGTCGATGGGCCAGTGGAATACGGCATCTTCAGCAGCCAGTATCAGGACTATCAGCCCGGCGAGCGGGTATTGACTCGCAGCAACCAGGAAATCCAGCGTACCGAGCAGATTCCCGCCAAGCTCGGCACCAAGTTCGGCATGCGCTACAGCCTGGCCGACAAGCGCGAGGGTGATACGCCGCTGACGCTGCTGTATCTCACCCCGGGTGTGGTCACCCCGGATGGTCAGCGCCATGACAAGTTCGAAGTGCAGCAGAAGCTGGTAGTCGGTGCCCCGCAGGACGTGATGGCTTTCGAATTCACCGAACACCACGAAGTGGTGCCCGGTGAGTGGCATTTCATCGTCTATCAGGGCGATCGCAAACTGGCCGAACAGCGCTTTATGGTGCGCTGATCATCGGCGCGATGGCCATTTTCGCCGCACTGTCTATCCAGATCGGTGGCTGGCTTTCATGACCGCAGTACACCCCATGGATCGTTCAGCGCATGCAGCCATGCCTGACGCTGGTAAGCGTCGGGCATAGCGCTAGCGTGCCGATTCAATTGCCCAAGGTGCGCCAAGGCGCGCGGGCGCCACATTTGCGTTGCCGGCGTTTCTCCCGATCAAGCAGGGCGATGGCCTCTACGGGCTTCAGCAAGCAAATTCGTGCCCCTTATCCAACAGGATGCAACGCGCCCAGGTCATCGCCAGGCGTTGCAGCATGCCTTGCTGAGGCGCGACGCAAGCGCCTCACCGTACTCCGTTGCATGGCCGCACGTCGTGGCCGGCAGCGCCTGCCCATACCCAGCCTGTTTCAGGGCTGACGGCGTGCCAATGCATGGGCTTTCGTCGGTGCCAGCGCGCCTGTGACGGGCAGAAGCAGCGGGATGAAGCGTCGCGCGTTCAGTACTGGCGCTGGTTCGTCGATCAGCCAATGGCCAAGGCATTGCGCCGACAGAATATTTTCTTTTCCTTATAAAGCGCGCGGACACAAGGCCGATAAGCCGTCAGGGATCAGCGCAATCTCACCCGATCCTCGGCCAGGTATGGCTGAGGATGTCTCGATTTCTGCGCGCAATGGGAGCTTCAAAAATGTCGCTGCGTAATCTTTCTATCGCCCCCCGGGCGGCTCTGGGGTTCGGACTGGTCGCTCTGCTGGTCGTGCTGCTTGGAGTATTTTCATTGATGCAGATGGGCGAAATGCGCGAGCGGTCCGACGAGGTCAATGACAATTGGCTGCCAAGCGTCTTGGCCATTGGCGATGTGTCCAAGAATATCTTGCGTTTGCGTGCCATTACCTTGCGCTCGATGCTTAATCGCGATTCGGCAGACGTGCAGGCCAATCTGCGGCTGGTTGAAGACGTACGCGCCTCCCTTGCCAAGAGTCAGGAGGCCTATGAGCCGCTGATTTCCAGCACCGAGGAGCGCGGCATCTACGACGAGTTCAAGCGCTCCGAGGCGGCATACCTGCAGGAGCAGACTCGAATCGTGGAGTCGCTACGCCAGGGTGATTTCGATGCAGCCATCGAGGTGGCTGGCGGCGTGCTCAACGAGCACGCCGATGCCATGATGCAGGGCCTCGCCAAGCTGATCGAGATGAATCGTGTGAGCGCTGTGGCAGCAGGCGAATCGGCCAGGCAGGTGGCGGAGTCGGCACGTATCTGGGTCATCGCCATGATGATTCTGGCGACCCTGGCTACCATCGTGCTGGCGATGCTGTTGACGCGCAGCATTGTCGCGCCGCTGAGTGAAGCGGTGCGGGTGGCCGAGGTGGTGGCATCTGGCGATCTGACGCAGGTGATTCATGCTGAAGGTAGCGACGAGCCCGCGCGCTTGCTCAGCGCCCTGAAAAGCATGCAGCAGAGTCTGCGCGGCACTATCCAGAGCATCGCCGACTCGTCCAATCAACTGGCATCGGCATCCGAAGAGCTACATGCGGTGACCGAAGATTCGACTCGCGGCCTGCATCAGCAGAACACCGAGATCGAGCAGGCCGCTACGGCAGTCAACGAGATGACTGCGGCGGTCGAAGAGGTCGCGCGCAATGCGGTGAGCACCTCCGAGGCATCGCGCGAATCCAATGCCACGGCGCTGCAGGGGCGCGAGCAGGTGCGCCAGACCGTGAGCTCGATCAGTCAGTTGGCCGATGACGTGAACGGCACTGCGGGGGAGGTCGAGAAGTTGGCCGAGCGAGTGCGTGAGATCAGCAAGGTGCTCGACGTGATCCGCTCCATCGCCGAGCAGACCAACCTGCTGGCCCTCAACGCGGCCATCGAGGCGGCGCGGGCCGGTGATGCAGGGCGCGGCTTCGCCGTGGTGGCTGACGAGGTGCGCGCGCTGGCGCATCGCACTCAGCAATCCACCCAGGAGATCGAGCAGATGATCGGCGCCATTCAAAGTGGCACCGATCAGGCGGTCGGCTCGATGCAGAGCAGCAACAGTCGCGCTCGTTCCACTCTTGAGGTAGCCCAGGCGGCGGGGACGGCACTGGAGCTGATCACTCAGGCCATTTCCTCGATCAACGAACGCAACCTGGTGATTGCCAGCGCGTCGGAAGAGCAGGCTCAGGTAGCGAGGGAAGTGGATCGCAATCTGGTCAATATTCGCGATCTTTCGCTGCAGAGTTCGGCGGGTGCCAACCAGACCAGCGCGGCCAGCCAGGAGCTGTCGCGCCTGGCGATCGATCTGAACAACCTGGTCGCGCGCTTCAAGGTCTGAGGCGCGGCCAGCCCTTCTCCCGCCAGTGGGGGAAGGGAGAAAGAAGCACGAACGAAAACGGCGCCCGAAGGCGCCGTTTTCTTTACCGCGACAGCTGTTACTTGCCAGTCCAGCGCTTGAGCACCAGGGTGGCGTTGGTGCCACCGAAGCCGAAGCTGTTGCTCATCACGGTATCGAGCTTGGCGTTCTCGACGGTGGTGAGCTGGATCGGCATGTCGGCGACTTCCGGGTCGAGCTCGTCGATATTGGCCGAAGCGGCGATGAAGTTGCCTTCCATCATCAGCATGCAGTAGATCGCTTCCTGCACGCCGGCAGCGCCGAGGCTGTGGCCGGACAGGCTCTTGGTCGAGCTGATGGCCGGAGCCTTGTCGCCGAACACGGCGCGCACACCTTTGATTTCCGCAACGTCGCCAACCGGCGTCGAGGTGCCGTGGGTGTTGAGGTAGTCGATCGGGGTGTCGACGGTGGCCAGCGCTTGCTGCATGCAGCGGATCGCACCTTCGCCGCTCGGGGCGACCATGTCGTAGCCGTCGCTGGTGGCGCCGTAGCCGACGATTTCCGCGTAGATCTTGGCGCCGCGAGCCAGAGCGTGTTCCAGCTCCTCGACCACGACCATGCCGCCACCACCGGCGATGACGAAACCGTCACGCTTGGCGTCGTAGGCGCGCGAGGCCTTTTCCGGGGTTTCGTTGTACTGGGTGGAGAGGGCGCCCATGGCGTCGAACAGGCAGCTCTGGCTCCAGTGCTCTTCTTCGCCGCCGCCGGCGAAGACCACGTCCTGTTTGCCCAGCTGGATCTGCTCCATGGCCTGGCCGATGCAATGCGCGCTGGTGGCGCAGGCCGAGGAGATGGAGAAGTTGACGCCCTTGATCTTGAACGGAGTCGCCAGGCACGCCGATACGGTGCTGCCCATGGTGCGGGTCACGCGGTATGGGCCGATGCGCTTGACGCCTTTTTCGCGCAGGGTATCGATGGCTTCCATCTGGTTGACGGTGGAAGCGCCACCGGAACCGGCGATCAGGCCGGTGCGCGGATTGGAAATCTGCTCTTCGCTGAGGCCGGAATCCTTGATCGCCTGTTCCATCGACAGATAGGCAAAGGCCGCAGCGTCGCCCATGAAGCGCAGCAGTTTGCGGTCGATCAGCTCTTCCAGGTTCAGGTTGACCGAACCGGAGACATGACTACGCAGGCCCATTTCGGCGTAGGAGGGGTTGAAACGGATGCCTGATTTGCCCGCGCGAAGGCTGCCGGCAACGGCTTCTTTGTCATTGCCCAGGCAGGAAACGATGCCCAGACCGGTGATCACTACACGACGCATGTGCAAGTCCTTCAGAAACTGTCGGTGGAGGTGAACAGGCCGACGCGCAGGCCTTCGGCGCTATAAATTTCGCGACCGTCGACGGCCACGGTGCCATCGGCGATGCCGAGGATCAGCGAACGGCTGATGGTGCGCTTGATGTGAATGTTGTAGGTGACCTTCTTGGCGGTCGGCAGTACCTGACCGAAGAATTTCACTTCGCCGCTGCCCAGGGCACGACCGCGGCCCGGGTTGCCTTGCCAGCCGAGGTAGAAACCGACCAACTGCCACATGGCGTCGAGACCGAGGCAGCCCGGCATGACCGGATCGCCCTCGAAGTGGCAGCCGAAGAACCACAGGTCCGGATTGATATCGAGCTCAGCGACGATTTCGCCCTTGCCGTACTTGCCGCCGGTTTCGCTGATGTGAGCGATGCGATCGATCATCAGCATGTTTGGGGCGGGCAGTTGCGCGTTCCCCGGGCCGAACAGTTCGCCGCGGCTGCAGGCGAGCAGATCTTCCCGGGTGTAGGCGTTTTGTCTTGTCATGCGAGCTCCTCAATTGTCCCCACGCTTCTAAGGCTGGGCGAATCGTCCTGGCCGGCCACGCCTGCATAGGCGTCTGCCGGCAGCCTAGTCATAGACTGTTGCGTTGTGGTGAAAGTCACAGCGCACTGAGTACAGTTGTACTCTGCCGGCTCTACATTGTCACAGGCACAGCAGTTTCCCCTTGTAACGCCACCTTGTCACGGGCGCCACTCGCCTATGGTCGGGCTGGCAGCCAGCGCAGCAGAATGCGTTGCAGATCTGCTCGTTTGAACGGTTTTGCCAGGTAATCGTTCATTCCCGCCTCCAGACAGGCTTCGCGGTCACCCTGCAGGGCGTTGGCGGTCAGGGCGATGATCGGCACCTGTTGGTATTGCTGGAACTGGCGGATCTGCCGCGTTGCCTCGTAACCGTCCATCAGGGGCAGCCTGCAGTCCATCAGGATAGCGGCGTATTCGTGTCGGCAGCAGTTCTGTACGGCCTGCTGACCATCGCCGACCAGACTGACCTGATAACCCAGGCTGCGCAACATGGCCTCGATGACCGTCTGGTTGACCGGATTGTCCTCCACCAGCAACACCGCCTGACCGTCGCCGCTGCCCAGGTTCTGGTTGTCACTGCGTGGTGCGGGTTCGTTGCGGGCCAGAAAGGGCAGCGGTATTTCCAGGGTGAACACCGAGCCCGCGCCCAGCTGGCTTTCCGCGCGCAGGGTGCCGCCCATGCGTTCGGCCAGGGTGCGGGCGATCGGCAGGCCGAGGCCGGTGCCGCCGTAGCGGCGGGAAATCGAGGTGTCCGCCTGCTGGAAGGCATCGAACATATGCTCCAGGCGCTCGTCGTCGATGCCGATGCCGCTGTCGCGTACGGCGCAGGTGAACCACAGCACCTGGTCATCCAGCTTCTGCCAGCGGGTTTCCACGCGAATCTGGCCTTCTTCGGTGAACTTCAGTGCGTTGCCGATCAGATTGACCAGAATCTGCCGGATGCGCGTGGGGTCGCCGCGCATCTCCATCTGCTCCAGGCCTGGCTGGGTTTCCAGCAGCAGTTGCAGGCCGCGTTGCTGAGCACTGTGCTGGAATACCTGCACCGAGCCTTGCAGCAGCTCCAGCAGGCTGAAGGGAATGGCTTCTAGCTCTAGGGCGCCACGTTCTATCCGCGAGAAATCGAGGATGTCGTTGATCACCTTGAGCAGGTGCTCGGTGGACTCGGTGGCCAATGCGGCGTATTCATTCTGTTCGTCGTTCAGGCTGGTGGTTTCCAGCAGTTGCAGCATGCCCAGCACGCCGTTCATGGGCGTGCGCAGTTCATGGCTCATCATGGCCAGGAAGTCAGACTTGGCCCGGTTGGCCTGTTCGGATTCCTCGCGTGCCTGGATCAGTTCGCCAATCGCCTGTTGCTGCTCGCGACCGCTCTGCTCGAGGGCGCAGGCGAGGTTGTTGATATGCCGGGCAAGGTCGGTCAGTTCGTCATTGCCGCGCTCGATCAGCGAGGGCTGATAGTCGCCGCTCTGGATGCGCTCCAGGGCCTGCCCCATGGCACTCAGCGGCTGCGCCAGACGCCTGGCCAGGCGTCTGGCGAGGAGAAAGGTCAGCAGTAGCGCCAACAGCGACAGAATACCGGCCTTGAACAGTATCTCTTGCTGGCGCGTATTGAAGGTGTCGTTGGACATGCCCACCACCACCCGGCCCAGGTAGCCGTCGCCGAGTGTCTTGCCCAAAGGTGGCAGCACGTGCGTGCGCGCAGGTTGGCCCTGCAGGCGAATCGGTGCCTGGAACACCTCGACCTGCGGCGTGCTATGGCCTTGTTCCTTGGGCCGTTCGACATACACCAGAATGTTGTCGTCGCGGTCGCGTACTTCAACGAAACGCACGTCGGGGGTGCCGAGGGTGGCGCGCAGCAGGCTTTCCAGGGTACTGAGGTTGTCGTTGAGCACGCCGTATTCGGTGGCTGGCGCCAGTTGATTGGCAATCAACTGGCCGATATGACCCTGCTCCAGGCGCAGGTCCTGCAGGCGGGTGAAGGTGAGAAAACCGGTCAGCAGCAGGGTCAGCAGCAGGGCGGGGCCAACGCTGATCAGCTGGGTGCGGGTGTGAATGTTCCAGCCGCGACGCTGGTTCATGGTTCTACCGTCCCTGGAAAGCGGCGCTGCTGCCTGACGAGAGGGGCAGGGCGGGGGCAAGGGGCTGCCTGTGGGCACGAATCGTCCTTGGCAATTATGGTCAATCCGGCATGTTAACCGACCCAACGCGCTTTGCCAGCGTCAGGCGCCTGCACTCTGCGGTAATTCTCGTTTGCCCCTCTCTGTAGATGGTATGCACTGAACTTTTGCCCTGGCCGGGTACTCTCGGCTCCGTATAATGCCTGCGGACCGCCATCACGAATGGCCTCATTCGGAAGACCTATGACACAGCTCCAACCCATTGCCGTACTCGGCGGCGGCAGCTTCGGTACCGCCCTGGCCAATCTGCTGGCGGAGAACGGCCAGCGCGTCCTGCAGTGGATGCGTGACCCCGAGCAGGCCGAGCAAATGCGTCAGAGCGGCGAGAACCCGCGCTACCTGAAGGGCGTCAAGCTGCACAGCGGTATCGAGCCGACCAGTGACCTGAGCGGCGTGCTGCAGCAGGCCGAGCTGGTGCTGGTGGCGCTGCCCTCCAGTGCCCTGCGCGATGCCTTGCAACCGGTGGCGACACAGTTGGCGGGCAAGATGCTGATCAGTACCACCAAGGGCATCGAAGCCAAGACCTTCAAGCTGATGAGCCAGATTCTCGAGGAGATCGCCCCCGACGCGCGTATCGGCGTGCTGTCCGGGCCGAATCTGGCCAAGGAAGTGGCCGATCACGCGCTGACCGCGACGGTGATCGCCAGTGAAGACGAGGAGCTGTGCCTGCGCGTGCAGCAGGCTCTGCATGGCAGAACCTTCCGTGTCTACGCCAGTGCCGACCGCTTTGGCGTCGAGCTCGGCGGCGCGTTGAAGAACGTCTACGCCATCATGTCCGGCATGGCGGCGGCGCTGGGCATGGGCGAGAACACCAAGAGCATGCTGATCACTCGCGCCCTGGCGGAAATGACCCGTTTCGCGGTCAAGCTCGGTGCCAACCCGATGACCTTTCTCGGCCTCGCGGGTGTCGGCGACCTGATCGTCACCTGTTCGTCACCCAAGAGCCGCAACTATCAGGTCGGCTTCGCCCTGGGCGAAGGCCTCAGCCTGGAAGACGCGGTGCAGCGCCTTGGCGAAGTCGCCGAAGGGGTCAATACGCTCAAGGTACTCAAGGCCCGTGCCGAAGAGCTGGACGTCTACATGCCGCTGGTCGCTGGTCTGCATGCCATCCTCTTCGAGGGGCGTACGCTGGCTCAGGTCATCGAATTGCTGATGCTCGGTGAACCCAAGACCGACGTCGATTTCATCCCCACTGCGGGTTTCTGAACCCTGCAGCCAATCAAGGAGAGTGAGTCATGAGCGATGAAAAGCAGGAACTGGAGCGAGAGTCGATTCTGCTGCGCATTCTGTGGATGGTGATTTTCGTCATCGTCTGGCAACTGGCCGAGCTGCTGCTTGGCGCCGTGGTGCTGCTGCAACTGGGTTACCGCCTGTTCTACGGGGCGCCGAATGCCAGCCTGCTGGGCTTTGGCGACAGCCTCAGCCAGTACCTGGCGCAGATCGGTCGTTTCGGCACCTTCAATACCGATGAAAAGCCCTGGCCGTTTGCCGATTGGCCGACGCCGCGTGCGCCCGAAGGCGAAACCGCGCACAGCATCCCGCCGGCGCCGCACCCTGTGCGCGACGAGGAGCCCAAGCTGTGAGGCTATGGCTGCTGCGCCATGGCGAGGCCGAGCCGCAGGCAGCCAGTGATGCTGCCCGCGAGCTGACCGCTCATGGTCGCAAGGAAGTGCAGCAGGCCGCCGCTCAGCTCGCCGGCCGGCCCTTGACCGCCATCGTCGCCAGCCCCTACGTGCGTGCCCAGCAGACGGCCGAGCTGGTCCGCAGCGAGCTGGGGTTCACCGGCAAGATAAACACCGTGGCCTGGCTGACGCCGGACAGCGATCCGCGTGATGCCCTGAAGTATCTCGATGAGCGTGAGCGTGCCGAGGTACTGCTGGTCAGCCATCAACCGCTGATCGGCGCGCTGGGTGGTCTGCTGGTGCACGGTCATCGGCAGGAGCCGCTGCCCATGCGTACCGCCAGTCTGGCTGAACTGGAAGGCGATATCCCGGCTGCCGGGCTGATGGAGCTGCTGGCGCTGATCCACCCTCGCTGATTCATCATGCTGTGGCGCCGCGTCGGCGCCCCGCCCGATGTAGCGCTGACACCTGCACATGTGTCCAGGCGAGAAACATTTCTTAACTTGCGCCTCTTTTGTCTGCATGGAATATTCAACCAAGCAAGTGCTTGGTTGATTCCTACAAAAACAACAAAGGAGGAAGCCCTGTGGCTGATGCAATCCGTTTGCCGCTCGAGCTGTTTTACGAACGTGAAGCAAGGCACCCGAACAAACGCTACATGGTGCAACCTCTGGGCGGCGGCCAGCTGCTGGAGCTGAGCTGGGCCGATGTGGGCGAACAGGCTCGTCGTGCAGCCAGCTGGTTGCGTAGCCGCGAGCTGCCGCAGGGTAGTCGCATCGCCATCATCTCCAAGAACTGCGCGCACTGGATCGTTGCCGATCTGGCGATCTGGATGGCGGGCTACGTGTCGGTACCGCTGTATCCCAACCTCACCGCCGATTCCATGCACCAGGTGCTGGAGCATTCCGAGGCAGCCCTGGCCTTCGTCGGCAAGCTCGATGACTGGGCTTCGATGGCCCCGGGCCTGCCGCAGGGGCTGCCGACCGTGAGCCTGCCGCTGCATCCGCAGGGCAGCTTCGACTACAGCTGGGATGACCTGCAGCGCAGCGCACCGATTCAGGACGATCCCAAGCCCGCAGCCAACCAGCTGGCCACCATCATCTACACCTCCGGCACTACCGGCACGCCCAAGGGCGTGATGCACAACTTCTCCAATTTCGGTTTCGCCGCCAGCAACGCCATCAAGCTGTTCGGGGTGGGCGAGGAGGATCGACTGATCTCCTACCTGCCGCTGTGCCATGTGGCCGAGCGCATGTTCGTCGAACTGGCTTCGCTCTATGCCGGGCAGACGATCTTCTTTGCCGAGAGCCTGGATACCTTCCTCGAAGACCTCAAGCGCGCGCGGCCGACGGTGATGTTCGGTGTGCCGCGCATCTGGACCAAATTCCAGATGGGTGTGTACAGCAAGATGCCGGCGCAGAAGCTCGACCGTCTGCTGCGGCTGCCGATCATCGGCCGCTTCATCGGTCGCAAGGTACTCGCAGGCCTGGGTCTGGACGCCATTCGCTATGCGCTGTCCGGCGCCGCGCCGGTGCCCGAGACACTGCTCAACTGGTATCGCCGCCTGGGTATGGAGATCCAGGAGGTCTATGGCATGACCGAGAACTGTGGTTATTCCCACGTCTGTCTGCCGGGCAAGTTCAAGCAGGGCTGGATCGGTCAGAACAATCCGGGCGTCGAGGTGCGCATCGGCGAGGATGGCGAAGTCCTGGTGCGCAGCGGCGCGACCATGCAGGGTTACTACAAGGACCCCATCAAGACCGCCGAGACGCTGACGGACGATGGTTTCCTGCGTACCGGCGACAAGGGCGAGCAGGACGCCGAAGGCAACCTGCGCCTCACCGGCCGCATCAAGGAAATCTTCAAGACCAGCAAGGGCAAGTACGTGGCGCCGGCGCCAATCGAAAACCGCATCGGTGAGCACTCGCGTATCGAGCAGGTCTGCGTGGTCGGCGACGGCCTGCCGCAACCCATAGCCCTTTGCGTGCTGTCCGATGTGGGGCGCCAGGAGGCGGCCAACGACAGCCGCGATGAACTGGAAAACAGCCTCAAGGCCTTGCTCGCCGACGTCAATGGCCGTCTGGATCATCATGAGCGGTTGCAAGGCCTGGTACTGGTCAAGGAGGTCTGGGCAGTGGAGAACGGTTTCCTGACGCCGACCCTGAAAATCAAACGTGCGGTGATCGAGGGCACCTACGGCGGGCGCTTCGCCGAGTGGCAGCAGCGCAGCGAAGCCGTGCTCTGGCACGATTGAGCCTGAATGGGCCGGGCTGACCGGCCCTGTCTTCAACGCACAAGGAGCGCTTGCATGGGACTGTGGCAACGAACGCCTGATATCGATGCACTCAACACGACCCTGAAAAACAGCATTGGCGAGGTACTGGACATTCGTTTCGAAGCCTTCGACGACGAATCGCTCAGCGCCAGCATGGTGATCGACTCGCGTACCCACCAGCCCTACGGCCTGCTGCACGGTGGCGCCTCGGTGGTGCTGGCGGAAACCCTCGGCTCCACCGCCAGCTACCTGTGCATCGACAGCAGCCGTTTCTACTGCGTCGGTCTGGAGGTCAATGCCAACCATCTGCGCGGTTTGCGCAGCGGGCGTGTGCATGCAGTGGCGCGGCCGGTGCATCTGGGTCGTACCACTCATGTCTGGGACATTCGCCTCAGCGGTGATGACGGCAAGGTCAGCTGCATCTCGCGGCTGACCATGGCCATCGTTGCCCTGGGTGATCAGCCCCCGAAACTTTAAGTTTCTGCCTGCAATTTCATCCAAGATTTGCCCGGTCCGTGGCGCTACAGTACGCGCCATGGACCAGATCACTCATATTCAAAGCAGCTTGCCCGGCGTTCGTCTGATCGATGCCGAGTACCGCCGCTTCGCCTTTCCCCGGCACTTTCATCTGGAGTACCACGTCGGCCTGCTGATTCAGGGGCAGCATCGCTACGCCTATGGCGGTGAGCGCCGGCATGTCGGGGCGGGGGACGTGCTGCTGATGGCGCCGGAAGGGATTCATGACGGCGCCTGCCTGGACGGCCAGAGTTACCGCATCCGGGTGATGGCGTTCGATCCCTCCTGGCTGGATGAAGCCAGTCGTACCCTGAGCGACGGCCGTCAGGGCGCACCACGCCTGACCACCAGCAGTCTGCGTCACCCGCTGCTGTCGCAGCACCTGCAACGCTTTCATGCGGCGATGCTGGGCGGCTCGAGACTGGCCCAGGAAGAGGCGCTCTGGCAGGCGCTGGCTCATCTATTGGAGATGGGCTCGACCTTGCGTGTCAGCGAGCCACATCGCGTCTTCGATCAGCAGACCTGGCAGCGTCTGCGCGATTGGCTGGAGAGCCGCCTGGACGATCCGCCCACGCTGGAGGAAATCGCTGCTTTCTGTGCCATGAGTCCCTGGCAGGCATTGCGGCGTTTCCGCCAGCACACCGGCTTGCCGCCGCATCAGTGGCTGACCCAGCTGCGTCTGCAGCGGGCGTTGCCGCTGCTGTTGGCAGGTGAGCCTCTGAGCGAGATTGCCTTACGGCTGGGCTTCTACGATCAGGCGCATTTCTCGCGGCTGTTTCGCCGCACTTACGGTCTGCCACCGGCGCGCTTGCGTCAGGGCTGATTCAGCCGCCTGTCTCACCCTTTTCATTTCCTGGAGATCACCATGCAGGAGACATCCGTCTTGCTGTCGCTGGCCGCCGTGTTCGCGGTGGCGCTTGTCAGCCCCGGCCCCGATGTGGCGCTGGTGGTGCGTACCGCGCTGCATCAGGGCCAGCGTGCGGGCCTTCTTAGCGCGCTGGGCCTGGCCTGCGGCATTCTTTTGCATGGCACGCTGGTGCTCAGCGGCGTGGCTCTGCTGCTCAGTCGTACCCAGTGGTTGTTCGATCTGGTGCAGATCGGCGGCGCACTCTACCTGGGCTGGCTGGGGATCGGCGCGGTGCGTGCCTGGTGGCGCGGCAGTGCTGGCCCGAGGCGCCTGGATGGCGAGCTGACGCCCTCGATCTTCGGCCCCTGGTTGCGCGGCGTGTTCACCAATCTGGGCAACCCCAAGGCGCTGGTATTCTTCCTGGCATTGCTCAGCAGCCTGGTACCCGCCGACATGTCGCTCCCCGGCAAGGTGGCCTGCGCCGCGCTGCTGTTCGGCCTGAGCCTGTTCTGGTTCGGCCTGCTGGGGCTGACCCTGAGCCGGCCGCTGATGCGCCAGCGGTTGCTGCAGGTGGCGCCGACCATCGACTTCCTCTGCGGCCTGGTATTTCTGCTGGTGGCTGCCAGCATCGTTGGACGTCTGCTGCTATAGCCCTGGCCATTGCGCCGCAATCAATGGCCGTTACGGTCATTGCCGCCGGTTCACGGCTGCCGGAGAATCCGGGCTTATTCGCCTTTTCGAGTTCCATGATGCCGCAGCCGATCTTCTTCGCTCATGCCAACGGCTTTCCGTCCGCCACCTACGGCAAGCTGTTCGCCGCGCTGGCGCCGGATTTCCAGATTCGACACCTGGAACAGCACGGCCATGACCCGCGTTTTCCGGTCAATGACAACTGGTCGAATCTGGTCGATGAGCTGATCCATCACCTCGAAGGCGGCGACGAGCCGGTCTGGGGCGTCGGCCATTCGCTCGGCGGCGTATTGCATTATCACGCCGCCTTGCTTCGTCCCGAGCTGTACCGTGGGGTGGTGATGCTCGATTCGCCGGTGCTGACCCTGGCCGACCGCATGGTGATTCGCGCCGCCAAGCGTTTTGGCTTCATCGACCGCATCACGCCAGCCGGCCGCACGCTTGGGCGCCGTGAAGCCTTTGTCGATCTCGTCGAGGCGCGAGACTATTTCGCCGGCAAGAGCCTGTTTCGGCGTTTCGATCCCGAGTGCCTGGACGCCTATGTCAGTCATGGTCTGCAACTGAGCGAGCAGGGATTGCGCCTGAAATTCGATCCGGCCACCGAGATCAGTATCTATCGCAGCGTGCCGCACACCTCACCAGGGCTGCCACAGCAGCTGGCGGTGCCGCTGGCCATGGTGCGCGGTCGCCACAGTCGGGTGGTGTTGCCGCATCATGCGCGCCTGCTGCGGCGCATGCCGCGCGCGGAATATCACAACCTGCCTGGCGGCCATATGTTCCCTCTGGAACGTCCGCAGGTCACTGCCGATCTGCTGCGTCAGCTGTTCACCCGCTGGGCTGGTAGCCAGGAGCAAGGTGCATGAGCATGGATTTCGAGGAAGTTCGCCTGAGCCTGCCGCATATCGAGTTGGCGGCTCATCTCTACGGCCCAGAGGACGGTGTGCCGGTTCTGGCGCTGCACGGCTGGCTGGATAACGCGGCGAGCTTCGCGCGCCTGGCGCCGAAACTCGAGGGGCTGCGCATCGTCGCCCTGGATTTTGCCGGTCATGGTCATTCCGAGCATCGTTCGGCTGGCGCCGGTTACGCGCTGTGGGATTATGCCTTTGACGTGCTGCAGGTCGCCGAGCAGTTTGGCTGGGAGCGTTTCTCCATTCTCGGCCACTCCATGGGCGCGATCACTGCGGTGTTGCTGGCGGGGGCGATGCCCGAGCGGATCGCGCGCCTCGCCCTGATCGACGGCCTGGTTCCCTATACCGGTGAAGCCGAACAGGCGCCACACAAGCTCGGTGAGGCGCTGCGGGCCAGGCAGGCACTGAATGACAAGCGCAAACCGGTGTACGCCGAAATGGCGCGCGCTGTCGAAGCGCGTATGAAGGGCGTCGGCGCGGTCAGCCGTGAGGCGGCCGAGTTGCTGGCGCAGCGTGGCCTGATGCCGGTGCCGGGCGGCTACACCTGGCGCACCGACAGTCGCCTGACCTTGCCGTCGCCGCTGCGCCTGAGCTGGGCGCATGCGCAGGCGTTCGTTCGTGCGCTGCAGTGCCCGGTCAGTCTGGTATTGGCGGAGCAGGGCATGATGGGGGCGCAGTCGGCCGTGCGGACCCTGCTGCAGGAATTGCCGTTCGAGGTACACCGTCTGCCCGGTGGGCATCACCTGCATCTGGATGATGAAACCGGCGCGCAGCTCGTAGCGGATTGTTTCAATCCATTCCTGCGCTTGCCTTGACTTGCCTGCGGCCCTGGGGAAAGGTGTGGCGGTCTGCCATGGAGGATCGCATGATCGACCCGTTAAAAGTCGCCACTCGCTGTACAGCAAGCTCACCCGCCGTGTTTCTTCAGTGGACTGCCACCTCATGAAGGGGCCTGTGCAGTTTCTTTCTGCGGTGCTTGCCACGGTCTGCAGCGGTGTCGCACTGGCGGCCGATCTACCTGGCAGTCGCGACCTCGAGGTATTGCCACGTTTTCCCGCCAGTCACATCGTCGCGTTCAAGGAAGCGGCCGATGTCGAGCGTATCTACCCGCAAGGCTCCATTCGCCGCATCAGCGGGCGGTTGCGCTATGAGCGGGAAATTCTGGTGCAAGGCCAGCACAGTGTGGTGACCTATGAACTGCCGCGCACCCACAGTGCCGATCAGGTATTCACGGCGGCGCGGGAGACTTTGCTGGAGCAGGGCGCCGAACTGCTCTACTGGTGCCAGGGCCGTGAGTGCGGCGCGAGCAGCCTGTGGGCCAACTCGGTATTCGGCAATGCCACGCTGTATGGCTCCGATGACCAGCAGGCCTATGCGCTATTGCGCCTCGCCGAGCCGAATCACGAAAGCCTGCTGGCGCTTTACAGCATCACCCGTGGTAATCGCCGTGCTTACCTGCATGCCGAGCAACTGGACGCCGAAGCCCCTCTGGGCGTATTGCTGCCGACGCCGGCGACCTTGCTGCGTCAGTTGCGCAGCGATGGGCAACTGAAACTGCCCGACGAAGCCAGGGCCGACAGCGCCTGGGTGCAGGTGCTGGCGCGCAGCCTGAATCTCGACAGCACCTTGCGTGTCAGCCTTGCCGGCAGCCAGGCCGAGGCCTGGCGCGAGGCGTTGATCGAGCAGCGCGTGCGCGAAGCGCGCCTGGAGTTGGGTGAGCGCTCGGATGAAACACTGAGTGTGCGTTTGTTGCGTTAAGCTAGCATTCGCAATCGCCTGTCGCAGAGCGCCCGTAAGGGCGCTTTGTCGTTTCGTCGAAGGGAGTTTCGCTTGATGGCCACTAATGATCGTCTGCTGGTGCAGATTCTTCTGCTCGGCCTGCTGGCTGCCAGCCTCTGGGTGCTGGCACCGTTCTGGTCGGCGCTGTTCTGGGCCGCCGTGCTGGCCTTTGCCAGTTGGCCGCTGATGCGCCTGCTGACGCAATTGCTCAATGGGCGCCTGTCGCTGGCGGCGGGCATCCTGACGGGGGTCTGGGTGGTCATGGTCGCGGTGCCGCTGGTCTGGCTGGGCTTCAACCTGGCTGACCACATCAAGGATGCCAACGCCCTGGTCAAGGATCTGCAGGTCGAGGGCCTGCCGCCACCGCCGAGCTGGCTGGCCAGCATTCCGCTGGTCGGTGATCGCCTGGTGGAGCTGTGGCGCACCATCGACCAGCAGGGCGCTGCCTTCTTCGACACGCTGCGGCCCTACCTGGGCCAGGTCGGCAACTGGCTGGTGGCGCGTAGCGCGAAGATCGGTGCGGGTATGGTCGAGCTGGCCCTGAGCCTGGTGCTGGTGTTCTTCTTCTACCGTGATGGCCCGCGCCTGGCGGTGTTCGTGCACAGCCTGCTGGAGCGGCTGATCGGCGAGCGTGCCGATCATTATCTGGAGCTGGTTGCCGGCACCGTGCAGCGTGTGGTCAACGGCGTGATCGGCACCGCCGCCGCGCAGGCCGTGCTGGCTTACATCGGTTTCGTCATCGCCGGGGTGCCGGGGGCGCTGGTGCTGGGCCTGCTGACCTTCGCCTTCAGCTTCATCATGATCCCGCCGCTGATCTGGGGCCCCGCCGTGGCCTGGCTGGTGTGGCAGGGGGAGATCGGCATGGCGATCTTCCTCGGTGTCTGGGGCTTCTTCATCATCAGCGGGGTGGACAACATCCTCAAACCCTACCTGATCAGCCGTGGCGGCAACCTGCCGCTGGTGGTGGTGCTGCTCGGCGTGTTCGGCGGCATCCTGGCGTTCGGTTTCATGGGCCTGTTCCTTGGCCCGACGCTGCTGGCGGTGGCTTACAGCCTGCTCAGCGATTGGGTGACGGACAAGACGCCAGCGGCCGAAGCGGCAGTGGACAAACCGCTGCCAGGCGAGGAGCCACGCGGCTGATCAGCCGCGTTCGCTTTCGTACTTGTCGAGGGTGTCGCGAGCGATCTGCCGACCCAGCATGATCAGCTCCGGCGCCTTGTAGAACTCGAAGAAGCGGCAGACGCGCTTGGGCACGTTGATCAGGATGTCCGGCGGGTAGCCAGCGATCTTGTACTGCGCCAATGACGTCTGCATCACCTCGAAGCTCTGGTTGACCAACTCCAGCAGCGAAGCTGGCCCGCTGAATTCGGCTACCCGTGAGCCGCTGGCGGATTTCGGCGCGGGTTCATCATCGTCTTTGTGGCTGGGCGCCGCGGCCGGGCTGATGTCATCGGCGAGCCGCTGCTGCTCGGCGAGCAACAGGCTTTCGTCCTCGCTCTTGCGGCGAAAACTGGGCAGGCGCGAGCCGAGCGACGTCATCAACTGGTCGATGCGACCCTTGAGGGCCGCAGGGCGCTCGATTACCGGCAACTGATAGTGATTCTGGTTGGTGGCATTGAGGTTGACCGCGATGATCAGGTCGCAGTGGCTGGAAACCACCGGCACGATCGGCAGCGGATTGAGCAGGCCGCCGTCGACCAGCATGCGCTTGCCCTGGATGACCGGCGTGAACAGGCTGGGAATCGCCGCCGAGGCGCGCATCGCCTGGTGCAGGCAGCCTTCCTGGAACCAGATTTCCTGCTGGTTGGTCAGGTCGGTGGCGACGGCGGTGAAGGGGATGGCGAGGTTTTCGATGTCCACCTCGCCAACGATTTCCTGAATGCGCCCGAATACCCGCTCGCCACGGATGGCGCCGAGGCGGAAGCTGACATCGAGCAGGCGCAACACGTCGAGATAATCCAGACTTTCCGTCCATTCGCGGTATTCGCGCAGCTTGCCTGCGGCAAAGATGCCGCCGACCACAGCGCCCATCGAGCAGCCGGCGATGCAGCCGATTTCGTAACCGCGCTCCTGCAATTCCTCGATCACACCGATGTGCGCATAGCCGCGCGCACCTCCCGAGCCCAGCACCAGCGCCACTTTCTTGCTCATTGACGAATTCCCCCAGTGAAGCTTCGACCTTACTCGTGCAATCGAGCTGAGCCAAGGCAGTCTTTGCTAGAATCCGCCGCCAGTTATCGCGGTGAGAGAAAAACCATGAGCGACCCCATTCGTTTGACCCAGTACAGCCACGGCGCCGGCTGCGGCTGCAAGATTTCGCCGAAGGTGCTCGAGGTGATTCTCGCCGGCAGCGGCGCGCAGAATCTCGACCCCAGACTCTGGGTCGGCAACGCCTCGCGCGATGACGCAGCGGTGTATGCCATCGATGAAGAGCGCGGCGTGGTCTCCACCACCGACTTCTTCATGCCGATCGTCGACGACCCTTACGATTTCGGGCGTATCGCCGCGACCAACGCCATCAGCGACATCTACGCCATGGGCGGTGATCCGTTGATGGCCATCGCCATCCTTGGCTGGCCGGTCAACGTGCTGGCCCCAGAAATTGCCCGAGAGGTGATTCGCGGTGGCCGCACCGTGTGCGATGAAGCCGGTATCCCGCTGGCGGGCGGTCACTCGATCGATGCGCCGGAGCCGATTTTCGGCCTGGCCGTGACCGGTCTGGTGGCCAAAACCAACATGAAGCGCAACGACACCGCCACGGCGGGTTGCCAGCTGTACCTGACCAAGCCCCTTGGCATCGGCATCCTCACCACGGCAGAGAAGAAGGCCAAGCTGCGTGATACGGACATCGGTCTGGCGCGTGACTGGATGTGCACCCTGAACAAGCCGGGCAGCCGCTTCGGCAAGCTTGCCGGCGTGCGCGCGATGACCGACGTCACCGGCTTCGGCCTGCTTGGCCACCTGGTGGAAATGGCCGATGGCAGCGGCCTGAGTGCTCGCGTCGAGTTCGCCAGGGTGCCGCGTCTGCAGAGTGTCGAGCACTATCTTGAACAAGGCTGCATACCGGGTGGCACCTTGCGCAATTTCGACAGTTACGCTGACAAGATCGCGCCGCTGCCCGAGCTGGCCAAGCTGCTGCTGTGTGATCCTCAGACCAGCGGTGGCCTGCTGATTGCCGTGGCACCGGAAGGTGAGGCCGAGTTCCTCGCCGTGGCCGCCGAATTGGGGCTGAATCTGGCGCCCATCGGTGAGATGGTCGAGCGACAGCGTTACGCGGTCGAGGTGCTCTGATGCGCGACAACTGCACCGACTACCGCGATCTGTTCCTGCATGACCGGGCGATGATGGATACCCGTGCACCGGTCGAGTTCCATAAAGGCGCCTTCCCCGGCGTGATCAATCTTCCGCTGATGACCGATCTCGAGCGACAGAAGGTCGGCACTTGCTACAAGCAGCAAGGTCAGCAGGCGGCCATCGAACTGGGCCATCAACTGGTCAGCGGCCATACCAAGGCCGAGCGTATCGAGGCCTGGGCCGCCTTTGCCAAGGCCAATCCTGACGGTTACCTGTACTGCTTTCGCGGTGGCCTGCGTTCGCAGATCGTCCAGCAATGGCTGAAAAGCGAGGCGGGCATCGACTACCCGCGCGTGGTCGGTGGCTACAAGGCCATGCGCACCTTCCTGCTGCAGACCACCGAGGAGGCCGTGCAAGCGTGCGATTTCGTGCTGGTGGGCGGGATGACCGGCACCGGCAAGACCGAGGTGATCAGCCAGTTGAGCAACAGCCTGGACCTGGAAGCGCACGCCAATCACCGAGGCTCCAGCTTCGGCAAGCGCGCCACTGGCCAGCCCGAGCAGATCGATTTCGAGAATGCCCTGGCCATCGATCTGCTCAAGCGCCGTGCCGCGGGGCTGCAGCAGTTCGTGCTGGAAGACGAGTCGCGTCTGATCGGCCGCTGTTCATTGCCATTGCCGCTGTATCAGGCGATGCAGCATCATCCTCTGGTGTGGTTGGAGGACAGCCTGGCCAATCGCGTGGAGCGTATTCTGCAGGCCTACGTGGTCGAGTTGTGTGCCGAGTTCGTTGCAGCCCAGGGGGCCGAGGAGGGCTTCACCGCGTTCGCCGCACGCTTGCGCGAGAGCCTGGCCAATATCACCCGTCGCCTGGGTGGCGAGCGCTATCAGCGCCTGGCAACTATCATGGAGCAGGCGCTGCAGGAGCAGCAGGTCGATGGCCAGGTGGATACCCATCGCGGCTGGATCGAAGCCTTGCTGGTCGAGTACTACGATCCCATGTACGTGTTCCAGCGCGAGAGCAAATCCGGGCGAATTGAGTTCGCCGGGGAGCAGCAGGCTGTGGTGCAATACCTGCGTAAGCGAAACGGCGGGTGAGGCGGGCACTTTCCTTCTGCCGTAGCGTCATACACTGGGCCTAGCGGGGCGTTGAAAACTACCTGCGTTGCCAATGCTGCGTTAAAAACAGGCTCACAGTCGCAGACTGAACGCGCTTTAGCGCGGCCCCGAGGGGGGAGCGAAGCGAATCAAGTGCTCATTTACAGCACGTAAAGTCGGGCGCGACCCCGGTCGTTTTGACTCGCTGCGTTCGCCCTTCGGGCCAGCCTTCGGCTGATACTCCCGCTGGTCGTAGCGCCTGTTTTTGCGGGGCCGCCATCGGTATTGCGCTGGCTGCCTCGCCTACGTTTTCAACAACCTGCTACACGTAGTCATATCCGTTCGAGGAGTGTGGTCGATGAAACACTGGATCTGTTTGCCGCTGCTTGCGGTGGTGCTCACCGGCTGCGCCGGCAAGACCGTCTACCGTGATACCTGTGCCAATCAACTGGATGCCGCATGGAAAGAGCTGAGCATCGCCGAGGCCGAAGGCTTCGCCGGTACCGTGAGCTATTCCAAGGCACTTTCGCTGCTCACCGCTGCCAAGACTCAGCAGCAGTTCGAAGCCTATGAAGGCTGCACCAGCAAGGCCGAGCGTGCGCGCTTCTACATCCGCGAATCGCGAGCGGGGCGTTGATGCAGCTCGACTTTTCCGATCTGAGCCCGCTCGAGGCTTATCGCTGGCTGGCTTCCAGTGTCACCCCACGGCCCATCGCCTGGGTCTCCACCCGTTCCGCCGACGGCGTGGCGAACCTGGCGCCGTTCAGCTTCTTTCAGGTGATCAGTGACAACCCGCCGACCTTGCTGGTCAACGTCAACACCCGCGACGATGGCAGCCTCAAGGACAGCCTGCGCAATGCCCAGGCCAGCGGCGAACTGGCGATTCAACTGGTCAGCTTCGCACAGGCCGAGGCGATGAACGCCAGCGCCGCGATCCTGCCTCATGAAGTCAGCGAGTTCGCCCACTGTGGCATCGCCAGCCAGCCGTGCGAGCGCATCGACGTGCCGCGTGTCGTCGGCGCACCGGTGACCTTCGAATGCCGTGTGGCGCAAATCCAGCCCTATCCGGCGCAACGACCCAACTGCCATCTGATCTTCGCCGAAGTGTTGCTGGCGCATATCGATGACGCAGTGCTCAACCAGCAGGGGCGCATCGACCCGCTCAAACTCGACCTGGTGGGTCGCCTCGGTGGCAGCGCCTATTGCCGCACACGGGATCTTTTCCAGATGCAGCGGCCCTGAACCCGTTCTGAAAACGACGTCCAGTTAACTCTCCCGGTCATCTTGCTGCCTGCTGGCTTGTCGCCAGTAGCGTTGCGCTCTTATGTTCCAGAATTGTCAGGCCGTTGAAAAACGTAGGCGAGGCAGTATTGCCAACGCACGACTGCATGGATGCAGGAGGTAGAGCGACGCAGGAAGCCAAAGCCGAGGTGGTTTTTCAACAGCCTGTTAGGGCTGGCTGCAGTAGGCAGGGGGATGTCATGGGGGGCTCATTGAGCAAGCGGCTGGCCAGTCTGAGCACGACCAGCAAGTTGATGACGGGTTTTGCTCTGGTATTGATGCTGACCGCTCTGGTGGCTGTTACCGGTTTGCTGGCCTTGCGTGAAGTGAGTGCTGGCGCCGAGCTGCAGCAGCGCATGAGTGCGCTCGGCGAGCAGGTGCTGCGCATGCGCCAGAGCGAGCAGACGTTCGCGCTGAGTGGCGACGGTCAGCACGCCGAGCGCCTGGCCGAACAGGCTGAGAGCATTTTGCAGACCGGGCAGGCACTGCAAGGTGAGCTCGACAGCGACACGGCCGCGATTCTGGCGCAGGTCGAGCCTGCGCTGGCCGACTACCGCAGCGCCTTTGCCCGCTACGTTGAACTCACCGACAACATGCAGCTGTCTCTGCAGGCCGCCGACTGGCTGGTGGTCAGCGCGGCCAACAGTCTGGACCTGCTGCAGGAAGGGCTGGCGGAAGACGGCGTCGACCTGCTCAAGAGTACCCAGGGCGAGCAGGGCGGCGATTCGGTTCTGCAGGCTGGCAAGGTCGGCAAGATTCATCAGTTGCTGCTGCAGGCGCTGGATCAGGCTCGCCAGCGCCTGGAGGCCAGCCGGCGCAGCGATAGCAGTGAGCAGGCGGAGATTGCCCAGGCCGGTGAGGCGCAAGCCATGGCTGCCGAGTTGCGCGATGCGCTGGACGACCCCGGTTATGCTGCGGTGCTCGGCGAGGTGGTGGTCAACGTCGACTCCTTCAACGAGCGCCTGAAGGAATACGCCACCCAGTTGCAGCAACAGAAACAGGTTTACGGCCAACTGGTCGCCCAGGTCGAGCAACTGCTGCAGCAAGTCGAGCTGGCGCTGGACACGCAACGTCAGGTCATGCGCGCCGAGCGCCAGGCCAGCAGCGGTCTGATCATCGTGGCAGCGGCCCTGGCGCTGCTGTTCGGTCTTGGCGCGGCGATCATGATCAGTCTGGCCATCGTGCGTCCGCTCAAACGGGTGATCGGCCTCGCCGAATCCATCGCCAGTGGTGACCTCAGCGTGCACATCGAACAGGATCGGCGCGATGAAATCGGTCAACTGCTGGCTGCCATGCACGGCATGTCCGCCAACCTGAGAGATATGGTTGGCCGCCTGCAGGGCGGTGTGGCGCAGATATCCAGCTCCGCCCAGAGCCTTTCGACAACCGCCGAGCAGACGCGCCAGGGCGTCAATGGGCAGAAGCTGGAGACCGATCAGGTCGCCACCGCCATGAGCCAGATGACGGCCACGGTGCACGAGGTGGCGCGCAATGCCGAGGCCGCAGCGGCTTCCACCGAGCGCGCTGACCAGCGTGTCGGTGCGGGCAGTCAGGTGGTGCGCCAGACCCTGCAGCGTATCGAGCAACTGGCGCGCGCCATGGACGCCACTACCGAGAGCATTCAGCGCCTGAGTCAGGACACTCAGCGCATCGATGCCGTACTCGACGTGATCAAGAGCGTTGCCGAGCAAACCAACCTGCTGGCGCTCAACGCGGCCATCGAAGCGGCGCGCGCGGGAGAGCAGGGGCGTGGATTCGCGGTGGTCGCCGATGAGGTACGGGCACTGGCAAAGCGCACTCAGCAATCCACGGCGGAAATCGAGTCGCTGATCGCGGCCTTGCGTGAAGGCAGCCGCCGCGCCGTGACCGACATGGAGCAGAGCGCCAGCCTGGTGAACCTGACGGTTGGCGACGCCAACCAGACCGAAGGCGCCTTGGCGGCCATTGCCGAGGCGGTGGGCCTTATCTCGGAGATGAACCAGCAGATCGCTGCGGCAGCCGAGCAGCAAACCGCCGTGGCCGAGGAAATCAACCGCAGCGTCACCTCGATCCGCGATATCGCCGATCAGTCAGCCACGGCCATGGACGAAACCGCTGCCTCGAGTATCCAGCTGGCTGAGCTGGGGCGTGAGCTGCAGGGTATGGCAGGGCACTTTCGCCTGACATAGCGTCTGCCCTCACAGTTTCGTGAGCAAACTTTGCATAGCGCTATGCCACGCCCCGGCGCCCCAGTAGCATCGGCGTTCTGCATAAGGAGCGAACGATGCGAACCAAACTGGACACCTGTCTCGACTCGGTCAATCAGGTCTTGCTGGGCAAAGAGGCGCAGGTGCGCCTCGCGCTGACCTGCCTGCTGGCGCGTGGTCACCTGTTGATCGAAGACCTGCCGGGCATGGGCAAGACCACCCTCAGCCATGCCCTGGCACGTGTGCTGGGGCTGAGCTTCCAGCGCATCCAGTTCACCTCTGATCTGCTGCCGGGCGACATTCTTGGCACCTCGGTGTTCGACAAGGACAGCGGGCAGTTCGTCTTTCATCCGGGGCCGATTTTCGCCGAGCTGGTGTTGGCCGATGAAATCAACCGTGCCACGCCGAAGAGTCAGAGCGCGCTGCTCGAGGCCATGGAAGAGGGGCAGGTGACCATCGAGGGCGCGACCCGGCCGCTGCCCGAGCCATTCTTCGTCATCGCCACGCAGAACCCGGTCAGCAGTGGCGGCACCTTCGCCTTGCCCGAATCCCAGCTCGATCGTTTTCTCATGCGCCTGTCGCTGGGCTATCCGGCGCAAGCTGCGGAACGGGCGTTGTTGCTGGGCGATGCCCGACGCGATCTGTTGCCGCGCATGGAATCCATTCTCGACCATGCCGAACTGGCCCGCCTGCAGGCGCAAGTGCCCAAGGTGCGTGCCAGCGATGCGCTGATCGACTATGTGCTGCGCCTGGTCGAGGCGACGCGCAGCCAGCCGCAGTTCGCCTGGGGCTTGTCGCCGCGCGCCAGTCTGGCGTTGCTGGCTGCTGCACGGGCCTGGGCCTTGCTGGCCGAGCGTGATTACGTCATTCCCGAAGACGTGCAAGCAGTGCTGCCGTCGGTGGTGGGGCATCGCCTGCGCGAGCGCGCCGACCCCACCGGTCACGGTGGCGGCAGTCTGGTGCAATGGCTGCTGCGCGAAGTGCCGGCGCTCTGATGCGTGCAGCGCTGAAGCCGCTCTGGCGGCGCTGGCTGGCCAGGCGTATTCCGCCAGCGGCCAGCGTGCGCCTGAATCAGCGGCGCATTTTCATTCTGCCCAGCCGGGTAGGGGCGGTCTTTGCCGTGGCCCTGCTGCTGATGCTGCTGGTGGGCATCAATTACCAGAACAGCCTGGCCTACGGCCTGACCTTCCTGTTGGTATCGGTGTTCGTCGTCACCATCTTGCATACCTACCGCAACCTGGCCGGGCTGGTGCTCAAGGCCGGTGGTGGTGGTGCGGTGTTCGTCGGCGAACATGCGCGTTTTCGCGTACGCCTGGAGAGCCCCGAGCGTGAGCGCCAGGCCGTGGCGCTGGGCTGGCCACCCTCTGATCTGGTGGTGCGCGACGTGCCGCGCCAGGGGCAGACCGAAGTGGAACTGAGCCAGCCAGCCGTGCGGCGTGGCTGGCTACGGCCCGAGCGCCTACGGGTGGAGAGTCGTTTCCCGCTGGGCTTGCTGGTGGCCTGGAGCTGGGTCGATCTGGATCAGGCGGTGCTGGTCTACCCGCGGCCGCTGGAGGGGGCGTTGCCGTTGTCGGCGGGCCTGGGCGACGAGGAGGAAGAGGGCATGCGTGCCCGCGGCCAGGGCGCCGATGATTTCCAGGGCCTGCGCGAGTATCAGCCAGGCGACTCGAAACGGCGTCTGGACTGGAAGGCCTATTCACGTGGCCAGGGCCTGCTGGTCAAGGATTTCGCCATGCTCAGCGGCCGCGATCTGTGGCTGGACTTCGACAGCCTGGGGGGCGACAGCGAAATG
This sequence comes from Pseudomonas sp., assembly GCF_048269965.1. Taxonomy (GTDB): domain Bacteria; phylum Pseudomonadota; class Gammaproteobacteria; order Pseudomonadales; family Pseudomonadaceae; genus Aquipseudomonas. The sequence continues at coordinate 39,491 of NZ_JBLWTV010000008.1, read as the reverse complement.
CGTCTGTCGCTGCTCTGCCATTGGGTGCTGCAGTTCACCGAGCGGCAACAGGCGTTCGGCCTGCAATTGCCCGGGCAGGTGATCGCCCCGGATTATGGTGAAGGTCATCGCGATGCCTGCCTGCGCGCGTTGGCGTTGTTCGGAGCGCGCGCATGAGCAGCCTGCCGGGTATCCCGAGAATTGCCCTGACCTGGTTGCTGGTCGCCCAGGTGCTGGTGATCGTGCCGCATCTGGTGCATCTGCCGCTGTGGATGATCGCGCTATGGCTGGGCGCTGCCGGCTGGCGCGTGCAGATCTTTCGCATGCGTGCACGCTATCCCAATGGCTGGGCCAAGGGTGGCCTGGTGCTGCTGGTGCTGGCGGGCATCCTGCTTTCGCGCGGCACCCTGGTGGGGCTGGATGCAGCGTCGGTGCTGCTGATCGCTACCTTCACCCTCAAGCTGCTGGAGATGCGCACGCGGCGTGATGCGCTGGTGCTGATCTTCCTGGGTTTCTTCTGCGTGGTGACCGCGTATCTGTTCGAGGACGGCATTCTGGCCGCGCTCTACAGCCTGCTGCCGGTCACGGCGTTGCTGACCGCGCTGGTCGGCCTGCAGCACAGTGGTTTTGCTGAGCGCCCCTGGCCGCCTCTGCGCCTGGCTGGTGGCCTGGTCCTGCAAGCGGTGCCGCTGATGCTTGTGCTGTTCGTGTTCTTTCCGCGCATGGGGCCGCTGTGGTCGCTGCCACTGCCCAGCGACAAGGGCGTCACCGGGCTGTCGGACAGCATGGAGCCGGCTGATATCGCCGAGCTCAGTCGTTCCTCGGCACTGGCCTTTCGCGCCAGTTTCGAGAGTGAAGTGCCGCCAAGAGGGCAACTGTACTGGCGTGCTCTGACGCTGGAGCGCTTCGATGGCAGGCGCTGGTCGCAGTCCGGCTACGCTGATGTGCCCGTCGCTCCGCAGTGGAGCAAGGCCGGCGCGCCGCTCGACTACAGCATCATCATGCAGCCCAGCGGCAAGCGCTGGCTGTACGCCCTGGATGTCGGCGAGATGGCGCAGGACAGCGGGCGGATGATGAACGACTTCCGTTGGCAACGGCTAAGACCGGTAGATCGGCCACTGCTGTACCAGGTGCGCTCCTGGCCAGAGGCCGCGCGGCAGGCGCAGGCCGAACCGCCAGGTATTCGTCAGGCGTTGCAATTGCCTCAGCAGGGCGACCCGCGCAGTCGCGCCTGGGCGGCTGAACTGAAGGCGCAGTATCCACAGAGCGACGCGCTGGTGGCGGCAGTGCTGCAGCATTTCAACCGTGAACCGTACGTCTACACCCTGCGCCCGCAGCCTCTGGGTAGCGACAGCATCGACGACTTCCTGTTCAACACCCGGCGCGGTTTCTGCGCGCACTATGCCGGCGCCATGACCTTCGTGCTGCGGGCCGCAGGTATTCCCGCGCGGGTGGTCGCCGGTTATCAGGGCGGCGAGCTCAATCCCAGTGGCAACTACGTCCAGGTACGCCAGTTCGACGCCCATGCCTGGGTCGAGTACTGGCAGCCGGGGCAAGGCTGGCGCAGCGTCGATCCGACCTTTCAGGTCGCGCCGGAACGTATCGAACAAGGTCTGGAAGAGGCCCTGACCGAGGAGGATGGCTTTCTCGATGACCAGCCCTTCTCGCCGCTGCGCTACCGTGAGCTGGCCTGGCTCAATCAGCTGCGCATGAGCTGGGAGAACCTCAATTACGGCTGGCAGCGCTGGGTGCTGGGTTACCAGGGCGAGCAGCAGCTGAAACTGCTGCAGAACTGGTTCGGCAGCTTCGACTGGCAGCGTCTGGCGCTCGCTCTGGTGGGCACTGGAAGCCTTCTGATTGGCCTGCTGGCGCTGTGCTTGCTCAAGCCCTGGCAGCAACGACCTGATCCGCAACGCCAGGCTTTTCGCCGGTTCGAGCGGCTGCTGGCGCGCCATGACGTGCGCCTAGAAGCGGGTGAGGGCGCACGCTCCTTTGCGTTGCGCGCGGCGCGGCAGTTGCCTGAGCAGGCGGCGCAGATCGAGACATTTGCCCGTTGCTTCGAGCAGCAGCGCTATGCCGGCGAGCCCGGTTCGCGTGACGCTCTGCGGCAGGCCTTGAGTGAGTTGCGCAGCGCATTGCCCTGGCGTCTGTCGCGTTAGCGACCGTTGGCAGGTGGTTTTTCAACGGCCTTTGGGCCACTTGTGTGAGTACGTGAGAGGGCTATCGGCCTGGGCGCATCGCCGTTTGAGAGGAGCGAGCATGAGCGATTTCATCGAACATTGTTTGGAGCGTGTCCTGGCTCTGCAGGTGCGGATATATGCCTGTCAGGCGCGACTGGCCGACTGCACCGACACCGAGGCATTGCACGACCTGCGCATTGCCCTGCGGCAATTGCGCAGCCTGTTGCGTCCGCTGCGCGGTCTGCCGGCTGTGGATGCACTGGAGCAGGGCGCCGCAGTGCTGGGGCGCCTCAGCGGACCGCTGCGTGACCGTGAGGTGTTGGTGGCCGAGCTGGCGCGTCTGGGCCTGGTGCATCTGGCGCCTGCCGATGAGGCGCAGCGCGCCGCAGGTTACGCTGCCATTGCCAGCAGCCGTGAGTTGGCCGACCTGATGCTGTTGCTCGACGGCTGGCCGGCGAATTGGCGTGAAGCAGCCAGGCAAGGCCAATTGAATGACGTTGACAAGCGCATCCGGCGTCGTTTGCGACGCCAGCAGCGACAGCTGGCCCGCGCGTTGCGCGATCCGGCGCATGACCGCCATCGCCTGCGCCTGCTGATCAAGCGTGTGCGTTACGCCGCTGAAACCTATCCGGCACAAAGTCGCCTGAGCAAGGCGGCGCAGCTCAGGCTCAAACGAGCGCAAAGCGCCTTGGGCGACTGGCATGACCACCTGCAATGGCTGGCGCAGGCCGATGCGCAGGTGTCGCTGAGCCCTTGCCGGGCAATCTGGCTGCAGGCTCAGCAGGCCGCCGAGCAACGTGCCGATGGAGCCCTGTTGGCGCTGTATGGCGATTTTCCCAATGTGGAATAAGGCGACATTTTCGCCGCAAATATGACCGAATAGGCACCCTTGCAGGCTATCGTTCAGTTGCCAGCATCCCCTAAGATCGTCGCCATCGATGAATGCCGAGGTGCGTATGATCTTTTCCGAAATGCTCGAAGCGGTGCGCCGCGATCCCGATGCCGTGGTGATTCCGGCTGAATGGGGGCAGGGCCGCGCCAGTTTCGGCGGCCTGGTGGCGGCGCTGGCGTTCGAGGCCATGCGCGCCAAGGTGCCGCAGGGGCGGCCGGTGCGCTCGCTGGCCATCACCTTCGTCGGACCAGTGGCGCCGGATGTTCCTGTCAGTTTCCTGGCCGAGGTGCTGCGCGAGGGCAAGGCGGTCAGCCAGATGTCCCTGCGTGCAGTTCAGGATGGCCAGGTGGTGACCGTTGTGCAGGGCAGCTTTGGCGCGTCGCGTTCTTCGGCGATTGCCGTGGAGGCGCTTGCCGCGCCGCAGATCACGCCGGTCGAGCAGTGCCAGGAGTTGCACTACGTGCGCAATGTCACGCCAGAGTTCACCCGCTTTCTGGCCATGCGTTGGGGGATTGGCGGCATGCCCTTCAGCAACACGCCCTCGCGGCAGATGGGCGGCTGGGTGCGCTTGCGCGGTGAGCGCGAGCCACAGGCGCTCAGCGAGGCGCATGTGCTGGCACTGGTCGATGCCTGGCCGCCAGCGGTATTGCCGTATCTGAAAAGCCCTGCGCCGGGCAGCTCGCTGACCTGGACCATCGAGTTCGTCCAGCCGCTACACACCCTCAACAGTGAAGACTGGTGCCTGTATCGCGCGGACATCGAACATGCCCGCGACGGTTACGGGCATGTGGCGGCGGCGATGTGGACACCTGCAGGCGAGCTGATCGCCTTGAGCCGGCAGACCGTGACCGTCTTTGCCTGATTCAGTGGCGCCGGTGTTGGCGCCAGGCGCGCCACCACGCGCCGCTGAAAAGAAAGCGCGGGAACGTCACGCACTGCTCCAGCAGTAGGCGCTTCACCGCATCGCCCTTGCTGGCGAAGGGCTCAGCGGGTTGTTGTTCCAGTCTGTGGCCGTGAGCTTGCAGCGCCAGGGCGGCGATCAGGCCGATGCTGCCCAGTGCCAACGGCACGAACCGCAGATGCCACAGGCCGATCAGCAGCAGTATCAGCGACAGCAGAAAGAGCGGCACGGCGATCAGGTGCAGCAGCAGATTGGTGGGATGCCGATGCTGGCTGGCGTAATGGCGCCATTGCCAGGCCAGCAGGTTGGGGTGACGTTTGCTCATGGCACGCTCCTCGACTCGATGAAGCGAGTCTAGGAGCGCCGCCCATACAGAGCGAATTGCTCCTGGCTATGGCGCAGATAGGCTTATGTCTAAACGGCGCCGTTATAGGCGCAACTGGCGGATGGCCTTGTTCAGCTCGCCTGCCAACTGAGCGAGTTGCTGACTGGTGGCGGCCGACTCGAGGGTTTGCCCGACGGTCCGTTCAGTGACGTCACGGATGCCCACCACCGAGCGGCTCATCTCTTCGGCCACCTGGCTCTGCTGCGTGGCGGCCACGGCGATCTGCGTATTGCTGTCGCGCATCAGTGCCACGGCAGCGGTGATCGCCGCCAGCGATTCGCCGGCTTCTTGCGCCAGTTGTACGCAGTGGTTGGCGTTCTCCGAGCTTTCGCGCATGAACTCCACCGCGTCGCGGGTGCCGCCCTGCAGGTTGCCGATCATCTGGGTGATTTCGTCGGTGGAGTCCTGCACGCGTTTGGCCAGGTTGCGCACTTCGTCGGCGACCACGGCGAAGCCGCGACCCATTTCGCCGGCGCGAGCGGCCTCGATGGCGGCGTTGAGGGCGAGCAGGTTGGTCTGCTCGGCAATTCCATGAATCACGCCGACCACGCGGCTGATGTGCTGGCTGTCTTCAGCCAGGCGCTCGATGCTGGCAGCGCTCTGGCGCACGCCTTGCGACAGGGCCGCGATGGATTGCTCGACCCGTTCGACCACCTGCTGGCCGGCGCGGGCCAGCTGATCGGCAGTGAGCGACTGGTCGCGGGTGGTGCCGGCGTGATCGGCAATATGCTGAACGGTCGCCGACATCTCGTTGATCGCGGTAGCGGCCTGATCGGTTTCGCTCTGCTGGCTGAGCATGCCCTGGCGTACGGATCCCATGCGCTGGGCCATGTCGCGGGTACTGCTGTCCAGTTCGCTGGCTACCTGGCCGACGGTACCGACCACACGCTGATAGCCGGCTTGCATGGCATTGAAGGCGGCGGCCATCTGGCCGACCTCGTCACGGCTGTTCAGTGGCACGCGCAGGGACAGGTCACCGCTGCGCTCGGCCTGCAGCATCACATCCTTGAGGGTGTTGAGGTGGCTCAAGAGAAAGCGGATCAGCAGTTGCGAGGCAGCCAGCAGCAACAGCATCAACACGGCGACTGCGACGGCATAGGTCAGCGCGTGCTGGGCGAACAGGTCGAGCAGGCTGGGCGCGCGCGCAATGATCGCCAGGGTGCGCCCATCGCTGAGGGTGACGCGCTGGGCACCGATCACGGGGGAATCGCCAAGGCGCGCGTCATGCTCCACGGCCTGCCAGCCGCTGGCGTCGGGGGCGCCTTGAGCGCCCGCCAGGCTGGCGTTGCCTTGCAGCACCTGGATGTTGCTCGAGCCGGGCAATGGCGCCTGCTGCGGCCACTGCTGGAACAGGCGGGCCTGCTCGGTCGCAGCCTGCCTGGCATCGGCACTGCGTGCCTGCTGCTCGGTATGCAGGGCGAACAGCACCAGCATCAGGCTGATGACCAAAGCCACGGCATTGACCGCCCAGAACTTGTACTTGAGAGAAAGATCGCTGATCCAGGCGCCCATGCTGTGATTGTCCGTCTCGTTGCGTTCACTATTGGCTAGCAGGCCGTTGAAAAACGTAGACGAGGCAGCCAGTGCAATACCGATGGCGGCCCCGCAAAAACAGGCGCTACGACCAGCGGGAGTAACAGCCGAAGGCTGGCCCGAAGGGCGAACGCAGCGAGTCAAAACGACCGGGGTCGCGCCCGACTTTACGTGCTGTAAATGAGCACTTGATTCGCTTCGCTCACCCCTTCGGGGCCGCGCTAAAGCGCGTTCAGTCTGCGACTGTGAGCCTGTTTTTAACGCAGCAATGGCAACGTAGGTAGTTTTTCAACTGCCGGCTAAGTGCCATTAGTATGCCGTGGAAAGCAACCAGAGTCTTGACGTCAATCAATACTCTGGTGTGGCTTCATCCCGTATGGCCGGCATCTGGAAGAACCTCCTGGCACAGGCTGTGGTTTGCGCTGCCAGGGTTTCTTCGCTTTGCCCGCGGTGCAACGCCACCTCGCGCAGGACCTCGCCGATAAAGGCGGGCTCGTTCCGCCCGCTCCTGGGCTTGGGTCGCAGACTGCGCGGCAGCAGGAAGGGCGCATCGGTCTCCAGCATCAGGCGCTCGCCGGGGATGTCCTTGAGCAGCGGATGCAGGTGCGTACCGCGACGTTCGTCGCAGACCCATCCGGTGATGCCGATATGCAGGTCGAGGTCGAGGTAGGCATAGAGTGCAGCGCGCTCACCAGTGAAGCAGTGCACCACCGCTGCGGGCAACTGATCGCGATAGTTGCGCAGGATCTCCAGCAGGCGCTGGCTGGCTTCGCGTTCATGCAGAAACACCGGCATCTGCAACTCGACGGCAAGTGCCAGTTGTTCTTCCAGGGCTTTTTCCTGTGCCGGGCGTGGCGAGAAATCACGATCGAAGTCCAGCCCACATTCACCCACGGCGCGCACTTGCGGTTGCGCCAGTAGCGCCTTGAGGGCATCGCTGCTGGCGCCGTTCCACGAACTGGCATCGTGCGGATGGACCCCGGCGGTGCTGAACAGGCGCTGGCCGCTGCTATCCAGCTGTCGGCAGAGTGCGAGGCTCGCCTCGCTTTCGTTCAGACTGGTGCCGGTCAGCACCAACTGACACACGCCGGCTGCATAGGCGCGTTCGAGCAGCGCCTCGGCCTGCACCGCGAGGCTGGGGTGGGTGAGATTGACGGCAATATCGATGAGTTGCATGGTGCCACCTGTTGAACGCGAATGGGGCAGAATAGCAGATGGTCTCCGTTCGTCAGGAAGTCGATTTAAAACAATAAGTTGTTCGCTGTTTTTAAGGTTGATGCAAGGTTGTGGGGTGGCGCTGCAGCGTTCTGCTGTGCCACTCTCCGCGCCCCTGCCGACCTTGCGAACGTGTCTGGCGGGTTCACGGTCGGTAACCGTCTGTCGCGCATCGGCGCACAGCAGCCCACCAAGGGGCGCCTCTAAGAACGTAGGCGACGACTGCATGGATGCAGGAGGTAGAGCGACGCAGGAAGCCAAAGCCGAGGTAGTTTTTAGAGGTGCCCCAAGAGGCTTCGGCGGCCAACCACCTTCCCTGGAGAATCGATGTCGCGATTGCTGCTGATCCTGTGCCTGCTGGCTGCGCTGCCGTTGTCGGTCAGTGCGCGCGTGGCCGGCCCGCCTGAGGTCGGCAGCCAGTCTCGCAGTGCTCGCGACCTGCCGACGATTCGCAGCAGTGGCGAACTGCGGGTGCTGGTCAATCAGAGTCGCAACAGCTCGGGCTCGGTCAAGGGCCAGAGCATCGGCGTCGAGTACCACCGCCTGCGCGCGTTCGAGCAATACCTCAACCGCAATGCCCGCGATGGGCGCAGCCTCAGGCTGAAGATCATCCCCAAAGCCAAGGATCAGCTGCTTGGCGCATTGCAGCGCGGCGAGGGCGATCTGGTCGCGCCCGGCGAACTGCTCAATGTGCGCACCGGGCACGATGTCAGTGCCAGCACGGCGATTCGCCGGGAAGTGCCATTGGTGTTGGTGTCGAAACAGGGCAACCGGCATTACCGCAGCCTCGAACAACTGGCCGGGCGCAGTCTTTCATTGCCCGCAGGCAGTGCGGTGGGAGAGGCGCTGCGGTTGATCAACCAGCAACTGGCCGATCGCAAACTGCCGCCCATCGTGGTCGAGTGGGTAGACCCCAGCCTGGCGGTCGAAGACGTACTGGAAATGGTCCAGGCCGGCATCTTCGAACGTACGGCGGTAGAGCTGCCGATAGCCGAGCGCTGGGCCAAGGTGATGCCCAAGCTGCGCGTCGACAAACATCTGATCCTGGCGCGCGATGGCGACATGAAATGGTTCGTGCGCCCCGATGCGCCGATGCTGCGTGCCAGCATCGACCGTTTCTTCAGCAGCTATGAGAGCCCGGCCGACCAGGATGTGGCGTTTCAGCGTGTTTATCGCCGCCTGTACAAAGTGCATTCGCCACTGGGGCGCACTGAACGACAGCGCCTGGAGAAGGTGCGCCCGGTGCTGCAGCAGCATGCCGAGCAGCAGGGTTTCGATTGGCTGATGCTGGCTGCGCTGGCATTCAAGGAGTCGACGTTGAACCCGTCGGCGCGCGGCGCCAGCGGCGCGACCGGGCTGATGCAGATCACCCCGGCGGCGGCGCGTAGCGTCGGGGTGAGCAACATCCAGAACCTCGAGGGTAATGTCCAGGCCAGCAGCAAGTACCTGGCGATGATCCGCCGCAACTTCTTCAACAGCCCGCAGCTCAACGAGCGCGAACGCATGGCGTTCATCCTGGCGGGCTACAACATGGGCCCGCAGCGGGTGCAGAGCCTGCGCGCCGAGGCACGCAGGCGTGGCCTCAATCCCAATCAGTGGTTCTTCCAGGTCGAACGTGTGGCCATGGAGCAGATGGGCATGGGCGTGGTGAGTTATGTGAATGCGGTGAATAAGTACTACCTTGCTTATGACCGTGAGCGCTATCTGCTCGAACCGCAGGGACGGCGTCTGACGGCCAACTAAATATTTGTTCGTTCGATATCTATTAGCGGTATTTTGCTGTTTTTTGATCGAATAAATTGGCTATTCTCTGCGCCATCAATCCCCACACACGAAGGAAGCGCTGCAATGAACAACCTGATCAAGAACGTCACCGCCACCCAGGCCAGCTTCGGCATCACCATTTTGCGTATCGTCGCCGGCATCACCTTCGCCGCCCATGGCGCGCAGAAGCTGTTTGGCTGGTTCGGTGGTTATGGCCTGGCTGGCGTGGCGCAGTGGATGGAGAGCATCGGCCTGGCCCCGGGCTACCTGATGGCGTTGGCGGCTGGTAGCGCCGAGTTCTTCGGCGGCGTGGCGCTGATCATCGGTCTGCTGGTGCGTCCGGCTGCGGTGGTACTGGCGGTGACCATGCTGGTGGCCATCTTCACCGTGCACTTCGCCAACGGCTTCTTCATGAGCAACAACGGTTACGAGTTCGCCCTGGCTCTGCTGGCCATCAGCGTAGCGCTGGTGTTCGAAGGCGCCGGCAAGCTGTCGATCGATAGCAAACTCGCCCGCTGATTCAATCCGCAACAACGAGAAGGCCCGCACACGCGGGCCTTCTTGCGTTCAGTCGCGAACTATCAGGCCGTAGCAGCTTGCTCGGCCTTTTTCTCCTGCGCGGCGACTTGCTGTGCCAGCTCGATCATCTGCTCGCGCATCCAGCGGTTGGCCGGGTCCTGGTCGGTGCTTTCGTGCCAGTACAGGTGAGTTTCCAGCGCCGGTACATCACCGACCGGTAGGGCCACATGATGCAGGTTGTGGCGGCGGGCGAAGCGCTCCGGCACGGTCATCACCATGTCGGTGTGCTGCAACACGCTACCGGCCATCAGGTAGTGCTGCGAGCGCAGGGCAATCTTGCGCTGGATGCCCATCTTGCCCAGGGCCAGATCGACATAGCCGAGGCCACTGCGGCGGCTGGAGATATGGATGTGACTCAGCGACAGGTATTCGTCGAGGCTGATCTTTTCCTTGGCCAGTGGATGCCCCTGGCGCATGGCGCAGACGTAGCGATCATCCAGCAGCTTGACGTGACGCACCTGCGGGTCGGTATTGAGTGGCGCGTCGACGGCAAAATCGAGACGGCCGGCGGCCAGTTCCTTGGTGGTTTCGCGGCGCTTGGCCAGGAAGCTCTCGATGCACACGCTCGGCGCCAGGCGACGCAGGCGCTGGAACAGCGGCGGCAGGAGGATCTGCTCCGACAGGTCGGTCATGCTGATGCGGTAGGTCTTGCCGGCCTGCTGCGGGTTGAAGGTTCGGCTTTCCTGCACGGAAACGCGCAGCAACTGCAGGGCGTTGCGCACCGGGCCGATGATGTTCTGCGCCATCGGCGTCGGCACCATGCCCTGGGCGGTACGCACGAACAGCGGATCGTTGAAGGTTTCGCGCAGGCGGGCGAGGGCGTTGGAAACCGCAGGTTGGGTAATGCCGACGATCTGCCCGGCACGGGTCAGGTTGGCCTCGGTGTAGATGGCGTCGAAGACGATGAAGAGGTTCAGATCCACCTTGGTCAGGTTCATGCCGGCAGTGCTCCAGGGGGCGTCGATATCAATCGATCATATATAGGTTATGAATGTTCATACACGCTGAAAATAGGTTAGATAAATCTTAAGCGCTGTTCTAGCATCATTTCCACAACCTCTCACCCTTTATTGCAAACAGGTAATTCCATGGATTTCGCCTATTCCCCGAAGGTTCAAGAGCTGCGTGAGCGTGTCAGTGCATTCATGGAAGCGCACGTCTATCCGGCCGAAACGGTATTCGAGCAGCAGGTGGCCGAGGGTGATCGCTGGCAGCCGACCGCGATCATGGAGGAGCTGAAGAACAAGGCCAAAGCCGAAGGCCTGTGGAACCTGTTTCTGCCCGAGTCCGACTACGGCGCTGGCCTGACCAACACCGAATACGCACCGCTGGCGGAGATCATGGGTCGCTCGCTGATCGGCCCGGAGCCGTTCAACTGCGCCGCGCCGGATACCGGCAACATGGAAGTGCTGGTGCGCTACGGTAACGAGGCGCAGAAGCAGCAATGGCTGGAGCCGCTGCTGTCCGGCGAGATTCGTTCCGCCTTTGCCATGACCGAGCCGGGCGTGGCCTCGAGCGACGCCACCAACATGCAGGCCAATGCTCGCCGCGAGGGCGATGAGTGGGTGATCAACGGTCGCAAATGGTGGACCTCCGGTGCCTGCGACCCGCGCTGCAAGGTAATGATCTTCATGGGCCTGACCAACCCGGATGCGCCGCGTCACCAGCAGCATTCGATGATTCTGGTGCCGATGGATGCGCCGGGCGTCACCGTGCTGCGTCCGCTGCCGGTATTCGGTTACGACGATGCGCCGCATGGGCATGCCGAAGTGCTGTTCGAGAACGTGCGCGTGCCTTACGAGAGCGTGCTGCTGGGCGAAGGGCGTGGTTTCGAGATCGCCCAGGGTCGTCTCGGCCCGGGCCGTATCCACCACTGCATGCGCTCGATCGGCATGGCCGAGCGCGCCCTGGAGCTGATGTGCAAGCGCGCCGTTTCGCGCACCGCCTTCGGCAAGCCGCTGGCGCGCCTGGGTGGCAATATCGATCACATCGCCGATTCGCGCATGGAGATCAACCAGGCGCGTCTGCTGACCCTGAACGCGGCTTACATGATGGATACCGTGGGCAACAAGATCGCCGCTAGCGAAATTGCCCAGATCAAGGTGGTGGCGCCCAACGTGGCGCTCAAGGTGATCGATCGTGCGATCCAGATGCACGGCGGCGCGGGCGTCTCCAACGACTTCCCGCTGGCCTACTGGTACGCCATGCAGCGTACCCTGCGCCTGGCCGATGGCCCGGACGAGGTGCATCGCGCAGCCATCGGCAAGTTCGAGATCGGCAAGTACGTGCCCAGCCGCTGATCCCGCAGCTGAAAGCAAAGAGGCCCGGATCTGCGGGCCTCTTTGTTCATGAGCCATCGACTTTACTGCTCGGTCGGCTCCAGGCGCACTCAGGAAACGCCGTTTCTCAGTGTTCCGGGGCTTTCTGGTCGCGGGTATTGAGCAGCGACAGGATCACCCCGCCTGCCAGCAGTCCCAGGGTGACGCCCAGCGAGAGCAGGGCGGGAACCTTGATCAGGTCATGCAGGAAGATCTTGCCGCCGATATACATCAGCACCAGCGCCAGGGCGTACTTCAGGTAGATGAAGCGGTGCATCAGTGCGGCCAGGGCGAAGTACAGCGCGCGCAGGCCGAGAATGGCGAAGATGTTCGAGGTGTAGACGATGAACGGGTCCTGCGAGATGGCCAGTACCGCTGGCACGCTGTCCACCGCGAACACCAGGTCGGCCAGCTCGATCAGCACCAGCGCCAGCAGCAGCGGGGTGGCGTACAGCAGCGGCTGACCGCTGACCTTGTCCTTCAGGCGTACCAGGAACTTGCCTTCGTGCAGCTCGTCGGTGACGCGAATGTGCTTGCGCACGAAGCGGATCACCGGGTTCTGCGCCAGGTCCGGGTGCGACTCCTCGTCACCACCACTGCGCAGCATCTTGATGCCGCTGAACAGCAGGAAAGCGCCGAAGATGTAGAGAATCCAGTCGAACTGCTGCACCAGAGCCGTGCCCAGGCCGATCATGATCGCGCGCAGCACGATCACGCCGAGAATGCCCCAGAACAGTACGCGATGCTGATATTTACGCGGGATATTGAAGTAGCCGAGGATCATCGCCATGACGAAGACGTTGTCCATCGACAGCGATTGCTCCACCAGGAACCCGGTGTAGTACTCCATCGCCTTGGTGCCGCCGAGCTGCCACCAGATCCAGCCGCCAAAGGCGACGCCGACACTGAAGTAGCCCGAATACAGCAGCAGGCTCTCGCGCATCTCGATTTCATGCTGATCGCGATGCAACACGCCGAGGTCGAGCACCAGCAATACGATGATCAGTACCAGAAAAGCCAGCCAGAACCAGCCGGGGGTACCGAAGATGGGGGATGTCAAAAAGGCAAGTAGAGCGTCCATGAGCCCTCCCTTATGTCTGCCTGAGTTGAAAGAAATCCACTCAGTGACTCCGACATCACGGTGAGAAACTCACCGCCAGAGGGGCCCGGCGTCACGCGGTGCGAAGACTAGCGTTTAATCCGGAAAGCCTCAAGCGTGGGTTAGCTGTTGCAGACACCGCCCGTTTCTAATAGACCCAGACCTCGACGCGGCGATTGCGGATGCGGCCGCTGTCCTGATCATTGGCCGCCACCGGCAGCTCGCTGCCCAGGCCTGTGATCTCGCGGAACAGCACACCCTGCTTGGCCAGTTCCCGGCGCACGGCCATCGCCCGCAGCTTGGAGAGCAGTTCGGCGCGCTCGGGATCACTCTTGGGGTCGCCGAAGCCGACCAGTGCCACCTTGTTCCTCAGCTTGTCGTGCTGCTTGAGGTAGTCCATTACGCGTTGCAGGTCCCGATAGGCCTTGTTGTCCAGGGTCGCGCTGCCTTCCTGAAAGCGAAAGTTCACCGACAGACGCTGCGCCTGCTCGGCGAGCTGGCGGTAGTCGTCCGGCATCTGCGCTTGCGGGGCGACCTTTACCGCCTGGACGGTCTGGGCAATGAAGCCGGTGTTGTCGACGATCGCCTGGCCGCGAGGGCTGTGAGCGAAGTCGATCAATGCGCGGGCCCAGGGGTTCTCCAGTTGCGGATCGTTGTAGATGAACAGGCGGCGAGCCAGCGGGTAATCCTCGGTGGCGATCAGCGTGGTAGTCGGCAGCATCGGATGCGACTCGCCTGCCGCCACGGCGACGGCCTTGGCCTGGCGAATGTAGGGCAGGCCGATGAAACCGATGCCGTTAGGGTCGCTGCTGACCAGGTCGGAGAGCTGGTTGCTGGACTCGAAGCGCCGGGCGTTCGCGGCCAGTGCCCGTGCGCCAGGCGCCAGGACCAGCTCCTTGAAAGTGTCGTAGGTGCCGGAGTTGTCGTCGCGTGCGTACGGCTGCACCTTGCCAGGCTTGCCGCCAAGGGCGGCCCAGTCGCTGATCTCGCCGGAGAACAACTGGGCGATCTGATCAACGCTCAGGGCGCTGATCGGGTTGCCGGGGTGGACGATGATCGCCAGGCCGTCGATGGCGATGATCTGTTCGCTCTGCGGGCTGTGCAGATCGCCCAGGTTCGCCAGGTTGGCGGCCTCGCTGTTCTTGATCGGGCGAGACGAGGCGGCCAGGTCGGTGCTGCCATTGTGCAGCGAGGCGAAGCCGGTGCTGGAACCATGGGCGGCCACTTCGACGATCACGCTGCGACCATCGGCCTGGCGGGCCACGATGCGCTGCTCGTTTTCCCGGGCGCCGTCTTCACTGCGGATATCGCGCAGGCCTTGGGCTTCGAACAGCCCCTTGACCAGCTCCGGGCCGAGCTTGGCACCAATGGTGTTGGAGCCCTGGATGCGCAGCACCGGTTGGTTACCCTGGGAAGCGGGCAGGGCGGCGAACACGGAAAGGGGCAGGGCGTAGCAGATGAAGCCGATCAGCAGCAGGGACAGGGTGCGACCCCAGAGGTCACGATCGATGGCAGGCAGGGCGCGCGGCATGCGGCAGGCACCTTCTAGTGGGTGAGAGAAAGTGCCACGCAGATTAAGTCAGTCAGATTGCAGTCATGTTACGGGTGCGGTCTCAGGCCAGTTCCAGCCAGATCGGTGCATGGTCCGATGGCTTGTCCATACCGCGCAGGTCGTAATCGATGCCGGCATCCTTGAGGCGCGCTTGTAGCGGCTGGCTGGCGAGAATCACGTCGATGCGCAGGCCGCGCTTGGGTTCGTCCTCGAAACCGCGGCTGCGGTAGTCGAACCAGCTGAAGCGGTCATTCACGGCGGGGTTGAGATGGCGGAAGCTGTCCACCAGGCCCCAGCTCTTGAGGGTTGCCAGCCACTCGCGTTCTTCTGGCAGGAAGCTGCACTTGCCGGTTTTCAGCCAGCGCAGGCGATTGGGCTCGCCGATGCCGATGTCGCAATCTTCCGGGCTGATGTTGATATCGCCCATCACCACCAGCGCCTGCTGTGGATCGAAGCGCTCCACCAGCAATTGCTGCAGGTCGGCGTAGAAGCGCTGCTTGGCCGGGAATTTCACCGGGTGATCACGGCTTTCGCCCTGCGGAAAATAGCCGTTCATGACGGTGACCGGGTTGCCATTGGCATCGGCGAAGGTGCCGTAGATGAAGCGGCGCTGAGCATCTTCTGCATCGCCGGGAAAACCCTTGTGCAGGCTCAGTGGCTCCTGGCGCGAGAGCAGGGCGACACCGTAGTGGCCTTTCTGGCCGTGGTAATGCACGTGGTAGCCGAGCTGGCGGATCTCGGCTTCGGGGAACTGCTCATCGGCCACCTTGGTTTCCTGCAGGCCGATCACGTCCGGCTGGTGTTTTTCGATCAAGGCTTGCAATTGATGAGGGCGCGCACGCAGGCCGTTGATATTGAAGGAGACGATTTTCATGGGCAGCAGGTCCTGGGCTGACGGGTATGCCACGAGAGACACCCCGGATGACGAACGCCTGCGCAGCATGCCCTCCCTCATCCGGCGCTTCGCGCCACCTTCTGCCGGAGGGCGAAGGGTGCAAGGAGGACGTCGCTGCGTGACTTTCAGATTGAACGGCGATGCTAGCCGATCCTCGGCGCTCGCGGCCAGCGCCTGGCGGGTGTCATGCGCTGGTGCTAAGTTGGCTGGAACGCGCTTGACCCACAACGCATAACAACAGAGGTCCGCCATGCCCAACAACGCTCCAGCAGAAGTGCGCATGCTCGATGGGGGTTACGCCCGCGAGGTCCGTTCGCTGCTCTACCATGCCTATCGTCATGAGCCGACCTTCGCTTATCTGTTCGACGCGCAGCGACCGGGTTTTGATCAGCGTGTACGCGCGACGATTCGCGAACTGGTGCAGCGGCACTTCGCCGAAGATCTGCCGGCCATCGGCCTGCTGATCGATGATCGTCTGATCGGCGCGGCACTGATCGCTCCACCGCAGCGCCGCCTGGATATCACCGAAAGCTGGGGTTGGCGTCTGCGCATGCTGCTGAGCACCGGCTTCAGCTGCACCAAGCGCTATCTCGAATACCACGATGCGGTGCTTACCAGTCTGCCGCCCGGGCCTTACCACGTGCTGCCGCTACTGGGTATTCACCCCGAGTTTCAGGGGCAACATCGCGGCGAGCAGTTGCTCGAAGCGCTGCATGACTGGTGCGCGCAGGACAGCGGCTCGCAAGGCGTAGTGCTGGACACCGGCAATGCTCGCTATCTGGAGTTCTACCGGCGCCAGGGCTACGAGGAAATCGGCGAGCTGGCCATTGGCCCGGTGGTCGAACACGTGTTCTTTCACCCCAACCCGCAACCGGTGGTCAGAGCCAGCGCCTGAACTCCGGCTGGCTGGCGCACATGCAACGGCTCTGGCAAGGGCTCTGCTCCGTGGTAGCATCCTCCGCCATGAGTGTATATGGACATTTTCGGTGCAGCCTGGCGCTGCTGCTGATCAGTACCGGCGCTTTCGCAGCGGGCGAGCTGGACGTACGAATCACCCCGAACAATTCGGCTCTCAAGGCCAATATTGAAGGTTATGTCGGCGCCTTCGACGGGCGCGATGCACAGTCGTTGCGGCGTTTGCGTCGCATCGCCGAGAGCGAGGCCGACAAGGCGGCTCAGGCCCTGGGCTATTACCAGGCGCGCATTCGTAGCCGTATCGAGGAGGGCGAAACGCCGCGCCTGGTGCTCGAGGTGGAGCCAGGCGAACGCATTCGCCTGCGCAACGTCGACATCCGCATCGAAGGTCCGGCCAGGGAACTGCCAGCCTTTCGCGTCCCCAGTGCCAGCCGCTTGAAAGCCGGTTCGGCGCTCAACCATGGACGTTACGAAGACGCCAAACGGCTGATCCAGAATCAGGCCTCGCGCTACGGCTTCTTCGACGGTCGATTCTCGCGGCAGCGCCTGGAAATCGATCCGCCGGCCGGGATTGCCGATATCGAACTGGTGTTCGTCAGCGGGCCGCGCTACAGCCTGGGCGATATCGCCTTCAGCGGCGACTTCCCGTTCGATGAAGAGTTGCTGCTGCGCATGGTGCCGTTCGAGGCGGACACACCTTACGACTCCGAGTTGATCGCCGAGCTGTATCAGGCGCTGCAGTCCAGCGGCTATTTCGAGTCGGTACGGGTCGATGCCATCCCGACCCAGGCCGACCAGTTGCGCATTCCCGTGGCGGTGGCGCTGCAGGTGCGTGAGCCGCGCAGCATGGGGCTGGGGCTGGGATTTTCCACCGACGTCGGGCCGCGCCTGCGTGCCAACTGGACGCGTCACTGGCGCAATCCGCAGGGGCATAGCTACGGGGTTGAAAGCGAATTGTCCGCCCCGCGGCAGAACGTCGGTCTGTGGTACGACATTCCCGGTGATCCGCCGCTGACCGACAAGCTGCGCCTGGCCGGCGGCTATCAATATGAAGAACTGGCCAGCAAGGACAGCCTGAGCCGGCTGCTCACCCTCGGCCCGGAATGGTACAGCCAGCGTCCCGGTGGCTGGCAACGCGTGCTGTCGGTGAAATGGCAGCGTGAGGAATATCGCCTGGGTGACGATTCAGGGCTGAGCACCCTGTTGATGCCGGGCGTCAGCTATTCGTTGCTGCACAGCGACAACCGCCTCGACCCGAACCAGGGCTATCGTGTGCAGTTCGACCTGAGCGGCGCTGTCGATGGCGTGCTGTCCGATGCCAATGTGCTGCATGGCAATGTGATGCTCAAGGGCCTGACCACCGTATTCGACAATCATCGCCTGTTGGGTCGGGTGCAGTTCGGCGGTACTGAAACCAATGGGTTCTCCGCCGTACCGCCGTCGCTGCGTTTCTTCGCCGGTGGCGATCAGAGTGTGCGCGGCTACGACTACCAGAGCCTGTCGCCGGAGAATAACCAGGGCGACAAGATCGGTGGCCGCTACCTGTTCGCCGCCAGTGCCGAGTACCAGTACAGCCTCACCGACAAATGGCGTCTGGCGACCTTCATCGACCAGGGCAATTCCTTCAATTCGCTGGACATTCCCACCTTGAAGACCGGGGTCGGCTTCGGCGTGCGTTGGGTTTCGCCGGTTGGCCCGCTGCGCCTGGACCTCGCCCATGCGCTGGATGACGACGGCGGCGTACGCCTGCATTTCTCCATGGGGCCTGAGCTATGACCCGGCGCCTGCTGAAAGGCCTGGCTGCCGGCCTGTTGTGTCTGGTGCTGGTGGTCGTCGCCCTGTTGTGGACGCTGCTCGGCACCCAGGCGGGCAGCCGCTGGCTGCTGGCGCAGGTGCCGGGCCTGCAGGTCGACAGCTTCGCCGGGCGCCTGGGCGGTGCCTGGCAGGCGGATGCGCTGATCTGGCAGCAGGGCGAGCTGCGTGTGGAGTTGCAGCAGCTGGATATGGCCTGGTCGCCGTCCTGTCTGTTGCGTCTGACGCTGTGCGTCGAGCGTCTGCATCTGCAGCAGGCGGCACTAAACCTGCCGCCAAACGGTGAACCGAGCAGCGAACCGCTGAGCCTGCCGAATCTCAAACTGCCACTGCGCTTGCAGATGGGCGATATTCAGCTGGGCGAACTGCGTCTGGACGGCCAGGCGCAACTGAGCGATCTGCAACTGATCGCCAGTTGGAACGAGCAGGGCATGGAGCTGCAGCGCCTGGCCTTGCAGCGCGATGACCTGAGCCTGGACGTCAGCGGTCAACTGACACCGCAGGGCAATTGGCCGATGGCCCTGAGCGGCCGCCTGCAGTTGCCGGAAGTCGATGGCAAGGCCTGGCAGGTGGCGCTGCAGGTGGGCGGCGAATTGCAACGCAGCTTGAAGGTCGAGGCCGATAGCAGCGGCTATCTCGACGCCCGTCTCGAAGGGCAGGTGCAGGCGCTGGCCGAGCATCTGCCCGCCGAACTGCGCCTGACCAGCCAGGATTTCCAGGCCAGCAGCGCCTTGCCGCAGACGCTGCACCTGCAGGCGCTGACCTTGTCGGCAAAGGGAGATCTGAGCAGCGGCTATCGAATCGACGGTAGCGCCAATCTGCCCGCCGAGCAGGCGTCGATGCCGCTGAGCTTGCGCGGACGGGTCGATGCCAAGGGCGCGGACATCGAATTGCTGCGTATCGAGGCCGAGGATCAGCAGCACCTGCAGCTCACCGGAGTGCTGGCCTGGAGCGAGGCGTTTCAGGCCGACGCCACGCTCGACTGGCTGGACTTCCCCTGGCAGCGCTTGTACCCGCTGGACCAGCCGCCGCCCGTGGCACTGCAGCAACTTCAGGCCGAAGTCAGCTACAGCGAAGGCAATTACCTGGGGAATTTCGCCGCGCAATTGCAGGGGCCGGCGGGGGACTTCAGCCTGAGCAGTCCGGTCAGTGGCGATCTCGAGCAGGTCAGTCTGCCGCAACTGCAGCTGGTGGCCGGCCAGGGTCGCGCCGAGGGTGTGGTCAAGGTCGGTTTTGCCGAAGGTTTCGACTGGCAGGCCATGCTGCAGCTTCGCGCCCTCGACCCGGGTTACTGGCTGGCGCAGATGCCGGGCAGCCTCGCCGGTCCGCTGAACAGCTCGGGCAGCTTCAATGCCGGTGCGCTACAGGCCACGGCCAATATCGACCTCAATGGCCGCCTGCGTGGCCAGCCGGCGCAATTGCAGATAAAGGGTGCCGGCGCTGGTGAGCAGTGGCAGCTCGAGCGGCTGCTGGTGCGCATGGGCGACAACCGGATCAGCGGCAAGGGCTCGCTGGATTCGCGTCTGCGGGGGCAGTTGGAGCTGGCCTTGCCGCGTCTTGGACGGCTCTGGCCCGGTCTGCAAGGGCAGATGCAGGGCCAACTGTCCCTGGCCGGCACCTTGCAGGCGCCGCAAGGCCAGCTTGCGCTGAGCGGTGAGCGCCTGGCCTTTGGTGACCCCAGCCTGCGGCGCCTGCAACTGGACGCGACGCTGGATGCCCGTCAGCAGGCGCGCATCGCCTTGAACGTGCGCGGTATCCGCATTGGCGACACCTATCTTGGGCGCTTGCAGGCCGATGGCCGTGGCGATCAGCGCCGCCAGGCGCTGGAGGTGGAGTTGCAAGGCCCGCTGCTGCAACTGGCCCTGGCCCTGGACGGCAGCCTCAACGAGCAGGGCGATTGGCGCGGGCGCATCGCCAGTGGTCGCGTGCAGAGCGGTGGCCAGGACTGGCAACTGCAGCAGGCTGCGACGCTGGAGCGCCTGGCCAGCGGCCGCCTGAATCTCGGCGCGCATTGCTGGCAAGCCGGCGATGCCAGCCTGTGCGGCGGGCAGCAACGGCTGATGCCGCAGCCCAGCCTGGACTGGCGTCTGCAGAATTTCCCCCTGGCCAGCCTGCAACCCTGGCTGCCTGAGGATTTCGCCTGGCAGGGGCGCCTGGATGGTCAGCTCAAGGTCGATCTACCCGAGAGCGGCCCCAATGGCCAAGTCGTGCTCGATGCCGGTGCTGGCAATCTGCGTATTCGTCAGCCGGATGAAGAGCAGTGGCTGGATTTTCCTTACGACAGCCTGCGTCTGGACAGCACGCTGCGCCCGCGACGGGTAGAAAGCCAACTGCGTTTCGTCAGCGCCCGCCTGGGTGAGTTGGTGTTGCAAGCGCAGATCGATCCGCGCCCGGCGAGCAAGCCGGTCAGCGGTGAGTTTCGTCTTGGTGGTTTCGATCTGGCCGTACTGCGTCCTTTCGTGCCGATGGCGGAAAAGCTTGAAGGCAAACTGCAGGGCAACGGCAGCATAACCGGCCATCTGCTGGACCCCCAGATCAATGGCCAATTGCGTCTGGATGGCGGCGAGCTGTCCGGGAGCGAACTGCCGATCAGCCTGGAGAACCTGCAGTTGCAGGCGTTGATCGCGGGCGAGCAGGTGCAGCTCTCCGGCGACTGGCGCAGCGGTGAGCAGGGGCGTGGCAATCTGCGTGGCGAACTGACCTGGGCCGAGGGGCTGAGCGGTGACCTGGCGGTGCAGGGGCAGCGCTTGCCGGTGAAGGTCGAGCCCTATGCCGAGCTGGAAGTCGAGCCCGATCTGCAATTGCAGCTGCGCGCCCAGCGTCTGGCCGTCAGCGGCAAGGTGGGTGTGCCGCGTGGCCTGATCAGCGTACGTGAACTGCCGCCTTCCACCGTCAAGGTCTCCGCTGATGCGCGGGTGGTCGGGCGTGAAGTGCCCGAGGTCGAGCAGGGCCTGGGTATCGCCATGGATGTCGATGTCGAAGTGGGGCAGGACAAGCTGGCGTTCAGCGGTTTCGGTCTGACTGCCGACCTGCGTGGGCGTGTGCACATCGGCGATAACCTCGATACCCGCGGTGAGCTGGATCTGGTCAAGGGGCGCTATAGCGCCTACGGCCAGCGCCTGACCATTCGGCGCGCGCGCCTGTTGTTCACCGGACCTATCGATCAGCCGTTTCTCGATGTGGAAGCGATTCGCCGGGTTGACACGGTGGTGGCCGGTATTCGCCTGTCCGGCAGTGCCGAGCGGCCCAGTACCACGGTCTTCGCCGAACCGGCCATGAGCCAGGAGCAGGCGCTGTCCTATCTGGTGCTGGGCCGGCCTGTGGGGCAAGGTGCGGGTGACAACAGCATGCTCGGTCAGGCCGCGCTGGCGCTCGGTCTGGCTGGTAGCAGCTCCATCACCACCAGCCTGGCAAACAGCCTGGGCATTCAGGATTTCCAGCTCGACACCGAGGGCAGTGGCGTGACGACCAGCGTGGTGGCCAGCGGCAATATCACCGAGCGGCTCAGTCTTCGTTATGGCGTAGGCGTGTTCGAGCCGGCCAACACCATCGCCTTGCGTTACGAGCTGAGCCGGCGTCTTTATCTGGAAGCGGCCAGCGGCCTGGCCAGTTCGCTCGACCTGTTCTATCGACGGGATTTCTGATGATCGCGCGATCTCTTGCTAAATCCCTACTCGGCTGCGGGTGTATCGCCGGCGCTTCTGCGCTAGTCTGGTCGCATGGTCGGGCCGTGACCTGCCATTCGATGGACCCTTCGCCTCGGCGAATCCCATGTCACACTTTTGCCCTTCAACTCCCTGAACGATAAGGAAACTCCCATGGCGCAAGTCACTCTCAAAGGCAACCCGGTGCAGGTCGATGGTCAACTGCCGCAGGCCGGCCAACAGGCGCCCGCCTTCAGCCTGGTCGCTGGTGACCTGAGCGACGTCACCCTGGCCAGCCTGGCCGGCAAGCGCAAGGTGCTGAACATCTTCCCCAGCGTCGACACCCCGACCTGCGCCACCTCCGTGCGCAAGTTCAACGCCGAGGCCGGCCAACTGAACAACACCGTGGTGCTGTGCATCTCCGCCGATCTGCCATTCGCCCAGGCGCGCTTCTGCGGTGCCGAAGGCCTGGACAGCGTGGTCAACCTGTCTTCCCTGCGTGGCGCCGACTTCCTCAAGAACTACGGCGTGGCCATTGCCAGCGGCCCGCTGACCGGCCTGGCTGCTCGTGCGGTAGTCGTGTTGGATGAAAACGACAAGGTGCTGCACAGCGAGCTGGTCGGCGAAATCGCCGACGAGCCGAACTATGCAGCTGCCCTGGCCGTGCTCAAGTAAGCGGCAAGCAAAAAAACGGACGGCCTGCCTCGCAGGCCGTTTTTATTTGTGTACTCAGGCGAACCTTCGGGGCACTGCCAGCTCAAGAATTTATCGCGGACACAAACACTTAGTAACGTAAGGGGAGGGTAAAAAGCGGGTAAATGGGCTTTGCTTGACGCGGGCCAGTGCTTATCGTGCCGACTCCCATCAAAAGTGATATTGCGCCTGCCATGTCGAATGCTTCCCCTTCCTCCTCGAATTCCTCCCGCCAATGGCTGATCGGCCTGACGCTGCTCGCCATTTTGCTTCTGCTGCTGTGGTGGTTCTGGCCGAGCGAGCCAGAAAGCCAGCAGATGGGCCGTGGTCGCTTCGGCGACATGGGCCCGGTGCCGGTACGTCTGGCCGAGGTCAGGCAGGGTGAGTTCGCCATCGAGCTCAAGGCACTCGGCACGGTAACGTCCTACAACACGGTCAATGTGCGTTCGCGGGTCGATGGGGAACTGGTCAAGGTGCTGTTCGACGAGGGGCAGCAGGTCAAGGCCGGCGACCTGCTGGCGGTGATCGACCCACGCCCTTATCAGGTGGCCTTGCAGCAGGCGCAGGGGGCGCTGCAGGAAAACCAGGCACAGCTGAAGAATGCCGAGCTGGATCTGCAGCGCTACAAGGGCCTGTACGACGAAGACAGCATCGCCAGGCAGACCCTGGACACCCAGCAGGCGCTGGTCAATCAGTACCGTGGCAGCCTGCAGAGCAACCAGGCCGACGTCGCCACGGCCAAGCTCAACCTCGACTTCACCCAGATTCGCGCCCCCATCGACGGTCGTCTGGGGCTGCGCCAGCTGGATGTCGGCAATCTGGTCAGCAGCGGTGATACCACGCCGCTGGTGGTGATAACCCAGGCCGATCCCATCTCGGTGATCTTCACCATCCCCGAGGGTGACCTGCCTGCCGTGCTGCAGCGCCGCCGCGACGGCGCCACTTTGGCCGTCGAGGCCTGGGACCGTGGCGAGCGCCTGAAACTGGCCGAAGGCGTGCTGGAAAGCCTGGATAACCAGATCGACACCACCACCGGTACGGTCAAGCTCAAGGCGCGCTTCGACAACGCCGAGCAGATGCTCTTCCCCAATCAGTTCGTCAACGTGCGTCTGCGCGTTGAAACCCGCGAGGCCGCCACCATCATTCCGTCCGCTGCGGTGCAGTTCGGCACTCAGGGCACCTTCGTCTATGTCGTGGGTGACGATAACAAGGTGAGCATCCGCCCGGTCACCATCGTGGCCAGCGATGCTGAACGCAGCATGGTCAACGAGGGCGTGCAGCAGGGCGAACGGCTGGTCATGGAAGGTACCGACCGCCTGCGTGACGGCAGCGAAGTGGAGGTGGTCGACCCGACTGCCGTGCAGGAATCCGGCAGCGAAGGGCAGGGGGAGCCCAGCCGGGCCGCCGCGCGGAACGACGCATGAACATCTCCCGTCCCTTCATCCTGCGGCCGGTCGCCACCACGCTGTTGATGGTGGCGATCTTCCTCAGCGGCCTGATCGCCTATCGCCTGCTGCCGGTGTCGGCGCTGCCGGAGGTGGATTATCCGACCATCCGCGTGCTGACCCTGTACCCCGGCGCCAGCCCGGATGTGATGACCAGTGCCGTGACGGCGCCGCTGGAGCGCCAGTTCGGGCAGATGGCCGGGCTCAAGCAGATGTCCTCGACCAGCTCGGGCGGCGCGTCGGTGATCACCCTGCGCTTCAACCTGGACGTTTCCCTGGCGGTGGCCGAGCAGGAGGTGCAGGCGGCGATCAACGCGGCGAGCAACCTGCTGCCCGGCGATCTGCCGGCGCCGCCGGTGTACAACAAGGTCAACCCGGCCGACACGCCGGTACTGACCCTGGCGATAAGTTCGGCGACGATGCCGCTGCCGCAGGTCAACGATCTGGTCGATACCCGGCTGGCGCAGAAACTGGCGCAAACCAGCGGTGTCGGCCTGGTGACCCTGGCCGGCGGGCAGCGTCCGGCGGTGCGCATTCGCGTCAACCCGGAGGCACTCGCTTCCTATGGGCTCAGCCTTGCCGACGTGCGCAGCCTGATCACCGCCAGCAACGTCAACCAGCCCAAGGGTAACTTCGATGGCCCCACGCGGGTATCCCAGCTCGATGCCAACGACCAGCTGAAATCCGTCGAGGAATACCGCGAGCTGATCCTCCACTACGAGAACGGCTCGGCGCTGCGTCTGAAGGATGTCGCCGAGATCATCGATGGCGCCGAGAACGAGCGCCTGGCTGCCTGGGCCAACCGCAATCAGGCGGTGCTGGTCAACGTGCAGCGCCAACCCGGTGCCAACGTGATCGACGTGGTCGATCGCATCCAGACCCTGCTGCCGCACCTGACCGAAGGCCTGCCGGCTAGCGTCGAGGTCAAGGTGCTGACCGACCGTACGCAGACCATCCGTGCCGCTGTACGTGACGTGCAGCACGAGCTGCTGCTGGCCATCGCCCTGGTGGTGATGGTGACGTTCCTGTTCCTGCGCAAGCTGTCGGCGACCATCATCCCGTCCATCGTCGTGCCGCTGTCGCTGATTGGCACCTTCGGCGTGATGTACCTGGCAGGCTTCACCATCAACAACCTGACGCTGATGGCGCTGACCATCGCCACCGGTTTCGTGGTCGACGACGCCATCGTCATGCTGGAGAACATCGCCCGACATCTGGAGGAGGGGGAGACGCCGCTGAACGCTGCGCTCAAGGGCGCCCGGCAGATCGGCTTCACCCTGGTCTCGCTGACCCTGTCGCTGATCGCCGTACTGATTCCGTTGCTGTTCATGGCCGATGTGGTCGGCCGCCTGTTCCGCGAGTTCGCCATCACCCTGGCCGTGGCCATCATGATTTCCCTGGTGGTGTCGCTGACTCTCACGCCGATGATGTGCGCGCGCCTGCTCAAGGCCGAGAAACCCGAGCAGGAAGGGCGCTTCTATCGTGCCGCCGGTGGCGCCATCGATGCGATGATCGAGCGCTATGGCGTGTGGTTGCAGTGGGTGCTCAAGCATCAGCCGCTGACCCTGTTGGTGGCCGTGGCGACCCTGGGGCTGACCGTGCTGCTGTATGTGGCGGTGCCCAAGGGCTTCTTCCCGGTGCAGGACACCGGCGTGATTCAGGGCATTTCCGAGGCCCCGCAGTCGATCTCCTTTGCTGCCATGAGCGAGCGTCAACAGCGCCTGGCGGATGTGATCCTGCGCGATCCGGCAGTGGCAAGCCTGTCCTCTTCGATTGGCGTGGACGGCGACAACCCGACGCTCAACAGCGGCCGCCTGCTGATCAACCTGAAGACCCACGCCGAGCGCGATGTCACCGCCAGTGAGGTGATCGAGCGTCTGCGTCCGGAGTTGGCGCAGATTCCCGGTATCGAGCTGTTCATGCAGCCGGTGCAGGACCTGACCATCGAAGATCGCATCAGCCGCACCCAGTTCCAGTTCACCCTGGAGTCGCCTGACAGCCAGTTGCTGGAAACCTGGACGCCGCGTCTGGTCGAAGCGCTGCGCGAGCAGCCGGAGCTGACCGACGTGGCCAGCGACCTGCAGAACCGTGGTCTGCAGGTGTACCTGGACATCGACCGCGACGCCGCCGCGCGCCTGGGCATCAACGTTGGCAGCATCGACGATGCCTTGTACGACGCGTTCGGCCAGCGCCAGATCAGCACCATCTACACCCAGGCCAGCCAGTACCGCGTGGTGCTGGAAAGCCGCGATGGCGGGCGCATCGGCCTGGCCGCACTGCGCCAGATTCACGTGGCCACCGGTGACGGCCAGCAGGTGCCATTGTCGTCCCTGGCGCACATAGAGGAGCGCCCGGCCAGCCTGCTGATCAACCATATCGGTCAGTTCCCGGCGGTGACCCTGTCGTTCAACCTGGCGCCGGGCGTCTCGCTGGGCGAGGCGGTTGCCGTGATCGAGCGTGTCGAGCAGGAAATCGGCCTGCCCGGTGGCATCGACACCCAGTTCCAGGGGGCTGCCGAAGCGTTCCGTGCATCGCTGTCGTCGACCTTGCTGCTGATCCTGGCGGCCATCATCACCATGTACATCGTGCTCGGTGTGCTTTACGAGAGTTACATCCACCCGATCACCATCCTTTCCACCCTGCCTTCGGCGGGGGTCGGGGCACTGCTGGCGCTATTGCTGACGGGTAACGACCTGGGATTGATCGCCATCATCGGCATCATCCTGCTGATCGGCATCGTCAAGAAGAACGCGATCATGATGATCGACTTCGCCCTCGAGGCCGAGCGCAACCAGGGCATGGCGCCAGAGGCGGCGATCTACCAGGCGGCGCTGCTGCGCTTTCGGCCGATCCTGATGACCACCCTGGCGGCGCTGTTCGGCGCCATTCCGCTGATGCTCGCCTCGGGCTCCGGCGCCGAGCTGCGCCAGCCGCTGGGCCTGGTGATGGTCGGCGGCCTGCTGGTCAGTCAGGTGCTGACGCTGTTCACCACGCCGGTGATCTACCTGTACTTCGACCGCCTGTCGCGGCGCGTCAGCGGGCGCAGCGCCGCCGGGGTGGCGGTATGAGCCTCCGGCGTGGGAGCGGCTTCAGCCGCGAATTTCCTGCGTCGGCCTGTTCGCGGCTGAAGCCGCTCCTACAGGATTGGCGAAGCCTTGGCGGGGCCCATCACGCATGAACCTCTCCGCGCCTTTCATTCGTCGCCCGGTGGCGACCCTGCTGCTGAGCCTGGCGATCATGCTGCTCGGTGGCGTCAGCTTCGGCCTGCTGCCGGTGGCGCCGCTGCCACAGATGGATTTCCCCACCATCACCGTGCAGGCCAGCCTGCCAGGTGCCAGCCCGCAGATCATGGCGTCGACCGTGGCCACGCCGCTGGAGCGCTCGCTCGGCTCGATCGCCGGGGTCAGCCAGATGAACAGCCGCAGCAGCCAGGGCAGCACGCGGATCATGATCCAGTTCGATCTGGACAAGGACATCAACACCGCCGCGCGCGAGGTCCAGGCGGCGATCAACGCGGCGCGCGAACTGCTGCCCAGCGGCATGCGCACCATGCCCAGCTATCGCAAGATCAACCCGTCGCAGGCACCGATCATGGTGCTGTCGCTGACCAGTGCCACGCTGAACAAGGGCCAGCTGTACGACGTGGCCTCGACCATCCTGGCGCAGAAGCTGTCCCAGGTCGGTGGCGTGGGCGAGGTGCAGGTCGGTGGCAGTTCGCTGCCGGCGGTACGGGTTTCCCTGGAGCCGCGCCTGCTCGATCACTATGGCATCGCGCTGGACGAAGTGCGCCAGACCATCGCGGCCAGCAACGCCCTGCGGCCCAAGGGCGCGGTCGAGGATGCGCAGCGCCGCTGGCAGGTGCAGGCCAGCGATCAGCTGGCCAAGGCCGCCGATTACCTGCCGATGATCATCCGCTACCAGGACGGCGCCGCCGTGCGCCTGGGCGATGTAGCCACGGTTACCGATGGCGTCGAGGACCGCTACAACAGCGGCTTCTACAACGACAAGGAGGCGGTGCTGCTGGTGATCAACCGGCAGAGCGGGGCGAATATCCTGCAGACCATCAGCGACATCCGCGCCGAGCTGCCGGCGCTGCGCGAAGTGATCCCCGCCAGCGTCGAACTGGAGGTGGCGATGGATCGCTCGCCGGTGATCCGCGCCACACTGCATGAGGCCGAGCAGACCCTGCTGATTGCCGTGGGCCTGGTGATCCTGGTGGTGCTGGCGTTCCTCGGGCGCTGGCGCGCAGCGCTGATTCCGGCGCTGGCGGTGCCGGTGTCGCTGATCGGCAGTTTCGCCGCCATGTACCTGCTGGGCTTCTCGCTGAACAACCTGTCGCTGATGGCGCTGATCATCGCCACCGGGCTGGTGGTGGACGATGCCATCGTGGTGCTGGAGAACATCGCCCGGCACATCCATAACGGCGAGAAACCGATGGCAGCGGCCTTCAAAGGCACGCGCGAGGTGGGCTTCACCCTGCTGTCGATGAACCTGTCGCTGGTGGCGGTGTTCATCTCCATCCTGTTCATGGGCGGTATCGTCGAACGGTTGTTCCGCGAGTTCTCCATCACCCTGGCAGTGGCGGTGGTGATTTCCCTGCTGGTGTCGCTGACCTTGACGCCGATGCTGTGCGCGCGCTGGCTCAGGGCCGAGGACGAACAGCCACGCGGACCTCTGCAGCAATGGGGCGACCGCCTGCAGGCACGGATTCTGGCCGTCTACGGGCGTTCGCTGGACTGGGCGCTGCGCCATTCGCTGCTGATGGTGATCAGCCTGCTGGCCACCATCGCGCTGAACGTCTACCTGTTCGTCAGCATCCCCAAGACCTTCATGCCGCAGCAGGATACCGGCCAATTGATCGGGTTCATCCGTGGTGATGACGGCCTGTCGTTCCAGGTCATGCAGCCGAAGATGGAGATCTTCCGCAATGCCGTACTGGCCGACCCGGCGGTGGAAAGCGTCGCGGGCTTTATCGGTGGCTCGGGGGGAATCAACAACGCCTTCATGATCGTGCGGCTGAAGCCGGTGGAGGCGCGCGGCGTGTCGTCGCAGCAGGTCATCAATCGCCTGCGCGCCACTGTGCCGAAGGTGCCCGGTGGGCGCATGTTCCTCATGCCGGATCAGGATCTGCAGATCGGTGGGCGCGAGGGGCGCAGCTCGGAGAACGAATACATGCTGCTCTCGGGCGATCTCGACCTCCTGCGGACGTGGCTGCCGGAGGTGCGTGAGGCGTTGCGCGCGCTGCCCGAGCTGACCGATATCGACGCCAACGAGAACGAGGGCGCCCAGCAGATTCGCCTGGTCGTCGACCGCGAGGCTGCGCAGCGTCTGGGCGTAGAGATGAGCATGATCACCGCCGTGCTCAACAACGCCTTCAGCCAGCGCCAGGTTTCCACCATCTACGAGGCGCTGAACCAGTACAGCGTGGTGATGGAGATCAACCCGCGCTACGCCCAGCATCCCGAGGCGCTGGACCAGATTCAGCTGATCACCGCCGATGGCGCTCGGGTGCCGCTGTCCACCTTCGCCCGCTGGGAACGCAGCCTGGAAGAGGATCGGGTCAACCACCAGGGCCAGTTCGCCGCCGAGAATATCGGCTTCTCCCTGGCCGAGGGCGTCAGCCTGGATAAGGCCAGCCGCGCCATCGAGACCGCCGTGGCGCGGGTCGGCCTGCCCACCGAAGTGCAGGGCATGCTGGGCGGCACTGGCGCTGCGTTCCAGCAGACCCAGGGCAATCAGCCGCTGATGATCCTGCTGGCACTGGTGGTGGTGTACATCGTGCTGGGCGTGCTCTACGAGAGCTACGTGCACCCGCTGACCATCCTCTCGACCTTGCCGTCTGCCGGGGTTGGCGCCTTGCTCGCGCTGCAACTGGTCGGCATGGAGTTCAGCCTGATTTCGCTGCTGGGGCTGTTCCTGCTGATCGGTATCGTCAAGAAGAACGCCATTCTGATGGTCGATCTGGCCCTGCAACTGGAGCGGGGCGAACGCCTCAGCCCGCAGGAGTCCATTCGTCAGGCCTGCCTGCTGCGTTTCCGGCCGATCATGATGACTACCCTGGCCGCGATTCTTGGCGCCTTGCCGCTGGTGCTGGGCAGTGCCGAGGGTTCTGAAATGCGCCAGCCGCTGGGTATCACCATCGTCGGTGGCCTGGTGTTGAGCCAGATGCTGACCCTCTACACCACTCCGGTGGTCTACCTCTACTTCGACCGCCTGCGCCATCGCGTCAACCGCTGGCGCGGCGTGCGCACCGATGCTTCGTTGGAAAATCCGCTATGAACCAAGTTACTTTCGCCCGAACCCTCGTCTCCTTGCTGCTGGCCGGCGTGCTTGGCGGCTGCACCCTGGGCCCTGATTACCAGCGCCCCGAACTGGCGGCACCTGTGCAGTTCAAACAGGTCGAGGGCTGGAAGGCGGCCGCGCCGGCAGACGCCCTGGAGCGTGGCAACTGGTGGGCACTGTATGGTGATGCCGAGCTCGATGCGCTGGCCGAGCGCCTGCAGCTGTCCAACCAGAACCTGGCGGCAGCCGAGGCCCAGTACCGCCAGGCGCGCGCACTGGTGCGCGGTGCGCGGGCCAGCTTCTACCCAACGCTGTCCGGCAGCGCCGGGGTGACCCGAGCCGGGCAGGGCGGCGGTGACAGCACCCTCCGTACCGCCGATGGCGTCACCGTCAGCGGTTCTGGAGCATCGAGCATTTCCAAGAGCTATGACCTCAGCCTCAATGCAGCCTGGGAGCTGGATATCTGGGGCAAGCTGCGCCGGGGCCTGGAGGCCAGCCGCGCCGAATTCGAGGCCAGCGCCGCCGACCTTGCCGCTGCGCGGCTGAGTCTGCAGAGCGAGTTGGTGCAGAACTACCTGCAACTGCGCATTCTCGATGAGCAGAAGCGTTTGCTCGACGCGACAGTGGCCGCCTACGCGCGCTCGCTGCGCCTGACCGAGAACCAGTATCGGGCCGGCATCGTGCCCAGGTCCGACGTGAGCCAGGCCACCACCCAGCTCAAGAGCACGCAGGCGCAGGCCATCGATCTCGAGTGGCAGCGCGCGCAGCTCGAACATGCCATTGCCGTGCTGGTCGGCGTCAGCCCGGCGGAGCTGTCCATCGCACCGCGCGAAAGTCTGCCAGCTTTGCCCGAGGTACCCGTGGCGCTGCCGTCGCAGTTGCTCGAACGCCGCCCTGACGTTGCCGCTGCCGAACGCCGGGTGATGGCGGCCAACGCGCAGATCGGCGTGGCGGAGGCAGCCTGGTTCCCCGACCTGAGCATCTCGGCCGGCGGTGGCTATCGTGGCAGCAGCTTCGCCGACTGGATCGAGGTGCCAAACCGCTTCTGGTCGCTTGGCCCGCAACTGGCACTGACCCTGTTCGACGGCGGCGCGCGACGTGCGGAGCTGGAGCGCAGCGAAGCCGCCTATGACCAGACCGTGGCGCAATACCGCCAGGCCGTGCTGGACAGCTTCCGTGAGGTGGAGGATTACCTGGTGCAGCTGCGCGTGCTGGAGCAGGAGAGCGGGGTGCAGCAGGAGGCGCTGGATGCGGCGCGTGAGTCGCTGCGCCTGATCGAGAACCAGTACCGTGCCGGTACCGTCGACTACAACAGCGTGGTCACCGTGCAGGCGACCGCACTGAACAACGAGCGCAGCAACCTCACGCTTCTCGGTAGCCGACTGACGGCCAGTGTGCAGTTGATCGCTGCCCTGGGTGGCGGCTGGCAGGTGGAGCGACTGCAGCAGGCGCCTTAGTCTGTGAAGGGAGCAAGCAACCGGCACGGCGGTTTTCCGCCATGCCGGCTGAGAGTCACTCGCGATGCTTGCGGTTCACCGTCTGCGCCGCCTTGATCACGTCACTGCCAATCTGCCCTTCGAACTGTTGCCATACCGGACGCATCGCATCGCGCCAGGCCTGACGCTGCTCGGCCGTCAGGTTGATGACCTGGCTGCGACCGGAATCCACGATGCGCTGGCGATCGGCCTGGTTGGCGGCTTCGGCCTGTTTGTTCACCGCGTAGGTGACCTCATCGATGATGCCTTCCAGCTCCATGCGGATCTGATGCGGGATGCCGTACCAGAAGCGCGAATTGCTCACCAGCATGTAGTCCAGCACGCCATGGTTGGTTTCGCTGATGAAGGGCTGCACTTCATGCAGCTTCTGGCTGTAGATGTTCGACCAGGGATTTTCCGCCCCCTGCACCTGGCCACTCTGCAGCGCCTTGAAGACTTCGGAGAAGGGCAGTTTCTGACTATTTGCGCCCACCTGACCGAATTGTGCCTGCAGCACCGCCGAGGGCTGAATGCGGAAGCTCAGACCATTGGCATCCCCGGGCATGTTCAGCGCGCGAGTGGCGGAAAGCTGCTTCATGCCGTTATGCCAGTAAGCCAGGCCGACAATATTGTGCTCTTCCATCGAGCGCAGCAGTTGGCGGCCCTTGGCGCGTTTCTGGAAACGGTTGACCGCATCCAGATCATCGAACAGGAACGGCAGGTCGAACACCTGCAGTTGCTTGGTGTACTGCTCGAACTTCGCCAGAGACGGCGCCAGCAACTGAACATCGTTGTTGCGCAGCGCTTCCAGCTCGTTGGCGTCGCCGTAGAGGCTGGAGTTCGGGTAGACCTCGACCTTCACCTTGCCGGCCAGACGTTCCTCGACCAGCTGCTTGAACAGCAGCGCGCCCTGGCCCTTGGGAGTGGCATCGGCCACGACGTGCGAGAACTTGATCAGGATAGGTTCATCGGCCAGCGCGCTGGTGGCGCTGAGAGAGGCGCACGCCATGGCGCACACGGCCATGGCACGAAGGGTATTGAACATACTGCTTCCTTTTCTTCTTATCAGGTTGCGGAGCCTTTTCGGCCACGTCGTGTTGGTCACTTTGGCGGTCGCTCAGTCCCTGGTAGCTATCGTGGCTTGAGCGAAGCTGGCGACTTACCATCGCAAGGCTTATGCCAGTGTGGCGAACTTCCGCCAAGGCTGTCTGGCGTGTGGAAAGGGGTGTGACGTGTCGCACAGTGGGTGGCGGATATCCGCCATGTCCATGCCGGGCGAAAGCGGAAACTTGCCGGTTTCAGCGAAAACCTTGTGGGTTCGGTCAGCCTGTTATCCTGCGGCCCATGATTGAAATCGAGGAGTGATGCGATGAGTTGGTCCGCCCAGCAGTATTCCCTGTTCGAACGCCAGCGTACCCGCCCTGTGCATGATCTGCTGGCGGCGGTGCCGCGTGATGACCTCGAGCTGGCTGTCGACCTGGGCTGCGGCCCCGGTAATTCAACTGCCGTATTGCAATCTCATGCGCCACAAGCGCGGGTGATAGGTATCGACAGCAGTGAAGACATGCTGCGGGCAGCGC
Source organism: Pseudomonas sp. (assembly GCF_048269965.1). GTDB lineage: Bacteria > Pseudomonadota > Gammaproteobacteria > Pseudomonadales > Pseudomonadaceae > Aquipseudomonas. The sequence continues at coordinate 6,353 of NZ_JBLWTV010000008.1, read as the reverse complement.
GTCAGCGGCTGCCCCAGGTTAGCTTCCAGTTGGCGGATATCCAGCACTGGCGGGCCGACAGCGCACCGCAGCTGATCCTGGCCAATGCCTCGCTGCAATGGCTGCCCGATCACGCGCAGCTCTACCCGAGGTTGCTGGCGCAACTGGCGCCGGGTGGCTGGCTGGCGACCCAGACACCGGACAACCTGCAGGAGCCGGCGCATCGCCTGGCCCGTGAAGTGGCCGCCGAAGGACCTTGGGCTGCGCGAATCGGCGAGGTGCGCCATGCCGAGCGGCACAGTGCGCAAGCCTACTACGACATCCTCGGCGCCCAGGCCTGCGAACTGGATATCTGGCGTACCACCTACTTCCATGTGCTGGACAATGCCACGGCGGTGGTGCAGTGGTTCAAGTCAACGGCGTTGCTGCCGTTCCTGCAGCCGCTGGATGCCGAGCAGCAGGCTGCTTTCCTCGAGCGTTATCAGGCGGCGATCAGCGAAGCCTATCCGGCGCAGGCCGATGGTCGGGTGTTGCTGCCATTTCCGCGTCTGTTTCTGGTGGCCCGGCGCTAGCCCGGATTCAATCCGGGGCAGGTGACTGTCGCGGCTGAAGCCCCTCCCACGGAGTTCATGATGACCTGTGGGAGGGGCTTTAGCCGCGACTATCAAAAGCACAAGCCCCGCAGTTAGCGGGGCTTTTCGTTCATATGCGCACCCTGTTTACGTCCCAGCATCCAGCAAGGCCAAGGTCTGCGCGGCGTCTGTGTCCGACACCATCCTCCGGCGTGCCGGTGCAGCAATGAAAAAACGGGTATTCAAGTGGGGCGTGCCACCTGCCAGAGATACCCGTCACGGCGTTGGCCGGTCTCCAGATCTGCCGGGCCACGCCTTGTGATAAGCCGTGCAAGCTCAGTGATGAACGCAACCTCTGTATAGAAATCCGCCCGAGTGACAGTAAGTTCTGGCGATACCGCAACAAGATCGAGCTTTAAGAAAAATCTTATATATCGCTGGGTTTTTATCACCTACAAAGCGTCGCTGGGCCGGAGTTCAGGTCATAGCGCGCATCGACTATCGCCAATAGCAGCGCCTACGGCATTACCTGCCGTATCGACGATGGCCTCAACCAGGCCATCGTCGATGCCTGCCTGCTGCCCGACAGCGGCGCGCGCAACATCGACAGCCTGCTCAACCAGCAAATCCTGCCGGTGCTGAGCCAGCAACTGCTGCAGCGCCAAGCCAGCCAGCGCCAAGCCACCGCCGTCAGCCTGGGTTACAGCGCTGACGACGGCATCGCCCTGGCATTCAGCGAAGAGCCCTTGGCTCTCGAACGCGCGGAGGTCTGATCCATGCTCAGCGAGATACGCCCCTTCTTCGACCACAGCCGGCATAGGCTCACGGTGGCTGACCAGAGCGCCCCGTTGGACGTGCTCGCGTTTTCCGGCACCGAGGCACTCAGCGAGACCTTCTGCTACGCCATCGAGGTGACCAGCCCGAGTCTCGACATTGCCGCCGACACCCTGCTCGGCAAGGAGGCCAGCTTCAGTCTGCACGCAGCGCCGCCCGCGCTGATCATTCGCGGCTACACGCCGCCAGCGCTCGCGCCGCTGCGCACCTTGCACGGGGTCATCACAGGATTCCGGCGGCTTTCGGCCTCCAGGGACGAAGCCCGTTACGAGCTCAGGCTGGAGCCGCGCCTGTCGCTGCTGGACAAGACCTGCCAGTACCGCATCTACCAGAACCAGAGCGTGCCCGAGGTGGTGGAAACCATCCTGCGGCGACATGGCTGGCGCGGGCAGGATTTTCTCATCGACCTCGGCAGAACCTACAAGCAGCATGACCAACTGCTGCAGTACGGCGAGTCGGACCTGGCCTACATCAAGCGGCTCTGCGCCGAGCGCGGCATCTGGTTCAGCTTCAGCATGGACGCGCGCTTGAGAATCGACGTGGTCGAGTTCAAGGACTCGCCCATGCACTACCAACGTGATATCAGCCTGCCGCTGCGGCCCCTGAGCGGGCTGCAAGCCACCGGCCAGGATGCCGTCTGGGACCTGCAGGCCAGCCACCAGGTCGTCCAGCAAGTGGTCAGCACCCGCGCCTACTACTCGCGCGATGCCGGCGCCAACCTTGACGGCCAGGCCGACCTGACGCGTGGCGCCGCCACCACCTACGGCGAGGCCTACCACTACGCCGACGAGCACTACCAGAGCCTCGGCGATCCCCATGCCCGTGGCGATGAGGAAGACCACGCCGAGAGCGGCGTCTTCTACGCGCAGCTGGCCCACGAGCGCTACCTGAATGACCAGCTCCGCCTGAGCGGTGCCAGCAGCGACGCCGCCCTGGCCCCCGGCTGGGTGCTCAAGGTGACAGGCGGCGCACCGGCAGCGTTCAGCCAAGGCGCGCTGATCGTCCGCAGCCACTGCACGGCTGCCCGTGATCGCAGCTTCGACCTCCGCTTCGAAGCCATCCCCGACGGCCACATCGCCTTCCGCCCGCCGGTGCCGAGCAAGCCGCGCATCGCCGGCACCGTGCCCGCGCGCATCACCAGCCCGCAGCGCAACGACCCCTACAGCCATATCGATGGACAAGGGCGCTACCGCGTCAACTTCCTGTTCGACCGGGATACCTGGCCAGCCGGCCGCGAGAGCATGTGGCTGCGCCTGGCGCGGCCCTATGCCGGCGACACCTACGGCTTGCACATGCCCTTGCTGGCCGGCACCGAAGTGGCGGTGGCCTTCGAGCAGGGCGACCCGGATAGGCCGTTCATCGCCCATGCCCTGCACACCAACCTCGAGCCTGACCACGTCACCATCCACAACCACAAGCGCAACGTACTGAGAACGCCCACCAACAACAAAATTCGCCTGGACGACACGCGCGGGCAGGAACACATCAAGGTCAGCACCGAGTACTCCGGCAAGAGCCAGCTCAACCTGGGGCATCTGGTGGATGCCAAGAAGCAGAAACGCGGCGAAGGCTTCGAGCTGCGCACCGATGGCTGGGGCTCGGTGCGCGCCGGCAAGGGTGTGTTCATCAGTGCCGATGTGCAGCCCGGAGCGCAGGGGCAAGTACTCGCCATGCAGGAAGCCGTCGCTCGGCTCAAGCAGGCCGGCGATGAAATCCGGAAGCTCTCCGCCGACGCTGAAACCGCCAAAGCCGACCCGGCGGATGTTCAGGCGCAGTTGACCCTGCTCAGCGAACGCCTGGACAACCTGCAAGCCGCGGTGGCGCTGATCAGCGCCCCGCAGGGCATTGCCGTGACCAGCGGCCAGCACCTGCAACTGGCCGCCGAGCGCAATCTGATGCTCAACGCCGGCAACGAAGCCGACATCAGCGTGGTCAAGCGCCTGTTCATCGGCGTGGGCGAAGGCCTGAGCCTGTTCGTGCGCAAGCTGGGCATGAAGCTCATCGCCAACCAGGGTGCGGTGCAGATTCAGGCGCAGAACGACCGCATGGAAATTCTCGCGCGCATGGGGCTGGACATCGTCAGCAGCGAGGATGAAATCCATATCACCGCGAAGAAGAAAATCCTCCTCAACGCCGCTGGCACCTACATCGCCCTTGACCAGCACGGTATCGAGTCCGGCACCCAGGGCGACTACCTGATCAAGTCGGCGCAGTTCGATCATCAAGGGCCGGCCAGCATGCTGGCTACGCATCCCGAGTATCCGAAGCTCGAATCCGCGCAGCGCATAAAGGTCCGCATATCGCGAGCGCCCGGCGCGCTGCAATCAAACTGGGCGGGTATGCCTTACACCCTATTCGCTGATGGTGCGCCAATTGAGCAGGGCGTTCTGGACCAAACCGGCTTCCTGACCTTCGAGCATCAGGTGATTACCCGCCAGTACCGGCTGGAGATGGCCAATGGCGTCACCTACCAGATTCCAGTGCCCGAGGAGTACCGCAATCCCGAGCAGGGGCACTTGGCCAATCGTGGCTTCAACCATCACCCCGCGGCCAGCGACGATCCCGAGATCGGCCTGCCCGCTTCGCACACAGATCATCGCAACGACTACGCCGGGCTACTGGAAGAAAAGAACAAGCGCAAAGGAGAAGCCTCATGAAGCCGCGCGAAATTGTCGCCCCGCTGGCGCTGAAGCACACCCAGGAAGTGATGTGCATGAACCCCTGGTTCGTCTTCGACACCGAATACCGGCCCCTGCCTGCCACCTACAAGCCTTTGATCAATGGCGAGGAAGCCTTTCACGCCGTACATAAAGCCATCGCCAATGCGAAGAAGTCCGTGGACATCATTTGCTGGGGCTTTCAGCCCTCGATGTACTTCATTCGTGATGGCGAGCACCCAAGCATTGGCGAACTGCTCATGGCCAAGGCAAAGGACAAGAAAAACCCGGTGCGTGTGCGAATCCTGGGTTGGGAAGCACCTTTCAATTTGACGGGAAAGGCGACGGGGGAATCCAACCTGCCGGGCAAGGGGACGGTGCGAATCGGTGACCGCGAGGGGCAAACCGCCACAGACGAACAATATGCCTTTGACCGCCACTGGTTCCGTGAGTGTTCCGCCTGGGGTCTGGAGGCGACGTTTTGGACCAAGGATTGCCCGGTGTTCGTCAGCCGTGGCTTCGACCCGCTGCAACGCGCCGAAATCGCCTATCAGGCGGCTCTGCACAGCCTTGACCCGGACCTCAGCAAAACGACGATATCTATGATGGCTGGGGCCCCCAGCCACCACCAGAAGACGGTTCTTGTCGATTACGAAGTCCCCGAGCTTGCCGTCGGTTTCGTCATGGGCCACAACATGCTTGACGAGTATTGGGACACTGACCAGCACTCGGCCTGGGGGCGTACCTACACCGACCGACCTCTCCCCAACCGAGGTGCGCGCGGTCGCCTGCCGCGCCAGGATATTTCCTGCCGTGTCACCGGGCCGATACTGGCACACCTGCACCACAATTTCGCCTCCTCCTGGCGTCGGGAAACCGGAGAAGACCTCTTTCTATCGCGCAACGCCGATACAGTCGCGCAGCAGTTGCCGCTGGGCGAGGAAGACGCGTTGACCATGGCCCAACTTCTGCGCACCCAACCTCAGGAAGGCAAGCGCGATATTGAGCAGCTCTACTTGCAGGCGATCAACAACGCCACCCAGTTCATCTACATCGAAAACCAGTACTTCCGCTGGCCGGCCCTGGCAGAGGCCATCCTGAACGTCGCCAAGGTCCAGACCAACAAGGGTCGAGACCCCGGCACTCATGGCGCCTTGCACCTGTTCGTGGTCACCAACGCCAACAAGGACGGTGTGGGCCCCGGCATCGTCAACACCCAGCGCATGCTCGAACTGTTGGGCCGCGAAGACGGTATGCCCAGCGTCACCAAGCTGCGTCGTATCGAACAGGCCAAACAGCGTGCCGCCAAGTTCGAGCCTGCCTGGTCTGAGCGCGTCGAGCGCAAGGTCATTGAGTGGGCGACAGCGCTACCTGATGCCCTGAGCGGGACAGACTTGGGTGAAAGAGCGCGTGACGCGCAGCGCGAGGTCGACGAGCGCGCGCGTCTACGCCAGATCGAACTCGAACAGGAAATCGAAGCCATCGAGCGGAACCCGGTCCAGCGCCCAGCGGAGCGTCCCGGCCTGAAGGTCCATATCTGCTCCCTGGTGGCCAACGACTCTCCTGCTGGTGCCTGGATGCCGGTGTACATCCACTCCAAGCTGCTGATCGTCGATGACGTCTTCACCACCCACGGCTCGGCCAATATCAACACCCGCAGCATGCAGGTGGACAGCGAGATGAATATCGCCCACGAGAATGCCGAGGTGACTCAGCCCATGCGGCAGCGCCTCTGGAGTCTGCATACCCGTGGGAAGGGGGCGCAGGATGACCCGAAACAGGCGTTCGACGAATGGGGTGAGATCCTCAATAGAAACAAAGCCCTTCAGAACGACAAGAGGAATGGTGTGCCCGATGCCCCCATCATCGAGTTCTTCTATGACCCGACAACGCTGGAGAACAAGGATTGATGTACCGACTGTTTCTGCTCGTCTGTCTGCTGCTCGCTGGCTGTGATTCCGGCAGCGCCGTCACTGTTCCGCAAAAGGATTTCACCGTGGACCCGCTTACCCAGATTCGCGCCAACCTGGCCTTCACCTGTAAACATGAAGACTTCCCGACGCCCACGGCGGACAGCGACACGTTGTTCCACTACGCCCGCTGGTTGCAGAAGAACAACCAGCTCAAGGAAGACCCGGCGGTGGATGTGCAGGTCGAGTGGCTTTACCGCATCGCTGCCGAGCACGGCCATGCCAAGGCCAATATCAACCTGCAGAACGGTGCCCGGCAGGGCTTTTTCAAGCTGTACAGCAGCGAACGTATGCGCCTGACCGAGCAACTGATCGACGCCAGGCTCGGTGCCGGCTATGCC
>NZ_JBLWTV010000007.1:0-257312 GCF_048269965.1 Pseudomonas sp. | reverse complement strand
CCCCTCTTTTAAACTTAACTTATTGATTAACAAGAAGTTTTTGAAGAGCTTCATCGCTGAAGTGGCGCGCATTCTACCGCCAGCAGAATGCACGTCAAGCAGAAATTGCAGTTTTATGACTCGGACTTGAGGGCGATACGCGCAAAGGCCTTCTTGCCGGCCTGACAGACGTGAGTCGAACCCAGCCTGAACAGGAAGGTGCGATCAACCACTTCACCATCGACACGCACACCGCCCGAACCCAACAGGTCGCGAGCAACCGCAGCATTCTTCACCAGGCCTGCCTTATTAAGGACGGACGAGATCGGCATATCTTCAGTCGAGTGCAGTTCGACCTCGGGCAGATCCTCCGGCAGCTCGCCATCCTTCATGCGGTTACCTGCGGAGCGGTGCGCATTGGCAGCCGCCTCTTCGCCATGGAAACGTGCAACGAGCTCTTCAGCCAGCTTGATCTTGATGTCACGCGGGTTCGCCCCCTGCTCGACATCGCGCTTGAACTGCTCGATCTCCTCCATGGAACGGAAGCTGAGCAGCTCGAAGTAACGCCACATCAGGGCATCAGGCATGGAGACGAGCTTGTTGTACATCACGCCCGGCGCTTCCTGGATGCCGACATAGTTGCCCAACGACTTGGACATCTTCTTCACGCCATCGAGACCTTCCAGCAACGGCATGGTGACGATGCACTGCGACTCCTGACCATAGGCGCGCTGCAACTCGCGTCCCATCAGCAGGTTGAACTTCTGATCGGTACCACCCAGCTCGACATCGGCCTTGAGCGCCACGGAGTCGTAGCCCTGAACCAGCGGGTAGAGAAACTCGTGAATGGCGATCGGCTGGTTGCTGCTATAGCGCTTGTCGAAGTCATCGCGCTCGAGCATGCGCGCCACGGTGTACTGCGACGTCAGACGAATGAAATCGGCAGGCCCCATCCGATCCATCCAGGTGGAGTTGAAGGCCACCTCGGTCCTGGCCGGATCGAGAATCTTGAAAACCTGCTGTTTATAGGTCTCGGCGTTATCCAGAACCTGCTCGCGGGTCAGCGGCGGACGGGTAGCGCTCTTGCCGCTGGGATCACCGATCACTCCGGTGAAGTCGCCGATCAGGAAGATCACCTGATGGCCGAGCTCCTGAAACTGACGCAGCTTATTAATAAGGACGGTGTGACCGAGATGCAGATCCGGCGCGGTAGGGTCGAAACCCGCCTTGACCCGCAGCGGCTGACCACGCTTGAGCTTTTCGACCAGCTCAGCCTCAACCAGAACCTCTTCTGCACCGCGCTTGATCAGCGCCAGCTGCTCTTCGACCGACTTCATGACAGAACCCGCAACCACTGGAAATTGAAAGGGAACCAACCATACAAGATCGCGGACTAATTACAAGTTTTGCCCAGGGTAAGCGCCCTGAGCGCCCGTTCGGCATGTCAAGGGTTGCCCCAAGCCGATTTTGGTTATATTTTATACAGTTAATGCACATTCCAAGAAAACGCCTCACGCCATGACGCAAAATATTCCCAAAGCCCCGCCCTACCCTAAAAGCCATATCCTGGCTGCTAGCGGTGTAGCTGCGCTGCTGAGCCTGGCTCTGCTGGTGTTTCCTTCGCGTGAAGTCGAAGCGCAGAAAACCTTTCTCGACCTGGATCTCGGTAACGATACCGAGCAGGTGCTGCAGGAAAAGGACGATCTCCGAGCGGGACAGCCAGTGCCTGGCGCCGCTTCGCCCTTCGCCAAGATCGAGCAAAGCGCGAACAGCGCAGCAGACGCTGACAAAGACCTCCCAGAAACAGCCGACACCACTCCTCCTTCCGACCCCAACCACCACAACATCACGGTCAGCAATGGCGATACGCTTTCTACCGTGTTCGCCAAGGTCGGTCTGAACGCCAATGATCTGCACGAAGCCCTCAATAGCAGCAAGGACGCCAAGCAGTTCAGCCGTCTCAAAGTGGGCCAGGTGCTGGACTTCGAGCTGAACGAAGACGGCAAGCTGAAGAATCTGCAGAGTAAGCTCAACGATCTGGAAACCATTCGCCTCAGCCGTACCGATAAAGGCTTTGACTTCGAGCGTGATCAAATCAAGCCTGAGGTGGTCACCGCATACAGCCGCGGCGTGATCAACAGCTCGCTGTTCCTTTCCGCCAAGCGTGCGGGCCTGTCTCATAGCCTGACCATGGACCTGGCCAACGTGTTTGGCTACGACATCGACTTCGCCATGGATATTCGTGAAGGTGACGAGTTCGAGGTGATTTACGAAGAGAAGGTGGTGAACGGCAAGCCCGTAGGCACCGGCAACATCCTTTCGGCGCGTTTCACCAATCGCGGCAAGACCTACACCGCCGTGCGTTACACCAGCAAGCAGGGCACCACCAGCTACTACAACGCCAATGGCGAAAGCATGCGCAAGGCGTTCATCCGCACGCCAGTGGACTTCGCTCGCATCAGCTCGCGCTTCTCCACGGGTCGCAAGCATCCGATCCTGAACAAGATCCGTGCACACAAGGGCGTCGACTATGCCGCACCACGCGGCACGCCGATCAAGGCTGCCGGTGACGGTCGCGTAGCACTGGCAGGGCGTAACGGTGGCTACGGCAATACCGTGATCATCCAGCACGGCCAGCGCTATCGCACCCTTTACGCACACATGCAGGGTTTTGCCAAAGGTGTTCGCAACGGTGCGAACGTCAAACAAGGCCAGATCATCGGCTATATCGGTACTACCGGGCTCTCCACCGGCCCTCACCTGCACTATGAGTTCCAGGTCAACGGCGTACACGTCGACCCACTCAGCCAGAAGCTGCCGATGGCAGACCCCATTGTAGCGAGCGAGAAGCCGCGCTTCATGCAACTGAGCAAACCGCTGATGGCACGCATGGACCAGGAAAAGGCCACCATGCTAGCCGCCAACCAGCAGTAAGCCGTGCCCCTCTATATTGGCGTGATGTCCGGCACCAGCCTGGACGGACTGGACATCGCGCTGATCGATCAGGATCAGCGCCCTCACCTACTCGCCACGCTCTACCGCCCCATGCCAGAACAACTGCGTAGCGACCTGCTGGCGCTGTGCACCTCTGGCAATGATGAACTGGCACGCGCAGCCATTGCAGAACAGCGCTGGGTGGAACTGGCCGCTGCCGCTATCAACGAACTGCTGCAGCAACAGAACCTGACCGCGCAGCAGATTCGCGCCATCGGCAGCCATGGCCAGACGGTGCGCCATGAACCGGCGCGCGGCTTCACCATCCAGATCGGCAACCCGGCGCTGCTGGCCGAGCTCACCGGTATTTGCGTGGTCGCAGACTTTCGTCGTCGCGATGTGGCCGCCGGCGGTCAGGGGGCTCCTCTGGTCCCGGCCTTCCATCATGATCTGTTCGGCAATGGCCAGCGACAGATCGCCGTGCTCAATGTCGGTGGTTTCAGCAATCTCAGCCTGCTTTCACCTGGCCAGGAAGTTCTGGGATTCGACAGCGGCCCCGGAAACGTTCTGCTCGATGCCTGGATTCAGCACTGCCAGGGGCTGGCCTATGACCGTGACGGTGCCTGGGCATCCAGCGGCAAGGTAAACACCGAGTTGCTGTCGCGACTACTGAGCGATCCCTTCTTCGCCACCCAGGGACCGAAGAGTACCGGTCGCGAACTGTTCAACCTCGACTGGCTGCTTGGCCATCTGCAAGCATCGTCGCGACTGGCCAGCGAAGACGTTCAAGCCACCCTGGTAGAACTCACCGCATGCAGTATCGTCAGCGCCCTACGCAACGCGCAGGCTCACACGGATGCTCTGCTGGTGTGTGGAGGTGGCGCGCACAACGCGTGTCTGATGAAGCGCCTGCGCGAGATGCTGGCTGGAACCGAGGTGAGCAGCACCGCGACTGAGGGCGTAGATCCGGACTGGGTCGAAGCCATGGCCTTCGCCTGGCTGGCACATTGCGCGCTTGAGGGCATTGCTGGCAATCGCCCGAGCGTGACCGGCGCCAAAGGCCTGCGCGTGCTCGGCGCGATCTACCCGGCCTGAAAACGAAAACGCCGCGCATCGAGCGCGGCGTCTGTCATCAGGCGAAGCATTCAGATCGAGAAGGACGACCCGCAACCACAGGTGGTGGTGGCATTGGGGTTCTTGATCACGAAACGCGAACCTTCCAGCCCTTCCTGATAGTCGACCTCGGAGCCAGCCAGATACTGGAAGCTCATGGCATCGACCACCAGGCTCACGCCTTCACGCTCGACGATGGTGTCATCCTCGGCCACGTCCTCATCGAAGGTAAAACCGTACTGAAAGCCCGAGCAGCCGCCGCCCGTGACGAACACGCGCAGCTTCAGGCGCGGATTACCCTCTTCATCGACCAGGTTCTTCACCTTGCTGGCCGCGCCTTGGGTAAAGTGCATGGGGGCAGGGGTGAAGGTTTCGACGCTCATTCTGGACTCCCGGCGCCATGCGCCATACTGCTTTGGGCGTGCATTATCCGCTTGCCCTACAAAATTGGTCAACTATTGCTCGATTTCCAGCGTAGCCGGAAGCTCGAGTGGCCGCTCACCATCCTTGATATGACAGAGACGTCCCTCGATCTGCGCCCCCATGGCCATCTCCATCAGGCCGTAATGCAGGTTGCCGCGAACCCGGGAGCGTGAACCCAGCTCAAGATGGCCGCTGGCGAATACATCACCACTCACCTCGCCATCGATCACTATATGGGGTGCCCGTATCTCACCTTCAACCAGGCCGCCTGCACTCACGCGCACCAGCCCTTCGGTAGCCAGCAGATTACCGGTGACCCGACCATCCACTTGCACCGCGCCCTGAAAGCGCATGTCGCCCACCAGCTCGGCGCCAGCGGCAATCAGGCTGGTCTTGCCGCTGAAGCGCTGCAAATCGGGTTTGGTCTTGTCTTTACTCCACATGGGTGGCTATCGCTCCTGATTTTATCCATTCGAATGTACGGCTCAGCGGCTTGTCTCCCTCGACCTCCGCCTGAACCTTGACCTGATGCGGCTCGAAGCCCTCGGGCAGTTGTAGCTCGCCGAAACGCCCCGCTTCAGGGAAGGACTGGAAGTGCTTGAAGGAGAACGCAATGCGGCTCTCGCTTACCTCATCGGACAGCGCTGCCAGCTCCAGCGTGGCCGGCTTACCGTTCTGCTGCCCTTCGACAGTAATACGCAAATGCCCCTGCAAGGCCTCATCACTGGTACCGACTCGACTCAGCAGCACCTTGTAGCGGAATCGCTGCGACACGTCCGTGGCTTGCAGCTCAAAGGCGCGAATGCGAATGCCTTCTCGACGACTGGCAGGTGCCAGCACGCCTTTGTAGAAAGCCAGATCCTGTTGTTGCTTGAAGATCTGCTCCTCCAGCAGCTTGATGGTGCGACGACTCTGCTCCATGGCCTGCTGCGTGACCTTGTCGCTACTGCCGACCACCGCCAGGCGCTGGCGCAGCAACTCCAGCTCCTGCTCCTGTTCGGCAAGGCGAGTCAGCAGTGCCTGCGTATCCTCGGGCGCCTGCTGAGGTTGCGCCTGCGGCCAGTACCATCCCAGGGCAAAGGCCGCTGGCAGGGCGAGCACCAGCAGCAGCTGCAGCCAACGGCGTCGGCGCTCGCGACGAGGATCGCTGAGGCGGACCTCCCAGCCCGGTATCACGGCAGCAGGGCCGCGTGCGACAAGCCGAGACGCTCGTCGAGACCGAAGAGGATGTTCATGTTCTGCACCGCCTGGCCGGAGGCCCCCTTGACCAGGTTGTCGATCACTGACAGCACCACCACCAGATCGCCGCCCTGCGGACGGTGCACGGCGATGCGGCAAACGTTGCCTCCGCGCACGCTCCGGGTTTCCGGATGGCTGCCAGCCGGCATCACATCGACGAAGGGCTCGCCGGCGTAACGCTCCTCGAACAGCGCCTGAAGATCGACCGAGGTATCGGCCACGCGCGCATAGAGGGTCGCGTGAATGCCACGAATCATCGGCGTCAGGTGTGGGACGAAGGTCAGGCCGACGTCGCCGCCTGCGGCCTGGCGCAGACCCTGACGAATTTCCGGGAGGTGACGGTGGCCCTTGACCGCGTAGGCCTTCATGCTCTCGCCGGCCTCACAGAACAGCGAGCCAACGCTGGCGCCTCGGCCAGCACCGCTGACACCGCTCTTGCAGTCGGCGATCAGGCTAGCGGTCTCAGCCAGTCCGGCTTCGAGCAGCGGAATCAGACCCAACTGAGTAGCGGTCGGGTAGCAGCCGGGCACGGCAATCAGGCGCGCAGACCTGATCGCCTCGCGGTTGACCTCGGGCAGACCGTACACCGCCTCTTTCAGCAGCTCGGGGGCGCCGTGCGGCTGGCCGTACCACTTGGCCCACTCCTCGGCGTCCTGCAGACGGAAGTCGGCGGAGAGGTCGATTACCCGCGTACCCGCAGCCAGCAACTCGCCAGCCAGCGCATGGGCCACGCCGTGCGGGGTGGCGAAGAACACCACGTCACAGGCGCCCAGGGTGACGACATCCGGCACGCTGAAGGCGAGATCGGGGTAGTGGCCGCGCAGATTGGGGTACATCTCGTCGACGCGCAGGCCGGCCTCGGAACGGGAAGTGATCACGGTCACCTCTGCCTGCGGGTGTTGCGCCAGCAGACGCAGCAATTCGACACCGGTGTAGCCCGTGCCGCCGACGATACCGACCTTGATCATCACATGCCCCTTTGCAAAAGCCATTGGAAAGTTGCCGATGATAAAGCCGCATCGGCCAAGCTCCAACCGCAGAGGTGACGCAGACCGTCGGCTGCCTCTACTATCGAGGCCATTTTTCAGCGCGGGAAGCGAAAATGCTCTATCTCTGGCTCAAGGCTCTGCACATCATCGCCATGGTCTGCTGGTTCGCCGGCCTGTTCTATCTGCCGCGTCTGTTCGTCTATCACGCCATGAGCAGCGACGCCGCCAGCCACGAACGTTTCTGCACCATGGAGCGCAAGCTGTATCGCGGCATCATGATCCCCTCGATGATCGCCACGCTGGGCCTGGGCATCGGGTTGCTCAGCCTCAATTCGGCGTACTACTTCACCCAGGGCTGGATGCACGCCAAGCTCACGCTGGTGGTGGCCCTGGTGATCTATCACCATCTGTGCGGCGCTCAGCTCAAGCGCTTTGCCCGCGGCGAGAACAGCCGCAGTCACGTGTTCTATCGTTGGTTCAATGAAGCGCCGGTGCTGGCCCTGCTGGGCATCGTGATCCTGGTCGTCGTCCGCCCCTTCTAGCAGGCCGTTGAAAAACTACCTGAGTTGCCATTGCTGCGTTAAAAACAGGCTCGTGCGCGAGTCCGATCAAAATGCTCATTTACAACGCGTAAAGTCGGTCGCGACCCCGGCCGTTTTTCGCCTGTTTTTGCGGGGCCGCCATCGGTATTGCAATGTCTGCCTCGCCTGCATTTTTCCACAACCTGCTGAGGAGTTCGCCATGTCTCTGCCTGCCCTGCTCGAACAACGCTTGCGCCTGCCTCTGGTCGCTGCGCCGATGTTTCTGGTATCCAACCCGGCGCTGGTCAGTGCCTGCTGCAACAACGGCATCGTCGGCAGCTTTCCGGCCCTGAACCAGCGTGAGAGCGCCGGTTTCGCCGCCTGGCTCGACGAGATCGAAGCCAGCCTCGCGAGCAACGCCGCGCCCTACGCCGTCAATCTGATCGTGCATAACAGCAACCCGCGCCTGCAGGCAGACCTGGCCATCTGCGTCGAGCGGCGCGTGCCCATCGTCATCACCAGCCTGGGCGCGGTGAAGGAAGTGGTCGATGCCGTGCACAGCTATGGCGGCCTGGTGTTCCATGACGTGACCACTCGCCGCCACGCCGAGAAAGCTGCCGAGGCCGGCGTGGACGGCCTGATCGCCGTGGCAGCTGGCGCTGGCGGCCACGCCGGCACCTGGAGTCCCTTCGCCCTGCTGGCTGAGATTCGTCAGTTCTTCGACAAGACCGTACTGCTGTCCGGCTGCCTCAACCACGGCCACGAAATGCTTGCCGCGCAGCTGCTCGGTGCCGACCTGGCCTATATGGGCACCCGCTTCATCGCCACGACCGAGAACAATGCCTCGGCCGATTACAAGGCGATGATTATCGGCGCACGGGCCGCCGACATCATCCACACGCCCGCCGTGTCCGGCGTGCCGGCCAGCTTCATGCGCCAGAGCCTGGAACAGGCCGGCTACGACCTGAAACAGCTGCAGAACAAGGGTGATATCAACTACGGCGAGAAACTCAAGCCGATGGATGAAGAAGCCAAGGCCTGGAAAACCGTCTGGTCGGCCGGCCAGGGCGTTGGCGGCATCGACGACCTGCCTTCGGTGCAGGAGCTGGTAGCGCGACTCGACCACGAATATCGCGCCGCACTGACACGTAGCCAACAGCTGGGGCAACGCTGGCCGCGATGAAACGTCGCCACCTGCTGGGGCTGGGCGCGCTCGGCCTGCTCGGTGGCTGGGCGCTGCGCCCGGCCGATCGGGGTCGCGAGCATGACGCCTACTTCGCCGAACTCAACCGGCAACTGCAGCGCGATGGCGAGGGCATCCCCACCCTGCTGCTCGATCTCGATCGCCTCGACGCCAACGCCGACCTGCTGGCTGCCAGACTGGGCGGCCGCCTCCCGCTGCGCCTGGTCACCAAGTCACTGGCCAGCACCGGTCTGCTGGAGTACCTGGCCAAGCGTCTGCAGACCCAGCGCTTCATGGTCTTTCATCAGCCGCAACTGAACCGCCTGGCCAGGAGCTTTGCCCAGGCCGACCTGCTGCTTGGCAAACCCATGCCGGTCGCCGCCGCGCTGAACTTCTATCGCCAGCTTGCGCACCACCTGGATTTCGATCCTGACCGCCAGGTGACCTGGCTGATCGACAGCCAGCAACGCCTGATGCAATACAGTGAACTGGCCAAGGCGCTGGGGCGACCGCTGCGCATCGCGCTGGAAATCGACCTTGGCCTGGAACGCGGCGGTTTCGCCACGCCGCAGGCGCTGGCTGAGGCGCTGCAGCAGCTTCGTCAGCAGCCGGCACTGCGACTGCAGGGGCTGATGGGTTATGACGCACATGTCGCGCACAGCCCACCCTGGCAGAATCAGCTGCGAGCATTCAGCGAGAGCGATGCGCGCTATCGACAATTGCTCAGCAGCGCTCAGGGGTTCAGCGATCTTTGGCCAGCAAAGCCGCTGCTCAACGGTGCTGGCAGCCTGACCTACCTGCTGCACAGCCAGCAGGAGACTTCGCTCAATGAAGTCGCCGTCGGTTCCGCCCTGCTCAAGCCCGCAGAGTTCGACACGCCACTGCTGGCCGAGCATCAGCCAGCCCTGTGGATCGCCAGCCCCGTACTCAAGGTGGTCGACGGCGGCCTGCCCTATCTGCAACCGCTCCAGCCCCTGATCGGCGCCTGGAACCCCAACCGCAAGAACGCCTACTACCTCTACGGCGGTCGCTGGCCGGCGCAGCCCGTCTCACCGGTCGGGCTCGACTACGACGAACTCTACGGCCGTAGCGCCAATCAGGAGCGCCTGACGGGGGGTGAAGGCACACGACTGACGAGCAACGACTGGGTATTTCTGCGCCCCGCGATCAGCGAAGGTGTGCTGGGCGATTTCAGCGAAATACGTCTACTGCGCCGCGGCCAACTGGTCGGCCGCTGGAGCACAATAGGCAACGCCTGAAAAATAGCCATGAGCGGCGCGTCAGGCCGCTTGTATATTGGCCTCGCGGCACTCTAGGCTTATGCCTCGCCTGTTGCTCAACGGGCGCTTCGCTCCCTCCCACTTCCCGCCGACAAGGAAGCTCGCATGAATCAACCGCGCTACAAGATCGTGTTCGACGGCCAACTGATGCCCGAAGCATCGTTGGAAATGGTCAAGACAAACCTGGCCCGCCTGTTCAAGAGCGACCTTGCTCGTATCGACAGTCTGTTCAGCGGAACGCCGGTGGCGCTCAAGCGTGATCTGGGCGAAGGCGAGGCGGAGCAGTACCTCAACGCGCTGCAAAAGGCGGGCGCCAAGGTGCGCAAGGAGCTGGATCAGGCCGCCAGCCTGAGCCTGGTGCCGACCGAAGCCGAAACCGAGCAGGCCATGGAGGCCGCTACCTCGAACATGACCTGCCCCAAATGTGGCCATGAGCAAGCCAAGGCGAGCGAGTGCTGCGCCTGCGGCATCATCATCGACAAATACCTCGCCCGCCAGGCACAACTGGCCGAGGCGGCTCCTGCCCCAGCTCCCGTCGCTGCGACTGCATCGCCCTACGCGCCACCCCAGGCAAATGTCGCCGAGCAGTTGCCGCAGTACTCCGAGCTCAAGGTCCTCGGCGTCAGCGGCCGGATCGGCCGCGTGCGTTATCTGGGCTGGCTGATGGCGATGACGCTGTGTTTCATCCCGATCATGTTGATCGGTACCGGCCTCGCCGCGATGTCCTCGACCCTGGCCATGTTGGCGCTGGGCATCGTCAGTATTGCTGCTGTGGTGATCGGCATCTTCATCGGCGTGCAGCGTCTGCATGACATCGGCTGGTCCGGCTGGCTGCTGCTGGTGCACCTGATCCCGCTCGTCGGCAGCGTGTTCGCCCTGCTGCTGCTGATCATCCCCGGCACCCAGGGCGTCAACCGCTACGGCCCGCCACCGCCCCCCAACAGCACGGCAGTCAAGGTGCTGGCCTGGTTGTTCCTGCTGATCCCCATCAGCGGCATCGTCGCCGCCATCGCCATTCCCCAGTACCAGGGCTATGTCGAGCGCGCTGCCGAGTTTCAGGATCAATAATCCTCGACCATGCGCAGCTATGCACTGATCACCGGCGCGTCCAGCGGCATTGGCCTGGCATTGGCCGAAGCCCTGGCACGCCGTGGGCGCAACCTGATTTTGGTAGCGCGCCAGCGTGATGCGCTGGAAAGCATCGCCTGCGAGTTGGCGCAACGCTTCGGCGTCGACGTGCTGTTTCGTCTCTGCGACCTGAGCGAGCCGCTGCAAGTGTCCGGCCTGCTGCTGGAGCTGGAAGAAGGCCAGTGGCATGTCGATCTGCTGGTGAACAACGCCGGCCTCGGCTGCGCCGGTCCGTTCCTGGAGCAGGACTGGAGTCGCGAGCTGGAGCAGCTGGAAGTCAACGTGCTGGCGCTGACTCGCCTGTGTCACGCACTCGGTCAGCGCATGGCCGAGCACGGCAGCGGGCAGATCCTCAACGTCGCCTCGGTCTCGGCCTTCCAGCCCGGCCCCTGGATGAGCAGCTACTACGCCAGCAAGGCCTATGTGCTGAACTTTTCCGAGGGTTTGCGCGAAGAGCTGAGAGGCCGAGGCGTGCGTGTATCAGTACTGTGCCCCGGCCCGACCCGCAGCGCCTTCTTCCGTGCGGCGCAGATGGACGTCACGCGGATTGCCGGCAGCAAGCTGATGATGAGCGCCGAAGAAGTCGCGCTGATCAGCGTTCGCGCGCTGGAAAAGAACCGCGCCATCATCATTCCCGGCTGGCGCAACCGTCTGCTGGCCCTGAGTCCGCGCCTCGCCCCGCGCTGGCTGGTGCGCAAGCTCAGTGGTCGACTGACCCGCCCCTTCACCGGCGCCTGAGCAGGTTCAGCCGGCGTTGACCGTGCGCCCATCGGCCCACTCGCGCAACGCCGTCAAGCGCTCGGCCATGACCACCGACAACGGCGCCGTGCTCTGCAGCGCGCGCAGCAACAACCCCTGATCGACCGCCTGCTGCTGCGCCTGACCCGCGTACAGCGCGCTGACCACTGCCTGCTCGATCTCGGCGCCGGAGTAGCCCTCACTGGCAGCAGCCAGTTGCACAAGATCGAAGCCGCCGGGTTCCAGTTCACGGCGTTGCAGGTGAATACGGAAGATGTCGGCCCGCACCTCGGCACTGGGCAGGTCGACGAAGAACAGCTCGTCGAAGCGCCCCTTGCGCACCAGTTCGGGCGGCAGACGGTCGATGGCATTGGCTGTGGCCACCACGAACACTGGCGCCTTGCGCTCGGCCATCCAGGTCAGCAGGGTGCCGAGCACGCGCTGGCTCACGCCGCCATCGTGGTCGCCACTGGCAAGGCCCTTCTCCACCTCGTCCATCCACAGCACGCAGGGCGCCATCTGTTCGGCCAGACGCAGCGCCTCGCGCAGGTTGCGCTCGGTCTCGCCGAAGAACTTGTTGTACAGGCAGGCAAAATCCAGGCGCAGCAGCGGCAAGCCCCAGAGTCCGGCAACGGCCTTGGCCGCCAGGCTCTTGCCCCCGCCCTGTACGCCGACCAGCATCACGCCTTTCGGCGCATCCAGAAGCTTGCCCTCGATAAAGCCGGCCTGGCGTTCGGCCAGCCAGCGCTTGAGATTGACCAGCCCGCCGACTTCGGCGAAGCGTGCGGTGTCGTATTCGAAGCTGAGCACGCCCTCCAGATCCAGCAGCTGGAACTTGGTCTTGTTCAGCTCGGGGATGTCTTCCTGGGTGATCGCACCGTCATCGCAGATCACGTTGCGCGCCAGCGCGCGTGCCTCGGCGTGGCTGAGGCCGCGCAGGTTCTTCACCACCTGCTGCAGGGTACGGTTGTCGGTACGCACGCGCGCGCCGCGATTGCCTTCGCTCCATCGCGTCGCCTCATCACGCACGATGCCCAGCAGCTCGTCTTCCGACGGCAGCGCGAGACTGAAGCGCGCCGCGAAACGCTGCACTTCGGCAGGCAGCTTGAGCGCATGCGACACCAGCACCAACGTCGGCTTGTGCGCCGCCTCGCTCATGGCGATTTCCTTGAGCAGGCGCACCAGCCTGGGGTTGTCATCGATAAAGGGATGCAGGTCGCACATCACGTAGAGGTTCGGCTGCAGATCGGCCTTGATCATGCGCAGCGCCGCTTCGGGCTCGAGGGTCGCAGACTCGTCCACCGCTGCGCCGCCGAAGCCCAGACGCTGCAAGCCCTCGGTCACCGACCAGGTGTGCAGGCCAAGACCGCGCTTGACCGCCAGCCCGGTGAGGGTTTCCAGCACGCGCAACTCGTCCCAGGACTCGATCACCACCAGCTTGACCTTGGAATCCAGCACCAGTCCAAGATCATGAATATCGTTCTTCAACACCGGCTCCTTGTGAGATTTGGCCAGCCAGGCACGCAGGGTTACCATCCGCGGTTTCACAGAATCGAGAACTTGCAGCATGGACCGCCTGAACACGCAGATCGTCGCCGGAGGCATCACGTCATGCAAGTGCTGAAAGCGCGTCGCGTCACAGTATCGATGGCCATCGCAGCCGGCCTGCTGGTCAACCTGCCGGCCGTCGCCAGCGAAACCATCAGCGACCCGCTGCCCGGTGGCGCCCTGGGGCCCGAAATGGTGGTCATTCCGGCGGGCGAGTTGCGCATTGGCGATGCCAGCGGGCGCGGCAACGACAACGAGCGCCCGCAACGATCGATTGCCTTCGATCAAGCCTTCGCCATCGGCCGCTACGAAGTCACCTTCGCCGACTGGCAGAAGTACGCCGACGCCAACGAGCTGCCCATGCCTGACAACGAGGGCTGGGGCCTGTCGGCGCAACGCCCGGTGATTCATGTGTCCTGGCGGGACGCTCACGCCTACACCCAGTGGCTGTCACGCGAGACGGGTGCGCGCTATCGCCTGCCGACCGAAGCCGAGTGGGAATATGCCGCACGAGGTGGCAGCCAGAGCTACTACTGGTGGGGCGAGCAACTCGACAGCGATGAGCAGGCGCCGCGCGCTCACTGCCGAGGTTGCGCCAGCTCGCGTCTGCTGCGCAACAAGACGGCAGCCGTCGGCCAGTTCCCGGCCAATGGCTTCGGCTTGCACGACACCGCTGGCAATGTCTGGGAGTGGACGGCCTCGAACTTCACCCAGCGCTTCGACGGCAGCGAAACGCAAAGCGCCGGCCTGCTCGACAGCAGCCCTCGCGTGGTGCGCGGCGGCGCCTGGAACAGCGGCCCGACATACCTGCGCAGCAGCATGCGCGACCTCAAGCAACCGCATCATCGCGACTATGCCCTGGGGTTTCGCGTGTTGCGCGAGCTGCCTTGAGCGCGGACGACCTGGCGACTTTGCAGTAAACTAGTGCCGTTGTTACTTCTGGAGGTGCCCCATGGCCAGCGAACGCCAGTATTCCCCCGTCGACCGCCTGCTGCTGCAAGCCGATGCCGCGCTGCGCACACTGCTGCCATTCAGCGGTGCGTCGGGTCGCCCATCGCCTGCCATCGTGCACAACGAAACCGAGCTGAGCAGCGAGGAGTCGCGCCACGTCGCCGGCCTGATGCGCATCAATCACACCGGAGAAGTGTGCGCCCAGGCGCTCTATCAGGGCCAGGCGCTGACCGCCAAACTCCCGCAAGTGCGCAGCGCCATGGAGCATGCGGCCGATGAGGAAATCGACCACCTGGCCTGGTGCGAACAGCGCATTCGTGAACTGGGCAGCCAGCCCAGCGTGCTCAACCCGCTGTTCTACGGTCTGTCCTTCGGTGTTGGCGCCGTTGCCGGACTGGTCAGTGATCGCGTCAGCCTGGGCTTCGTCGCTGCCACAGAAGATCAGGTGTGCAAGCATCTGGACGAGCACCTGGAGCAACTGCCCGAGCACGACACCAGGTCGCGCGCCATCCTCGAGCAGATGCGCATCGACGAACAGGAGCACGCCAACAGCGCCCTGGCGGCAGGCGGTGTGCGCTTTCCGGCGCCGATCAAGTTCGGCATGACCTTGCTGTCGCAGGTCATGACCAAGAGCACCTACCGCATCTGAAACGAACGAGGGCGCCAATCGGCGCCCTCGTTACTTCCAGCAAACCTCAGCCCAGCTCGACGATTTCGTAATCGTGGCTGATGTCCACGCCGGCACGACCCAGCATGATCGAGGCCGAGCAGTACTTCTCCGCCGACAGCTCCACCGCCCGCTTCACCTGAGCCTCTTTCAGCCCACGCCCCTTGACCACGAAGTGCAGGTGGATCTTGGTGAACACCTTGGGCTCCTCGTCTGCGCGCTCGGCGTCGAGGAACACCTCGCAGCTTTCTACCGGCTGGCGACCCTTGCGCAGAATGCTGACCACATCGAAGTTGCTGCAGCCACCGAGGCCGATCAGCAGCATCTCCATCGGCCGAATACCGAGGTTACGGCCACCGGCATCGGGCGGACCGTCCATCACCACGGCATGGCCACTACCGGACTCGCCGAGGAACAGAGCTTCACCGGCCCATTGCACACGCGCTTTCATCGATATTGGCTCCCAGAGTGGAAAAGTTCGGCAGATTATCACAGGCAGGCGGCAATCCGATGTGCGCCGAATGCGCGAAAGTTCCACACCGGAACGTTACCCAGGTCGCAAAAAACTCCTCGGTCATAGTATGTCTGTTAAGCTGGCGTCGGAATGCTGTCACACTTGGCCGGATAACAAATAAGAAATTGCCGTTGGACAAAGGCCTTCACTTTTCATATTCGGGACTCGGGCATGGTTGCTATTACCCTTACACCAAAGATCAAGAACCTCGACAAGCTTCTCGCGCATTGTCATCGCCGTCGTTACACCGCCAAAAGCACCATCATCTACGCAGGTGATCGCTGCGAAACCCTGTTCTTCATCGTCAAGGGCTCGGTCACCATCCTGATCGAGGATGACGATGGCCGTGAAATGATCATCGCCTACCTCAACTCCGGCGACTTTTTCGGCGAGATGGGCCTGTTCGAGAAGGATGGCTCGGAGAAGGAACGCAGCGCCTGGGTTCGCGCCAAGACCGAATGCGAAGTAGCGGAAATCAGCTACGCCAAGTTCCGTGAGCTGACCCAGCAAGACCCCGAAATCCTCTTCGCTCTCGGCAGCCAGATGGCCGAGCGCCTGCGCAATACCACGCGCAAGGTCGGCGACCTGGCCTTCCTCGATGTCACTGGCCGTGTTGCCCGCACCCTGCTCGACCTGTGCAAGCAGCCGGACGCCATGACCCACCCGGATGGCATGCAGATCAAGATCACCCGTCAGGAAATCGGTCGCATCGTCGGCTGTTCCCGCGAGATGGTCGGCCGAGTGCTCAAGTCCCTGGAAGAACAGGGCCTGGTGCACGTCAAAGGCAAGACCATGGTGGTCTTCGGCACGCGCTGAACCTGTCTCCATAAAAAAGCCGGCTTGATTGCCGGCTTTTTTATGCGTGCTATTCGGGGTCGGTACCGATCACGGCTGGTCGCCCGCGCTCGGGAAAGAACAGACGCTGCAATTCGCTGCCCGGACTTTCCGCACGCATGAAGGCTTCACCGACCAGGAAGGCATAGACCTGGTTGATCTCCATCAGCTCGACATCGGCGCGATTGAGAATGCCGCTCTCGGTCACCACCAGGCGATCACGCGGAATACGCGGCAGCAGGTCGAGGGTGGTTTCCAGGCTGACATCGAAGGTGTGCAGGTTACGGTTGTTGATCCCCACCAGCGGGGTATCCAACGTTTTCAGCGCACGCTCCAGCTCGGCGCCGTCATGCACCTCGACCAGCACGTCGAGACCGACGTCCTTGGCCACCGACGCCAGCTCGGCCATGCGCACGTCATCCAGGCAGGACACGATCAACAGCACGCAGTCGGCGCCCAGCGCACGCGCTTCGACGATCTGGTAGGGATCGACCATGAAGTCCTTGCGGATCACCGGTAGCGCGCAGGCGGCGCGCGCCTGCTGCAGGTACTGGTCGGCGCCCTGGAAGAAATCGATATCGGTCAACACCGACAGGCAGGTGGCGCCGCCCGCTTCGTAACTGCGTGCGATATCCGCCGGCACGAAGTCGGCGCGCAGCACGCCCTTGCTCGGCGAGGCCTTCTTGATCTCGGCGATCACGGCCGGCTGCTTGCGTGCAGCCTGTTCGAGCAGCGCGCGGGCAAAGCCACGCGGTGCGTCGGCACTGCGCGCAGCAGCCTCGACCTCGGCCAGGCTGACCTGAGCGCGACGGGCCGCGACTTCCTCGAACTTACGGGCGACGATCTTCTCCAGTACGGTTGGCACGCTCACCCTTCGTTCTCCTGTTTGAATACCGCGGTAAAGGACACCAGCTCTTCCAGCTTCTCGCGCGCCAGGCCGGTGTGCAGGGCGTCATGCGCCAGTTGCATACCTTCGCGCAGGCTGCTGGCATGGTCAGCAGCATAGAGCGCCGCGCCAGCGTTGAGCACGATCATGTCGGCGGCCTTCTGGCCGTTGTCGGTCTTGCGCCGGCCGAGGGCATCGTGGATCAGCGCCAGCGACTGCTCGGCGTTGTCGACGGTCAGGCCGATCAGGCTCTGACTCTTGATGCCGAAATCCTCAGGCTGGATGCGGTACTCGCTGACCACGCCATTTTTCAGCTCGGCGATGAAGGTCGGCGCGGCCAGGCTGATCTCGTCCAGGCCATCCTGCGCGTGTACCACCAATACGTGCTCGCTGCCCAGGCGCTGCAGCACTTCGGCCATGGGGCGGCACAGCGCCTGGCTGAATACGCCGATGACCTGATGCTTGGCGCCTGCCGGGTTGGTCATCGGGCCAAGCATGTTGAAGAGGGTGCGCAGGCCCAGCTCGCGGCGCGGGCCGATGGCGTGCTTCATCGCGCCGTGATGCGAGGGGGCGAACATGAAGCCGACGCCGACGCTCTCGACACAGCGCGCTACCTGCTCGGGCTTGAGCCCCAGGTAGACGCCGGCGGCTTCCAGCAGATCGGCACTGCCACTCTTGCCGGAGACTGCGCGGTTGCCGTGCTTGGCCACCTTGCCGCCAGCCGCCGCGACGACGAAGGCCGCCGCGGTGGAGACGTTGAAGATGTTCATGCCGTCGCCACCGGTGCCGCAGGTATCGACCAGACGCTCGGCGTCGATCACCACGGGCGCGGCCAGCTCGCGCATGACGCTGGCGGCGCCGACGATCTCGTCGATGGTCTCGCTCTTCATGCGCATGCCCATGAGGAAGGCGCCGACCTGCGCGTCGGTGCACTGCCCGGTCATGATCTCGCGCATCACCGCCTGCATTTCCTCGGTGGTCAGATCGAGCTGGGTGACGATGCGGCCCAGGGCTTCCTTGATATTCATGCGCGCACGCCTCCGGTCTGCTTGAGGAAATTGGCGAACAGTTCGTGGCCCTGCTCGGTGAGGATGGATTCGGGGTGGAACTGCACGCCCTCGATGTTCAGGGTCTTGTGGCGCAGGCCCATGATCTCGTCGACCGAGCCGTCTTCATGCTGGGTCCAGGCGGTGATTTCCAGGCAATCCGGCAGGGTTTCACGCTTGACCACCAGGGAATGATAGCGGGTCACGGTGAGCGGGTTGTTGAGGCCGGCGAACACGCCCTTGTCCTCATGGAACACCGGGCTGGTCTTGCCGTGCATCACCTGGCGCGCACGCACCACGTCGCCGCCGTAGGCCTGGCCGATGCTCTGGTGGCCGAGGCAGACGCCGAGAATCGGCAGCTTGCCGGCGAAATGCAGGATGGACTCGATGGACACACCGGCCTCGGTCGGCGTGCAGGGGCCGGGCGAGACGACAATGCGCTCGGGCTGCAAAGCCTCGATCTCGGCGATGCTCAGCTCGTCGTTGCGGATCACGTGCACGTCGGCACCCAGCTCGCCCAGGTACTGCACGACGTTGTAGGTGAAGGAGTCGTAGTTATCGATCATCAAAAGCATGGTACGGCTCCTCTTATTCCTGGGCCTGGACGGCAGTCTGTTCGGCGAGTGCGACAGCGCGGAACATGGCGCGGCGCTTGTTCAGGGTTTCTTCCCACTCCAGCGCGGGCACCGAGTCGGCGACGATGCCGGCGCCGGCCTGCACGTGCAGCTCGCCGTCCTTGATCACCGCCGTGCGAATGGCAATCGCGGTGTCCATGTTGCCGTTCCAGGCGTAGTAACCGACCGCACCGCCATAGACGCCGCGCTTGACCGGTTCCAGCTCGTCGATGATCTCCATGGCGCGGATCTTCGGGGCGCCGGACAGGGTGCCGGCCGGCAGGATGGCACGGAGCGCGTCCATCGAAGTCAGGCCCTTCTTCAGCTCGCCAGTGACGTTGGAAACGATGTGCATGACGTTGGAATAACGCTCGATGACCATCTTCTCGGTGAGTTTCACCGAGCCGATTTCCGAGACGCGCCCGGTATCGTTGCGACCCAGGTCGATCAGCATCAGGTGCTCGGCGACTTCCTTGGCATCGGCCAGCAGGTCTTGCTCCAGCGCCAGGTCGGCCTCTTCGGTGGCACCGCGCGGGCGGGTGCCGGCGATGGGCCGCACGGTGACCAGATTGTCCTCGACACGCACCAGCACCTCGGGCGACGAACCCACCACATGGAAATCGCCGAAGTTGAAGAAGTACATGTAGGGCGTCGGATTGATGCAACGCAGTGCGCGGTACAGGTCGATGGGCGCCGCCTTGAACGGAATCGACATGCGCTGGGAAATCACCACCTGCATGCAGTCGCCCGCCAGGATGTAATCCTTGATGGCGCTGACCGAGCGCTCGTAATCCTCGCGACTGAAGCTGGAGCGGAACGCGGGCTCTTCGCCCGCAGGCTTGTTCAGATCCACACCCAGACGCGGGGTGAACGGCTGACGCAGCTTGTGCAGGATTTCCTGCAGTTGCGCCTGGCCACGCTCGAAGGCCTGCGCCTCGGCCGGATCAGCCAGCACGATGGCGTGCATCTTGCCCGCCAGGTTGTCGAACACCACCACGGCATCGGAGACGTTGAGCAGGATATCCGGCGTGCCCAGCGCATCGGGATTGACCCCGGCAGCGAGCTTGGGCTCCACGTATCGAACGCTGTCGTAGGCGAAGTAACCCACCAGACCACCATTGAAACGCGGCAGCCCGGCGATGGTCGGCACCTTGTAGCGCGCCTTGAACTGCTCGACGAAGGCCAGTGGATCGGCGCACTCGTGGCGCTCGACCTCGACGCCGTCGGTGGTGATCACCACCTCATGACCCTGCACACGCAGCACGGTGCGCGCCGGCAGGCCGATGATCGAGTAGCGGCCCCACTTCTCGCCGCCCTGCACGGATTCCAGCAGGTAGGAGTTGGGCGCATCGGCCAGTTTCAGGTAGATCGACAGCGGCGTGTCGAAGTCGGCGATGGTTTCGCAGGCAAGCGGAATGCGGTTGTAGCCTTCAGCGGCTAAACGCAGGAATTCTTCATGGGTCATGATCAGCCTCATGGCTCGGGGTAAACGGTCGGGTGCAAACGGGCCGCGCGGCGGCGGCAGGACGAGATCAGGCGCGCCAGCGCCAACGGGCCAGAGCCTTGATCACTTTCATCCAGAGTTTGCAGCTAACCACCACGGTGCGATCTCGACAGGCGGGGGAATAAGGAGAGCGGCCACGTTAGCAGCTACACGCTACACGCTGCAAGCTGGGCAAGGCGATCGCTGTTCAGCCGTAGGGTGGACGACGCTTCACCCGTCCACCGGCAAGGTCATGTCGGTGGATGAATACCGCGCGAGCTGCCCCGCCCCTACAACAACTCGGCCAGGTTATCGACCACCAGGCTTGGCCGCTCCTCGGCAATCGGCCGGCCGTGGTTGTAGCCGTAACTCACGGCGACGCAGGGCACCGCGGCAGCGCGCGCGGCCAGCACGTCGTTGCGCGAGTCGCCGACGAACAACGATTGCGCCGCCTCGACCCCGGCCAGACGCATCACCTGCAACAGCGCAGCCGGGTCGGGCTTCTGCTGCGCCAGGGTGTCACCGCCGATGATCCAGCGGAAATAGCCGCCCAGGCCGACCTGCTCCAGCAACGGCGCGACGAAGCGCTCCGGTTTGTTGGTCACCACGGCGAGCTCGACGGCCGCCGTGCTCAGCGCTTCGAGCAGCTCGTGCACGCCGGGATACAACGCGGTCAGGTGATGACAGTCGGCATAGATATCGAGAAAGCGCGCCAGCGCCTGCTCGGTTTCAGCCTCGCCCACAGCGGCATGCTCCAGGCCACCGGCCAGGGCGCGGCGCACCAGCACCCGCGCGCCGTTGCCGACCCAGTCACGGACCTTTTCAACGCCAGCTGGCGCGCGGCCCAGCTCGACCAGCATGCGGTCGACCGCTTCGGCCAGGTCCGGCACCGAGTCGATCAGCGTGCCGTCCAGGTCGAACATCACCAGGCGCGGCAGCTCACCGCCGCACAATGCGCGCAGCGGTTTCATCCACGCACCTGGGCCAGCTCGGCGCGCATGGCATCGATCACCGCCTTGTAGTCCGGCTGGTTGAAGATGGCCGAACCGGCAACGAAGGTGTCGGCGCCCGCCTCGGCGATCTCGCGAATGTTCTGCACGTTGACGCCGCCGTCGATCTCCAGGCGAATCTCGCGGCCACTGGCATCGATCAGCGCGCGGGCTTCGCGCAGCTTGTCGAGGGTGCCGGGGATGAACTTCTGCCCACCGAAACCGGGGTTGACGCTCATCAGCAGGATCATGTCGACCTTGTCCATCACGTACTTGAGCACGTCCAGCGGCGTGGCCGGGTTGAACACCAGGCCGGCCTTGGCGCCACCGGCCTTGATCAGCTGCAGGGAACGGTCGATGTGCTCGGAGGCTTCCGGGTGGAAGGTGATGTAGGAGGCGCCGGCCTCGATGAAGTCACCGATGAGGCGATCCACCGGCTTGACCATCAGGTGCGCGTCGATCGGCGCGGTAATGCCGTACTTGCGCAGCGCCGAGCAGACCATCGGGCCGATGGTCAGGTTGGGCACGTAGTGGTTGTCCATGACATCGAAGTGGACGATGTCCGCACCGGCGGCGAGTACGTTGTCCACTTCCTCACCCAGGCGGGCGAAGTCGGCGGAAAGGATCGACGGGGCGATGGCGAAGGGTTGCATGGCGCACCTCTAAGGGCTTGGGTCACGGTGGCGCGCATTGTAACGGCTGTGGCGCCTTCGATCGACCGAAGCCAGCTTGGCGTAGGGTGCGACATGCCGAAGGCTTGTCCACCATGGTTCGGCTGCGACGCAGCATGAAGAAAAGGTGGACAAGCTTCGCGTTGTCCACCCTACGCACTGGGGCGCGCATTGTAGCGGCTGTAGAGCCTTCAATCGACCGAAGCCAGCTTCGCGTAGGGTGCGACATGCCGAAGGCTTGTCCACCATGGTTCGGCTGCGACGCTGCATGACAAAAGGCGGACAAGCTTCGCGTTGTCCACCCTACTCAAGGCACCGTGGGAGCCGCCGGCCTCAGATACCACCCAGGCAGAGGTACTTGATCTCCAGGTACTCATCCAGCCCGTACTTGGAGCCCTCGCGACCCAGGCCCGAGGATTTCATGCCGCCGAATGGCGCCACTTCGTTGGAAATCAGCCCGGTATTGATACCCACCATCCCGTACTCCAGCGCCTCGGCTACACGGAAGGTGCGGCCCAGGTCACGGGTATAGAAGTAGCCGGCCAGGCCGAACTCGGTGTCGTTAGCCTGACGCACGACTTCGGCTTCGTCACTGAAGCGGAACAGCGGCGCCAGCGGGCCGAAGGTCTCTTCGCGCGCCACGCGCATATCCGCCGTGACACCGGTGATGACCGTGGGCTCGAAGAAGTGCCCGCCCAAGGCGTGCGGCTTGCCGCCCTGCAGCAGCTTGGCGCCCTTCTCCAGCGCATCGGCCAGGTGAGCCTGCACCTTGGCCACGGCATTGCCATCGATCAGCGGGCCAATGACGACGCCTGCTTCATCACCCGGCCCAACCCGCAGCCTGGCCACGGCCGCGGCCAGCTTTTCGGCAAAGGCGTCGTAGACAGCCTCGTGTACATACAAGCGATTGGCGCAGACGCAGGTCTGCCCGGCGTTGCGGTACTTGGCGACCAGCGCACCTTCGACCGCCGCATCGAGATCGGCATCCTCGAAGACGATGAACGGCGCATTGCCACCGAGTTCCAGCGAAAGTTTCTTCAGCGTCGGTGCACATTGCTCCATCAATTTGATGCCGACACCGGTGGAGCCGGTGAACGACAGCTTGCGCACGATGGGGTTGGCGCACAGCTCGGCACCGACGTCCCGAGAACGCTCGGCATCGGCCGGCAGCACACTGAACAGCCCGGCCGGGATCCCCGCACGCTCGGCCAGCACCGCCAGCGCCAGCGCGCTGAACGGTGTCTGCGGCGCCGGTTTGAGCACCATGGCGCAGCCAGCGGCCAACGCCGGACCAGCCTTGCGGGTGATCATCGCCGCCGGGAAGTTCCAGGGCGTGATGGCAGCCGCCACGCCAATGGGTTCCTTGCTCACGATCAGGCGCTTGTCCGCCTGATGACCGGGAATGGTGTCGCCGTAGACGCGTTTGGCCTCTTCGGCGAACCATTCGATGAAAGATGCCGCATAAAGCACCTCACCGCGCGCCTCGGTCAGCGGCTTACCCTGCTCGGCCGTCATGATCCGGGCCAGGTCTTCCTGATTGGCCAGCATCAGCTCGTGCCATTTGCGCAGTCGTGCCGCCCGCTCCTTGGCTGTCAACGCACGCCAGGCGGGCTGGGCAGCCTGCGCCGCCTCGATGGCCTGACAGGTCTGCGCGGCGCCGATGTTCGGCACGCTGCCCAGCGACTCGCCGTTGGCAGGGTTGAAGATTTCAGTCACATCGCCATTACTGGCGTCACACCACTGGCCGTCGATATAGGCCTGATGGCGCAGCAGATCGGGATCGTTCAGTTGCATGATTTTCTCCTGCTGCCGAGGGAGGCGTTCCCCCCTCGGCTGAATGGGGGGATTGCAAAGGCCTCACTCGGCGGGCGGCAAGTCCTTGGTGAAGGTCTGGTCGTTCTCGCCGCGGAACATCCTTGCCCCA
Organism: Pseudomonas sp.; assembly: GCF_048269965.1. GTDB lineage: Bacteria > Pseudomonadota > Gammaproteobacteria > Pseudomonadales > Pseudomonadaceae > Aquipseudomonas. The sequence continues at coordinate 233,658 of NZ_JBLWTV010000007.1, read as the reverse complement.
TAGATCAGCGCGCACAGGCCAACGCCGATGGCGAAGGCCCAGCCGGCGCCCTTGATCGCCAGCACTGCGCCGATCACCCCGGCAATGCCCAGATCACGCTGGCTGCGCGCCTCCATGATGCCCAGGCGCACGCTGACGTAGCCCTGGATCAGCAGGGTCAGCGCCAGCGCCACACCGAGAATCGGCTGCAGCAGGGTGACCACCGGCAGCAGCAACAGGCCGGTGTTGGTGCCCCAGCGGAACGAGCCGACGCCGCCGTAGATGGACTTCATTGCCTGGGCACCGCCCTTGAAGCGTTCGGTGATCACCACCTGCATGGCCGACCACTGCGGGCCACACATGGCCACGTCCGGGCCGAAGATGCTCATGAAGGCATTGCGCCCACCAAAGATCAGGTGCGAGCGGTTGGGGTTGAAGTCGACCTTCTCGTCACTGCGCACATGGTCGGCTTCGGACAGGATCGCCCTGGCCCCCAGCACGTCACCGAACACCACCAGATAGGCGGCGAACACGGTGGGAATGGCGGTGACGAACATCATCAGCGGCGGCATGCCAAGGCCGAATACGGTGTACTCGTTCCACAGGGTGACGAAGTCCGGCTGGCTGATACCCCACTCGATGCTGGGCCAGGGTGCCTCACCGAAGATCGGCGCGACGATCACCGCCAGCAGAATGATCGGGAAGATGCCCAGCTTGGCGAAGTTCCACCAGAAGCGGTTGCGCTTCTTCAGCTCCTGGAAGTGAAGGGAGAACACCAGATAGAAGGCGATCCCGACGGCGATGGAAATGGTCCAGGGGAAGCTGTCGAAGCGGCCGCCTTCCTTGAATACCGTCACCACCGCGCTAAGGCCGGCGCCCATGATGATGCCGGCCTTGAGCGCAGAGGGCACCAGGGACACCACCTTGCGCGCCATGCCCGTCATGCCCAGGCCTATCGAGAACACCCCGAGCATCAACTGGAAGGCAATCAGCGCATGCACCCGCTCCGGGCCCTCCGGGAACTGGCTGCAGTAGGCCATCAACAGCGGAATCGCCGGGGTGATCCAGCCCGGAACGACCGGATCGCCCAGCAGGTGGTGGGTCAGATACAGCAGGCCGTTGAGCATGACCACCGCCAGCGCCACCTCGAAAGGCATGCCGAGGAATTCGGTCATCAACGGAATCGCCGCCAGGTCCACCGCACACATGAGCAGGCCCTGCATGTAGTCGGAGATTTCGAAGCGGTAATGAATGAAAGGCAGACGCACCTTGAATGGCCCCACCGGCCAGTAGGGGGCTTCCACACCAAGGTCTTGTTGATGCAGTTCGGACATTTGAGTCACCCAGCTTTATTAGAGTTGTAAGCAGCGAGCCCCGACATGGCCGGGGCTGTTCATCGGTTGTTGCGTGGATCAGTAGGCAGCGCGGTAGATTTGTTCGATGTCACCAGCCGTCAGGCGCCGCGGATTGTTGCGCATCAGGCGGTCGATCTTGCTCGCCTCCTCGGCCATGGCCGGGATGGCGTCTTCCGGTACACCGAAGCTGCGCATGCCCTTGGGAATGTCGACGCTGGCGCACAGCTCGGCCATGGCCTCGACGGCCAGGTCGGCGGCGGCCTTGTCGCCCAGGCCATGCGTCTGCACGCCAAGAGCAGCAGCGATCTCGGCCATGCGCTCGACGCAGGCCAGCTTGTTCCAGGCCATCACGTAGGGCAGCAGCAAGGCATTGCTGACGCCGTGAGCGATATTGAAGCGCCCGCCCAGCGGGTAGGCCAGCGCATGCACGGCGCCCACGCCGGCATTGCCGAAGGCCATGCCGGCCATCAGGCTGGCGGTGGCCATGTCTTCGCGAGCGACCAGGTCAGCCGGGTTGGCGTAGGCCTTGGGCAGCGCCCTGGCGATCAGCTTGATCGCACCAATGGCCAGGGCGTCGGTGATCGGCGAGGCGTTGACCGATAGGTAGGACTCCACCGCGTGCACCAATGCATCGACGCCGCTGGCAGCGGTCACGCCGCGCGGGCAGGTCAGGGTCATCAGCGGGCTGACCAGGGCCACATCGGGCAACAGGTAATCGCTGACGATGCCCTTCTTCAGCTGGGCCTGCTTGTCGGAGAGGATCGACACGTTGGTCACTTCCGAGCCGGTGCCGGCGGTGGTCGGAATGGCAATCAGCGGCGGGCCTTTGCGCTTGACCTGATCGACACCGAACAGCTCTTCCAGTGCACCGTCATGACCAACATAACCGGCCACGGCCTTGGCGATATCGATGGCGCTGCCGCCGCCGACGCCGATCAGACCATCGTGACCGCCGTCGCGATAGACCTTGGCGCAGGCCTCGACGATGGCGATCTCCGGCTCCGGCTCGACACCATCAAAGATGCCATAGCGGCGCTCGCCGAGTTGCTTGAGGACATGCTCGACCGTACCGGACTTGATCAGGATGGCGTCGGTGACGATCAGCGGGTTGGTGATATTCAGTCGAGGCAGTTCGAGCGCCAGTTGCTCCACGGCACCCTGGCCGGTCAGCAGCTTGTTGGCGATCTTGAATGCGGCAGTGTTCATCAGCAGGCCCCTTATGCGTTGTTGTGCTGAGCGGGTTCGGGGCTTGCCATAGCCATTCCTGTGCCAGCTCGCCGAAAGCGGCGTGCTAGAAGGCTTGCGTCGATTTGTCACAGCGCCACGCAGTACACAACTGATCAGAAAACCAATCAAAGCCGTGTATTTCGATCCATTTTCCAATCAACCTTGTTCCCAGCGCTTCATCTTCTGCACCAGCGTCGCCTGGCTGAGCCCCAGCACCTTGGCCGCCTCTCGGGTGGTCTTGTGCTGCATCAGCGCACGACGGATGAGGCGCCGCTCAAGGTTTTCCACCTGCTTGCGCAGGGGCAGCAGGTCGTCTTCGCCGGCGTCGCTGCGGGCGATGCGCATCTCCTCCGGCAGGTCGAACAGCTCTATGCGCTCGCCGCTGGCAGTGACCACCAGGCGCTCGACCAGATTGATCAGCTCACGGATGTTGCCGGGCCAGGCGTAGTCGGTCAGTGCATCGAGCGCTTCGAGTTCCCAGCTCAGCGCTCGACCATAACGCTGGTTAAACTCGGCCAGGTAGAAATCCAGCAGCGGCTGAATTTCCTCGGGCCGCTCGCGCAAGGCCGGAATATGGATCGGCACGACGTTGAGCCGGTAGTAGAGGTCGGCGCGAAAACGCCCCTCGGCGACCATCGTACGCAGGTCGTGGTGGGTGGCGGTGATGATGCGCACGTCCACTTCCTTCAACTCCAGCCCACCAACCGGAATGAAGCGACTCTCCTCGATCACCTTGAGCAGCTTGACCTGCAGCGGCAGCGGCAGATCACCGATCTCATCGAGAAACACCGTGCCCTGGTGCGCCAGCTCGAGCAGACCACGCTTGCCCTTGCTGCCGGCGCCGGTGAAGGCGCCTGGCACATAGCCGAACAGCTCGGCCTCGATCAGGTTCTCCGGCAGCGCGCCACAGTTCAGCGCGAGAAAAGGCTGCGCCGCGCGCGGGCTGCTCTTGTGGATGTACTGGGCGATCAGGGTCTTGCCGACGCCGGTTTCCCCCTGCAGCAGCACCTTCACGTCGCTGGCGGCGACCTGCCGTGCCTGCATGAAGACGCGCCCGGAAGCAGGCTGATCGGCGACTGGCGAGGCATCGAGCAGATCGTCACGCTGCCCGGCATGCAGCCTGGCCGTGCTGCTGCGCAACTGCTTCAGCTGCTGCAGCTCGTCGCGCTCGTGCTTCATGCGCAGCAGCTCGGTCATGTCGCGCACGGTGCTGACCACGTAGCGCACGCGGCCATCGGCGGCGAAGATCGGCGTACCACTGACCAGCAGGCGTTTGCCCTGGCTGACGCTCTGCATCAGCGATAGCGCCTTGCCTTCCTTGAGCACACGCAGGGACACCGACTGCGAGATCACGCCCTGCTCTACCAGCGCCTGCATGTGCTGGCCGACGACGTCCTCGGCACGCAGCCCGGTCAGGCGCTCATAGGCGCTGTTGACCTTGAGGGTGATGCCGTCGGCGTCGGTGATGTAGACGCCATCGTGCAACGCGTCGATCAGCTCGCGAAAACCGGGATCATCGAAGTCCATCTGGCCGCCTTGTTACGACAGGGGAAACTGCACATTCTACGCCCGGAAACGAGCAAGGCCCCGCCGGTTTCCCGGCGAGGCCCTGAACCTGCAGCTGCGGCGATCTATTCCGGCGTCGAAGTGCGCAGCTTCTCGCTCCGCCCACGCAGCCACTCCAGAGTCAGCAGCAGCAACACCGAGAAGCCGATCAGCAGGGTCGCGGCGGCCGCAATGGTTGGCGACAGGTTCTCGCGGATGCCGCTGAACATCTGCCGCGGCAGGGTGGCCTGCTCGGGACCGGCGAGGAACAGGGTCACCACCACTTCATCGAAGGAGGTGGCGAAGGCGAACAGCGCACCGGAGATCACACCTGGCGCGATCAGCGGCAGGGTCACCCGGCGAAACGCCGTCAGCGGCGAGGCGCCGAGACTGGCGGCGGCGCGAACCAGGTTGTGGTTGAAGCCCTGCAGCGTGGCCGACACGGTGATGATCACGAACGGCACGCCGAGCACGGCATGCACCAGGATCAGCGACAGGTAACTGTTGCCCATGCCCAACGGGGCGAAGAACAGGTAGCTGGCCACACCGATGATCACCACCGGCACGATCATCGGCGAGATCAGCAGGCTCATCACCAGCGCCTTGCCGCGAAACTCGCCACGGGTCAGGCCGATGGCCGCCAGGGTGCCGAAGACCATGGCCAGCATGGTCGCGGCCGGAGCGATGATCAGGCTGTTCTTCAGCGAGCGCATCCAGTCGGCGGACATGAAGAAGTCCTCGTACCAGCGCAGCGAGAAGCCCTGCAGCGGGTAGACCAGAAAGGTGCCGGAGTTGAACGACAGCGGCACGATCACCAGCACCGGCAGGATCAGAAACAGCAGTACCAGGCCGCAGAGAATGCGCAGGCCGTAGTACCAGAGACGCTCGACGGGTGACATGTAGGGGCTGAGCATGCGGTTTTACTCCAGTGAGCTTTTTAAGCTCCCCTCTCCCGCTTGCGGGAGAGGGGTTGGGGGCGCCCGGCGTAGGGGAGAGGGGTGGGCGCAACTAATAGCCGCCCTCTCCCGCCCTTCGGGCACCCTCTCCCATGAATGGGAGAGGGTCATCAGATGGCCTGCTGCGCAGACCGTTTTCAAGCAAGCCTCAGCTTGCTCGCACCAACCAGCCAGCTGTACACCACGTAGAGCACCAGGGTCGCCGCCAGCAGCAGGCCGCCAAGGGCCGTGGCCATGCCCCAGTTGATGGTGGTGTTGGTGTAGAAGGCGACGAAGTAGCTGATCATCTGGTCGTTCGGGCTGCCCAGCAGCGCCGGGGTGATGTAGTAGCCAATCGACAGGATGAACACCAGCAGGCAACCGGCGCCGACACCGGCCAGGGTCTGCGGGAAGTACACCCGCCAGAAACTGGCGAACGGGTGGCAGCCGAGCGACACCGCCGCACGCATGTAGCTGGGCGAGATACCCTTCATCACGCTGTAGATCGGCAGGATCATGAACGGCAGCATGATGTGCACCATGGCCACGTACACGCCGCTACGGTTGAACACCAGTTGCAGCGGCTGCTCGATGATGCCCAGCGAGATCAGCGCGCTGTTGATCAGCCCGCCCGACTGCAGCAACACGATCCAGGCCGCGACCCGCACCAGGATCGAGGTCCAGAACGGTAGCAGCACCAGGATCATCAGCAGGTTGCCTTGCCGCGTGGGCAGGTTGGCCAGCAGGTAAGCCAGTGGGTAGGCCAGCACCAGGCAGATGGCGGTGATCACCAGGCTCATCCAGAAGGTACGGGCGAAGATGTCCAGGTAGATGGCCTGGTCCGGCGTGGCCTTGGCCAGTTCGCCAAGGTCGTCGATGCGGTGATCGAGCGCGGCCAGCAAATAGTACGGCGTCACCGACGAAGCATTGCGGCGGATCACCTGCCAGTAGGCGGGATCGCCCCAGCGCTCGTCCATCTCGAGGAAGGCTTCCTGGTAGGACGCCGGCTCCTCGCGCAGCGGCAGCTTGCGTGCGGTACTGCTGACCAGGCTGCGAAAGCCCGCCAGCTCCATGTTCAGGCGCTTGGACAGATCGCCCAGGCTCTGGTTGCGCCGCGCCTCGAGCATATCGCCGGCAATCGCCCGGTATACCGATTCATCCGGCAGACCACGACCATCCCATCCGGCAATCGCCTCGACGGTACGCGGCAGGCTGCCGACCACCTCCGGGTTGTCGACGCTGCGCATCAGCAGCGCGCCGATGGGCAGCAGGAAGGTCAGCAGGAGAAACAGCAACAGCGGCAGGATCAGCGCCTTGGATTTCAGGCGATTGAAACGCTCGGCACGAGCCAGACGCTGCTTCAGGCTCGGCCCTGGCAAATCGTTGGCGGGCAGTACGGCGGCCATGGACAACTCCGCAAGCTAAGGCCGCACCAGGCGGCAGAGAATCGGGGGATACGACACACATCGTTTGAGCAGCTCCGCCCCTCATCCGGCGCTATGCGCCACCTTCTCCCGCAGGAGAAGGGGACGAGGAAGGCGTCGCTACGCGACACCTGGCTTAACGGGCGGCCCAGGCGTTGAAACGCTGCTCAAGCTGCTCGCCGTAGTCGGCCCAGAAGGTCACGTCGATGGCCACCTGGTTGGCGATGTTTTCCGGGGTGGTCGGCATCAGGTTCAGACGCTCCGGCGCCAGCAACTCGATGGCCTGCTTGTTGGCCGGACCGTAGGCGATGTTTTCCGAGTAGGTCTTCTGCGCTTCGGGCTTGACCGAGTAGGCGATGAACTCCTTGGCCAGCTCCACGTTCTTGGCGCCACGCGGGATGGCCCAGGAGTCGAAGTCGTAGATGCCACCGTTCCACACCACTTGCAGGTTGCTCTCGGCTTGCACGGCCGCGATACGACCGTTGTAGGCCGAGCTCATCACCACGTCGCCGGAGGCCAGGTACTGCGGCGGCTGGGCGCCGGCTTCCCACCACTGGATATTGGGTTTCAGTTCGTCGAGCTTCTTGAACGCACGATCCTGGCCTTCCTTGGTGGCCAGCACCTTGTACACGTCCTTGACCGGCACGCCGTCGGCCATCAGGGCGAACTCCAGGGTGTACTTGGCGCCCTTGCGCAGGCCGCGCTTGCCCGGAAATTTCGCCACGTCCCAGAAATCGGTCCAACTGGTCGGTGCCGCGCTCAGTTTGTCGGCGTTGTAGGCCAGCACCGTGGACCAGACGAAGAAGCCCACACCGCACGGCTGGATGGCGCCGTCGATGAAGTTGGCCTGATCGCCGAACTGTGCCGGGTCGAGCTCCTCGAACAGGCCTTCGTCGCAACCACGAGCCAGCTCCGGCGACTCCACCTCCACCAGGTCCCAGCTCACGCTGCGGGTGTCGACCATGGCTTTGACCTTGGCCATCTCACCGTTGTATTCGCCGCCCAGCACCTTGTTGCCGGTGTCCTTCTCGAAGGGTTCGTAGAACGCCTTGACCTGCGCCGCCTTGTTCGCGCCGCCGAAGGAAACCGCCGTCAGATCCACCGCCAGTGCCGGCATGGCACAGCTAACGCCCAGGGCCAACGCCGCGAGCTTCAGGGATTTCGTCATTCTTATCAGCTCCTCTGTGTTACGGGGTAAAGATGAAGCACTGCGCGAAAGGCTCACTCGACTTGGAGTGGATCCAGCGCACGGACATGCTCGACAGACCAGCCGAGCGGAACCAGGTCACCAACCGTCAGCGCCGGATCGAGCTCGGCCACGGGTTGCTTGACGTAGAAATCGGATCTGCCGCAGACCTCCATGCGAATACGCACGTGGTCGCCCAGGTAGATGAACTCGGCGATACGCCCGGAGAAACGGTTCGGACAGGCTTCGCTGTGGCCATTCAAGCGGATGCGCTCGGGGCGAATCGACAGGCTCACCGCTTCGCCGACCGCGCCGACGTTGACCGCCGTGGCGCGTATCTCTTCGCCACGCGCCAGACGCACCACGCACTGCTCGCCATCGCGGCTGATCAGCTCGCCGGCCAGGCGATTGTTCTCACCGATGAACTGGGCGACGAAGGTGTTGTGCGGCGCTTCGTAGAGCTCGCGCGGCGGGGCGATCTGCTGGATCTCGCCCTGGTGGAACACGGCTACACGATCGGACATGGTCAGCGCCTCGCCCTGGTCGTGGGTCACGTAGACCACGGTCACGCCCAGACGCTGGTGCAGGTGCTTGATCTCCATCTGCATGTGTTCGCGCAGTTGCTTGTCCAGCGCACCGAGGGGCTCGTCCATCAGCACCAGTTGCGGCTCGAATACCAACGCACGGGCCAGCGCCACGCGCTGCTGCTGGCCACCGGAGAGCTGGCCCGGATAGCGGTTGCGGAAGCTGTCGAGCTGTACCATCGACAGCGCGCGCTTGACCCGCTCGCTGATGTCGGTGCGCGACATGCCACGCACGCTCAGCGGGAAGGCCAGGTTCTCGGCCACGGTCATGTGCGGAAACAGCGCGTAGTTCTGGAACACCATGCCGATGTCCCGCTTGTGCGGCGGCAGTTTGTTCAGGGAGCGGCCATCGAGCAGGATCTCGCCAGCGGTCGGCGTCTCGAAACCGGCCAGCATCATCAGGCTGGTGGTCTTGCCGGAACCGGAGGGGCCGAGCAGGGTCAGGAACTCACCCTTGCGGATATCCAGGTTGAGGTCTTTGACGATCAGCGTTTCGCCGTCATAGCTCTTCTGCACGCCACGGAAACTCACCAGTACATCGTTTGCCATCACACCACACCCTTGTTCTTGTCTCAGGCCGATGACCCAAGATTAGGTCGGCGAGACAGGCTGAAAAATCGGGCGGGATGACAAGCTGGTATCAGGCGCGAGGAGAATCTCGTGTAGGGATTGTCCTACAAATCCCGAGTAGGTATCTCGGGCATCACGCCCGTAGGGTGTCGCGGGGCCGCCGAGGCTGTGCGCACCAGTGGGTAGGGTGGACATCGCTTTTCATGTCCACCGGTGCGGATGTACTCATATCGCCACGGTGGATGAAAAAGAGCGTCATCCACCCTACGCCGGCCATACCGCCGCGTGTTGCAGGAGCGGTCGCTCAGACCAGGCGATGCTCCATGGCGTAACGCACCAGATCAGCCATCGAATGCGCGCCGAGCTTCTGCATCAGGCGCGCCTTGTGCGTGCTCACGGTCTTGTTGCTGATCGCCAGGTGCAAGGCGATATCGTTGACGCCCTCGCCCCGAACCAGACGCTCGAACACCGAAAACTCACGCTCGGACAGTTGCGCATGAGGCGGGCGCGAATCGGTCAGGCCGACCTCGAAGACCATGCGGTCGGCCAGCGCCGGATCGATGTAGCGACCACCGCCGGCCACCTTGCGAATCGCGGTGATCAGCAGCGCCGGGTCGCTGTCCTTGGTGGCGTAGCCGGCAGCCCCGGCCTTGAGCGCACGCGCCGCCATCTGCGCCTCGTCGTGCATCGACAGCACCAGAATCGCCGGGGCATCGGTCAGTGCGCGAATGCGCGGGATGGCCTCCAGGCCATTGACGCCGGGCATGGAGATATCCAGCAGCACCACATCGCAAGGCGTGCGCCGCAACACCTCGATCAGTTGCTCGCCATTGCAGGCTTCGCCGGCCACCTCGAGATCACGCGCCATACCGATCAATTGCTTGATGCCTTCCCGCACGATGGTGTGGTCTTCAGCCACCAGAACCCGAATCACGCTGCGATCTCCTCTTCCAGATTGATGCGCGCACACAGCGTAGTGCCCTCGCCCGGCTGGCTGTCAATCTGCAACTGGCCACCGAGCATGAGCATGCGCTCCTGCATGCCGACCAGGCCGAAGGATTGCCCCGGTTTGCGCAGCGCCGGATCGAAGCCCTTGCCATCATCGACGACCAACAGACACAAGGCGCTCCCTTCCTGCCACAGGCGCACTTCGACGCTGTGCGCACCGGCATGCCGCATCACGTTGGTCAGCGCCTCCTGGAGAATGCGGAACATGCCTATGGCCTGGGCATCCGGCAGGTGCGACAGGTGCTCCGGTACCTCGACCAGACAAGGAATCTGCGTGCGCTCCTCGAAGCGCCGCACTTGCCACTCGATGGCCGAGGCAATGCCGGCATCGAGAATCGGCGGGCGCAACGCCGTGGCCACATCACGCACCAGCTGGAACAACTGAGCGATCAGGCGTTTCATGCTGTTGAGGCGCTCGTCCAGCTCGGGAATCTGGCCGGCGCAAACCAGCTCGCACATCGCCGTTTCCAGCTTGAGCACGGTCAGCACCTGCCCCAGCTCGTCATGCACTTCGCGGGCGATCCGCGCCTTTTCCTCCTCGCGCACACTTTCCAGGTGCGCCGACAGTTCGCGCAGACGCGCCCGCGAGTCGGCCAGCGCCAGCTCGGCCAGCTTGTTCTCGGTGATATCCCAGAGGATGCCGTCCCACACCACGCGCCCATTGCCCAGCGGACGCGCGGTGGTACGAATGTCCGCCCACAGCACCTCCTGCTCGGCGGTGAGGATGCGCCCCTGCCAGTACCAGTCGCTCTCGCCCTCCAGCGCCAGCGTCTGGCTGTTCAGGTAGCTATTCAGATCCTGCGGATGCACCAGGCTGCGGATACCGCGCTCCTCGCGCTGCAACTCGTGCGCCGGCCAGCCGACCATGTCCTGACTGGCCTCGCTGATGTAGGCGAAGTTGACCACCGCTCCCGGCCCGGCGCGCTCCAGGCGAAACACCAGGCCGGGCACGTTGCCGGCGATCCCCTTGAAGCGTGCCTCGCTCTCCTCCAGCGCCGCACGCGCCCGACGGCGCTCGGTGACGTCGCTGAGAAACACCACCAGGTACTCGGCCTGGCGATAACGCAGGAAGCTCAGGGACACATCGGCCGGCATGCGGCTGCCGTCGGCGCGCAGGCAGTCGACCTCGAAGCTGGGGGAACCCTCGTCCTGCTCGCGCACGCGCTTCCACAGGTTGAGCCAGCGATCCATGTGCAGGCCGGGCTCCAACTGACTCAATGGCTTGTCCACCAGCTCGCCGGCGGCGTAGCCGAGCATGCGTTCGGCGGCGCGGTTGGCGTAGCGCAGGTGACTGTCCCAGTTGACCCAGAGAATGCCCACCGTGCTGTGGTCGATGGAGAACTGGCTCAGGCGCAATGCCTCGGCCGCCTGCTGATGACGATCCAGCTCGCCACGTGCCCCCAGCAGCCCTCGCTCGAGCAAACGCGTCTGCTGCCTTTGCCGATAGAGCGCGGTTGCCACCAGCATCAGCACCAGGCCGAGAAATAGCGCGAGCGTCTTCCAGAAACCGACGAAATCAGTGGACTGCGGATAGCGCAGAGGCATCCAGGTTTCCCGCAACTGCTCCAGCTCGCGAGCCGGCAGCGCTTTCAGGGTCTGATCGACGATGTCGGACAACAGTGCCTGATCGCGGCGCGTGGCCAGGCGCAGGAGCTGCGGCAGACCGATGTCGCCGACGATGCTCAGGCTGGAGAAACGTGACTCGCGCAGCAGCTGGCTGAGGCTCGCTTCATCCAGTACCGCGTAGCTGACTTCCTGATTCAGAACCAGGAGCAACGCCGAACGCTCCGAAGTCGTCGCGTGCAGACGCAGGTTGGTATGAGTGCGCTCCAGGTATTCGGCAGCCTGACTGGGCATGCGCAACGCGACCCTCTGCTCCAGCGGCAGTTGGTCGAGATCCACCGCGCCATTGCCGCTGCGCTCGCCGACCACCAGATGCGGCACGCGCAGGTAAGGCATGGAGTAGTGCCAGATGCGCAGGCCAGCCGGTGTCTGCTGCAGGCCTGGGGCCAGGTCCACCTCGCCTGCACCGGCGGCACGCTCCAGGGCTTCCAGATTCGGATACAAGCGCCAATCGGGGGCGACACCCATGCCTTCGAGCAGACGCTGCATCAGTTCGACATTGGCGCCCGTCAACTGTCGGTTCTGGTCACGCAGTACCCAGGGCGCCTGCTGAATCAGGCCCACGCGCAGCACCGGATGCTCCCTGAGCCAGGCGCGCTGCTCGGCATCGAAAACGGGGCGCAAGGGCATGCGCGTGCTCTCGGCCCAGGCGGAGGAAACAGCCAGCATCAGCAGGAGGGCGAGGGAACGGAGAAGGGAGTTCATGCACGGCGAATCCGGTGACGCGATCCCCTACCTTACTCCAGTCTTGCGCTAATCGCCTGACAAAAGCGGAGCTCGGCATTAGGCTCTGTAGCAGCCCCCAAGGAGCTTCATCGATGCCCCCCCACTCACTCGCACTGCTCGGTTTCTGCCTGCTCTTCGCCGCCACGAGCTGGGCGCAGGAGTCGCCCGAGGACACCCAGAACGCGACAGCCGACGAGGCCGAAACATCGACTTCCAGCGAACGCCCACTGCTGCCCGAGCGCAGCGTCAGCGAGGCGCACACGCTGGAGCAACGTCTGGACAAACGTGAACAGCAGATGTTGCAGGCCGGCACCGACACTTTTCTCGCCCTGTGGCTACCCGCCAACGTCGGCGAGCCCAGCGGTGCGGTGATTCTGCTGCCCGGCGATGTGGAAAACGCCGACGGCGCCGCCGCGATTGGCCCGCTGCGGCGCAAGCTGCCCGACGCCGGCTGGCACAGTCTGAGCCTGACACTGCCGGACCCGGACGGTGACCCGCTGCCACTGCGCCAGGCGAGCGCTGCAACAGCGGCCCCGCCAGGCGACACGGCAACCACCGAGAGCACTCCAGCCGCCGAAAGCCCGCCCGAAGCGACCGTAGACGAGGCGGCACAAGCGGCGGACAGCGGCACCATCAGCCCAGAGCAAAGGCGTCAGGCACATGTCGAACGGGTGCTGGCCCGCATCGATGCCGCCATCGCCTTCGCCAGCCAGCAGCAGCAGGCCAGGGAAATCGTCCTCCTCGGTCACGGCAGTGGCGCCTACTGGGCGGCGCGCTACCTGAGCGAACGCCAGCCGGACAACGTGCAGAATCTGCTGATGGTGGCGGCCGAGCTACCTGCCGGCTTCGCGCCGCCACTGGATGAAATGGTCACACAGCTGGCCGTGGCCACCGGCGACTTCTTCTACAAGGATCAAGCCACCGACCGCGCGGCTGCCTTGAAGCGCCTGCAGGCGAGCAAGCGAGCCAAGCTGCCCACGTACATACAGGTGTCGATGAAAGCCCTGCCGGGTAACCTGGATATTCAGCAAGAGCAGCTCTACCGCCGTCTACGCGGCTGGCTGACGCAGCATATACGCGCTGCAGGCAGCTAGCAGGCGGCTGAACAAATACCTGCTAGCGAATCCCTCGGCGCTGGCGAATCAGCGCATAGGCCTGATGCAATTGGCGCGTGGTGTCGGTGGCTTCACGAATGCGCTCGGGCGAGGCGCCGGAGCCGGCCAGTTTGTCCGGGTGATGCCGGCTGAGCAGCCGCCGGTAGGCGCGCTTGATCTGCTCCGGCTCGCTGCCTTCATTCACACCCAATAGCCGCAGCGCCTCCTGGTAACTGCCACCAGCCGGTGCCGGCTGCTGACTGCGACGCGGCGCGTATTGCTCGCCCAGGCTATCGAGCCGGGCACTGTCCCAGCCGAGCCACTTGCCCCAGAGCAGGATCAGTTCATGCTCGCTGGCCGACACCCGTCCATCGACCCAGGCCATGCGCCAGCAGGCTCGCAGCATGGCATCGGCGCGCTCGCGCTGACGCTGCAGCGGGGCACGCAAGCTGTCACGCCCGGTCTTGCCACGGGAGAAAGCCTCGATGGCGCGCCGCTGAGCCGCCGGGTCCAATCCCAGCCGCTGCATTTCCGAGCGTGCCTGCTGGATATGGCTCTGCACTACCCGGCCGTCGCTCTTGGCCAGACGCCCCAGCATCAGAAACAGCAGCTCGTCATCCGTCGGCGCCGCACGACCGCCCAGACGCTCACGCAGATTGTCCCAGCCATGCAGGCGCAGACGGCGATCCAGCACCTGCCCGAGCAGACCGCCCAGCAGAGCACCCGGGATGCTGGCCAGGGCGAGGCCGGCGGCAGCACCGAGCAGGGTCGCCGGCCACAACACCTAGCGTGCCTCCTGCAACAAGCGCTCGACTTCGGCCAGGCGCTCGTGCGTACCGACGTCGACCCAGCAGCCGCCATAGTGCTCGCCACTGACCTGCCCGTCGGCCATCGCCTCACGCAGCAGCGGCGCCAGCTTGAAGGCGCCGGGCCGAGAAGAGCCGAACAGACGCGGGTGCAGCACGGCGAGACCGCTGTAGGTCAACCGCTCGCCAGTCGCCTCGCCGTCATGAACCCGACCCGCCGCCAGCACGAAGTCGCCCTGCGGGTGATGCGCCGGGTTATCCACCAGCACCAGATGCGCCAGACCGGCGAGCGGCTCACGCAGTGCGGCGAAGGCGTAGTCGGTGAAGATATCGCCATTGACCACCAGAAATGGCTCGGCACCCAACAGCGGCAGCGCCTTGAAGATGCCGCCCCCCGTTTCCAGCGGCTCTCCTTCGGGGGAATAGGCGATGCGCACGCCGAAGCGCGAGCCATCGCCGAGGTAATCCTCGATCTGCTGGCCGAGCCAGGCATGATTGATCACCAGTTCGCTGAAACCGGCGGCCGCCAGTGCGCGGACGTGGTACTCGATCAGCGGCACGCCCGCCGCCTGCACCAGCGGTTTTGGCGTGTGCAACGTCAACGGACGCATGCGCTCGCCCTTGCCCGCCGCAAGGATCATCGCCTTCATGCACGCGCCCCTTGATCTTTCGCCAGGCTGGCGAACAGCTCTGCCAACTCGCCGAGCTCCGGTCGGCGCGCCAGCACAGCCTCCATATAAGAGAAGAAACGCGGCACGTCACCGAGGTATTTGGGCTTGCCATCGCGGTGGCAGATGCGCGCGAAGATGCCGATGACCTTGAGGTGGCGCTGCACGCCCATCAGGTCGCTGGCACGCAGAAAGTCGTCGAACGATGCCTGTACCGGAATGCCCGCAGCCTTGGCACGCTGCCAGTAATCCTGCAGCCAGCCTTGCACGCGCGCCTCGGGCCAACTGAGAAACGCATCCTTGAACAGAGACGTGATGTCATAGGTGACCGGGCCGTTGACGGCATCCTGGAAATCCAGCACGCCGGGATTGGGCGCGCTCTGCATCAGGTTGCGCGGCATGAAGTCGCGATGCACCACCACCTTGGGCTGCGCCAGGGCGCTGTCGATCAGCAGGCGGCTGATGCGCTGCCAGGCTGCTTCCTGCTCGGGTGTGAAGGCATGCCCCAGATGGCGTTGTACGTACCACTCGGGAAACAGCTGCAACTCACGACGCAGCAACGCCTCGTCGTAATGCGGCAGATTGCCGTCGAGCGGCAAACGCTGCTGCTGCAGCAAGGCCTCGATGGCATCGCCGAACAGCGCGTCGGCATTGTGTTCGTTTATCACGTCCAGGTAGGTCTGGCGGCCCAGGTCATCGAGAATCAGGAAGCCCTGCTCGAGATCGGCAGCCAACACCTGTGGCACATGCACTCCGGCACCGGCCAGCAACGCAGCGATACGCACGAAGGGTTCGCAGTTTTCCTGAGGTGGCGGCGCATCCATCAGGATCAGGCTGCGCTCACCGGCCTGCCAACGAAAATAGCGGCGAAAGCTGGCGTCGCTGCTGGCGGGAGTGAGCTCGGCCTCAGGCACCGCTCCCCATTCGCGTGCTGCGAAGAGGGCGGGCAATTGCTCGGCGAGCCAGGTTTGCAGCTGTTGCAGACGTACATCGTGTTCAGACATCAAGGGGTCTCCGACGGCGCTAGCCGTTGCGCGGGTCATGCTTTATTATCCAGCATCTTTTTCAGCCCATCGAGAGGCGTGCGGCCCCTGGGCCGATAGCGCGCAGGAAGCCCGGACTAACAAGATGGCAGTAAAATACCCCGCGTTCCGCAAAAAATTCCCGCTGCTGGTCACCGGCAGCCTCCTGGCCCTACAGCCCGCGTTCAGCCTACAGTCCTTTGCCGCCGAGCAATACGATTGCCAGGCGTCGCCCACGGGCGGTTGGGCCTGCGCGCCGAAATCGGCGGCCAGCACCCTGCCTCCGCGCCCGGTGCACAGTCGTGATGCTGTCAGCGTAGGTGGCGCCACCAGCGAGGCCGTAGCCAAGCAGGATGCTGCCCCGGTGCTGGTCACCGAAAGCAAGGGCCGCGCCCTCGCCTCGCGCAGTCCTGATTACAGTCACCTGGACTGGGTCCCGCGCGACAAGTTGACTGCCGCGCAACTGGCCGAGGCCGGTCCTTACTGCGCTGGCGCCTACGTCGAGCCGCTGCGTCCGGGCATGGATGACACCACGCCACTGGACGAGGCGCCGATGTTCATTTCCGCCAAAGCCTCGCGCTTCGAGCAGGAAAAGCAGATCGCCACGCTCGCAGGCGACGTCGTCCTGCGTCAGTCCGGCATGCAGGTCGAGGCCGACGAAGCCAGCCTGCACCAGACGGAAAACCGTGGTGAACTGGTCGGCAACGTACGCCTGCGCGACAAGGGCACGCTGGTGGTTGGCGACCGCGCCGAACTGCAGCTGGATAACGGCGAAGCCCGTATCGACAACGCCGAATACGTGATGCACCAGGCCCACGTGCGCGGCAGCGCGCTCTACGCCAAGCGCGAAGAGACCGCGATCATCCGCCTCAAGGATGGTACCTACACCCGCTGCGAACCGGGCGACAATGCCTGGCACCTGAAGGGCAACAACGTCACCCTGAACCCGGCGACCGGCTTCGGTACCGCCACCAACGTGACGCTGCGGGTCAAGGACATTCCGGTGTTCTACACCCCGTACATCTACTTCCCGATCGACGACCGTCGCCAGTCCGGCTTCCTGCCACCCAGCATCGGCACGTCGAGCAGCAACGGCTTCTCGCTGCAAACGCCGTACTACTTCAACCTGGCGCCGAACTACGACGCCACGCTGTACCCGACCTACATGGCCCAACGCGGCCTGCTGATGGAAGGTGAGTTCCGTTACCTGACCGAGAGCAGCGAAGGCCAGGTCGGCGGCGCATGGCTGAACGACAGCGAAGACGAGCGCAAACTGCAGTCCGAGTACGAAGACCAGCGCTGGATGTACAGCTGGCAGCACAAGCAGGGGCTCAACTCGCGCCTGCTCGCCGAGGTCGACTACACCAATATCAGCGACCCCTACTACTTCCAGGATCTCGATACCGACCTGGGCATCGACAAGCAAACCTACGTCGACCAGCGCGGCACCCTGACCTATCGCGGTGGCAGCTATACCGCACGCCTGAACGTGCATGCATACGAACTGGCCAACATCACCGATGTGACGCCTTATGATCGTCTGCCGCAGATCACCCTGGACGGCAAGCTGCCGTTCAATCCGGGTGGCCTGGACTTCACCTACGGCACCGAATACGTCCGCTTCGATCGCAACCTGCGTTCGGGCTTCTTCGTCGACGAGGACGGCGTGACCGGCCGCCCGCAAGACCTCTGGTACGACGCCCGCCTGACCGGTCTCAACCGCGCAGACGGCGAACGCCTGCACCTGGAGCCAGGTGTTGCCCTGCCGCTGAACTGGAGCTGGGGCTTCGTCAAGCCTCAGGTCAAGTACCTGCAGACGCAGTACCAGGTCAACCTGGACGGTCAGGGCAAGGCAGATCTTGCCAGCGCAACGAACGACCCCCTCAACCCGAATAGTCAGTGGTTCGGCGTCGACTACAAGCGTTCGCCCAACCGTGGCGTCGGCCTGTTCAGCGTCGACAGCGGCTTGTATTTCGACCGCAACACCCAGCTGTTCGGCAAAGACGCCCGCCAGACCCTGGAGCCACGCGCGTTCTATCTCTATGTGCCGGAAGAAGACCAGGTCGATATCCCGGTCTTCGACACCGGCGAGCCGACCTTCAGCTATGCCTCGCTGTGGCGTGAGAACCGCTTCAGCGGCAAGGATCGCATCGGTGACGAGAACAAGCTGTCGCTGGGCGTGACCAGCCGCTGGATCGAGTCGAACGGCTTCGAGCGTCAGCGTTTCAGCATCGGCCAGGCCTTCTACTTCGAAGACCGCAAGGTTCAACTGCCAGGTATCGATTACCGTGCCCGCCAGGAATCCACCGCCGACGTTTCGCCTTATGCGCTGGAGTACCTGTATCGCTTCAACCGCGACTGGCGCTTCTCCTCGACCTTCAACTGGGATCCGGACCAGCACGCCACCCGCTCGGGCAGCGCAATGTTCCATTACCAGCCGGAAGCCAATCCGAACAAGATCGTCAACTTCGGCTATCGCTATCGTAACGACACCGTACGCTACGACCGTGACAGCGGTACCTGGACGAGCAACCCGGACTACGGAACTCCCGATAGCCCCAACTACATCAAGAACTACTACAAGATCGACCAGCATGACTTCTCCGTCATCTGGCCGCTGGCTCCACAGTGGAGCCTGATCTCGCGCTGGCAGTACGACTACGGCCGCAACCGTACCCTCGAAGCCTTCGGCGGTTTCGAATACGACAGCTGCTGCTGGAAACTGCGCCTGATCAACCGCTACTGGATCGATTACGACGAAGTCAGCCTCGACCCATCGCGCAACGACGAGCCGGACCGCGGCATCTTCCTGCAGATCGTCCTCAAGGGCCTCGGCGGCGTGGTTGGCAACAAGGTGGAATCTTTCCTCGACCAAGGCATTCAAGGTTACCGTGAACGTGAAGACCAAGCTTTCTGATCGCCTGCGCCCCCTGCTGTTGGGCGCAGCACTGCTGGCGGCAACGGCTCAGGCCCAGGTTCGCCCACTGGATCGCGTCGTGGCCATCGTCGACAACGACGTGGTCATGCAGAGCCAGCTCGACGCGCGCCTGCGTGAAGTGCAACAGACCATCGACAAGCGCGGTGGCGCCCTGCCTCCCGATAACGTACTCAGTCAGCAGGTGCTCGAACGCCTGATCATCGAGAACATCCAGCTGCAGATCGGCGATCGCTCCGGCATCCGCATCACCGACGAAGAACTGAACCAGGCCATGGGCACCATCGCCCAGCGTAACGGCATGAGCCTGGAGCAGTTCCGTGAGGCCCTGGCACGCGACGGTCTGTCCTATGCAGACGCCCGCGATCAGGTGCGTCGCGAGATGATCATCAGCCGTGTGCGCCAGCGCCGCGTGGCCGAACGCATCCAGGTCACCGACCAGGAAGTGCAGAACTTTCTCGCCTCTGACCTGGGCAAGATGCAGCTGTCGGAAGAGTTCCGTCTGGCCAATATCCTGATTCCGGTTTCCGAGGGCGCGTCCTCCAGCGAAATCCAGGCCGCCGACCGTCAGGCGCAGGAGCTGTATCAGCAACTGCAGCAAGGTGCGGACTTCGCCCAGCTGGCCGTCTCTCGCTCTGCCAGCGAGAACGCCCTGGAAGGTGGTGAAATGGGCTGGCGCAAGGCCGGCCAGTTGCCGCCTCCGTTCGACAGCATGATCAGCCAGCTGAACCCGGGTGAAGTCACCGAACCGGTGCGAACCCCGGGCGGTTTCATCATCCTCAAGCTGATCGAGAAACGCGGCGGCGACACCCAGGTGCGTGACGAAGTGCATGTGCGCCACATCCTGATCAAGCCCAGCGAGATTCGCAGCGAGACGGAAACCCTTCGCCTGGTCGAGCGCCTGCATGACCGCATCGTCGCCGGCGAGGACTTCGCCGAACTGGCGAAGAGCTTCTCCGAAGATCCGGGCTCCGCGCTCAATGGCGGCGACCTGAACTGGATCGACCCCAACGCGCTGGTTCCCGAATTCCGCGAAGTGATGAACGACACCCCCAGCGGCGAGTTGTCCAAACCCTTCAGAAGCCCGTACGGCTGGCACGTACTGCAGGTCATGGGCCGCCGCGCCACCGACAGCAGCGTGCAGTTCCGCGAACAGCAGGCCGCAAACCTGCTGCGCAACCGCAAGTACGACGAGGAACTGCAGGCCTGGCTGCGCCAGATCCGCGACGAAGCCTACGTCGAGACCAAGCTGTAATAGCGGTATCGCCCCAAAAGCCCGGCCAAGTGCCGGGCTTTTTCGTGATCGGCCCTGCAGCGTAAACTGACGCACCAGCCCGTACAGAGAGCGACCATGACTGCGCAGCACTGTTTTGCCCTCACCCCAGGCGAGCCTGCCGGCATCGGCCCCGATCTGTGCCTGCTGCTGGCGCAGCAGGCACAGCCTGCGCCACTGGTCGCCATCGCCAGTCGCGAGCTGCTGGCAGACCGCGCAAAGCAGCTGGGGCTGGATATCCAATTGCTGAGCGCTGGCCCACAGCAATGGCCAGACGGCCCTGCAGCAGCAGGCGCCCTGTTTGTCTGGGATACGCCGCTGGCGGCCCCTGTCAGCCCCGGCGAACTGACGCCTGCCAACGCCGCCTACGTGTTAGAGACCCTCACCCGCGCAGGCCAGGGCTGCCTGGACGGGACATTTGCCGGGATGATCACCGCCCCCGTGCACAAGGGCGTGATCAACGAAGCGGGCATCGCCTTCTCCGGCCACACCGAGTTTCTCGCCGAACTCACCCATACCCAGCAGGTGGTGATGATGCTGGCGACCCGTGGCTTGCGCGTCGCACTGGTCACCACGCACCTGCCGCTGAAAGACGTCGCGGCCGCCATCACCGCCGAGCGCCTGGAACGCGTCACGCGCATCCTGCATGCCGATCTGCGAAGCAAGTTCGGCATCGCCGAGCCGCGCATCCTGGTGTGCGGGCTCAATCCGCACGCGGGCGAAGGCGGTCATCTGGGCCGCGAGGAAATCGAGATCATCGAGCCGACGCTGGAGCGTCTGCGCAGCGAAGGCATGCACCTGATCGGCCCGCTGCCGGCCGACACCCTGTTCACCCCCAAGTATCTCGAACATGCCGATGCCGTACTGGCCATGTACCACGACCAGGGCCTGCCCGTGCTCAAGTTCAAGGGCTTCGGTGCAGCGCTCAATGTCACGCTGGGCCTGCCGATCATCCGCACCTCGGTGGATCATGGCACCGCCCTGGATCTGGCCGGCACCGGCAATATCGACACCGGCAGCCTGCAGGTGGCACTGGAAACCGCCTACCAGATGGCAGCAGCCACCCGCAGCAAGCCGCAAGCAGCGGGTTGATCGCGACCGGCCATATGGCCCGATGCAATCCAGGGCCATCGCCGCCAGGCGTTCCCGGATTGCATCCGGGCTACGGCTCGTCAGCGTCATAAAATCCGCGCGCGCCTACAGCCGCAGCGTCTTTCGCTGTTAAACTGCGCGACTTTGCCTTATCGCTCTCGGCGCCTGCGTGATGCTTGCAGCTTGAGACTTGGAGCTGTCGCCATGTCCGAATACCAACACCGCGCGCGCAAGCGCTTCGGCCAGAATTTCCTGCATGATGCCGGGGTGATCGACCGTATCCTGCGCGCCATTCGCGCCAAGGACGACGAGCGCCTGCTGGAAATCGGCCCAGGCCAGGGTGCCATTACCGAGGGCTTGCTCGGCAGCGGCGCGCAGCTCGACGTGATCGAACTCGACCTCGACCTGATCCCTATCCTGCAAGGCAAATTCGGTGACAATCCGCGCTTTCGCCTGAATCAGGGCGACGCACTGAAATTCGACTTCGCCCGCCTCGAAGCGGCGCCACGCAGCCTGCGCGTAGTCGGCAACCTGCCCTACAACATCTCCACGCCGCTGATTTTCCATCTGCTGGACAACGCGCCACTGATTCGCGACATGCATTTCATGCTGCAGAAGGAAGTGGTCGAGCGCATGGCCGCCGGCCCAGGCGGTGGAGATTGGGGTCGCCTGTCGATCATGGTGCAGTACCACTGCCGCGTGGAGCATCTGTTCAACGTTGGTCCCGGCGCCTTCAACCCGCCGCCCAAGGTCGACTCGGCCATCGTCCGCCTGGTGCCGCATGAAACCCTGCCGCACCCGGCCAAGGACCATCGCCTGCTCGAACGCGTGGTGCGTAAAGCCTTCAACCAGCGCCGCAAGACCCTGCGCAACACGCTCAAGCAGTTGCTGCCCGCCGAGGCCATCGAAGCGGCAGGCGTAGACGGCAGCCTGCGCCCCGAGCAGCTGGATCTGGCCGCCTTCGTCCGCCTGGCCGACCAGTTGGCACTGCAGCCTTCGGCCGAGCAGGACTAAACTGCAATCACGCTCAACGGATCATGCGCATGTCCGACTCTCGTTATCAGATCGACGTCAGCGTCACCACCCGCTACCTGGCCGCGCAGTCGCAGCCGGAGCAGAAGCGCTATGCGTTCTCCTACACCGTGACCATCATCAACAACGGCGAGTTGCCGGCCCAGTTGCTGTCGCGTCACTGGATCATCACCGACGGCGATGGCCGTGTGCAGGAAGTGCGTGGCGCCGGAGTGATCGGCCAGCAGCCGCATATCGAACCCGGCGCCAGCCACACCTACAGCAGCGGGACGGTCATGGCCACGCAGGTCGGCACCATGCAGGGCAGCTACCAGATGCTCGCCGAGGACGGTAAACGCTTCGATGCGACCATCGCTCCGTTTCGCCTGGCCGTACCGGGGTCACTTCACTGATGGCGGTGTATGCCGTCGGCGACCTGCAGGGTTGCCTGAAACCGCTCCAGTGCCTGCTCGAGCAAGTGGCGTTCGATCCGGCGCAAGACCAGCTGTGGCTGGTCGGCGATCTGGTCAATCGCGGTCCGCAGTCGCTGGAAACCCTGCGTTTTCTCTACGCCATTCGCCATGCGGTCACCTGCGTACTGGGCAACCATGACCTGCATCTGCTGGCCGCAGCGCACAACATCGAGCGCCTGAAGAAGGGCGATACCCTGCGCGAGATTCTCGATGCGCCGGACCGCAACGACCTGCTCGACTGGCTGCGCATGCAGAAGCTGGTGCACCACGACGCCGAACGCAAGGTCACCCTGGTACATGCCGGCATCCCGCCACAATGGACGCTGAGCAAGGCGCTGCGCCGCGCAGCCGAGGTCGAAGAGGCGTTGCGTGACGATGCCCGTCTGCCGCTGTTTCTCGACGGCATGTACGGCAACGAACCGGCCAAATGGAACAAGGACCTGCACGGCGTGACCCGCCTGCGGGTGATCACCAACTATTTCACCCGCATGCGCTTCTGCAAGGCCGATGGCACACTGGATCTGAAGAGCAAGGAAGGTGTTGGCAGCGCCCCACCCGGCTTCGCCCCCTGGTTCAGCCACCCGCAGCGCAAGATGCGCGGCGAGAAGATCATCTTCGGTCACTGGGCAGCGCTGGAAGGCAACTGCACGGAGCCCGGCCTCTACGCGCTGGATACCGGCTGCGTCTGGGGCGGTGCGATGACCCTGCTCGATGTCGACAGCGGAGCACTTCACCGCTGCACCTGTCCCAAGGAATAAGCGCCAGAGGCGCCCCCCACGAATCACTCGAAGGCACCGCACATGAGCGAATTCAAGCGTATTTCCCCACAACAGGCGCAGGAGCTGCGCACCCAGGGCGCTGTCGTGGTCGACATTCGTGACCCGCAGAGCTTCGCCAATGGCCATATCAGCGGCTCGCGTCACCTGGACAACCACTCCCTGCATGATTTCATCACCCACGCCGACCTCGACGCGCCGTTGATCGTGTCCTGCTACCACGGCAACTCCAGCCAGGGTGCAGCGGCCTACCTGGTCGGCCAGAGCTTCTCCGAGGTGTACAGCCTCGACGGCGGTTTCGAGCTGTGGCACGCCACCTACCCAAGCGAAACGGCGCAAAGCAGCGAAGAATAAATTTCCTCAGGCGGCAAGCCGCGTCCGCTCTGGCCTGCCGCCATTTCCCGACGTACGGTAACATCCAGTTATTGTTACCCAGCCCTTGACCCTCGGCAGAACGAACTATTCTGTTACTCAGGCCATCCCACTCAAGGTAGAGCCGGCCAACCGGCATCGGGCCATCGGTAACGACTTTTAGGTTTTGGGGGATTCTTCCCGACTTGTCTCTGAGCCGGAGTTGCCCAGCACCTGCACGCACGACCGATCCCGAGCCAGCTTTCAGCATCGAGCGAGGTGAAGTCATGAGCATTTTCAGTCACTTCCAACAACGTTTCGAGGCGACCCGCCAGGAGGAGTACTCGCTGCAGGAGTACCTCGAACTGTGCAAACAGGATCGCAGCGCCTACGCCACTGCGGCCGAGCGCCTGCTGATGGCCATTGGCGAGCCGGAACTGCTGGACACCTCCAGCGATTCACGCCTGTCACGCATCTTCTCCAACAAGGTCATCCGCCGTTACCCGGCCTTCGCCGACTTCCACGGCATGGAAGAGTGCATCGACCAGATCGTCTCCTACTTCCGCCATGCGGCTCAGGGCCTGGAAGAGAAGAAGCAGATTCTCTATCTGCTGGGCCCGGTGGGCGGCGGTAAATCCTCGCTGGCCGAGAAACTCAAGCAACTGATGGAGAAGGTGCCCTTCTACGCCATCAAGGGCTCACCGGTATTCGAGTCGCCCCTGGGGCTGTTCAATGCCACCGAGGACGGTGCCATCCTCGAGGAGGACTACGGCATTCCACGGCGCTACCTCAACTCGATCATGTCGCCCTGGGCCACCAAGCGCCTGCAGGAGTTCGGCGGCGACATCAGCCAGTTCCGCGTGGTCAAACTGTACCCGTCGATCCTCAACCAGATCGCCGTGGCCAAGACCGAACCCGGCGACGAGAACAACCAGGACATTTCCGCTCTGGTCGGCAAGGTGGATATCCGCAAGCTGGAAGAATTCCCGCAGAACGACGCCGACGCCTACAGCTACTCGGGCGCACTGTGCCGGGCCAACCAGGGCCTGATGGAGTTCGTCGAGATGTTCAAGGCGCCGATCAAGGTGCTGCACCCGCTGCTGACCGCCACCCAGGAAGGCAACTACAACAGCACCGAAGGCCTCGGTGCGATTCCCTACAGCGGCATCCTGCTGGCCCACTCCAACGAGTCCGAGTGGCACAGCTTCCGTAACAACAAGAACAACGAGGCCTTCATCGACCGTATCTATATCGTCAAGGTGCCCTACTGCCTGCGCGTGACCGACGAGATCAAGATCTACGACAAGCTGCTGATCAACAGCTCGCTGGCCAAGGCCCATTGCGCGCCGGACACCCTGAAGATGCTCGCGCAGTTCTCCACCCTGTCGCGCCTGAAGGAACCGGAGAACTCCAACATCTATTCGAAGATGCGCGTCTACGACGGCGAGAATCTCAAGGACACCGACCCGAAAGCCAAGTCGATCCAGGAGTACCGCGACAGCGCGGGTGTCGATGAGGGCATGAACGGCCTGTCGACCCGCTTCGCCTTCAAGATCCTGTCCAAGGTGTTCAACTTCGACCCGCACGAGATCGCCGCCAACCCGGTGCACCTGCTGTACGTGCTGGAGCAGCAGATCGAGCAGGAGCAGTTCCCCGCCGAGGTGCGCGAGCGCTACCTGCGCTACATCAAGGAGTACCTGGCGCCGCGCTACATCGAGTTCATCGGCAAGGAAATCCAGACCGCCTACCTGGAGTCCTACAGCGAATACGGTCAGAACATCTTCGACCGCTACGTGCTGTACGCCGACTTCTGGATTCAGGATCAGGAGTACCGCGACCCGGAGACCGGCGAGATCCTCAACCGCGTGGCGCTCAACGAGGAGCTGGAGAAGATCGAAAAGCCTGCCGGCATCAGCAACCCGAAGGATTTCCGCAACGAGATCGTCAACTTCGTGCTGCGCGCCCGCGCCAACAACAATGGCAAGAACCCCACCTGGCTCAGCTACGAGAAGCTGCGCGTGGTGATCGAGAAGAAGATGTTCTCCAACACCGAGGACCTGCTCCCGGTCATCAGCTTCAATGCCAAGGGCAGCAAGGAGGATCAGCAGAAGCACAACGACTTCGTCAAACGCATGGTCGAGCGCGGCTACACCGAGAAGCAGGTGCGCCTGCTGTCGGAGTGGTACCTGCGGGTTCGCAAATCGCAATAACAGCAGCCGCAAGCTACAGGTTTCAAGCGGCAAGAACGAGCGGGGGCGCTGGCCGCCCTTTGCTTACTTGCAGCTTGCGGCTTGCGGCTTGAAGCCGCCCCGGAGGGGCTTATGAGCTATGTGATCGACCGGCGCCTGAATGGCAAGAACAAGAGCACGGTGAACCGCCAGCGCTTTTTGCGGCGTTACCGTGAACACATCAAGAAGGCGGTGGAGGAAGCCGTCAGCCGGCGCTCCATCACCGACATGGAGCATGGCGAGCAGATCAGCATTCCCGGTCGTGATATCGACGAGCCGGTGCTGCATCATGGTCGCGGCGGCAAGCAGACCATCGTCCACCCCGGCAACAAGGAATTCACCACCGGCGAACGCATCCCACGGCCACAGGGCGGCGGTGGTGGGCGCGGCAGTGGCAAGGCGAGCAACTCCGGCGAAGGCATGGACGAGTTCGTCTTCCAGATCACCCAGGAGGAATTTCTCGACTTCATGTTCGAGGACCTGGAGCTGCCCAACCTGGTCAAACGCCACCTGACCGGCGCGGAAACCTTCAAGACCGTGCGCGCCGGCATCAGCAACGAGGGCAACCCCTCACGCATCAACATCGTGCGCACCCTGCGTTCGGCCCACGCGCGGCGTATCGCCCTGTCCGGCTCCAGCCGCGCCAAATTGCGCGAAGCCAAGGCCGAACTGGAGCGACTGCGACGTGAAGAGCCGGACAACTTCGGCGATATACAGGCCATTCAGGAAGAAATCGAACGCCTCAGCGTGCGCATCCATCGCGTGCCGTTTCTCGACACCTTCGACCTCAAGTACAACCTGCTGACCAAGCAGCCCAACCCCAGCTCCAAGGCGGTGATGTTCTGCCTGATGGACGTGTCCGGCTCCATGACCCAGGCCACCAAGGACGTGGCCAAGCGCTTCTTCATCCTTCTGTACCTGTTCCTCAAGCGCAATTACGACAAGATCGACGTGGTGTTCATCCGCCACCACACCAGTGCAAAAGAGGTCGACGAGGAAGAGTTCTTCTACTCCCGCGAGACCGGCGGCACCATCGTTTCCAGCGCGCTGAAGCTGATGCAGGAAGTCATGGCCGAGCGCTACCCGATCAACGAGTGGAACATCTATGCCGCCCAGGCGTCGGACGGCGACAACTGGAATGACGACTCACCGGTATGCAGGGATATATTGATCAACCAGATCATGCCGTTCGTGCAGTACTTCACCTACGTCGAGATCACCCCACGTGAGCACCAGGCGCTGTGGTTCGAGTACGAACAGGTGGCCGAAGCCTTCGCCGACAGCTTCGCCCAGCAGCAACTGGTGTCCGCCGCAGACATCTACCCGGTGTTCCGCGAACTGTTCCAGCGTCGCCTGGTGAGTTGAGGTCAATGCCATGAGCGCCACCGCCAAGAAACGCCAACCGCTGTCCACCGGTTCGGAGTGGACCTTCGACCTGATCCGCCAATACGACAAGGAGATCGCGCGCATCGCCGAGCGCTATGCGCTGGACACCTACCCCAACCAGATCGAAGTGATCACCGCCGAACAGATGATGGATGCCTACGCCTCGGTCGGCATGCCGCTGGGCTATCACCACTGGTCATACGGCAAGCACTTCCTCGCCACCGAGAAAGGCTACAAGCGCGGGCAGATGGGCCTGGCCTACGAGATCGTGATCAACTCCGACCCCTGCATCGCCTACCTGATGGAAGAAAACACCATCTGCATGCAGGCGCTGGTGATCGCCCACGCCTGCTACGGCCACAACAGTTTCTTCAAGGGCAACTACCTGTTCCGTACCTGGACGGACGCCAGCTCGATCATCGATTACCTGGTGTTCGCCAAGCAGTACATCATGCAGTGCGAGGAGCGCTACGGCATCGACGCCGTGGAGGAGTTGCTCGACTCCTGCCATGCCCTGATGAACTACGGCGTCGACCGTTACAAACGCCCCTACCCCATCTCCGCCGAAGAAGAGCGGCGGCGCCAGAAGGAACGCGAGGAACACCTGCAGAAGCAGATCAACGACCTGTGGCGCACCATTCCCAGGAACGCGGACAAGAGCGGCGAGAAGGACAACAAGCGCTTCCCCGCCGAACCGCAGGAAAA
Organism: Pseudomonas sp.; assembly: GCF_048269965.1. Classification (GTDB taxonomy): domain Bacteria; phylum Pseudomonadota; class Gammaproteobacteria; order Pseudomonadales; family Pseudomonadaceae; genus Aquipseudomonas. The sequence continues at coordinate 205,676 of NZ_JBLWTV010000007.1, read as the reverse complement.
CATCCTCTATTTTCTGGAAAAACACGCGCCGTTGCTGGAGCCCTGGCAGCGCGAAGTGATCCGCATCGTGCGCAAGATCGCCCAGTACTTCTACCCGCAGCGCCAGACCCAGGTGATGAACGAAGGTTGGGCTACCTTCTGGCACTACACCCTGATGAACGACCTGTACGACGAAGGCCTGGTCACCGACGGCTTCATGATGGAGTTCCTGCAGTCGCACACCAGCGTGGTCTACCAGCCGCCGTTCGACAGTCCCTACTACAGTGGTATCAACCCCTACGCCCTGGGTTTTGCCATGTACCGCGACATTCGCCGTATCTGCGAAAACCCCACCGAAGAAGACAAACGCTGGTTCCCGGATATCGCCGGCAGCGACTGGCTGACCACGCTCAAGTTCGCCATGAACAGCTTCAAGGACGAGAGCTTCATCCTGCAGTTCCTCTCGCCCAAGGTGATTCGCGACTTCAAGCTGTTCGGCATCCTCGACGACGACCAGAAGGACGAACTGCTGGTGCCGGCCATTCATGACGAACCAGGTTATCGCACCATCCGCGAACTGCTCGCCGCGCAGTACAACCTGGGCAACCGCGAGCCCAACGTGCAGATCTGGAACATCGACCGCCGTGGCGACCGCTCGCTGACCTTGCGCCATCAGCAGCACGACCGCAAACCACTGGGCGACTCCACCGGCGAGGTGCTCAAGCACCTGCACCGGCTGTGGGGCTTCGACATTCACCTGGAGGTCTGTCAGGGCGACCAGTTGATCACCACGCAGCATGTACCACCGCGCGGCAGCTCGGAGAACGACAGCGAATACCCGAGGCTGGACCTGATCATTCCGCCGATCTGATCGGCATCTGCAGCGCGCGCCCGGCTGCCGACCATGGCCACGCCTTAAGCGTGGCAGGACACGCCCTGCCCCGATCTTCGGTATCCTCTGCGCTCAGTGGAGGAACACACATGCAGATCTACACAGTCGGCGGCGCGGTACGCGATCGCCTGCTCGGCCGGCCCGTCAGTGAAGTGGACTGGGTGGTGGTCGGCGCCAGCGCCGAGCAAATGCTAGAACTCGGCTATCGCCCGGTGGGCGCCGACTTTCCGGTGTTCCTGCACCCGCAAACGGGCGAGGAGTACGCACTGGCCCGTACCGAGCGCAAGAGCGGGCGCGGCTATGGCGGCTTCACCTTCCACGCCAGCCCCGAGGTCACGCTGGAACAAGACCTGATCCGCCGCGACCTGACCGTCAATGCCATGGCCGAGGACGACCAGGGCAACCTGATCGATCCTTATGGCGGCCAGCAAGATCTTGAAGCCCGCGTCCTGCGCCACGTATCGCCGGCCTTCGCCGAAGATCCGCTGCGCGTCCTGCGCGTGGCCCGCTTCGCCGCTCGCTATGCACCGCTCGGTTTCAGCGTCGCGCCAGAAACCCTTGAGCTGATGCGTCAATTGGCCGAATCCGGCGAGCTGGCCCACCTCACAGCCGAGCGCAGCTGGAAGGAAATATCCCGCGCCCTGATGGAGCCGCGCCCGGACGTGTTCATCCAGGTGCTGCGCGACTGCGGCGCGCTGGCCGCCCTGCTGCCCGAAGTCGACGCTCTGTTCGGTGTGCCGCAACCGCAAGCGCACCATCCGGAAATCGATACCGGCGTGCATGTGCTGAGCGTGCTGCGCCAGTGTGCGGAGCACGACCAGCCGCTGAACGTGCGCTGGGGCTGCCTGCTGCATGACGTCGGCAAAGGCCTGACACCGGAGGCCGAATGGCCACGGCATATCGCCCACGAGCCCAAAGGCCTGCCACTGATCCAGGCGATCAACGAGCGCTGCAAGGCACCGCGCGACTGCGCCGAGCTGGCAATGCTGGTCGGCGAGTTCCATACCCATGGCCATCGCGCGCTGGAGTTGCGCCCCTCGACACTGCTGGAACTGCTGCAACGCTTCGACGTGTTTCGCCGCCCGCAGCGCTTCGCCGAGTTCGTCGCAGCCTGCGAGATGGATGCGCGCGGTCGCCTGGGCCTGGAGCAACGCGACTACCCGCAGGCCGCTTACCTGCTGGGCGCCGCCGAGGCCGCACGGCAAGTGCCGGTCAAACCGCTATTGGAGAAGGGATTCAAGGGTGCGGAGCTGGGCGAAGCGCTCAACCGCGAACGCTTGCAAGCGCTCAAGGCCTACAAAGAGCAGCACGCCTCGTAGGAGCGGCTGGGCGGCATTCCGCTTCAGCCGCGAAACTCCGCGGCACGCCTTTTCGCGGATAAATCCGCTCCTACCGATCAACGCCAACCCGTAGCCCGGATGAAATCCGGGGCGATTCTGAGGCCGATCCCCGGATTGCACCCGGGCTACGCAGGGCGCGTCTACAGCAACTCAGCGGGCGTCAGTTCGACACCGCGCCACTGGAAGGCCGCCGGCCAGAGCTGCTGATCGATCTGCGCCGACGCCCACAGCTCGGCGAACGAACGGCCATCGACCGGATGACACGCCTCGGGAGCCAGCAATGCCAGCGGCCAGAGCACGAAGGCGTTCTTGAGAATTTCCGCGCGCGGCAGGATCAGGCCGTTGAAATTGCCGACCTGCTCGCCATACAGCAGCACGTCGATGTCCAGCGGCAAGCCCTTGCGGTCCGGCGCGTAGCGGCCATTGTCGGCCTCGATGAATTTCAGCCGGCGATCCAGTTCCAGTAGCGGCAGCTCCGTCTCGCCCACCACTACCAGGTTGAAGAAATTGCCGCTCTTGATGCCCACGGCATGGCTCTCGAACACCGGCGAGCAGCGCATGTCGCTGAGCAGCACCGTCAGCGCATCGAGGCCCGCGACGAGATGAGCCTCGCGCTCGATATTGCTGCCGAGGCCGAGAAAGACGCGTGTCAGAGGCATCCGCGCTCGATCTCCACGCCCACGCCACCGCGTGCGGCTGGCACCGCGCCGGGCTTGGTCAGCTTCAGTCGCATCCAGGGAATGTTGAATTCATCCATCAGGACCTGCACCAGCCGTTCGGCGAAGGTCTCGACCAGAATGAACTGCGACTCGGCGGCGAAGGCCTGAATGCGCGTGGACACGCTGGCGTAGTCGAGCGCCAGGTTGAGGTCGTCACCGGCTGCCGCCGGGCGGTTGTCCCAGCCCATCTGCAGGTCCAGACGCAGGCACTGGCGAATGTCGCGCTCCCAATCGTAGGCGCCGATCACCGTGTCGACTTCCAGCCCCTCGATAAATACTCTGTCCACCCGCACTCTCCGCGCCACGACAAGGGCGCTGCACCTCGTTAGAATCGGGCCACCCCATGCCCTGGAATGGCCACCATGTTCTGGCTTCTGGCAATCCTTGCCTACCTGCTCGGTTCGCTGTCCTTCGCCATCCTGCTCAGCCGACTCGCTGGCAGGCCAGACCCGCGCGCCAGCGGCTCGGGCAACCCCGGCGCCACCAACATGCTGCGCGTGGCCGGCAAGAAGCTCGCCGTGATGACGCTGATCGGCGACCTGCTCAAGGGCCTGCTACCGATCCTGATCGCCAAGCTGCTCGGCCTCAGCCTGCATCAGCAGGCCTGGATCGGCCTGGCGGCGGTCGTCGGCCATCTTTACCCACTGTACTTCCGTTTTCGTGGCGGCAAGGGCGTGGCCACTGCCGCCGGCATGCTGCTCGGCCTCTACCCACCAGCCGCCTTGCTCGCCCTGGCAGCCTGGGCCCTGGTATTCCTGCTGACCCGCACCAGCTCGCTGGCCTCGCTGATCGCCACACCGCTGACGCTACCGCTGCTGGCCTGGCAGCAACCGGCTGCCTTGCTGCCGGTCTGCGTGCTGGCCGGGCTGATCGTCTGGCGCCACCGCAACAATCTGCGTGATCTGTTCGCCGGCCGCGAGCGGCGCTTTTGAATAACCCGTAGGAGCGGGTTCAGCCGCGATTTTCGCGGCTGAAGCCGCTCCTACGGTACATGCGTTTCGTTAAATCGCCGGCAGCGACTCCATCGGCCAGCGCGCCTGTACCTTGATCGCCAGATCCTCATGCTGCCCGGCCAGCAAACGCTGGCACCCGGCGTAGGCGATCATCGCGCCGTTGTCGGTGCAGAAGCGTGGCCGCGCGTAGAACACCTTGCCCTTCATCTCGCCCAGCATGCGCTCCAGATGCTCGCGCAGCGCCTTGTTGGCACTCACGCCACCGGCGATCACCAGGCTGTTCAGCCCGCTCTGCTTGAGCGCGCGCTTGCACTTGATGGTCAGAGTCTCGACCACCGCCTGCTGGAAGGCCAGCGCGATGTCGCGACGGGCTTGGTCGAGGTCGTCACCGTTGTCGCGGCATTGCTGCCAGGTATTGAGCGCAAAGGTCTTGAGGCCGCTGAAGCTGAAATCCAGGCCCGGACGATCGGTCATCGGCCTGGGGAAAACGAAACGCCCCGGCGTGCCCTGCTCGGCCAGCTTGGCGATCTCCGGGCCGCCCGGATAGTTCAGGCCCATCAGCTTGGCAGTCTTGTCGAAGGCCTCACCGGCAGCGTCGTCCAGCGACTCGCCGAGCAACTGGTACTGGCCGATGCCATCGACTCGCACCAACTGGGTATGACCACCGGACACCAACAAGGCGACGAACGGAAAGGCTGGCGGTTGCTCTTCCAGCATCGGCGCCAGCAAGTGACCTTCCATATGGTGCACGCCGACGGCCGGTACGCCCCAGGCAAATGCCAGCGCCTGCGCGCAGGACGCGCCGACCAGCAGCGCACCGACCAGGCCTGGGCCTGCCGTGTAGGCCAGTGCGTCGATGTCGCTGGCCTGCTTGCCCGCCTCATCCAGCACCTGGCGGATCAGCGGCAGCATGCGTTTGACGTGATCGCGCGAGGCCAATTCCGGCACGACGCCGCCGTAGACGCGATGCAGGTCGATCTGGCTGAACAGGGCGTCAGCCAGCAGGCCGCGCTCACTGTCATAGAGCGCGACGCCGGTTTCATCGCAGGAGGTTTCCAATCCCAGTACGAGCATGGAGCTTGAGCCTTGATTTGCCGCGTGGAACAAAGGCGCGCATGATAAGCGCCGCCCGGCGGAGCGGCCAGCGCTTTTCGATCAGAGGCCTTTGCATTCCTCGGCTCGAGGGGGTAACATCCGCAACCCTTAAAAACCGACGCAACCCGAGCCATTTGCCGGGAGCGCGTTGAACACCGGTAATTAACGAAGGTACGACCTGGATGCCAGCCGTCAAAGTTAAAGAGAACGAACCCTTCGACGTAGCCCTGCGTCGTTTCAAGCGCTCCTGCGAGAAAGCCGGCGTACTGGCTGAAGTCCGTAGCCGCGAATTCTACGAAAAGCCGACCGCTGAGCGTAAGCGCAAGGCCGCTGCCGCTGTTAAGCGTCACGCCAAGAAAGTGCAGCGCGAACAGCGTCGCAGCGTTCGCCTGTACTAATACCGTACACGCAACGCTCGAATGCCCGGCTCTGGCCGGGCATTGCATTTGAAAGACTCCGCCTCGCGCTTCAGCGAGTGAGCGGAGTTTTTGCTTTTCTACCCATCGTTGTCCCGCGCTTGCGCCGGGCAGTATGCTGAGCGCCTATGGCCGGCCTGATCCCGCAATCCTTCATCGATGACTTGCTCAACCGCACCGACATCGTCGATGTGGTGAGTTCGCGCATCCAGCTGAAGAAGACCGGCAAGAACTACAGCGCCTGCTGCCCGTTCCACAAGGAGAAGACCCCCTCCTTCACCGTCAGCCCGGACAAGCAGTTCTACTACTGCTTCGGTTGCGGCGCCGGCGGCAACGCCCTCGGCTTCGTCATGGACCACGATCAACTGGAATTCCCCCAGGCGATCGAGGAGCTGGCCAAGCGCGCCGGCATGGACGTGCCGCGCGAGGAAAGTGGTCGCGGACACAAACCCAGGCAACCGGTCGACTCACCGCTCTACCCGTTGCTCAATGCCGCCGCCGAGCACTATCGCCAGGCACTGAAAAGCCATCCGCAACGCAAGTACGCCGTGGACTACCTCAAGGGTCGCGGCCTGACCGGGGAAATCGCCCGCGACTTCGGCATCGGCTTCGCCCCGCCCGGCTGGGACAACCTGCTCAAGCAACTGGGCGCCGACGCCCTGCAGCAGAAAGTCATGATCGATGCCGGCCTGCTGATCGAGAACGCCGAAAACGGCAGGCGCTACGACCGCTTCCGCGACCGCATCATGTTCCCCATCCGCGACAGCCGCGGCCGGGTGATCGCCTTCGGCGGCCGCGTGCTCGGCGACGACAAGCCCAAGTACCTCAACTCACCGGAAACCCCGGTGTTCCACAAGGGCCAGGAACTCTACGGCCTGTACGAGGCGCGCAAGCACAACCGCGATCTCGACGAGATCATGGTGGTCGAAGGCTACATGGACGTCATCGCCCTGGCCCAGCAAGGCCTGCGCAATGCCGTGGCGACCCTGGGCACGGCCACCAGCGAGGAACACCTCAAGCGCCTGTTCCGCATCGTGCCCAGCGTGCTGTTCTGTTTCGACGGCGACGCTGCCGGGCGCAATGCCGCCTGGCGCGCCCTGGAGTCCACCCTGTCGAGCCTGCAGGATGGCCGGCGCGCACGCTTTCTGTTCCTGCCCGACGGCGAAGACCCGGACACCCTGGTCCGCGCCGAGGGCACCGACGCCTTCCGCGCGCGCATCAACCAGCACGCGCAACCGCTGGCCGACTACTTCTTCCAGCAACTGTGCGAAGAAGCCGACCCGCGCTCGCTGGAAGGCAAGGCACACCTGGTGACCCTGGCCGCGCCGCTGATCGACAAGATTCCCGGCAACAACCTGCGCGCCCTGATGCGCCAGCGCCTGAGCGAGATCACCGGCCTTTCCGGCGAAGCATTGAGCCAGGTCGCCAGCGCCCCGCGCAGTCACACGCCGAGCACCACCAGTCAGACGCCCAGCAGCGATTACCCGGATTACGGCGACGTCCCCGACAGCGCCTATTACGACAACCTGCCGGACGTCGGCGGTTACGAGCAACCCGCACCACCGCAGCAACATTACGAGCGCAGCAACGAAGGCGGTAAGGGCAGCTGGAAAAAAGATGGCGGCGGCAAGTGGAACAAGAAGGGCAAGGGCGATTTCGCACCACGTGCCCCGCGCACCGCCGTGAGCGTCGAATCACCGCACCTGATCGCACTGCGCACGCTGCTGCACCATCCGCACCTGGCGCAAAAGGTCGAAGATGTCAGCCATTTCGCCGATGAAGATGACACCTACGCCCAGCTTCTCGTGGCCCTGGTCGGTGCCCTGCAGAAAACGCCCAGCCTGCGTTCGCTGCAACTGATCGCCCGCTGGCACGGCACCGAACAGGGTCGCCTGCTGCGGGCGCTGGCGGAGAAGGAATGGCTGATCCAGGGTGACAACCTTGAACAGCAGTTTTTCGACACCATTACTACACTTGCAAACAGTCAATCGCAGAGGCGGCGTGAAAAGGCGCTCCGCAGCATCATTCATAAAAGCCCCAGCGAGCTCACCGACGAGGAAAAGACATTGCTCAGAGAGCACTACAGCCTGGCCTCCTCGCAGAGCAGCAAGTCCCCAACTGGCGCCTAAAGCCAAAACCGAGGTATAATCCTCGGCTTGTTTTCAGCCCGCCAAGACCTTCAGTGGATAGGGTGTTATGTCCGTAAAAGCGCAGCAGCAATCTCGTATCAAAGAGTTGATCACCCTGGGTCGTGAGCAGAAGTATCTGACTTACGCAGAGGTCAACGACCACTTGCCTGAGGACATTTCAGATCCTGAGCAGGTGGAAGACATCATCCGCATGATCAATGACATGGGGATCCCGGTACACGAGAGTGCTCCGGATGCAGACGCCCTGATGCTGGCCGATGCCGACACCGACGAGGCTGCAGCCGAAGAAGCCGCAGCTGCCCTCGCCGCCGTCGAGACCGATATCGGCCGCACCACTGACCCGGTGCGCATGTACATGCGCGAAATGGGTACCGTGGAACTGCTGACCCGCGAAGGCGAGATCGAAATCGCCAAGCGCATCGAGGAAGGCATCCGCGAAGTCATGAGCGCCATCGCTCACTTCCCCGGCACCGTCGACGGCATCCTCGCCGAGTACACCCGCGTCACCACCGAGGGCGGCCGCCTGGCCGAAGTCCTCAGTGGCTACATCGACCCGGATGACGGCAGTGTGCCTGACGAAGCCGCCGCCCCCGTTCCCGTCAAGGAAGGCGCCGCCGCTGAAGAAAGCGACGACGAAGAAGAAGACGAGAGCGGCGACGACGAGGAAGAAGAAGGCGATGGCGGCCCGGACCCGGAAGAAGCGGCTCGCCGTTTCAACGCCGTGGCCGAGCAGCAGGACAAAGTCCTCAAGGCGCTGAAGAAGCATGGCCGTGGCAGCAAGCAGGCCATCGAAGAGCTGGCCACCCTGGCCGAGCTGTTCATGCCGATCAAGCTGGTGCCCAAGCAGTACGACGCCCTGGTCACCCAGGTGCGCGACGCCCTCGACCGTCTGCGTTCGCAAGAGCGCGCCATCATGCAGCTATGCGTACGTGATGCGCGCATGCCGCGTGCCGACTTCCTGCGCCTGTTCCCGGGCAACGAAATCGACATGGACTGGGCCGCCGACCTGGCCAAGGGCAAGGCCAAGTACGCCGAAGCCCTGGGCAACCTGCAGGGCGACATCCAGCGCTGCCAGCAGAAGCTTGCCGACCTGGAAGCCGAGTGCAGCCTGACCCTGGCCGAGATCAAGGACATCAACCGTCGCATGTCCATCGGTGAAGCGAAAGCTCGCCGCGCCAAGAAGGAAATGGTCGAGGCCAACCTGCGTCTGGTCATCTCCATCGCCAAGAAGTACACCAACCGCGGCCTGCAGTTCCTCGACCTGATCCAGGAAGGCAACATCGGCCTGATGAAGGCGGTGGACAAGTTCGAATACCGTCGCGGCTACAAGTTCTCGACCTACGCCACCTGGTGGATTCGCCAGGCGATCACCCGCTCGATCGCCGACCAGGCGCGCACCATCCGTATTCCGGTGCACATGATCGAGACCATCAACAAGCTCAACCGCATCTCCCGTCAGATGCTCCAGGAAATGGGCCGCGAGCCCACCCCGGAAGAGCTGGGTGAGCGCATGGAAATGCCCGAGGACAAGATCCGCAAGGTATTGAAGATCGCCAAAGAGCCGATCTCCATGGAAACCCCGATTGGCGACGACGAAGATTCGCACCTGGGCGACTTCATTGAGGACAGCACCATGCAGTCCCCGATCGACGTAGCCACGGTCGAAAGCCTCAAGGAAGCCACGCGCGAAGTGCTGGCCGGCCTCACTGCCCGTGAAGCCAAGGTCCTGCGCATGCGCTTCGGTATCGACATGAACACCGACCACACCCTCGAGGAAGTGGGCAAGCAGTTCGATGTTACCCGTGAGCGTATTCGTCAGATCGAAGCCAAGGCGCTGCGCAAGCTGCGCCACCCGACGCGAAGCGAGCATCTGCGCTCCTTCCTCGACGAGTGATACCAGAACCCCCGGCCCAGGCCGGGGGTTTTGCTTTCTGGGCAGCACGCCCGGCCACTCGCCAGCCAGAGGCAGCGCAGACGCTGCAATCAAACTGCCATCCCGGCGATGGCCGATCTACACTACGACGATACCGATCGCGAAACGAGGCCGTTATGCCCCGCTTGCCGGCCATTGTGCTGTTGTGCCTGGCGTACTGGATGACCCCGGCCCAAGCCCTGACACTCAACGAGGACGAGCGCACCTGGCTGGCAGCCCACCGCGAACTGCGCCTGGGTGTCGATGCATCCTGGCCACCGTTCGAGTTTCGTGACGAACAGGGCAACTACCACGGCCTGACCGCCGCCTATGTGCGGCTGATCGAAGAGCGCCTTGACCTAGAGCTGCAACCCGTCGAGCCCGACAACTGGAGCGCGATACTGGAGCAGGCGCGCATGGGCCGCATCGACCTGCTTCCCGGCGTGATGTCGACACCCGAACGCCAGCAATACCTGACCTTCACCCGCCCCTACCTGGATTTTCCCATCGTCATCCTTGCTCGCAACGGCGGGCCACAGCCGAGAAAGCTCGATGAGCTGTACGGCTTGAAGATTGCCGTGGTGGCCGACTACGCACCGCACGAGCTGCTGCGCCAGCAACACCCCGATCTCAACCTGCTGCCGCTGCGCAATGTCGCCGCTGCCCTGCAGGCATTGGCGACCAATCAGGTCGACGCCATGGTCGGCGATCTCGCCTCCAGCGTCTGGAGCCTGCGCCAGCTCAAGCTCGACGGCGTCTATATCAGCGGCGAGACGCCCTATCGCTACCAGTTGGCCATGGCCGCACCGCGCGGCCAGAGCATACTGGTCGGCATCCTCGACAAAATCTTCGCCGAGCTCAGCGCCGAAGAAATCGCCGCCTTGCAGGAACCCTGGGTCGGCAGCGTGCTGGACAAACGCAGCGTCTGGTACGAAACCCTGCTCTACGGCCTGCCCGCCCTGCTCGGCCTGCTGGCGGTCATCGCCATCATCCTGCGCATCAACCGCCGCCTGAAACGCGAGATGCGCAACCGCGAAGCGCTGGAGCAGGAACTGCGCAACCGCGAGCAGCACTTTCGCGACATGGTCGAAAGCCTCTCGGCCATCACCTGGGAAACCGAGTCCAGCGGGCTCACCTACACCTACGTCTCGCCCCACGCGGAAAAACTGCTGGGCTACCCGCTGCACGAATGGCTGGAGCCCGGCTTCTGGCAGCGCCACCTGCACCCGGACGATCACCAGCGCACCCTGCGCACCTGCCTGGAACAATGCTCGGCCGGCAACGACCACGCCCTGGAATACCGCCTGCTCGCCGCCGACGGGCGCACGGTGTGGGTGCGCGATATCGTCACCCTGCTGCAACGCGACGACCGCCAGGTGATTCGCGGCCTGATGGTCGACATCAGCGACGCCAAGCAGACCGAGCAGGCGCTGCGCCTGTCGGAACAGAAGTTCGCCTCGGTCTTCCAGCAGTGCCCGGACATCCTGATCATTGCCCGCCGCGTCGACGGCGTGCTGCTGGAGGTCAACACCGCCTTCACCGAACAGACCGGCATCAGCGTCGAGCAGGCCATCGGCAAGACCGCCACCGACCTCGATCTGTGGGGCGTGCCTGGCATCGGCCCGAGCCTGCTGCTGCGCCTGCAGGACGAAAGCCTGCGCAACCTGGAAATGCCCTTTCGCCGCGCCGATGGCAGCCTGTTCACCGGCCTCATCTCGGCCAGCCAGTTCGTGCTCGACAGCACCCCGGCACTGGTCGTGGTGGTGCGCGACATCAGCCAGCTCAAGAGCACCCAGCAGCAGTTGCAGATATCCGAAGAGAAGTTCGCCAAGGCCTTCCACGCCTCGCCCGATGGACTGCTGATCACCCGCCTGCGCGACGGCATGCTGGTGGAGGCCAACGATGGTTTCAGCCGCATCACCGGCTACAGCCTCGACGAGATTGCCGAACAAAGCACCCTCAGCCTGGGCATCTGGGCCGATCCGAAAGATCGTGAACGCCTGGTGCAACGCATTCGCGAGCAAGGCAGCGTGCGCGACCTGATCGCCACGGTGCGCACCAAGAGCGGCCAGTTGCGCCTCTGCGAACTTTCCGCACAGCCGCTGCCCATAGGCGGCGACGAATGCCTGCTGACCATCGCTCGCGACATCACCGAACGCCAGCAGATGCAGGAAGAACTGCAGCAGGCCGCCACCGTCTTCGAAAGCACTGCCGAAGGCGTGCTGATCACCGACCTCGAACAGCGCATCACTGCGGTCAACCGCGCCTTCACCCAGATTACCGGTTACAGCGAGGCCGAAGCCCTCGGCCAGCGCCCCAGCCTGCTGTCTTCCGGCCAGCACGACAACGCCTTCTACGCCGCCATGTGGCATTGCCTCGCGGCCAACGGCCACTGGCAGGGGGAAATCTGGAACCGGCGCAAGAGCGGCGAACTGTACCCCGAGTGGCTGACCATCAGCGCCGTGCGCAACAGCGATAACCAGATCACCCACTTCGTCGGGGTATTCGCCGACATCTCCAGCCTCAAGCATGCCCAGGCACGCCTCGATCATCAGGCCCACCACGACCCGCTGACCGGTCTGCCCAACCGCCTGCTGTTCGAGAACCGCCTGCGCAGTGCTCTGGATGGCTCGCGCGCCGACGACCAGCTGGGCGCCGTGCTGTTCCTCGACCTCGACCGCTTCAAGCAGATCAACGACAGCCTCGGCCACCCGGTCGGCGACCAGTTGCTCAAGGCCATTGCCGCGCGCCTGAAACTGCAACTGCGCGATATCGACACCGTGGCCCGTCTCGGCGGCGACGAATTCATCATCCTGCTGCCCGGCCTGCACCAGCCGCAGGACGCCGAACAGGTCGCGCAGAAACTGCTCGAATGCTTCGGCGCGCCGTTCCAGCTCGACAACCACGAGTTCTTCATCAGCGCCAGCATCGGCATCAGCCTCTACCCCAAGGACGGCCTCGACGTCGCCACTCTGGTCAAGAACGCCGACGCGGCCATGTACCAATCCAAGGCCAAGGGGCGCAACCGCAGCGAGTTCTACACCCGCTCGCTGACCTTCCAGGTCAACGAGCGCATGGCCATGGAACAGGAACTGCGCCGCGCCCTGGAGCGCGACGAACTGTGCCTGTATTACCAGCCCAAGTACTGCCTGCGCAGCCAGAGCCTGGTCGGCGCCGAAGCGCTGGTACGCTGGCCGCACCCGGTGTTCGGCGACATCCCGCCGGATCGCTTCATCCCGGTGGCCGAAGAAAGCGGGCTGATCCTGCCGCTGGGCGACTGGGTGCTGGAACAAGCCTGCCGGCAACTGCAGATCTGGCAGGAAAGCGGCCACGGCTTCGGCGCCCTCTCGGTCAACCTCGCCGGCGCCCAGCTGCACCAGCCCAGCCTGCTGCCGCGCATCAGCGCACTGCTGCAGCGCTACAACCTGGCACCGCAGCTGCTGCAACTGGAGATCACCGAAAACTTCATCATGAACCAGGCCGGCGAAGCGCTGGACATCCTCCACCGCCTCAAACAGCTCGGCGTGCAACTGGCCATCGACGACTTCGGCACCGGCTACTCCTCGCTCAGCTACCTCAAGCGCCTGCCGCTGGACGTGCTGAAGATCGACCAGTCCTTCGTGCGTGGCCTGCCGGACGACCCGCACGACCTGGCGATCACCCGCGCCATCATCGCCTTGGGCAACAGCATGCAACTGACAGTGATCGCCGAGGGCGTGGAAACCAAGGCCCAGGAACTCTGCCTGGCCGCCGAAGGCTGCCTGCAGATCCAGGGCTACGTGGTCAGCTGCCCGCTTTCGGCCGAGGCCTTCACCCGGAAGTTTCTCCCGCCAGGTCAAGCGGTTGGCGCTGGCGAGAACGCGCCGGTATAATCCGCCGGCCTTCTGGGGGCCTATAGCTCAGTTGGTTAGAGCACTCGACTCATAATCGATTGGTCGCAGGTTCAAGTCCTGCTGGGCCCACCACCTTCAAAGCCGCGCACTGCGCGGCTTTCGTGTTTCTGCGATGAGAAAAAATCGCTGCGGCGGCCCACCAACTTCACCCCCGCCACCCACAGAGCGTCTACGCGTCCCAAGGGCTATAACAATCTCCAGGGATGCCAAAACTGTGGCCGCACTACATGGGAGTGATTAGACAGTGAGCCGAATAGTCGGCATTATCGGCTCACTGAATGAGCCGAATAGGCTCGCTAATCGGCTCATAGATGAAAAACCCTTATGAATGACCCGCTCTGGATCTGGCAGCAGCCCGACTGGCCGCACTTCAGTTGGCAAGGCGAAACGCTTGCCCCGCTGCTGCGCGCTTGCAGTCAGGCTCAGGGACGTTTGTTGGGGATGCTCGGTGCGGTGGGCAGTGACACCGAAGTGCAGAGCAGCCTGGATGCCATGCTGCAAAACATCGTCACCTCCTCAGCCATCGAGGGTGAGCAGCTAAATGTCGGCTCGGTGCGTTCATCACTGGCGCGGCGCCTGGGGCTGAACGAAGAAGGCCGCACCACCTCGCGCTCCGAAGGCCTGGCAGAGTTACTGTTCGACGCAACCCGCTTGCATCAAGAACCGCTAGATGAACAACGACTTTTCACCTGGCACCGCTGGCTATTCCCTAGCGACGACCAACTGCTGGCTCGACCATTACACATCGGCACTCTGCGCGGCGAAGAGCCCATGCAGGTGGTTTCCGGTCGCATCGACCAACCGACCGTACATTTCGAAGCCCCGCCTCGCGCCGGGTTGGAAGCGCAACTGGCGGACTTTCTCGCCTGGTTCAAAAGCAGCCGCAACGATGTCAGCCTAGATCCCTTTCTCCGCGCCGGCATCGCCCATTTCTGGTTCGTGACCCTGCACCCCTTCGATGACGGCAACGGCCGCCTCACTCGCGCCATTACCGACTTGGCATTGGCTCAGGGCGAACAGCAGGCCATCCGCTTTTACGCGATGTCCGCTAGCATTCTCAACGACCGCGCCGGTTACTACCGCATCCTCGAAGCCAGTCAGAAAGGTGGGCTGGATATCACCAGCTGGCTGCAGTGGTTTCTCGCAACCTTACTCAACAGCCTGGAGCAGGCCCTTGCTCGTATCGACCGCGTGCTGGTCAAGGCGCGCTTCTGGCAGGCACACCGCAGCCAACCCCTATCGACCGAGCAGATAAAAGTGCTGAATCGCCTGCTCGATGGCGGCGAAAAGGGTTTCGAGAACGGTATCAGCGCGGCGCAGTACCAAGCCGTGGCGAAGGTATCCAAAGCCACCGCCACCCGTCATCTGAGCGACCTGATGGAGAAGGGCTGCATCGAGCGACTGCCCGGTGGTGGGCGCAGCACCCGTTACCAGATAGCACGCTGAGCACCTAAGCCGACCAAGTCAGCCTCTGGTGCGTCATCGTGCCATAGGCCAATGGCCACCCCCCGGCGCATTGAAAAATCCCCCCCTCCCTCAATCCTTGGCGACAATCTGGATAGAGCGCTGCAGGCCTTGAATGCCAATCTGCGGCAAGCCAGCCAAGCCATTGACAGACGCAACCTGCCAGCGCATAAACTGTCCTCAGTCCTAGGACAAAGGACAAAGGACAGTCGCTAACTGAGGCCGCCATGAAGAGTCAAGACGTTCTGTTGCTAGTCAAGCTGATCTGCCTTGAGCAGCGCGAACGCCTGCAACAGAGGCTTGAGAGCGAAACAGCAGAACTGCTCAAGCAAAGCGACGTCCCCTCACACGACCAGTGGCAAGGCTGGGAGGATGACGCCGAGCAAGATCCACCCGTCCATCACGACAGTTACTCAGTGCGCGCCCTGCAAGCCTCACTGGGCATCAGTAAAAGCGAAATTGCCTCCGCGCTGAAACGCTGCCAACAGACAGGTCTGTTGCGAATGGACCCGAACACACAGTTACCTCGGGTCAACAGCAAGGCACTGCTGGGCTTCATCGAGCATGGCTTGCGCTACGTATTCCCGTTAAAACCGGCTGAAATCGTTCGAGGCATTCCTACAAGCTTCTCCGCTCCCGTGCTGCAAGGCACCCTGATGAGTGGTGGCGACCTTATCCACGTCTGGCCAGACGCCTACGGCAATCGCAAGGGACAATCCATAACGCCCCTGTTCAGGACGGTGCCAGGCGCAGTCAAGAAAGACCCGCGCCTGTATGAATACCTGGATACCTGGCCCTGATCGATGCCATTCGCCTGGGTAACGCCAGAGAAGCCAATCTTGCCAACCAGATGCTGCGCGAGAAGGTGCTGCAGGCATGAGCCGCTCTCATAACATCCAGATGCTCGAAGTGGTCGCCCAGGCGCTTGGTCAGGACTTGTGCCAGCAGGTTGCCTTCGTTGAGCATCATCACGTCACCCATTCCATGAGCCGAATAGCGCCCGTATTCGGCTCATGGATAAACAATCCTTTTGAATGACCCGATCTGGTTCTGGCAGCAGCCCGGCTGGCCACACTGAACATTTCTGCAAAGGCACCAAACCAGGCGTAACCGCCCAGCGGCCATAGGACAATGGTCGCGAACCCCTTGAGCCATTGAAAGCAATTAGCCATTATCGAGATCAGTGCCAGGCATCTGGATTTCGGCACACCTGCTCGCCCAGCCATCAAGCAGCTCTGCTCAAGGAAGAAAATGGATTACAGCCCGATAGTCGCCCAGGTCTGGGGCATGCTGACCTGGTTCATCCCGGCAGCCCTGCTGATCGGCCTGCTCAAATCGCCCTGGGCCAAGGGGCATATCGGTGAACTGCTGGTACGCCTGTTCGCCCATTGGCAGCTGGACAAGCAGACCTACCGCCGCCTGCACAACATCACCCTGAACACGCCAGACGGCACCACGCAGATCGACCACGTATTCCTCTCGCCCTACGGCATCTTCGTGCTGGAAACGAAGAACATGAGCGGCTGGATCTTCGGCAGCGAGAAACAGGCGCAGTGGACGCAGAAGCTCTACAAACGCACCTTCAAGTTCCAGAACCCGTTGCGCCAGAACTACAAACACCTCAAAGCCCTGGAAGCCACCCTGGGCGTCAGCCCCGAGCATCTGCATTCGGTCATCACATTCGTCGGCGGCAGCACCTTCAAGACCGAAGTGCCGGCCAACGTGACCCAGGGCATCGGCTTTATCCGCTACATCAAATCATTCCAGCAGGCGGTATTCAGCGAGGCTGAAGTCGACGCCATGCTGCACGCCCTACAAACCGGCCGCCGCTCGCCGACCCTCGCCACCCACCGCGAGCACGTGCAAAACCTCAAACGCCGGAGTGATCCGACAGCCGAGCGGCAATGCCCGAGATGCGGTAATGCGCTGCTGATCCGCACGGTGAAGACAGGCCCGAAAATGGGACAACAGTTCTGGGGATGCTCGGGCTTTCCGAGGTGCAGGACGATGCAGAGCCTTTAACACCATCTATCGAGCGCACCTAATTAAACTGCCGAGACTAGATATCTACTACTTCAATGAAGAGTGACCTCGTAGAGAAATTAATCCGTGACTTTTCTCTGAAAATATTAATAGCCAAAAGGATATAAGCCAGCGATGAGTGATTCGACACATAACCCGGACCAGTATATGTTTGGCTTCCGTCAGCTGGCTAGTAACGGAAAGAAGAAAATTGGTGTTCTTATGGGAGCAGGAGCTCCGGTAAGCATTAATATAGGGCCCTCAAATGACGACTGGATATCACTGATCCCCAATCTTCAAGGATTGACAAAGACCGTTAAAGAGAACCTTTCCGCCAAGGAGTTGAAAGTCTATCAAGATCTTGAGGAATCAATTCTCAGCCCAAACCTAGAGAAAGTGCTTTCAAAAATACGGGCCCTGAATGAAGTCATTGGCGATTCAATTGTTTATGGCTGTAATTCAATCGAATTCCTAGAACTATCTGAAAAAATATGCAACCTAATTAGGGATGCAGTAAGCAAAGAATTACCGCTAGGGCAAACACCTTACTCAGAGTTAGTATCTTGGATTAATGGCGTAAATAGAAAACATGGCGTAGAGGTTTTCACAACAAACTATGACCTCTTGCTAGAACAGGCACTAGAACGCTCTAAGACACCGTATTTCGATGGCTTTAGTGGTGCAAGAGATGCTTTCTTTGACCCGTCAAGCATTTCTAAAAACGACCTTCCTTCACGATGGGTAAGACTATGGAAACTTCATGGATCTATTGGGTGGGAGAAAAACGATAAAAATGAAATTATCAGAATCCCACGCTCCAACAACGCAAGCATGGTTTACCCATCACACATCAAATATGATCAAACCCAAGCCGCACCATTTTCTTCACTATTTGAGCGGCTAAGAAATTTCATTCTCGAGCCTGACAGCCTATTAATTTCAACTGGCTTTTCATTCGCTGACGCACACATCTCATCAAGATTGCTGGAAAGCTTGCAGGCCAATCCCTCTTCAGCCCTATTAGCGTTTCAATACGGAAAACTCGAATCCGAAACATACATACGAGATCTAGCACTAAAATGTCCCGGCATAAGTGCATACTGTAAAGATGGCGCCATTATCAATGGAGTGGAGGCCAAGTGGAGAACAGGCGCACTGCCAAGTAAAGGCTGGAGAAATATAAGAGGCGAGTACTATAGTGAAGGCAACTTTTTATTGGGAGATTTTAGTCGACTAGCGAGATTCCTAGCAACCGCCGGAGGCGACTTTTCAAGTAACACAATAAGGGACCCGATAGATATCGAAGCTCTTATTGCAGTTGCCGGCACCCAACCAGCCGAGGCTGAAGAGGGTACACCTGAAGGGGATCATAATGAATAACTCCCCCACACTGCTTGGCAATATTAGCGCCGTCTCAAGCTCCTCGGCAGTTGTTGAACTCGCCGATTCTGTGGAGTCAGGCATAGTCATACTGGAAGGTAGAAACTATCGAATTGGCCAGGTTGGTAGCTTTGTAAAAATATTGCTTGGATATAATAACTTGTACGGCGTTATCGCCGGCTCCAGCGAGTCGTCTCAGTTAGACGATCAAGACGGCATCCACCTTGATCGTCGCTGGATAAAAATCGAGCTCATTGGGGAAATAGTTGCCGGTGAGTTTGAACGCGGCATTAGCGAGTACCCGAGCATAGGTAATGAGGTACACATAGTAGTAGACAGTGACCTGAAAAAAATATTTGGCAAGGACATTGATGGCCACTTTAACGTCGGGACACTTTCGAGCTCAGACGGCATAAGCGTTAGCTTGGACTTAGACAAACTAGTCACAAGGCATTCCGCGATATTCGGATCAACCGGATCAGGGAAATCTACTAGTACAGCTAGCATATTGAGATCCATGGTCACAGCGGCGGAAAAAATAAACATGCCTTCCGCTCGCATACTACTTATAGACATACATGGGGAATACCAATCAGCCCTAGGCGACATCGCTAATGTTTTTTCAGTTCTCCCTGAAGCTGAGAACAAGCTATACGTGCCTTACTGGTGCATATCTCCGACACACCTAATGGAATTTCTCTGTGGAACTTTAAGTGACAGCCAAAAAGCGATCTTTTTAGATAAAACAGTTTCTGAAAAAATAAACAGCATTACCGCCAATAACTTCGACGGTGTCAACCCGGATAGAGTTACAAGCTCAACACCTCTTCCGTACAGCATTAAAAAAATTTGGCATGAACTATGTTTCCTAGATAATGTGAACTGGATGGATAAGGACCAGACAGTGCCTGCCTACGCCACAAATGGTTTGGGCGACTGTGAAAGCCTTATAGCACCAAAATTTCAGCCTCCGGCACCTGGAAATACCCCACCATTTAAAGGTGGCGCAGGTTTAATGAAGAGACAGCTTGACTTAATGAAGTCAAGACTAGCAGACACACAATATTCATTTATGTTAGAGCCCGGCGAATGGAGCCCAAACAAAAATGGCGTTATAGAAAAAGATTTAGACGCACTTGTTGAAGGGTGGCTCGGCCATGAAAAACCAATAACAATTCTTGACTTGTCGGGAATGCCATCTTCGCGACTCAGCCTATTACTTGGAACTATTCTAGATGTGCTATTTGAGGTTTCTATATGGGGCCGAGAGCTACAGGCAGGAATGAGAAAAAGGCCGTTGCTCTTAGTTCTTGAAGAAGCACACAGATATCTTTCCAAATCTGAAACTGGTCTTGCAAAAGAAATGGTTCAGCGAATTGCTAAAGAAGGACGTAAATTCGGTGTTGGCGCAATGCTAGTAAGCCAAAGGCCCTCTGAAATTGACGAAACAATTTTATCTCAATGCGGCACGATTATTTCATTAAGGATAAACAACACCACTGACAGAGGCATAGTTAAATCCGCAATGTCCGAAGGCTTGTCTGGCATAGTAGACACTCTCCCAATCCTAAGAACTGGCGAAGCCATAATTGTAGGGGAAGCTGCAAAGCTACCTACACGCTGCAGATTTAACTTATTACCAGACGATAAGTACCCCAACAGTAAAGACCCATGCGTTGCGGATTCCTGGAAAAAACCAAAGGAAGTAGAAAACTATAAAGAGCTAATAAATAGCTGGCGTTCTCAAACCAACAATCAAGGATAATCAAAATGGAACGTGTACAGGTCGGATCTAGTAACCTCGCCTCAATCGGTTATGACCCGTCAACTGAAACACTCGAAATTGAGTTTCTCAATGGTCGCATCTACGAATACTACGGAGTACCAGAGTCTATATACACCGACTTAATGGGCGCCAGCTCTCACGGGGTATACTTCAGAGCTCACATAATGAACTCATTTAGCTATCAAAGAACCCAATAAAAGTTAGGGCACCATGTAATAGCATATTCACAAGCCAGTTAGCGCTGACGATTTCTTTAGCCCTAGCTCAACATAACTGCATGTAGAACCCCAATGAGTCGAAAACGCTGCGGATTACCCGTGCAATGCAAACCAATGTGGCAGCTTGCACTGGAAGCCATCGCAGTACAAAAAACAGTACACTGACGGTACAGCGTCCAGCTTCTGTCGCTTTTGCAAAATTACGCTCAAGCCCAGTAACGACGCTGCTTTCAGCTTATTTTACTTGCATTAAGCTATTCACGGTTTTGCTGGGTTTGAAGCGTTTCGAGGCAACTCATAATCCTTTACTCCACAACCAAAACCTCACAGCGGACTGACCTGCCCACACTCCGGTGCCGTGTCGCCTGTCATCAGCCAGAGGGTGTACTTCTTGAACCTCGGGTGATTGGTGACCTTTAGAAGAACCGTGGCGCTGATATCCGACCGCAGGGAAAGCTCTTGCTTCTTGTAGGTGCTCAGACTGATCTGCAGTTGCTCACAAAAGTCACCTTGCGTGAGGCCTTCGTGCATCCGTAGTGCCTTCAGTTTTGCCGGCAGATCCATCACACCCTCTATTGACAAGGGTCCCAAAGGGGACCTATATTGGTCCCAATTAGGACCCTTCTGCATCGCCGCTTAAGAGTCTACCAAATACCCCTCATTCCAGACTCGCCATGCGTGCGCATTCCCCTGCCCGCACGTTCGAACCCACCCGCCATAGGCGGCTGACAATCAGGTGGCCTTGTGGAAGATGCCTTGATCCCCATCGTGCTGATGCGTCGTCGCCGCCAGATGACGTGGGGAGAGATTCATTATCCTCTGCGACGGCACATCGCCCTGGGTGCACCGCCACCCGGAGCCTTAGCTCCTTCCTGTGTCCACACCACTATTGCCAGCCAACTCATCCTCGAAGCGCTGCACAAAGCTGCTCAAGCTGATGCCCAGCACCTGACAGATATCCCGGAGCTGGATCAGATCCAGCCGACGCAGCCCACGCTCCACATCGCTGACAAACGACTGTGGGCGGTCGAGCGCTTTGGCGAAGTCGTCCTGGGTCAGCCCTGCCTCGACCCGACACTGTTTGAGCAATTTCAAGAAAATCAGGTTCTCGTCTCGATAAACCGACTTTTCCACAGGAGGCATCCGTCCGTTGACAGGACAGTCACGGTATATCTAACCTCCAGATATCTGATTTTCAGATACAGTGAACCAAGCAGCCGGGAGGCCTTATGGAAGATGCCTACGTCCCCATCGTACTGATGCGGCATAACCGTCCGTTGCGCGGCGTGATGATCGACCGCCAGCCGTGGGTCTGTGCCTGGGAGTTTGCGCGCTTGCTGGGCCATCGCCACCCGGAGCGCATCTGCCGGCTGATGGATGCCGACCAGGTGCGGACGGTGCATTTCCAGCTGGCCAGCGGGCAGCTGGAGACGGTGGAGGTGCTCAGTGAGTCGGGCATGTACCGGGCGCTGTGGCGCTTCTCGCATCCGGAGAACCGTCTTCTGCGCCGCTGGCTCAGCCATGTGGCCTTGCCAGCGCTGCGCGACAGTGCGGCGTGGGCCGCTCATGAGCCATCCCGCTGCCTGATGGCCTGGGACAATCAGCAGGTCAATCTGCTGGAGTGGCAGGGTGAGCTGTGGATCGCCCTGGGCGAGTTGCCGCGCTTCCATCGGCAGACCCACTCAGCACCGCGCGAGCCTCAATCGTGGCTGGCGCGCTGGTGGCGTGGACGTTTTCGAGCCGGGGCGGCGCGCTGAACGCCCGCCAGTGGTGACAGCGCAGCGCCTGATCGCCGCACTCAGCATGGGCCGCATGCTGCGATGCGTTTCGGGCCCCTGCCATGTAAACGACACACTTTTCCTTGAACCTTTGCCCTTGTTGGCCAGTCGGCTTTTAGTACCGTCGCGCTTCGCGGCGCCAGCAAAGGATGCGTGTTATGCGAGACCGCACCAGCAGGATCGCCGTTTCACCGCCGCACCTCGAACCACTATGGCAGCGTTATCAGCGGGTGCGCGCCGCCAGTGAGCGGCTCTGTGAGCCGCTGGAGGCCGAGGACTATGTGATCCAGAGCATGGCGGACGTCAGCCCGCCTAAGTGGCATCTGGCGCATGTCACCTGGTTCTTCGAAGCCTTCGTGCTGCAGCCCTTTCTGCCGGGCTATCGCCCGCTGGATGCGCGCTACGACCATCTGTTCAATTCCTATTACAAGACCCACGGCACGCCCTTCGAGCGGGCGCGGCGCGGGCTGCTGTCGCGGCCGACGGTGAGCGAGGTGTACGCCTATCGCAGCCATGTCGATCTGGCCATGCAGCAATTGCTCAGCCAGCCGCACAGCGAGCTGTCCGATGAGCTGTTGCAGCGCATCGAGCTGGGGCTGGAGCACGAGCAGCAGCATCAGGAGCTGCTGTTGATGGATATCAAGCACATCCTGGCGCAGAACCCCTTGCGCCCGGTCTATCGCCACGACCTCAAGCCGGGCGGCGCGCCGGCCGGCGAGCTGCGATGGATCGAATTTCCCGCCGGGCTGCGCCATGTCGGCCATACCGGCGATGGCTTTGCCTTCGATTGCGAGCGGCCGCGCCACCGGGTGTTCGTCGAGGCCTTTCAGCTGGCCAGCCGGCCGGTGAGCAATGGCGAGTACCTGCAGTTCATCCGCGATGGCGGTTATCGCAGCACGGCGCTGTGGCTGGCGGACGGTTGGGACCATATCCAGCGTGCCGGCTGGCAGGCGCCGCTGTACTGGCTGCGCGAGGGTGACGACTGGCTGGAGCTGACCCTGGGCGGCCCGCGCGAGCTGGACCTGCATGCGCCGGTCTGCCACCTGAGCTACTTCGAGGCCGAGGCCTTCGCCACCTGGGCGCAGGCGCGTTTGCCGCGCGAAGAGGAATGGGAAGTGGCCGCGCAGGAGGAGCCGCTGTGGGGCAATTTCGTCGAGAACGATCACCTGCAGCCGGTGGCAGCAGGTGCCGGCACGGGCCTGCAGCAGCTCTATGGCGATGTCTGGGAATGGACGGCCAGCGCCTACCGGCCCTACCCCGGCTTTCGGCCGCTGGGCGGCAGCCTGGGCGAGTACAACGGCAAGTTCATGTCCGGGCAGATGGTGCTGCGCGGCGGCAGCTGCGCTACGCCTGAAGACCACGTGCGCCCCACCTACCGCAATTTCTTCTACCCCACGATGCGCTGGCAGTTCTCCGGCCTGCGCCTGGCCAGGGAGCTCTGAGCATGGCATTGGCAATCCGTACCCACGAACAATCCATCAGCCCGGAGCTGGAGTCGTTGCGCGAAGAAGCGTTGCGCGGCTTCGCGGCCAGCCCGAAGGCGATGTCGCCGAAGTTCTTCTACGATCATCGCGGTTCGCAGCTGTTCGAGCTGATCTGCCTGCAGCCGGAGTACTACCCGACGCGCACCGAGGAAACCATTCTGCGCCTGGCGGCGCACGATATCGCCGAGCTGGCCGGGCGCAACGCCAGCCTGGTGGAGCTGGGCAGCGGCGCCAGTCGCAAGATCCGCCTGCTGCTCGAAGCCCTGCGCCCGGCGCGTTACCTGGGCATCGATATCTCCCGCGATTTTCTGCATGGCAGCACGCGCCGCCTGGCCGCCGACTATCGCTGGCTCGACGTGCACGCGCTGTGCGCCGACTTCAGCCAGCCCTTGAAGCTGCCCACCGAGGCGCTGGGGCAACGGCCGCTGGCGTTCTTTCCCGGCTCCAGCATCGGCAATTTCGACCCGGACGCGGCGCGCGCCTTTCTGCGCAACCTGCATCAGGCACTGCCGGCAGGCAGCGGCTTGCTGATCGGCGTGGACCTGGTGAAAGACCGCCAGGTGCTGGAGCGCGCCTACAACGATGCGGCCGGGGTCACTGCGCTGTTCAACCTCAACCTGCTCGAGCGCATCCGCAACGAGCTGCACAGCGACATCGACCCGCGCCGCTTCCAGCACCGGGCCTTCTACAACGAAGCCGAGTCACGCATCGAGATGCATCTGCTCAGCCGCCAGGCGCAGCGGGTGCGCATCGAGGATCGCGTGTTCGAGTTCGCCGCTGGCGAAACCCTGCACACGGAGAACTCCTACAAGTACACGCCCAGCGGTTTTCGTGATCTAGCGGGCGCATGCGGCTTCGCCTCGGTCGCCATGTGGCGCGACCCGGCGCAGTTGTTCAGCGTGCACTTTTTGCGGCGGGAATGAGGGGGCTTCGCCAGGGGCGAGATAAGCAAATTGCTGCGTGATCTTCTGCCCTCTCCCCCGCCCCTCTCCCGCAAGCGGGAGAGGGGAGAAAGCGCGTTCGACTAGGCAGGCGAATAAGCTCGGAGAGGGCCTCAGCGTTTGGCGATGATGTACACCGCGTGCACGATGCCGGGGATGTAGCCGAGCAGGGTGAGCAGGATGTTCAGCCAGAACGCGCCGCCGAAACCGACCTGGAGAAACACTCCCAGCGGCGGCAGCAGGATGGCGATGAGGATACGGATAAGGTCCATGCGGTACTCCTTTACATTCCATAAGGGGTACCTGAACAGACTGCGGGCAGCGCCTTGCAGTTCACTCGGGGCGACCAAGCCAGCGGTAATACTGAGAACCTGCCACTGGCGCCGCCAGGGATATGACTCTAGTCTGGCGCCAATATGAAGGCGCCCAGCATGTCTGAACAGTCACCACACGAACGCATCATCGTCGCCGACGATCATCCGGTTTTCCGCGATGGCCTGTGTCGTATCGCCCAGCGCGTCTTCCCCCAGGCATGCATTCTCGAAGCCGGCGACATGGATGAGGTGCTGAGCCTGGGGCACGCTGGCACGGCACCGAGCCTGTTCATGCTCGACCTGCTGTTCCCCGGCCAGTCGCCACAGGCCATCAGCGCCCTGCGTCAGACCTTTGCGCGCAGCTCGATCGTGATCGTGTCGATGGTCGACAACCGCGAGTTGATCGATGAGGTCATGGCGGCCGGTGCGGACGGTTTCATCGGCAAGGCGGTGCCGCCGGATGAAATCGCCGATGCCTTGCTGGCCGTGCGCGCCGGGGAGTTCGTCATGAGCCTGGGCCCCGCCGGCGTGCCGGCCTTCGCCGAGGGCCGTCATCTGCTGGAGCAACTGACGCCACGTCAGCAGGAGGTCTTGCTGCTGGTGGTGCGCGGCCTGTCGAACAAGGAAATCGCCCGCGAGCTGGCGATCTCGCCCTTTACCGTACGCATTCACGTTTCGTCGCTGCTGCGCACGCTGGACGTCAGCACCCGTGCCGCCGCCGCCGCCAAGGGGGCCAAGGCCGGGCTGGTGTGATCATCACGCAGCCCTGAGCTGGAGTTTCAAGGCCACCAGCAGCGAACGCAGCTCGGCGGGCTGCACCGGCTTCGCCAGGATCGGAATATCGCTGTCGCCCACCTGCTCCTGCACACGGCGCACGTCGTGCCCGGTCATGATGATCGCCGGTACCTTGCGCCCACTGCTGCGCCGCACGTGCTGGATGCAGTCGGCCCCCGAAGCCTCGGTGCCCAGGTCGAAGTCGGTCACCACCAGATCGAAATGCGCCGAGGCATCGGGCAGCGTGCTGAAGGTGGCGACTTCGCAGCCCCACTTCTGCAGCAAGGTGGCGGTGGCCATGAGCACGTTCTGGTCATCCTCGATCAGGCACACGCGCAAGCCATCGAGCATGCGCGGCGCCTGCAGACTGCCGCCCGTTGTCGAAGGCAGCTCGCGCGGCGCCTCGACGCGCTGCAAGCCGGCGATCACCACCCGCGTGCCGCGTGCCTCCACGGAGCGAATGCTCACGCGCATGTCCATCAGCGCTCCCAGGCGCCTGACGATGGCCAGACCCAGGCCCATCCCCTCGACATCGCTGTCTCGCTCCTGCCGCACGCGGTAGAACTCCTCGAAGACGTTGTCGAGATGGCCGGCGGCGATGCCGCGCCCCTTGTCGTAGACCTCGATGGCAACGCCTGCCCCCCGGCGACGACAGGCGATCAGCAGCGGCTTGCCTGGCGCGTATTTCAGCGCATTGGACAGCAGGTTCTGCAGCATGGTGGTGAGCAGCACCGGGTCGGCACGCACATGCAGCGACGGGCAGTGCAGGCGTATCTCGACCCCGGCCCAGCGCGCCGCCTCGACATTCTGCTGAATGAGTTGCTGCAGCAGGCCGCGCAGCTCCAGCGATTCCGGCTGCGGCACCACCTTGCCGCTGTCGAGCGAGTACATATCGAGAATCGTGCGGAACAGGCGTGCGACGCTATGCAGTGATCTGTCGATGTTCTCCACCAGGCGCAGCTGTTCGGTGCCCAGGCTGCTGTCGCGCAGGCAGGCGGTGAACAGGCTGATGGAATGAATGGGTTGTCGCAGGTCGTGGCTGGCCTGGGCGAGAAACTGCGACTTGGCCCGGTTGGCAGCCTGCTCGGCCTCTGCCGCCTGGCGCGAGCGCTTGAGCAGCACGTGCATGTAGGCCGGCGCCATCAGGGTGGTGAGCAGCAGCGTGACGATCAGGTAGGGCTGCGATTGCCAGTACGCCGACAGGCTGGCGGCCACGCCAAGCGACAACAGCGCCATCAGGGTGGCCAGCAGCAGGTAGCCGGAGCCGTAGCGCAGGCCGTAGCCGATGGTGACCCAGATGAGGATCGCATAGACCGGCAGCATGGCCGCGCCACCAGATGCCAGGGCCACCGTGATACCGGCATAGTCGGTGAGCAGGGTGATCAGCCGGCGCCCGCGATAGTCGCCCGGACGCCGCCGGATATCGAACCAGATCAGTGTCGCGGCGACGCTGAAGGCGCCCTCCAGGAGAAAGACCTTCCATACCAGCGCCGGATCGATCAGCGCGAGATGGTAGAGGATCACGATGTAGCAGGCGGCGACCGACATGAAGATCATCCGCACCCCGGCCTGGGCGCGTTCGGTGTCGTAAACGGTGAAGGCGTTGCGGTACATGACATTTCCCTGCTGATGACAGCGCATGTGGTCGTGTCGGCACCTTAGGCCGGAGCCTGCAGCCCGCGCAAGGAGCTGTTTGGCAGGCACAACGACACTAGTACACCCGTACTATTTCGCGCGCTCCCACCCGTTCCTAGAATCCGGGCAACGCCTCGACACAGGGTCGGGGCCCGGTCATGAAAGGGAATGCTTGATGAACAGCAAAGGAACACTGGGCGTCCTCATGAGCGTCGCCGCGCTGGCCTCGCTGAGCGGATGTCTGGCGCAGAACACGCAAACCCAGGGGCTGCAGAACACCCAGCTGGCCAACGATCCCTGCGCACCGAGCGCGACCAGCAACCTGATCGCTACCGGGCGCAGCCTGCTGGAGATGGCCAACACCGTGCTGGAGACACAGCAGAGCTTCAATGGCAACTCGGCGACCTATGCAAAACGCATGGAAGTGGCGGAGAACGCGCAGAAGGTCAATCAGGGCCATAACGTGCTGAACGACGTCGAAAACCTGGCGGGCATGGGCCAGCAGCCCTGCGTGCCCGCCGCCTCCAACAGCGCAGCACGCTAGCCGGCACTCAAAGCCGCACGTCGAACTTGTCCAGGAGCAGCTCGGTCGGCAGGTCGGCGCTGACCAGTTGATTGCGGCCGCGCTGCTTGCCGCTGTACAGGCGACGATCAGCGGCGCGGTAGAGCTCCGCGGCGCTGCGGCCGTCAACGGGCCAGGCAGCCAGGCCGAAGGTGGCGGACAAGGCGATCTGCTCACCATCGTACTCAAGCGGCTGTTCGGCGATCTGCTTGCGCAGCTTGTCCACCAGCGGGTCGGCGCCGGCGCTGTCGGTATGGCGTAGCAGCAGGCCGAACTCCTCCCCGCCCAGGCGACCGAGAAAGTCGGTCACGCGCAGGCGTTGCTGGAGGATCTGACAGATGTGCTGCAGCGCCATATCGCCCGCCTCGTGCCCCCACTGATCGTTGACCTGCTTGAAGTGGTCGACGTCGAGCAGCACCAGCACCAGATGCCCGTTGCTGCGTTCGGCCTCCTGAATGCTGCGTTGCAGGGCGTGCTGGAAGCTGCCGCGGCTGGCCACGCCGGTCAGCGAGTCGGTCTGCGCCAGGCGCTCCAACTCCTCGTGGGCCTGCATGCGCAAGCCGTCGTAGATGTGCACGAACACCAGGATCAGCACGCCACACAGGGCGGCGTTGCCCAGGTCGATCAGGCCGAAGGTGTCCAGGGTCAGGTGGTTGTCGGCGAAGTACAGCAAAAGCCCGGCGAACATGAACGGCGCGGTGAGCAGGAAGGCGCGCTGCTTGCCCAGCAGCAGGTAGGCCAGCAGCGGGATCATGTACAGCCAGACGAACGCCGCCGCTGAGGCGTCCGGCATGACGATGATGTAGAGGATGAAGCAGAAGGTCGGGATCAGGTACAGGTAGATCCACAGGTACAGATGGCGGGCGCCTTCGATGCGCCAGGCGCCGAACAGCAGCAAGGCGGTGCACAGCACTTCGAGGATGGCGAAGGGATAGTTGCCGGCCAGCGCCTGCAGCACGGCAAAGCCGCCCAGGGTCAGGCCGGTGGCGAGCAGGATGGTGCGCATCAGCTTGCGCTTGCCCGACTCGCGCAGCCCTTCGCAGTGCCCTGCGCCTACATCCCTGTGATCGTTATAGTTGCCGTCACTCATCTTGGTGCCCAGCGCCGCCGCCCTCAGCGGTGCGCAACCCCCCGCTGCGCACCATCAGGCAACTATAGACGTTTACACCGCATAACCCAGCATGCGCGGCAGCCACAGGGCGATTTCCGGGAAGATCGCCACCAGCAGCAGGGCACTGGACATCACCACGACGAACAGCGCGGCCCAGCCGACGGTCTGCTCCAGGCGTATCTTGGCGACCTCCGCCGTGACCATCAGGTTGATCGCCACCGGTGGGGTGAACTGGCCGATGGCGATGTTCATTGCCAGCAGGATGCCGAACCACACCGGGTTCCAGCCGAAGTGCTGCATCACCGGAATCAGGATCGGCATCAGGATCAGGTAGATGGAGATGGCATCGAGCAGCATGCCGGCCAGCAGCACGGCGAGCATCACCAGCGCCAGCAGCACCCAGCCGTTATCCGACAGCGAGATCAGCCATTCGGCCAGGTGGCGGAAGGTGCCGAGCAGGGTGCCGGCCCAGGCGAAGATGCCGGCCAGGGCGATGATCAGCATGACTACACCGGAGATCACCCCGGCTTCGCCACACAGGCGCCAGAGGCTGCGCCAGTCCAGCTCGCGGGTGACGAACAGGCCGATCAGCACGCCGTAGGTCACGCCGACCACAGCGGCTTCAGTGGGGGTGAACAGCCCGCTGCGCAGGCCACCGAGGATCAGCACCGGGGCGAACAGCGCTGGCAGCGCCTGCTTGAAGCTCTCGCCCAGCGGCGGACGCTCGCCCTGCTCCGGGGACTCCCAGCCGTAACGGCGCGACAGCAGCCAGGCCGGCAGCAGCAGCACCAGGCCGGCCAGGATGCCGGGGAACAGGCCGGCGGCGAACAGCGCGCGCAGGTCCACGCCCGGTACCACGATGGAGTAGAGAATCAGCGCGATCGACGGCGGAATCAGGATCGCCGTCGAGGCCGAAGCGGCGAT
The DNA here is from genome assembly GCF_048269965.1 of Pseudomonas sp. Taxonomy (GTDB): domain Bacteria; phylum Pseudomonadota; class Gammaproteobacteria; order Pseudomonadales; family Pseudomonadaceae; genus Aquipseudomonas. Next base: position 175,934 of record NZ_JBLWTV010000007.1, on the reverse strand, counting down.
CAGCGTGGCGGAGAACGGTCTCGGATAACCCGCCTTGGTCATGCTCGGCAGCATCACCATGGCCACGGCGGCGGCATCGGCCGGACCGGAGCCGCTCATGCCGCCCATGATCAGGCACACCAGCACCGCGACCATGGCCAGGCCGCCATGACGCGGGCCGATCACCGCCTGGGCGAAGCGCACCAACCTCAGGGCCACGCCGGCTTTCTCGAACACCAGGCCGGTGAGGATGAACAACGGAATGGCGATCAGCGGGTACTTGGCCACGCCGTTGTAGGTGTTGGTGCCGAGGGTGGCGAGCATGTCCGGCGACAGGCCGGCGATGATGCCGATGGCGCCGGACAGGCCGAGGGCGAACGCCACCGGTACACCGAGTGCCAGCAGCACGGCGAAACTGAGGATCAGCCAGAGATCAGGGCTCATCGCTGATCCTCCCGCGCAGACGATCGACGGTCATCTGGCTCAGGCGTACGAACACCAGCAGCGCCAGGATCGGCAGCCAGATCACGTACCACCAGTTGGGCAGGCCGAGGCCGGGCGACTCGGAATCCCACTGGAATTCCTCCCAGGCGAACTGGCCACCGAACCAGCACACCAGCCCCAGCACCAGCGCGCCGGCCAGCCACTGCAACAGGATCAGCGGCGTGCGCAGACGCGGGAACATGCGCTCCAGCAGGCCGATACGAATGTGCCGGTTGCTGCGCATGGCCACCGAGGCGCCGGCGAAGGTAAGGATGACCAACAGGAACACCGAGATTTCCTCGGTGAAGGCGAAGGATGCATCGGTGAAATAACGCACCACGACGTTGGCCAGGCTGATCAGACTGATGATCACCAGGGCCAGGGTGGCGAGCACGCGCTCCAGCGGCGCGTCGACTGGCTTGCTCATAAGAACCTCGAATGACCGACTTGGCGTTGTTCTACAGAAGTACCGCTAGCCCTCTCCCCCAGCCCCTCTCCCATAAATGGTAGAGGGGAGCGGATCGGTGTCGCGCGACAGACTTGCAGCATCACGCCCCGAAGCCCTTGGGCTTCCGGTCAGATGAAACGAATCAGGGCTGGGCCACGGCCTTGCGCGCGGCGTCCATCAGCGCATCGCCGATGCGCGGTGCCCATTTCTCATGCACGCTGGCGGTGGCCTCGACGAAGGCGGCGCGCTCGGCGTCGCTCAGTTCGATCACTTCCACGCCGCGCTCACGCACGTCGACCAGGCGCTGCGCCTGGGCACCGCGCGACAGTTCGATCTCCCACTTGCCGGCGTCGATGGCGGCCTGGCTGAGCAGCTCGCGATCTTCCTCGGGCAGGGATTTCCATACGCGCTGGTTGACGGCGAACACCAGCGGGTCGGCCATGTAGTCCCACAGGGTCAGGTACTTCTGGCCAACCTGGTCGACACGCGCCACGTCGAATACCGACAGCGGGTTTTCCTGGCCGTCCACCGCGCCGGTGGTCAGCGCCGGCTTGGCATCGGCCCAGCTCATCTGCGTCGGGTTGGCGCCGAGGGCGGTGAAGGTGTCCTGGAACAGCGGCGAGCCGACCACGCGAATCTTCAGACCCGCCATGTCAGCCGGGCTGCGCACCGGCTTGGCCGAGTTGGACAGCTGGCGGAAGCCGTTCTCGCCCCAGGCCAGCGGCACGATGCCACGCTGCTCGATGGCGGCGAAGGCCAGTTTGCCGGCTTCACCCTGGGTGATGGCATCGAGGTCGGCATCGTTCTTCATCAAAAACGGCAGGGAGAACAGGTTGAGTTCCGGCACCTGCGGCGACCAGTTGATGGTCGAGCCCACGGCCATGTCGATCAGGCCGGAGCGCATGGCGGAGAATTCCTTGGTCTGGTCGCCGGCCACCAGTTGCGCATTGGGGTAAACGCGCAGGGTGATGCGCCCCTCGGAGCGCTCGTTGACCAGATCGGCCCACTTCTGCGCGGCCTGGCCCCAGGGGAAGGCGTCCGACAGCACGGTGGAAACGGAGTATTCACGCGCTTGCGCGGTGGCGCACAGGGCGGTCAGCGCAGCGCCGGCGGCGAGCGCGGAGAAGAGTCGCTTGAGTTTCATCGGGGCGTCCTTGTATGGATCTTGGTCGTTGTCGTTGTGGCACCGGCAAAGCGGTGCGGATCCAGCGGCGGGCGGATGGCTCGCCTGGCGCGCCTGGTCGGCACGCGAAAGGGACACGGCAGGTGTCACGGCTGCCGGGCAGGCCTTGTGGGCGATCGGCAGGTGCCGGCGGGTTGCGCGCGGCCGCCCAACTATTCCAGAAGCGCGCGGCGAATGCCATTGTCCGATGACTGTTGACGTTGCCCGGCCTGATCGGCGCTGCCCATAATCACCGACATTTCACTTCCGGACCCTCGCCCATGGCCATTTCCCGCGACGACCTCGACCAGCACGGCCTGATCATCGGCGTGTCGCCCGAGCGCTTTCGCGCGGTGGCCATGCCGCTGCTGTTCGATCACCTCGATGCGCAGTGCGAGGGCACCATCGCGGTCAACCGCCAGGCGCGCATCGTCTGGATCAACGACAAGTACGCGCAGAAGGTCGGCATCGCCGATGCGCGCACGGCGCTGGGCAAGGAAATCGAGGAAGTGCTGCCGGCCAGCCGCCTGCGCGAGGTGGTGGAAAGCGGCCAGCCGAGCATGCTCGACCTGATGGCCTTCGGCAGCGAGCACTTCGTGGTCACCCGCATTCCGCTGCGCGACGAGGACGGCACCCTGGTCGGCGCGCTGGGCTTCGTATTGTTCGACCGCGCCCGTCACCTCAAGCCGCTGATGGCCAAGTACGCCAACCTGCAGACGCAGTTGCTCGCCACCCAACACGAATTGGCCAAGGCGCGCCGCGCACGCTACACCATCGCCGGGTTCATCGGCGCCAGCGCGGCGGCCAGTGAGGTGAAGCGCCAGGCTCGTCGCGCCGCCCAGCTCGATGCCACGGTGCTGATCCGTGGCGAGACCGGTACCGGCAAGGAGCTGCTGGCGCAGGGCATCCATAACCTGTCGCCGCGCGCCAACGGTCCCTTCGTCGCGGTCAACGTCGCGGCCATTCCGGAAACCCTGGTCGAGGCCGAACTGTTCGGCACGGCACCCGGCGCCTTTACCGGCGCCGACCGCAAGGCGCGCATCGGCAAGTTCGAAGTGGCCAACGGCGGCACGCTGTTTCTCGACGAGATCGGCGACCTGCCGCTGCCGCTGCAGGCCAAGCTGCTGCGCGTGTTGCAGGAGCAGGAGGTGGAGCCGCTCGGCTCCAATCAGGTCAAGCCGCTGAACGTGCGGGTGATCGCCGCCACTCATATCGACCTGGAGGCCAAGGTGGCCGCCGGGCAGTTCCGTGACGATCTCTACTACCGCCTCAACGTGCTGGCCCTGCGCGTGCCGCCGTTGCGCGAACGCGCGAGCGACATTCCCGCGCTGATCGAGCATCTGCTCGATGACCTGGCCAACCGCTCCGGCCTGGCGCCCATGGAGCTGACGGAAGATGCCCTCGCCCTGCTCTGCGCGCAGCCCTGGCGCGGCAACGTGCGTGAGTTGCGCAACCTGCTGGAGCGGGCGCAACTGGCGGTCGATGGGCGGCTGGATGGCGAAGCCTTGCGTGGCTTGCTGGTCGACCCGGTAGCGCCGAGCTCGCCGACGCCCGTTGCGCCGCCAATCACGAGTGCAGCGCAGTCGTTGGCCGAACAACTGGCGCACGCCGAGCGCCAGGCACTATTGGCGGCCCTGGCCGCAACGGATGGCAATCGCCAATTGGCAGCCGAACGCCTGGGGATTTCCCGCGCCGGGTTCTACGCCAAGCTGGCACAGCACGGGCTGGGGCGAAAGGGCTGAGCGCTGGTCGCTGGTCGTAGGAGCGGCTTCAGCCGCGATTGTCACCGAATCGGAAATCGCTTCGCGGCTAAAGCCGCTCCTACGGAAACCGTTGCCGTCCGCAATTTGTAGCCCGGATGAAATCCGGGGATCAGGCGCCCACAAAAGTCCCGGATTGCATCCGGGCTGCAGCTCGGGCGTAGGGTGGATCACGCTTCACCGATCCACCATTGGCTATATCGCCGAGCTCAATGGTGGAAATAAACAGCGATTTCCACCCTACGAAACACTCTAAATATCCAAATATCTGGACAAAATTCAAACCTGAAAGTCCAGATCTACGGACTAAATCCAAAAATATGGACACCTATACGCCTCTCTCCAGGCTTTCCGAGTGAGGCATGAAAGCCTGAAATACCCTGCCTGCAAGCCTTTCAGCACTATCGACCAAAGTCTGCCCCGTCTCTGGCACGACTCTGGCTCTATATCCGGCAAAGGCACGCTGCCGCATCCGCGCCTTCCGATAAAACGGCCACGAGCCGCTAGAACAACAACAAAAGGAACCACCCATGGGTACCCTCGGTATTCTGATTTCCCTCGCATTGTTGATGTACCTCGCCTATCGCGGCATCAACGTCCTGATCCTCGCCCCGCTGCTGGCCCTGCTGGCGTTGCTGTTCGCCGGCGACATCGCCCTGCTGCTGCCCACCTACACCCAGGTGTTCATGAAGGCCATGGGCGGCTACGTGATCCAGTTCTTCCCGCTGTTTTTGCTCGGCGCCCTGTTCGGCAAGTTGATGGACGACTCGGGATCGGCGCGCGCCATCGCCCACGGCATCGTCGCCAAGGTCGGCAGCGAGCGGGCGATTCTGGCCATCGTGCTGGCGTGCGGCATTCTCACCTACGGCGGCGTGTCGCTGTTCGTGGTGGCCTTCGCCGTGTACCCGATCGGCGCCGCGCTGTTTCGCGAGGCGGGCATTCCCAAGCGCCTGATCCCCGGTGCCATCGCCCTCGGCTCGTTCACCTTCACCATGACCGCGCTGCCCGGCACTCCGGCGATCCAGAACGCCATTCCCAACCCTTTCTTCGGAACCGACGCCTTCGCCGCACCGGGCCTGGGGGTGATCGCCGGCCTGATCATGTTCGGCCTCGGCACCTGGTGGCTCACCGCGCAGTCGCGCAAGCTGATGACGGCGGGCGAAGGCTACGGCGAGCACCGCGACGACCCGGTCGTCGAAGAGCGCCGCGACATTCCCGGCTTCTGGCTCGCGCTGCTGCCGATCTTCGTGGTCATCGGGCTCAACTTCCTGATGGCCAAGCAGATTCTGCCGGCGGTGGACACCAGCTACCTGGCCAAGCCGGAATTCGGCGGCCTGCAGGATGCCAAGTCGCTGATCGGTATCTGGTCGATCATCGTCGCCCTCAGCGCCGCCATCGTGCTGCTGATCGCCATGCACTGGAAGCGCTGGATGGACCTGAAGAAGAGCGTCAACGACGGTGCCTTCGGCTCCATGCTGCCGATCCTCAACACCGCCGCCGAGGTGGGTTACGGCACGGTGATCGCATCCCTGGCCGGCTTCGTGATCATCCGTGATCTGGTGCTGGGCGTCTCCAGCAACCCGCTGGTCTCCGAAGCGGTGGCGGTGAACATCCTCGCCGGCATCACCGGTTCCGCCTCCGGCGGTATGTCCATCGCGCTGAAGACCCTCGGTGCGCAGTATCTGGAAATGGCCAACGCCGCCGGCATCAGCCCCGAACTGCTGCACCGCGTCGCCGCCATGGCCTCGGGCTGCATGGATACCCTGCCGCACAACGGCGCGGTGATCTCGCTGCTGGCGATCTGCAAGCTCACCCACCGCGAGTCGTACAAGTTCATCTTCGTCAACACCGTGGCCTTCCCGATGGTGGCGCTGGCCGTGGTCATCACCCTGGGCACCCTGTTCGGCAGTTTCTGACAGGACACTACAAAGCTGCTGCGCTCGGTCATACGGCGTTGCACTCAGGCTCGGATTGCTCATGTACGTCAGTACACTGCGCATCCTCGCCTGAGCGCGCCTTGTCTGACCTTCGCTCGCTACGCTTTGAAGCGCCCTGTACCGAGTTTCGTTCAATCGCTTTCGAGTCCCCACCATGAGCAAGATCATGACCGCCGCCGAAGCCGTGGCGCGCATCCCCGACAACGCCAACCTGGCCACCGGCGGCTTCGTCGGCATCGGTTTCGCCGAGCAGATCGCCATCGCCCTGGAGCAGCGTTTTCTCGCTGAGCAGGCGCCGCGTGACCTGACCCTGGTGTATGCCGCCGGGCAAGGCGACGGCAAGGGTCGCGGCCTCAACCACCTGGCCCACGAGGGCCTGGTACGCCGGGTGATCGGCGGCCACTGGGGCCTGGTGCCGGGGTTGCAGAAGCTGGCGGTGGACAACCGCATCGAGGCCTACAACCTGCCACAGGGAGTGATCTCCCAACTGTTTCGCGACATCGCCGCCGGCAAGCCGGGTCAGCTGTCACGCGTTGGCCTGGGCACCTACGTCGATCCGCGTCATGGCGGCGGCAAGCTCAATGCGCGCACCACTGCCGAGCTGGTGCGGCTGATGCCCATCGATGGCGAGGACTACCTGTTCTACCCGACCTTCCCGATCAACGTCGGCATCGTTCGCGCCACCAGTGCCGACCCTGACGGCAACCTCAGTTTCGAGCGCGAGGCGCTGACCATCGAGAGCCTGGCCATCGCCATGGCCGCGCGCAACAGCGGCGGCCTGGTGATCGCCCAGGTCGAGCGGGTGGTCGAGCGCGGCTCGCTCAACCCACGCCAGGTGAAGATTCCCGGCATCCTGGTGGATTGCGTGGTGGTGGCCGAGCCGGCCAATCACCAGCAGACCTTCGCTACCGCCTACAACCCCGCCTTCGCCGCCGAGACCCGGGTGCCGGTGGACAGCCTGACCCCGATGCCGCTGGACGTGCGTAAGCTGATCGCCCGCCGCGCCGCGCTGGAGCTGAAAAGCGGTGCGGTGGTCAACCTCGGCATCGGCATGCCCGAGGGTGTCGCTGCAGTGGCTGCCGAAGAAGGTGTGATCGAGCGCCTGACCCTGACCGCCGAGCCCGGCGTGATCGGCGGCGTACCAGCCTCCGGTCTGGATTTCGGCGCAGCGAGCAACCACAGCGCCTTGCTCGACCAGCCCTATCAGTTCGATTTCTACGATGGCGGCGGCCTGGACATCGCCTTCCTCGGCCTGGCCCAGGCCGACGCGGCGGGCAACCTCAACGTGTCCAGGTTCGGCTCACGCCTGGCCGGTGCCGGCGGTTTCATCAACATCAGCCAGAACGCCAAGCAGGTGGTGTTCGTCGGTACGTTCAGTGCTGGCAAACAGGACATCCGCATCGAAAATGGCCAGTTGCGTATCGTCCAGGACGGCGAGCTGCGCAAGTTCGTCGCCGAGGTTGAGCACCGTACCTTCGCCGGCCGCCTGGCCGCCGAGCGCGGTCAACCGGTGCTCTACGTCACCGAACGTTGTGTGCTGCGCCTGAGCCTCGAAGGGCTGGAACTGATCGAAGTGGCGCCGGGCGTGGATATCCAGCGCGACATCCTCGCACGCATGGATTTCGCCCCCATCGTGCGTGAACCGAAACTGATGGATGCACGGCTGTTCAGGCCCGAGCCCATTGGCCTGGCGCGATGCCTGGACTAGCGCAAGGACTGTTTTCGAGCGTGGACTCACGGGCCTGAACAGGCCCGTTTTTTTAGCGCCCTGATGATCGGCTCAGGTGCTCTCTCCCGCCCATGCCTGAACATCTCGCCCAACCCTGGATAGCCAGTGGTGGCCTGCGCGCGCTGCCCAGCATCTGGAATGTCACCGTGCAGTTTCGCCTGGCCAGCCATCCCGCCGGCGAGGCCGGACAATCTGCTGGAGGCGTTCTGCGGCTGATGAGGCGCGCGCCCTGCACCTGCTGAAACTTCCGGGGTCTATAGTGGTTGTTCCTTCCTCACCACACCCTCTGGAGTTCACATGAGCAAGACCTACAACGTCGCCGTGCTGGTCGGTAGCCTGCGCAAAGCCTCCATCAACCGCAAGCTGGCCCTGGCGCTGGCCGACCTGGCGCCGGCCTCGCTGAACCTGGAAATCCTCGAGATCGGCGACTTGCCGCTGTACAACGAAGACGCCGACGGCGATAGCGCGCCGGCCTCCTACGCGCCGTTTCGCAGCAAGCTCAAGGCGGCCGATGCGGTGCTGTTCATCACCCCCGAGTACAACCGCTCGATCCCGGCGCCGATGAAGAACGCCATCGACGTCGGCTCGCGCCCGTATGGCCAGAGCGGCTTCAGCGGCAAACCGGGCGCCGTGCTCAGCGCCTCGCCAGGTGCCGTCGGTGGCTTTGGTGCCAACCATCACCTGCGCCAGTGCCTGGTGTTCCTCGACGTGCATGTGCTGCAGCAACCGGAAGCCTACCTCGGCGGCGCCGGCAACTTCTTCGACGAAAACGGCGTACTCAGCGACGGCATCAAGCCATTCCTGCAGAAGTTCATCGACGCCTATGCCGCCTGGGTGGCCAAGCAGGCCTGATACCTCGCGCCGCCCACTGGGCGGCGCTCCACTGTGCCGATATACCCTCATCTGCGGCTTGAATGACACTGGCAACTAGACCGACCGGTCTACATAATCCAGGCCATGACCAAGACCACTCGTGACAAACTGATCGACGCCATGATCGATGCCCTGCAGCGCAAAGGCCTGCATGGCGTCGGCCTGAGCGAACTGCTGGCCGCCGCCGATGCGCCCAAGGGCAGCCTTTATCACCACTTCCCGAACGGCAAGACCGAACTGGCGGTAGCCGCCATCGAACGCATCGGCCAGCGCGCCGAGCAGGCGTTCGCCACGCTTTTCGAGCGTCAGGCCGATCCGCTCGATGCGTTGACTATCTGGCTGCAGAGCGCGCTTGGCCAGTTGCAGGACAGCGCCTTCGAGCGCGGCTGCCCGCTGGCCACCGTCGCCCTGGAAAGCGGCCCGCAAGATCACGAAATTCGTACAGCCCTGGCCAATGCCTTCGTCGCCATTCGCCAGGCACTGCAGCAGCAGCTGCAGCGCCATGGTTACCCACAGCCAGCGGGGCTAGCCGCCCTGTTCGTCGCGCTCTACGAAGGCGGTCTGCTGCAAGCACGTGTCGCCGGCAGCAGCGAGCCGCTGAAACAGGCCGTTGCCACCCTGCTCCACCTGACCCGCCAGCACCGCACGGAGTCCCCGCCAGCATGAACACATCCGTCCGCAGCGAAACCCTGCCCCTGCTCGCCCTCGACGACTACCAGTTGGCCGCCACGCGCTATCACGCCGAACGACCCCAGGCGCAGCTGCTGATCGCCGGCGCCACCGGGGTGCCGCAAGGTTTCTATCGGCGTTTTGCCGAACACGCCGCCAACCGTGGTTTCAACACCATGACCCTGGACTACCGTGGCATCGGCCAATCGAGGCCAGAGAGCCTGCGCGGTTTCGAGATGGAGTATCTGGACTGGGCCCATCTCGACCTGGCCGCGGCGGTGGATCAGCACCGGCACGCCGAGCGCCCGCTGTTCATGATCGGTCATTCGTTCGGCGGTCACGCCTTTGGCCTGCTGCCCAATCATGATCAGGTCGCCGGCTTCTACACTTTCGGCACCGGCGCCGGCTGGCACGGCTGGATGCCCAGGGCCGAGCAGGTTCGCGTGCTGGCCATGTGGCGCCTGATCGGCCCGCTGATGACGCGCTACAAGGGTTATCTGGCCTGGAGCAAACTGGGCATGGGCGAGGATCTGCCGCTGGGCGTGTACCGCCAGTGGAAACGCTGGTGCCGCTTCCCGCGCTACTTCTTCGACGACCCGCAGATGCCGGGGCTGGCCGAGCGCTTCGCCCAGGTGAGCACACCGATTGTGGCGCTCAATACCCTGGACGATCTGTGGGCGCCTCCCGTCTCGCGCGACGCCTTCATGGCCGCCTATGTGAATGCGCCCTACCAGGCGCGCACGCTCGACTCACAGGCGCAAGGCCTGGGTGCTATCGGTCATATGGGGTATTTCCGCCCTGCGGCGCAGCGTCTGTGGGACGAGACCCTGGACTGGTTCGAGCAGATCAACGCCGGGCGACAGGCCGCCTGATCGCGTAGGGTGCGCTGTGCGCGCCGGCCATGGCGGGCGCAGGCTTCGGTGCGCGCGGCGCACCCTACGGAGAGGGTGCGCCGCAGGAATCAGCCGCCGATCACTCCGCCATCGATCCGGGTCACCAGCACCGTGGTCGAGCGCGGACGGCTACGTCCGTCGCTGGCCGGGTAGCTGATGCCCGGGTGCTGGATGTTGGCCCACATCGCCTTGCCGTCAGGGCTCCAGGCCAAGCCGGTGATCTCGCAGCCGCGCGGGCCGACCATGAAGCGACGCACCTCGCGGGTAACGGGGTCGGCGCAGAGCATCATGTTGCAGCCCATGCCCTGCATCGGCGCCTCCTCGTCGTCATAGTCGGTCTGGATCCACAGGCGCCCGGCGGCATCGAAAGCCAGGCCGTCCGGTGAAGAGAAGATGTCGCCATTGACGGTGCCGGTGAGGTTGGCCGGTACCGGCTCACCCTCGGCAGTCCGAGCGCCCTTGGCCTCTCCGGCCAGCAGAAACAGCTCCCAGGTGAAGACGGTGGCGGTCGGGTCGGCGCCCTGCTCTTTGAAGCGCAGGATCTGCCCGTGCAGGTTGTGCGGGCGCGGGTTGGCGGCGTCGGTGGGCTGCTTGTCGCCACGGCCATCGTTGTTGGTCAAGGCGATATAGACTTCGCGGGTGCCGGGGTGCACCGTGGCCCACTCGGGACGATCCAGCGGCGTGGCGCCAGCACGGTCGGCGGCGGCACGCGCGTTGAGCAGCACCTCGGACTGGCTGGCGAAGCCGTGCTCGGCGCTCAGGCCGTTCTGCCCGTGCACCAGGGCCAGCCACTGGCCGCTGCCATCGGCATCGAACCGCGCGGCGTACAGGGTGCCTTCGTCCAGCAGGTCGCGGTTGGCGCGAGGATTGGCGACGTCGAAACGCCCGGCCGGGACGAACTTGTAGACATACTCGCCGCGGGCGTCATCGCCCGAGTAGAAGGCCATGCGCCCATCTTCGCCAAGCGCCAGTGCCGCGCACTCGCGACTAAAGCGGCCGAAGGCGGTGCGCTTGATCGGCTGCGCGCTCGGGTCGAAAGGGTCGATCTCGACCACCCAGCCGAAGCGGTGCGGCTCGTTGACGTGGCCGCCGTGGGGCTGGTCGGCATGGGGCGTGGCGTCGAAACGCGGATCGGCGGTTTCCCAGGCGTAGTTCTTGCTGGTGCCCTCGGTGGCCAGCCCGTAACGCTTGTGCGACACCCGGCGCTGATAGTCCTGCTTGTCGCGGTTGATGAAGTAGTTGTGCCAGTTTTCCTCGCAGGTGAGGAAGGTGCCCCACGGGGTGACACCGGTGGCGCAGTTGTTCAGGGTGCCGAGCACCGTCAGGCCTTCGGGGTCGCTGGCGGTCTTCATCATCTCCAGCCCCGCCAGCGGCCCGGACAGGCGCATCGGCGTGAACATGCTGATGCGCCGGTTGTAGGGCGAATCCAGCACTCTGTGCCACTGGCCGTCCGAGCCCTTCCTCACTTCGATCACCGAGACACCATGAGCGGCCTGCTCCTTGCGCACCTCGTCCAGCGGGCGCGGCTTGGACTGGTCGATCACCCCGGACGGATGCAGCGGCGGGTTGACGTATTCGTGGTTCATCACCAGCAGGCCGCGCTCCTGTTCGCCTTCAAAGGCGAAGAAGTTCATGCCGTCGTGGTTGTCGCCGGCCTGCTTGAGCTGGGCATGCCAGTCATCACTGGCATCCGGGCGCCAGTCCGGCGCGCCTGGCTCCACCGCGTCGCCCCAGGAGAAGAACGGCACGGCGCGGTAGCCTGGCGGCACCAGCACCTGATCGAACTGTGCATCGAACTGCAGCGGCACGCTGGTGAAGTTCAGCAACGGGCTGGCCGACGCCTTGCCGCAGGCAGCCAGGCCGCCGCCGAAGAAGCCCAGGGCAGCCAGGCCGAGGCCGCCCTTGAGCAGGTTGCGCCGGGTGGGGTCGATCAGCGTGGTCAGCGGCGGATTGGCGCTGGGGTTGATCGACTGGTCGTCGTGGGCTTCGAGGCGTTGGTGAAAGTCCTGCGGATCGTGCTTCATCGAGCGTCTCTGTGCTGGCTGGTGTTCCCGGAGGGCATCCGGGCTAGGGATGAATTGAGGAGCAGCGTTATTCGATGCGGTAGGTAAAGGTGTTTCTCACGTTGGCAACCGCCACGGCGCGGCCGTCGACCACACGCGGCTGGTAGCGGAAGCTCTTCGCCGCGTTCAGCGAGGGGCGGACGAACAACGGATGACAGTCAGGCTCGGCCTCGGGGTTCTCCACCCGACCCTGCTCGTTGACCCGGTAGCGCACCGTGCACTGTCCTTCGAGGCCTTTGTCCAGGGCGCGCTGCGGATAGGCTGGGGCCTGCTTGGCGATGGGCAGGAACTCGCGACTGGCGGCTGCAGCCGCTTCCGCCTGGCGCGCGTGTTCGGCCGCTGCGGCCGCCGCCTGCTGACGCTCGGCCTGTTCACGCTGCTCGGCCAGGCGCTGCTGCTCCAGTTGCTCGCGCACCTCGGCCTCGCGGCGCTGGCGCTCCTGCTCGCGCCGCTGCGTCTCACGCTGGCGTTGCTGCTCCTGTTCAAGGCGCTGCTGCTCGGCGCGTTTGCGCGCCAGGGCAGCCTGCTCCAGGCGCTGCTGCTCGATGGCCGGATCGGGCTGCGCCGGCGTCACCGGCTGCGGCGGTTCGGGGATCGCCGCAGGCGGTTCTGGCACAGCGGGTGGAGCCAGCGTCAACAGTTGCAACTGCACCGTGCTGACCAGCGGCGCCGGTGGCTCGGCAACCTGCCAATGAGTCAGCAACAACGCGCCCAGCCCCAGGTGCAGGGCGAGGGTCACGCCCAGGGCAGTGCAGCGCCTGCGCCAGTGCAACGAAGGCAAGGCCAGCGGTCGAGAGTCCTGCGCGGCGGGCATGGCCAGGCTGCTCATTGCGGGGCCTCGGTGACCAGCCCCAGGCTGCTCACCCCGCCCCGCTGCAAGGCGGCGATGCCGGCCACCACGCTGGCATAGTCGGCAGCCTGGTCGGCGCGGATATACACCTGGGTATCGCCATCCTCGGCGACCAGTTGCGCCACCCGCGCACTCATCACCTCCAGGTCCACCGCCTGCTCGCTGGCCGCGCCCAGTTCGGTGTCCAGTTCGCTGCCGAGGTTCCAGTAGTAGCTGCCGTCGGCCTGCACCGAGAGGGTCAGGATGCGCTGCTGGTTATCACTGGGCAGCGCCTCGGCGGCGACCTTGGGCAACTCGATCTGCACCCCCTGTGTGAGCATGGGCGCGGTGACCATGAAGATCACCAGCAGCACCAGCATCACGTCGATGTAGGGCACCACGTTCATCTCGGCCTTGGGGCCGTGCTTGCTCTGTGGCCTGCGCATGGTTTTCCCCTCAGGCCGCCGCGGCGATGCGGCCGCTACCGGCGTGCAGCTTGCGCTGCAGGCGCCCCTGCAACTCGTTGCCAAAGCCGTAGTAGCGCGCGCCGAGGCTGGCTACCCGAGCGGAGAAGCGGTTGTAGGCGATCACTGCGGGAATCGCCGCGAACAGGCCGATGGCGGTGGCGATCAGCGCCTCGGCAATGCCCGGTGCGACGGTGGAGAGGGTCGCCTGCTGCACCTGGGACAGACCGATGAAGGAATTCATGATGCCCCAGACGGTGCCGAACAGGCCTACATAGGGGCTCACCGAACCCACCGTGGCGAGCAGCGGCAGGCCCTTTTCGAGACGTTCTTCCTGTTCGGCGATGGCCACCAGCAGGCTGCGCTCGACGCTCTCGACCACCGCCTCGCTGGCGACGCCCGGCTCCAGCTGCAGATGCTGGTACTCGCGGTAACCGGCCTGGAACAACTGCTGCAGGCCCGCATCCTGATCCACCTCCGCGCCGCATTCGCGCTGCAACTGGGCCAGGTCGGCGGTGCCGCGAAAGCGCTGCAGGAAGCTCCGCGCCTCACGCTCGCTGCGGCGCAGCACGGCGCTGCGCTGAACGATCAAATACCAGCTGGCCAGCGACGCCAGCACCAGGCTGAGCATCACTGCCTGCACCAGCAGGCTGGCCTCGCTGACCAGGCTCCAGACGGTCATCTGTTCGAGTGAACTGTGCATCTTCGACTCCTTGCTTGCTGCGCCCGCCATGGGTGGCGGGCGCCATCTCTATTGCGGTTACCGGCGAAATTGCCCCGCTGCCGTGGGAGGGGCTTTAGCCGCGAGCTTTGCGCCCCGTCTGTAGCGCCCGGTGCTTCGCTGCGGCGGACTGTTCGCTGCGCTCCTGAGTCCGCCCTACGAACGCCCCTAGCCGGACGAAATCCGGCCGTGAAACGCGGTTATTCCAGGCCCAGGGCCTCGGCCACTGCGCGCCAGGGCAGGTACTTGTAGTTCTGCCGGCCTTCGGGCATGCGCTTGCGGCCGTCCTGCACCACCAGCATCCCCTGGCTCCAGGGGCCACCGAGGTTGGCCGAGGTCACCTCCAGGCCATCGGTCTCCGACACACCGTCGATGCCGCGCTCTGCATCCAGACCGATACGGAAGGCGCCGCGCACCGCATAGGGCGCCTGGCCGTCGAGCACCACGTAGCTGTCGTTGCCCTGACTGGAGATCACTAGGTAGTCGCGCTGCTCGCCCTGGTAAAAGGCCAAACCCTCGATATCGGCGTGCACCACATCGCCGACGCTGATCACCTGCTGCAGCTCGGCCGCTGCCTCGGCGCGAGCATCGAGAGCCCACACCGCGACGTCCTCCTCGCCGACGAACAGGCGCTGATTACGGTCATCGGCGACGCAGCCTTCCGGCTGGCTGGCGACCTTGAACTGGCGCGCCAGCGTGGCCTGCACACGGCCGCTGGAACCGTCCAGGCGGTACTGCAGGAAGGTGCCGTCCTTGTCGTTGGCTATGGCATGGACGGCGCCATCGGGCTCCTGGAACAGGCACAAGCCGTAGATATCGGTCAGGGTGGTCGGCGCCTGGCCAAGATCGCTGAGCTCGCCACTGGCGCGGTCGATGGCGAAGAACTGCAGGGCGTTGTTGTCGCGATGGCTGGCTACGGCCAGGTCCACCGTGGCACTGCCGAGGCGAAAGCCCGGGCGCAGGTCGACGTTGTTGACGCGGCCAACACGCAGGTCCTGCAACTGCTTGCCCTGCAGGTCGTAGACCAGCAGGCCGCCCTGCTTGTCGGTGCCCAGCACACGACTGCGGCTCGGCTCATCCGGGTGCAGCCAGATCGCCGGGTCGTCGGCGGCGTCGCCCAGGCTTGGTACCTCGTCGGTCTGAACCAGCGACGTCAGCACCGGTAGCGCTCTGATCGGCGCCAGTGGCTCCGGCAGCCAGTCGAGCTGAGCACGGTGCAGGCCACGGTCGTCGCCGATCAGCAATTGCAGGCCACCCTCGACCATCCGCGCACCGAGGCGCTCCGGCTCATCCAGCCCGGTCAGCGGCAGCGGCGTCTCGGCGCGCCAGCCTTTGTCCTGGCGACTGTAGCGGTGCAGCACGCCGGCCTCGGGGTCGAGGGCAAGCACGCCAGCGGGAATCACGGCCATGCTGCCCATGGCCTCGGCGATATCACCGAACGGCTGACGCAGGCCCACCGGCTGCCGGATCAGGTCGGCCTCGGCGTGGGCGGCGTAGGCCCACAAGCCGACGTTTTCCTCGTTGACGTAGAGCAGCTCGGCAGCATCATCCACGCGACAATGCTCGCTGGCCGGCGGCAGGCTCAGGCGCCGCACCAGGCGCGGCTCGGCCAGCGGCTGCAGGGCCTGGGCCACCAGCCACTGTTCGCCCATGCCCTCTTCGCCGACCAGGAACAGGAACTGGTTGTCGGCCTCGTCGCGCGACAGGCACAGGCCGTCCACCTTGAAGCTGGCGCGCGGCAGATACACCGGCGCGCCCCAGCGCCGCTCGGCACCGCGCAGCGCCACCAGCACGGGCTGCTGACGGTCGATGTCGACACTGGCCAGCAGCAGGCCCTCGGCATCGACGCGCTGATCCAGGGCGCCGAAGCGACCGGGCAGATGAGCCAGTTGGGCGCCCTGTTCATCGAGCAGGTAGAGGCCCTGCTTCTCGCTGCTGAGCAGGTAGCGCGCACCCGGCCAGAACGTGGTGTCGGTCAGCAGTTGCAGGTCTTCGACGGCAATCTCGGTGGCAGGCTGCCAGGCCTGTGGTGCCAGAGGCGCAGCCTCGTTCGCAGTGGGCTGGGCCTGGACGGCCCGCGCCTGTGGCTCACAACCAGCGAGGAGCAGGACACTGGCGAGTAGAGCGAGAGCCAGGGGCGAAGGGGTAAAAACACGGTTCATTACAGGGGCGATCCTTGTACGGGTCGCCCTGCGCTGCCCGGCGGGTGCGCAGGGCAGAGATTTTAGAAGTGGGTAAAGGTCAGGCCGAGCTTGTAGGTCGGGCCGTATTCCTCGTACTGGGCGTTGTAGCGACGGTTGCCGGTATAGAGGTAATAAGACTCGTCCGTGATGTTCTGCGCCTCGAACTTGAGCTGCAGGTTGTCGCTGAGGAAGTACCCGGCGCTGAAATCGACGAACAGCTGAGCATCGGCATAGAGGTCATGGGCCTTGTCGTCCACCGCCGCCACCTCCGCCAGGTACCTGGATTTGTAGTTGGCCGCCAGGCGCAGGCTGAGCTTGTCGTTCTCCCAGCCCAGGGTCAGGTTGCCGACCTGGTCGGACTGGTTCGGCAGGTCGATGCTGCGCTGGCTGCCCTGGCCTTCGATGCGCGCATCGGAACGGCTGAAGGTGGCGTTGGCGCCCAGCAGCAGGCCGTTCCAGGGTGCCGGCAGCCACTCGAACTTCTGCGAGTAGGCCAGCTCGATGCCGTAGAGTTTGGCGCTGGTGCCGTTGGCGAAGGTATTGGCCTCGCTGAAATCGGCCCAGGCGCCGCTGCCGGCCAGGTCCGTGGCATAGACGAAATTGTCGATATCCTTGTAGAAGGCGAAGGCCGAGACTACCCCGGCGCGGCCCAGATAGCGCTCGATACCGAGGTCGAAGTTGCTCGACTCCAGCGGCTTGAGGTTGGGGTTGCCGAAACTGGCCTCGTCACCGTCAATGACGAAGCCTGGCGCCAGCTGGCCGAAGGTCGGGCGCACCACCGAGTTGGTCCAGGCGGCGCGGATCTGCGTGCTGGCATCGAGCTGATAGCGTGCGTGCAAGCCCGGCAGCCAGTGGTCGTAGCGCTTGCGGCTGGTGATCGCCTCGTAGGCATCGTCGCGTAGGCCGGTGCCCTTGGCCTCGAACTCGGTGCCCTCGTAGCGCATGCCGGCGATAAAGCGCCAGTCGTCGATATCGACGCTGTTCATCAGGTAGGCGGCGTTGATGTCCTCGCGCATCGAGAAGTCGTTGATGCGCGATTCTTCCTCGTCATAGAAGTCGGCCTTGTTCAGCCCGGCGAGCAGACGCTCGATGGCCTTGGCGCTGATGCCCGGGCCGAAGCGGCCGAGACCGTAGTCGACCTCGCCCTTGACGAACTGGCCGAGGTTGAGCTGCTCGTCCGTCAGGCCGAAGTCGCCCAGATCCTCGTAGACCCAGGCCTCCAGGTCATTGTCCTTCTTGCGCCGGCTGAGCTTGCCACCGAACTTGGCCTGCGCCGCATAGCCACTCAGCTCGTAGTCGCGGGCCAGGTCGAGCTTGATGTTCTTCTCGGTGTCAGTGGTCTTCTGCTTCTCCCACGCCACTTCGTCGAGGGTGAAGTTGGCCGGGTCGTAGAACTCCGAACCGATGTTCAGACTGGGCTTGCGCGTGCCGCCGAAGCCGACATCGGCAAAGTCGTCGTTGCCCTCGAAGGTGGCGCCGGCGATGCCTTCCGGGGTCTTCTCGCTGGCCTTGCTGTAACCGAGCTGGCCACTGACCGTCCACAGGTCCAGGCTGCGCTCGCCGCCGAACACGTAGGACTGGATCTGCTGGGTTTCCTCGCGGCTTTTCAGCTCACGCCAGCCTTCGGCCTCGCCGGTCTCGCCAGGCAACTGCGCGTCTGCGAACCCGACGCCGGCGGCGTTGCGCGTTTCCGTGTCCTTGAAGCGGCTGTAGAGGGTACGCAGGTAGTAACTGGAGGCGTCGTCCGGCTTGTAGTCGAAGTTCAAGCCGAAGCCAGTGCGCTCGCGGCGGATGTCGTAGGCGCGCTGTTCCAGCTCTTCGAGCCGCGCCCCGTCGCTGAAGTCCCAGGCACCGCCGGTCTCCACGTTGTCCGAAGCGAAATCGCGTTTTTGCCAGCTCAGCGCCGCGGCCACACCGAAGTTGTCGATACCGTCGCCGAGACTGAAGCGCTCGCTAATGGCGCCGGAGAATTTCGGGCTGGTCTGGCTGCTGTTGTCGTCATGGCTGGCCTCGCCGCTGAGGGTGTAGAACAGGCCGTCGTGGTCGAAGGCCGACAGGCTTTCCACCTGCACGGTGCCGCCGAGGGAGTTGGCGTCCAAGTCCGGGGTCAGGGTCTTGACCACCGACAGTGACTGCACCAGCTCGGACGGCAACACGTCGAGGGCCACCGCGCGGCGGTCGCTCTCCGGCGAGGGCACCAGGGTGCCATTGATGGTCACGCTGTTGAGGTCCGGGCCGATGCCGCGCACGCTGACGAAGCGGCCCTCGCCCTGGTCGCGCTCCACCGACAGGCCGGGAATACGCTGCAACGCCTCGGCGGCGTTGTCGTCCGGCAACTGGCCGATGCCGTCGGCATGCACCACGCTGGTGACGCTGTCGGAGCGGCGCTGATCCTGCAACGCCTCGTCGATGCTAGCGGCCTGGCCGACCACCTCGACGTGTTCGAGCAGCAGCGGCTCCTCGGCCAGGGCGACACTGCTGGCGGCGATGGCCAACGCCAGGGTGCTGATACGAAAGCCCGCATGGCGGGTCCTGCTGTGACCTAGGCGCATGGCCTGCTCTCCCCAAGAGTGGAATCCACCGGCACGGGGCCGGCTCGCTGGAGGCGCAAGCTAGGCGCGGCGAATGACGCTTCTGTGACAGCCCTGGAGCGAACAGCGCGAATACCCGGGTTTTAACGGCACGATCGGTGGCAGATGAGCCGAAATGACCTGATGCGGCGCGCCTCGACAGCGGGCTGCCTGCTCGTGGCGAGTGGAGCGTAGCGACTGAACGGCGGTGGGGTTGGTGCGCGCGGCGCTCCCTGCGGCCGTGCGCAGCAAAAAATCGTGCAACTGCCCTGAGCCGAATCGACCTCCCCGGCTGCAACCAAAGTGTCATGGGCGTCTGTTCTGCTGCCGCCATCGAAGCCCGCGGAGCACCGCCGATGCCACCCCTGCTGAAACTGCATGCCTGGAAACTCGCCGGCCTGTTGCTGCTGGCCAACCTCGGCCTGCTCGCTCACCTGATCGCCGGCCATATCAAACCCGGCAGCGAATGGAACTGGACCGATATCCTCGGCGAAGGTGGCTCGGCGCTGCTGGTGCTGCTGTGGATCGGCCTGTTGCTGAAAAGCCGCCCGGCCGGGCGGGTCACCAACCTGCTGTTCTACGGCCTGGCCTGCCTGTTCTTCTCGCTGTGGATGGACTCGGTGGACGAGTTCGTGCAACTGCCAGCCAGCGTCAACTGGGACAAGTGGCTGGAGTCCGGGCCGATGCCGGTAGGCTTCATCCTCATGACCCTGGGCATCTACCACTGGCACCGCGAACAGTTGGCGATCAGCGCGCAGATGGAAAAGCGCGAGCGGCTGTTCCGTGAACACCGCCTGTTCGACAAGCTCACCCCACTGGGCGGCGCCGAGTACCTGCGCCTGCAAGTGCAGCAGGCGCTGCAGCAGAGCCGCGCCGAAGGCCAGCCGCTGGCCCTGGCGATCCTCGACCTGGATGGCTTCGGCCGCTTCAACCGCGAGCACGGCCACGCCGAGGGCGATCGGGTGCTGCAGAGCCTGACTCAGTTGCTGCTGCTCAACCTGCGCCGCCAGGACCTGCTCTGCCGCCTGGCCGGCGACCGTTTCGTCGCGTTGCTGCCAGGCACCGGCGCGCAACAGGCGCAACAGATCGCCAGTGAGCTGCAGGACGCCGTGCACCATCTTGCCTACCGTAGCAGCCGCAACGGCGAGCGCCTGCAGCTGTCGGCCAGCGTGGCCAGCGTGCTGGCGCAGGACGAGGACGGTGACAACCTGCTCAAACGCCTCAACCTGGCCCTGGCACGGACCAGGCAAGCGCCCGCCATCAAACGGGCCTGAGGAAGACGCCATGGCCATCAAGGGCAGTTGGTACGAACGCGACAGCCGCTTCATCGCCGCCCACCACCAACCAGCGTTGCTGCTCGATCTGGCTCTGGCTCGCGAGCTGGACAGCCATCGCCTGCTGCGCGGCAGCGGCCTGTTCCACGAAGACATTCTCAGCGGTCAGGCGCGCATCAGCCCACAGCAGTTCCTGCAACTGATCGACAACGCGCGGCGCCTGCTGGACGCCGACGACAGCAGCTTCCTGTTCGGCCAGCGCCTGCTGCCTGGCCACTACGGCGCCGCCAGCCAGGCCCTGCAGCAAGCCGGAAACCTGCAACAGGCGCTGGAGTTGCTGACACGTCTGCGCGCCCTGCTCAGCCCGCTGCTGGCGCCGCGCCTGCTGCTCGACGAACAGCGCATCTACGTCGTCTGGCTGGATGCCTGCGGCTGCGGCGAGCAACGCCGCTTTCTGCTGGAGGCGAGCATGACCGCCCTGGCCTCCTGCAGCCGCTGGCTGGCTGGCGAACGCCTGCCCTGGCAGTTCGAATTCGCTCACGAGCAGCCACGCTATATCGAACAGTATTGGGTGCACCTGGGAGAGGACGTGGCGTTCGCACGCCAGGTGGACATGATGAGCCTGCCGCGTGAATACCTGGCCCGCCCCTGGTCAGGCGCCTCGCTCACCGCCGGACAGGTGGCCGAGCAGCAGAGTCTGGCGCAACTGGAGGCGCTGGGATTCTCCGCCAGCCTGCTCGATCGCCTTTACGATCACCTGCACGAGCAGATTCGCGAGACGCCTAATCTGGACAAGGTGGCGCACACCTTCGCCATGAGCCCGGCCACTCTCAAGCGCAAGCTGGGCAAGCACGACAGCCACTTTCAGGAGCAACTCGATCTGGTGCGCAAGCACGTCGCGCTGTACCTGTACCGGGTCAAGGGCTACAGCAATGACGAAGTGGCCGCCTACCTGCAGTTCCACGACAGCACCAACTTCCGCCGCTCGTTCAAACGCTGGACCGGTCTGTCACCCAGTGCGCTGCGTCAGTTGCTGGGTTGATGGCGCGCACCCTGTCGGGGAGATTCGGAGGGGATCGAACGGGGATGGGCGAACGCCCAAAAAAGAAAACCCCGCGTTCGCGGGGCCTTGCAGACTGTAGTCCTGACATCCTTGATCTGCTCACCATCCTGGCGGCTGTCCAGCGTGTCCTTGTTCGTCTAGGCGCTTCCTGCGCTGAATCCATGTGCGACAGAGTACGCGCGTACCTGATCGACCGACAGTGGCGAAAATCGTGACATCGTGTAAGCCATGGCTTACACCGATCAGCCCTCCGTCAGCCGCCTGACGTTGCCCTGGCCAGCCCAGATTGGGAGAAAGCAGTTAGCCATGTTTTTTGTGACGTGCGTCTTGCTAGACTGCAGCTTGTCCTACAAAAACAACAGACTCCGACAACGGCGGTCACGGGGGCTAGAGTATGCGCGCGGTCACCCTGCTTCTCGGTTGCCTGGCAACCTGCATCAGCACCTCCTCTCTGGCCAATGGCCAGACTCAACTGGGCGACGCCAAACAGGCCATCGATCAGGCGTTCTGGCAGGACCTGTACGGTGATGGCGGCACCACGCTCTATTGCGGCCAGACCTTCGCCAGTGAAAGCGGCACCCTGACTGCCAGCCCGATCTACAGCAGCAAGCAGCTCAAGAGCGCGATGCGCTGCGTCACCGACCGCCAATGCACCATCATGAATCCGCGCTATCCGTACATCGCCGCCGACCTGCATAACCACTACCCGGCGCTCAGCCGCGTGGAGCTGGCACGACGCAACGCCCAGTTCGCCGAACTGGCCGACGACGTACCGAGCAAGTTCGCCGACATCGGCTGCGACATGAAAGCCAGCTTCCAGCTGGTGGAGCCGCGTGACGAAGCCAAGGGCAACATCGCCCGGGCGATCTTCTACATGCATGTCGAGTACGACCTGCCCATCGTCGGCCTGGTGCCGATGTACAAGACCTGGCACCGCATGGACCCGCCGGATGCCGAGGAAAAGGCACGCAACGACAAGATCGAGGCCCTGCAGGGCACGCGCAATCGCTTTATCGACGATCCCGCGTTGGTGGATCAACTGATCCGCGATTGACCCTGCTCACTGTGGGAGGGGCTTTAGCCGCGACGAAACCACTGCGGATCGCCGGCAAGCCGGCTCCTACGGTTTGTGGACAGACTACCCTCTGCGCTTGTGCAACGAACGCAGCTTGTAGCGGTCACCCGGATGGATCAGCCGCGCATAGCTGATCAGGTGATCGTCCGACCAGGTGCGGCGGATCACGCTCAGGCAGGGCATGGCCGGGTCGATCTGCAGCAGGGCGGCCGTGCGCGCATCCACCAGCACCGCTTCGACCACATGCTCGACATCCGAGATCGGGCAGCTGGCAACCAGCACTTCGTTGGGCGTGACCCGGGTGAAGTCGCTCTGCAGGTAATGCGGCACCCAGCGCGGGTTGACGAAGCGGTCCTCGAGCTGGATCGGCAGATCGTCCTGCAGGTGCACGAGGATGCTGTGAAACACCTCGCCGCCCAGGCGCAGCCCCAGACGCAGGGCCACTTCGTCATCGGCGGCGATGGCTTCGCAGCGCACCACGGCATTGCTGTAGGCGTGCCCACGGCCGCGCACTTCGCTGGCGATGTTCATCACCTCGTGCAGCGGCGACTCGGCCTTGCGGTCGGTGACGAAGGTGCCAAGCCCGGCCTGACGCACCAGGTAGCCTTTCTGCACCAGATTCTGGATCGCCTTGTTGGCAGTCATGCGGCTGACGGCGAAGTCGCGCGCCAGCTGTTCCTCGGGCGGAATCTGGTGATTGACCGGATAGGCACCGCCGTGAATGCGCTCGAGGAGAAAATCCTCGATGGCCTTGTAGCGCGGGGTGGGACTGGTCACGACTGCTCCTTGGAAATGCCCGGTGCGCGGATGATAGCGGAGCGAACCACTCCGCTCCCAGCGCCGTAGCCCGGATGAAATCCGGGAGCCCCGAAACCAGGACCCCGGATTGCGGCTCAGTCTACCGAAGGCAACATGCCGGCCGGCAGCAGCGGCGTCAGCACGCGCTCGGCGAGCAGTGCATCGGCGGCGGCGATGTCGGGGGCGAAGAAGCGATCCTCGACGTAATACGGCACCTTGGCGCGCAGCGCCTGACGGGCCTGTTCCAACGCGGGGGTGCTTTTGAGCCCTTCACGGAAATCCAGGCCCTGGCAGGCGCCGAGCCATTCCACGGCCAGCACGCCACGGGTGTTGGCGGCCATGTCCCACAGGCGCTTGCCGGCAGCCGGGGCCATGGAAACGTGGTCTTCCTGGTTGGCCGACGTCGGCAGGCTGTCGACGCTGTGCGGGTGGGACAGTGCCTTGTTCTCGCTGGCCAGGGCCGCAGCGGTGACCTGGGCGATCATGAAGCCGGAATTCACGCCGCCATTGGCCACCAGGAACGGCGGCAGTTGCGACATGTGCTTGTCCATCATCAGCGAGACGCGCCGTTCGGACAGCGAGCCAATCTCGGCGATGGCCAGGGCGATATTGTCGGCGGCCATGGCCACCGGCTCGGCGTGGAAGTTGCCACCGGAAATCACCTCACCTTCGGCCGCAAACACCAGCGGGTTGTCCGACACGGCGTTGGCCTCGACGCCGAGCACTTCGGCAGCCTGACGCAGCTGGGTCAGGCAGGCGCCCATGACCTGCGGCTGGCAGCGCAGCGAGTACGGGTCCTGCACCTTGTCGCAGGCAGCGTGGGAGCGGCCGATCTCACTGCTGTCGCCGAGCAGGTGACGGAACGCCGCCGCCGCGTCGATCTGCCCGCGCTGACCACGGGCAGCATGAATGCGTGCATCGAAAGGCGAGCGCGAGCCCAGCAGCGCCTCGACGCTGAGCGCACCGCAGACACTGGCGGCGGCGTACAGGTCTTCGCCCTCGAACAGCCCGCGCAGGGCATACGCCGTGGAAACCTGGGTGCCGTTGAGCAGGGCCAAGCCCTCCTTGGCGGCCAGGGTCATCGGCTCCAGGCCGGCGATGGCCAGCGCCTCGGTGGCCGGCAGCCACTGGCCGTTATGGCGCGCCTGGCTTTCGCCAAGCAGCACCAGCGACATGTGTGCCAGAGGCGCCAGGTCGCCGGATGCCCCCACTGAGCCTTTCAACGGAATGTGCGGGTAGACCTCGGCGTTGACCAGGGCGATCAGCGCGTCGATCACCTGGCGGCGGATGCCGGAGAAACCGCGCGCCAGGCTGTTGATCTTCAGCAGCATGATCAGGCGCACCATGGCATCGTCGAGCGGCTGGCCGATGCCGGCGGCATGCGACAGCACCAACGAGCGCTGGAGTTTTTCCAGGTCGTCGTTGGCGATGCGGGTCGAGGCCAGCAGGCCGAAACCGGTGTTGATGCCGTAGGCGGTGCGGCCCTCGGCGATGATCTGGTTGACGCAGGCGACGCTGGCGTCGATGGCCTTATGGGCGCTGGCGTCCAGGGTCAGGTGCACGGGCGCCTGGTAGGCGGCGCGCAGATCGGCCAGGGTCAGTTGGCCGGGTTTCAGGTTCAGGGTGTTCATGGAATCTCTTTCCTCAGCCGATCATCGGCAGGTTCAGGCCCTGTTCGCGGGCGCAATCGATGGCGATCTGGTAACCGGCGTCGGCGTGACGCATCACTCCGGTGGCCGGGTCGTTGGTCAGCACGCGGGCGATGCGCGCGGCGGCTTCGTCGGTGCCATCGCAAACGATGACCATACCCGAATGCTGGGAGAAGCCCATGCCCACGCCACCACCGTGGTGCAGCGAGACCCAAGTCGCGCCGCTGGCGGTGTTGAGCAGGGCGTTGAGCAGCGGCCAGTCGGACACGGCATCGGAGCCGTCCTGCATCGCTTCGGTCTCGCGGTTGGGGCTCGATACCGAGCCGCTGTCCAGGTGATCGCGGCCGATCACGATAGGCGCGCTCAGCTCGCCCGAACGCACCATCTCGTTGAACGCCAGGCCGAGCTTGGCGCGCTGGCCCAGGCCGACCCAGCAGATGCGCGCCGGCAGACCCTGGAAGGAAATGCGCTCGCGGGCCATGTCCAGCCAGCGGTGCAGGTGGGCGTCATCGGGGATCAGTTCCTTGACCTTGGCGTCGGTCTTGTAGATGTCCTCGGGGTTGCCGGACAGCGCCGCCCAGCGGAACGGGCCGATGCCACGGCAGAACAGCGGGCGGATGTAAGCCGGGACGAAACCGGGGAAGTCGAAGGCATTGCTCACGCCCTCTTCCTTGGCCATCTGGCGGATGTTGTTGCCGTAGTCGAAGGTCGGCACGCCCATCTTCTGGAAGTCGAGCATGGCCTGCACGTGCACGGCCATGGACTGCTTGGCGGCCTTGACCACGCCAGCCGGATCGGTGGCTGCACGATCCTTGTACTCGGCCCAGCTCCAGCCGATCGGCAGGTAGCCATTGAGCGGATCGTGGGCGCTGGTCTGGTCGGTGACCATGTCCGGGCGCACGCCACGGCGTACCAGTTCCGGCAGGATTTCGGCGGCGTTGCCCAGCAGGGCGATGGAGATGGCCTTGCCTTCGCCGGTGTACTTGGCGATGCGCGCCAGGGCGTCGTCGAGGTCAGTAGCCTGTTCGTCGACGTAACGGCTGCGCAGGCGGAAGTCGATGCTGGTCTGCTGGCACTCGATGTTCAGCGAGCAGGCACCAACCAGGGTGGCGGCCAGCGGCTGGGCGCCGCCCATGCCACCGAGGCCGGCGGTCAGCACCCAGCGGCCTTTGAGGTTGCCGGCGTAGTGCTGGCGACCGGCTTCGACGAAGGTTTCGTAGGTGCCCTGGACGATGCCCTGGCTGCCGATGTAGATCCAGCTGCCGGCGGTCATCTGGCCGTACATGGCCAGGCCCTTGGCGTCGAGTTCGTTGAAGTGCTCCCAGCTCGCCCAGTGTGGCACCAGGTTGGAGTTGGCGATCAGCACGCGCGGGGCGTTGCTATGGGTCTTGAACACGCCGACCGGCTTGCCGGATTGCACCAGCAGGGTCTCGTCGTCATTCAGGTTGGTCAGGCTCTCGACGATCTTGTCGTAGCACTCCCAGTTGCGCGCGGCGCGGCCGATGCCGCCGTACACCACCAGCTCCTTGGGGTTCTCGGCGACGTCCGGGTCGAGGTTGTTCATCAGCATGCGCAGCGGCGCTTCGGTCAGCCAGCTCTTGGCGGTGAGCGTATTGCCGCGCGGGGCGCGGATTTCGATATCGCGGAACTTGGTCATGTTGCGGGCTCCTGTGGGAACGGGTCAGTGGTGGGCGGTCAGAGCCAGCCCAGAAATTGTGCGAGGTAGGCCAGCGGGATGGCCAGCAGCAGGCTGAGCAGGGTGCGCTGCAGCCAGATCAGCAGCAGGTGGCCCAGGCTCAGCGGTATTCGCGTGGCCAGCACGCAGGGAATCGAGGCCGAGAGAAACAGCACGCTGCTGACCGAGACGATGGCGGTGACGAACTTCACCAGCACGTCGGCGTCCTTGAGCAGCATCGCCGGCAGGAACATCTCCGCCAGGCCGGCGGAGATGGCGCGCGCCACCTGCATCGGCTCCTCCAGGCCGAACAGCCAGGTCAGCGGGTAGAACAGCACGCCGAGGGCGTCGAACAGCGGGGTGTACTTGGCCGCGAGCAAACCGAGCAGGCCGACGGCGAGAATGCTCGGCAGGATCGCGGCGGTCATGCGCAGGCCATCGACGAAGGTTTCACGCAGGGCCGAGCCCAGCGAGGGGGCGATGCTGGCCTGCTGCATGCCGGCACGCCAGGCGCTGCCCAGGCGACTTTCACCGGGTTGCAGCTGCGCCTCGGGCATGGCCTCGGACGGCAGGCGCGACAGTGGGTAGATGCGCGCGCTGATGGCGGTGACGACGAAGGTCACCGCCATGGCGCCCCAGAAATACAGGTTCCACTGGCCCATCAGCCCCAGGGTCTTGGCGATGATCACCATGAACGGCGCCGACACGGTGGAGAAGCCGGTGGCGATGATCGCTGCCTCACGCACGCTGTAATGACCCTGCTGGTACATGCGGTCGGTGATCAGCAGGCCCACCGAGTAGCTGCCGACGAAGGACGCCACGGCATCGATGGCGGACTTGCCCGGCGTGCGCCAGATCGGCCGCATCACCGGCTGCATCAGCACGCCGATCAGTTCCAGCAGGCCGAAACCGATCAGGAACACCAGCGCCAGCGAACCCAGCGGCACGATCAGGGCCAGGCTGAGCACCAGCTTGTCGAACAGAAACGGCAGCATATCCGGCTGATACAGCGCCTGCGGGCCGAGCTGCAGCAGGTAGGCGCCGCCGATCAGCAGACCGAATACCTTGAGCAGGCTGAATACCCTGTGGGTCATGCTGCGGCGCCAGCTGCCGTCGAGCCAGGGCGCCAGCGCGCCGTAGAGCATGAACAGCAACGCCACGCCGATCACCAGCGGCCGCGCGTGCACCTGCAGGGCGCTGGCGGCGTGGTCGAGGAGGATGGTCGAACGCCCGGCGATCTCGAACGGGACGAAGAACAGCAACAGGCCGATCAGGCTGTAGCCCAGCAAACGCGCCAGGGCCCGCGAACGCGATACGCCGGCGCTCAAAGGCAAGGACTCAGACATGACGCGGCTCCTGGCCGCAGCGGCGGACGGTGGTGAACATCGGGATTTCCTCGTAATTGTTGTTGTGCGAGAAAGCGTCAGGCTCAGAGGCTGAGCAGGTGAATCAGCCGCGCCGCCACCTTGGCGGTACGGTTGTCGATGTCGTACTCCGGATTGATCTCGGCCAGGTCAGCCAGGCGCAGCTTGCCGCTGGCCTTGAGCCGTTCGAGCAGCGGCTCGAGCAGTTCCAGGCGCACGCCACGTGCGGCCGGTGCACTGACGCCCGGCGCCTCGCAGGCCGGCAGCACGTCGATGTCGAGGGTCAGGTAGAGCACGTCGCAACTGGCAGCGAAGGCGTCCAGGTCGGCGCCGATGCTCTCCAGGGTCGATTCACGAATCTCGTGGTCCTCGCGCACCAATACGTTCAGCTCGGCAGCACGGGAAAACAGCGCACGGGTGTTGCTGGCACGGCTGACACCGAGGCAGGCATAGCGGAACGGCCAGCCGCGCGCCGCGCACTGCTCGGCGATCTGTGCGAAGGGCGTGCCGGAGGAATGCACGTGGGCCGGGTCGCGCAGGTCGAAATGGGCATCGAAATTGATGATGCCGATTTTCGGGGCCGGGTTGCCGGACAGGTGCTCGGCCAGCCCCGACCAGCTACCGAAGGCCACCTCATGACCACCGCCGATCACCACGGGCAGGTGGCCGGCATCCAACAGCGCGCAGACGTTGCGACCGAGGCGGGCCTGCGCCGCTTCCAGGTCGCCATCCTCGCAGACGACATCACCGGCATCGTAGGCCGGCGCCTGACGGTGCCAGGCCAGGTTGGCCAGCGCCTTGCGCACGCCCTGCGGTGCAGCGGCAGCACCGACGCGGCCATGGTTGCGGCGCACGCCCTCGTCGCAGGCGAAGCCGAGCAGAGCCAGGCCCGGCTGACTGTCCTCAGTGAGTGCGCGGATGCGCTGGTGCCAGCGTGCGCTGTCGCTTTCCGGGTCGCTACGACCGCTCCAGGCAGCCATCGAATGACGATCAGCGAGCATGAGTAATGGCTCCATTGAACACGCGCTGACGCAGGCGCCCGGCCTGCACCGCGTAGGCCAGTTCGGCCGGTTGCTGGATGTCCCACAGGCACAGGTCCGCCGGGGCGCCGACGGCGATGCGACCCAGCTCCGGCAGGCCGAGGGCGCGAGCGCCATGGGCGGTCATGCCGGCCAGGGCTTCGCGCGGGGTCAGACGGAACAGAGTGCAGGCCAGGTTGGCCATCAGCGTGGGCATGCAGATCGGCGAGGTGCCGGGATTGGCGTCGCTGGCCACGGCCATGGGTACGCCGTATTGGCGCAGCAACTCGATGGGCGGCAACTGGGTTTCGCGCAGCACGTGGAAGGCGCCGGGCAGCAGCACGGCGACGGTGCCGGCCTCGGCCATGGCGCGCACGCCGGCTTCGTCGAGGTACTCGATATGGTCGGCAGACAGCGCACCGTAACGTGCGGCCAGGGCACTGCCACCGAGATTGGAAAGCTGCTCGGCATGCGCCTTGATCGCCAGACCATGGGCCTGGGCCGCCTGGTAGATGCGCTCGCACTGCGTCGGGGAAAAGCCGATGCCCTCGCAGAACACGTCCACCGCATCGGCCAGCCCTTCACGCGCAGCGGCCGGGATCATCGCGTCACAGACCAGGCTCACGTAGTCGTCGGCGCGGCCGGCATATTCCGGCGGCAAGGCATGGGCACCGAGCAGCGTGGTCAGCACGCGCACCGGGCGCAGCTCGCCGAGGCGGCGGGCCACGCGCAGCATCTTCAGTTCGCTGTCGACGCTCAGGCCGTAGCCGGACTTGATCTCCAGCGTGGTCACGCCATCGGCCAACAGCGCATCGAGACGCGGCAGGCTGACGGCAATCAGTTCGTCCTCGCTGGCCGCGCGGGTGGCACGCACACTGCTGAGGATACCGCCGCCGGCACGGGCGATCTCCTCGTAGCTCGCGCCTTCCAGACGCTGCTCGAACTCGCCGGCGCGGTTACCGGCATAGACCAGATGAGTGTGGCAGTCGACCAGACCTGGCGTCATCACGCCGCCGCGCCCGGCTTCCACTGCGCCCTGAGCCTGCGCCTCATCGAAGCTGCGCGACGGCCACAGGCCGGCAATGCGACCGTCCTCGACCAGCACGTTCATTGCCTCGTCAAGTTGCGCCAGGCCATCGAAGACCTGCACATCGCGCCAGAGCTGTTTCGAGGTGGAATGCATCGGCATGGGATTCTCTCTGCTTTATTTGTATATACAATATGAGTGGATCGAATCGGCGTCAAGCCGAGAGCAACAACCTGACCTTGTGATCACAAGACCAGACAAGGCATATGCAGTAAGGCTTGATACCCTGAATAGAGCGTTACCGGCCTCTGTCTGGAGACAGCTTCGCCGACCTTGTGATCGGAACCGTTTGTCGCCCAGTCACTATGTATATACATTTGGAGTGATCATGCCCTGCACCCTGCTCGACCCCGCAACTGCCCGCGCGATGCCCTGGAAGAACGGTGGTGGCTCCACCGTGGAATTGGCCATTTCGCCAGCGGATGCCGACCTGGAGGATTTCGCCTGGCGCATCAGCACTGCTCAGGTTGAGGTGGATGGTGCCTTTTCCAGCTTCCCGAGCATCGACCGCAGCCTGGCCGTGCTCGCCGGTAATGGCGTGTGCCTGCAACGCGCCGACGGGCAGCGCGAAATACTGCTCAGCGGTGGCGCCATAGCGGTGTTCGACGGCGAAGAGGCGATCAGCGCCCAGTTGCTGGACGGCCCGATCACCGATCTCAACCTGATGACTCGACGCGACGTTTGGAAGCATGAGTTGCAGGTGATGAAATGGCAGGGAACGCAGGGGCTGGAGAACGATGCAGCGGTACTGCTGCTGTGGAATGCCGCCCTGGACGCAGTCGAAGTGAATGCAGGCGGCGCGATGCACCACCTCGCAGCGGGCAATGGCCTGCTGATCGAGAATGAGCCCGGCCAGTTGCACCTGCACGCGCAACGACCCGCCCTGCTCTACGTGACCAGGCTGAATCCGTGCACCTCCTGAAATGAAAAGCCCCGGCACGCGGGCCGGGGCTCATTTAGACGATGCGGCGTGATCAGAACTGCGCAGCATCCAGCAGGTACAGCGATTCGCTGCCCGCCTTGACCGACGCACTCAACGAGTGGATGCGCGGCAGCAGGCGAGCGAAGTAGAAACGCGCGGTGCCCAGCTTGCTGGCGTAGAACTCGTCCTGCGCTTCCTTGCCAAGCGCAGCACGCGCCATCAATGCCCACATGTAGGCGTAGGCGGTGTAGCCGAACACCTGCAGGTACTCCACCGAGGCCGCGCCGATCTCGTTGGGGTTGTTCTTCGCGCGATCCAGCACCCAGGCAGTCAAGTCATCGAGGTTCTGCACGGCGGCTGCCAGTGGCTTGGTGAACTCGTCGAGGTTCGCGTCGGCCGCAGCGATGAAGGCCTTGATCTCGTCGGCCAGGTGCTTGTAGAAGCTGCCGCCGCTGCCGACGATCTTGCGCCCCATCAGATCCAGCGACTGGATGCCGTTGGTGCCTTCGTAGATCTGGGTGATGCGGCAGTCGCGAACCAGCTGCTCCTGCCCCCACTCGCGGATGAAACCATGGCCGCCGAAGATCTGCTGACCATGCACGGTGGTTTCCAGCGCCATGTCGGTGAGGAAGGCCTTGGCCACCGGGGTCAGCAGCGCCACCAGCTCGTCGGCGCGCTTGGCGGTTTCCTTGTCCTCACTGTACTTGGCGGTGTCCAGCTGCATGGCGACATAGCTGGAGAAGGCGCGACCGCCCTCGTTCAGCGCCTTCATGGTCAGCAGCATGCGGCGCACGTCCGGATGCACGATGATCGGGTCAGCCGCTTTGTCCTTGGCCACCGGGCCGGTCGGCGCGCGGCTCTGGATGCGCTCGCGGGCATACTCGATGGCGCTCTGGTAGCTGCGCTCGCCCAGCGCCAGGCCCTGGATGCCAACGCCCAGGCGCTCGTAGTTCATCATGGTGAACATGGCATTGAGGCCCTTGTTCACTTCGCCAACCAGGTAACCGGTGGCGCCGTCGAAGTTCATCACGCAGGTGGCCGAGGCCTTGATGCCCATCTTGTGCTCGATGGAGCCGCAGCCCAGCGCGTTCTTCTCACCCAGCGAGCCGTCGGCATTGACCATGACCTTGGGCACGATGAACAGCGAGATGCCTTTCGGCCCGGCCGGCGCGTCGGGCAGCTTGGCCAGCACCAGGTGGATGATGTTCTCGGTCAGATCGTGCTCACCGCCGGTGATGAAGATCTTGGTGCCGCTGATCTTGTAGCTGCCATCTGCCTGGGGCTCGGCCTTGGTACGGATTATCCCTAAGTCGGTGCCGGCGTGCGGCTCGGTCAGGCACATGGAACCCGCCCAGACACCGGCATACATGTTCGGCAGGTACTGCGCCTTCAGCTCTTCACTGGCGTGGTTGAGGATCGACAGGCAGGCGCCGGCGGTCAGCATCGGATACAGACCGAAGGACAGGTTGGCCGAATTGACCATCTCCTCGACCTGGGCGCCGATCACCTTGGGCATGCCCATGCCGCCGAACTCCGGCGAACCGCCAACACCGACCCAGCCACCTTCGGCGTAGGTCTGGTAGGCCTCGGGGAAACCGGCCGGGGTTTTCACCGCACCGCCTTCCCAGGAGCAGCCTTCTTCGTCACCGCTGCGGTTCAGCGGGGCAATGCTGCCTGCGGTGACCTTGCCAGCTTCTTCCAGGATGGCACTGGCGGTATCGGCATCGACCACCTCGGCCAGGGCCGGTAGCTCGGCCCAGAGCTTGGAGACTTCGAATACTTCATTGAGCACGAAGCGCATGTCGCGCAGGGGGGCTTTGTAATCGGCCATGACACATCCTCGAAAACGGACTTACGTGAGAGGGCCGAGTTTACTTGAACAACTTTATAGACACATAGGGTCTTGTTGTGACCAATAATTCACGCAAGGTCACTAACTATCTGCTTGACCGAGGGCAAGGAAAGCTCCTGCCGACCGCTCGTCTGCCAGCGCAGCTATTCGCGCCCGGCGGCCAGCTTAACCGCCCCGCGGCGCTGTCCGGCGCTACGGATGCAATTGCGCCCTGCCGCCTTGGCACTGTACAGCGCCTTGTCCGCTTCCTTGATGACCTCCTGTGGCGTGCGCTGCTCGGCCTGACGCTCGGCGACGCCCATGCTCACCGTCACCGATACCTCGCTGGCAGCCTTGCCGGCCCGGCGCTGCTTGCCTTCACGGTCATCACGCGGGCGGCTTTGCGGGTCGCGCAGTTGCATGCGGTACTGCTCGATGGCCAGACGCACTGCCTCGATGTGCGGGATGGATTGCTCCACGCTCTTGCCGGGAAACAGCAAGGTGAACTCTTCACCGCCATAGCGATAGGCCTTGCCACCGCCACCAACCTTGCGCAGCTGACCGGCGACCAGACGCAACACCTGATCACCGACATCATGGCCGTGGGTGTCGTTGAATTTCTTGAAGTGATCGACGTCGACCATGGCAATCACGTAGTCGCGCCCCAGGCGCTGCAGGCGCTCATTGAGCGCACGCCGCCCCGGCAGTCCGGTGAGCTCGTCACGGAAGGCCATCTGGTAGGCCTCGTGCGCCACGGCGGCAACCAGCATGAGCATCACCATGCTGATCATCACCTGCAACGCGTTGGCCAGGATGAACACCTGCGGCAACATCCACAGCAGCCCGCACAACCCCACCCCTTGCGCCGCGTGCAGCGGTCTGGGCTTGCGCAGGTACTGCACGGACAGAGCGATGAACGCGAGCAGGAACGCCAGGTAGACCAGTTGCGCCAGGTTCATCCAGGCGCCGTGCAGCGACGGCCAGTGAATCTGTGCCAACCAGTCGGCGATGCCCTGTGGATAACGGCGCGCCAGGCCGAAGGCCACCGCGCTGACCGCCAGCAGGACCAGGGCGCGGGCGAACATGTCCTGCGCCAGGTGCGAGCGTTCCTCCCAGCAGCCGTAGAGGGCGTAGAGCAGCGGTAGCAACAGGCAGATCAGGTGGAAGACCAGAGCTGCGTCGCCCCGTACCTGGCCGTTGTCACGAAAGTGATCGACCTGGATATCCAGCAGGAAGTAGCCGACATACAGCGCCAGCAGCAGAAAAACTTCCCGCTGGCGGCCATACACCAGGCAGAACGCACCGCCGAGCAGCAACAGCAGCGTCGGCAATACATTGAACAGGGAGATGAAGAACTCGCTCAGCACCGGCAGCAGCGCAGCCACGATCCCACCGGCCAGCAAGGGCAGCGACGAGAAGAAGTGACTGAGGCGCAGATTGGCCGGACGGATCACGCTGACATCCTTTGCGAGAGATGAAGGCATTCTGCCTGCTTCGACTGTTGAAAACAGCGACAGGATGCGACATTCCCTTCAGTGTCCCGCGCAAAAACGACAACGCCGCCCCGAGGGGCGGCGTTGTCATTCAACCGAATGAAGATGGCCTAGAGCCTGTTTACGATCTCGCGAGCTAGAGCCATGCAAGGCAAAAACAGGCGAGGAGCGGTCGGAGTCGCGCTCGACTTTACGAGCTGTAAATGAGCAGTCCGAGCCTGTTTTTAACGCAGCAGGGCCGACGCGCAGCAGATCATAAACAGGGTCTTAGAAGCCGAGCGCGAAGTGCTCTTCTTCCATGTCCATCAGGTTGCTGGCGCCCGACAGCATGGCTTCGACATGCGTGCGGGTACGCGGCAGGATGCGCGCGAAGTAGAAGCGAGCGGTCTGCAGCTTGGCCTTGTAGAAGGCCTCGTCATCAGTACCGGCAGCCAGCTTCTCGGCAGCCAGGCGCGCCATGTCGGCCCAGAAGTAGGCCAGGCAGGCGTAGCCGGAGTACATCAGGTAGTCCACGGAGGCGGCACCGACTTCTTCGCGATCTTTCATCGCGGCCATGCCGATCTTCATGGTGATGTCGCCCCACTCCTTGTTCAGCTTGGCCAGCGGCTCGACGAATTCCTTGACGGAATCGTTGCCTTCGTTGGCCTGGCAGAACTTGTGCACGATCTTGGTGAAGTTCTTCAGAGCGCCGCCCTGAGTCATCAGCACCTTGCGGCCCAGCAGGTCGAGTGCCTGAACGCCAGTGGTGCCTTCGTACATCATCGAGATACGGCAGTCGCGCAGGTTCTGCTCCATGCCCCACTCGGCGATGAAGCCGTGACCACCGTAGATCTGCATGCCGTGGGAAGCAGCTTCGAAGCCCACTTCGGTCATGAAGGCCTTGGCGATCGGAGTCAGGAAGGCCAGCAGTTCGTCGGCGGCTTTCTTCTCTTCTTCATCCTGGCTGTGCTGGACGATGTCCACCTGCTTGGCGGTGAAGTAGACCATGGCGCGGTTGCCTTCGGCGAACGCCTTCATGGTCAGCAGCATGCGGCGCACGTCCGGATGCACGATGATCGGGTCAGCGGCTTTTTCCGGCGCTTTCGGGCCAGTCAGCGAACGCATCTGCAGACGCTCGCGAGCGTACTTGATGCCACCCTGGAAACCGACTTCGGCGTGGGCCAGGCCTTGCAGCGCGGTACCCAGACGAGCGGTGTTCATGAAGGTGAACATGCAGTTCAGGCCTTTGTTGGCCGGGCCAATCAGGTAGCCGGTGGCGCCATCGAAGTTCATCACGCAGGTGGCGTTGCCGTGGATGCCCATCTTGTGCTCGATGGAGCCACAGGAAACGGCGTTGCGCTCGCCTACGCCGCCCTCTGCGTTGGGCAGGAACTTCGGCACGATGAACAGCGAGATACCTTTGGTACCAGCCGGTGCATCGGGCAGGCGGGCCAGAACGATATGGACGATGTTGTCGGCCATGTCGTGCTCACCCGCGGAAATGAAGATCTTGGTACCGGAGACCTTGTAGCTGCCGTCGGCCTGCGGTTCGGCCTTGGTGCGCAGCATGCCCAGGTCGGTGCCGCAATGCGGCTCGGTCAGGCACATGGTGCCGGTCCATTCACCGGAAACCAGTTTGGTCAGGTAGGTGTGCTTCTGCTCGTCGGTGCCGTGAGCGCCGATGGTGTTCATCGCGCCATGGCTCAGACCCGGGTACATGCCCCAGGACCAGTTGGCCGAACCGACCATCTCGCTGATGGCCAGGCCGAGGGATTCCGGCAGACCCTGGCCGCCGTGCTCGACGTCATGTGCCAGGCTCGGCCAGCCGCCTTCGACGAACTGCTGATAGGCCTCTTTGAAGCCGGTCGGGGTTTTCACGCCGGATTCGCTCCAGGTGCAACCTTCGGTGTCACCCACACGGTTCAGCGGCGACAGCACCTGCTCGCAGAACTTGGCGCCTTCTTCGAGGATGGCATCGACCATGTCCGGAGTGGCGTCCTGGCAGCCAGGCAGGCTCTGGTAGTGCGCTTCATAACCCAGCAGCTCGTCACGAACGAAACGAATGTCACGCAAGGGGGCCTTGTAGTCAGGCATAACGGTAAACCTCTGCGGTGGATTCCTAGTAGTTGGGGTGACCGTCTTGGCGGTCGCTCTCGGGATCAGTCCCGGCTGCCTGGCCGCGCGGCTGCGACCAAAGCAATCAAACAGGCGTTTGAAACATACGTTTACGCCAACCCCTTGTCAAGCGCTGCCAATCGGCCGGCTACGCGACCAGATCGATGCGAGGCTCCGGCGCGGGCGCCTCGCCCAGACGCCGATACAGATCAAGATTAGGCGCTGGTGGCAGAGCCTGCTGCGACTGCTCGGCGGGCTGCTCATCCGCATCTCTGGCTTCGTCACGCGCCTTGCGCTGTTCGACGGCGCTGATGGCTTCTTCGCGCCGTTGCTCAGCCAGTTCGGCGCGCGCCTGCGCCGCCTGCGCCTGAGCCAGAGCAGCGACACGCAGGTCCTGCGGGGAAGGTTCGATGGGGGCGAGTGCTGCGCGCAGGACGATTTCCATCTTGCGCAGCGTCGCTTCGGGGTCGTTGGGAACGGGAGCGGTATCGATGCTGACTTCGCCGGAAACGGCGTAGCGCTGCCCATCAGGGCCGCGCTTGAAACTGTAGGTGGGCGCACCGGCGTATTGTCCGCCCACGGCAGCGTGCGCCTGCTCGTGGGTGCGCACCTCACGGTCACGCTGCACGAGATCGGCGATTTCCAGTTGCTGCTGGCGCTGCTCGCGGGGGCCTGGTTCAGGCTTGCCTGCAGGCGTCGATGAGTTGGCGTCGCGATCCGCCTCCTCTCGCCCGGAGGCAGCGGAATCGGCCTGCTGCTCTTGCGGCGCGGCGACAGGCGCCTGATCGGCGCGGGCAATATCAGGGGAAACATCGGACGACAGCGGTCTCGCCGAACTGGCGGACGGCGCGGGAGTGAAAGGTGGCAGGCTACTGCCGATCTGCATGAGCGCCCTCCTGCCCCGCCGCTGGCCGCATTCGCGCGGCCGGGGTGAGACGACTTAAGCGCGGGTATCGATCAGGGTGCCTAGCACCTCGTCGGCCGTGTCGACGACGCGCGCATTGGCGCGCACTTCGTTTTCACCGACGCGCAACGCAACGAGGCTTTCGGTCAGATCGGGACGGCTACGCTCGGCAACCTCTGAGCTCGGGTTGACCTGATTCTGCGGCGGTGTCTGCGTCGCCTGCTGCGAAGGATTGATGGTGTTGCTGGCGATATCAGCGGCTGCCTGTTCGACACGGCGTTGCCCGGCCTGAATACCGTTCAAACCCGAACTGAATGCATTGGTGGAGATTTCCATCGGCAGCCCCCTGAGGGATGTAAAACCTGACAGCGAGCATTGAAGCAGAAAACGGCTAAAAAACGTACAGGCAAAAGGCTATTGTCCCTTTACTGTTTATTACCAGTCTGCCAGCAACTCGAGATTGAGGTGCTCCGCCACCGCCGCGGCCGTCGCGTTGCCCAGGTGCGGCACACGCCCCAGGCACGGCGCTGGCAGCCGCTCGCTGAGGGTGGCGAGATTGTCCTCCAGGCGCGAGGTCTTCGGCTCGACGATATTGGCCACCCAGCCGGCCAGCCTGAGCCCGTCGCACTCGATGGCTTCGGCACTGAGCAGCGCATGGTTGATGCAACCCAGGCGCACACCCACCACCAGAATCACCGGGATGCCCAGCGCCATGGCCAGGTCCGACAGGTTTTCCTCGCCGGCCAGCGGCACACGCCAACCACCCGCGCCCTCCACCAGCGAGAAGTCCGCGCCCTTGCCCAGAATCGCCCTGACCTGTGGCAGCAGGCTGGCAACATCCAGTTTGACGCCCACCTCACGGGCCGCCAGATGCGGGGCAATGGCCGGCTCGAAGGCCAGTGGGTTGACCTCCTCATAGCGCAGCGGCAACGAACACTGGGCGAGCAAGGCCAGCGCATCGTCGTTGCGCAATCCGTCGGCCGTTCGCACGCAACCGGAAGCGACCGGCTTGGCCGCTGCGGTGCTCAGGCCCTGCAGACGCGCCGCATGGAGCAGGCCAGCGGCGATGGTGGTCTTGCCGATTTCGGTATCCGTTCCGGTGACGAAGTAGGCTTGGGTCATCTGATATTCCGGTAGGAGCGAGCTCTGCTCGCGAAGCTTCTCTGGGGCTTATTGACGGGCGGGCTCATGCCTATGAAGGTTTCTGCAGCACGCCGTACACCACCTGGTAGGTCGCCGGCAGCCCTTGCGGCTGACGAAAACGCTCATAGGCCTCGATCAGCGCGCGAATGCGTGAGCGTCCGGTCAATCCACCTGGTCGCCCCGGATTGAGGTTGTGCGCGCCGAGGTCCTTGAGCGAGGTGGTCAGGCTGCGCAGATCCGCGAAGTGCAGCACCTCGGCCTGGCGCTGCAGTGTCAGCGGCTGCAGGTCGCTGTCCGCACATATCTGCTGGTAATCCTCGAAGCGGCGAAAGCGATTGACGTGGACGAAACCATCGACCGCCAGCCAGCTGTCACGCAGCTCCTGCAGGGTGCCGACGCACAGGCTGGAAAACCCCAGCACACCCCCAGGGCGCAACACCCGCTGCGCTTCGCTCAGCACGCGTGGGAAATCGGCACACCATTGCAGTGCCAGGCTGGAGAACAACAGCTCGACGCTGTCGCTTTGCAGCGGCAGGGCTTCGGCATCACCAGCGATGAAATGAGCAGCGCCACCATGAGGCCTGGCGTGACGCAGCATGCCTTCGGCGATATCCACAGCCAGCCCTTCGCCTTGTGCATGACGCTCGGCCAGGGCTCGGGTGAAATAGCCCGTGCCGCAGCCCAGGTCCAGCCAACGATGCGGCTGCAGCGAGGCCGGCAAACGCGCCAGCAGTTGCGTGCCGACATTGCGCTGCAACTCGGCCACGGCATCGTAGCTCTCTGCCGCGCGGGAAAACGACGCGGCGACCTGACGCTTGTCCGGTAGGACCGCATCACCGTAGGGTGCGCCGTGCGCACCAAGGGATTGGTAAAGCGGGTCCGTACCACGCAGCTCAGACATCATTGGCCTCGCAGATGAAATCGAACATCAAGGCCGCCAGAGCATCCGCCTGGTCAAGTACGAAGGCGTGACCACAATCTTCCAGCACGCCCACCTCACCCCTTGGCAACAGCGCCAGCAGCGCATCACCCGCCGCAGCCGGCACCAGCGCATCCTGCTCGGCCAGCAGGTGCAATTGCGGCCCGGTGAAAGCCGCCAGCGCCACGCGATTGTCGAGAGTCGCCAGCAAGCGCAGCCCGGCCAGCAAGGATGGCTCGTCGCTGGACGCCAGATGGTTCTGCAGCTGTCGTGACAGGCCGCGTGTGTCGGCGCTGCCATGGGCACAGAGCATGGCGAAGCGCTTGAGGGTCGCGCCAGCATTCGCCTGGCAGTCCTGATAGAAGGCTGCGTAGGTCTGCGCCGGCATCGCCCGCGGCCAGGCATCGCTGGCGACGAAACAGGCGTTGCTGGCCAGAGTGATCAGGCCACGGCAGCGCTCGCCACGACGTGCCGCCAGGGCAGCGGCCAACATGCCGCCGAGCGACCAGCCGGCCAGCCAGCAATCATGCGGCAAGCGCGTATCCAGCTCGTCGAGCCAATCGGCCGCCGCCGCACTGCTCAGTCGCGGCAGGGCCGGCACCTGCACCTGCAGATCGCCCCCCAGCGCCTCGGCCAACGGCTGCAGCAAGGCGCCGTCCAGACCCCAGCCCGGCAACAGAATCAGCGTCTCACGCATCGGTCTGCACCTGCGGCCAGCACTCGGCCAGCGCGTCGAGCAACAGCTCGAGCTGCGCATCGCTGTGCGCAGCGGACAGCGTCACGCGCAAGCGGGCACTGCCAGCCGGTACGGTCGGCGGGCGGATGGCGCCCACCAGCAGGCCGCGATCCTTGAGCAGTGCCGAGAGTTTCAGCGCCCGCGCGCTGTCACCCACCAGGATCGGCTGAATCGGCGTGGGGCTGTCCATCAGGCTCAGGCCGATCTCGGCGGCGCCCTGGCGAAAGCGTGCGATCAACCGGTGCAGGTGCTCGCGACGCCAGCTTTCGCTGCGCAGCAGCTCCAGGCTTTTCAGCGTGGCGCAGGCCACGGCCGGCGGCTGGCTGGTTGTATAGATGTAAGGACGGGCGAACTGGATCAGGGTCTCGATCAGTTCCTCGCTGCCGGCGACGAATGCGCCGGCGGTACCAAAGGCCTTGCCCAGCGTGCCGACCAGTACCTGCACATCATCCTGGTCCAGACCGAAATGCTCGACAATACCGCCACCGGTGGCGCCCAGCGGGCCGAAGCCGTGAGCATCATCGACCATCACCCAGGCCTGCCTGGCGCGCGCCTCGGCACACAACGCCGGCAGATCGGCCAGATCGCCGTCCATGCTGAACACGCCATCGGTGACCACCAGACAGTTGCCGCTGGCCTTGCGCAAGCGGTTGGCCAGGCTCACCGCATCATTGTGCAGGTAGCGGGAGAACCGTGCGCCGCAGAGCAGCCCGGCATCGAGCAGCGAAGCGTGGTTGAGACGATCCTGAATTACGCTGTCGCCCTGCCCGAGCAGCGCGGTGACGACGGCCAGGTTGGCCATGTAACCGGTGGAGAACAGCAGCGCACGCGGCCGACCGGTGAACGCGGCCAGCGCTTCTTCCAGTTCATGGTGCGGCGTGCTGTGGCCGATCACCAGGTGCGAGGCGCCGCCGCCGACGCCCCATTGCTGCGCGCCCTGCTGCAGGGCGCGGATCACCTCGGGGTGGTTGGCCAGGCCAAGATAGTCATTGGAACAGAACGCCAGCAACTCCTGATCATCGGCTCGTACCTGCGGCCCCTGCGGGGTCTGCAGCAGCGGGCGCTGGCGGAACAGGTCGGCGGCCTGACGGTCAGCCAGGCGAGTTGCAAGGTCGAAAGACATGGGGAGCACCGGAGATTGGTGGATAACCGCAAGCGGGTTATCCACCCTACGCATGGCCTCGGGCTGCGTAGGGTGAATGACGCTTCATCCATCCACCTGGGAAATATCAGGCCGAAGCGGCGTTGTAGAACAGCTTGGCGTCGCGCTGCTCGACCAGCGCCTGCTCGATGGCCGCCTGGTGCACCTCATCGGCATGCTCTTCGCGCTCTTCGGGTTTGATGCCGAGGCGCTTGAACAGGGCCATGTCCTTGTCCGCCTGCGGGTTGGCGGTGGTCAGCAGCTTCTCGCCGTAGAAGATCGAATTGGCGCCAGCCATGAAGGCCAGGGCCTGCATCTGCTCGTTCATCGCTTCGCGGCCCGCGGACAGGCGCACGTGGGACCTGGGCATCATGATCCGCGCCACGGCCAGGGTACGGATGAAGTCGAACGGGTCGACGTCCTTCTCCTCGGCCAGCGGCGTGCCCTTGACCTTGACCAGCATGTTGATCGGCACGCTTTCCGGGTGCTCCGGCAGGTTGGCCAGCTGAATCAGCAACCCGGCGCGGTCGTCCACCGACTCGCCCATGCCGAGGATGCCGCCGGAACAGATCTTCATCCCTGCTTCGCGCACGTAGGCCAGGGTCTGCAGGCGCTCGCCGTAGGTGCGGGTGGTGATGATGCTGCCGTAGAACTCCGGCGAGGTATCGAGGTTGTGGTTGTAGTAGTCCAGCCCCGCTTCGGCCAGCGCCTGGGTCTGCTCCTGGTCGAGGCGACCGAGGGTCATGCAGGTTTCCAGGCCGAGCTTCTTCACGCCCTTCACCATCTCCAACACGTAGGGCATGTCCTTGGCGGATGGATGTTTCCAGGCCGCGCCCATGCAGAAGCGCGTGGAACCGATGGCCTTGGCCTCGGCGGCCGCCTCCAGGACCTTCTGCACTTCCATCAGTTTTTCCTTGTCCAGGCCGGTGTTGTAGTGGCCGGACTGCGGGCAGTACTTGCAGTCTTCCGGGCAGGCGCCGGTCTTGATCGACAGCAATGTCGAGACCTGCACGCGGTTGGCATCGAAGTGCTGGCGATGGACGGTCTGCGCCTGGAACAACAGATCATTGAACGGCTGCTCGAACAGCGCGCGAACCTCGGCGAGGCTCCAGTCGTGGCGGGTGGTGATTGCAGCGGTTGCGCTCATCTGAGAAGTCCTTCGACGCTTGGTGGCATCTGTTGTCAGGCCCACACGGGGCATTCAGGCTTTGGCCATCATAAGTGGCGATTGGATGCTGTCAACCGCAACAAAGACACAGGTTTACATATGATCATTTATTGGCCAATAGAACTTATGTCATGGCACAAGGCCAAATACTTACCAGGCCGTTGAAAAACGTAGGCGAGGCAGCCAGTGCAATACCGATGGCGGCCCCACAAAAACAGGCGAAAAACGGTCGGAGTCGCGGTCGACTTTACGAGCTGTAAATGAGCATTTTTAGCCTGTTTTTAGCGCAGCAATGGCAGCGCAGGTAGTTTTTCAACAGCCTGTTACCCCTCCAACAGGATGTTCTGCATGCAAGTAGAAGGTTTTTTCGAAGGGCTCGGCGAAGCGCTGGGTCGCGCCATCCGTTTCATCGTCGACATGCTGTCCGGCGTGCTGGGCGCCATGGCCGATGCCATCGACGACTTTCTCCATGGCCTGGCCAGGGCCATTGGCATGGACGTGTCGATCTTCAGCATCATCCTGCTGATCATCGGCCTGCTGCTTTTGTTCAGCGGCGCTCGTTCGCTGTTGCGCGGCTCTATCATCGGCGGGGTGATCTGGCTGTTTCTCGGTCTGGTCGTGATGGGCTGGCTCATTCGCTGACGCTGACTAAACTCCAGGCACCACTGCTCAAGGACGAGCCGCCATGCCTCCGTTTGATCTCACCGCTCTGCAACGCCTTGCCTGGCTACGCCAACAGCGCCATTGCCAGCTCTGCGACGAAGCCACCGACCACCCCACGCACAACATCTGCACGGCTTGCGAATCCGAGTTGCCCTGGCTCGGGGCCCATTGCCAGATCTGTGCGGTGCCATTGTCGGCTCATGACCTGATCTGCGGCGCCTGCCAATCGAAACCACCGAGTTTCACCCGCGTGGAAGCGCCCTGGCGCTATGCCTTTCCCGTCGACAACCTGATCACCCGCTTCAAGCACCAGGCGCAATGGCCACAGGGTCGCCTGCTCGCCGAGCTGCTGGCCGAACACCTGCGCCACGCCTTCGATGAAGGTCTGCCCCGCCCCCTGGCGCTGCTGCCGGTGCCGCTGGCCCGCAAGCGCCAGCGTCGACGCGGCTTCAATCAGGCACAGATGCTCGCCGACTGGCTGGGTGCCAGCCTGGATCTGCCGGTGCAGCATGACTGGCTCCAGCGCCGCGTCGACACGCCCGCACAGCAAGGGCTGGACGCCGCGACGCGCAAGCGCAATCTGCGCCTGGCCTTCGATCTGGCCCGGCAAGCCAAGGTTGCCGGCGCTCATCTGGCGCTGGTCGACGACGTACTCACCACCGGCGCCACGGCAGGCGTGCTCGCCCACCTGCTGCGTCGCGCCGGCGCCCTGCGCGTCGATGTGTATTGCCTGGCACGCACGCCACGGCCGGGCGATGGCTGACTTGACGCGCCTGGCGCAGTCACGCACCGTGCCCGACATCCTCCCTGGCCACGCCTGAACCATGTCGCAGCTCGATTCCATCGCCCAATTGCTCAGCCGCCGCCCGAAACGCCTGGCCCTGCTCGAGCAGATCGCCGCACAAGGCTCCATCACCCGCGCCGCCAAGGCCGCCGGGCTGAGCTACAAGGCGGCCTGGGACGCCATCGACGAGCTGAACAACCTGTCCGAGCAGCCCCTGGTCAGCCGCAGCGTCGGCGGCAAGGGCGGCGGCGGTGCGCGCCTGACGCCCGCTGGCGAGCGCCTGCTGGCACTGCAGCAACGCCTGCAGGTATTGCAGACGCAACTGTTGCAGGCCGCCGGTGACGATGCCGACCTGGAGCTGCTCGGCCGCCTGATGCTGCGCACCAGTGCGCGCAACCAGC
The DNA here is from genome assembly GCF_048269965.1 of Pseudomonas sp. Classification (GTDB taxonomy): domain Bacteria; phylum Pseudomonadota; class Gammaproteobacteria; order Pseudomonadales; family Pseudomonadaceae; genus Aquipseudomonas. Next base: position 131,968 of record NZ_JBLWTV010000007.1, on the reverse strand, counting down.
TGACCGGCCGCGTGCGCGCGATTCACGCCCACGGGCACAACGACCTGATCGATATCGAACTGCCAGGCGGCGGCCACCTGCAGGCGCAGATCACCCATGACAGCACGGAAAACCTGCAACTGAGCGAAGGCAGCAGCGTGGTCGCCCTGATCAAGGCCGGATGGCTGGAGTTGCAGCCACTACAGGCTCCTCGTGCCGAACAGCACAACGCACTCGAAGGCCGCATCGAACAGATTCTGCCGGCCAACGACGGCCCCAGCGACGTGCGCATCAGTCTGCCCGGCGGCCAGACCCTGTGCGCCCTGATCGAATCCGCTCGGCTGGCCGAGCTGGGCCTGCGCGTCGGCGATCCGGTGCGCGCGCAGTTCGCTGCCAGCCAGGTGCTGCTCGGGACACAACTGTAGGGCGGGTGCAACCCGCCAGTCACTTCAGCGGCGGGTTGCCCGCCCTACGGCTAATGATGCCAACGGCGGGTTACACCCGCCCTACGTTTAGCGCAAGCCGGTAGACTGGGCGCCCACTCACGCGGAGCCGCTCATGAGCCATCCTTTTTCCACCCTCACCCCGGATCTGGTACTCGATGCCGTGGAGAGCCTCGGCTACCTCAGCGACGCCCGCGTATTGGCACTCAACAGCTACGAGAACCGCGTCTATCAGGTCGGCATAGAGGGCGAAACGCCGCTGATCGCCAAGTTCTATCGCCCGGATCGCTGGAGCGATGCGGCGATCCGCGAGGAGCACAGTTTCAGCGCCGAGCTGGCCGAGCATGAGGTCCCTGTGGTGGCGCCACTCACGCGCGATGGCGAGACGCTGTTCGAACACGGCGGCTTCCGCTTCGCCCTGTTTCCCCGTCGCGGCGGCCGCGCACCGGAGCCGGGTAATCTCGAACAACTGTATCGCCTCGGCCAGTTGCTCGGACGCATGCACGCCATCGGCGCCAGCCGCCCGTTCGCTCACCGCGAAACCCTGGCGGTGGACAACTTCGGCCATGCAGCCCTGGCCTCCCTGCTCGACGGCGGGTTCGTGCCGCGCAGCCTGCTGCCCGCGTACGAGTCGGTAGCGCGCGACCTGCTCGCCCGCCTCGATGAACTGTTCTCCCGTGTGCGTTACACGCCGATTCGCCTGCATGGCGACTGCCACCCCGGCAACCTGCTACACCGCGATGACGCCTTCCATGTCGTCGACCTCGACGACTGCCGCATGGGCCCGGCCGTGCAGGATCTGTGGATGATGCTGGCCGGCGAGCGTCATGAGCGCCTTGGCCAGTTGGCCGAACTGGTCGACGGTTATCAGGAGTTCCATGATTTTGCCGCCCGCGAGCTGCCGCTGATCGAAGGCCTGCGCGCCCTGCGCCTGATGCATCACAGCGCCTGGATCGCGCGGCGCTGGGACGACCCGGCCTTCCCCCTGGCCTTTCCCTGGTTCGCCGGCGAACGCTACTGGGGCGACCAGATTCTCTCTCTGCGCGAACAGATGGCCGCACTGGATGAAGAGCCACTGCGACTGTTCTGAGCCGATGACATCCGGGACCGCAGTTCCCGGATTGCATCCGGGCTACGCACTGAAGCTTTCGCGGCTGAAGCGGAATGCCGCACAGCCGCTCCTACAGGTGTTCACCGGCCCCGTAGGAGCGGCTTCAGCCGCGATGCTTTCGGTTCCATCCCAGGGCTCCGGATTGCATAAGGGTTACCAGCGACCGCGCCACCCCCGTATGACCAATACAGTTGCACACGCCGCGTAAAGTTTGCCTTACGACTTTACCGACATCTCGGCATGCGGAAAAAACTGAACGAACAGACAAGGCAGAGGCCAGAGCGCTAGAATTTCGCGGCAACCGTTAGCTGCCTAACCAAGGATTCTCGATGGCCACCGCCAACCCGCAACGCGGGTACATTCTGGGTCTCACCGCCTACATCATCTGGGGCCTGTTCCCGCTCTACTTCAAAGCCCTGCAAAGCGTGCCGGCGATGGAGATCATCGTGCACCGCGTGCTCTGGTCCGCGCTGTTCGGCGGCCTGCTGCTGCTCGTCTGGAAGCACCCTGGCTGGTGGCGCGAGCTGCGCGACAATCCCAAACGCCTGGCAGTGCTGGCTGGCTGTGGCCTGCTGATCGCGACCAACTGGCTGGTGTACGTGTGGGCGGTGAACAACGACCGCATGATCGAGGCCAGTCTGGGCTACTACATCAACCCGCTGATCAACGTGTTGCTCGGTCTGCTGATTCTCGGCGAGCGCCTGCGTCGCCTGCAGTGGCTGGCCGTCGCCTTGGCCGCGCTGGGCGTGCTGCAGCAGCTATGGCAGGTCGGCAGCCTGCCCTGGGTATCGCTGGTGCTGGCGCTGACCTTCGGTTTCTATGGATTGATCCGCAAACAGGCACCTGTGGCGGCACTGCCCGGGCTGGTGGTGGAAACCTGGCTACTGGTGCCGGTGGCGCTGGCCTGGCTGGCGCTGCATCCGGCAGCAATGAGCAGCCAGGCGAGCTTCTGGACCAGCAGCGAGGCGCTCTGGTTGGCGGCGGCCGGCCCCATCACCCTGGTGCCGCTGGTATGCTTCAATGCCGCGGCGCGGCATCTGCCCTACACCACGCTGGGCTTCCTGCAATATCTGGCACCGACCCTGGTGCTGCTGCAGGCCATCCTGCTGTTCGATGAGCACTTCTCGCCGAGCACCCTGCTGGCGTTCGCCTGCATCTGGGCCGGACTTTTTGTATACAGCCTGGATATCTGGCTGAACCTGCGCAAGCGCTCGAACGCTTAACCCGGCGGTGCGCACGGCGCACCCTACGATTCCGCGCGGAGCATCCTCGTAGGGTGCGCTGCGCGCACCGGCTTCTCTTTCACTGAACAAAAAACACCCATCCACCGCCAGGCCGCGTCACCCCTGGCGCCGCGCCTGTCACCCCCGGCTTATCCACAGATCCATCCCCGGCATTTGTGCACAAGCCATTGATCCTGCTGATTTTTTGCTCAGACATGGAAAAGCTCCGGGGCACTAGGCAGTGCGCCGGGGCTCCCCAGTTTATCCACAGGCTGATCCACGCAATGCGTGGATATCAGTCCTCGGCGCGCAGATTCAGCTCCACCATCAGATCATCGGCCAGGGTTTCCAGGCGTGCCTGCAATTGCTCCAGCGCCAGCGTCTCCGGCACGGCCAGCAGCGCTTCGGCGGTGAACAACAGTTCGCCGCTCATCGGCGCTGGCGCCACCTCGGTCAGCAGGCTCTCCAGGTTGACGCCCTGCTCGGCCAGCACACGGGTGATATCGCGGACGATACCGGGCCGGTCGTTGCCCACCAGCTCCAGGCGAATTGCGGTGAAGCGTCCGCCGGGCTCGCTGCCACTGGCCGCCAGTTGCACACGAATGCCCTGTGCACTGAGGGCTTCGAGCTCCTTGATCAGGCCGCCGTGGGCCTCGGCCGGCACATCCACCCGCACGATCCCGGCGAACTGCCCGGCCATGCGTGCCATACGGCTCTCCAGCCAGTTGCCACCATGATTCGCCACGCAGCCGGCCAGACGCTCGACCAGACCCGGTTGGTCCTCGGCGATCACCGTCAGTACCAGATGGTCCATGTACTACCTCACTCGTTCACAGGATTGGGAAGGTCAGCCGCGTAGCGACAACCAGTAGGTGAAGAACTGCTCGTCACGCACATAGCCAAGCCGCTCGTAAAGGCGCTGACCGGCCAGGTTGGTCTTCGCCGTCTCCAGTTGCAGACCGCAGGCGCCGGTCGTCTCGGCATGCGCGCGAGCGGCATTCATCAGCGCCTCGCCAACGCCTGAGCGGCGCGCGCTGTCATCGACATACAGATCGCTGAGCAACCAGGCCGGTTCCAGTGCCAACGAAGAATGAAAGGGATAAAGCTGCACGAACCCCTGCGCGGCGCCCTGCTCGCTCCGGGCGATGAACAGCTGCGAATCCCCCAGTTGCAGGCGCAGGCCAAGGAAGGCGGCGATCTGCGCCTCGTCGCGCGGTACTTGATAGAAGCGCAGGTAGCCAGCGAACAGACGGGTCAGGTCGGCAAGGTCGGCAATAACAGCTGCAGATACCGTCATGGCGGGCTCCAGGATGCTCGAAAAGCAGTGTAGGCGAAGAGGCGTAGGCCATATTGGCGCCGTTGTCAGTAGCCCCTTCAATTAATCGTGTACGTTTTTGCATATTTTATGGAACAATAGCGCACTTTTTTGCACACATAGCGTATTGATCGTGACCGCAAACAGCCTTTTGGTCGCAGACTGACGCCACCCCGCTGCATTTCCCCAGGATCTTGATGTAGTATGCCGCGCTTTGGACTACAAGACGGAAACCCGTCGCCAAAGCGGCTATTGAGTAGAGCTCAGAGAGAGTGAGGCAAGTGATGACTGAACGCGTTCAAGTCGGCGGCCTGCAGGTCGCCAAAGCCCTGTACGACTTCGTGAACAACGAAGCCATTCCCGGTACCGGCATCGCTGCCGACCAGTTCTGGGCCGGTGCCGCTGCGGTCATCAAGGACCTGGCGCCGAAGAACCGTGCCCTGCTGGCCAAGCGCGACGAACTGCAGGCGCAGATCGATGCCTGGCACCAGGCGCGCAAGGGTCAGGCCCATGACGCCGCTGCTTACAAGGCCTTCCTCCAGGAAATCGGCTATCTGCTGCCGGAGCCGGAAGACTTCCACGCCACCACCACCAACGTCGACGAAGAAATCGCCCGCCTGGCCGGCCCACAGCTGGTGGTGCCGGTGATGAACGCGCGCTTCGCCCTGAACGCCTCCAACGCCCGCTGGGGCTCGCTGTACGACGCGCTGTACGGCACCGACGTGATCAGCGAAGAAGGTGGCGCCGAGAAAGGCAAGGGCTACAACAAGGTCCGCGGCGACAAGGTCATCGCCTTCGCCCGCGCCTTCCTCGACGAGGCCGCGCCGCTGGCTGCCGGCTCGCACGTCGACTCCACCGGCTACGCCATCGTCGACGGCAAGCTGGTCGTCGCCCTCAAGGGCGGCAGCAACAGCGGCCTGCGTGACGACGCGCAACTGGTCGGTTTCCAGGGCGAGGCCAGCGCGCCGATCGCCGTGCTGCTCAAGCACAACGGCCTGCACTTCGAGATCCAGATCGATGCCTCCAGCCCGATCGGCAGCACCGACGCCGCCGGCGTCAAGGACGTGCTGATGGAAGCCGCGCTGACCACCATCATGGACTGCGAAGACTCCGTCGCCGCCGTCGATGCCGATGACAAGGTGGTGGTCTACAAGAACTGGCTGGGCCTGATGAAAGGCGACCTGGCCGAGGACGTGTCCAAAGGCGGCAAGACCTTCACCCGCACCATGAATCCGGACCGCGTCTACACCCGGCCGGACGGTTCCGAGCTGACCCTGCATGGCCGTTCGCTGCTGTTCGTGCGTAACGTCGGCCACCTGATGACCAACACGGCCATCCTCGACGCCGAAGGCAACGAGATCCCGGAGGGCATCCAGGACGCGCTGTTCACCAGCCTGATCGCGGTGCACAACCTGATCGGCAACACCAGCCGCAAGAACACCCGCACCGGCAGCGTGTACATCGTCAAACCGAAGATGCACGGCCCGGAAGAAGTCGCCTTCACCAGCGAGATCTTCGCCCGCGTCGAGGATGTGCTGGGCCTGGCCCGCAACACCCTGAAAGTCGGCATCATGGACGAAGAGCGCCGCACCACCGTCAACCTCAAGGCGTGCATCAAGGCCGCCAGCGAGCGTGTAGTGTTCATCAACACCGGCTTCCTCGACCGCACCGGTGACGAGATCCACACCTCCATGGAGGCCGGCGCCGTGGTGCGCAAGGCCGCCATGAAGAGCGAAGCCTGGATCGCTGCCTACGAGAACAACAACGTCGACGTCGGCCTGGCGACCGGCCTGCAAGGCCGTGCGCAGATCGGCAAGGGCATGTGGGCCATGCCGGACCTGATGGCTGCCATGCTCGAGCAGAAAGTCGCGCACCCGCTATCCGGCGCCAACACCGCCTGGGTCCCCTCGCCGACCGCCGCCGCCCTGCACGCGCTGCATTACCACAAAGTCGACGTGTTCGCCCGTCAGGCCGAACTGGCCAAGCGCGCCCCGGCTTCGGTCGACGACATCCTGACCATTCCGCTGGCCAAGGACACCAACTGGAGCGACGAGGAAATCCGCAACGAGCTGGACAACAACGCGCAAGGCATCCTCGGTTACGTGGTGCGCTGGATCGACCAGGGCGTCGGCTGCTCCAAGGTGCCGGACATCAACGACGTCGGCCTGATGGAAGACCGCGCCACCCTGCGCATCTCCAGCCAGCTGCTGGCCAACTGGCTGCGCCACGGCATCGTCAGCGAAGCGCAGGTAGTGGAAAGCCTCAAGCGCATGGCGCCGGTGGTGGATCGTCAGAACGCCAATGACCCGCTGTATCGCCCGATGGCCCCGGACTTCGACAACAACGTCGCCTTCCAGGCCGCGCTGGAATTGGTAGTCGAGGGCACCAAGCAGCCCAACGGCTACACCGAGCCGGTGCTGCATCGCCGTCGTCGCGAGTTCAAGGCCAAGAACGGCCTTTAAGTCGCGCATCCTGTAGGAGCGGATTTATCCGCGAAAGCTGCACCTACGAGCCAATAAAAAACCGCCTGCGAGGGCGGTTTTTTATTGGTTGCGGCGCCGCCTTGTGGGAGGGGCTTTAGCGGCGACTTTGGTGTACAACGTCGCGGCTAAAGCCCCTCCCACAGCCCTGTAGAGCCCGGATGCAATCCGCGGATGCCGGCCCCGGATTGCATCCGGACCACGCCTCCTCTCCCCCTACTTAGGTGCAATGGGCAAGCCGGCCAGCCAGGACCACACTGACAACATCCCGAAACTGCGAGGCGCACGCCCATGAGCAAGGCCGACGCGATGGCCGATGCGGGCAAGACAGCGGTGCTGCAGAACATCCACGGCACCATGGAGTTCCTGCAGAAGTTTCCGCCCTTCAACCAGATGGACACCGCCCACCTGGCGTTTCTGGTCGAGCACTGCCAGCTGCGCTTCTATGCCGAGGGCGATTCGATCATCAAACCGAGCGATGGCCCGGTCGAGCACTTCTACATCGTCAAGCAGGGCCGTGTGCATGGCGAGCGCCCGCACAGCGCCCGGCGCGGCACGGAAACCACCTTCGAGATCACCGCCGGCGAGTGCTTCCCGCTGGCTGCGCTGATCGGCGAGCGCGCCACGCGCACTGAGCACCTGGCCGCCGAAGATACCTTCTGCCTGCTACTGTCCAAGCTCGCCTTCGTCAAACTCTTCGCCGTCTCCAACCCGCTGCGCGATTTCGCCCTGCGCGGGGTCAGCAGTCTGCTCGATCAGGTCAACCAGCAGGTGCAGTTGCGCGCGGTGGAAACCCTCGGCGCACAGTATTCGCTGGATACCCGCCTGGGCGAACTGGCCATGCGCCAACCCATCGGCTGCGCCCCTGACACGCCACTGCGTGATGCCGTGCGCATGATGCACGAGCAGCATGTGGGCAGCATCGTGGTGCTCGACCCGGCCGACAAACCGCTGGGTATTTTCACCCTGCGTGACCTGCGCAGGGTGGTGGCCGATGGTGTCGACCTGGCCCAGCCCATCGACAACCTGATGACGCCCAACCCTTTTCACCTGGCGCCTGATGCCAGCGCCTTCGACGCCGCTATCGCCATGACCGAGCGGCATATCGCCCATGTCTGCCTGGTGGAGCACGAAAAGCTGTGCGGGGTGATTTCCGAGCGCGATCTGTTCAGCCTGCAGCGTGTCGACCTGGTGCACCTGGCGCGCACCATCCGCCATGCCGGCAAGGTCGAGACCCTGGCCGGGCTGCGCAGCGACATCCGCCTGCTGGTCGACCGCATGCTCGCCCACGGCGCCAGCTCGACGCAGATCACCCATATCGTCACGCTGCTCAACGACCACACCGTATGCCGGGTGATCGAGCTGACTCTCGAGGACATGGGCGATCCGGGCATCCCCTTCACCTGGCTATGTTTCGGCAGCGAAGGTCGTCGCGAGCAGACCCTGCACACCGACCAGGACAACGGCATTCTCTTCGAGGCCGAGAGTGCCAGCGAGGCCGCTGCCATTCGTGAGCGCCTGCTGCCGATCGCGCGCGAGATCAATCAGCGCCTGGCGCAGTGCGGCTTCACCCTGTGCAAAGGCAACATCATGGCCGGCAACCCCGAACTGTGCCTGTCGCGCGAGGAGTGGTCGCGGCGCTTCGCCGGCTTCGTCCTCGAAGCCACGCCGGAGAATCTGCTGGGCTCGTCGATCTACTTCGACCTGCGCACCATCTGGGGCCCGAGCGAAGGCTGCGAACAGCTGCGTGAAGCGTTGCTCCGCCGCGTCGCCAGCAACAGCCTGTTCCAGAAGATGCTGGCCGAGAATGCCCTGCGCCACCGCCCGCCGGTTGGACGTTTCCGCGACTTCGTGGTGGCCCGTTCGGGCGCCGACAAAGACACCCTCGACCTCAAGGTGCAGGGCCTGACGCCCTTCGTCGACGGTGCCCGTTTGCTCGCGTTGGCCAACGGCATCAGTGCGGTCGGCACCCTGGAGCGCCTGCGCGCGCTGATCAGCAAGGGCGTGATCGAGGCCCTGGACGGCGCCGCCTATGAAGAGGCCTATCACTTCATTCAGCAGACGCGCATGCAGCAGCATCAGCTGCAGGCGCGCGACGAGCTGCCCTACTCCAATCGGGTCGACCCCGACCACCTCAACCACCTGGACCGGCGTATTCTGCGCGAGTCGTTCCGCCAGGCGCAGCGCTTGCAGAGCAGCCTGGCCATGAGGTATCAGCTATGAGCAAGTTCACCTGGTTCACCGGCCGTGGTCCGGCCCTGACCCAGCAGCAGTTGCAACGCCGCGATGCGCTGAGTGCGCCGGCGCCGTTCGACGAACGCCCGCTGCACCAGCAGCGCTTCGTCGTGCTCGATCTGGAAACCACCGGCCTGAACATGCGCCGCGATCAGGTGCTGGCCATCGGCGCGGTGGTGATCGACAACGGTGCCATCGACTTCGCCGAGCAGTTCGAATGCACGCTGCACCGCGCCGATCACCAGGCCAGCGCCAGCACCCTGATCCACGGCATCGCCCCCAGCGAAGTGGCCCGTGGCGTGGAACCGGCCGAGGCCCTGCTGGATTTCATGGAGTTCGTCGGCAGCAGTCCGCTGTTGGCGTTTCATGCCGAGTTCGACCAGCGCATGCTGGGCCGCGCACTGCGCCAGAGCCTGGGCTATCGCCTGCAGCACAGCTTCTTCGACGTCGCCGAAATCGCTCCGCTGCTGTGCCCGCAATCGCGCATTCGCCAGAGCGGGCTCGATGAGTGGGTCGCCGAATTCGGCCTGCAGGTGCACCAGCGTCACAACGCCAGCGCCGACGCCCTGGTCACCGCCGAGCTGGCCCTGATGCTGTTCAGCAAGGCGCGCCGGCAGGGCATCGACAGCCTCTGCGAACTGGAGCGCCAACTGGCCAGCCAGCGGCGGCGCCAGCACGCCATGTGACCACCATGCACCACGGCGCAATCGCAACGTTTCCTCGGCCCTGATCTCTTCTGCAGCAAAACAGTTCACCAGCCCCAGGTGCGCACGGCGCACCCTGCGGATTGGCACCCACGTAGGGTGCGCCGCGCACACCAACACTTTCGGCACTGTCCCTCCTGGTGGATGGGTGAAGCGTCATCCACCCTACGAAAAGCCTACAGGCCGCGTCTCGGCACGTAGGGTGGATGGCGCTCTTTCATCCACCATGGGCAGTCCGGCAATACTGGCCAGCCGGCACACCATGTGACCACCGTGCACCACGGCGCAATCGCAATGCATCCTTGGCCCTGATCTCTCCTGCAGCAAAGCAGTTCACCAACCCCAGGTGCGCACGGCGCACCCTACGGATTGGCGTCCACGTAGGGTGCGCCGCGCGCACCGACACTTCGGCACCGTCCCTCCTGGTGGATGGGGGAAGCGTCATCCACCCGACGAAAAGCCTAAAGATCCCGCATCAGCAGTCCGTACTCCAATTGCACATCTGCCGGCAGCGGCAGATACAGCACGTGGCCATCGCCCGGTGCCACTGACAGCGCCTGCCCCTGAGCGTTCTGCAACTGCTCCAGGGTGAAGCGCAGATTGCCCTGCGGCGTCATCAGCTCCAGCCCGTCACCCACAGCGAAGCGATTCTTCACCCTGACCTCGACCAGTTCGCCACGGCGCTCGCCGGTCAGCTCACCGACGAACTGCTGACGCTCCGCAAGCGAGCTGCCGCGCGCGTAGTTCTGGTATTCGTCATGTACGTGGCGGCGCAGGAAGCCCTCGGTGTAACCGCGATGCGCCAATGACTCCAGATGCCCAAGCAGGCTCGGATCGAAAGGCCTGCCAGCCAGCGCATCGTCAATGGCGCGGCGATAGACCTGGGCGGTGCGTGCCACGTAGAAGTGGCTCTTGGTGCGCCCTTCGATCTTCACTGAATGCACGCCCATGCGCACCAGCCGCTCGACGTGCTGCACCGCGCGCAGGTCCTTGGAGTTCATGATGTAGGTGCCGTGCTCGTCTTCGAAGGCGGCCATCTCCTCGCCTGGACGACCGGCCTCTTCCAGCACGAAAGCCTGGGTCGTCGGTGCGCCCTGACCGAGAGTCGGGTCGACCACACGGACGATCTCGCCTAGCTCGTTCTCGGCCGCAGGTGTGGCCTGGTACTGCCAGCGACAGGCATTGGTGCAGGTGCCCTGGTTGGGATCGCGGCGATTGATGTAGCCCGACAGCAGGCAGCGCCCGGAATAGGCCATGCACAGCGCGCCATGGACGAACACCTCCAGCTCCATGCCCGGCACCTGCCTACGGATCTCCTCGATCTCTTCCAACGACAGCTCACGCGACAGGATCACCCGCGTCAGCCCCTGCTGGCGCCAGAACTCGACACTGGCCCAGTTCACCGCATTGGCCTGCACCGAGAGGTGAATCGGCATCTGCGGGAAGTGCTGGCGTACCAGCATGATCAAACCCGGGTCGGACATGATCAGCGCATCCGGCGCCATCTCGATCACCGGCGCCAGGTCCTTGAGGAAGGTCTTCAGCTTGGCGTTGTGCGGGGCGATGTTGACCACCACGTAGAACTGCTTGCCCTGGGCGTGCGCCTCATCGATGCCGAGGGCCAGGTTGGCGTGGTCGAACTCGTTGTTGCGTACGCGCAGGCTGTAACGCGGCTGCCCGGCGTACACCGCATCGGCGCCGTAGGCGAAGGCGTAGCGCATGTTCTTCAGGGTGCCGGCTGGCGACAACAGTTCGGGAAGACGGGGCATGACCGCACGCTCGAAAAATCAGGGGCTGGCGATTCTATGCAGGCAACAGGCGTGGATATTGATCTGGGTCTATCGGACGCGGAAAAGCGGCCCAGTCTGGCACCATCGGTGAAGGGCCGGTGCGCACGCGCACCCTACAGTGAAAGGCATCGGCAAATAGGGGGTGGTCGCCCAGGTCGCGTGCACCGATGCTGCGCTTTCGGGTAGGGTGCGCCGTGCGCACCGCTGCCGCGACGCAAGAATGGCGCGCTAGCGACACACCTGACGATACAGCGCGTCATCCTTGTCGATTCGCTTGAGCTGTGCCAGCTGAGGCTGTTTCTTCTCGTCCAGCGGCAACAACTCGCCGGTTGCGCAGTTGAGCAGATGGGCGCGGTGCGAAACGTGATCGATGTGTTGCTTCTCGAAGCGATAGAGCATGAACTCGGCCACTTGCGCGTCCGCCACCTGCTCGCGCACGACGCTCTTGCTGTCGAGTACGGTGAAGGCGGTGACCATAGGTACGAAGTAGCTCCACGGGCGCCAGAACACGTGGCCCGCTTCGGTCGCGACCACGACCGACTCCCTGGGCTGACGCGCCTGTTGATGCTCGAACCAGGAGTACTCGTAGAACACCTGATAACCCAGCATCCCCAGACCACCGAACAGCGGCACGATCCACTTCGGCAGTTTGTTACGCGTCAGTTTGCGCAGCAGCAGAGCGATACCGGCAGCGCCGAGCCCCGCGACCACGATGGCAAGCAAAGTCCACAACATATGGTTGTTCCCGAAAAAAGACGGGCCTCCAGTGGAGGCCCGTCTGTCAGACCCTGGACCATCGACAGATGGCGTCAGGCCAGGATTATGCTCAGTGGCTCAGCGCGGCACCAGCACCTTTGGGGGTACGTACGCTTTCCACCAGGTCCTGGATTTCCTGCGGCGGCTCGGCGGTGACCATCGATACACCGTAGGCCACGGCGAAGTTGATCAGGGCGCCGACGGTACCGAAGGAAGCCGGGGAGATACCCATGAACCACTGGTCCGGGGTATTGGGCAGCATGTTGGTCTCCGGAATGAAGAACCAGCCCAGGTAGGTGAAGATGTACAGCAGGGTGATCACCAGGCCGGCGACCATACCGCAGATCGCACCCTTGTCGTTCATGCGCTTGGAGAAGATCCCCATCATCAGCACCGGGAACAGGGTCGCCGCAGCGATACCGAAGGCCAACGCCACCACCTGCGCGGCGAACCCGGGTGGATTCAAGCCCAGATAGGTCGCCAGCAGAATCGCGCACGCCATCGATATCCGCGCCGCCATCATCTCGTTCTTCTCGCTGATCTTCGGGTTGATCAGGGTCTTGATCAGGTCATGACTGATCGCCGAAGAAATCGCCAGCAACAATCCCGCAGCCGTCGACAGTGCCGCCGCGATGGCGCCCGCCGCGATCAGACCAACGACCCATGCAGGCAGGTTGGCGATCTCCGGGTTGGCCAGAACCAGGATGTCGTTGTTCACGGTCAGCTCGTTACCGTTCCAGCCACGCTCCTGAGCGGTCGGGGTAAAGGCCGGAGTAGCATCGTTGTACATCTGGATGCGGCCATCGCCGTTCTTGTCTTCCCACTTGATCAGGCCGGTCTGTTCCCAGTTCTTGACCCACTGCGGACGCTCGTCATAGGACAGCGCCGGGGCCGAGGCGCCTTGCGGATAGATGGTGGTCACCAGGTTCAGACGCGCCATCGAGGCCACGGCCGGAGCAGTCAGGTAGAGCATGGCGATGAAGATCAGAGTCCAGCCAGCCGACCAGCGTGCATCGGAAACCTTCGGTACAGTGAAGAAACGGATGATCACGTGCGGCAGACCGGCAGTACCGATCATCAGCGACATGGTGAACAGCACCATGTTCAGCTTGTTGTCGACATCGGCGGTATAGGCAGCGAAGCCCAGGTCACGCACCACTTCATCGAGTTTCTGCAGCAGTGGCAGGCCGGACTCGACATGGTCACCGAACAGGCCCAGCGGCGGGATCGGGTTACCGGTCAGTTGCAGGGAGATGAAGATAGCCGGGATGGTGTAGGCCACGATCAGTACCACGTACTGAGCGACCTGGGTGTAGGTGATGCCCTTCATGCCGCCGAATACGGCGTAGGCGAACACCACGGCCGCTGCGATCCAGATACCGGTGGAGTTGCTCACTTCGAGGAAGCGCGAGAATGCAACGCCGGCACCGGCCATCTGACCGATCACGTAAGTCACGGAGATGATCACCAGGCAGATCACTGCAGTCAGGCGCGCGCCACGACTGTAGAAGCGATCACCGATGAAGTCCGGTACGGTGAACTTGCCGAACTTGCGCAGGTAGGGCGCCAGTAGCATCGCCAGCAGCACGTAGCCGCCGGTCCAGCCCATGAGGAAGGTGGAGTTGGCATAACCGCCGGCGGCAATCAGGCCCGCCATGGAAATGAAGGATGCAGCGGACATCCAGTCAGCGGCTGTCGCCATGCCGTTGGTGACCGGATGCACACCACCGCCCGCGACGTAGAACTCTTTGGTGGAGCCGGCACGCGCCCAGATGGCGATGCCGATGTAGAGCGCGAAGGACGCACCTACGAACAACATGTTGATGACGAATTGGCTCATGACCACTTACTCCTCGACGCCATATTCTTTATCGAGTTTGTTCAGTCTCCACGCGTAGTGAAAAATGAGCCCGATGAAGAAGAGGATGGAGCCTTGCTGTGCGAACCAGAATCCGAGGTCGGAACCGCCAACCGAGATTCCCGCGACCATCGGGCGCAGAATCATGGCGAATCCGTAGGAAACCAGCGCCCAGATAACCAGGCTCCAGGTGATGAGCCGCACATTGGCCTTCCAATAGGCCGCAGCATTTGTTTGTTCAGAAGTCATAGACGCCTCCGGTTATTGTTATTCTGATGCAGCTTCAAGCTAGCAGCAGGCCAGCACCGACCGACAGATAGACATTGGTATTAGCAGGCTGTTGAAAACCACCTCTGCATTGGCCTCCTGCGTCGCTCTACCGCTTGCATCCATGCAGTCATCGCCGACGTTTTTCAATGACCTGCTTGCCGCATCGCAACGCTTCGGCATTTATTGCAAATGCCGAAAACGTAGAAGAGGTATGGCATCTCCAAGTGAGCTTTTGCGATTAAAACTCATTTGATAATGATTATCCAAAGCAATAGAATCCCGGGCCCTCATCCACTCCCGCCCCAAGGATTCACACCATGCGACGCCTGGTCGTACCGCTGCTCGCCCTTCCCGCCCTCGCCTGTCACAACGCCCTCGCCAGCTCGGACAACGACACCCCATTGGCGCTTGAAGAAATGCAGATCACCGCGCCAAGCGAGCGGGCCGACGGCCCGGTGGATGGTTACCGTGCGAGTCGCTCGGCCAGTGCCACCCGAACCGACACGCCAATCCACGAGATCCCACAGTCGATCAGCGTCGTCCCCGCGCAGGTGGTGCAGGACATCGGCGCGGTGCGCCTGGAAGATGCGCTGGACTACGCTGGCGGCGTGGAGCGCGGCAACAACTTCGGCGGCCAGGGTCTGACCGAATTTCTGATTCGCGGCTTCAACAGCCAGGAGTTCTACCGCAACGGTTTCGCCGTCAACCGTGGTTACCCGAACATGCCCGACGCCAGCACCATCGAGCGCATCGAAGTGCTACGCGGCCCGGCCGCCATGCTCTATGGCCGCAGCGATCCGGGCGGCACCTTCAATATCGTCAGCAAGCAGCCGCAGGCCGAGCGCCGCACCATGCTCGGTAGCCAGGTCAACAGCGAGGGCCTACGTCGCGGGACCCTCGACACTACCGGTGCGCTGGATGAGCAAGCCGCCTTCACCTACCGCCTGAACCTGGTGGCCGAGGGTGGCGACAGCTTCCGCGATGATGTCGAGAGCGAGCGCTACAACGTCGCCCCGGTACTGCGCTGGCAGCTCAACGAAGACACCGCCGTCACCCTCGAAGGCGACTACCTGCACAACCGCCACCCCCTCGACCGTGGCGTTACCCGCTATTCCAACCAGAACGGCAAGTTGCCGCGTGACCGCTTCCTCGGCGAGGAATCCGCCGGCAAGCTGACCAACGAGAACGCCAGCACGCAACTGCGCATCGAGCATCTGCTCAATGACAGCTGGACCCTGCGCGGCGGTGTGCAGTACCTCGATGGCAAGATCTACGGCGGCGCCGTGGAGAACAACAGCAACGCCTATACCGGCTTGCCTGCAGGCGCCAGCAGCGTCGGGCGCAACTACAACGAGCGCTGGCTGAACTGGAACGACGTCAACGCCCAGGCCAACGCTGAAGGCAACTTCGATCTCGCCGGCTTCGCCCACACCCTGCTGGTGGGCGTGGAGTACGACAAGTTCAACTACAACTCGCTGATCATCCGTTCGCCGGGCGGCGGCGCTTACCCCATCGACCTGTACAACCCGGTGCACGGCCAGCCGCTGCCGGCGCTGACCCGCACCACCACGCATGACGCCGAAACGCTGGAGTCCTACGCTGTCTACCTGCAGGATCAGGTCGCCCTGACCGAACGCCTCAAGGCCCAGGTGGGGGCGCGCATCGAGCGCTTCGAGCAGAGTTATGTGAACAAGCTCAACGCTGGCGGCAACTGGGATCAGGCGCACAACGCCGTCACCCCGCGCTTCGGCCTGATCTACGATCTCACCGACGAGCTGGCGGTATTCGCCAACACCTCGCGCTCGTTCAAGCCCAACCGTGGCGCTGATCGCTTCGGCAACGCCTTCGACCCGGAAAAAGGCATCGCCTATGAAGTCGGCATCAAGTACGACATGGCCGACCGCGACCTGAGTCTCACCGCCGCGCTGTTCCATATCGTGAAAGAGAACGTGCTGACCAGCGACCCGCTCGACAGCACCCGCAGTATCGCCGCCGGCGAAGTGCGCAGCCGTGGCTTCGATATCAATGTGGCCGGCAACATCACTCCGCAGTGGCGGGTGATCGGCGGCTATGCCTATGTCGACGGCGAAGTCAGCGAAAGCACCAGCGCCACCATGCCGGTGGGTACGCGCCTGGCCAACGTGCCACGGCACAGCTTCAACCTGCTCGACACCTACGAGTTCGACAGCGGAGCCCTGGCCGGCCTGGGCCTGGGCGTTGGCCTGAAATACGTCAGCGCGCGCCAGGGCCAGACCAGCAACAACACCTTCGACATGAACGGCTATGGCCTGGTCGACCTGCTGGCCTACTACCCGCTGACCGAGAACGTGCGCCTGAACCTCAACCTGAACAACGTCTTCGACAAGCACTACGAAGAACGCGCCTGGAACGTCTGGAGTTATCCGGGTGAGCCGCGCACGCTGCAGGCGGGGATTTCGGTCAGCCTGTAAGGGTGAACACCGGGTGAACGATGCTCACCCGGCTCACCTCGTCGTAGCCCGGATGCAATCCGGGGATGGTCTGTTGCACTGTTCCCGGATTGCATCCAGGCTGCGTGCCTTCAGAGCGGGTCGGAAGCCAGCTCGATCGGCAGCAGATAGCGCTCCTCGTCGTACTCGATGGGCAACTGGTAGCGGTGCGTGCTCTCTTCGACGGTCTGGCATTGGCCATCGACCAGGGCAATACGTCGTTCGACGCGGGTGTCCTTGAGCCGCAGGTCGCGATAGCCATGGTTACCGATACGTTCGGTAATGATGACCACCCCCTTGGTTTCGCTGAATTCTCCCGTGCAGTTGGTATCCCACTCGCCCCATGACAGCGCGACCGGCAACTCACCCAGCAGCAGGCGAAGGCGGCGTGCCTCAAACTCATACAGGTGCAATTGCGTTTCACTGAAGGGATTCACCCGCGAACCGTTCTCGCGCGAGATTCGCAGACCAAACGCCAGATCATCCCCGCGCAGGCGATAAGGCGCGGTATCGAAGGCCAACCGGGTCACGTAGATCGCATCCCAGTCCAGCCCATTGGGCTCCACGAGGCGGGCCACGAAATCCTGCCTGGCGCTATCGAGCAGCAGCACTTCAAGATCCGTCTCGCCATGACTGTCGTGCTCTGCACGCACCAGTGGCACTGCAATCAGGGTCAGCTCGGGCCGAGCCGGCCAGACCTTGCAGATGCTCTGTTCGGCATCCACCCGATAGGTGCCGCGTTCATCTTCCAGCCACACCCCGCCGGCCTGGCCAGGGTGTGCCTGCTCCAGCCAGGCAGGCAGTTGCGCCGAGCAGTCATCGGCCAGCGCCACGCCGGCCGTCAGCAGACCAGCCAATACCCCCGCGAACAGTGCTTTCATCCTTGAGATCCTCCGTTTCATCCCGGCGCGAGTCTACGCGGCTGCCCGCCCACTGCCCATGACGCGCATCGCGAAACAACCAGGTGATACGCAGCGCCAACAGATGCCCGGCGCGCACCTCCTCGCGCAAACCGACATGCCCACTCATGCCCGGTACCACAGGCGCATGAAGCCCAGCGCGAGCAGCAGGCCGACCTGACCCAGCGCCGCACACAGCGACAGGAAGGAGCGCAGCGTGCCGTTGTTCGCCGCGTCCTGTATGCCGGTCAGAGCACTCCAGAAGCTCTCTGGCAGCACCATCAGGCTCAGGCTGGCGAGTGGTTTGCCGGTCAGCAGCAGGCCATCGATCAGGTTGAACCAGCCGCAGAACATCAGGCCGATGAGGATCATCACCGCCACCACCAGGCCGAGGCCCAGGCAGGCGGAAAACTGCATGAGAAGACGCATGGGATTCTCTCCAGAAAAGGGGCGCGGCCTGCGCCGCGCCAATTGATTCAGGCCTGCGGAGCGCTGCGGCCGACGCCGTACCAGTCCAGTTTGCGGGTCAGCACCATCACGCTGCCGAGTACGCCGAACACCAGCAGCGAGCCCATCAGCAGGGCGTAGTCCTCGGCGTTGAGCAGGCCGTAGAGCATGGCGTACAGGGCTGCCAGCAAGGCGCCGAAGCCCATGCCACGCCGCCAGCTGTGCAACACGAAGCTGACGTAGAAGCCGATCAGGCCGACGCAGGCGCTAGCGGACAGGCCGTAGGCCAGGGCGAACTCCAGATGCTCGGAGAGCGACAAGAGCAGCAGGTAGAACAGCGCCAGCGACAGGCCGACCAGGGCGTACTGCACCGGGTGCACGGCCAGGCGCTTGAGCACCTCGAAGAGGAAGAAGGTGGCGAAGGTCAGGGCGATGAACAGCAGCGCATATTTGATCGCACGGTCGGTCTTCAGGTACTGATCCACCGGGTCGACGAAACTTACCCCGAAGTTGCGGCCGAACAGCCCCTGGCAACGATCACCGCCTACGCAGTCGCGTAATGCTTCTTCCAGGTTGGTGGCGAAGAAACTGGTCTGCCACTCGGCGGTAAAGCCTGCAGCGCTGATCTCGCGGCTGCTCGGCAGATACTCACCGACAAAGCTCGGGTGCGGCCAGTCGGAGCTCAGCTTGACCCGGCTGTCGCGCCCGACCGGCACCACCGAGAGCTGCTCGGTGCCCTGCAGCTTGAGGTCGAAGGCGAACTCGAGGGTTTGCCCACCCTGCGCATCCAGGGCCGGGATCGGTGCATGCACGCCGGCGCCGAAGTTATCGTCAGCACTGCCTGGCGCGAAGCTCAGGGTCTGGCCATTGAGGCGCAGTTGCAGGTCGTTGCTGATGCCGCGGATATCGCTGATGCCAACCGAGAGGAAGGGTTTCTCGAAGCGGTAGAAGCCCAGGTCGTCGCCCAGCCCCATACGTGCCGGCAGGCGGAATTGGCCGCTGACCTGGCTGTCGCTGCGGTACAGGCGCGCCTCGTAGATGCCACGGGCACGCAGCTCGGTGCCAACCGTGCCTTCGAGCACGAAGCGCTCCGGCAGGAAGTACAGGCGACCACGCCGCTGACGCTCTTCGCTGTAGCGCTCGCCGGTCTTCTCGTTGGTCTTCCACTCGTGGGTGGTCTTGATATAGGGCAGCACCAGGATCGGCCCGGTGATCTGCTGGCGGTAGCTGGAGCTGCGCGCAATATCCTGCAGCACCTCATGGCGCAGGCCTTGGCGCTCGTCGACCAGGCCATCGATCATCAGCAGGGGAATCATCAGCAGCAATATCAGCAGAGCGATGGCGCCCAGCTTGAAGCCCAGGGAACGGCTCATGGTACGGCTCTCCGTAGCGAGTGAAGGTACGGCAGAGTCTGGGCAACGGCGGTGGGAGGCGTATGGGGCGAGCGTGGAGATTGTGTGGAGAATGGGTGAAAGAGAAAGGGCGCCGATTCAGGGCGCCCTTTCTAAGTGCAATGCGGCATGAGACTGCTCCCGCGTGATGGATATCCGGATCAGCTGATACGGCTGGCACCTACGCGGTCGGCACCATCTTCGGCTACGCGGTTCAGGCCTACGCGGTCAGCGCCACCTTCGGCTACACGGTTCAGGCCTACGCGGTCAGCGCCACCTTCGGCTACACGGTTCAGGCCCACGCGGTCAGCACCACCTTCGGCTACACGGTTCAGGCCAACGCGGTCAGCACCACCTTCGGCTACACGGTTCAGGCCCACGCGGTCGGCGCCATCTGCGGCTACACGGTTCGGACCAACTCGGTCGGCACCATCTGCGGCTACACGATTAACGCCGACGCGATCTGCGCCATCTTCGGCGACTACAGGGGCTGCAGACTGTTGAGCGTTGATCTGCGGCAGGGCGAAAGCACTGGCGGACAGGGCGGCGATAACGAAGCTGGCGAGGATTTGCTTTTTCATGTTCGTTCTCCTGAGAGGGGGTGATTAACTGGCTACGGTTGCCATGTTACGCACGCCCCAGAACGGCAAAAGGCACATCTCGGGATAGTGACAATCGACGCCATCGATACCTGATAAATCGCTTATCGATCAGACAGATAGTTGCCACGAACAGTAGCCCAGCGTCGTCCTCGCCTTCAGCCTATTCGGCACGGTAGCGGGTGAACGGCACTGGCATCTGTATAAAAAACCAGTAAAACTTCGCACCATGCTCAGCCTCGACGCTCCCGAACTCTATTACCTGGCCAACTTCCGCAAGGCCCTCGCCTGGCTCGATACCCATCACCGCGACCTGATGGATGACGCCGAGCGCGCCTTCGTAGCGGATGTCCCTCAGCTACCACTGCCCACCCAGGCGCTGCTGGTGCGCCTGGTGATGCGCAAAGGCGTGCACTTTCGTGTCAGCAAACTGCGCTATGCCGAGATCGGCGATATTCCGACCGCTGCCGCTCCGCTGCTGGAACTGGGCTGGCTGATCGACTGCGCCGCGCTCAGCTTCGACGAGATGGGCGCCCTACTGCTCAAGGACGAACTGGCCGCGCATTTCGCAAGCTATCTGCCGCGCGGCAACCTGAAGAAAAGCGAAGTGCTCGACCATCTGCGCGAGCTACACACAGAGCCGCGCAGCCTGGCCGACTGGTGCCCGCAGTTGGACGAGCGCCTGCTGAGCCTGGCCATCGGCCCACTGTGCGACCGCCTGCGCCTGATGTTCTTCGGCAACCTGGCCCAGGACTGGTCGGAGTTCGTGCTCGCCGACCTGGGCATCTTCCGTTATGAACAGGTGCCGATCACGCCGGGCTCACGCGGTTTTCGCAGCCGCCAGGACGTGGACGACTACCTGCACCTGCGCGCCTGCCGCGAAGCCTTCGAAGCTGGCGTGGCGGTCACCGAGGTGCTGCAGCAGCTCGGTGATTTCAGCAGCGACAGCGTCCACATCGGCGAACGCCATCAGCGCCTGCTGCTGCAACTGGCGCAGCACCTGGAACGTGCCGGCGAGCTGGAATCGGCGCTGACCCTGTACCGCGATACCCGCGCGGTCGGCTCGCGGCAGCGGCAGATTCGCGTACTGGAACACCTGGGCCAGGATGCCGAAGCCCTGGCCCTGGCCGAACAGGTGATCGCAACGCCGCACAATGCCGAAGAAGCGCAGCTGGCCGAACGAGCCCGTACACGCCTGCGCAAACGCCTCGGCCTGCCGCCAGCGGCCAGGGCGGCGAAGCTCAATGAAGATCGCCTCGACCTGCGTCTGCCGCGCGCCGCCAGCGTCGAGCTGGCCGTGGCCATGCACCTGGCCGAGCCGGACGCGCCGGTGCATTACGTGGAGAACACGCTGATCTGCGGGCTGTTCGGCCTGCTGTGCTGGGAGGCGATTTTCGCCCCGCTGCCCGGCGCCTTCTTCCACCCCTTCCACACCGGCCCGGTGGATCTGCACCGCGCCGACTTCCATGCCCGGCGCAGCGAGCTGTTCGCCGCCTGCCTGGCGCGCCTGGAGGATGGAAGTTACATCGAGGCCATGCGTCGCACCCACACCGAGAAATTCGGCATCCAGTCGCCCTTCGTATTCTGGGAGCTGCTCGACGCCGAGCGCCTGGAACAGGCGCTGGCCTGCCTGCCACCGGCGCACCTGGGCGCCTGGTTCCGCCGCCTGCTGGCCGACATCCGCGAGAACCGTGCCGGCATGCCCGACCTGATCCAGTTCTGGCCGGCCGAGGGGCGCTACCGAATGATCGAGGTGAAAGGCCCTGGCGACCGCCTGCAGGACAACCAGAAACGCTGGCTGGCGTTCTGCGCCGAGCGCGGCATGCCGGTCAGCGTCTGCTACGTGGAGTGGAGCGATTGAGCCTGCGCATCGCCGTGCGCGAGCTGTGCGAGTTCACCGCCAAGGAGGGTGACCTCGACCTGCGCTTCACCCCCTCGCCCACCGCCGCCGAAGGCATGGCCGGGCACGCCACGGTGGTCGCCCGGCGCGGCCCGGACTACGTTGCCGAGCTGCCGCTGATCGGCGAGTTCGAGGGGCTGACGGTCAGTGGCCGCGCCGATGGGTTCGACCCGGAGTTTCGCCTGCTGGAAGAGATCAAGACCCATCGCGGTGACATCTCGCGCATCCCGGCCAACCATCGCCTGCTGCACTGGGCGCAGGTCAAGATCTACGGCTGGCTGCTGTGCCAGGAACTGGGCTTCGCTGAACTGGATCTGGCGGTGGTCTACTTCAACGTCATGACCCAGCAGGAAACGGTGTTCCGCGAGCGCCACAGCGCCGCGTCGCTGGGCGAGTTCTTCGCCCTGCACTGCCGCCGCTACATTCACTGGGCACGCCAGGAGCAGGCGCACCAGCAGGCGCGTAACGAAGCCCTGGAGCGCCTGAACTTCCCCTACGGCGAATTTCGCCATGGTCAGCGGCAACTGGCCGAAGCCGTGTACCGTGCCGCGCGCGATGGTCACTACCTGCTGGCGCAGGCCACCACCGGCATCGGCAAGACCCTCGGCACCCTGTTCCCGCAGCTCAAGGCCATGCCCGGCCAGCAGCTCGACCGCCTGTTCTTCCTCAGCGCCAAGACGCCCGGTCGGCGCCTGGCGCTCGATGCCCTGCAGCGCCTGCGCGAGCCGGACACACCGCTGCGCGTGCTGGAGCACGTGGCTCGCGACAAGGCCTGCGAACACCCGAGCAAGGCCTGCCATGGCGACTCCTGCCCGCTGGCCAAGGGCTTCTACGACCGCCTGCCGGCAGCGCGCAGCGCGGCGCTCAAGGAGCGCTGGCTGGATCAGCAGGCCGTGCGCAACATCGCCATCGCCCACGGCGTGTGCCCCTACTACCTGAGCCAGGAGCTGTGCCGTTGGAGCGACGTGGTGGTGTGCGACTACAACTACTACTTCGACCTCGGCGCCCTGCTGCACAGCCTCACCCTGATCAACCAGTGGCGCATCTGCCTGCTGGTGGACGAGGCGCACAATCTGGTGGAACGCGGACGCGGCATGTACAGCGCCGAGCTGGATCAGGCGCGCTTCAAGGCCCTATGCCGCGACGCGCCGAAACGCCTGAGGAGCGTGCTGGAACGGATCGACCGCCACTGGGATCAACTGCACCGCGAGCAAGAGGTGCCCTATCAGGTCTACCCGCTGGCGCCGGACTTGTTGCTCGCAGCCCTGGGCAAGGCGGTCAGCGCCATCACCGACCTGCTCACCGACCAGCCCGAAGGCAATGCCGGCGAACTGCTCAGTTTCTACCTGGACGCCATGCTGTTCTGCCGCCTGGCGGAAAGCTTCGGCCCGCACTCGCTGTTCGATATCAACCGCGTCGACGCCGGCAACGGGCGCAGCTATTCGACCCTGTGCATCCGCAATATCCTGCCGGCGCCCTTCCTCGGCCCGCGCTTCGAGGACGCCCACAGCGCCACGCTGTTCTCTGCCACCCTCAGCCCCAGCCACTACTACCTCGACCTGCTCGGCCTGCCCGAAGAGACCCAGTGCCTGGACGTGGCCTCGCCGTTCAGCGCCGAACAACTGCACGTGCAGGTAGTGCGCAACCTGTCCACGCGCTACCAGCACCGTGACGCCTCGCTGGCACCGATCTGCCAATTGATGGCGCGCCAGTACGCCGAACGTCCCGGCAACTACCTGGCCTTCTTCAGCAGCTATCAATATCTGGAACAGGTGCTGCAGCAGCTGCGCCGCGATCACCCGCAGATTCCGCTGTGGACGCAATCGCGGCAGATGGACGAGGCGGCGCGCCAGGGCTTTATCGAACGCTTCCAGATCGGCGGGCGCGGCATCGGCTTCGCCGTGCTCGGCGGTGTGTTCGGCGAGGGCGTCGACCTGCCCGGCGAACGCCTGATCGGCGCCTTCGTCGCCACCCTCGGCCTGGCCCAGCTCAACCCGATCAACGAAGAAATCCGCCAGCGCATGGACGCCCTGTTCGGCAATGGCTACGACTACACCTACCTCTACCCCGGCCTGCAAAAGGTCGTGCAGGCGGCCGGCCGAGTGATCCGCACGCCCGAAGACCAAGGCGTGCTCTACCTGATCGACGACCGCTTCGCCCGCCACGAAGTGCGCCGTCTGCTGCCGAGCTGGTGGCAGGTGGAACTGCTGCGTTTGCCATACAAAACACCCACACCCGAGCCGCAACCCGACCTGTAGGAGCGGCTTCAGCCGCGCTCATTGCAGCCTGGGAGCCGTGGCCAGGGTTGAGCGAAGCGATACCCGGGAACCCACAGAAAATGGGTTTCGCGGTGCTCTACCCATCCCACGCGCTGAACATTCTCAGGGCATTCCTAAGAAAGACAGGTGTCAGTCACTTTGCGCACAAAGGCCACTTGCCATCACACATCCAAATTGGTGTATAACCAACCAAACGCCTCCCACTTGCAATCGGTGAGATAGAGAAGGAAGCAGATGATGGCAAGGAATGTTATCCACTACTCCATGCCGGACAGTTATACAACATTCAGTGTCTATTCATAGTTATGGCCATTTGGCAAATTTAACCGTCCACAAAAGGATTTGAGTGATGATTGGAAACTTAAGCCTAAGCAAAAACGTTCAATTCTACAAACTAAAGAAAGCACTTACAAAAAAATCCATTGAAGACACATTCAAAGAAATCTCTAAAGAACGTATTGGGAATTACCTATTTAATGACGTCAAAATAGAACACACAACGACTACAGGCAACAAAATCGTATATTCTCTTGCTTCATATAAAATAGAAATAGAACCCTCATTCCTTGAAGGAACTTCAATTAAAGAACAAAAATATGCATTCTTATTAGTAATTGAATGCAATGATGCCTTAGCCATTTTGAAAAAACATGTTGAATCACCAGAAGATTATTTTACCAACTTCATAGCTGAGTTTGAATATGAAAGATTTTGTCACTTTCACGGCGATAAAAATCCTGAGTATGAAAGAGTCACAATGAGAAACATGAGCATATCAAATGCCGTCATAAGGTCCCGATCACTAGAAGCTAAAAGCTTAAATGGTATCCTCTCATCCAATTCATCAAGCCGATCAATCCCTAGCAACTTCAGAATGAAAGTCGGAGAAGATTCTTACACGCTAACCCCAAGTACCTCCAGAGTTAGCCACAGAGACAAAAAATCAGAGCTTGACGGCCTAATCGACTGGATTATTGAAGTTAAAGAAGAAATAAAGATAACCACAAATCAAAGTGAATTCCTGAGTAATTTCGCCTCTCCAATCTGTTTGAAAGACATCATCGATTTAGGCCATCAAGTTGTCGCAATCCTTATAGACCTGAATGAAATAGAAGCCAAAGTTCTCAATGGAAGTGCAACGCTAATAAAAAGCGGCGGCAGCCAACTAAGCGGCATGGAAATTAACAAGCTTTTCAATCAATTAAAGTCACCCATTTTAGTTGATGGCAACTTGTTAAAAATGAAAGGCACCACTCTGGCCGGAAAAATTTCGTATTCAAAAAATCTGATCACAATAAGAAACAAAATCCTTGACAGTATCTCCGTTGTTGAAAACGGCCTTGAGACTTATACGATAGGCCGTTACCTAAACAAAGAAAAAACATTCTCCGCGGTATTTGACTCCCCCAATTACTCATACTACTCAAAATCGTGCTTTGAAGACAAACATCTAACAAACAACATCCAATCCATACTTAACATATTTAATGACAGCTATAATTTCACAGACATTCTTAGTGAAAAAGAAAAACCACACGCAGCAAACCTAGATAGATTTCCCGACAGATCACTATTTCGAAAAGTAGAAGATCAGTACTGTGCCAATTACAACATCTTCATTTGCGACGATATGAATGATGAATGGGCTGATCATATTGCCATTGATAGCAACAGCGCTATTCCATCTATTTCTTTCATACACTCTAAATTTACTAAAAAAGATACTCATGGCGCCAGCGCATTCCATGACGTTGTAGCACAAGCGTTAAAAAATATTGGCCGAACCCAAGCTGAAAAACAATTATTTAAAAACAAGTATGATAACGAATGGCACAAAAACTATGAAAACACCAATATTAGTCGGGTCACAGGAGCTCAGAACTGGCAAGATCTGGAAGTCGCCATCGATGCAGTTAATCAAAACCCCAACTCAATAAAAAAAATAGTACTCGCAACTCCTTTTATAAGCAAAGCAACACTAGCCGCAGAGCTAAACAAATTAGCATCAGGCCAAAAATGCAAGCCACACTACATACAGTTAATCTGGCTAATAAATACCTTTATCAGCTCATGTAAAGATTTCGGGGTTCAAGCTCACATATTGTGTAAACCATAGCCCTAACACGTATATGGACTCGCCCTAAAAGCAAGTAGCCCAGACAACGATTCCAGCCGCTGGATGAAAAAGCGCCATCCACCCTACGGGACATCGTCGCGTAGGGTGGACAACACGAAGCTAGTCCACCATCCAGCAAATAGCCTGGGTAGAGCACAGCGAAACCCAGGAACCCAGGAACCCACAGACAATGGGTTTCGCGGTGCTCTACCCGTCCTACGCAGCTCGATGCGCTTCGCGACTGAAGTGGAGTGCCACCAAGCAGCTCCTACAAAACAGCAGGCAAGTATGTGCAGTGCAATCTAGGCGGGTAACGCCAGCCATACTTCCACCCCGCCTTCGACATTACCGATCTGCAACTCGCCGCCATGCAGCTCGGCCACTTCCTGCACGAAGTTCAGGCCCAGCCCGGTGCTCTTGCGGCCGCCGTTGGGACGCGGCAGGGAGTAGAAGCGTTCGGTCAGGCGCGCCAGGGCGTAATCGGGGATGGCTTCGCCCTGGTTGAACAGGCGTAGCGTCACGCGCTCGCCCTGGCGTTCGGCGGCGATGCGGATGCGCCCGCCGGGCGGGGTGAAGTCCAGGGCGTTGTCCAGCAGGTTGGCCAGCGCCTGGCGCAGCAGGAAGCGCTCGCCGCGCAGGCTGAGGCCGGCCGGCAGTGCCTGCTCGATCTGCAGTTTGGCAGCGGTGATGCGCGCCTGCTGCGCCTGCAGCAGTTCGTCCACCAGTGCCGCCAGCGGCACTGTCACGCGCTCTTCCAGGCCCTGGCGCTGCTCCACCTGCGCCAGGTGCAGCAGGCGTTCGATGAGGTTCTGCAGGCGCGCGCTTTCCTGCTGGATATTGGCCACGAAACGCTGGCGCTGCTCGGCCGGCATGTCGCCATCGAGCAGTTCGGCGGCGCCACGGATGGCCGCCAGCGGGCTTTTCAGTTCGTGGGTCAGGGTGTGCACGTAGCGCTCGACGTAGGCCTTGCCCTCCAGCTCGGTGCGCATGCGCTCCACCGCCTGGGCCAACTGGCCCAGTTCGCCGCCACGCACAGTGGGCGCCTCGGCGCGCTGTCCCTCGCTGACGGCCTGGGCGTAACGAGTGAGCTTGCCCAACGCGGCGCTGAGCCACCAGGACAGCGCCGCGCCGATCAGCAGGCCAAGGGCGATCAACCCGGCACCGAGCCAGCCAAGGCGCGTCTGCGAGCGCTCGATATAGGGCTGCAGGGTGCGATTGGGCTTGGCCACCGAGACCACGCCGATGATCTGCTCGCCATCTCTGATCGGTGCGGCGACGTACATCACCGAGGAGTCGGGATCGTCCGGGTCTTCACGGGTCGAGCGCGCGCCGTACTGGCCGCGCAGGGTCAGCAGCACATCGTTCCAGCGCGAATAATCCTGGCCGACCGCCAGGCCGGTGGAGTCGAGCAGGACGATGCCCTTGGTGTCGGTGACGTAGATGCGGTGGTTGACCTCGGCCTTGGTCAGCCCCCAGATGCTCGCCTGTGGCTGGCGCCGGCCATAGGCTTCCAGCGCTTGGTGCAGACGGCCCTCGCCAAGGGTGCCGGCCTTGACCTCGTCGCGCAGGATCTCGGCCAGCAGGTTGGCGGTATCGACCAGCGTTTCCTCGGTGCTCTGGCGCACGCCGGGACGAATCTCGTCCATCACCGTGCTCAGCACGAACCAGCCGGCCAGACCAACGAAGAGGAAGTAGACGAGGAAGATGCGCACGCCCAGTGGCATGACTCAGGCCTCCGGTTCGAAACTGTAGCCCAGGCCGCGATGGGTCTGGATCGGCTCTTCGCTCGGGGCGATGACGCGCAGCTTGGCGCGCACGCTCTTGATATGGCTGTCGATGTTGCGCTCGTAGCCGGCCTCGCTGGCCACGCCGAGGGCATCGAGCAATTGCTCGCGCGAATAGACCCGGCATGGCTGACCGAGCAGCGTGCGCAGCAGGCGAAATTCGTGGCGGGTCAGGCTCAGGGCCTGGCCATGGTAGTGAATGCGAAAGGCGGCATCGTCGATCTGAAAGGTGCTCGGCGCGCTGGCTGCTGGTGTTTCACGCGGCGCCACGCGTTTGAGAATGGCCTTGACCCGCGCCGCGACTTCGCGCGGGCTGAAGGGTTTGACCACGTAGTCGTCGGCGCCGATTTCCAGGCCCACCACGCGGTCGATTTCCTCGCTACGGGCAGTGAGGAAGATCACCGGTAGTTCGGAGAAACGGCGCAGGCGCTTGCACACTTCGAAGCCGCTGATATCGGGCAGGCCGACATCGAGAATGGCCAGGTCGAAGGCGCCGTTTTCCAGCAGCGTCAGCGCCTCGCCACCCAAGCTCGACCAGTGCGTGGCGAAACCTTCGGCCTGCAGGGCATAGACCAGCGTATCGGCAATCGCGGCTTCGTCTTCGACTATCAGTATCTGCGGCATCGGGCGTCCTGCACCTGTGGGGCGACGGCGGCAGACTGCCGGGGGTTGGATCATGCGTCAAGCGGGCGATAGTGTAGAACGGGGCAGCCCGTCAGGGGTGGTTGGCGGGTTGCACCCGCCCTACACGACAGCGCCGCTGCGACTGCATGGATGCAGGAGGTAGAGCGAAGCAGGATGCCAGAGTCGAAAGCGCCTCCCACGAGGTTTTCGCTCACCCGTAGCCCGGATGCAATCCGGGGAATCGTGCCATTCGTTCCCCGGATTGCATCCGGGCTACGCGCTCAGGGAATCTCACCGCGAATGTACTGCTCCAGCTGACGGATCAGGTCGGCCTGTTCGGCGATGGTTTCCTTGACCAGGTCACCGATGGACAGCAGGCCGATCAGCTCGCCTTCGGCCAGCACCGGCAGGTGACGCAGGCGGCGCTCGGTCATCAGCTCCATGCAGTACTGCACGCTGTCACGCGGGCCGACGCTGATGACGTCGCTGGTCATGATTTCGCTGATCTTGGTGGTGAGCAGCGAGCGCTCGGCCAGCGCCACCTTGCGCACGTAGTCACGCTCGCTGACGATGCCGACCAGGCGCCCGCCGGAGAGCACCACCAGTGCCCCGACACCCTTTTCGGCCAGCACGCGCAAACCGTCGAGCAGCGAATCCTCACGGTCGACGCTGTAAACGTAGGCATGGGCTTTACTGCGAAGAACTTCTGCGGCGGTTTTCATGCTGACGACTCCTTTTGTTGTTATCCGTTTTTAGCAGAGTTGGCCGCCGCGGTCAGCCTCACTGGAGGCTGAATCGTCCAGTATTCTGCGCCAGCCCTTCGCTACCTCTGCGCAGTTGCTCGGCGGCGCTGCTCACGGCCTGGGCGCCATCGAGCAGTTGTCCGGCAGCCTGATCGACCTGCTGGATGTTGCCACTGACCTCATCGGCGGTGGCCGCCTGCTGCTCGGCGGCCGTGGCGATCTGCGCCAGGCGGTCGCTGACGCGCTGTACCGAGTCGACGATGTTCTGCAGTTCATCACCCATGGCCAGCACGCTGCCGATATCGCCGTCGGCCTGGCTGCAGGCTTCTTCCATGAGAGTGACCGACTGCCCGACCACGCGCTGCAGGTTGTCCACGGTCTGGGCGATTTCCTGGGTCGAATCCTGGGTGCGCCTGGACAGCGAGCGCACTTCGTCGGCAACCACGGCGAAGCCTCGACCGGCCTCGCCCGCGCGCGCGGCTTCGATGGCCGCGTTGAGTGCCAGCAGGTTGGTCTGCTCGGCGATGCCCTTGATCACCTCGACCACGCGGTTGATCTGCTGGGTCTGATCGCGCAGTTGCTGCAAAGCCGCAGCGCTGTCGCCGAGGCGACTGCTGAGGTGGCGCATGCTGGCGCTGGTGCGCTCGCTGCGCTGGTTGCTGCTCAGCGCCACTTCACGGGTCTGCTGCGCCTCCACTGCGGCCTGCTCGCAGCTTTGCGCCACGCTCTGTGCGGTGGCGGCCATCTGCGTCGCGGCAGTGGCGATCTGGCTCATCTGCGCCTGCTGCTGCTCGACGGCATCCAGAGCGTCACGCGCCTGACCACCGAGCAGTTGCACCGTGCTGTCCAGTTGCTGACTTTCGCGGTTGACGCCTTGCAGCGAGTCGCGCATCTGTTCGACTGCGGTATTCAGCGCCTGGGCGATGGCGGCCAGGTCGTCACGACCATTGACCTCCATGCGCACGCGCAGGTCGCCATCACGCAGACTACGCGCGGCCTCGATGATGTTGCTGGTGCTGAGGCGGATCGAGGCGTTCAGGCACATCAGCACGTACATCGCCAGCAGGGTCAGCACGATGAAGGCGCCGATCACTTCGATCATCGAGTGCAGCGCCTGCTGCCGGTAATGACCAAGGCTGGCGCTGAACTGCTGATAGAGCGCTTGCTGCAGCCCCTGCAGCTGGGTCTGTAGCGCTTCGACACGCTGCACGAACTGCTCGGGCGTGAGCGCCATGGGGCTGGCCTCGAACATGTCGCGGTCGATCTGGGTGAGGAATTCGTCGAACGCCTTGAGCGAGGCGTCGAAGGGCGCGCTCAGTTGGCGCATGGCCTGCGGCGCTTCGCGCGACAGGGTGAGCTGCGCCTTGACCAGTTGCGCACGCTGCTCGTCCAGGCTGCGGCGCAAGTCGCGGATCAGCACCCGGCTCTGCAGGGTGAAATGCTGCGAGACCACGGCGCCATGGCCCTGAGCGGCGAAGGTGCCGAGCTGCTCGAGCAGACGCGGCATGATGTAGGTGATCTGCTCCATCATCAGGTAGGTGTCGAGGCGCGGATCGAGAATCAGGGTGCTGTCGGTGGCCACCTGCTCACGCAGAGCGATCAGCGACAGCAGTGCCTTCTGGTAGCGCTCCAGCGCGTCGGGCAGGGCGACCTTGGTCAGCCCGGCAGCGCGCAAGCCGTCGCGTTCGCCCTGCAGGACCTGGAAATGCTCGCGCGCCTGATCGCTGATCAGGTCGCTCTGCAGCGGCTCGGCGGCCCGTTGCAAGACCTCGTCGAGCTTGGCCTCGCGCTGCTGCAGCAGGCCCTGCGCGGCATTCTCGGTGCCCTTCCAACGCGCCAGCAGGGTGCGCTGGGCGATCAGTTCATGCTGCACCTGCGCCATGCGCTCCAGCGCTTGCGCACCTTCCACCTCGAAGTCGATGGACTGCAGGCGCGACAGGTAGTCGCTGCTGATGATCCACAGCGCGTAACCGAGCGGAAGCGCGAACAACAGGAACACCAGCTGAAACTTGTGGGCAAAACTGAAACGCTGCAGCAGCCGTACACCCGGCTTGAGTACTCCCGTCATAGCGACACCTCAACGACCTAAAGGGCCTACAGGCCTGGCAAAGGATTGCATATAGCAAAAAGCAGGCCCGACGCTGACGCCGATCAGATGAGCGTCCCAAAACCGCCGCTCGCAGGAGCCCCGCCCCGGGGGGCGAAGCGTCACGAGTCCGCTCCGCCCGGGTTCGCGGCGGAGCGCCGCTCCCAAATGGGGCGGTGCATCAAGGCTCAACTGAGTGGCGCTGGCTCCAACACGGAAGTCGTTACTGGGCACTCTCGACGAGTGTAATGGCCAATGACTATCAGCCTTTTCCGAAATGCGACAATTAACTCAGCATTGGGGACGATCGCGGGTGTAGCGCTCAGCCGGGTCCACCGCCGCACCAAGATCGCGCATGGCGCTGGCACCGATCAGCAACGGATAGCTGAAGGTGCTGCGATCCGTCAGGTTGACCTCGATGGTGCGCTCTTCTTCGCCCAGGCAGATCGGCATCTCGATCACCGGGCGCTGCGAGTAGGCGACTTCCTTGATCTCGGCGTCACTCTCTTCGGCGCGCTTCTTGATCTCGGCGATGCGCACCAGCGGGTGTTCGTAAATCGTATCTTCGGCGCCATCGACAGCCAGGCGGAAGCGTACCCAGTCTTCGCCGTCGCGCTTGAAGGATTCAATGTCCTTGGCCGACAGCGAGGCAGTCATCGCGCCGGTGTCCATCTTGGCCTTGAGGGTCTGGCCCAGAGCAGGGAGCTTGATCAGTTCGTAGCGGCCGTAAAGGTCCGGTTGTTCATCGGCCATGGTCGGCAGACTGATGGCGGCGGCCAGCAGGAGCAGAGCGTATTTCAAGGTTAAGTCCTCTCGTTTGCGGTGACCGAACCTACGACTGCCATGCGCCTGCTGCGTTCCACCAGAAGCGTTACAACATGCTGCGTGCAAGCGCTACCTTTAACCTGAACTTTCCGCACGCCGTCAGGGAAACACTGAAAAATCGTCATGCCCACGCAAGCGGGTATCCAGAACCCGCCAAGCATCTGGGCTCCCGCCTTCGCGGGAGTGACGATAGATGGCTTTTTCAGAACATCCTCAGCGGCCGCGCCCCTCCAGATCCATCCCACTCCACAGCTCGTCGAGCCGCTCGAAACCCCATTCCTCGGCCGACTCACGGCCAACGATGCGGTCCTGGTCGGTGATTTTGCTCAGATCGACGACGCTCTGCGGCAACGGCAGACGCGACTTGGCCGAGAAGAACACCTTGACCCTGGGCGCCAGCAGCGCCTTGGGATTCTGCTCCATGACCACCGCCAGGCGTCCACTCTGCAAACGCACCAGGGCGCCGACCGGGTAGATGCCGACGGTCTTGACGAAGGCCTGGAACACCAACTCGTCGAAATGCCCCTTCCACTCGGCCATCTTGCGGATCGACTCGGCCGGGTCCCAGCCCTGCTTGTACGGACGGTTGGACGTGATGGCATCGTACACGTCGCAGACCGCGCCCATCTTCGCCATCAGGCTGATCTGCTCGCCCTGCAGACGGTGTGGATAACCGCTGCCATCGACCTTCTCGTGGTGATGCAGGCACACGTCGAGAACCAACGCACTGACCTGCTTGCTGGCGATCAGAATGCCGCCGCCCTCCTCCGGATGCTTGCGCACCTTGGCGAACTCGTTGTCGGTGAGCTTGCCGGGCTTGTCCAGCAGCTCCTGCGGTACGGCCATCTTGCCGATATCGTGCAGCAAACCGGCCAGCCCGGCCTCGCGCACGGCCGCTTCGGGCAAGCCGAGCTGGCGCGCCAGGGCGATCATCAGCGCACACACGGCGACCGAGTGCATGTAGGTGTATTCATTGCTGTGCTTGAGCCGCGCCAGGCTGATCAGGGCGTTGGGGTGGCGCATCACCGACTCGGAAATTTCCTCGACCAGTGATTCGGCCTGTTCGAACTGCAGCGCCTGGCCCATGCGCGCATCGCAGAACATCTCCATCACCGCCTGCTTGGAGCGCGCGCAAAGCTTCACGGCCTGCTCCAGTTCCTGCTCCATCGACAGCGTCCTGACCTTGGGCGGTTCGATAGCGGCCAGCAACCGCGCCTCGGCTTCGCACTCGGCCTCGGCTTCTGTCGCGGCTCTCACACCAACAGCGACATCGGTGCCCTTGCTGACGTCGATCCACAACTCAGTGATCGCACTCTCGCGAATGCGAGCGAGGTCCTTTTCGGAGTTGAGGACAAACTTGGACTTCCAGAAGGGATGATCCATCCATGATCCGCAAAACTCCTGGACGTACATGCCGATGCGCAGATCAGCTACCGCAATGCGTTTCAACATCGAGATCATCCAGAGCAGTTGGCGGGAAGGTTCGAGCAGGGCACCCGAGAATCGTCGAACAATCTCCTTACATTCCACACTGATCAGCATCAAGGCTTCCACGTAAAATAGCCATAGGCCACTAGTCGCAGTTTTGAGACAGCTTCTTCAGGTGCTTATGATGGCCACCACGCGCCCGCCAAGGAGTTGATATGCGTCCCCTGCTGACTGGCCTACTCAATATAGTCCTGCTGCTCGCCAACACCCTGATCCTGATCGGCCCGCTGCTGCTGATCGCCCTGGCCAAGTTCGTCTTGCCCGGGCAAAGCGCCCGCGACACCTGTTCGCGAGGGGTGATGTGGGTGGCCGAATTCTGGGCGGAGAACTGCAAACGCATCTTCGCCCTGCTGACGCCGACATTCTGGGACATTCGCGGCAATGCGCAGCTGCGCAGAGACCGCTCCTACCTGGTGATCAGCAATCACCAATCCTGGGTCGACATTCCCGCCCTGGTGCAGGCGTTCAACCGCAGGACGCCCTACTTCAAGTTCTTCCTCAAGCAAGAGCTGATCTGGGTGCCCTTCCTCGGCCTGGCCTTCTGGGCGCTCGATTACCCCTTCATGAAGCGCTACTCCAAGGCATTCCTGGACAAGAACCCGCATATGAAGGGCAAGGACCTGGAGATCACCAAGGCCGCTTGCGAGAAGTTCAAGCGCCTGCCGGTGACCGTGGTCAACTACCTGGAAGGCACTCGCTTCACGCCGGCCAAGCAGGCCCAGCAGCAGTCGCCCTACCGCTACCTGCTCAAGCCCAAGGCTGGCGGCGTGGCGTTCGTCCTGGCCACGTTGGGTGAACAGATCGACGCCGTGCTGGACGTGACGCTGGTCTACCCCGGCCAGCAGGTGCCGGGGTTCTGGGCCTTGCTCAGCGGCCAGGTGCCGAAGGTGATCATGGATATCCAGACCCTCGAACTGGACCCGGCGCTGTACCAGGGCGACTACGAGAACGACGCCGAATTCCGCCAGTACCTGCAGGAGTGGGTGAGCCAGCTGTGGCGGGACAAGGATGCCCGTATCGAGCGCCTACGCGAGCAAGCCACCTCGTAGGGTGCGCAGTGCGCATCGATCTTCCAAAGCCACTGGTGCGCGCGACCTCGGCAGCCCCTCGACGCCCTGTCGTTCGGCTTTCCGAACGAGCCACCCCGACTTATTCGCCAAGCCGAACGCACCACGTCGCCGACAGAAAAATAAAATCCTTTAAATTCAAATAATTAGAGTTAAAAAAGGCACTGGCACATATCCTGCTCCGTCCTCCTCAGGAATGCGATAGACCTTCCCTGAGCAAAGTGGCGTACCGCGCCATCACAACAACAACATCGAGGACTCGATTCATGCGTACCTTCCACCGTGTACTGAGCGTGGCCATTGCCGCCGCCTTCCTTTCCACTCCGGTGACCGCCGAGGAACTGACCGGCACCCTGAAGAAGATCAAGGACAACGGCACCATCACCCTGGGCCACCGCGACTCGTCCATTCCCTTCTCCTACTTCGGCGACAACTCGCGCCAGCCGATCGGCTACTCCCATGACCTGCAATTGAAGGTGGTCGAGGCGATCAAGCAGGAACTGGGCATGCCGGACCTGAAGGTACGCTACAACCTGGTCACTTCGCAGACCCGCATCCCGCTGGTGCAGAACGGCACCGTCGACCTGGAGTGCGGCTCCACCACCAACAACATCGAACGTCAGCAGCAGGTCGACTTCTCCGTCGGCATCTTCGAGGTGGGCACCCGCCTGCTGGCCAAGAAGACCAGCGGCATCAACGATTTCGACGACCTCGAGGGCAAGAACGTGGTGACCACCGCCGGTACCACGTCCGAGCGTCTGATCAAGTCGATGAATGCCGAGAAGAAGATGGGCATGAACGTGATTTCCGCCAAGGATCACGGCGAGTCCTTCCTGATGCTCGAATCCAACCGCGCCGTCGCCTTCATGATGGACGATGCCCTGCTCGCCGGCGAAATGGCCAAGGCCAAGAAGCCGGACGACTGGGCCGTGGTCGGCACCCCGCAATCCTTCGAGATCTACGGTTGCATGGTGCGCAAGGGTGACGCTGGCTTCAAGCAAGTGGTCGACAAGGCCATCAGCGACACCTTCGCCTCCGGCGAGATCAACGACATCTACGCCAAATGGTTCCTCCAGCCGGTGCCGCCGAAAGGTCTGAACCTGAATTTCCCCATGAGCGACGAGCTGAAGAAGCTGATCGCCAACCCGACCGACAAGTCTGCAGAACAGATCTGACGGTAAACCTGCGCCAGCTTCACAAGAGCTAGCACAGCACCGTAGGGCGGGTGCAACCCGCCAACCCGATCCTCCACGACGACTCTGGCGGGTTGCACCCGCCCTACGGTTCTTTCTCCTGATGGATAAGGGGCACAGCCGCCACCCGCGGCTGGGGCACGCTGCTGCGCGCTCGGCCCCTCCAACCCAAGCTTTAGCCACACGGGGGTCACCCGCATGAATTACAACTGGGACTGGGGCATCTACTTCAAGTCCACCGGCATCGGCAGCGAAACCTACCTCGACTGGTTCATCACCGGCCTGGGCTGGACCATCGCCATTGCCCTGGCCGGCTGGATCATCGCCCTGGCGCTGGGCTCGCTGCTCGGCGTGATGCGTACCCTGCCAAACCGCTGGCTGTCCGGCCTGGCCACCGCCTACGTGGAAATCTTCCGCAACGTGCCGCTGCTGGTGCAGCTGTTCCTCTGGTACTTCCTGGTGCCGGACCTGCTACCCGAGCCGCTGGAGCTGTGGTTCAAGCAGGACCTCAACCCTGCCACCTCGGCCTACCTCTCGGTGGTGGTGTGCCTCGGCCTGTTTACCGCCGCGCGGGTCTGCGAACAGGTCCGCACCGGCATCGAGGCGCTGCCCAAGGGCCAGACCGCCGCCGCCTACGCCATGGGTTTTCGCCTGCCGCAGATCTACCGCAACGTGCTGCTGCCGCAGGCCTACCGCATCATCATTCCGCCGCTCACCAGCGAGTTTCTCAACATCTTCAAGAACTCCTCGGTGGCGTCGCTGATCGGGCTGATGGAGCTGCTGGCACAGACCAAGCAGACCGCCGAATTCA
This sequence comes from Pseudomonas sp., assembly GCF_048269965.1. Classification (GTDB taxonomy): domain Bacteria; phylum Pseudomonadota; class Gammaproteobacteria; order Pseudomonadales; family Pseudomonadaceae; genus Aquipseudomonas. Next base: position 95,084 of record NZ_JBLWTV010000007.1, on the reverse strand, counting down.
GCGCCAACCTGTTCGAAGCCTTCACCCTGGCCACGCTGATCTACTTCACCCTGAACATGAGTCTGATGATGATCATGCGCATGATCGAGAAGAAGGTTGCCGTGCCTGGCCTGATCTCCGTAGGGGGTAAATGATGGATTTCAGCGAAATCATCCCCGCCCTGCCAGGCCTGTGGGACGGCATGGCGATGACCCTGCAGTTGATGGCCCTGGGCATCATTGGCGGGGTGGCACTGGGCACTCTGCTGGCCCTGATGCGCTTGTCGCACAACAAGCTGCTGGCGAATATCGCTGCCACCTACGTCAACTACTTCCGCTCGATCCCGCTGCTGCTGGTGATCACCTGGTTCTACTTCGCGGTGCCGTTCATCCTGCGCTGGATCACCGGCGAAGACACGCCGATAGGTGCGTTCAGCTCGTGCCTGGTGGCCTTCGTGATGTTCGAGGCGGCCTACTTCTGCGAGATCGTGCGTGCCGGTATCCAGGCCATTCCCAAGGGCCAGATGGGTGCCTCCCAGGCGCTCGGCATGAGCTATGGGCAGAGCATGCGCCTGATCATCCTGCCGCAGGCCTTCCGCAAGATGACGCCGCTGCTGCTGCAGCAGAGCATCATCCTGTTTCAGGACACCTCGCTGGTGTACACCGTGGGCCTGATGGACTTCCTCAACGCCGCACGCTCGCGTGGCGACATCATTGGCCAGCCCCATGAGTTCCTGATCTTCGCCGGCCTGGTCTACTTCACCATCAGCTTCGCCGCCTCGCGCCTGGTCAAGCTCCTGCAAAAAAGGTTAGCCGTATGATTTCCATCCAGAACGTCAACAAGTGGTACGGGGATTTCCAGGTGCTGACCGATTGCAGCACCGAGGTGAAGAAGGGCGAAGTGGTCGTGGTGTGTGGGCCGTCCGGCTCGGGCAAGTCGACCCTGATCAAGTGCGTCAACGCGCTGGAGCCGTTCCAGAAGGGTGACATCAACGTCGACGGCACCTCCATCGCCGACAAGAAGACCAACCTGCCCAAGCTGCGCTCGCGCGTCGGCATGGTGTTCCAGCACTTCGAGCTGTTCCCGCACCTGACCATCACCGAGAACCTGACCATCGCGCAGATCAAGGTGCTCGGCCGCAGCAAGGAAGAAGCCACCAAGAAGGGGCTGGCCCTGCTCGATCGTGTCGGTCTGGCTGCCCATGCGCACAAGCATCCTGGTCAGCTCTCCGGTGGCCAGCAACAGCGCGTCGCCATTGCCCGCGCCCTGGCCATGGACCCGGTGGTGATGCTGTTCGACGAGCCAACATCGGCGCTCGACCCGGAAATGGTCAACGAGGTGCTCGACGTGATGGTGCAGCTGGCTCAGGAAGGCATGACCATGATGTGCGTGACCCACGAGATGGGCTTCGCGCGCAAGGTCGCCGACCGGGTGATCTTCATGGACGCCGGGCAGATCGTCGAAGACTGCCCCAAGGAGCAATTCTTCGGCGACATCAACGCCCGCTCCGAGCGCGCCCAGCAGTTCCTGGCGAAAATCCTCCAGCACTAAGATCGGGCTTTGCTCCCCTCTCCCATTTATGGGAGAGGGGCCGGGGGAGAGGGCAACTGCCCGCCCATCTGGCCAGCCCGGGACGACTATGATGCAATGCCTGCCCGCCCCTCCTCGCGCCGATCTGATCGTGAAACCGCGCCTGCTCCGCCACCTGTCGCTGATTCTGCTGTTCCTGCTGCTGGTGCTCGGCTGCGGCTACGCCGCCTATCACCTCAGCGACCGCGCCGGCATCCGCGCGCTGGCCGAGAACGGCGAGCGCCAGCTGGAGCTCAACGCCCGCGCGGTGGAAAGCGAAATCACCAAATACACCTACTTGCCCAGCCTGCTGGAACTGGAAGGCAACGTCTCGCGCCTGCTGCTGGCGCCCACGGCCTACCGCCGTCATCACGTCAACGTGTACCTGCAGGGCCTCAACGAGCGCAGCGGCAGCCTGGCCATCTATGTGCTCGACCCCGACGGCCGGGTGATCGCCACCAGCAACTGGGGCGAGGCCGACAGCTACCTCGGCGAAGACCTGTCGTTCCGTGCCTACTACCAGGACGCTATCAAGGGCCGCCCCGGCCGCTTCTACGGCATCGGCAGCACCACCGGTGAGCCTGGTTACTACCTGGCCCATGGCCTGCGCGAGGGCAATCGCATCATCGGCGTAGCGGTAGTCAAGGTGCGCCTCGACGACCTCGAGGAGCGCTGGCAACGCGCGCTGCTGGAAGCCTACGTCAGCGACGAGAACGGCATCATCATCCTCGCCAGCGATCCGATGGTGCGCCTCAAGTCCGTGCGCCCGCTCGACGAAGCCACCAAGGAGCGCTTGGCGCGCAGCCTGCAATATCACTGGGCGGCGCTGGAAGAACTGCAGCTGTTCAACCGCTCGCCGCTGGACGAGGGCATCGAACAGGTCAGCTTCACCACCGCCGGCACGCCCGCCAACTACCTGCTGCAGACGCGTCGTCTGGAAGATACGCCGTGGCACCTGACCCTGCTCAGCCCACTGCAGGAGCAACGCAGCGCGGCCATGAGCCACGGCATGCTGGCGGCCGTGGCGGCGGCTCTGCTGGCCTTTCTGCTGATCGCCTGGAACGAGCGGCGCAAGGTCATCGCCACCCGTCTGGCTGCTCGCGAGGCATTGCAGGCAGCCAACGACGAACTGGAACGCAAGATCACCGAGCGCACCGCCGACCTGCAGGCCAGTAATGAACGCCTGCAAGCCGAGGTGCGTGAACGCCAGCAGGCCGAGACCACCCTGCGCCAGGCCCAGGACGAACTGGTGCAGGCCGGCAAGCTGGCGGTGATCGGGCAGATGTCCACCAGCATCGCCCACGAACTGAACCAGCCGCTGGCAGCGCTGCGCACCCTGTCCGCCAATGCGGTGCGCTTTCTCCAGCGCGGCGCGCTGGATGTCGCCAGCAGCAACCTGCAGAACATCGCCGAGCTGGTCGATCGCATGGGCAAGATCACCGGCAGCCTGCGCGCCTTCGCCCGTCGTACCGGCGACCAGGGCGAGGCCTCGCTGCAGCAGGCAGTGGACGCCGCGCTGCTGCTGTTGCACCCGCGCCTGCAGCGCACCCGCGTGCAGATCCACCACGCGTTCGCCGAGACGCGCCTGAACATCGAGCAGATTCGCCTGGAGCAGATTCTGGTCAACCTGATCAGCAACGCCCTCGATGCCCTGCAGCCGCAGACCGACCGGCAGATCTGGCTGAGCGGCGCCCGCGAGGCCGAGCACTATCAGCTGGAAGTGCGCGACAATGGCCCCGGCATCACCCCGGAAACCCGCGCGCACCTGTTCGAGCCCTTCTTCACCACCAAACCCGGCGAGCAGGGCCTGGGGCTCGGCCTGACTCTTTCTGCCAGCCTCGCCGCCGCTGCCGGCGGCAGCCTCAGCGTGCGCCACCCCGAAGAGGGCGGCACCGCCTTCGTCCTCAGCCTGCCCTACCCGCGAGAGCCACAAGCATGAGCGACCGCCTGACCGTCCTGATCGTCGAAGACGATCCCCATGTGCTGCTCGGCTGCCAGCAGGCTCTGGCGCTGGAAGACATCCCCAGCATCGGCGTCAGCAGCGCCGAAGAAGCGCTGGCGCAGGTCGACGCGGACTTCGCCGGCATCGTCGTCAGTGATATCCGCCTGCCCGGTATCGATGGCCTGGAACTGCTCACCCGCCTCAAGCAGCGTGACCCGAGCCTGCCGGTGGTGCTGATCACCGGCCACGGCGATATCGGTATGGCTGTCAGCGCGATGCGCGACGGCGCCTATGACTTCGTCGAAAAACCTTTCTCCCCCGAGCGCCTGGTAGACGTCGCCCGCCGCGCTCTGGAGCAGCGCAGCCTGGCCCGCGAGGTCAGCGCCCTGCGCCGCCAGTTGGCCGGCCGCCAGGCGCTGGAGCAGCGCATCATCGGCCGCTCGCCAGCCATGCAGCAGTTGCGCGAACTGATCGCCAACGTCGCGGACACCAACGCCAACGTGCTGATCGAGGGTGAGACCGGCACCGGCAAGGAGCTGATCGCCCGCTGCCTGCACGACTTCAGCCGACGCCAGCACAAGCAGTTCGTCGCGCTCAATTGCGGTGGCCTGCCGGAAAGCCTGTTCGAGAGCGAGATTTTCGGTCACGAGGCGCATGCCTTCACCGGCGCCGGCAAGCGCCGCATCGGCAAGATCGAACACGCCGACGGCGGCAGCCTGTTCCTCGATGAGATCGAGAGCATGCCGATCAACCTGCAGATCAAGCTGCTGCGCGTGCTGCAGGAGCACAGTCTGGAGCGCCTCGGCTCGAACCAGTCGATCAGGGTCGATTGCCGGGTGATCGCCGCGACCAAGGCGGATCTCGGCGAGCTGGGCAAGCGCGGCGAGTTTCGCAGCGACCTGTATTACCGCCTCAACGTGGTGACCCTGGAGCTGCCACCGCTGCGCGAGCGGCGCGAGGACATCGCCCTGCTGTTCGAACACTTCCTGCAACTGGCGGCATTGCGCTTCGACCGGAGCGTGCCAGAACTGGATCGACACATCCTGGCCGCGCTGATGGCGCACGACTGGCCCGGCAATGTGCGTGAGCTGCGCAACGTCGCCGAACGCTTCGCCCTCGGATTGCCGGTGTTCAAGAAAAGCGGTCTGGCCGACAACACCGGTCTCGGCTTCAACGAGGCGGTGGAAGCCTTCGAGCGCAACCTGCTGGCCGGCGCCCTGGAACGCCACGCCGGCAACCTCAGCCAGGCGGCGCAAGCCCTGGGCCTGGCCAAGACCACGCTGTTCGACAAGGTGAAGAAGTACGGGCTGTAACCACCGCTGCCGCGGTAGGAGCGGCTTCAGCCGCGAAAAAGGTGAACCCGGAACGGCCTCATGCAAAACAAAAAGGGAGCCCGCAGGCTCCCGAAAGAAGACGCCAACAACTGCGCCTTTGCCGTGAAAGGTAGCGACCTGGGACTAAACCCAGGTCACGCCGTCACGCCGCACTGAAGCTCTTGTGCGGATCGATGACGAATTTCTTCGGCACGCCGGCATCGAACTCGCCGTAGCCACGCGGCGCATCGTCCAGGCTGATCACCTGCACACCGACCACTTCGGCGATGTTGATGCGATCCCACATGATCGCCTGCATCAGCGCGCGGTTGTACTTCATCACCGGCGTCTGACCGGTGTGGAAGCTGTGCGATTTGGCCCAACCGAGGCCGAAGCGAATGCTCAAGCTACCGATCTTCGCCGCGGCATCCACCGCGCCCGGGTCCTCGGTCACGTAGAGACCGGGAATGCCGATCTTGCCGGCTACGCGCACGACCCCCATCAGCGAGTTGAGCACCGTGGCCGGCGCCTCCTGCTGGGCACCGGCATGGCCGTGGCCACGCGCTTCGAAGCCAACGGCATCGACCGCGCAATCCACTTCCGGCTCGCCCAGCAGATCGGCGATCTGCTCATGCAACGGCGTGTCCTTGGACAGGTCGGCGATTTCGAATCCCTGGGCCTTGGCATGCGCCAGGCGCGTTGGGTTGACGTCACCGACGATCACCACCGCAGCACCCAGCAGCCGAGCCGAAGCGGCAGCGGCCAAACCGACCGGGCCGGCCCCCGCGACGTAAACGGTGGAACCCGGGCCAACGCCCGCAGTGACCGCCCCGTGGTAGCCGGTGGGCAGGATGTCGGACAGACAGGTCAGGTCGCGGATCTTCTCCATGGCCTTGTCGCGATCCGGCAACTTGAGCAGGTTGAAGTCGGCGTAAGGCACCAGCACGTACTCGGCCTGGCCGCCGGTCCAGTCGCCCATGTCGACGTAACCGTAGGCGCCGCCGGCACGCGCCGGGTTGACGGTCAGGCACACGCCGGTGTGCTGCTCCTTGCAGGAGCGGCAACGGCCACAGGCGACGTTGAAGGGCACCGACACCAGATCACCGATCTGCAGACGCTCGACGTCGCGGCCCTTCTCGATCACCTCGCCGGTGATCTCATGGCCCAGCACCAGGCCGACCTGCGCGGTGGTACGGCCGCGCACCATGTGCTGGTCGGAGCCGCAGATATTGGTGGAAACGACTTTCAGGATGACCCCGTGCTCGATCTTCTTGCCGCGCGGGTCCTGCATTTTCGGGTAGTCGATCTTCTGTACTTCGACCTTGCCCGTACCGAGATAAACCACACCACGATTACCAGACATGCGTAACTCTCCTTTCTTGTTGTGGACACAAGACGCGACCGACTGGCCGCGCGGCCTTGCACTGGAGCTTGTTGCGTCTGTTGCCGGAAACCGCCGGTGAAACCTGGCAGGGCGGGTTCCGTAGGGTGCGCTATGCGCACCGATGCTCTTGCGTTGATTCCCGGTGCGCACGGCGCACCCTACGGGCGGCGCCGTTACCGTAGGGTGGGCCGGGCGGCGTTCCGCTCCAGCCCACCGAAAAAGTCTGTGGGCTGAAGCCCACCCTACAGCCTGGTAGCTGCGTGATCAGGCGTTGAGCACCACCGTACGGTTGGCGTTGAGGAACACGCGGCGGTCGATGTGGTAGCCGACGGCGCGGGCCAGGGTCAGGCACTCGATATCGCGGCCCTTGGCGATGAGGTCTTCCGGGTAATGCGCGTGATCAACCGCCTCCACGCCCTGGGCGATGATCGGCCCCTCGTCGAGGTCGTTGTTGATGTAGTGCGCCGTGGCGCCGACCAGCTTGACGCCCTTCTGGTAGGCCTGGTGGTAGGGCTTGGCGCCCTTGAAGCCCGGCAACAGCGAGTGGTGGATGTTGATCGCCCAGCCGTCCAGCCTGCGACACAGCTCGGGCGACAGCACCTGCATGTAGCGGGCGAGCACCACCAGCTCCGCACCGGTGTCTTCGATCACCTGCAGCACCTTGCGCTCCTGCGCCGGCTTGTCGGCCGGATCGAGCGGGAAATGGTGATAGGCAATGCCGTGCCAGCGCGCCAGCGGTTCGAGATCGGGGTGGTTGGAAACCACCGCCACCACGTCCATGGCCAACTGGCCGATGCGCTGGCGATAGAGCAGGTCATTGAGGCAGTGGTCGGCCTTGGACACCATCAGCACCACCTTGGCGCGGTAACCCGGCGGGGTCAGCTCGACCTGCATGTCGAAGGGTGCCAGACGCTCGGCCACACCGGCGCGAAAGGCGGCCTCGTCGAAATCCTGCGGCTGGCGGAACTCGACGCGAATGAAGAAGCGCGACGACAGTCGATCATCGAAGCTGTGGTGCTCGGTGACATAGCAGCGCTGCTCGAAGAGAAAGCGCGTCACCGCATCCACGGTGCCGAGCACGCTCGGGCAGTGGGCGGTGAGAATCCAGGTGTCAGGGGTGCGGCTCATAACAAACTCCTATGATTTTCACCCCTCTCCCCCCGGGAGAGGGGCCGGGGGTGAGGGCTATCCGACCCAACGCGGTCTGCCTTCCCCTCACCCCAACCCTCTCCCGGAGGGAGAGGGGGCTGTTCGTGGCTGCTTGTGAGACCGACGCCAAGCACGCGGCGTAGCGACCTACCCTTTCCTCACCCCAACCCTCGGCTTTGGCATCCTGCGTCGCCCTACCTCCTGCATCCATGCAGTCGTCTCCCGGAGAGAAAGGGGGCTGTCCGCGTATGTCTCAGGTTCAGCTTCAAGCCTCGACCGCCAACCCATACTCGGCGCTGGCGTCCTGCAGCCACAGCCAGAAGTAGTCGGCGAAGCTGCGGCGGATCACCAGTTCCCAGGTTTCTTCGCCGGTGTGGCGGATCACCAGTTGCGACTTGGCGAACACGGTGCCCACCGCCTTGCCGACCGGGAAGTTGCTCGGATGCACGTCGTAGCTGGTGGACTTCATCAGCAGCTCGCGCACCTTCGGCCCGGACAGCTCCAGCAGGGTCTGCCCGCCACTGACGTTGACCACCGAGAAATGCTGGCCGTCCAGCGCCGCGCGCAGTGTGCGCTCGACCTCGAACTCGGTGCCGCCCGGCACGATCAGCAGCCATTCATCGGGGCCCAACCACTGCAACGAGGTGTCGCCATCGGCCACCAGGGTCAGCGCCACCGGCAGTTCCAGGCCCAGGGCCTTGTGCACGCCGCCGGAGAAGGCGGCGTCGCGAGCGTCGCCACGGATCACCAGATATCCGCGCAGCGTCTTCTCGCGCAGGGTGATGCCGGCGTTGTTGCGGCCCTTGCCGACCAGTTCGTGCAGGCCGGCGTGGTGCAGCGGCGATTGCCCGGCGATGTCGGCGGGGCGTTGCTGATAGACGTTGACGTTAGACATTCTGGCGATCCCCTTTCGGGTCATAGAACACGGAGCTGCAGATTTCGGCTTCGATCAGGCTGCCATCGGCCAGCGGCGCGAACACGCGCTCGCCCATGCGCTTGAGGCCGCCCTTGACCACCGCCATGGCGAAGCTGTAACCCATGGCCGCGCTCATGTAGCTGGAGGTGACGTGGCCGACCATCTGCATCGGGATGGACTGTTTCGGGTCGAACACCAGTTGCGCGCCTTCCGGCAGCACCTGGTTCGGGTCGATGGGCTTGAGCCCGACCAGCTGCTTGCGGTCTTCGCGCAGGCAGTCGTCGCGGTTCATGCCGCGCTTGCCGATCCAGGAGAAAGGCTTGGTGCGACCAACGCACCAGCCCATGTTGAGGTCGTCCGGGGTCACCGAGGCGTCGGTGTCCTGGCCGACGATGATGAAGCCCTTCTCCGCACGCAACACGTGCATGGTCTCGGTGCCGTAGGGCGTCAGGTCGAACTCCTTGCCGGCTTCGATGATCTGTTCCCAAACGCCCAGGGCGTAGTCGGCCTGCACGTTCACCTCGTAGCTCAGCTCACCGGTGAAGGAGATACGGAACACCCGTGCTGGCACGCCGCCGACCAGGCCTTCCTTCCAGCTCATGAAGGGGAAGGCGTCCTTGTCCAGGTCGATGTCGGTGACCTTGGCCAGCAGCTTGCGGCTGTTGGGGCCGGACAGGGTCATGGTCGCCCAGTGGTCGGTGACCGAGGTGAAGTAGACCTTCAGTTCCGGCCATTCGGTCTGGTGGTAGATTTCCAGCCACTCCATCACCCGCGCCGCGCCGCCAGTGGTGGTGGTCATGACGAAATGGTTGTCCGCGAGACAGGCGGTAACGCCGTCGTCGAAGACCATGCCGTCTTCCTTGCACATCAGGCCGTAGCGCGCCTTGCCCACGTCCAGCTTGGTCCAGGCATTGGTGTAGACGCGGTTGAGGAACTCGCGCGCGTCCGGGCCCTGGATGTCGATCTTGCCCAAGGTGGAGGCATCGAGGATGCCCACGCTGTTGCGCACGGCCAGGCATTCACGAGCCACGGCGGCGTGCAGGTCCTCGCCATTTTTCGGGAAGTACCAGGGGCGCTTCCACTGGCCGACGTCCTCGAACTCGGCGCCGTTCTTCAGGTGCCAGGCCTGCATCGCGGTGTAGCGCTTGGCATCGAACAGCTCGCCACAGTGGCGACCGGCCACGGCGCCGAAAGTCACCGGGGTGTAGTTCGGGCGGAACATGGTGGTGCCCATCTGCACGATGCTGATGCCCATCGAACGCGCGGCGATGGCCAGGCCGTTGATGTTGCCCAGTTTGCCCTGGTCGGTGCCGAACCCCAGTGCGGTGTAGCGCTTGACGTGCTCGACCGACTCGAAGCCTTCGCGAGTGGCCAGCTCGATGCCGGCCGCAGTGACGTCGTTCTGCAGGTCGACGAACTGCTTGGGCGCACGTGCCGTGGACTTGTCGTGCGGCACCTGGAACAGCGCCAGCATCGGCTCTTCCTGGCGCATCTCGGCCTGTGGCAGGCTGCCGCTGACGGCCTTGTAGCCAGTCTCGGCAGCCGCCTTGGCGCCTGCTTCGAAGCCATTGGCGAGCACGTCGCCGAGGGCAAACACGCCGTTCACCGCACCGGCGTCGATGCGCTGCTGGATGCCGTTGCCCGGCCCCGGCACGAAGCCGAGGATGTCTTCGCGCCACTCCGGGCGACCGCCCAGGTGCGACGCCAGGTGCACCACCGGGCTGTAGCCGCCGGAGCTGACGATCAGGTCGCAGTCCAGTACTTCGCCGGGGCTGGTGACCTTGTGCGCCTTGGCGTCGATGGCGCAGATACGCGCACCGGTCACCCGCTTGCTACCGCGTGCCTCGACCACTGCGCTGCCGGTGAGGATGCGTACACCACGGGCACGCGCCTCTTCGACCCAGCTGCCACGCGGGTTGCTGCGCGCATCGGCCACCGCCACGACCTTACGCCCGGCATCGAGCCAGTCGAGCACCACGCGGTAGGCGTAATCGTTGTTGGTCGACAGCACCAGTTCCTGCCCTGGCGCCACGCCGTAACGACGCACGTAGGTGGACACGGCGCCGGCCAGCATGTTGCCGGGCACATCGTTATTGGCGTACACCAGCGGCCGCTCATGGGCACCACTGGCCAGCACCACGCGCTTGGCACGCACGCGGTGCATGCGCTGACGGGCCTGCCCCATCGGCGCGATTTCACCGAGGTGATCGGTCAGGCGCTGATGGATGGTGAGGAAGTTGTGGTCGTGATAGCCGTTGACCGTGGCGCGTGGCAGCAAGGTCACTTCCGGCATTGCCTGCAACTCGGCGATGGCCTGCGCCACCCAGTCGGCGGCGGGCTTGCCGTCGAGGGTTTCGCGGGTGTCGAGCAGGCTGCCGCCGAACTCTTCCTGTTCATCGGCGAGGATCACCCGCGCGCCGCTACGGCCAGCAGACAGCGCGGCGGCGAGACCGGCAGGGCCGGCGCCGACGATCAGCACGTCGCAGTGCTGGTTGAGCTGGTCGTAGATGTCCGGATCGACCTCGGTGGGCGCGCGGCCTAAACCGGCAGCCTTGCGGATGTACTTCTCATAGGTCATCCACAGGTTCTGCGGATACATGAAGGTCTTGTAGTAGAAGCCGGGCGGCATCATGCCGCCGCCGACCTTGCCGAGGATGCCCATCAGGTCGGTATTGACGCTCGGCCAGCCGTTGGTGCTGCTGGCCACCAGACCGCTGTACAGCGCCTGCTGGGTGGCGCGTACGTTGGGGATCTGCGCCGCCTCGGTGGAGCCGATCTGCAGCACGGCATTGGGCTCTTCGCTACCGGCTGCGACGATGCCGCGCGGGCGCGAATACTTGAAGCTGCGCCCGACGATGTCGACGCCGTTGGCCAGCAGCGCGGCGGCCAGGCTGTCGCCGGCGTAGCCCTGATAGGTCTGGCCATTGAAGGTGAAGCTCAGCGCCTGGCTACGGTCGATGCGACCACCCTTGGCAAGACGATTGACCTGGCTCATGCCGTTACTCCTTCTGCCACGGCTTGCTTGTCGGTGGCCCCGGTTGCGGTGACCGAAGGCTTCTCGCCGACCTTGTAGGTCTCGAGGATCTCGTAGGTCACGGTGTGGCGGGTGACATTGAAATACTTGCGGCAACCGGCCGCGTGCACCCACAGCTCGTGGTGGATACCGCGCGGGTTGTCACGGAAGAACATGTATTCGCCCCACTCTGCATCCGTGCAGGCATCGGGATCGAGCGGGCGGGCGATGTGCGCCTGGCCCTTGGCATGGAATTCCTCTTCGGAGCGCAGTTCGCCACAGTAGGGGCAGAAGATGTGCAGCATGCTCGGTACCTCCAGAAAATCTTCAAACCCGCTCGTATAACCATGCGGGACAAGCCTGTCTCCCCTCTCCCCCTGGGAGAGGGGCCGGGGGTGAGGGAGTGAGGGGACCGCGATCAGTCGAACCACCCTCTCCCGCCCTTCGGGCACCCTCTCCCGGAAGCGGGAGAGGAGATTTGTTCTCCCCTCTCCCCCTGAGAGAGGGGCTGGGGGTGAGGGCTGCGGTGTTTGGCCGAACCACCCTCTCCCGCCCTTCGGGCACCCTCTCCCGGAGGGAGAGGGTCATCAGATGTCGCGCTGCGCGCGAACTTTTAATGAGCCACGGCAGCAGCGCCGTGCTCGTCGATCAGTGCACCGGTGTGGAAACGGTCGATGGAGAACGGCTTGGCCAGTGGATGCATTTCGCCCTTGGCCAGGCTGGCGGCGAATACATGGCCCGAACCCGGTGTGGCCTTGAAGCCACCGGTCCCCCAACCGCAGTTGAAGAACAGGTTGTCCACCGGGGTCTTGGAGATGATCGGGCAGGCATCGGGGCTGGTATCGACGATGCCGCCCCACTGACGGTTCATGCGCACGCGCGAGAGCACCGGGAACATCTCGACGATGGCCTGCAGGGTGTGTTCGATGGTGCCGTAGGAGCCGCGCTGACCGTAGCCGTTGTAGCCGTCGATGCCGGCACCGATGACCAGGTCGCCCTTGTCCGACTGGCTGATATAGCCATGCACGGCGTTGGACATGATCACGCTATCGATGATCGGCTTGATCGGCTCGGACACCAGCGCCTGCAGCGGGTGCGACTCCAGCGGCAGGCGGAAGCCGGCGAGCCCCGCCATGTGCCCCGAGTTACCGGCGGTGACCACACCGACGCGCTTGGCACCGATGAAGCCCTTGTTGGTCTCCACGCCGATCACCGCACCGTTCTGCTTGCGGAAACCGATCACCTCGGTGTTCTGGATCAGGTCGACGCCCAGGGCATCGGCGGCACGCGCGTAACCCCAGGCCACGGCGTCATGACGGGCGACGCCACCGCGACGCTGCACCGTCGAGCCCATCACCGGATAACGGGTGTTCTTGCTGCAGTCGAGGTAGGGAATCTCCTCGGCCACCTGCTTGGCATCCAGCAGTTCGCCATCCACGCCGTTGAGGCGGTTGGCGCTCACGCGGCGCTCGGCGTCACGCATGTCCTGCAGGGTGTGGCAGAGGTTGTAGACGCCACGCTGGGAGAACATGACGTTGTAGTTGATGTCCTGCGACAGCCCTTCCCACAGCTTCATCGCGTGCTCGTAGAGCTGCGCGGACTCGTCCCACAGGTAGTTGGAACGCACGATAGTGGTGTTGCGCGCGGTGTTGCCGCCGCCGAGCCAGCCCTTCTCGACCACGGCGACGTTCTTCACGCCGAATTCCTTGGCCAGGTAATAGGCCGTGGCCAGGCCGTGGCCGCCACCACCGACGATGACCACGTCGTACACCGGCTTGGGCGTCGGGTTGCGCCACATGCGCTGCCAGTTCTCATGGTGGCTGAACGAGTGCTTGAACAGGCCGAAGCCGGAATAACGTTGCATAAGGAGGCTCCTGAATTCTGTTCCCCTCTCCCTCTGGGAGAGGGGCTAGCCCGTAGGGTGGATCACGCCTTACCGATCCACCGATACGCGGTGGAAGGAAACCGCGCCTTCCACCCTACGAATTACCGATACACCGGGTAATCCGCGCACAGCCCGGCCACCAGCTTGGCCACCTGCGCCTCGACATCGGCATCGCCGAGGTGATCGAGGATGTCGCAGATCCAGCCGGCCAACGCCTGGCACTGGGCGACCTTGAAGCCACGGGTGGTGACGGCGGGCGTACCGATGCGGATGCCCGAGGTCACGAACGGCGACTGCGGGTCGTTGGGCACGGCGTTCTTGTTCACGGTGATGCCGGCGCGCCCCAGGGCGGCGTCGGCTTCCTTGCCGGTCAGCCTCTGTTTGATCAGGCTGAGCAGGAACAGGTGATTGTCGGTGCCGCCGGACACCACCTCGTAACCGCGCTCGATGAACACCTTGGCCATGGCCTGGGCGTTGTCGATCACCTGCTGCTGGTAGGCCTTGAAATCGGGCTCCATGGCTTCCTTGAAGCACACCGCCTTGGCCGCGATGACGTGCATCAGCGGGCCGCCCTGGGCACCGGGGAACACCGCGGAGTTGAGCTTCTTCTCGATCTCTTCGTTGCCCCGCGCCAGGATCAGGCCGCCACGCGGGCCGCGCAGGGTCTTGTGGGTGGTGGTGGTGACCACGTCGGCAAAGGGGATCGGGTTCGGGTACAGGCCGGCCGCGACCAGGCCGGCAACGTGAGCCATGTCGACGAACAGCAGCGCCCCGGCCTTGTCGGCGATGGCACGGAAACGTGGGAAGTCGAGGGTCTTGGAGTAGGCGGAGAAGCCGGCGACGATGATCTTCGGCTTGTGCTCCACGGCCAGTCGTTCGACCTCGTCGTAGTCGATCAGTCCGGTGGCAGTGTCCAGCCCGTACTGCACGGCGTTGTACAGCTTGCCCGAGGACGACACCTTGGCGCCGTGGGTCAGGTGGCCGCCGTGGGCCAGGCTCATGCCGAGGATGGTGTCGCCGGCATTGAGCAGCGCCAGGTACACAGCGCTGTTGGCCGAAGAGCCAGAGTGCGGCTGGACGTTGGCGTAGTCGGCGCCGAACAGCGCCTTGGCTCTGTCTATTGCAAGCTGTTCGACCTTGTCGACATACTCGCAACCACCGTAATAACGCTTGCCCGGATAGCCTTCGGCGTACTTGTTGGTCAGGCCGCTACCTTGCGCTTCCATCACCCGCTGGCTGCAGTAGTTCTCCGAGGCGATCAGCTCGATGTGCTCTTCCTGACGGCGTTCTTCCTGATCGATCGCCGCGAGCAACTCGTCGTCGTAACCCTGAATCCGATCCTGCTTGCTGAACATCTCGAGTCTCCTGCAGCGCCTGTGGGCGGCGGTCTTGGACGGGCGGGCCAGCAAGGCCCTGTGCAGCGATGGTAGGGCCGCCCCTGCCCCCTCAAATGCCTGCCAACGCCGCGAGAGCATTCGTTTGCGACATGGCCTTGTCGCAATCAGGCGCATCGAGATCAGTTCGCTGCTTTGCGCACAAATAACGGGGATCAAGCTGTGGATAAACCGTGCATACCGCGCGCTGCCCCAGCATCTGCAAGGGTTTCCGGGAGACGGTCATTTCCTGATCGATATCAAACAGTTAACAACACAGACCATGCACAGAAGCGGTGGACTAGCCTGTGGAAAAGCTGTCGACAGATGGCTGCCGCCCTCGCCAGCGCTGCCCATGAGGGCGCTGTTCGATATCCATACACGCACGCAGGCTCCCTGGCTTATCCACCAGCGACATGAACGAGAGGCAGGGATCGGTTGGGGATATGCACAGAAGATGTGGATGAAACTGTGCATAGGCTGTTCGACGAGGGCGCGCGCCCAGAGCCACCGCGGCCTGCCGGGATACGGCTAAAAATCGAACAGGATCAAGAAGGTAGATCAGGCTTGTGCACAAATACTGTGGGCGGCGCTGTGCATGGCCTGTGGAAACATGGCGCCAGGCCAGAGCCCATGGGGCTCCGGCGCCAGCGCCTGCTATTTGCTCAACGACGCCTTACGGCTTGAGCTTGCCAGCACAGCTGCTGGAGGCATTGACCAGACGCTGCTGCATGGCAGGGTCAGGTGGTGATTGGCGGCTGATTTCCTGCAATTCGGCTTCGCTGAATTCCTTGCTGACGTTGGTCGCAGCACAGTCGCAATAAGCGCGCAGTTGTGGCTCCTCGTAGCCTGCAGGGGCGCCAGCGATGCACTGCTGGACGAACTCGGTCTTGGCGTTATCCGACCACTCGGCAGCGGAAACGGGAAGCGCCACGGCCAGCGGCAGGGCAAGGGCGAGCAGGTGACGATAAGTCATGGGAAACTCCTTCTCTTGATCGCGGAGGGCGGATCGACTGCCGCCCTCTGGTAAGTGTGAGCCTCGCAGCAAGCCCCGAGTTCCATCTGCGAGCCGAACGGCCGGCCACGAACCGACCCGGCAGTACGCTTCAGCGCAACAACTCGTCGCCGCGACGGACGCCTGAGCGACGGCCGCAGGGTAAAGTGAGCGCTTTGTCGGCAGATCCGCCGGCAGGTTTTCAGAAGGAACGCGCCAATGCCCGACAATGCCCAGCAATTCGCCAGCGACAACTACTCCGGCATCTGTCCCGAAGCCTGGGCCGCCATGGCCGAAGCCAACCAGGGCCACCAGCGCGCCTACGGCGATGACGAATGGACCGCGCGCGCTGCCGATCACTTCCGCCGCCTGTTCGAGACCGACTGCGAAGTGTTCTTCGCCTTCAACGGCACCGCCGCCAACTCCCTGGCCCTGGCATCGCTATGCCAGAGCTACCACAGCGTCATCTGCTCGGAAACCGCCCACGTCGAAACTGACGAATGCGGCGCGCCGGAGTTCTTCTCCAACGGTTCCAAACTGCTGCTGGCCAAGACCGACAACGGCAAACTGACGCCGCAAGCCATCCGCGAAATCGCCCTCAAGCGCCAGGACATCCACTACCCGAAACCGCGCGTGGTCACCCTCACCCAGGCCACCGAAGTCGGCACCGTGTACCGCCCGGAAGAAGTCCGCGCCATCAGCCAGGTCTGCAAGGAGCTGAATCTCAACCTGCACATGGACGGTGCGCGCTTCTCCAACGCCTGCGCCTTCCTCGGCTGCAGCCCGGCGGACCTGACCTGGAAAGCGGGCGTCGATGTGCTGTGCTTCGGCGGCACCAAGAACGGCATGGCGGTAGGTGAAGCCATCGTCTTCTTCAACAAGGATCTGGCCGAAGACTTCGACTATCGCTGCAAGCAGGCCGGCCAGTTGGCCTCGAAGATGCGCTACCTGTCCGCGCCCTGGGTCGGCATCCTGCAGGACGATGCCTGGCTCAAGTACGCCAACCACGCCAACCGCTGCGCGCAGTTGCTGGCCACACTGGTCGAGGACGTGCCCGGCGTCAGCCTGATGTTCCCGGTGGAAGCCAACGGCGTGTTCCTGCAACTGTCGGAGCCGGCCATTGCCGCCCTCACCTCACGTGGCTGGCGCTTCTACACCTTCATCGGCGCCGGCGGCGCGCGCTTCATGTGCAGCTGGGATACCGAAGAAGCCCGCGTGCGCCAGCTGGCCGCCGATATCCGTGAAGTGATGAGCGCCTGAGTCAAGCAGCAGTCCCTCAGCGTAGCCCGGATGCAATCCGAGCTACAGACCCGTAGGGTGCGCTGCGCGCACCAGCGCCCTCCGATCCAACGTGACGATCAATAGTCGATCGCCACGTCGCCTTTCGGCACGCTGCAGCACGACAGGATGTAGCCCTCGGCCACATCCTCGTCGGTGATGCCACCGTTGTGCTCCATCTCCACTTCGCCCGCCGTCTTCATCACCTTGCAGGTACCGCAGATGCCCATGCCACAGGCCTTGGGAATGTGCAGACCAAGCTTGGCGGCAGCGGCGTGCACGGTTTCGCCGGGCACCACGCGAATGCTCTTGCCGGTGCTGATGAATTCCACCTGGTGCAGGTCGGCCAGCGGCACATCCGGCGCATCGGCCGCCTCGGCAGCCAGCTCCTTGACCTCGGCGCGAATCTCCGGCGGCGTCGGACCGAAGGCCTCTTCGTGATAACGGCTCATATCGTAGCCATTACCTTGCAGCAGGTGCTTGATCGCGCCCATGTAGGGGGTCGGGCCGCAGCAGAATATCTCGCGCTCAAGATAATCCGGGGCGATCAGCTCCAGCATCGGCTTGTTCAGGTAACCGCGATAACCGGCCCAGGACTCCCCCAGCCCGTGCTTCTCGCAAATGATATGCAGGCTGAAGTTGTTGATGCGCGCGGCCATGTGCTCCAGCTCACGTTGGTAGATGATGTCCTTGGGCGAGCGCGCGCTGTGCACGAAGACCATGTCGACATTGGCGTTGGTGTCGTAGAACCAGCGCGCCATCGACATCACCGGGGTAATGCCGACTCCGCCGGAAAGAAACAGCACCTTTTCCGTGGGGAAATCGATGGCATTGAACAGCCCCACCGGCCCATGCACTGGCACCTCGTCGCCTTCCTTGAGGTTGTCGTGCAGCCAGTTCGACACCTTGCCGCCCGGCACCCGCTTGATGGTGATGGAGAAGCTGTAAGGCACCGAAGGCGAGCTGGAGATCGTATAGGAACGCATGATCGGCTGGCCGTCGATCTCCAGCTCCAGGGTGACGAACTGCCCCGGCTTGAAGAAGAACAACACCGGCTGATCGGCCATGAAGCAGAAGGTGCGCACGTCCCAGGTTTCCTGGATCACCTTGACGCAACGCACCAGGTGGCGACCGTTGGTCCAGGTCTGCGTCGTAACCGGATTGAGGAAGGCGTTGGTGCTCATGAACGGCTCTCCACGCGGCCGGATATCGGCCCATATGCGGCGGATTGTGCGAAAGGCTGCTGGCGGTCATTTATCTACCTGCGACATCCGCATGCTTATCGCGACCTGCCCGATAGCGCGGGGCCTGGCGCGTCGGAAACAAATCCGGCCATGTCGCCCATGGATAAGGTTTTACCTGTTGCCGGCTCCACACTCCACTCACCAGGCATGCACGCCCATTGCAGGCGGCAGCGATTGATCGAGACCTTGCGGCACATACCGTATCAGCCACTATTTCCGGCAGGCGCGAGGCGCTCGCCAATGAGGAGCCACCATGGACTGCACCCAAAACCTGAGCCTGGGCGACCCGCTGGAGCCCGTCCGCAAGGCCACCGCGCAGATGCTGCATGAGCGCGATCACAGCTTCTCGCTGCCGCAGCCTTTCTACAACGATGAGCGCCTGTTCCAGGTCGACATGCAGGAGATCTTCCACAAGGAATGGCTGATCGCTGGCATGACCTGCGAAATCCCGGCCAAGGGCAACTTCCTCACCCTGCAGATCGGCGACAACCCGATCCTGGTCATACGCGGCGCCGAAGGGCAGATCCACGCCTTTCACAACGTCTGCCGTCATCGCGGCTCTCGTCTGTGCGTATCGGACAAGGGCAAGGTCGCCAAGCTGGTCTGCCCCTACCACCAGTGGACCTACGAGCTGGACGGTCGCCTGCTGTTCGCCGGCAGCGAAATGGGCGCCGACTTCGACCTCAAGGACTACAGCCTGAAACCGGTGCAGTGCAAGACCGCCGGCGGCTACATCTTCATCTCCCTGGCGGAAAACCCGCCGGCCATCGACGAGTTCCTCGCCACCCTGGCGCACTACATGGAACCCTACGACATGGAGAACGCCAAGGTGGCCGTGCAGACCACCCTGATGGAAAAGGCCAACTGGAAGCTGGTGCTCGAGAACAACCGCGAGTGCTACCACTGCAATGGCTCGCACCCGGAACTGCTCAACACCCTGCTGGAATGGGATGACGTCACCGACCCGCGCGCCAGCCAGGCGTTCAAGGATCAGGTGGCCGAATGTACCGCTCGCTGGGATAAGGACAAGATTCCTTACGCCCACGCCAGCTTCGGCCTGCGCAACCGCATCGTGCGCATGCCCCTGCTCAAGGGCACCGTATCCATGACCATGGATGGCAAGCAGGGCTGCAAGAAACTCATGGGCCGCATCACCGACCCGGACCTGGGCTCCATGCGCATCCTGCACCTGCCGCATTCGTGGAACCACTGCATGGGCGACCACATGATCGTCTTCACCGTGTGGCCGATCAGCGCGCAGCAAACCATGGTCACCACCAAGTGGCTGGTGCACAAGGACGCTGTGGAAGGTGTCGACTACGACGTCGCCCGCCTGCGCCAGGTGTGGGACGCCACCAACGACCAGGATCGCCGCCTGGCCGAGGAAAACCAGCGCGGCATCAACTCCACTGCCTACCAGCCGGGCCCGTACTCCAAGACCTACGAGTTCGGCGTGATCAACTTCGTCGACTGGTACAGCGAGCGGATGCTCAACAACCTCGGCGACACCCCGGCGCAATCGCTGCGCCAGGTAGCGGGCGAGTGATGACGCTCAGCCTGCTGGTAGTGATCGGGCTGGCAGCCTATGGGCTGCTGGCCTGTCGGCCAGAGCACGACTGATTCTGCATGCCCCCGGCATCCTCGCGGATGCCGGGGGCTCAATGCCACTGCACACTGCAGGAGCGGCTCTAGCCGCGAAACTTACCGTCCTTCCAGTGGAACTCGAATCATTCTCTCGGAATGTTCATTCAGCACGACACAGCTTGTCGCGCCCCTGTCACAGACTCAGCCCTGACTATCCACCGATCCAGTGCCGATTTTAGCTAGCACAAAGCCATCAAAGATGGTTAAAGTGCCATCAGCATGACGCCGGTAAACCGGCGAAAGGATCAACGAGACAAGGCTGTTGTCATGCCCGAAGCGAAAGACACATTGCTCAGGCTTTTTAGTCTGCTGCGCCTGATACCTGAGTACCCTCGCTACAGCACCGCCCCAACGCTTCACGAAAAACTTCGTGACCGCGGTTTCTACGTTGATCTACGCACCGTACAGCGCGACCTGCAGCGGCTCTCCGGGCCGTTCTCGCTGATCGACGAGGAAGAAGGCGGCCGCAAGCAGTGGAGCCACGCCAAGAACGCCCCGCTGGATCTGCGCGACATGGAGCCGGCCACTGCCCTGGCGCTCTACCTCGCCGAAGGGCACCTGAAGAACCTGCTGCCGCAAAGCGTGCTCGACCTGCTCGGTCCGCAGTTCAACAAGGCGCGCAACTACCTGGGCGAGCTGGAACAGAACCACCTCGGCCACTGGGCACGTAGTGTCCGCGCCCTGCCGAACGGCAAGGCCTTGCTGCCAGCTGAAATTGACAAGGATGTCTGGCAGGAGACCTCCGCCGCACTGCTGGAACGCAAGCCGCTGCGCATCGACTACCTGAGCCGCAGCAAGGCCGCAGCCAAGCAGCTGCTCATTCATCCTGCCGGCCTGATTTCACGTCATTCCATCAGCTACCTGATCGCCAGCGTCGACGGCTACGACGACCTACGCCAGTTCGCGTTGCACCGTATCCACCATGCCGAGCGCCTGAACGAGCCCGCACGGGCGCGCCCGGACTTCGCAGTGGATACCTACATCCGTCAGCAGCTCAATACAGCCGCCCCCATCGAACAGGTGGAGCTGGTTGCCGACGTCGCCCCCCAAATCGCCTGGCTACTCGGCGAAACCCCGCTGAGCCCGGAGCAAAGCCTAGAGCCACTGCCCAATAGCGACTGGCAACGCCTGCGCGCCAAGGTTCCGGATGATAAGGAGACGCTGTGGTGGGTGTTTGGGTTGGGGGAGAACGTTCACCTGCATCAGCCAAAACGTTGGATAGATGTCATCAAAGAGAAGCTGACAAAAATGAGCGGACTGTATAGGCAGTCAATGCCACACCAATCGGCCACCATTACCGATGCACACTCCTGCCAGGAGGCTCCATGAAACCCAGCGACACTCCTACACTTGCTTCAACCCCCAGAGAGCAAGACGACAGCAGAGACGAAGTTGAACGGGATATCGGCCGCACCGCAATAGCACTTTCCACGAGTGAAACCGTCAACCGTTATGGCAGTGCCAACGCCGAGTTCGTCAAAGCCTATACCGGTATCGACAACGAAGCAGGCAAAGTTCTCAGCAAAGGCCTGAAAGGCATCAGCCAGGAAAAAACCGGCGTTAAACACCGAGCGGGCTGGGCTGGCGAAGTTGCCGGTACCAGTCGTGACAATGCCGAAGCCATCATCAACAAATCGTCTGAGCGCACGATTCGCAGCGATGATCTGAAGCATTACGGCATTGACACCGATCCCAAGTACCGCGAAGCGGTGGATCGAGTACGCGTGGATGAAAACGGCAAGATCATTTACGAAGCCCAGACTAAGTTGGAGGCCAGTGGAAACAGGGTTGCCAACCAGGTTAGCCATGAGGATCACAAGTACAGTAAGTACTTCGGCAAAAAGTTGGAGCTGCCTAGCGAGCAGGTCGAAGACGCCAAGACTTACTGCCGCAATCGTGCGGATAATCTAAGAAAACACGCACTGCAGGCAGAACAAAAAGGAAAACCGGAGCTTGCTGAAAAATTCCGCGAGCGCGCCGACAGGTTCGACAGGCTTGCCGAAGAAGACATCGTTGATCTTGGCATATCGACCCAACAGGCTATCGACTACGCCGAAAAGCCGTTGCGCGAGACGCTGAAGGACATCGCCAGCACCAGCCATCGCGCAGGCATGGAGGGCGCCAAATACGGTGCACTTATCGGCGCCTCCATCTCTCTGCTGTCCAATGCGGTCAGCGTGGCCCAAGAGAAAAAGCAATTCGCAGAAGCGGCTCAAAACCTCGCAACCGATACCGTCAAGGCCGCCGCTCTCGGCTATGGCA
Source organism: Pseudomonas sp. (assembly GCF_048269965.1). GTDB lineage: Bacteria > Pseudomonadota > Gammaproteobacteria > Pseudomonadales > Pseudomonadaceae > Aquipseudomonas. The sequence continues at coordinate 73,139 of NZ_JBLWTV010000007.1, read as the reverse complement.
CTGCCTTCGCTGGAGCGGCCCTCAAAGGCGGCTTGCAGCAATCGAGCAACCAGACCCTGCGCACACTTGCCGGCACCAACGCGCCAGCGCTAGCAGTCAACATCTGCCTGTCACTGGGCAGTTCCGTCAAACGCTATGTCACTGGGGAAATCAGCGAAGCCCAGTTACTGACCGAGGTCGGCGAGAAAGGCGCAGGCATGCTCTCCAGCAGCATGATGGCCGCGCTGGGGCAACTGGCCATTCCCATCCCCTTCGTGGGCGCTGCCATTGGCGGGATGATTGGTTACACGCTCTCTTCCTTCTTCTACCAGAGTGCGTTGGAAGCCGCGCAAGGCGTGGAGCTTTCACGCCAGCAACTGGAACGCATCCGCGCCATCGAGTCAGCCGCACGCGAACGGCTGGCTGCCGAGCAGGCCGAACTACGCGTGTTTACCAACAACGAAATTCCTCAGCTGCGCCGGGAAACCGAACGCCTATTCGCCATCGCCGACAACCCCAGCCTTAGCAACACCGACGATCTGGCTGCCGCCATCAACGAATACGCCACCCTGCTGGGCAAGACATTGCAATTCCAGAACCTGGCGGAGTTCGACGACTTCATGGACTCCGACAAGCCCCTGGCCCTGTAAATCACACAAGCGAGAACATACCCATGCTCATCAAACTATTGCCGGAACCGGAAAAGCCCTTGCTGCTTGACCTGGCTGAATTGCTGGCGCTCTCCGACAATCCGGTTCTCTGGGATGGAAAAAAATACGATGAACTCACTTCGGATACCGACCTAAGCAACCTATCCATCCAGATCGACGAACAGGAAAACGAACTACTTGAAGACCTGGAGCATTCCGCCGGTCACCCAGCACACCGAGAGTCAGGCTGGTTCAGTACATCAGTCAAGAACCGTTTGGTAGAGCAACTGAAAGCTTTTGCCCTGAGCAAGGTAGAACTACCAGAAAGCCGCATGGCCGCCTCTCAGGCCGTATTAGCCCAACTTCTGGAGGGGCGATCTACAGATCGACCGGAAGTCCCGAAGATCATGCTATTCGAGATGTTCCTGGTCGCCCTACGCGATGGCTCGATTTCCAGCATCGAGCAGAAGCTGATGCGAGCATTTCAGCACCACTACCAGATTGAAGACTTCATCTTCGACGACCTGCTGGAGCGCGCTGAAGCCCTGAACGATGAAGTCAGCAAAACCATCGCCCTCGTCCTCGAATAAGGAGAAAACCATGCCGATTCCAATCATCCTCGGCGTTGCCGCAGCAGCAGCCGGCCTCTACGGTGCCGCCAAGGGCGTCAGTGGAGCCATAGACCACAGCAACGCCAAGGGCCTCAATGACGAGGCTCGCACCATGGTCAACGTGTCCAACCAGAAGGTCGAGAAACATCGAGAATCCACCAACAAGACCCTGGAAGACTACGGCCAGCGCAAGCTGCGCGCCTTTAACGGCGTCATCGCCGACTTTATCACCACTTTCGAACGGTTGAAAAATGTCGAGGTCATGGGTAGCCCAGAATTAGACAAACTGAATGCCGGCGACTTTTCCAACAATACGCTGAAGGGTCTACGCCAGGATTACCAGGCACTCAAAGATGCCGGCCTGGGCCTCGGGGCCGGGATGGGCAGCGGCGCGGCCCTGGCGTTCGGGGCCTACAACGGCACCATGCTGCTGGCGACCGCCAGCACCGGCACCGCCATTTCATCACTTGGCGGCGTCGCGGCCACCAACGCCACATTGGCCTGGCTAGGTGGTGGATCCCTGGCCGCCGGCGGCTATGGTATGGCTGGCGGCATGATGGTGCTCGGCGGCATAGTCGCCGGCCCGGCGCTGGCCATCTTCGGCCACATCCTCGGCAGCAAGGGTGAAGAAGCCCTGAACAATGCCCGCAGCAATCTGGAGCAAGCGAAAACCATCCGCGACCATGCCAACCTGATGGCCGGCAAGCTACAAGCCATTGAACAGGTCACAGCACTGGCCAATTCCACCTTCTCCAAGATCAGCGCGCAATTGCGCCATGCCGTACACGATATGAAGATCGCCATAGAAACCCATGGCGAGGACTATCGGGCACTCCCGCAGGACAGCCGGAACGTAGTGCTCAGCTCAGTCAAGTTCGCCCAGTTGCTCAAAGCCATGATTGATACGGCGATTCTGGATGAACAAGGTAATCTAGTGCTGTCCACGGAAAAGCGTATTCAGGACATTGCCACCGAACTGACGGCCCCAAGCGCATAAACGACAAGGCCCGTGCCGCTACACGGGCCTTCTCTGGACAACCTAGAGCGGTCAATAGCGATCATTGTATGTCCTACCCAAACGCGCGGCTTTCTGTCTTCCCTTGCAACCAATGCGGCCTGTGCTGCCAGCACGTTTACCTGGCCGAGGAAACCAGCTTTCTCGACCGGGGCGACGGCACCTGTCGGCACTACGACACCGCCAGCAGAGGATGCAGCATCTACGCCAAACGCCCGGACATATGCCGAGTGGATCGGCAATACGAACTGAACTACGCCCAGCAATACACCTGGGAGGATTTCGTCACCCTGAACCTCAAGACTTGCGAGCTTCTACAGAAAGGCAGCTCCTCCAAGCCGCCACCAGGGAGCAGCCCATTGATTTTCTGCTCTAAGTCCCCTGGCGAAGACACCGCATGATCGCCGGCGCCCAAACATAGCCCCCCTCGACTTGCGCAATCTACCCCATAGCTAGTCTCAATACGGTGAGTGTCCACAATTGGACATTCACCTGACTTCATGCCATCGGCAGCGACACAATCTGTCGCGCCCCCGGCGCAGAGTACCTCCCATACCGAGCAAGGGAGATCTCGTTCATGCCAATACCCCCTCAGCCACGCACATTCCGTTGCCCAGCCTGCAACTGGCAAGGCACCACGATTCCATTGAGCGATTGCCTCATGATCGGCATCGACTGGCACAGCACCTGCCCCCAGTGCCATAGCGACGCTCTCGACTCCCGAACCGCAACACGCAGCGAAGTCATGAAGAAGCGCCTGAGCGATTTTCTGCGTCCCCGCCACACCTGACACCAACGCAACGGAGAGAAACATCATGCAAGGGAAGACCACATGGCTGCTGTGCAGCCTGCTCGCCTGCAGCACTGCCAGCGCCGGCACCTATGAATGGACCAGCGGCTGGGGCATGGGCGTCAGCGAGCACCTGGTCGATGACGGCAATGGCAACGAGCTGAACATTTCCTGCCCGGACCATGAGGAAGATGGCGCCGTGCGCGCCTATGCCACCGTCGCCGGCAAGCAGTACAGCTCGGAAGAAGGCGCGATGTCTGGTGATCGTAGCTTCGACGTGATCGTCGACGGCGAGCATTACAGCAATCCGTTTTTCACCGATTGCCGCGCTTGTGGCGCCAACTTTCCCGCGTTCTGGCAAGCGCTGCGCCAGGCCAACCGCCTGCAACTGGTGGCTGGCGGACACACGATCAATCTGCCGACAACCAATATCAGCAACGTTCTAGCGCCACTCGGCCCGGAAAACAGCTGTCGTTCGGCATGGTAGGAACAGCAATGGAAAAGGCATGGGATGGAAATAAGCCCATCCTGCCTGACGATAACTGGAGAGTCTTATGCTGAAAAACATCCTCGCCACCATTGGCCTCGTGGTCGTGACCAAAGCTGCCTATGAACACTATTGCGAATATCGCGAGCTGAAGCGCGAACGGGAGGAACGCAAGGGCAGACCGGCATAGCAGATGTAGTTGTTGTGGGGGCTAGATCTATCGCCTTTCCGGGTATCGATACGCTCAGCCCATGCTACGGCCTATCAGCATCGCACCGGCAGGATCGCCCGCAAGCGGGCTCCTACACGAAACAAAAAGCCCCGCCAGATCGCTCTGGCGGGGCTTTTCATTTTCAGCCGAGGCTAGTCGCTAAGCGTCAGGCCTTGTTGGCTTTCTTGGCAGCGCGGGTGCGCTCGCCTTCGTCGAGGATCTTCTTGCGCAGACGGATCGACTTCGGCGTCACTTCGCACAATTCATCGTCCTGGATGAACTCCAGAGCCTGCTCCAGGGTGAAGCGAACCGGCGGTACCAGGGCGATGGTTTCGTCCTTGCCCGAAGCACGCATGTTGTCGAGCTTCTTGCCCTTGGTCGGATTGACGCCCAGGTCGTTGTCGCGGCTGTTCAGGCCGACGATCTGACCGTTGTAGATTTCCTGGCCGTGCTCGACGAACAGCTTGCCGCGCGCCTGCAGGGTTTCCAGGGAGTAGGTCAGCGCCTTGCCGGTGTCGATCGACACCAGTACGCCGTTCTGACGGCCAGACATGGTGCCGGCCTTAACGGTGTCGTAACGGTCGAAGATCGAGGTCAGGATGCCGGCGCCGTTGGTCAGGGTCAGGAACTGGTTACGGAAACCGATCAGACCGCGAGCCGGGATGTTGTATTCCAGGCGCACGCGACCTTTGCCGTCCGGCGACATGTTGGTCAGATCGCCCTTGCGCAGGCCCATTTCTTCCATGACCTTGCCCTGGGATTCCTCAGGGATGTCGATGGTGACGTTCTCGAACGGCTCCTGCTTGACGCCGTTGACTTCACGGATGATCACTTCCGGACGGCCAACGCCCATTTCGAAACCTTCGCGACGCATGGTTTCGATCAGTACCGAGAGGTGCAGCTCGCCACGGCCGGAGACCTTGAACTTGTCGGCGCTGTCGCCTTCTTCAACGCGCAGGGCCACGTTGTACAGCAGCTCCTTGTCCAGACGCTCCTTGATGTTGCGGCTGGTGACGAACTTGCCTTCCTTGCCGCAGAACGGCGAGTCGTTGACCTGGAAGGTCATCGAGACGGTCGGCTCGTCAACGGTCAGCGGCTTCATCGCTTCGACGTGGTTGATGTCGCACAGGGTGTCGGAGATGAACAGCTGATCCATACCGCTGACGCAGACGATGTCACCGGCGGTGGCTTCTTCGACGTCTACGCGGTGCAGGCCGTGGTGGCCCATCAGCTTGAGGATACGGCCATTACGCTTCTTGCCGTCGACGTCGATGGCAGTCACCGGGGTGTTCGGCTTGACCTTGCCGCGAGCGATGCGGCCAACGCCGATGATGCCGAGGAAGCTGTTGTAGTCCAGAGCGGAAATCTGCATCTGGAACGGGCCGTCGAGGTCGACGTTCGGCGCCGGCACGTGGTCGACGATGGCCTGGTACAGCGGGGTCAGGTCTTCGGCCATGTCGCTGTGGTCGAGACCGGCGATGCCGTTCAGGGCGCTGGCGTAAACGACCTGGAAGTCGAGCTGCTCATCGGTGGCGCCGAGGTTGTCGAACAGGTCGAAGATCTGGTCCATGACCCAGTCCGGACGCGCGCCCGGACGGTCGATCTTGTTGATCACGACGATCGGGCGCAGGCCGGCTTCGAAGGCCTTCTTGGTCACGAAGCGGGTTTGCGGCATCGGGCCGTCCTGGGCGTCGACCACCAGCAGCACGGAGTCGACCATCGACATCACGCGCTCGACTTCACCACCGAAGTCGGCGTGGCCGGGGGTGTCGACGATGTTGATGCGATAGTCGTTCCACTTGATGGCGGTGTTCTTGGCCAGAATGGTAATGCCGCGCTCTTTTTCCTGGTCGTTGCTGTCCATCACGCGCTCGTCGTTGAGCTCGTTGCGTTCCAGGGTGCCGGACTGACGCAGCAGGGCGTCGACGAGGGTGGTTTTGCCATGGTCGACGTGGGCGATGATGGCGATGTTGCGCAGATTTTCGATCACTGTGTGTATCTCGATCAGAGGATTCGGTGTGTCGCCCAGCCTGGACGACGAATATGAAGAAAACTGTTTCAGCGAGCTGAATGGGGTGTCGCCGCTGGCGAACGGTCGGGAGGGCGATGGCGGATACTTCCGCCATTAAGCCCCGGCGTTCTATGCCGGACGATAAACGCGCACATTGGCATGTCCCTCGCTCAGCAGATGGTGGGCGTGCAGGCGGCTCATGACGCCCTTGTCGCAATACAGCAGGTACTGGCGGTTCTCATCCAGTTCCTTGAATTTGTTGTTCAGCGCATAGAACGGCAGCGCCTGCACCTCGATGCCAGGGACGTCCAGCGGCTCGTCTTCGGCGGCGTCGGGATGGCGGATGTCGATGACGATCTGTCCGGCCAGCGCTTCACCGACCTCCTCGACCTGCACGTCCTTGCCCAACTCGTCGATCACGCGGTCGATGGGCAACTGGGTGGCGCGTTCGAGGGCGCGCTCGAGGATGGCCATGTCGAACTGGGCCTCCTCGTGCTCGATGCGGTAACCGCGAGCCTTGGTGGTCGGGTTGACCGAGATCACGCCGCAATACTCGGGCATGTTCTTGGCGAACTCGGCGGTGCCGATCTGCGTGGCGGTGTTGATGATGTCCTGCTTGTGGCTGGCGATCAGCGGGCGCATGACCAGCATGTCGGTGGCCGAATCGATCACTGCAAGGTTGGTCAGGGTCTGGCTGGAGACCTGACTGATCGCCTCGCCGGTGACCAGCGCCTCGATCTGCAGGTTCTCGGCGATACGGGTGGCAGCACGCAGCATCATGCGCTTGAGGATAACGCCCATCTGGCTGTTGTCGACCTTGCCGAGAATCTCGCCGACCACTTCCTCGAACGGCACGCTGATGAACAGCACGCGCTGCGAGCGGCCGAACTTCTGCCAGATATAGTGCGCCACTTCCATCACGCCCAATTCGTGGGCGCGGCCGCCGAGGTTGAAGAAGCAGAAGTGGCTGACCAGGCCGCGACGCATCATCTGGTACGCCGCCACGGTGGAGTCGAAACCGCCACTCATCAGCACAAGGGTCTGCTCCAGCGAGCCCAGCGGGTAACCGCCGAGGCCTTCGTGACGGTTGTGCACCACGAACAGGCGCTGGTCGCGAATCTCCATGCGCACTTCGACGTCCGGTTTCTTCAGGTCGATGCCAGCCGCATCGCACTCACGACGCAGGCGCGAGCCGACGTGACGCTCGACATCGATGGAAGAAAACTCATGCTTGCCGCCGCGCTTGCAACGCACCGCGAAGATCTTGCCCGGCAACTGATCGGCATAGTGACGCTTGCAATGCTCGGTGATGTCGTCGAGATCGCCCAGCGGGTATTCATTGACCTCGAGGAACAGGCCGATGCCCGGCGTATTGCGCAGGCGCTCGGTCATCTCGGCGAGCAGCTTGGGATCGTCCAGGTCGGTTTCGACTTCGAGGTTGTCCCAGACACCTGTCACCCGCAATTCGGGGTCAAGATCACGCAGCACGGAGCGAATGTTCTTCCCCAACTGGCGAATGAACTGCTTGCGCACTGGGCGGCTCTTGATGGTGATTTCCGGGAAAACTTTGACGATGAGCTTCATGAATAGGCCGCCCGCTTGGGGGACGAAAAAACAGGGGCGCGGATTATAGCGGAAATTGTTCAAGCTTTGACCAAAAATACTGCATCACTCACGCAGCGCACCAAAATGGATCTTTCTTGAAATTAAAGGCCCTTAAATGGTGCAAATATTTCTGGCGAATTAGCGCGCAGACGGCGCGGTACCTGAGTTTCGTGGCTTCTGCCCAATAAAGGGCACTGGCATGCAATTTGCTCCCTTGTGAGGCAGGTCGCCCTGGAGGACTATCCCGCCGGGCTTCACCGCATCTTCAAGGCTTATCGATAAGAGCCTTTTCCACCTGGAGGACAACATGTCTAAGGCTGTTCAACTGATCAAAGAACACGACGTGAAGTGGGTAGACCTGCGCTTCACCGACACCAAGGGCAAGCAGCACCACGTGACCATGCCGGCCCGTGACGCCCTGGACGAAGACTTCTTCGAGCACGGCAAGATGTTCGACGGCTCGTCCATCCATGGCTGGAAAGGCATCGAAGCCTCCGACATGATCCTGATGCCGGTCGACGAAACTTCCGTACTGGACCCGTTCACCGAAGAGCCGACCCTGATCCTGGTCTGCGACATCATCGAGCCGAGCACCATGCAAGGCTACGACCGCGACCCGCGCTCCATCGCCAAGCGCGCTGAAGAGTTCCTCAAGGGCACCGGCATCGGTGACACCGTATTCGTGGGCCCGGAGCCCGAGTTCTTCATCTTCGACGAAGTGAAGTTCAAGTCCGACATCTCCGGCTCGATGTTCAAGATCTATTCCGAGCAAGGCTCGTGGATGACCGACGGCGACGTCGAAGGCGGCAACAAGGGCCACCGTCCGGCCGTCAAGGGCGGTTACTTCCCGGTTCCGCCGTGCGACCACGACCACGAAATCCGGACTGCCATGTGCAACGCCATGGAAGAGATGGGCCTGGTCGTCGAAGTGCACCACCACGAGGTGGCCACTGCCGGTCAGAACGAAATCGGCGTGAAGTTCAACACCCTGGTGGCCAAGGCTGACGAAGTTCAGACCCTGAAGTACTGCGTGCACAACGTCGCCGACGCCTACGGCAAGACCGCTACCTTCATGCCGAAGCCGCTGTACGGCGACAACGGCTCGGGCATGCACGTGCACATGTCGATCTCCAAAGACGGCAAGAACACCTTCGCTGGCGAAGGCTATGCCGGCCTGTCCGAGACCGCTCTGTACTTCATCGGCGGCATCATCAAGCACGGTAAGGCCCTGAACGGCTTCACCAACCCGTCGACCAACTCCTACAAGCGTCTGGTTCCGGGTTTCGAAGCACCGGTGATGCTGGCCTACTCGGCTCGCAACCGCTCCGCCTCGATCCGCATCCCTTACGTTGCCAGCCCGAAAGCCCGCCGCATCGAAGCGCGCTTCCCGGACCCGGCTGCCAACCCCTACCTGGCCTTCGCTGCTCTGCTGATGGCCGGTATCGACGGCATCCAGAACAAGATCCACCCGGGCGATGCGGCCGACAAGAACCTGTACGACCTGCCGCCGGAAGAAGGCAAGCTGATCCCGCAGGTGTGCGGCAGCCTGAAAGAAGCCCTGGAAGAGCTGGACAAGGGCCGCGCGTTCCTGACCAAGGGCGGCGTATTCTCCGACGACTTCATCGATGCTTACATCGAGCTGAAATCCGAAGAAGAAATCAAGGTACGTACCTTCGTACACCCGCTGGAATACGACCTGTACTACAGCGTCTAAACCAGTCTCGCGCCGCCTCGTGCAGCGCGCTCGAAAGCCCCGCTCGGCTCTGCCTGGCGGGGCTTTTTCATTTCCCACCGGTAGGGTGCGCCGCGCGCACCGAGAGCCCGAGACACTGCAACAGATGGCGCGCACAGACCAGTGCTCCACGACGCCCTAAGTCATCCGCCCCCATGGCCCGCGCCGATTTGTAGCCAGACATCACAGCCATGGCGCCCTGCGCTTGCCAGGAACCGTCAGCAGTGCAAGGCTTAGCGCATCATCCGCGGAAGGATCGGCCCATGCGCCCGTTACTCGCCTGCCTGCTGCTTGCCCTGGCCTTGCCGGCCAGTGCGCAGATCTACAAATACGTCGACGCCAACGGCAACACAGTCTTCACCAACCAGCCGCCCGATGGCGCAGCAGCCGAGAGCGTCAACCTGCCGCCAACCAATACGGTAGAGATGCAGACGCCCAGCACACCGGCGGGCAATGACGACACCTCGACACAGAGCGCAGCACCCTACTCCGCACTGAGCCTGACCGGCATCCCGGACGACGAAGCGATGCGCGCCAACAACGGCACCTTCGTCGTCGGCGTGAATATCCAGCCACGCCTGCAGCCCGGCCACCAGCTCCGCCTGATCCTCGATGGCGAGCCATACGGCCAGGCCGGCAACGTGCCGAGCCTGCAGCTGACCAATGTCGAGCGCGGCGAACACAGCCTGGCGGTGGCGGTCGTCGCTGGCGAACGCATCGTCCAGCAGAGCGCCACCGAAACCTTCACCGTGCAGCGCATCAGCACCAACAGCCCTGCCCGTCCACCTGTAACGCCACCGCGCCCGACTCCGAGACCTACGAACTGATCATGATGCGTACACTGCTGCTCTGCCTGTTGTTCATCAGCCAGGCAGCCTCGGCCCAGGTCTATACCTATGTCGATGCTGAAGGTAACCGCGTATTCACCGACAAGCCGCGCAGCAGCACTGCCGAACGGGTGATGCTGGCGCCGTCCAACAGTGCGGAAATGAGCCAACCCCAACCCACGGTGCGCATGGCCCCGCCACCTGCGGTAAGCAAACCGACCGTGCACTATCAGGTGCTGCGCATTCTCGTGCCTGAGCCGGACGCCTCGATCCACAACGGTTCCGGCGACATGATCGTCACCCTCACCAGCGAGCCAGGTCTGCTGCCCGACCACAGCTACCGGTTGCTGCTCGACGGCGCCCCCCAGGGCGAAACAAGCCGCAGCCCGGTGTTCTCCCTGCAGCACGTCGACCGTGGTACGCACCAACTGGTGGCAGAAATCATCGACTCCGCCGGGCTCATCGTCGAGCGCACACCGGCGCAACCCTTCCACATGCACCGCATGACCCTGGCACAGAAGCGCAAGATCAATCCGTGCAAGAAGGATGAATACGGCGTTCGCCCCGAATGCCCACTCAAAGACAAGCCCAAGGAAGAGGCCAGCATCCTTCCCTTCTTCTGAATTCAATTGCACCTTGATGGTGCAATCGAACGCACCGCCTCCTAAGCTCTCCCTGTTTTGGGTCGTTTTTCTCAACCCGACCTCGCTACCACGCCACCAGACCTCGGACAGATCGCACAGAAATTGCCGGAAGCCATTTTTGACCTCGCTTGCGACGGCCCAAAGAGGGGCCGTCAGGGATGGCAGGCCATAAAAAGTGCGTCTTTTCGGGGCCTTGGTTTGCTTCTTGCATTTTCCTGCCCATTGCCGGAATGCGCTGCCTATGACCATCAACGACGCTCTGCATCGACTGCTACTCGACAACCTGACCACCGCCACCCTGCTGCTCAACAGCCAGCTGTGCCTTGAGTACATGAACCCGGCGGCGGAAATGCTCCTGGCCGTCAGCGGCCAGCGCAGCCATGGTCAGTTCATCAGCGACCTGTTCACCGAATCGCCAGAGGCGCTGTCATCGCTGCGCCAGGCGGTGGAGCAGGCTCATCCGTTCAACAAGCGTGAAGCCGTGCTGACCTCGGTCACTGGCCAGACGCTGACCGTGGACTACGCCGTCACCCCACTGTTCAGCAAGGGCGAAACCCTGCTGCTGCTGGAGGTGCATCCACGTGATCGCCTGCTACGCATCACCAAGGAAGAGGCGCAGCTGTCCAAGCAGGAAACCACCAAACTGCTGGTGCGCGGCCTGGCCCACGAAATCAAGAATCCGCTCGGCGGCATTCGTGGCGCAGCACAACTGCTGTCGCGCGAACTGCCCAACGAAGAGCTCAAGGACTACACCAACGTCATCATCGAAGAGGCCGACCGCCTGCGTAACCTGGTCGACCGCATGCTCGGCTCGAACAAGTTGCCGTCGCTGGCGATGACCAACGTGCATGAGGTGCTGGAGCGCGTCGCCAACCTGATCGAAGCGGAAAGCCAGGGCAGCATCACCCTGGTGCGCGACTATGACCCGAGCATTCCGGACCTGCTGATCGACCGCGAGCAGATGATCCAGGCCGTGCTCAATATCGTGCGCAATGCCATGCAGGCCATCGCCGGACAGAAGCACGACATGGGTCTCGGGCGCATCAGCCTGCGTACCCGCACCCTGCGCCAGTTCACCATCGGCCATACGCGCCACCGTCTGGTGGTCAAGGTCGAGATCATCGACAACGGCCCCGGCATCCCGCCTGAGCTGCAGGAAACCATCTTCTATCCCATGGTCAGCGGGCGTGCCGACGGCACCGGCCTGGGCCTGGCCATCACCCAGAACATCATCAGTCAGCACCAGGGCCTGATCGAGTGCGAGAGCTATCCCGGCCACACCGTATTCTCGATCTTCCTACCGCTGGAACAAGGAGCGCCCACGCCATGAGCCGCAGTGAAACCGTCTGGATTGTCGACGACGATCGTTCCATCCGCTGGGTACTGGAAAAGGCCCTGCAACAGGAAGGCATGACCACCCAGAGCTTCGACAGTGCCGACGGTGTACTCGCCCGCCTGACCCGCCAGCAGCCGGACGTGATCATCTCCGATATCCGCATGCCCGGCGCCAGCGGCCTCGACCTGCTGGCCCGCATCCGCGAGCTGTACCCGCGCCTGCCGGTGATCATCATGACCGCGCATTCCGACCTGGACAGCGCGGTGGCCAGCTATCAGGGTGGCGCCTTCGAATACCTGCCCAAGCCGTTCGACGTCGACGAGGCCGTCTCGCTGGTCAAGCGCGCCTTCCAGCACGCTCAGGAACAACAAAGCCTGGCCGCGCCCGCAGCGCAGGCACGCACCCCGGAAATCATCGGCGAGGCGCCGGCGATGCAGGAGGTGTTCCGCGCTATCGGCCGCCTCAGCCATTCCAATATCACCGTGCTGATCAATGGTGAATCCGGTACCGGCAAGGAACTGGTGGCTCACGCCCTGCACCGCCACAGCCCGCGCGCGGCAGCGCCGTTCATTGCGCTGAACATGGCGGCGATCCCCAAGGATCTGATGGAGTCCGAGCTGTTCGGCCACGAGAAAGGTGCCTTCACCGGCGCAGCCAACCAGCGTCGCGGTCGCTTCGAGCAGGCCGATGGCGGCACCCTGTTCCTCGACGAGATCGGCGACATGCCGGCCGACACCCAGACCCGTCTGCTGCGCGTATTGGCCGATGGCGAGTTCTACCGTGTCGGCGGCCACACCCCGGTGAAAGTGGACGTACGCATCATCGCCGCCACCCACCAGAACCTGGAAACCCTGGTGCAGGCCGGCAAGTTCCGTGAAGACCTGTTCCACCGCCTCAACGTCATCCGCATCCATATCCCACGTCTGGCCGATCGCCGCGAGGATATCCCGACCCTCGCTCACCACTTCCTCGCCCGTGCGGCGCAGGAACTGGCAGTGGAGCCCAAGCTGCTCAAGAGCGAAACCGAGGATTACCTCAAGCACCTGCCCTGGCCGGGCAACGTGCGCCAGCTGGAGAACACCTGCCGCTGGATCACCGTCATGGCCTCGGGCCGTGAGGTGCATGTCGACGACCTGCCGCCGGAGCTGCTGACCCAGCCGCAGGACGCCGCACCGGTGACCAACTGGGAGCAGGCGCTGCGCCTGTGGGCCGACCAGGCCCTGGCACGTGGCCAGTCCAACCTGCTCGACAGCGCCGTGCCGGCGTTCGAGCGCATCATGATCGAGACCGCACTCAAGCACACAGCCGGCCGCCGCCGCGACGCCGCCCTGCTGCTGGGCTGGGGTCGCAATACCCTGACGCGCAAGATCAAGGAACTGGGCATGAAGGTCGACGGCGGGGATGACGACGACAGCGACGACTGATCCCGCCGGCGTTACGAAAAAAGGGCATCCCATGGGATGCCCTTTTCATTTTCCCCGGATTGCATCCGGGCTACGGCGCTTGTCTCCCCTCTCCCGCTTGCGGGAGGGGCCGGGGGAGAGGGTCTATCCGGCAACACCGAACCGCCTGAACCACCTTCTCCCCAGCCCTCTCCACTAGGCTCTGTACGAAAAGTGCCTGCGCTCGGTGATGCTTCGTTAAAAACGGGTTCGGAATGCTCATTTACAGCTCGTAAACTCCGCTTCCTCACCCGATTTTGCCTCGCCTGACCTTCGCTCGGCGACTTTTCGTACACACCCTAGGCGTGCCCCCAATAAATGGGAGAGGGGGCAGACTGTGCAAATCACTTGTCTCTGACTCAACCGCGCTGCGCGTTCTTGATCGATATCTGCGTGTTCAGCGTCCAGAAGTCATAGAGCACACCGATCAGGAACAGGCCGCCGGTGAACAGATAGATGATCCCGGTGATCCACTTGCCCTGATACATGCGGTGCACACCGAACACACCGAGGAAGGTCAGCAGGATCCACGCCACGTTGTAGTCCGTATCCCCCGCGGTAAAGCGCAGGTCGGCCTCGCGATCCATCGAGGGAATCAGGAACAGGTCGATGATCCAGCCGATGAAGAACAGTCCCAGGGTGAAGAACCAGATGGTACCGGTGACCGGCTTGCCGTAGTAGAAGCGATGGGAACCGAGAAAACCGAAAATCCACAGCAGATAGCCGATCAGCTTGCTGTGCGTATCCTGTCGTTGCATGACGAACTCCTTGTACGAGGTGCAGCTATGACGCTGCGCGCCGAGTGAAGGTTTCATTTTCGCAGAAACGATGCAACACAACGAATGACTTGATAGCTGTACGACGCCCATATACTGTATAAAAAAACAGTATAGATATCGCCTGCCATGCAACTGATCGAAAAGCTCACCATCCTCGCCGACGCAGCCAAGTACGACGCTTCCTGCGCCAGCAGTGGCGCGCCAAAGCGCAGCTCCAAGGGCAAGGACGGCATCGGTTCGACCAACGGCATGGGCATCTGCCACAGCTACACGCCGGATGGTCGCTGCGTGGCGCTGCTGAAAGTCCTGCTGACCAACTTCTGCCTGTACGACTGCCAGTACTGCATCAACCGACGCTCCAGCGACGTGCCGCGTGCGCGCTTCACCCCCGAGGAAGTGGTGACGCTGACGCTGGACTTCTACAAGCGCAACTGCATCAGCGGCCTGTTCCTCAGCTCCGGCATCATCCGCTCGGCCGACTACACCATGGAGCAGTTGATCCGCGTCGCCAAGCTGCTGCGCCAGGAGCACCAGTTTCGCGGCTACATTCACCTCAAGACCATCCCCGATGCTGCACCGGAACTGATCGCCGAAGCCGGCCTGTACGCCGATCGCCTCAGCGTCAACATCGAACTGCCCACCGAGACCAGCCTGGTGCGCCTGGCGCCGGAAAAGAACGTCGGTAGCATCCACAAGGCCATGCACAACATTCATCTCGGCGAGCGCGAGGCCAGGGAAGAACGCCGCGCGCCGCGCTTCGCCCCGGCCGGGCAAAGCACGCAGATGATCGTCGGCGCCGATGCCACCGATGACAGCACCATCCTGCACAACGCCCAGAGCCTGTATCACGACTATCGCCTGCGCCGCGTCTACTACTCGGCGTTCAGCCCGATTCCGCAGAGCCCCAAGACCGTGCCCTTCGAAGCGCCACCGCTGCTGCGCGAGCACCGCCTCTACCAGGCCGACTTCCTCATGCGCGGCTACGGCTTCAGCGCCACGGAGCTGCTGGCCGGCCCTGGCAACCTGGCGCTGGACATCGACCCCAAGCTGGCCTGGGCGCTGGCCAATCGCGAGCAGTTTCCGGTGGACCTCAATCGTGCCGACGAGTCGCTGATCGCCCGCGTGCCTGGCATCGGCGTGCTCAGCGCGCGGCGCCTGGGTGCGTTGCGGCGGGAACGGCGCATCCGCTACGAGGATCTGACCCGCCTGCGCTGCGTACTGGAAAAGGCCAAACCCTTCATCATCACCCAGGATTACCGCCCGCCACGTGCCGAACACGAGTCAGTGGTACTGCGCCAGCAACTGCGCGACACACCAGCACAGATGGCGTTGTGGTGATGCACAGCCTGCGCTTCGACGGCACCTTCGCCACCTGGCGCCAGGCCGCGCGCCGCGCCCTGCTGCAAGGCCTGGCACCGCACCAGTTGCAATGGCTGGACGAAGAGGCAGCGCCTGGACTGTTCGACCAGCCCGCCGAGCGCGCGCCGGAGCCCAACGGTCGCCTGCGCGTATCGCCCGAACTGCTGGAGCTGCTGGAAAGCGCCGCGCAGTACCGGGGCGACGAGCGCTGGAGCCTGCTCTACCGTGTGCTCTGGCGTTTCGTGCAGGGCGAACGCAGCGCCGTACTGGCCGGTGACCCCGACGGCAGTGAGCTGCATCGTCGGCTCAAGGCCGTGCGCCGTGAGGCCCATCACTTGCACGCCTTCGTGCGTTTTCAGCCGAGCAAGGCTGCGGGCGCGCCGGACTTCGTCGCCTGGTTCGAACCGGCGCACGACATTCTCGCCTCGGCCAGCGGCCACTTCGCCGAGCGCCTGGGCAAACACAGCTGGCTGATCGCAACCTCGCGTGATGGCGTTTACTGGGATGGCCAACGCCTGCAGCATGAGCGTCGCTGCCCAGCGCAGTGGCAAGCCTGGGCGCAACAGCCCGAGGATGACGGTCAGGCCCTGTGGCGTGCCTACTACGGCAGCACCTTCAACCCGGCACGGCTCAACCGCACGGTGATGCAGCAGCATCTGCCGCTGAGATTCTGGAAACACCTGCCGGAAGGCCCGCTGATTCCGCAACTGATGAGCGAAGCACGCGCCGGCGCGCAGCGCGATGGCCAGGCATTGGTGCTGGCAGGCAGGAAGGGCAAACGCATCGCCCGGATAAACGAAGGGGACGCATCGCGCCCCCTGTCTGACAGCATCAGCGGAAGCGACGCCCCGGATCTTCCTCGCTGACCTCCAGCGCCAGGCCCTGAGCCATGCTGGTCAGGTGATCGCCATCGGTTTCCGAGCCGAGCTTGATCATCAGGCGCAGGTCGTTGGCCGAGTCGGCGTAGAGCAGCGCATCTTCGTAGGTGATCTCGCCCTGGGTGTAGAGGTTGTACAGCGCCTGGTCGAAGGTCTGCATGCCCTGCTCGGTGGAGCGTTTCATCAGTCCCTTGAGCTCGTGCACCTCACCCTTGCGGATCAGGTCGGCGGCCAATGGGGTGTTGATCAGCACCTCGATCACCGCGCGGCGGCCCTTGCCATCCGGGGTCGGCACCAGTTGCTGGGCGACGATGGCCTTGAGGTTGAGCGACAGATCCATCCACACCTGGTTCTGCCTGTCCGCCGGGAAGAAGTTGATGATGCGGTCCAGCGCCTGGTTGGCGTTGTTGGCGTGCAGGGTGGCCAGGCACAGGTGGCCGGTTTCGGCGAAGGCCACGGCATGATCCATGGTCTCGCGGGTCCGCACCTCACCGATGAGAATCACGTCCGGCGCCTGACGCAGGGTGTTCTTCAGCGCCACTTCGAACGACTCGGTGTCGATGCCCACTTCACGCTGAGTGACGATGCAGCTCTGGTGCTGGTGGATGTATTCGATCGGGTCTTCGATGGAGATGATGTGGCCGCTGCTGTTCTTGTTGCGGTAGCCGATCATCGCCGCCAGCGAGGTGGACTTGCCGGTACCGGTGGCACCGACGAACAGCACCAGGCCGCGTTTGGTCAGCGCCAGCTTCTTGAGGATTTCCGGCAGCTTGAGGTCGTCGAGGGTGGGGATGTTGGTCTCGATCCGGCGCAGCACCATGCCCACCAGGTTGCGCTGGTAGAAGGCACTGACGCGGAAACGACCGATACCACGGGCACTGATGGCGAAGTTGCACTCATGGTTCTCGGCGAAGTCGCGGCGTTGCGCCTCGTTCATCACGCCCAGCACGGTCTCGCGGGTCTGCTCCGGCGACATGGCGTTCTTGGTCACCGGCATGATCTTGCCATTGACCTTCATCGACGGCGGTACGCCAGCGGTGATGAACAGGTCGGAGCCGCCTTTTTCGACCATCAGGCGCAGTAGTTTTTCGAATTCCATCGTCGTTCTCGCAGCTTCGTGTGCAATGCCTGCGGCAACCATCTGCCGAATCGCAGGAGCGAGCTCTGATCGCGAACAGAGCTTGGCGAGCAACGCCCGCTCCTACACCAGTTCCTAGAAGTTTTCCGGGCTCTTGGCCTTCTCGCGCGCACTGTCGCGGCTGACCAGCCCTTTGGACACCAGCGTCTTCAGGCAGGCATCGAGGGTCTGCATGCCCAGCGCGCCACCGGTCTGGATCGACGAATACATCTGCGCGACCTTGTCCTCACGGATCAGGTTACGAATGGCCGGGGTGCCGATCATGATTTCGTGGGCGGCGACACGGCCACCGCCGATCTTCTTCAGCAGGGTCTGCGAGATCACCGCCTGCAGCGATTCCGACAGCATCGAACGGACCATCGACTTTTCCTCGGCCGGGAACACGTCGACCACGCGGTCGATGGTCTTGGCGGCGGAGGTGGTGTGCAGGGTGCCGAATACCAGGTGGCCGGTTTCTGCGGCAGTCAGCGCCAGGCGGATGGTTTCCAGGTCGCGCATCTCGCCCACCAGGATGATGTCCGGGTCTTCACGCAGTGCCGAGCGCAGGGCTTCGGAGAAGCCGTGGGTGTCGCGGTGCACTTCACGCTGATTGACCAGGCACTTCTTCGACTCGTGGACGAATTCGATGGGGTCTTCGATGGTGAGAATGTGGTGGTACTTGTTGCTGTTGAGGTAGTCGAGCATCGCCGCCAGGGTGGTCGACTTGCCCGAACCGGTGGGACCGGTAACCAGCACCAGGCCGCGCGGCACGTCGGTGATCTTGCGGAACACTTCGCCCATGCCCAGGTCTTCCATGGTCAGCACCTTGGACGGAATGGTACGGAACACCGCACCGGCGCCACGGTTCTGATTGAAGGCGTTGACCCGGAAACGCGCCACGCCCGGCACTTCGAAGGAGAAGTCGGTCTCGAGGAACTCTTCGAAGTCCTTGCGCTGCTTGTCATTCATGATGTCGTAGATCAGCGCGTGTACCTGCTTGTGATCCAGCGGCGGCAGGTTGATGCGGCGTACATCGCCGTCGACGCGGATCATCGGCGGCAGACCCGCCGAGAGGTGCAAATCCGACGCGCCTTGCTTGGCGCTGAAGGCGAGCAGCTCAGTGATATCCATGGGACTCCCCAATTACAAGCAAGCAGGTAGAATGCCGCAAACCCTGAGAAGGTGTTTACAAAGCAGCGAGCGAAGGTCAGGCAAGGCGAAGTCAGGCGAAAAGGCGCAGTGTACGAGCTGTACATGAGCCTTTTGAGGGTGACTTCAACGCAGCATGGTCGAGCGCAGCAGTTTGTAGACGCCCTCTCTAGAGGTAGGGCTTTATAGAGCGCAATTAATGTCCACGATAGCAGAGAATATTGCAAAGGTCGGAGCGCGCATCCGTGAGGCGGCGCAAGCCTCGCAGCACAATTTGGCGGATATCGGCCTGCTCGCGGTGAGCAAGACCAAACCAGCAGCGGCCATTCGCGAAGCCCACGCCGCCGGCCTTCGCGATTTTGGCGAGAACTACCTGCAGGAAGCGCTGGAAAAACAGGCCGAATTGAGCGATCTGCCCTTGATCTGGCACTTCATCGGCCCCATTCAGTCGAACAAGACCCGGCCCATCGCCGAGCATTTCGACTGGGTACATTCGGTGGATCGACTGAAAATCGCCCAACGCCTCTCCGAGCAGCGCCCCGCGCACCTGCCGCCGCTGAATATCTGCCTGCAGGTCAATGTCAGTGCTGAGGACAGCAAATCCGGCTGCAGCCCCGAAGCGCTGCCAGAGCTGGCCAAGGCCGTCGCCGCCCTGCCCAACCTGAGCCTGCGGGGGCTGATGGCGATTCCTGAACCTACCGACGATGTCGCCGCGCAACATGCCGCATTCGCCCACTTGCGCCAATTGCGTGATGACCTGGCGCTGGACCTCGATACCCTGTCCATGGGCATGAGCCATGACCTGGAGGCCGCCATCGCCGAAGGCGCCACCTGGGTGCGCATCGGCACCGCCCTGTTCGGCGCCCGCGATTACGGCCAGCCCACCCATTGAATGAAGGAATTCCCGTAATGAGCAACCCGATCATCGCCTTCATCGGCGCCGGCAACATGGCCGCCAGCCTGATTGGCGGTTTGCGTGCGCAGGGCGTGCCGGCCAGCGCCATCCGCGCCAGCGAGCCCGGCAGCGAACAGCGCGCCCGTCTGCAGCAGGAGCATGGCATCGCCACCTTCGCGGATAACGGTGAAGCCATCAAAGGCGCCGACCTGATCGTGCTGGCGGTCAAGCCGCAGATCATGAAGGCGGTATGCCTGGATCTGGCTCCGCACCTCGCGCCAAATCAGGTGATCATCTCCATCGCCGCCGGCATTAGCTGCGCCAGCCTGGAAAGCTGGCTGGGCGAGCGCCCGCTGGTGCGCTGCATGCCCAATACGCCGGCGCTGCTGCGCCAGGGCGTTTCCGGCCTGTTCGCCAACCCGCGCGTCAGCACCGAGCAGAAAGCCCAGGCCGAACAGGTGCTGAGCGCCGTGGGTCTGGCCCTGTGGCTGGACAGCGAAGCGCAAATCGACGCAGTCACTGCCGTATCCGGCAGCGGCCCGGCTTATTTCTTCCTGCTGATCGAAGCCATGACAGCGGCTGGCGAGCAGCTCGGCCTGCCGCGCGAAACCGCTGCCCGCCTGAGCATCCAGACCGCACTGGGCGCTGCACGCATGGCCAGCGAGAGCGATGTCAACGCCAGTGAACTGCGTCGCCGCGTCACCTCGCCGAACGGAACCACCGAAGCAGCAATCAACACCTTCCAGGCCGGCGGCTTCGAAGCGCTGGTACAACAGGCACTGAATGCCGCCGCCAATCGCTCGGCCGAACTGGCCGAACAACTGGGTCAATAAGGGAAGCAAACATGTCCGGACTCATCGAAGCCCTGATCTACATCATTCAGACCCTCGGCAGCCTGTATCTGCTGATCGTCCTGCTGCGTTTCATCCTGCAACTGGTGCGCGCCGACTTCTACAACCCGCTGAGCCAGTTCATCGTCAAGGCCACGCAGCCGCTGGTGACGCCCCTGCGGCGGATCATCCCCGGTTTCGCCGGGCTGGATCTGGCCTCGCTGGTGCTGGCCATCCTGGTGCAGCTGCTGCTGATGGTCGTCACCCTGACGCTGATGGGCTACAACGTCGGCGGTTTCATCCTGCAACTGCTGGTGTGGTCACTGATCGGCGTGACCTCGCTGTTTCTCAAGGTGTTCTTCTTCGCCATGATCATCAGCGTGATCCTCTCCTGGGTCGCCCCAGGCAGCTACAACCCCGGTGCACAGCTGGTCAATCAGATCTGCGAGCCGCTGCTGGCGCCGTTCCGCAAGTTGCTGCCGAACCTCGGTGGCCTGGATATCTCGCCGATCTTCGCCTTCATCGCGATCAATCTTGCAGACCGCTTCATCATCGGCGGCCTGGCGGCATACACGGGCCTGCCGCCCATGCTCAGCCCCTTCCTCTAGCATGAGAGTCGCGCAGCGACACCTTCCTTGCTGACCTTCTCCCTCCGGGAGAAGGTGGCGCGCAGCGCCGGATGAGGGGTATGCCGATCAAGACCGCAAGTTTCTACCGCTGGGACGGCGAGGACCTGATCCTCGACTGTCACCTGCAACCCAAGGCGAGCAAAAATGAGTTCGCCGGGCTGCAGGGTGATCGGCTGAAGATCCGCCTCACCGCCCCACCGATCGAGGGCAAGGCCAACGCCCATCTGCTGGCCTTTCTGGCCAAGGCTTTTGGCGTGGCCAAGAGCTAGGTGAGCCTGGAAAGCGGCGAACTCAATCGGCAGAAACGCCTGCGCATTCGCGCTCCGAAGAACCTGCCGCCGATTCCCGGCCTGCAGCGCGCCTGATGACCACTCAGCCACCAGACCCGACCACAAGGCGGGACTGTACAAGCCGCCAATTGACGGCCGCCCTGTACCTCGCATAATGCAGGTTATTCTCGCGAATGCCGTGCTTCCTGGCGGCAACGCCAACCGAACAGTCACGCAGCCCCAGCAAGTGGATGAACTTGCCGAGAGGAGAGCCAGGATGAGCATGGAACGTCTCAGCCAGCAGGTTGACGCTTACGTCGCCTGGAAACGCGAACTGATGCGCGAGATCACGCGTTATCGCAGCTGGCTGGAACACAACCGGCTCAACTCCGAGGCAGTTCAGGCCAAGCTCGAACGCGCCCTGAAAATCCTGCGTACCGACCACATCACCCTGGCCTTCGTCGGCGAGTTCTCGCGCGGCAAGACCGAGCTGATCAACAGCCTGTTCTTTTCCGAATACGGCCAGCGCATGCTGCCTTCGCATGCCGGGCGTACCACCATGTGCCCGACCGAACTGTTTTTCGACCCGCGCTCGGAACGTCCCTACATCCGCCTGTTGCCCATCGAGACGCGCACGGCCTCGGCCAGCGTCGCCCAGTTCAAGCGCATTCCCCGGCACTGGGTGAACATCCCACTGGACACCAGCGACCCGGCCAACATGGCGCTGGCTTTCAGCCAGGTGGCCAAGACCAAACCGATGCCGGTCGAGCAGGCAATCCAGCTCGGCTTCCACCCGGACATGCTCGAAGGCACCGGAAAGCGCGGTCAGGTGCTGGTGCCAGCCTGGCGCCATGCCATGGTCAACTTCGACCACCCGCTGCTGCGTCAGGGCCTGCGTATTCTCGACACTCCCGGTCTCAACGCCCTGGGCAGCGAGCCGGAGCTGACCCTGTCGATGCTGCCCAATGCCCAGGCGATCATCTTCCTGCTGGCCGCCGACACCGGCGTCACCGCCAGCGACATGAGCATCTGGCAGCAGCACATCCGTCAGCTCGAGGAGGACACCCAGACCAGCCTGTTCGCCGTCCTCAACAAGATCGACGTGCTGTGGGACGACCTGGCAGGCGAGACCTTCGTGCAGAACGCCATTGGCCAGATCCAGAGCGCCACCGCCAAGCAGCTGGGCATCGCCAAGCAGGACGTACTGCCCCTGTCGGCCAAGCAGGCGCTGCTGGCCAAGGTGCGCAAGGACGAGGAACTGCTGGCACGCAGCCAGATGGCCGGTCTGGAGACCCTGCTGTGCGAGCGCATCGTCGCGCAGAAGGAACGCCTGATCGAAGATAACGTGGTGCGTCAGGTGCTGGCGCTGCTCAATAACAGTCAGCACGTGCTCAGTCTGCGCCTGGAGAAAGTCAGCGAACAGCTGGCCCTGCTCGGCAGCCATCAGCAGGACAACGGCCAGTTGTTGTTCGAGCTGACCGCCAAGACCAAGGAAGATCACAGCCGGCATCACAAGCGCCTGCTCGGCCTGAAGACCAACCAACGCCTGCTGCAACGCCAGGGTCAGCTGCTGCGCCACGCCGCACGCGCCGAACGCCTGGAAGAACACCTGAGCGAGGTGCGCCGCAATCTGACCGGCAGCTGGACCACCCTGGGCATCAACCAGGCCATCCTGCATTTCTTCCGCGCCGTCGAGCAGGATCTGCACAACCTGCAGCACGAAGCCGACATGGCCAACAAGATGGTTGCAGCCATCTATCGCCGCCATAACGAAGACAACCCACTCGGCGGTGTCGATGCGCCGCAGTTCAAGATCCAGCGTTATCTGCGAGAGCTGAAGAAACTGCAGGAAAAGGGCGACCAGTTCCGCCTGCACCTCAAGACCCTGCTCACCGAGCAGCGCAGCCTGACCCGGCGCTTCTTCGCCACCCTGGCCCAGGAAGTGATAGGCCTGCACCAGCGCCTGCGCCTGGATGCCGAGCAATGGGCCGCCGATGCGCTGATGCCGCTGATGCAGCACACCCTGGAACACAAGCAGATGCTGGAAAGCCACATGCTGCGCCTCAAGGCCCTGGCTCAGGAAACCCAGCAGACGCGCAAACGCAGCCTGCAACTGGCGCGCTACCGGGAAGAACTGGAGCAGCAACTGGCCCAGGCCAGCGACATGCTGCGCGTGCTGCGCCGCCCGGCACCGGTGCAGCGCCAGGGCAAGGTGGTCAACCTGCCGATGGCGGCGCGGCCACAAAGCCTGTAGAGCGGAGCGGGCGCCCAGCTCGCTTGCCGCTTAGGTCGGTGCTCTTTAGACTGGCGCCCTCCTCCGATTCATTAGCAGCGCCTTCATGCCCACTGCATTTCCCGAAGATTCCGTCGGTCTGGTCAGCCCCCAGGTGTTCCGATTCAGCGAACCCCTGGCACTGGCCTGCGGACGCAGCCTGGCCGAGTACGAACTGGTCGTCGAAACCTACGGCGAACTGAACGCCGCGCGCAGCAATGCCGTGCTGATCTGCCACGCGCTGTCCGGCCATCATCACGCCGCCGGCTACCACAGCCCGGAGGACCGCAAACCCGGCTGGTGGGACAGCTGCATCGGCCCCGGCAAGCCGATCGACACCAGCAAGTTCTTCGTCGTCAGCCTCAACAATCTGGGCGGCTGCAATGGCTCCACCGGCCCGAGCAGCGCCAACCCGGCCACCGGCAAGCCCTATGGCGCCGACTTCCCGGTGATGACGGTGGAAGACTGGGTGCACAGCCAGGCACGCCTGGCCGATGTGCTCGGCATCGCCCAATGGGCAGCGGTGATCGGTGGCAGCCTCGGCGGCATGCAGGCCATGCAGTGGACCATCAGCTACCCCGAGCGCGTACGCCACTGCCTGGCGATTGCCTCGGCGCCCAAGCTGTCGGCGCAGAACATCGCCTTCAACGAAGTGGCGCGCCAGGCGATCCTCACTGACCCGGAGTTTCACGGCGGGCATTTCCAGGAACAGGGCGTGATCCCCAAGCGCGGGCTGATGCTGGCGCGCATGGTTGGGCACATCACCTACCTCTCCGATGACGCCATGGGCGAGAAATTCGGCCGTGGCCTGAAAAGCGAGAAGCTCAACTATGACTTTCACAGCGTCGAGTTCCAGGTGGAAAGCTATCTGCGCTACCAGGGCGAGGAGTTCTCCGGCCGTTTCGATGCCAACACCTACCTGCTGATGACCAAGGCGCTGGACTACTTCGATCCGGCCGCCGCCAACGACGGCGACCTGGCCAAGACCCTGGCCGCGGCCGAGGCGGATTTCTGCGTGATGTCCTTCACCACCGACTGGCGCTTCTCCCCCGCCCGCTCGCGGGAGATCGTCGACGCCCTGCTGGCGGCGAAGAAGAACGTCTGCTACCTGGAGATCGACGCACCGCAGGGCCATGACGCCTTCCTCATGCCGATCCCGCGTTACCTGCAGGCGTTCGACAGCTACATGAAGCGAATCGAGGTATGAGCATGCGAGCGGATCTGGACATCATCCAGGAATGGATCGCCCCGGGCAGCCGCGTGCTCGACCTGGGCTGCGGCGACGGCGAGCTGCTCGCCTGGCTACGCGACAACAAGCAGGTGGCCGGCTATGGCCTGGAGATCGACCCGGACAAGATCGCCCTGTGCATCGAGCGCGGCGTCAACGTCATCGAGCAGAACCTCGACCTGGGGCTGGGCAACTTCGCCAGCAACAGCTTCGATGTGGTGGTCATGACCCAGTCGTTGCAGGCGCTGCACTACCCGGACAAGGTGCTGGCCGAGATGCTGCGTGTCGGCAAGACCTGCATCATCACCTTCCCCAATTTCGGCCACTGGCGCTGCCGCTGGTACCTGACGACGAAAGGTCGCATGCCGGTATCGGACTTCCTGCCCTATACCTGGTACAACACCCCGAACATCCACTTCTGCACCTTCGAGGACTTCGAGCGTCTCTGTCACGCCCAGGGTGCCCGTGTGGAAGAACGCTTGGCAGTGGACCGTGACCACCGTCATGGCCTGGCAAGCCGCATCTGGCCCAACCTGCTGGGCGAGATCGGCATCTACCGCATCAGCGGCGCGGACCTGTCCGCCCAGCGCGTCGCGGTCTGAACGAGGAGAACATCATGAGCCGCATCATCCCCTTCCTGATCGCCCTGTGCCTGGCTCTGCCGGCCGCCGCCGAGCGCAAGCAGAGCTTCGGCGATCTCGACGTGCACTACAGCGTGTTCAACTCCAGCTTCATCCAGCCAGACATTGCCGTGGCGGCGGGACTGACCCGGAGCAAGACCCTGGGCGTGATCAACGTCGCCGTGCTCAAGGCCGGCAAAGCCAGCACCGCCGTGGTCGGTGGCGAGGTGAAGAACCTGCTGGGGCAGAGCACCGCGTTGACCTTCAGGCAGGTCACCGAAAGCGGCGCCATCTACTACCTGGCACAGTTCCCCTTCGCCAGCCGCGAGATTCTCAGCTTCACCCTCGATGTGCGCCAGGGCGACAGCACGCACCGCATCACCTTCAACCAGGAAATGTTCCCGGATGACTGATGCTGAAGGCGCTGCCAGCGCCTTTGCGTAGGAGCCCTGCCACGGAACGAAGCTTTCGCGGCGGGGCGCGCTCCTGCAGGTTCTGTAATTCAACGTTCAACTGACAGGCAATATCCGCATGATCGACCTCAAGGAACTGGTACTGGCCAGCCATAACGCCGGCAAGCTCAAAGAGTTGCAGGCCATGCTCGGCGATGCGGTGCGCGTGCGTTCCATCGGTGAGTTCAGCCAGGTCGAACCGGAAGAGACCGGCCTGTCGTTCGTCGAGAACGCCATCCTCAAGGCACGCAACGCCGCGCGCATCTCCGGCCTGCCTGCGCTGGCCGACGACTCCGGCCTGGCGGTGGATTTCCTCGGCGGCGCGCCCGGCATCTACTCGGCGCGCTATGCCGATGGCCAGGGCGACGCGGCGAACAACGCCAAGCTGCTAGAAGCCCTGAAAGACGTGCCGGAAGCCAAGCGCAGCGCACAGTTCGTCTGCGCCCTGGCACTGGTGCGCCACGCCGACGATCCGCTGCCAATCCTCTGTGAAGGCCTGTGGCACGGCAGCATCCTGCATGAAGCCCGTGGCGAGCATGGCTTCGGCTACGACCCGCTGTTCTGGGTGCCGGAAACCAACTGCTCCAGTGCCGAACTGCCTGCCGAGCAGAAGATCCGCCTCAGCCACCGCGCCCGCGCCATGGCCCTGCTCAAGCAGCGCCTGGGGCTGGCATGAGCGATTCCGCTGGCGGGAGTTTCCTGCTCCCGCCCCTGGCGCTCTATATCCACATCCCGTGGTGCGTGCGCAAATGCCCTTACTGCGACTTCAACTCCCATGCTGCCGGGCCGACGCTGCCTGAAGATGAATACGTCGACGCGCTGCTCGCCGACCTCGACATCGACGTGCAGCACGCCCACGGCCGGCCGCTGAGCTCGATCTTCTTCGGTGGCGGCACGCCCAGCCTGTTCTCCGACCGTGCCCTGGGGCGCCTGCTGGAGGGTGTCGAGCGACGCATCGCCTTCGCGCCAGACATCGAAATCACCCTGGAAGCCAACCCCGGCACCTTCGAGCAGGCCAAGTTCAAGGGCTACCGCGCGCTGGGCATCAATCGTCTGTCCATCGGCGTGCAGAGTTTCCAGGAAGCCAAGCTCAAGGCGCTGGGGCGCATCCATAACGGCGACGAAGCCATCCGTGCCGCTGATATGGCGCGTGCTGCCGGCTTCGACAACTTCAACCTCGACCTGATGCACGGCCTGCCCGATCAGAGCATCGAGGACGCTCTGTTCGACCTGCGCACCGCCATCGCCCAGGCCCCCACGCACCTGTCCTGGTACCAACTGACGATGGAGCCGAACACGGTGTTCTGGAGCCAGCCGCCGACGCTTCCCGAGGATGATCTGCTGTGGGACATCCAGGAAGCCGGCCAGGCGCTGCTCGCCGCCGAGGGCTACGCGCAGTACGAGGTGTCCGCCTACGCCCAGCCCGGCAAGCAGGCGCGGCATAACCTCAACTACTGGACCTTCGGCGATTTTCTCGGTATCGGCGCTGGTGCCCACGCCAAGCTGAGCACACCCGCAGGGCGCATCCAGCGCACCTGGAAAACCCGACTGCCGAAGGATTACCTCGACCCGGCCAAGGCATTCCAGGCCGGCGAGCGCCTGCTGGAAACCGACGAGCTGCCCTTCGAGTTCCTGATGAACGTGCTGCGCCTGACCGAAGGCGCGCCGGCCGAGCTGTTCAGCC
Source organism: Pseudomonas sp. (assembly GCF_048269965.1). GTDB lineage: Bacteria > Pseudomonadota > Gammaproteobacteria > Pseudomonadales > Pseudomonadaceae > Aquipseudomonas. The sequence continues at coordinate 45,638 of NZ_JBLWTV010000007.1, read as the reverse complement.
AGCGCACCGGCCTGCCGTTGCAGCAGCTCGAACAGGCACGCCGCGAAGCCGAGCGCCTGGGCCTGCTGCAAGCCGACGAAACTCGGCTGGTCGCCACGGCAAAGGGTCAGCTGTTTCTCAACGATCTGCTGCAGCAGTTCCTGGCCTAGTTCCGCCACAGCGTCACGACAATCCGTTAGTCTTGGGCGCTTCGCTTGCGCAGCCCTGATGCCGCTGCACTGACCGTTAAGCCTGCCAAGGAGCCTGAATGGATCTGCTACTGGACCTGATCGTCACCCTCTCGCGCTGGAGCCGCAGCCACCTCGGTGATATCTCCCTGGCCATCATGGCCACACTGCTGGTGCTGTTCGGCCCAGCCATCAACGCCTGGGTTCAACGCACCATCGGCAACCTCAATTTCGTCCTGCGCACCCTGCTGTTCGTGGTGTTCTGCGCGGTCGGCTACGGCCTGGCGATCGTTTTCCTGACGCCCTGGCTGGCCAAGGGCCTGGCGCACTTCAACAACTACACACTGGCGCCGGTGCTGATCCTGATCTTCGTGGTGATCGGCATACTGGCCGACAGGAATTAGGTCGACAACGAAGCGCGATCGCATTCGCTGCAAGAAGAACACAGCCCGACTGGATGCGATTTCCCTAGCAGGAGCGGTGTCAGCCACGGACAGTGGCCTTCGCGGCTGAAGCCGCTCCTGTGGCAGGGGGCGAACCACTGTTTCTACAGCACGAACTTGGACACTTCGCTGCCGATCTGCCGGCCGAGCGCCTGCAGGTTGGAAGCTGCCGCCGAGGCAGCATGGCTGCTCTGTGACATCTGATCGCCCATGGTGCGGATGTTCTCGGTGTTGCGGTTGACCTCCACGGTGACACTGGCCTGCTCTTCCGCCGCCGAGGCGATCTGCGCGGCCATGTCGTTGATCTGCCCGACCGCCTCGGTGATGCGCTGCAGCAGGTCACTGGCCGCCTGGGCGTCGGTCACGCTCTGCGCAGCCTTGGCAGCGGCGTTGTCCATCACCCCGACCGCCTGGCGGGTGGCGTCCTGCAGCACCTGGATCATCGCCTCGATCTCGCGGGTCGACTCGTGGGTGCGTTTGGACAGCACGCGCACCTCGTCGGCCACCACCGAAAAACCACGACCGTGCTCGCCGGCACGCGCCGCCTCGATGGCCGCATTGAGGGCCAGCAGGTTGGTCTGGTCAGCGATGCTGGCGATGGTGGCGAGAATCGAGCTGATCTCGTTGGAGTGGCGGTGCAATTCATCGATGATGCGCCCGGCCCCCTCGACTTCTTCAGCCAGCAGGGCGATGGACTGCTGGCTGCGCTCCACCTGGCGGCGCCCTTCCACACTCAGGCTGACCGAATCCACGGCCTGACCGGAGGCAGTCTCGGCATTGTGCGAGATTTCCTGTGTGGCGGAAGCCATCTGCGTCACCGCAGTGGCCACCAGATGCAGCTCGGACTGGTGCTGCTGCACGTGCTGGTTCTGCGCTTGAGCATCCTGCGCCACCTGTCCGGACTCACTACTCAGCGCCACGGCGACATCGCGCAGACGGGAAATGATGCCGTGCAGTTGCTCGATGAAGCGGTTGAAGCTGCTAGATAGCTGGCCAATCTCGTCATTGGAGTTGACCGGCAGGCGCTGGGTCAGGTCACCATTGCCTTCGGCGATGGCGTTGAGGTTGTGACGGATCTGCTCGAGATCACGGAACAGCACACGGCCCAGCAGAGCCAGCACCAGAATGGCGACGGCCAGCATGCCGATACCGATGATCAACTGCACAGCGAGCTGCTTACGCACCGGCGCGAGTACTTTTGCCTCATCCATGACCATCACGAACGTCCACCGGGTATTGGGGATCTCGACGGCGAACAGCAGGCTGTCGGTGCCCGCCACCTCAGCCTGAGTGAGACGACGCTGCTGCACCAGGGCCTTGAGCTGCTCGCCACCCAGCGTCGGCGAATAGTCGGAGGCCGACTTGGTGCGCCACGCCTTGTCAGGGTGCGCGATCATCTGCCCGCTCTGGTCGATCAACAGCGCGTAGCCGTCACCGGGGATGCTCAGCTGGCCGATGGTCTCGGTCAGCGTATCGAGCGTCAGGTTGGCGCCGACCACACCAATCAGCGTGCCGTTGCGGCGTGCCGGGTAGGCGATGGTCACCACGTAGGCACCATCGGTGAGCGAGACGTAAGGGTCGCTGATGAACACATCGTTGTTCTTCTCAGCGCCCTGATACCAGCCGCGCTGACGCGGATCGTAGTTCTGCAGGATCACCGTCGGGTCGTTCTGCAGCATCTGTCCATCATTGGTGCCGATGTAGGTGATGTTGAAGGCGAAGGTCGCCCAGGTCTGCTGCAGCAAGATGTGCGGGGCGATCTGCGGCTGCTGCATCAGGCTGCCTGCAGTGGTCTTCACGGCGTTGATGCGGTCGTGCATCCAGTTGCCCAGGTTGACCGATATCGACTGGGCGAAGCCGTCGATATCACGCCGCAGGGTGTCATTGACGGTCCGATCCAGGGACGAAACGCTTTGCCAGATCAGCACGATGCTGACCAGCGATAACAGCGCCGCCGCCGTCAGGGTGATTTTCAGGCGCAGCGGCCAATCCTTGATGTTCATGCACAGGACTCCATCGATGCCTGGCGCGAGCAGACACCTGTCGTTGAAAGCCAGATCCATGACGAAGCGTCGCAGCGCAGCAGCACGCCCCCCTGGGCAGGCTTTTCAGCGCAGAACGTTATCGGCGGGATCTGGAAGCGGTTATGGGTTGCCCGGGAACCTGGGTAGCCTTGACGGGCACACGCAGGTAATAAGCGACCGCACGCCGCAGAAGCTGAAGCGGAGAATGCGCAAAACCGCTGAAAAGCATTGAGCTAGAGCGGGGGAGCTACCGAGCTCCTCGCTCAGGACTGCAGCCAGCTCAGCACACGCTCGGCCAGTTGTCCGGGCGTGTGCCGGGTGGAGTCCAGCTGCAGCAGCGGACAGCTCAGATGGCGGGCCATCCAGGTTTCGTGCATAAGCAGGCTGCGTGTGTCCAGGTCCCCCTGCTCGTAACCGGCGGCCCATTGCAGGAAGGCCTGACTCTGCTCGTGCATGTCACCTCCCTGCTCGATGCGCCCGCCATAACGCTGCGCTTCACGCTGACGCAACCGGCGCATGCGCTCCTGGTCGTCCAGGCGCAGGAACAGGGCATGGCTGAATGATGGGATCAACGCCTCTCCCCAGCTGCACAGCGAACCACTGAGCACCCAGCTGGGCGCTTGTGCGCTACGCTCGCGGATCAGCCTGACGCGTTCCTCGGGCAGTCGCTTGTACAGATAGGGCGGCTCGCTGGGTAACCAGTAGACATCGTCGCTATCCAGATGCAGCCAGCCATTGCGCTCGGCCAGCGTGCGAGCCAGGGTAGTGCTGCCCGAGCCGGATGCACCGAAGATATGTAACCGAACCTCCATGGATTCACCTCTCCTCGAACAGGACCTCATCATGCTTCGCCCCTACCAGCCCACGGACAGCGACGCCGTACTCGACCTTTGGTTGAAGGCCTCCATTCAGGCCCACGACTTCGTGCCGGAGACGTTCTGGTACGAGCAGCTACCCGCCATGCGCGAGCTGTACCTGCCGCAGGCCGAAACCCTGGTGCTGGAGGAAAACGGCCACGTGCTGGGCTTCGCGTCGCTGCATGAACAACGCCTGGCCGCGCTGTTCGTCAGTCCGAGCGCTCAGGGGCGCGGCCTGGGCCGTCAGCTACTGGACGAAGCCAAGCGCAGGCGCGACAACCTCGAGCTGGGCGTCTACCGCGCCAATACCCAAGCGGTGGCCTTCTACCGAGCGAACGACTTCATGACGCTGGAAGAGACGCGCGACCCGCACACCGGCCAGCCAGAGCTGACGATGCGCTGGTCACGCGGATGATGCGGGCTCAGTTACCCTCGCGGCGCAGCGCCTGCGGGGTGAAGTCGCGCGGACTCAGCCGGGCGTTGAAGTCGTACATCTTCTCGTTGTTATCCAGACCGTCGGCGAAGTAGCGGCCGCCCTTGAGATCGTAGGTGGTCTCCAGGGTCGAGCCGAACATCGGCACGTCGTAGTAGCTGATCGGGTGGGCTTCCTGCAGGCCGATCAGGTTACCGTTGCGGTCATACAGGTCGACCGCGAGGATCTGCCAGCTGTCCTCGTCCAGATAGAAGCGACGTTTGCCATAGGGATGGCTGAAGCCGGTGCGCAGATCCGCCTCGACCACCCAGACGCGGTGCAGCTCGTAACGCAACAGCTCGGGGTTGATGTGCTTGGCCTGCAGGATATCGGCATAGGGAATGCCGCGCTGGTGCACCGCATAGCTGTTGTAGGGCACCAGCATCTCGCGCCTGCCCAGCAACTGCCACTCGTAGCGATCCGGCGCGCCATTGTAGGAATCCACCTGGTCGGCGGTGGCCATGCCATTGGTGTCCGGCTGCAGGGTATCGTAGGCAAGCATCGGCAGACGGCGCACACGGCGTTCGCCACGATTGAAACGCCAGGCCTTGCGGATCGCCAGCACCTGATCGAGGGTTTCCTGCACCACCAGCGCCGAACCGGCCAGCTTGGCGGGAGCCACGACCTTGTACTTGTAATAGAACAGGGTGTTGTCCAGGTCCTGCGGGGCCACGCCGTCACGGCCATAGACGAAGTAGATGTCGCGTTCGAGCTTGAGCAGGTTGTAGCTACCGTTGCTGAGCACCGCCGCCTGGTTGGTGGCCATGCTGATCTGGTCACCGCGATAACGCATGACATGGTTCCAGATCGCTTCCTGGCCGTTCGCCGGTAGCGGGAAGGGTATGCCGGAAGCAGCGCCCTGAACGCCGTTACCACCGGAAATCAGCTCGGCATTGAGGGCGTTGAAGCGCGTTGCATCGTAGATGCGTTGCGGCGCGGCTGCACTGCGGCGGGTCGGGAATACGCGCAGGTAGAAGCTGGGGTTCTGCTGCAGCAGGGTCTTGAGGCCGACCGGCAGCTGCTGTTCGTACTGCGCCAGGTTCTGGCTGTCGACCCGGTACAGCAGTTTGTCGTCAGCATAGGGATCAGGGTGATGCATGCCCGGCAGGTAATTGGCCGGCGGCGTGGCCAGGCCACCCGTCCAGGCAGGGATGGTGCCACTGGCATTGCCGGCACGCTCGCCGCCAAGTGGCGTCAGTTCCTGACCCAGGCGCGCGGCCTGGCTGGCATCGACCTTGGCCTGGGCCTGAAACGCCAGGGCAGTCAGCAGAAGAAGGGAAACCGATCTCAACACAATGCTCTCCTCGCGGCGCCATGCAAGCGGTGCCGCTATTGCTCGCGCACCTTGTAGGTGCGCTTGTCTTTGTTGTGTTCTGAGAGCCTGCTCACGATCTCGCGAGCTAGAGCGATACAAGGCAAAAACAAGCGAGGAACGGTCGGAGTCGCGGGCGACTGTACTTTTGTACATGAGCATGACTCGCTTCGCTCCCCCCCTTCGGGGCCGCACCAGAGGTGCGTTAGCCGCAAGCGGCTTTCCGAGCTTGTTTTTAACGCAGTAGCGCCGACGCGCAGCAGATCGTGAGCAGGTTCTGAGGTGAGGCGCCGTCCTGGCCGTCGGGTTATCCCGATCTAATCGTGCATCCTGCCGGTTCTAATCGAACGCTTGTCGCGGGGTGAGTCATTCCTGACGCTGGAACTTCAGATCCCACACGCCGTGGCCGAGACGTTCGCCACGACGTTCGAACTTGGTCACAGGGCGCTCCTCGGGACGCGGCACGTAGGTGCCATCGGCTGCCAGGTTGCGATAGCCCGGCGCCGCATTCATCACCTCGAGCATGTGCTCGGCGTAGTTTTCCCAGTCGGTAGCCATGTGCAACACGCCACCAACCTTCAGCTTGCTGCGCACCAGCTCGGCGAACGCCGGCTGGACGATGCGACGTTTGTGGTGCCGCGATTTGTGCCAGGGGTCGGGGAAGAACAGCAGCACGCGATCGAGGCTGGCATCGGCGACGCAGTCGCGCAGCACTTCCAGCGCATCGCAGCTGTACACGCGAATGTTGCGCAGATTCTGCACCATCGCGCCGCTCAGCAACGCACCGACGCCGGGTTTGTGTACCTCGACGCCAATGAAATCCTGCTCGGGCGCGGCAGCGGCCATCTCCAGGGTGGAGTGGCCCATACCGAAGCCGATCTCGAAGGTGCGCGGCGCGCGGCGGCCGAATACCTGATCGAAATCGCGCAGGCCATCTTCCAGCTCCAGGCCGAACAGCGGCCAGCCCTTGTCGATGCCGCGCTGCTGGCCTTCGGTCATGCGCCCGGCGCGCATCACGAAGCTCTTGATGGTACGGCGCTGGCGACCGTCTTCGGTCAGTTCGGGCTGTTGGGTATCGGTCATGCTGTGCTCTTGTAGATTGCTTTACGACCCAGCGGGCCGGCAGGCCGGCACGCAGCAAATCGTCTTTCTTACTTGATCAGGCCAGTCAGCGGCGACGATGCACTGGCATAAAGTTTCTTCGGCATGCGGCCGGCCAGGTAGGCCAGGCGGCCCGCCTCGACGGCATGCTGCATGGCGCGCGCCATCAGCACCGGATTCTGCGCTTCGGCAATGGCGCTGTTCATCAGCACCGCCTCGCAGCCCAGCTCCATGGCGATGGTGGCGTCGGAGGCAGTACCCACACCGGCATCGACCAGCACCGGCACTTTCGATTCCTCGAGGATGATGCGCAGGTTGTACGGGTTGCAGATACCCAGGCCCGAGCCGATCAGGCCGGCCAGCGGCATCACCGCGATGCAGCCAATCTCGGCCAGTTGACGCGCGATGATCGGATCGTCGCTGGTGTACACCATGACGTCGAAACCGTCCTTGACCAGCACTTCGGCGGCCTTGATGGTTTCAATGACGTTGGGGAACAGGGTTTTCTGGTCGGCCAGCACTTCCAGCTTGACCAGGTTGTGGCCATCAAGCAGCTCGCGAGCCAGGCGGCAGGTGCGTACGGCCTCGACGGCGTCATAGCAGCCGGCGGTATTGGGCAGGATGGTGTACTTGTCCGGGCTGATCACGTCGAGCAGGTTCGGCTCACCGGGGTTCTGGCCGATATTGGTGCGGCGCACCGCCACGGTGACGATCTCGGCCCCGGAGGCGGCGATGGCGTCACGGGTCTCGTCCATATCCTTGTACTTGCCGGTACCGACCAGCAGACGCGACTGGAACGTACGGCCGGCCAGAGTGAAGGGCTTGTCGCTGCGAACTTGGCTCATGGAAAACTCCTCGTGAGGTCAGCCGCCGCCGATGGCGTGCACCACTTCCACCTGATCGCCCTCGGCGAGCTGGGTGCTGTCGTGCTGGCTGCGTGGAACGATGTCCTGATTGAGTTCGACCGCCACACGGCGCCCGGTCAGGTCGAGGCGAACCAACAGGTCGGCGACGCTCTGGTTATCCGGCAGTTCGAAGGGTTCACCATTCAACTGGATACGCATGACGACTCGGTCACAACTGGAAAGAGGGCCGGCATTCTAGCCCGTTAACTGGCCACCACCAAGGCTAAAAGGCGCCATTCGTCCTCATTTCTGACGCCAGAGTCAGGTCTGCCAACCTAGGGTGCGCCGTGCGCACCGCCGGCAGCCCCCGAGGTTCGATCGATACGCAGGGCTTACGTCAGCTTCCAGGCCGCCAGCCCCAGGCACAGCCAGCCAACGAGGAAGGCGACGCCGCCGAAAGGCGTGATCATGCCCAGCTTGCCGATGCCGCTGAGGGTCAGCAGATAGAGGCTGCCGGAAAACAGCAGGATACCCAGGGCGAAGGCGCCGCCAGCCAGATTCACCAGGCGGCTGGGCACATGCATCGCCAGCAGGCCGACACCGAACAGGGCCAGCGCGTGGATCAGTTGGTAATGCGTGCCGGTCTGGAACACTGCCAGATACTCCGGGGTCAGCCTGTGCTTCAGACCATGGGCCGCGAACGCGCCCAGAGCGACACCGGTGAAGCCGGTGAATGCGGACAACAGCAGCCAGAGACGCGTCATGGAAACTCCTGATGAAATCGACCTGAACGCAGTTTAACCATTGGGCCTGAAGACGACATGATCGTTATTGTCACACCGGTGCCCAGTCCTGTGGTTTCGCGGGAGTTCATTCGGCGCCTTGTGTTGCCTGCCATCCCTGGCAGCAACCCTTCGGGCCGTCGCAAAGCGACGTCAAAAATTGCTCCCGGCAATTTTTTTGTGGCCTGCCATCCCTGGCGGCAAGCCTCGCGGGCCGGCGAAAAGCGACGTCAAAAATTGCTCCCGGCAATTTTTTGTGGCCTGCCATCCCTGGCGGCAAGCCTCGCGGGCCGGCGCAAAGCGACGTCAAAAATTGCTCCCGGCAATTTTTTGTTTTAATAGCGCCTCACCTGATCATTGCGAGACCTCATGCTCCGAGCCCTGACCCGCCGCCTGCTGAAACTGCTGCTCTGGCTGATCCTGGCCAGCGCGCTGCTGGTGCTTGCCCTGCGCTGGGTGCCGCCGCCCGGTACGGCGCTGATGATCGAGCGCAAGATCGAATCCTGGGGCAGCGAACAGCCCATCGAGCTCAAGCGCCAGTGGCGCCCCTGGAACGAACTGCCGGATCACCTGAAGATGGCGGTGATCGCCGCTGAAGACCAGAAATTCGCCGAGCATTGGGGTTTCGATGTCGGCGCGATTCAGGCAGCGCTGGCACACAACCAGAGCGGCGGCTCGCTCAGGGGCGCCAGCACCCTCAGCCAGCAGGTGGCGAAGAACCTGTTTCTCTGGTCCGGCCGCAGCTGGCTGCGCAAGGGCCTGGAAGCCTGGTTCACCGCGCTGATCGAACTGCTCTGGCCGAAGGAGCGCATCCTCGAGGTCTATCTCAACAGCGTCGAGTGGGGCGATGGCATCTTCGGCGCCGAAGCCGCCGCACAACATCATTTTGGCGTCGGCGCGCCCTATCTCAATCGCCAGCAGGCCAGCCAGTTGGCAGCGGTGCTACCCAATCCGCTGCGCTGGAGCGCCGGCCGCCCCGACGCCTACGTCAATCGCCGCGCCGCCTGGATTCGTCAGCAGATGTCGCAACTCGGTGGCAGCCATTACCTCAATCAGCTCAAGCCGCAGCGCCCCGATTGGTGGCCGCGCTGGCTGTAGAAACCGCCGGATGACGCTGCTCGGTGCGCGCGGCGCACCCTACGGTCGGAACACCGGACGGCGTAGGGTGCGCCGTGCGCACCAGGGATCTCAATCGGCGCGCTAGCGGTGAGGCGCGAACGCGCCTTTGGGCACCGCATGCAGCAACGCGACGTCATCGCCCCGCAAGTGTACGGTGAGCCCCCATTGCGGATAGACCCAGGCCTGGCCCTCGGCCAGCTCCAGGGTCAGGCGCGGCTGCCCGAGACTGGCGGCCAGGCGCTCGCTGGCCAGCGCTTGCGGGGCACTCAGATGGAGGCTGGCGATGGAAAAGCCCGCCATCTGGTCGATCAGTGACTGACCAAGGGCCAGCTCGGCATCACCGACCTGGAGGCCCTGCGCCGCCATCAAGCTGTCGCGCTGACCTTGGCTCAACGCCAGTTCAGCCTGCAGCATCCACTCGCCCTCTTCCCCTTCGAGCGACGCACGATAGAAAAGCCGTGCACCGTCCAGACGCGGCTCCAGCCACAGCTCCCCCGAACCCAGCGCCTGCACGTCACGCAGCGTCAGTTCGTCTTCGGTCAGCGGCTGTAACAGCCCATCGCGCCACTGCTGCAGATTGGCCAGCGGATGCACCTCGGTGCTGCGCATCAACCAGGCGCCCCAGGCGAAGAACAGTACGGCCACGACCACGAACACCAGCCAGTGCTGCACTTTAAGAGGGGCTTTGTTCAAGGCAATTGCTCCAGACAGAAAAAAGCCGCACCTGAGTGCGGCTTTTCGGGGTAACGACAGACTCAGGCGGCAATACAACCCTTGAGCTTGTTCATCGCGTTCTTCTCGAGCTGACGAATACGCTCGGCGGACACGTTGTACTTGGCAGCCAGGTCGTGCAGCGTCGCCTTTTCCTCGGCCAGCCAGCGCTGGTGGAGAATGTCGCGGCTGCGCTCGTCCAGGCTTTCCAGCGCTTCGTGCAGGTTGCTGCTGGAACTGTCGCTCCAGTCGGCATCCTCGAGCTGGCGAGCCGGGTCGTAGCGATGGTCTTCCAGGTAATGCGCAGGCGACTGGAAGGCGCTGTCGTCGTCGGCATCGGCTGCCGGGTCGAAGGCCATGTCCTGGCCGGTCAGACGACTTTCCATCTCGCGCACTTCGTGCGGCTCGACGCCCAGGCTTGCGGCCACGGCGGTCACTTCATCGTTGTTCAGCCAGGCCAGACGCTTCTTCTGGCTGCGCAGGTTGAAGAACAGTTTGCGCTGGGCCTTGGTGGTAGCCACTTTGACGATGCGCCAGTTCTTCAGGATGAACTCGTGGATTTCCGCGCGAATCCAGTGCACGGCGAAGGAGACCAGACGCACACCCATTTCCGGGTTGAAGCGTTTGACCGCCTTCATCAGGCCGACATTGCCTTCCTGGATCAGGTCAGCCTGGGCCAGACCATAACCGGAGTAGCTGCGGGCGATATGCACCACGAAACGCAGGTGGGCCAGCACCATCTGGCGGGCAGCCTCGAGATCCTGCTGGTAGTAGAGATTTTCGGCCAGTTCACGCTCCTGCTCGGGCGTCAGCAGCGGGATGCTGTTGACCGCATGCACGTACGCTTCCAGGTTGGCGCCTGGAACCAGAGCATGAACAGGTTGCAAGGAAGTGGACATTCGAATCCTCCGATTCACGAAACTCGTGCAGTTTAGCACTGCGCTATCTGATGCAGGGGCTGTGGATAAGTTCCCTGACAGATAGTCAATATCAATCAAAACAATGGCTTGTCAGCTTGCGTTCAGCCTCGCCGAACAGCGCCCTAACGGGGTGCAAGTTCGTTCAGATGCCGCGCCACTGCCAACCAGGCGCCAATATAGCCCAACAGCACGGCGCCGAGCAGCAGCGAAAAACCGTCGGAAGAAGGTACGCCACCCAGCGCGAAATCGCTACCGTAAAGACCGGCCAAACGTACTACGGCATCGTTCAGCCAATCCAGCCCGAAGGCCAGCAGCAGCCAGGCGAAGATGCCGGCCCCAAAACCGTACAGCGCGCCCATATAAAGGAAGGGACGACGCACGTAGCCATCGGTCCCACCCACCAGCTTGATCACCTCGATCTCGGCGCGGCGGTTCTCGATGTGCAGGCGGATGGTGTTGCCGATCACCAGCAGCAGCGCCAGGATCAGCAGCAGGCTGAGGCCGAAGACGAAACGATCACCCAGCTTGAGGATCGCGGTCAGACGCTCGACCCAGACCAGATCGAGCTGCGCCTGCTCCACCTTGGGCAGCTCCGCCAGGCGCTGGCGCAGGGCTTCGAGCTTGGCCTTGTCGACCTCCTTCGGCGTCACCAGCACCACGCCCGGCAGCGGGTTCTCCGGCAGCTCCTTCAGCGCCTGGCCCAGCCCCGAGAGTTGCTGGAACTCCTCCAGCGCCTGCTCGCGACTGATCCACTCGGCGTCGGAGACGTCATCCATCGCCGCGATCTGCTCGCGCAGCGCCTGGCCGTCACGCTCGCCGGCGGACATGTCGAGGAACAGCGAAATCTGCGCCGCACGCTGCCAGGAACCGCCGAGCTTCTCGACGTTGTCCAGCAGCAGCGACAGGCCCATGGGCAGGCTCAGCGCCACGGCCATCACCAGGCAGGTGAAGAAGCTGCCGATGGGCTGGCGCGCCAGGCGGCGCAAGCTGTCGACCAGGCTGGCGCGGTGGCTTTCCAGCCAGGCATTGAGCAGCGTGCGAAAATCCGGCTCGTCGGCCGGGCCGTCGACCACCTTGTTGCGCGGCGCCGCGCCGACCCGTTCGGCCGGTTGTGGTGTGGGCATCTTCGATGCGCTCATCAGGCAGCCTCCCCGTCACCGATCAGGCGACCGCGTTGCAGGGTCAACATGCGCTGGCGCATGCGCGCGATCAGCGCCAGGTCGTGGCTGGCAATCAGCACCGTGGTGCCCAACTGGTTGATGTCTTCGAACACGCCCATGATCTCGGCGGCCAGACGTGGGTCGAGGTTACCGGTGGGTTCGTCCGCCAGCAGCAGGGCCGGCCGGTGGACGATGGCGCGGGCGATGCCGACGCGCTGTTGCTGACCGGTGGACAGGTCGCCAGGCGACTGCGCCGCCTTGTCGCTGAGGCTGACCCGCTCCAGCGCGGCGCCGACGCGCTTGCCGATCTCCGGCTTGGACAGGCCGAGAATCTGCAGCGGCAGCGCGACGTTGTCGTACACGGTGCGATCGAACAGCAGCTGATGGTTCTGGAACACCACACCGATCTGCCGGCGCAGGAAAGGAATCTGCGCATTGGTGATGGTCGACAGATCCTGCCCGGCCAGCAGCAATTTGCCGCTGGTGGGTCGCTCCATCGCCAGCAGCAGACGCAACAGCGTGCTCTTGCCGGCACCGGAGTGACCGGTGACGAAGAGGAATTCGCCGGGGCGAACGCGGAAGCTCAGCTCGTGCAGCCCGACATGGCCATTGGGGTATCGCTTGGCGACCTGCTCGAATCGGATCATCCGCGTTCACGCTCCTCGAAGAGTGCCTGGACGAAGGCCTGCGCCTGGAACGGGCGCAGATCATCAATGCCTTCACCCACGCCGATATAACGAATCGGCAGGCCGAACTGCTTGGCCAGGGCGAAGATGACGCCGCCCTTGGCGGTGCCGTCGAGCTTGGTCAGCGCCAGGCCGGTGAGGTTCACGGTCTGGTTGAACTGCTTGGCCTGGTTGATGGCGTTCTGCCCGGTGCCGGCGTCGAGCACCAGCAGCACTTCGTGCGGCGCCGTCTCATCCAGCTTGCCGATCACGCGGCGCACTTTCTTCAGCTCTTCCATCAGGTTGTCTTTGGTGTGCAGGCGCCCGGCGGTATCGGCGATCAGCACATCGATGCCGCGCGACTTGGCGGCCTGCACCGCATCGAAGATCACCGAGGCAGAATCGGCGCCGGTGTGCTGGGCGATCACCGCGATGTTGTTGCGCTCGCCCCAGACCTGCAGCTGCTCCACCGCAGCGGCGCGGAAGGTATCGCCAGCGGCGAGCATGACCTTCTTGCCTTCTAGCTGCAGCTTCTTGGCCAGCTTGCCGATGGTGGTGGTCTTGCCCACGCCATTTACACCCACGACGAGAATCACGTAAGGCTGTTTGGCACCGTCGATGAGCAGCGGCTGCTCGACCGGCTTGAGCAGGCTGACCAGCTCTTCCTGCAGCGCCTTGTACAACGCGCCGCTGTCGGCCAGCTCCTTGCGCGCCACACGCTTGGTCAGATTACCGATGATCGCGGTGGTCGCCTCGACGCCAACGTCGGCGGTCAGCAGGCGGGTTTCCAGGTCGTCGAGCAGGTCATCGTCGATGGCCTTCTTGCCGAGGAACAGGCTGGCCATGCCCTCGCCGAGACTGGCGCTGGTTTTCGATAGGCCTTGCTTGAGGCGGGCAAAGAAACTCGGCTTTTCCTGCGTGACTGGCGCAGCGACGGTAGCCGGCGCAACAACTTCGGGCAAAGCTTCGACGACAGGTTCGGGCACGACCGGCGGCTGTTCAGCGACAACAGGAGTGGCGGCCGGGGGTTCGGCAACCAGCGGCTCAGGCTGTGGCGCAGGCGCGCCCCCGACCACTTCAGGCTCGGCTGCCGGCAAGGCTTCGGGCGCGGGCGCGGGCTCAGGGGTCGACAGCTCAGCAGGTAGCCGAGCAGATGCCGGCTGTTCGACGGGCGCGGGCTGAGCCGGCTCGGCAGCAGTCTCTGCGGGCTTCTTGCGCCACCAACCGAACAGGGATTTCTTCTCTTCATTCACAGGCTGAGCCTGAGTACCGGCCTCGGCCGGTGGATTCTTGTCGTCTTTGGAACCAAACATGGGTCATCTCAAAGGGGCGAGCAGTCGTCGCAGGCAGCCTGCGCCGCGGACCGCATCCAGAAAAATTCGCTTGCCAGGCACGTCCCGGGGCATTGGCCCGCACGGGCACATCAAAAGGGCTTGCGCTGTCAGAAACAGCCCAAGACTTTACCACTTTAGAGCGCTACCGCGCAGCGTTGCTGGCCGCCCGGTGCCAGCCACTGATCAGTCGGCTGCCGTCAGCGCCTTCGCCAACGAAAGAGCAAGAGCGGCAACGGCAAAAACCTATACAAAACCTGTACAAACCCATGCACAATTGTCGAGCATCTTTCTAAGCTCAGTCTATTTGCGGGGTCGCCAACATGCTCGTCCGCCTAACCTACGCCAGCCGCGCCAGCCATGGTATCTCTTCGCAGCTGATCCGCGAGATTCTCGAAAGCTCGCAACGCAACAACCCGGCACACGGCCTCACCGGCATTCTGTGCTGCAACGCCGATACTTTTCTTCAGGCATTGGAGGGACCGCGAACGGCCATCAACGCCTTGTACAACCGCCTGGCCGAGGACACTCGCCACAAGGACCTGACCATTCTCGACTACGAAGAGATCAGCGTACGCCGCTACGCCAACTGGAGCATGGGCTGGGCCGGCGCCAAGCAGGCCAACCGGGAGCTGTTTCTGAAGTACTCCTGCAGCGACCGCCTGGACCCTTTCAGCATGAGCGCCGCGCAGGTCAATGGCCTGTTGCTGGAACTGTCGGCAAGCGTGAGCACGATCAGCGCCCCGATCATCGACTGAAGCCAGTTCGCTACCACGCAGAACCTAATCGTGCGCACTGATGTCGGAACGGCGGGCGATGCCTCGTCGTGTGTATGGGGTATCCTGACGCCCTCTCGTCAACGGCGGTTCGACCGCCCCGGCCATCCAACAGGACGACACCTGATGATTGTCTCTGCACGCCGCACCCTCGGTCTGATCATGGGGGTGCTCTGCCTGCCGCTGACGGCGTTCGCCGCCGCGCCGCAGCCCACCCACGAATTCGAACTGGACAACGGCCTCAAGGTCATCGTCCGTGAAGACCACCGCGCCCCCGTGGTGGTCTCGCAGATCTGGTACAAGGTCGGTTCCAGCTACGAGACGCCAGGTTCCACCGGCCTGTCCCACGCGCTGGAACACATGATGTTCAAGGGCAGCCGCAAATTCGGCCCCGGCGAAGCCTCGCGCATCCTGCGTGAACTGGGCGCCGAGGAGAACGCCTTCACCAGCGACGACTACACCGCCTACTACCAGGTGCTGGCCAGCGACCGCCTGGGCGTGGCCCTGGAGCTGGAGGCCGACCGCCTGGCCAGCCTGCAACTGCCGGCTGCCGAGTTCGACAAGGAGATCGAGGTGATCAAGGAGGAACGCCGCCTGCGTACCGACGACCGCCCGTCCTCGCTGGCCTATGAGCGTTTCAAGGCCATGGCCTACCCGGCCAGCGGCTACAGCATCCCCACCATCGGCTGGATGGCGGACCTCGAGCGCATGCACATCGACGAACTGCGCGCCTGGTACCAGAAGTGGTACGCGCCGAACAACGCTACCCTGGTGGTGGTCGGTGACGTGAGTCTGGACGAGGTCAAGAGCCAGGTTCAGCGCTACTTCGGCGATATCCCGCAGCGCCAGGTACCCACCGCCAAGCTGCCGCTGGAACTGGCCGCGCCGGGCGAGCGACGCACCACCCTGTATCTCAAGACACAGTTGCCGAGCCTGATCATGGGCTTCAACGTGCCGGGCCTGGCCACCACCAAAACGCCGCGCCAGGTCTACGCCCTGCGCCTGGCCGCCGCCCTGCTCGACGGCGGCTACAGCGCTCGCCTGTCCACCCGACTGGAGCGCGGCGAGGAGCTCGTTTCCGGCGCCAGCGCCTGGTACAACGCCTTCACCCGTGGCGACAGCCTGTTCATCCTCTCGGCCACCCCCAACGTGCAGAAGGGCAAGACCCTGGAGCAGGCCGAAGCCGGTCTGTGGCGCGAGCTGGAAGCACTGAAGAAAGCCCCGCCGTCCGCCGCCGAACTGGCCCGCGTACGCGCCCAGGTCATCGCCGGCCTGGTGTTCGAGCGCGACTCGATCACCAGCCAGGCGACCAGCATCGGCCAACTGGAAACCGTCGGCCTGTCCTGGCAATTGATCGACCAGGAACTGGCCGAGCTGGAGGCCGTGACCCCGGCCGACATCCAGCAGGCCGCGCGCACCTTCTTCGTCCGCGACCGTCTGAGCGTCGCCCACGTACTGCCCGAAGAGTCTCGCAATGAGGAGTCCCGCCCATGAAGACTGAGCAACGCCGCCTGGGCCTGCTCGGCCTGATCCTGTCCAGCGCCCTGGCACTGGGCGCCTGCGCCAACCTGTCCGACAGCACCGTGACTGGCGATGCCGCCAAGTTGCAGTCGCTGGCTGCACTCGACGGCAACGCACCAACCCGCCGCACCCTGGATATCCAGACCTGGACCACCGCGCAGGGCGCCAAGGTGCTGTTCGTCGAAGCGCACGAGCTGCCGATGTTCGACCTGCGCCTGACCTTCGCCGCCGGCAGCAGCCAGGACGGCGGTGTGCCGGGCCTGGCCACCCTGACCAACGCCATGCTCAACGAAGGCGTGCCGGGCAAGGACGTCGGCGCCATCGCCGCCGGTTTCGAGGGCCTTGGTGCCGAGTTCGGCAACGGCGCCTATCGCGACATGGCGGTGGCCAGCCTGCGCAGCCTCAGTGCACAGGAGCAACGCGCGCCCGCCCTGGCACTGTTCGCCGATGTGCTGGGCAAGCCCACGTTCCCCGCCGACTCGCTGGCACGGATCAAGAACCAGCTGCTCGCCGGCTTCGAGTTCCAGAAGCAGAACCCCGGCAAGCTGGCCAGCCTGGAGCTGTTCGAGCGCCTGTACGGCCAGCACCCCTACGCTCATCCGAGCGACGGCACCGAGCAATCGATCCCGGCCATCACTCGCCAGCAACTGTCGGCCTTCCACGCTCGCGCTTACAGCGCCGGCAATGCGGTGATCGCCCTGGTCGGCGACCTCTCGCGTGCAGAGGCCGAGGCCATCGCCGATCAGGTCTCCGCCGCCCTGCCGCAAGGCCCGGCACTGGCCAAGATCGCCCAGCCGCAAACGCCGAAACCCGGCGCCAACCATATCGAGTTTCCGTCCAACCAGACCCATCTGATGATCGCCCAGCTCGGCATCGACCGCCGCGACCCGGACTATGCCGCGCTGTACCTGGGTAACCAGATCTTCGGCGGCGGCGGTTTCGGTACGCGCCTGATGAGCGAAGTGCGCGAGAAACGCGGCCTGACCTATGGCGTCTACTCCGGGTTCAGCGCCATGCAGGCGCGTGGCCCGTTCATGATCAATCTGCAGACCCGTGCCGAGCTCAGCGAAGGCACCCTGGCTCTGGTCAAGCAACTGCTCGCCGACTACCTGCGTGACGGTCCGACCCAGCAGGAACTGGACAACGCCAAGCGCGAACTGGCCGGCAGCTTCCCGCTGTCCACAGCCAGCAATGCCGCCATCGTCGGCCAGTTGGCGTCGATGGGCTTCTACGACCTGCCGCTGACCTATCTGGACGACTTCATGGGTGACGTGCAAAGCCTCAGCACCGAACAGGTGAAAGCGGCGATGGCCAAACACCTCGACCCCGAGGCACTGGTGGTGGTCACCGCCGGCCCGACGGTAGCGCAGAAGGAACTGCCGCCGCCCACCGACCGGCCGGCCGAACTGCCCAGCGCGGTGCCGCACTGATGCGCGGTCGCACAGCGCAGAATCCTGCCGCCAAGGTTCACGGCGGCCAGGGCCAGTTGCGCATCATCGGCGGGCAGTGGCGTTCGCGGCGCTTCGCCTTCCCCGATGGGCCAGGCCTGCGCCCGACCCCGGACCGGGTGCGTGAGACGCTGTTCAACTGGCTGGCGCCTTATGTCGAGGGCGCCCACGTACTCGACCCCTTCGCCGGCAGTGGTGCGCTGCTGCTCGAAGCCCTGTCGCGCGGTGCCGCCAGCGGCCTGGCTTGCGATCTCAACCCGGCCTCGGTGAACGCCTTGCGCGGGCATCTGGCGACGCTGCAGTGCAGCACGGGCGAGATTCAATTGGGCGACGCCCTGCAGATGCTGGCGCGCCCGGCGCCGCGCCGCTTCGACATCGTCCTGCTCGACCCGCCCTTCCACAAGGATCTGCTGCAGGACACCTGCAACCTGCTGGAAACCCAGGGCTGGCTGATCGATGACGCCTGGATCTATACCGAAAGCGAAACGGCGCCCTCGACCCTCGGCCTGCCCGGCAACTGGCGCCTGCACCGCGAAAAGCACACCGGCCAGGTGCATTACGCGCTGTGGCAACGCAGCGTACCGTGACCTGCCTGGGATGAATGCTGCTTTTTACATCCACCACGACAGCACATTTGGTGGATGACACCCGACAGGACACCTTCATGACCCCCTTCCAGCCCGCCTGGTGGCTTCCCGGCCCGCATCTGCAGACGCTGTGGAACCCCTTCTGTCGCAAGCCGCCGCCGCTCGAACGCCAGCGCGAGCGGTTGTGGCTGGACGATGGCGATTTCCTCGACCTCGACTGGCACGGGCCGCACGACGCCCATGCGCCGCTGGTGCTGGTACTGCATGGTCTGACCGGCAGCTCCAACTCGCTGTACGTGCTCGGTCTGCAGCAGGCCATGGCCGCACGCGGCTGGGCCAGTGCGGCGCTGAACTGGCGCGGCTGCTCCGGTGAGCCCAACCTGCTACCGCGCGGCTACCACTCCGGCGCCAGCGAGGATCTGGCGTCGGCCGTGGCTCACCTGCGCGCGCAACGGCCGATGGCGCCGCTGTACGCCGTCGGTTATTCGCTGGGTGGCAACGTGCTGCTCAAGTACCTGGGTGAAAGCGGCACGCAGAGCCAATTACAAGGCGCCGTGGCGGTGTCGGTGCCGTTTCGTCTGGACCAGTGCGCCGACCGCATCGGCCTGGGTTTCTCGCGGGTGTATCAGGCGCACTTCATGCGCGAGATGGTCGCCTACGTGAACAACAAGCAGCGCCTGTTCGCCGAGAGTGGCCAGGGCGAGCGCCTGTCGGTGCTGGAGCGCCTCGGCCCGCTGGACGGCATGCGCACCTTCTGGGACTTCGACGGGCGCATCACCGCCCCGCTGCACGGTTTCGCCGATGCCCACGACTACTACCGGCGCGCGTCCAGCCGTTTCTATCTGGGTGAGATTCGCACGCGCACATTGATCATCCAGGCCGAGGATGACCCCTTCATCTTCCGCCACAGCCTGCCCGAGGCCAGCGAGCTTGCCCCGGGAACCGAGCTCGAGCTGCATGCCAAAGGCGGCCATGTCGGTTTCGTCGAGGGCAGCCCACGCCGGCCTGCTTATTACCTGGAACGGCGCATTCCGCAGTGGTTGGATAATCGCGGCTGAAGCCGCTCCTACGCGGCGTGAGGAGGTAGCCCGGATGAAATCCGGGAAAACGCGCCGGACTGCAACCGAGCACGGCAATCGCCACCAATTGCGGGAGGCGCCTCAGCGGCGAAACGCTCGCGGCTGAAGCCCCTCCCACAAGGACCGTGTGTGCGAGGTAATCACCCCAGCACCTGCTCCAACGGCACATGCAGGCGGCCATACAGCGCCTCGACCGCATCACGGGCTGAAGGGGCGATGTAGCCACTTTCCAGCGCCAGCACCTGGTAGATGCCACGGCGCAGCATGTCCTGGCTGAGATTGTCCGGGTTGGCCCCGGCGGTGCAGAGAAAGCGCACCCAGGAGGTCATGATGATCCAGGCGTTGAGCGTCAGCGCCTCGATCTGCGCCGGGCTCATCAAGAGGATGCCGGCCTCGACGAATCCCTGATAGACCGACTGCGCACCTATCAGACAGCGCCGGGCGAAAGCACGGTAGCGCTCGGCCAACTCGGCGTCGGATTCCAGCAGATGCTCCAGATCACGGTGCAGGAAGCGGTAGTGCCACATCGCCGCCAGCAACGCCTCCAGATAGAAGGTCTTGTCCGCCACCGTCAGCGCGCGCCCCTCAGGCAGGCGCAGGAAGCTGTCGACCTGCACTTCGTACTGAGCGAACAGCTCGGCGATGATCATCTGCTTGTTGCGAAAGTGGTAGTACAGGTTACCCGGCGAAATCCCCAGGTGCGCGGCGATATGGTTGGTGGTGACTGCGCGCTCGCCCTGGCTGTTGAACAGCGCCAGGCTCTCGGCAACGATGCGGTCGCGGGTCTTGGGTGGCGCCATGAGGCAGCTCGATCTCGACTTCAAAAGTGGCAAAGGTACAGGCGAAACAGCCGAAGTGTTACCCCCTGATGCACCGCGCAAGCCTTGGCAGGCCTTTGGTTAGGGTGCAGCGAGGGCGACATCGCGGCATCCTGTTTGACACATTAGAGTAATTGCTCTAAAAATCCAGCTCAGTCTAATCGCGGCTTATAGCCGCCTCCAGCAGGCTGTTTGAAAACGTCGGCGACGACTGCATGGATGCAGGAGGTAGAGCGAAGCAGGAAGCCCGAGCCGAGGCAGTCAGCGCAAGGCAAACACAGGCGAAAATCGGTCGGAGTCGCGCTCGACTTTACGAGTTGTAAATGAGCATTTTGATGGGGGCGCCTAGCTCGGACTCGCGCACGAGCCTGTGTTTAACGCAGCGATGACAACGCCGATAGTTTTTCAACCGCCTGCCCGCTGGAACGTCGAGGAGAAACCCATGGTCGCCGACATCGCCTACCTGCAGCACAGCCAACAGCAGATCAACCAGCTGGACGGCACCTTCGCCCTGCAGCGCTCTGCCTTTGCCGCCAACCCGATGCCTTCGGCCGAGCAACGCATTCAGTGGCTGAAATCCCTCAGCGAACTGCTCACTCAGCAACAGGACGCCCTGGTGGCAGCGATCTGCGAAGACTTCAGCAACCGCTCGGCTGACGAGACCCTGCTCGCCGAACTGATGCCCAGCCTGCATGGCATCCATTACGCGAGCAAACGCATCAAGAAGTGGATGAAACCGTCACGGCGCAGCGTCGGCATGCAGTTCATGCCGGCTTCGGCCAAGGTCATCTACCAGCCGCTGGGCGTGGTCGGCATCATCGTGCCGTGGAACTACCCGCTGTTTCTCGCCATCGGCCCGCTGACCGGCGCGCTGGCTGCCGGCAACCGGGTGATGATCAAGATGAGCGAGTCCACGCCGGCCACCTCACAGTTGCTCAAGGACCTGCTGGCGCGCGTCTTCCCCGAGGACCTGGTCAGCGTCGTCCTGGGCGAGGCGGAAGTCGGCATGGCCTTCTCCAAACTGCCGTTCGACCACCTGCTGTTCACCGGCGCCACCAGCATCGGCAAGCACGTGATGCGCGCCGCCGCCGAGAACCTCACCCCGGTGACCCTGGAGCTGGGCGGCAAGTCGCCGGCCATCGTGTCTGCCGATGTGCCACTGGCGGACGCGGCCGAGCGCATCGCCTTCGGCAAGACCCTCAACGCTGGGCAGACCTGCGTGGCGCCGGACTATGTGCTGGTGCCGCGTGACCGCATCGACGGCTTCGTCAGCGCCTATCGCGACGTGGTGCAGCGCTTTTACCCAGTGCTCAAGGACAACCCCGACTACACGGCGATCATCAACGAGCGCCAGTTGGTACGCCTCAACGGCTACCTGCAGGACGCCGAGGCCAAGGGGGCACGCATCGTCTCGCTGTACCCCGAAGCCCAGGGTCGACGCCTGCCGCAGAGCCTGGTGCTGGACGTCAATGACGACATGAAGCTGATGCAGGACGAGATCTTCGGCCCGCTGCTGCCGCTGGTGCCCTATGACCGCCTGGAACATGCCTTCGCCTACGTCAACGCACGGCCACGGCCGCTGGCGCTGTACTACTTCGGCTACGACAAGCACGAGCAGCAGCGCGTGCTTCACGAGACCCACTCCGGCGGCGTGTGCCTGAACGACACCCTGCTGCACGTGGCTCAGGACGACATGCCGTTCGGTGGCATCGGCCCGTCCGGCATGGGCCATTACCACGGCCACGAAGGCTTCCTGACCTTCAGCAAGGCCAAGGGCGTGTTCATCAAGCAGCGCTTCAATGCCGCGCGGCTGATCTACCCGCCCTATGGCAGGTCGATCCAGAAGCTGGTCTACAAGCTGTTCGTGCGCTGATCCACGCGGGCCCGGCCCGTTCTACGCCTGGTGATAACAACAATGAACGACACCACCCTGAACACGCCGCAACTGTCGCGGCGCAGCCTGCTCAAGGTCGGCCTGCTGGGCACGGCGCTGCTCGGCACTGCGGGGCTGACCGCCACCTTGAGCGGATGCTCGGCCAGCACGCCGGCCAATGGTTACCTGATCCTGCGCAGCAGCGACATGCCCTTTCTGCGCGCACTGATCCCGGTGATGCTCGATGGCGCCGTCAATGCCGAGCAGATGCCGCTGGCCATCGACGGCACGCTGCAGAGCCTCGACAACAGCCTCGCGCACCTGTCGCCAGAGATGCTGAAACTCACCGTGCAACTGTTCGACGTGCTGGCCCTGCCCATCACGCGCGGCCCGCTGACCGGGGTCTGGGGCAGTTGGGACAACGCCAGCGACGATGACGTGCGCCATTTCCTCGCACGCTGGCAGAACAGCAGCCTGAGCCTGCTGCGCATGGGTCACGCCTCGCTGCTGCAACTGGTGATGATGGCCTGGTACAGCCGCCAGGAGGCCTGGGCGCATTGCGGCTATCCGGGGCCGCCCGCCGTATAACGGCTGATTCGTAGGGTGGGCCGGCCGGCGATCCGCTTAAGCCCACCAATAGAGACAGCTTGGTGGGCTGAAGCCCACCCTACCAACTGGAATTTAGCCAACCGCGATTATCAGAATGAGGCCTCTGAAACCGTCGCGAGCGGTTCGAGTGCAAGGAAGGCTCGCAGCACGTGGCGAGGCTGTACTGAAGTACGCCGAGCCACGGGCGAGAACCTGACGCCGCAATCGGATCGCGCAGTAGGTTTCAGTGACTCCGAGGAAAAACAATGCCTGTACCCGATTTGTTCAAGCAAGGCCTGGCCAAGGGCTGGAAGACATACGACGGTTCGCGCCTGGAAAACGACCTGACCCTGGAGGCCGACGTCGCCATCGTCGGCAGCGGCGCTGGCGGCGGTACCACGGCGGAAATCCTCAGCGCCGCCGGCTACAAGGTGCTGCTGATCGAGGAAGGCCCGCTGAAGACCAGCGACGACTTCAAGATGCAGGAAGCTGACGCCTACCCGTCGCTCTATCAGGAAGGCATCGGGCGCATGAGCAAGGACGGCGCCATCACCATCCTGCAGGGCCGCGCGGTCGGCGGCACCACGCTGATCAACTGGACCAGCAGCTTTCGCACCCCGCCGCAGACCCTGGCGCATTGGGCCGAGGCCCACGGCGTGGCTGGCCATGATGAAGCAAGCATGGCGCCCTGGTTCGAGAAGATGGAGCAGCGCCTGGGCGTTGCGCCCTGGGCGGTGCCGCCGAATGCCAACAACCAGGTACTGCGCCGCGGCTGCGACAAGCTCGGCTATCACTGGGCGCCGATCCCGCGCAACGTGCGTGGCTGCTGGAACCTCGGCTATTGCGGCATGGGCTGCCCGACCAACGCCAAGCAATCGATGCTGGTCACCACCATCCCCGCCACCCTCGACGCCGGCGGCGAGCTGCTCTACCTGGCGCGCGCCGACAAGCTGCTGATCGAAGACGACCAGGTGGTCGGCATCGACTGCCTGGGCATGGACGAACGCTGCGTGGCGCCCAATGGCCGGCGCATCCGCGTCAAGGCGCGGCATTACGTGCTGGCCGGCGGCGGCATCAATACGCCCGGCATCCTGCTGCGCTCCGAGGCACCCGATCCGCACCAGCGCGTCGGCCGCCGCACCTACCTGCATCTGGTGAATTTCTCCGCGGCGCAGTTCGAGCAGGTGATCAACCCCTTCTATGGTGCCCCGCAGTCGGTCTATTCCGATCATTTCCAATGGCAAGACGGCACCAGCGGACGCCTCTCCTACAAGCTGGAAGTACCGCCGCTGCAACCGGCGCTGACCGCCACCCTGCTCGGTGACTTCGGCCGTGAGAACGCCCTGCGCATGGAACAGTTGCCGCACACCAACGTGATGCTCGCCCTGCTGCGCGATGGTTTCCACGAGGACAGCGCCGAAGGCCGCGTGGAGCTGCGCAGCGACGGCAGCCCGGTGCTCGCCTACCAGATGACCGACTACACCTGGGATGGCGTGCGCCGGGCCTACCTGAGCATGGCGGAAATCCAGTTCGCCGCCGGCGCCAAGGCGGTGATGCCGACCCATGCCGATGCGCGTTATGTCGGCAGTTGGAAGGAGACCCGGGAAATGATCGAGAACCTCGACCTGGCGCTGTACCGCACCCGCCTGGGCAGTGCTCACGTGATGGGCGGCTGCGCCATGGGCGAGGATCCGCAGCTGGCCGTGGTCGACAGCCTGGGCCGGCACCATCACCTGGCCAACCTGTCGATCCATGACGGCTCGCTGTTCCCCACCAGCATAGGCGCCAACCCGCAGTTGTCGATCTACGGCCTGACCGCCAAGCTTGCGACGCTGCTGGCCGAGCGACTGAAAAGCCCGAGCTAGACGCCGCTGCCCTGGCATGGGAGAACGCAACGCAGGCCGTGGCTTGGCCGCTGGCATGCGCTGCGCTACCATCCGACTCCTTTTCGACCCGCCAGGACGTCCCGATGAATCGAGTGTTATACCCCGGCACCTTCGACCCCATCACCAAGGGCCACGGTGATCTGGTCGAACGCGCCGCGCGCCTGTTCGATCACGTCATCATCGCCGTCGCCGCCAGCCCCAAGAAGAACCCTCTGTTTTCCCTGGAGCAACGCGTCGAGCTGGCACGCGAGGTGACCAAGCACCTGCCCAACGTCGAAGTGGTGGGTTTTTCGTCGCTGCTGGCGCACTTCGTCAAGGAGCAGAACGCCAATGTCTTCCTGCGCGGCCTGCGCGCGGTGTCCGACTTCGAGTATGAATTCCAGCTGGCCAACATGAACCGTCAGTTGGCGCCGGACGTGGAAAGCCTGTTCCTCACCCCGTCGGAAAAATATTCCTTCATCTCCTCGACTCTGGTGCGCGAGATCGCAGCCCTGGGCGGCGATATCACCAAGTTCGTCCACCCCGCCGTGGCCGACGCGCTGAACGAGCGTTTTCGCAAGAACTGAAGCCAACGCCGTAGGGTGCGCCATGCGCACCTGATGGCAGCAGCGATCTCACGCCGCATGGCGCCCCTGCCGGTAATCCGGCACAATTCGCAGCATCGTTGCCCGTAAAGTGTCGAAGCCTGCGCCTCGACAGGAGTTGCCCCATGTCCCTGATCATCACCGACGATTGCATCAACTGCGACGTCTGCGAACCCGAGTGCCCCAACGGCGCCATTTCACAGGGTGAGGAGATCTACGTGATCGACCCCAACCTGTGCACCGAATGCGTTGGCCACTACGATGAGCCGCAATGCCAGCAGGTGTGCCCGGTGGACTGCATCCCGTTCGACGAGAACAACGTCGAGAGCAAGGATGAACTGATGCACAAATACCGCATCATCACCGGCAAGGCCTGATCCTGCCCGGGAGACCGCCGGTCTCCCGTTTCCTCCACGCCCGTTCTGCCCTTCGCCTGAACAAGGCTGTTAAGCTTCCAGCCTCCTTCAGCCGCCCCTGGTAGATCGCATGTTGCGCACACTCCTGCTATCGACCCTGCTGCTCGGCGCCAGCCTGCTGGCCCAGGCCGCCCCGCAGCAGGCCGCCATTGCCACCGCCCACCCTGCCGCCACAGCCGCGGCGCAGCAGATGCTCGACGCCGGCGGCAATGCCTTCGATGCCGCCGTCGCTGCCAGCGCGGCGCTGGCCGTGGTCGAACCCTACGGCTCTGGCCTTGGCGGCGGCGGTTTCTTCCTGCTACGGACTGCCGGCGATACGCCGGGCTACGACTTCCTCGATGCCCGTGAGCGCGCCCCACTGGAAGCCAAGCCGAACCTCTACGTCCGCGATGGCAAGGTGCAGCGCGACCTGTCGCTCAATGGTGCCCTGGCGGCTGCCATTCCCGGGCTACCGGCGGCGCTGGTCGAGCTGGCCGAGAAGCACGGCCGCCTGCCGCTGAAAACCAGCCTGGCCCCGGCGATTCGCCTGGCCAACGCAGGCTTCGCGGTCGATCGCGTCTACCGCGAGCGCGCGACCTGGCGCCTGGCCGCGCTGCGTGACGATGCCGAGAGCGCCACGCTCTTTCTCGACCAGGGCGAAATCCCCGCCGAAGGCCATCTGCTGCGCCAGCCCGACCTCGCCACCACCCTGCAGGCACTGGCCGAACATGGCCGCGCGGGCTTCTATACCGGCCCGGTGGCCGAGCGTCTGGTCAGCGGCGTGCGCCATGCCGGTGGCATCTGGACGCTGGATGACCTGCGCGAGTACCGCATCGCCCGTCGCACGCCGCTGCGCTTCCCCATGGAAGACGGCCGCGTGCTGATCAGCGCGCCACCACCCTCGGCTGGCGGTATAGCGCTGGCGCAGAGCCTGGCCATACTCGAACAGCTGCCCTGGCGCGATGCCGAGCCCGTACAGCGCACGCATTACGTGGTCGAGGCCCTGCGTCGTGCCTACCGTGACCGTGGCCTGCTGGGCGACCCCGACTTCATCAAGAATCCTGTAGAGCAACTGTTGTCACCCGGGCATCTGGCCGTGCTCGCCGGCAGTATCGACCCCGAACGGGCCACGCCCAGCGCCAGCCTGCCGCCTGCCGGCACCTGGCACGAAGGCGACCACACCACCCACTTCGCTGTGCTCGATGCCGAGGGCAATGCCGTGGCGGCGACGCTGTCGATCAACCTGCCGTTCGGCGCGGCCTTCACCGTGCCCGGCACCGGCGTGCTGCTCAACGACGAGATGGACGATTTCGCCGCCGACGTGCAGGGCGCCAACGCCTATGGCCTGGCCGGCAGCCAGGCCAACGCCATCGCAGGTGGCAAACGCCCACTGTCATCGATGAGCCCGAGCTTTGTCGAAAGCAGCGACGAGTTCGCTGCCTTCGGCACACCGGGCGGCAGCCGTATTCCGAGCATGGTGCTGCTGTCGATGCTCGAATACCTGGACGATCAGCCCATCGAGCGCTGGCCGGCGGTGGCGCGCTACCACCACCAGTTCCTGCCGGACGTGATCGAGCATGAGCCGGATACCTTCAGCGAAGAACAGATCGCCGAACTGCAAAAGCGCGGCTACAGCCTCAAGCGCCTGGACCGGCAGTACGGCAACCAGCAGGTGCTGTTCTGGGACAAGGTCAGCGGTGAGGTGCAGGCCGCGAGCGACCCGCGCGGAATTGGCACGGCGATCCCTTGATGCGCACCGGCCAAATGTGGCCGTAGCCCGGATGAAATCCGGGGGTGTCGTGGCCCAAGAGCCCCGGATTTCATCCGGGCTACCAGGGTTCAGGAGAGCTGGATCAGGCTCTCCTGCTCTTCACCAAACTTGCGCAACTCGCGAAACAGCGCCTGCTCGCTGCCCAACATCAATACGTTGCGCAGGCTCTGGAAGATGCGACTGACATAACCCAGGTCGTTCATCAGCGAGCTGGTCTGCAGGCCATCCAGATGGCCGTCGCGTACCTCGGCGAACAGCCGCTGACGAAACCTCGCATCGAAGCTCGCCGCCTGCTCGTCGAGCCAGCGCAGGCGCGATTGACATACCTCGTCCGGCAGATCGGCACGGGCCAGCTCACGCACCTCATGCAGGGTGGTGAGCAAATGGCGACGCAGCTCCACATAGGCATTACGCACCGCCGAAGGTGGTGCATCCAGATAATGGCCAAGGTTCTTCTGCAGGTGCTTGGCGTCCTTGACCGCATCCACCAACTGCAACGCCGCCAGTTGGCAGCTGATCCAGAACTGCTGATGCGCCTCGTCCATGGGCAGTTCCATGCGCCCCATGAAGCTCAGCAGGTCGCCATACACACCCTTGATATGGAATTGGTACAGGTGCTCCGCCTCGAAGCCGCCCTGGGTGGGTTTGGCCTGCAGCAGCTGTTCATCCGCCTGTGCACGCGCCAACTGATCAACCGGCAGATAGAGCGCATGGCAGATCACCTCCAGGCTCAAGCGGCCAAGGTGCCCCAGCTCCTGCACCACCGCGCCGGAGGCGGCATCCACCGAATCCAGCGCGCGCTCATTGAGATAGCGCGCACGCGTGCGCTCGGGTTCTGCCACTCGTTCGCTCGCCAGCTCGGTGATCAGTACCTGTGGCTCGGCGCGCTCCGGCAGCCAGCGGATCAACAACCGCGCCAGACGCCCCTGCAGCGGCCAGAACAGCGCGACACCCATGGCATTGAACAGGGTATGGAACATCGCCAGTTGGATCAGGCTGTTCTCGCCAAGGCCCAGAGGTTCGGCCAGCGCATGCACCAGCCAGGTCAGCGGACCCAGCAGGCAGAAGGCGAGCGTACCGGTGGTGATGTTGAACAGCACGTGCGCCAGGGCCAGGCGCTGGCCATTGCGATTACCGCCGAGGGAGCCGACGAACGCGGTGGTCACGCTGCTGCCGACGTTGGAGCCAATGGCGATCGCCAGGCTCTGACCGAGTTCCAGCTGGCCGCCGGCCAGGGCCGCCAACGTCAGCATCAAGGTGGCGTGGCTGGACTGCAGCACCACGGTGATGGCCAGGCCGATGGCGGTGAACAGCAGCGCACCACGCAGCCCGCCCTCCTGGTAGCCGGTCATGTCCAGGCCGTCACCGAAACTGGCGAAGCCGTCCTTGATCTGATCGATGCCGAGAAAGATGAAGGCGATACCCAGCACGATACGACCAGCCGCCTTGCTCCTGGGCCCGAAGAAACCGGCCAGCACACCGAACACCAACAGCGGCAGGGCCAGCGGACTGAGGCTGAGGTTCTGCCCGGCCAGCGCCAGCAGCCAGATGCCGCTGGTGGCGCCCAGGTTGGCACCGAACAGAATGGCGATGCCACCGGCCAGCTGGATCAGGCCGGTGCTGATGAAGGCGATGGTCAGCAGCGACACCAGGGTGCTGGATTGCAGCAGCAGGGTGCCGCCAACCCCGAACAGCAGGCTCTTGAAAGGGGTGGACGTGCTGTGCCCGAGTATCTGCTCCAGCTTGCTGCCCGCCAGCTGGCGCAAGCCTTCTTCCAGGCACTGCATGCCGAACAGGAAGATCGCCAACCCGGCGCAGAGTTGCAGCCAGCCCTGGCTGAACCAGAACGAGGCGATCAGCCCCATTACCACCAGCAGCAATATCACCCAGCGCAGGGACTTCATCACCACCGTTCCTTCCTATTCTCGGCGTTCAAACGTAAACGGCCCCTCGCCTCGGTGAGGAGGCGAGAGGCCGCGTCAAACGGGTTGCAGCGAATCAGTCTTGCTTGTAGCCGCTGCTGGTGCAGCCCAGGCAGCGTACGAAGGCTTCTTTGCCCGGCTCTACCACGAGCGACTGCGCGGCTTCACCGACGTTACCGCCCAGCGCGGTGAACGGCAGGCTGACGATAAAGGCTGCAGCACCGATCGCAGTGGCGCCGATCAGCAGGGGGCGGGCGATGACCAGATCGCCGACCATGGCATAGCCCTTGGGCGCCTCGATGGAGTACAGCGGGTCACCACTGGCGTTCTGCTGAACCACTTCCGCTTGCGCCGATAGCGCCAGCAGGCCAGAGGTCAGCGCCAGGACAACAGCGGAGGTGCGGAACGCTTTCATGGATCGATCCTTCAGATTATTCGGGAAAGTGCCAGTAACTATAACAGCGCATTGATAATTGTCAGCGTGACGGACGTCAATCGCCGTGAAAGGCATATTCCGGCTTTTTCGGTACGTATGGACGAAAGAACGCCAGCATGGTCGCCAGGTCGGCTTTCTCGTCACCGGTTGGCTGGAAGGTCGGGCCGATCACCACCCGCCGATTCTGATAATCCAGGGCGCCCAGCACTATGGGCACGCCCGCGCCCAGCGCGATATGGTAGAAGCCCATCTTCCAGCGCTCGACCTTCTTTCGCGTACCCTCGGGCGACAGCACCAGGATGAACTCGTCATGCTCGCCAAAGGCCTGAATGGCCTGTTCGACGGTGTTCAACTGGCGATCCCGACGGATCGGGATGCCGCCCCAGCTGCGCATCAGGCCACCGAAAGGCCAGCGGAAGATGCTGTGCTTGCCGAACCAGCGGGCGTTGAGGCGCAGCACGAATTTCAGCGCTATGAAGATCACGAAATCCCAGTTGGACGTGTGATGAGCGCCAATGGCGACGAACTTGTCGAGCTTCGGCAACTGTCCCTCGATACGCCAGCCCATCAGTTTCAGCACACTGCGCCCCAGCCATTCGGCGGCCGGATTGCGTGGCAGGTAGTTACCGGACATCGATCAACCTCGGTATTTCTTGTTTTTATGACGTAGGGCGGGTGCAACCCGCCATTGGCCCTTTGGCGGGTTGCACCCGCCCTACGGCTCGCCCATCCAGCGGATCATCAGCTCAGCGTTGGCACTTGGGACAGTAGACACTCGCCCGCTGGCCCAGCTTGACCTCGCGCAGCGTAGTGCCGCAGACCTTGCAGAACTCGCCGCCGCGCCCGTAGGCGAACAGTTCCTGTTGGAAGTAGCCGGGCTGACCATCGCCACCGACGAAGTCACGCAAGGTGGTGCCGCCACGCTCGATGGCATGGGCCAGGATGCGTTTGATCTCCTCGGCCAGGCGCAGGTAACGCGCCCGCGAGATGGAGCCGGCTTCGCGGCGCGGATCGATACCGGCGGCGAACAGCGCTTCGGTGGCGTAGATGTTGCCCACGCCGACGACCACGGCGTTATCCATGATGAAAGGTTTGACCGCCATGCCGCGCCCGCGCGACATCTGGAACAGACGCTCACCCTCGAACAATCCGCCCAGCGGCTCTGGGCCGAGCTTGCTGAGCAACTCGTGGCGCAGCGGATCTTCGCTCCACAGCAGCGCGCCGAAACGCCGAGGATCGGTGTAACGCAAGGCGAGCCCCGACTCCAGCTCGATATCCACATGCTCGTGCTTGGCCGCAGGCAGACCGCACTCGACCAGACGCAGACTGCCGGACATGCCCAGATGACTGATCAGGCTGCCGACTTCGGCCTTGATCAACAGGTACTTGGCACGGCGCTCGACGCACTCGATACGCTGGCCGGACAGACGCACGTCCAGGTCTTCGGGGATCGGCCAGCGCAGGCGGCGCTCGCGCACGATCACGCGGCTGACGCGCTGACCTTCCAGATAGGGCGCGATACCGCGACGGGTGGTTTCGACTTCGGGTAATTCAGGCATGGCAATACGACAGGAAACGGCGGTGCGTCACCTTAGCAGGAGCCGCGCGGCAAGCGGTAGGGTCCGCCGCTCACCTGCCCGGCGGCGCAAGCGCTTGAAGACTCAGAGCACGGCCAGGTCACGGATGCTTTCGCGCAGGTTCTCGAAGTCATACTCCGACAACCCCAGATACTCGAGAACCGGCTGCGCGATGTACTGCCACTCCAGGTCGGTGGCCTGCCCGCCCTGCACGCGATGCGTCTCGCAGATATGCTCGGCCATCTTCAGAATGCCCAGCAGCGTCTTCAACTGAGCGTCGCGCCCCGAGTCGTCGCTGAAGATCGACAAGGCGTTGTGGTGGTTGGCGATGACCTCGCAGAGATGCTCCGGCAGACGCCAGGAACGTGCGGTGAAATAACCGACCACGGCATGATTGGTGGTCAGCAGACGGTTCTCGGTATCGACCACCCGGCGCTCTTCACTGGCACTGGCGTAGGCTTCCTCCAGCACCTGCATGTAGTTGGGAAAGCGTTTGAGCATCAGCGGAATGCCGCAATCGTGGAACAGCCCCAGGCTGTAGGCTTCGTCGGGAGAGTGATAACCGAGGCGCTTGGCCAGGGTCAGGCAGGTCATCGCCACGTCCTGGGCACTGTCCCAGAAGCGGTTGAGCACCAGGATCGCTTCGTCGGTCAGCTCGCCTTTGATCGACTGCGCATTGATCAGGTTGATCACCGTGTTGCAGCCCATCAGATTGACCGCCTGCTGAATCGAGGCGATGCGATTGGCCAGGCCGAAATGCGGCGAGTTGACGATTTTCAGCAGCGCGCCGGACAACCCAGGGTCCTGACTGATCAGCTTGGCGATGCTGCGCAGATCGGGGCTGGGCATGATCTGCTCCATCTGCAGATCGACCATGATCTGCGGTTGCGGAGGTACACTGATCCCCTGCAGGACTTGCTGGATCTGTTCGGCGGTAAGTTCGTAGGTCATGACAGAGGGATCGTGCAGGGTGAGAAGTAGCGCACAGTCTAGCCAAAGCACTGGCCAGCCCGCAGTCGACTTTTGTAACCGCCGTCCCCGTGTGCAAACCGCTATAATCCCGCTCTTTTCCCCGCGGAGCCCGAACTCATGTCTTCCCTGCCCAGTCTGCGCCTGAAAGCCAACGCCGACCGACGCCTGCGCGCCGGCCACCTGTGGGTCTACAGCAACGAGATCGATGTCGCCGCCACCCCGCTGCATGGTTTTGCCGCCGGTGACCAGGCTGTTCTCGAAGCCGCCGGCGGCAAGCCGCTGGGCATCGTCGCCATGAGTCCGAACAACCTGATCTGCGCGCGTCTGCTGTCACGCGACGTCAAGCACGTGCTGGACAAATCCCTGCTGGTGCACCGCCTCAACGTCTGCCTGTCGTTGCGCGAGCGCCTGTTCGACAAACCCTGCTACCGCCTGGTGTATGGCGACTCAGACCTGCTGCCGGGGCTGGTGGTCGACCGCTTCTTCGACATTCTGGTGGTGCAACTGGCCTCGGCCACCATGGAAGCACACAAGGATGACGTGCTCGCGGCCCTGATCCAGGTGTGCAAGCCCAGCGGCATCCTGTTCAAGAACGACTCCAGCGCGCGCGACGCCGAGGGCCTCGAACGCTACGTGGCGACCGCCTACGGCGAGGTGCCGGAGTGGGTAGCGCTGGAAGAGAACGGCGTGAAGTTCGAAGCCCCGGTGATCGAAGGGCAGAAGACCGGTTGGTTCTACGATCACCGCATGAACCGCGCACGCCTGGCGCCCTATGTCAAAGGCAAGCGCGTGCTCGACCTGTTCAGCTACATCGGCGGCTGGGGTGTGCAGGCTGCGGCCTTCGGCGCCAGCGAAGTGTTCTGCGTGGACGCTTCCGGCTTCGCCCTCGATGGCGTGGAGCGCAACGCCACGCTCAACGGCTTCGCCGAGAAGGTCACCTGCGTGGAGGGCGACGTATTCGCCGCGCTGCGTGAACTGAAATCCGCCGAAGAACGCTTCGACGTGGTGATCGCCGACCCGCCCGCCTTCATCAAGCGCAAGAAGGACATCAAGAACGGCGAGGCGGCCTACCGGCGCCTCAATGAAACCGCCATGCGTCTGCTGAACAAGGACGGCATCCTGGTCAGCGCCAGCTGCTCCATGCACCTGGAAGAGGACAACCTGCAGAACATCCTGCTGACCAGCGCCCGTCATCTGGATCGCAACATCCAGCTGCTCGAACGCGGCGCCCAGGGCCCGGATCACCCGGTGCACCCGGCGATCAACGAGACCCGCTACATCAAGAGCCTGACCGTGCGTCTGCTGCCCAACAGCTAAACGTAGGGTGCTCCATGCGCACCGAAAATGCCGGTGTCATCAAGCATCATTGGTGCGCACAGCACACCCTACGCGATACGCGCCGAAACAGGGACGCTCTCCAGACCGTGCACCTGCCAAGTGCGTGTCGACAGGAGCCCCATCCCTTCCCTCGCCGTTACCTCTCCCCACACCCGCCTCGCATCTCGCCCAGTATCGACTAGGCTTTAAGCTGCATAGCAGAACGCTATCAACCAACCACTGGTTAACTGGCGTGCTTATTGCTCTTGGCTATCGACACAACGACCGCCTTTCACGGACAACAGCGGGGAGGACTATGACTGCGCAGGCTGGGAACGACGCGTTCCTGCGATTCACCAACGTCAAGAAGACCTACGATCACAAGACTCTGGTGGTCAAGGACTTCAACCTCAACGTGGCCAAGGGCGAGTTCATCACCCTGCTCGGCCCCTCCGGTTCGGGCAAGACCACCTGCCTGATGATGCTCGCCGGCTTCGAGGACGTGACCAGTGGCGAGATCCTGATCAACGGCCGCAACGTCACCAGCATCGCCCCCTACGCTCGCAACATCGGCATGGTCTTTCAGCAGTACGCGCTGTTCCCGCACATGACCATCCGCGAGAACCTGGCCTACCCGCTGAAGATTCGCAAACTGCCCAGGGACGAGATTCGCGCCAAGGTCGAGGAGTACCTCGCCCTGGTCGAACTGCAGGCCTTTGGCGGCCGCTACCCCGCCCAGCTCTCCGGCGGCCAGCGCCAGCGCGTGGCCCTGGCCCGCGCGCTGATCTTCGCCCCGGACATCGTGCTGATGGATGAGCCGCTCGGCGCGCTGGACAAGAAGCTGCGCGAGCAGATGCAGTTCGAGATCAAGCGCCTGCACGAGCAGCTCGGCTTCACCGTGATCTACGTGACCCACGACCAGACCGAAGCGCTGACCATGAGCGACCGCATCGCCGTGTTCAACAACGGTGTGGTACAGCAATGCGCGGCGCCGCACGTGCTCTACGAACGTCCGGCCAATCTGTTCGTCGCCGACTTCATCGGCGAGAGCAACAAGCTTTCCGGGGTGATCGAGTCGGTCGACGCCGAACGCGTCCAGGTCCGCCTCGACGATGGCGGCCTGGTGAGCACGCTGAAAGCCAACTGCACCGAAGTCGGCCAAGCCACCACGGTGTCGGTTCGCCCGGAAAAGCTCAATTTCACCGACCGGCTCGGCGCCAGCGGCAATCAGGTCAAGGCCCGCTTCGTCACGCGCCATTACGTCGGCGAATACATCCGCTACCACTTCGAGACCGCCAGCGGTGCCGAACTGGTGGTGAAGAATCTGAACGACAGTTCAGCCCCGCAACTCAGCGCTCAGGAAGAGATCGCCCTCGCCTGGCTGCCGGAAGACAGCCAGGCCCTGGATCGATCGGAAGTGCCGAAGACGCTCTGACCCCACAACTAGTAGAAGCAAATGGAGCACAGCAATGGCTAGATCACTGACTACCAGCTTTTCCACCTTCGCCCTGGTGGCGGCATTGGGACTCACAGCGGGCAACGCCACGGCCCAGGACAGCCTCACCGTGGTTTCCTGGGGCGGTTCCTACGGCGCCGCGCAAAAGAAACACGTCATCGACCCGTACCAGGCGGAATCCGGCGTCAAGGTATTGTTCGAGGATTACTCGGGCGGCGTCGCCGAGATCAAGGCCCAGGTCGAGTCCGGCAACATTCAGTGGGACGTCGTCGACTTCGAAGTGATCGACCTCGAGCGCGCCTGCTCCGAAGGCCTGCTGGAAACCCTCGACCACAGCGTGCTGCCGGCCGGCATCGACGGCACCTCGGCCGCCCAGGACTTCATCCCCGAAGCACTGGCCAGCGAGTGCGCAGTGGGTAACATCGTCTGGTCCGTTGTGTTCGCTTACAACCAGAACACCATCGGCGGCACCAAGGCGGCCAGCATTGGCGACTTCTTCGACACCGCCAAGATTCCGGGCAAGCGCGCCATGCGCAAGCGCCCCCAGGTGAACATGGAATGGGCGCTGATGGCCGACGGCGTCGCACCTGAGGAAGTCTACGAAGTACTGGCCACCCCGGAAGGCCAGCAACGCGCCTTCGACAAGCTGGCCAGCATCAAGGATGACATCGTCTGGTTCGACTCCTGGTCGCAAGCGCCGCAATTGCTCAATGACGGCGGCGCCGTGCTGGTGCAATCGGCCAACGGCCGCTTCTACGACGCCATCGTGCAGGAGAAGAAACCCTTCGAAATCGTCTGGGACGGTCACGTCTACGACCTCGACGCCTGGGCCATCGTCAAGGGCAGCCAGAAGAAGGACCTGGCCATGGAGTTCATCAAGTACGCCACCGGCTCCAAACCGCTGGCTGGCATGCCGGACGTTGCCTATGGCCCGACCCGCAAGTCGTCCATGCCTCTGGCCGACCAGAGTGCAGCGCCGCACCTGCCGACCGCTCACCTGGACAAAGGTATCCAGGCTGGCTCCGAGTTCTGGGCTGACTATGGCGAGTCGCTGGGCGAGAAGTTCAACGAGTGGCTGTTGAAGTAAGCACCACACCCTCCCCACGGACGACCTGTGGGAGGCGCTTCAGCGGCGACGGTCGCGGCTGAAGCCCCTCCCACGGGTACCGAGGTCCAACGGAGAAGGGGCTGATCCCGGAGCAATGTCTTGACCTCTCTCACCACCAGCGAAGCCGGCCAAGCCGCCAGCGCCCGACGCAAGAAGCGCCTCGCCGCCTTCCTGTTCGTGGTGCCGCTGCTGCTGTTCATCATCGTCACTTTCGTCGCACCGATCGGCACCATGCTGTGGCGCAGCGTGCATCACCCGACCGTGGCCGAACTGATTCCGCTGACCCTGGCCGAACTCGAACGCTGGGACGATCACAAGCAACTGCCGGACGAAAAGACCCTGCAGGTATTCGTCAAAGAACTGCATGGGCTTAACGAGCAACGCCTGTCTGGCAAGCTCTCCGAAGAGTTCAACCGTGCCTATGCCGGCATGTCCAGCGTGGTCAAATCCAGCGCTCGACGGGTCGGCCGGCTGGATGCGCAGAAGCTCGAAGCCCAGGGCGTAAAGACCCTGCTCGACGCCCATCGCAACTGGAGCAAGCCCGAGCTGTGGTACGCCATCGAGCGCGCCGGCAAGGTCTACACCTACGATTACTACCTGACCGCCCTGGACCTTGAGCTGCACCCCGACGATGGCATCCAGGTACGCCAGGACACGCAGATCTATCTGCAGCTTTACTCCAAGACCCTGAACATGGCGCTGGTCATCACCCTGCTCTGCGCCCTGCTCGGCTACCCGCTGGCCTACTACCTGGCCGGACTGCCATCGAATCGCGCCAACCTGCTACTGGTGTTGGTACTGCTGCCGTTCTGGACGTCGCTGCTGGTGCGCACCACCTCGTGGATCGCCCTGCTGCAGACCAACGGCGTGATCAACTCCTTTCTCATGGGCATCGGCCTGATCGGTCAGCCCTTCGAGATGCTCTACACCTCGTTCGCCACCGTGGCAGCGATGACCCACATCCTGCTGCCGTTCATGATCCTGCCGCTGTACAGCGTGATGCGCGGCATCGATCCCAGCTACATGCGCGCGGCGCTGAGCCTCGGCGACAAACCCATTCCGGCGTTCGCCCGCATCTACTTCCCGATGACCTTGCCTGGCCTCAGCGCCGGGGCACTGCTGGTGTTCATCATCTCGGTGGGCTACTACATCACTCCAGCGCTGGTCGGCGGTACCGACGGGCAGATGATCAGCAACATCATCGCCTTCCACATGCAGCGCTCGAACAACTGGGAGCTGGCCGCCGCGCTGGGCTCGCTGCTGCTCGGGCTGATCCTGCTGCTGTACTGGGTGTACGACCGTTTCGTCGGCGCCAGCAACATCAAGTTGGGATGAACATGTCCGTACCGTCATTTCCTCATAACGGTGTAGCCCGGATGCAATCCGGGAAAACCGGCCCCCATCCCTCCCCGGATTTCATCCAGGCCAAGGGCGGCACTCGCCGTCCCTACAACCCGGGCTCAGCGCTATGAAAATCCCCGCCTATTACGGCTTCTGGCACCACCTCGGCAGTTGGCTGCTGAAGGTCAGCTCCTGGCTGGTGCTGCTGTTCCTGATCCTGCCGATCCTGGTGATCGTGCCGCTGTCGTTCAACGCCGAGCCCTTCTTCAGCTTCACCGAAGGCATGCTCAGACTGGACCCCGAGGCCTACTCGCTGCGCTGGTACCGGGAGATCTTCAATGATCCGAAGTGGATACTGGCGATCAAGAACAGCTTCTTCATCGGCATCCTCTCCACCATTCTCGCCACGACTCTGGGTACCTGCGCCGCCGTGGGCCTGGCGCGCGACGAGATGCCGTTTCGCCGCTTCATCACCGCCCTGCTGCTGTCACCGATGATCGTGCCGCTGATCATCACCGCCGCTGGCATGTTCTTTTTCTACTCGGACCTCGGCCTGGCCGGCGGCTATCTGGGTGTGATCCTGGCCCACGCGGCGCTGGGCACGCCCTTCGTCATCATCACCGTCACCGCCACGCTCACCGGCTTCGACTACAGCCTGGCACGCGCCGCGCTGAATCTCGGCGCCACGCCAATACGCGTGTTCTTCGACGTGATCATGCCGCTGATCCGCCCCGGCGTGATTTCCGGCGCACTGTTCGCCTTCATCACCTCCTTCGATGAGGTGGTGGTGATCCTGTTCATGGCCGGACCACAACAGCGCACCATTCCGCGGCAGATGTTCTCGGGCCTGCGCGAGCAGATCAACCCGAGCATCCTGGCCATCGCCACCCTGCTGATCCTGGTATCCATCGCGTTGCTGGTAACCATCGAACTGCTGCGCCGCCGCGCCGAGCGGATGCGAGGGATCGAGATACCGGACTGATACCCCGCGGAGCATGGCGCAGAACGCTTCCCCTGTTCGTCCGACGCCCATCGCCTTTATTATCGGCCCGCACTGTCTATCCACCAGCTTCGAGCACGACACGCCCTGACCATGAATGCCACCCGAGACGTACAGGAGCAGCGCCTGGCAGAGCAGGAGCGCGCCTTGCTGTTCGAACGCCCGCATGCGGGGCCGCGCAACCCCTACGAACGGGACAAGCCACCGCCCCATGCGTTGCAGGACCGGCGCATCCTGCGAGCCATTCGCTACATTGAGGCCCACCTGGATCGGCCGCTCTCTCTTGATCGCCTGGCTGCTCGCGCCAGCCTGAGCACCTTCCACTTTCAGCGCCTTTTCCGCGAGGTAATGGGTGAAAGCCCCAGCGAATACATTCGTCGCACCCGCCTCGACCGCGCGGCGATTCACCTGTTGATCTACCCGGAATCGGTGCTTTCCATCGCCCTGTCCGTTGGCTACTCCAGTCATGAGGCTTTCATCCGTGCCTTCCATCGTCAATTCGACCTGACGCCCACCCAGTACCGTCAATTCGCGCGCCAGGCCAGCATCCCCGCCACCGCCGAGGAATATCGCAGAGCGGCCGAGGTGCAGGTCATACACCTGCCCGATCTGGCGTTGCTGAGCATGCGTTTCTACGGCAGCTATGCGCGAGTCGTGGAGCATTGGCAACGCTTTGCCGAAGAGCTGCAACGTATCGGCTATCCACTGGATAACGCCAGGGCCATCGGCGCCATCACCGACAACCCGGAGATCACCCCCAACGACCTGGTGCGCTACGACTGCGCAGTAGTCGATCTCGGACTCCCCATCGGTGACGCCCCACTGAGCCGAGTGAGACGGCCAGCCGGACGTTATGCCTGCCTGCAACATCAAGCTCCATACAATCAGGTATTCGCGGCCTATCGCACCCTCGCTGTCGCCTGGCCGGAACGTTCCGGCGAGCGTTTCGTTCCTCAGGACGGCTATGAGCTCTATCGCCAGCCGCCCTGGTCGGGTGACGCCACGCAATGCCTGGATATCGCCCTAGGCCTGGAGGGCTGAGGCAAACACCGCAAGTTCTATCAAGCTGCATCCACGTCACACTCCCTATTCTTCAACTTTGTCTCTGGCCTACACAGATCACTCAGGCCTGGGCAGCCGTCTCCCACAAGGAAGCTGATCGCCATGCGTGTTGCCACGAGCCTGTTGTCCGTCGCCTTGCTGGCTGCCGGGAATATCCTTGCCAACCCGGCTCTGGCAGCTGTAGCGCCGGACGCCGGTCAGACTCAGCAAGGCCTCGACCAGAAGCCTCTGCAGTTACCCGAGCGGCAATCCATAGACCTCAATCTGCCCGACGCCCCCACTGATCAGGTGCAAGGCGCCGGGCCGAGCCTGCAGGTCACGGGCTTCATCCTCGAGGGCAACAGCGCCATCCCCAGCGAGCAGTTGCTGCCGCTGCTCGATGACCTGCAGGATCGCACGCTCCTACTTGGCGAACTGCAGGGCGCTGCCAATCGCATCACCCGCTACTACCGCGAGCGCGGTTACCCGCTGGCACGTGCATACCTGCCGGCCCAGGAGATCGACGGCGGCAGGGTCACGATCGCCGTGCTCGAAGGCCGCTATGGCCAGGTGCAGATCAACGATCAGGCCGGCTTGAGTGGCAGCGCCCTCACGCCCCTGGCGGCACTACAGGCCGGCGACGCGGTGCAGGGCAGGCCGCTCGAACGCAGCCTGTTGCTGCTGCAGGACACCCCCGGTGTCGAGGTGAAGTCCACCCTGCGCCCCGGCACCAGTACCGGCACCACCGACCTGCTGGTGAATATCGAGCGCGCATCGCTGTTATCCGGCGCCATCGACGCCGACAACTACGGCAACCGCTTCACCGGTCAGTACCGCCTCGGCGGCACCCTCGACCTCAATAGCCCGCTGGGGCTGGGTGACCGCCTGACCCTGCGCGCCATGGGTTCGGACGAAGAGCAGAACTACGGCCGCATCGCCTATCAGCTACCCGTCGGCCCCTGGTCGACTCAGCTCGGCGTGGCCTATTCGGACATGGACTATGAGCTGGCGAAGGACTTCGAAGACCTCGATGCCCATGGCAATGCACGCATCGCCAGCGTCTTCGCCCTGCAACCGCTGGTGCGCTCGCGGGACTTCAGCCTCTATGCGCAGGCCCAGTTCGACGACAAGCGCCTGCAGGACGACATCGACCTGTTCGACCAGAAGAGCGAGAAGCGCTCGCGCGTGGTCATCCTGACGCTCAATGGCAACAGCCGCGACACCCTGCTCGGCGGTGGCATCAACAGCTTCGCCCTGGCCTGGAGCCAGGGCAGCCTGAACCTCGACGATGCCACTGCGCAACGTATCGACGACCTCACCGCCGGCACGGCCGGGCGCTTCCAAAAACTCAACCCCAGCCTGGTACGCCTGCAGCGCCTGAGCGAGCGCTTCAACCTGTACACCCAGCTGCAAGGCCAATGGGCCGACGGCAACCTCGACAGCTCGGAGAAGCTCTACCTGGGCGGCGCCTACGGTGTACGCGCCTACCCGCAAGGCGAAGCCTCCGGCGATCAGGGCTGGCTGGCCAACCTCGAACTGCGCTATGCGCTGACCGATGCCTGGCAGCTCAGTACCTTCGTCGACCATGGCCAGGTGCGCCTGAACAAGGACACCTGGGCCTCCGGCGAAAATCATCGCAGCCTTTCCGGCGCAGGCCTGGGCGCACGCTGGGCGGCCCACGGCTGGCAGGTCAGCGCCGTGACCGCCTGGAAACTGGGCAACAGCGACCCGCAGAGCGATGTCGACCGCAGCCCGCGCCTATGGGCGCAGGTGGTGCGCTTCTTCTAACGCTGCAACCCTTGATGGTTACACCGCAGGGCCGAAACGCAACACTCCGCAGCCAGACGATTGATAAGGGGACACCCATGAACCGCAGCTACGCTCTAATCTGGAACCACGCCCTGGGCACCTGGGCCGTCGCCCACGAACACGCCCGCAAACGTGGCAAGGGCGCCGGTGCGGTAGTGGCGGCGAGCCTTGTGCTGGCCGGCTCGGCCTTCGCCGCCGACCTGCCCACCGGCGGCCAGGTGGTTTCCGGCAACGGCAGCATCAGCCAGCCCAACGGCCAGCAGATGGTCATCGATCAGGCCAGCAACAAGCTGGCCATCGACTGGCAGAGCTTCGACATCGGCAGCGGCAACAAGGTGACCTTCAATCAGCCCGGCACCGACTCGATCGCCCTCAACCGGGTGCTCGGCGCCGACGGCTCGAAGATCATGGGCCAGCTCGATGCCAATGGCCGGGTGTTCATCATCAATCCCAACGGGGTGCTGTTCGGCGCCAGCGCGCAGGTCAACGTCGGCGGCCTGGTGGCCTCCACACTGGATCTGTCAGTGAGCGATTTCGAAGCGGGCCACTATGCCTTCAAGGGCGACGGCAGCAACGCTTCGATCATCAACAACGGGCGCATCACCGCCGCCGATGGCGGTAGCGTCGCCTTGCTCGGTGGCACGGTCAGCAACAACGGCGTGATCATCGCCAACCAGGGCACGGTGGCCCTGGCCGCTGGTAATGTCGTCACCCTCGATTTCGCGGGTGACGGTCTGCTCAACGTGCAGGTCGACGAGGCCGTGAAGGACGCACTGGTGGAAAATCGTCAGCTGATCCAGGCCGACGGCGGCAACGTCATCCTCACCGCCAGCGCGGCCGATGCCCTGCTGCAGACCGTGGTCAACAACGACGGGGTGATCCAGGCCCGCACGCTGGGCGAGAAGGAAGGCAGGATCGTCCTGCTAGGCGACTTCGACGGCGGCACGGTGCAGGTCGCCGGCACCCTGGATGCCAGCGCGCCGGATGGCGGCAATGGCGGCTTCATCGACACCAGCGGCGCCCATGTGCAGATCGCCGAAGGCACGACCGTCACCACCAAGGCCACGACCGGGCAAACCGGCACCTGGCTGATCGACCCCACCGACTTCACCGTCAGCGCCGGCAGTGCCAGCCAGACCACCAGCGGCATCGGCGCCACCACCCTCAGCGCCAACCTGCAGAACACCAGCGTGACGCTACAGACCGTGGCGGGAGGCAGCGAAAACGGCGACATCAACGTCAACGCTGGCGTGAGCTGGAGCGCAGATACCACGCTGACGCTCGATGCCCATGGCCGCATAAACGTCAACAAGGACATCACCGCCAGCGGCGACAATGCAGCGCTGGTGCTGGCCTATGGCAATGGTTACAGCCTGAACCAGGGCGCCCGCATCACCCTCTCGGGAGACAATGCCGGACTGAGTCTCGGCGGCATCGACTACACCCTGATTCGCGACCTCGGCGCCCTGCAAGGAGTCTCGGGAGGCGGCCACTACGCGCTCGCCATCGACCTCGATGCCACTGCGACCAGTACCTGGAACGCTGGAGCCGGCTTTGCACCCATCGATGGCTTCAACGGCACCTTTGCCGGCCTCGGGCACACGGTTGACGGTCTCTTCATCTATCGCCCCGATAACGGGGTTATCGGTATGTTCGGCCTCACGGCAGCGGCCATACGCGACCTGACCCTCTCCAATGTCTCCATCACTGGCGCTGGTACGGTGGGTGGTCTGGTGGCACGGCTAAGCGGTGGCAGCCTGACCAATGCCCATGTCACCGGGCAGGTCTCCTCTCAGGGCGACAGGGTCGGCGGGCTGGTGGGCTGGAGCGATCTGGGCGTCGTCAGCCAGTCTTCCTCTACGGCCACGGTCAGCGGGGGGAGCGAGGTCGGTGGCTTGATCGGTCGTAACCGTGCTGCCTCGGTCACGGACGCCTATGCAACGGGAGCGGTGACCGGTACAGGCAGTGCCATCGGCGGGCTGATCGGCAGCACCGTGCAGGGCACCACATTGACCAATGCTTACGCCAGCGGCCGAGTGACCGGCACTGGCGGGCTGGTGGGGAATGTTGATGGCTCCGGCGCCACGGTCACCAACAGCTACTGGGACGTGGATTCGACCGGCCAAGCAACCAGCGCTGCCGGTACTGGCATCGACTCCGCCAATGCCCGCACCCAAGCCACCTATGCCGGCTTCGACTTCACCGACACCTGGGTAATGTTCGAGGGCGATACGCGGCCCATGCTGCGCGGCGAGTACTCGACGACCCTCTTCACGCCCCACGCCCTGCAACTGATGGCACTGGATCTGTCGGCCGACTACCGCCTGGGCACCGACCTGAATCTCGGTGCGGCACTTGCAGCAGGCGGCAATGGCTACTACGGCGATGTCTGGGGAGCGGCAGGGTTCAAACCGGTGGGCAACTCCAGCACCCCCTTCACCGGCTCGCTGGATGGTCAAGGCCACCTGATTCGCGACCTGAGGATCGATCGCGCTACCGAAAGCCAAGTCGCATTGATCGGACAGACAGCCGCCGGGGTGCAGATTCACGACCTGGGAATGGTGGGTGGCAGCGTTCGTGGCGGGTCCAATGCTGCCAGCCTGGTAGGCATCAACTACGGCGGCATACTGAGCGACCTGCATACCAATGTCACCATCAGCGCCACTGAGCGCGGAGCGGGTGGCCTGGTGGCGCGCAACCGGGACAACGGCATCATTCGCAACAGTTATGCCACTGGCGATGTCAGCGGCGCGGAGAAC
The DNA here is from genome assembly GCF_048269965.1 of Pseudomonas sp. GTDB lineage: Bacteria > Pseudomonadota > Gammaproteobacteria > Pseudomonadales > Pseudomonadaceae > Aquipseudomonas. The sequence continues at coordinate 1,665 of NZ_JBLWTV010000007.1, read as the reverse complement.
GTCGTAGGTGGACTGGCTGGCGAAAACTGGGGCCTGGTGGAAAACGCCTATGCCACGGGCAACGTCAACGGAGTCGTGTTTGCCGGCGGCCTCATCGGTACCAACATCGGCACCATCCGCAACGCCTACGCCACCGGCCAGGTGCAGGGCACGCAGTATGTAGGCGGTCTGGCCGGGTATGCCGGCGGCTTGATCGAATACACCTACGCCACCGGCGGCGTGAGCGGAGTGACCTCCGTAGGGGGGCTGGTAGGCGATTTAGGAACCGGACGCGTAGTGGACTCGTTCTGGAATACCGATACCTTCAGCGGCCCCGGCGCGGGCACCATTGGTGGCTCTGCGACCGTGGAGAATCTGCGCGGCCTGGACAGCACGGCGTTACGCGACGCCTCCAACTATGCCAACTGGAACCTGGCTACCAGCGGCGGCAGCAATGCAGTGTGGAGGATCTACGAGGGGCAAACTGCACCGCTGCTGCGCAGCTTCATGCAGAGCCTGACCGTCACGGCGACGGACATCGGCAATAAAACCTACGATGGCCAGAGCAGCGGCACCAGTGTCTATACGACGGATCTTGGCACTACCCTGGATGATGATCTGCTGCTTGGTAGCCTGACCTATTCCAGCGCCTCGCAGAACGCCGGCAGCTACAGCACCACCGATGGTGGTCTCAGCCTGGATGGGCTGTATTCGGGTCAGTTGGGCTACGACGTCAGCTACGCCGATACAACCCTGACCATCGACAAGGCCGCGCTCACCGTCACCGCCAACGATGCCAGCAAGACTTACGATGGCCTCGCCTTCACTGGCGGCAATGGCGTCAGCTACAGCGGCTTCGTCAATGGCGAGGATGTCGGCGTGCTCGGTGGCGCGCTGGTCTACGGCGGTAGCGCACAGGGTGCGGTCAACGCCGGCAACTATGGCCTGGGCGTCAGCGGCCTGAGCGCCGACAACTACGCCATCAGCTACACCGCAGGTAGCCTGAATGTCGGTAAGGCCCAGGCTACCATCACCGCCAATAGCGGTCAGGTGACCTACAATGGCCAACAGCAGAGCATTACCGGCTTCACCGCCAGCGGTTTGGTCAACGGTGAAACGGCAACCTTGCTCAGCGGTATCAGCACCACCGGCGGCGCTGGCATCAATGCCGGCAGCTACACCCATAGCGCCAGTGGCACGGACGTTAACTACAACCTGACATTCGTCGATGGCACCCTGACCATCGACAAGGCCGCGCTCAGCGTCACCGCCAACGACGCCAGCAAGACTTATGATGGCCTCGCCTTCACTGGCGGCAACGGCGTCAGCTACAGCGGCTTCGTCAATGGCGAGGATGTCGGCGTGCTCGGTGGCGCGCTGGTCTACGGCGGTAGCGCACAGGGTGCGGTCAACGCCGGCAACTATGACCTGGGCGTCAGCGGCCTGAGCGCCGACAACTACGCCATCAGCTACACCACTGGTAACCTGAATGTCGGTAAGGCCCAAGCTACCATCACCGCCAATAGCGGTCAGGTGACCTACAACGGCCAACAGCAGAGCATTACCGGCTTCACCGCCGGCGGTTTGGTCAACGGTGAAACAGCAACCGTGCTCAGCGGTATCAGCACCACCGGCGGCGCTGGCATCAATGCCGGCAGCTACACCCATAGCGCCAGTGGCACGGAC
>NZ_JBLWTV010000006.1:0-265411 GCF_048269965.1 Pseudomonas sp. | reverse complement strand
TGCTGACCGAGATCAGCCAGGAGGCCGACATGCGCAACTGTTTTGTCGAGATGGGCGCCTGGGAAGAAGACACCGAAAAGCGTTGGTAGGGCTTACGTTGGTTTTTGGTTCCATTGCTCCCCAAACCCCAGCCTTTAGCTTATTGCAAAGACTGAAATAAACGCAGGGTCAGGAAGTGGATCAGTATGTTTTATGAAAATTTCAGGGGTAAGAAACGGGTCAAGTCGTGCGCTGCTTGCCTGGCTATGGCTGCAACTGCGCCAGGCTTAATTGCGCCCCTGTCATCCGTTGCAGCAGGGTGCGCCAAGCAGGCAGCAGATCGGCATCGGCGATTGCCCGCAGCGTTTCACCTTCCGGCTTGTAGAGGTGCTGGGCATCGAATGCAAATTGGATACGCAGATCCTGGCGTTGCAGCACGGGGGTCAGGTCAGCGTCCAGGTTATCCAGAACCAGCGCTTCGTGCTGCGGGGTAGGCCAATAGGCCAACACCATATGCGCCTGGCCATTGCCGGCAAGGGTGGTGTACAGCAGGCGCAGATGCTCGGGTGCGACACCCAGCTGACGTAGAGTGAAGTACTTGGCCAGGGCAAAGTCCTCACAGTCTCCTGCGCCTCGCTCAATGGTTTCTTCAGGTGAGGCCCAGTAATCGCTGACGCCCCACAGATCGATATCTTCTGCGTAGCGGATATGGGTATTGAAGAAGTGATTGACCTGCTGCAGTTGCTGCGATTCGGAGGCTCCCGCCAAATCGTGTATCAGCTTGTGCCAAGCCTGCAGGCGCTCGGTGGGACTATGTTCGTTTCTCACCATGTCGCCCCCTGCATGGGCAAGTGTCCAACCATGCATTTGCAGAAGCAGCAACAGGGCAAGCACGCGTGGCAGTTGCAGGAAATGGGGCGAGAGCTTTGGCAAGAAAGACTCCTTGGGACAGGGCGGCATTGAGCCAGCATGCCGCTGCACCTTACTGCTCGTGTTGCTGTGGGATCAAGCGACGTTCGTCGGTCAGCGTGGCGAGAAAACTGCTGGCTGTAACAAAGGCGCGAGCCAGTCATCTGAGTGATGTAAGACAACTTAAGAGGATTACATCATGAAAACCTTAATCACCATGACCGCTCTGGCAACTCTGCTGGTGGGCTTTGGCACTGCGGCTCAGGCCTCGGAGAATCTATCGCCCTGGTCCGTTCAGGCCCCGCAACTGCAGCTCGCCGAAGGCGGTAGCGAGCGGGTTATGCGCAATCAACAACGCCTGCAGGCATTGGCTGCGCAACGTGGTCGGAGCGAAGAAGGCCAGCGGTTTGTCCAGCTGATCGAAGAGCAACCAACGGCTGCCGGCAGCCTGGACGACACGCTGGATGCGCAGCAGAGCCAACCTGAACCAAGCTACAAATCGCCCATCCTGCGTGACCGTGCCATCTATGGTAGCCAGCATTGATGGGGGCTGTCTGTTGGAGGAGGGGCCGACCACGCTGGCTTCTTTATCCCTGGGCACAAGGAGGTGCCAACCCATTGTTGCGTCTTGGCCGGAGTCGGCATTCCTTTGACCGGGAGGGCTGTCTATGGCCGAGTCGTATCGAGGCGCCTGCCATTGTGGGCTGGTGCGTTTTGAAGTCAGTTGCATGCCCAGCGAGGTGTTGAGGTGCCATTGCGCTTACTGTCGACGTAAAGGTGTGTTGTGGCATGCCATCACCGAAGCTCAGCTGTGTATACGTTCGGGTAAGGAGCATTTGCGTGAGTATCGCTTCGGCACGCTGAAGGCCAGGCATTACTTTTGCCAGGGGTGTGGTGTGAGTACCTTCAGCCGCCCGGCAGTGTTGCCCGAGTCCTGGGTGGTGAACTTGATGTGTGTGGATGATCTGCAGTTACAACGAATCGAGAACACGAACTCAACAGTGCGCCACTAGGCTGCAGTGGGCTGTGGTTTGCTGGCTGGCCAGAGATGAGCGTTTTAGGGGTTGCTTCCTAGGCTTTACGGGAGGGGCCGGTCTGTTCTGAGAGGGAATATTGATGCTGTCTTTTCTAAGTGGCTGGCGAAAACATGCGCTGCCCGAGCCTGGCGAGCAGGAAGCGGCTGGCGCCTTGGTCAGTTCCCTGTTGCTGATGGCCTGGTTTGTCGAGGCCAGAGACCCCTATACCGGCGGCCATCTGTGGCGGGTGTCGCGATACTCGCGTCTTCTGGCCGAGGCTGCGGGGCTGACAGCGGCCGATGTGGCGCGGGTTAGCCTGGGCGGTTTTCTGCATGATTTGGGCAAGATCGGCATTACGGATGCCGTGTTGCGCAAAACCAGCGCGCTGGATGAGCAGGAATACGCCTTGATTCGCACCCACCCGGAAATGGGGGCGCGAATGCTCGCGGGTCACCCTCTGGCCGGTCTGGTGCTGGCGGCTGTCTACAATCACCATGAGCGACCAGATGGCAAAGGCTACCCACGTGGCCTGCGCGGCCCTGAAATATCTCTGGATGCCCGTATCGTGGGCTTGTGCGATGCCTTCGATGCCATGACCAGCAGCCGTCCGTACCGGGCCGGTATGAGCCGGGGCCAAGCGTTGGCAATCATTCAGAGTCAGAGTGGCAGCCAGTTCGATCCAGCCTTGTGCGAGCACTTTCTGATGCTCGGCCGCCAAGGCGTGCTCGATCATGTTATTGCTCACTCCGATGAGGGCATTCCCTTGCAGCATTGCCCCATGTGCGGCCCCACTTTGGTTGTCCGGCGTGAGCAGCAAGCCGGCGAAGCCATTTTCTGCCGTAACTGTGGTGGTGGCTTTATCCTGGAGCAGGGCAAGGCTGGTCTGCAGGCTAAGCCAACCGGCGAAATGGGCGATCCACGTGCGCTACAACCCGAGGCCGATCATGGCCTGATTCGCCGTGTAATCGCCGAGGCGGTTGCCAGTATGCCGTTGCAGCAAATGCTCAACTCAACCGCCACCTTGCCCGCAGGTACAGCGCCATGAAGGTATTCAGATCACTTGCTCAGCCTGGCGTAGGGCGGCGTGCTGCGGTCACGGCTCTGCTGGTGGGGAGTGTATTGAACCTGATCAATCAGGGCGGTGCGTTATGGGGAGCAGAAAAGCTGTCTGTCTTTCACCTTCTGCTCAACTATCTGGTGCCTTTTGCCGTGGCGAGTTTTAGCGCTATTCAGGCCCGCCGCGACAGTGAACGGGCCGAGACCAGTTCCTAGAACAGCTGGCGCTCGCCTTGCATCCAGCGCCAGGCGTCGATCAGGTCAAAGACCAGGCTGATGCCGTTTACCACCAAGACCAGGCTGACATACAGCACTTCACCTGTAGTCAGCGGTTCGCCTGACTGTGCCAGGTACATCAGCAACATGACTTGCAAGGGGCCCCAGATCAGCAGGTGGGGAACCGCGAGCAGTCGACTGAATCCGCCATATACGTACATAAGCAGCATATTGCTGCCGACCACTATGAGTGCACTCAGCGCAATCCATTGGGCGCTGGGATAGTGCAACAGCAGCAAGCTGGCTAGGTTCGCCGGCAGCAGTATTGCCGCCATCCACAGCTGTACCCATAGGGGGAGTCGGCGGAAGGACTGCCAGAGGTTCAGGTGCAGGTTAATCAGTGCGTTCATTGGCGCTCTCTTCGGTGGGCATCTCGGGGTGGGAGTGGGCCAGCAACGCCTCGGGAATCGCCGTCTGCTGCAAACCGCCCAGCTCAAGCCAGATCTGGGTTTGCTGCCTGGCCCTTGCAATCAGGCTGGCGGTCTGGCTGAAGTCAAAGACGGAGACGCCCAGAGGACAGAGCGGGGCGGCCACATGGATGCGGGCCAGGGATTGATGCAGGGCGATGTCACGAACCAGCTGGCGCATGCTCATCAGGTTAAGGGTGTGCAGGCCACGGGCAACTAGGCTTCGCGGCGGCGCCGTGCAGGCGCAACCAAAACCTGTGGGTAGCACCAGGATGCGCGTGGCGCCGAGTGCGACTGCGCTGGCGATGGGTGTGTTACTGGCTACCCCACCGTCCATCAATAGTCGTCTATCGATCTCAACCGGCGGATAGACCAGGGGAATGGCGGCACTGGCCAATAACGCTTTGAGCAGATTGCCTCGTGAGAGCAACACTTCCGCGCCATTTAGCATGTCGGTGGTCATGATATGCAAAGGCAGCCGACTGTCCTCGATACGAGCCGCCGGCAGAAATCGCCCGATCATGTGCTGCAGGCCCTGGCTGGTGAGCAGGTGGCCTTGTCCACGCAGCAGGGCGACCCCGGCGCCCAGCACACTGAATGGAAAGATGTCGCGTCGACTCAGTCCGCACCAGATGCTGGCCAGCTCACTGACCCCGTGGCTATCCGGGCGGCTGGCAAAGTAGGCGCCGTTGATCGCCCCCACTGACGCACCAATAACCAGGTCGATGCTGATGCGGGCCTGTACCAGTGCCTGCAGCATGCCCACTTGTACGGCACCCAGGCTACCGCCGCCGGCCAATACCAATGCAGTGACCTCAGCCATGGGCCGTGCTCCTTTCAGCGCGCTTCATTCAGGCTCCAGTCATAGTCTAGGTAGTCGATGCGTACGCGGCCCTGAGTAGGCAATGTGTTGGCAGGTGGGCTTAGCAAGGCCAGGTGCTGCTGGAAATAGGCCTCCAGCGATCCCCACTGTTGGATGAAGTCCTCGCCATACCAGTCGAATATTTTCGACACCTGAAACCGCTGGCTTGTGGGATCAAAGCGATTGCGGCTGTGATCGGATAGAAAGCGCTTCTGGCTGTCCTGCAGTTGTTCCTCCAGGCGTTCGGCGACAAAGGCCTCGTCGCGTAATGCCGGGCAGCCCACTGACGCGCAATTGACAGCAAAGTGAATGCGCGGCTCGTCGAATACGCTAGGCTCGCGGATCATGCCGTGCTCGATCTGATCCAGGCTCAAGCGTTGCCCCAGAAGCGGGATAAAGGCTTGTTTCCAGGGGCTGCTGAACAGACCACCAATGGACTTGATCGAGTCCAGCGGGTAGTGCTCGACAATCAGCTTGAGGGTGAAGGCGTTATACGCATTGATCAGAAACGCCAGGCGCTGTTCGGGCTGCCAGCGCTGGTAGTCGGCTGGGGGGACGGCGGACAGCGCGCCCAGGTAGCGATCCAGTTCGGTACGATTCTTTTGCAATGCCGCATAGTCGACGACGCTGGCATGTCCCTGCTCCAGCCAGCTCACATGCTGTTGCAGCAGGCGAGTCCAGGCCTGATGTTGATGGTCGAAGGTGTCGGCCTGCAAAAAGCTGCTGAAGCACAAGGCCAGCAACAAAAACAGTGGGCGCATGGGTGGTTTCCTAAGGTTTCAGTGAGTGGGGGCGGTGGCCGCGCTGGTACAGGCGCGCGAGGGTGAACGCGGAAACACCGCAGGCATGGGCCAGCGCCAGCAGGCGATTGCTCAGGGAACGGCGCCACCAGCCGTCCCGCTGCCAGCGCCGGGGGTCGACCAGCAAGCCATGTTCGATACGTTGGAAATCTCCGACGCCCCGCAGGTTGTTAACCAGATCGACCTCTTCAAAAAGTGGCCAGGGACTGTGCTGGCCACAGGCGAAATAGGCACTGTGCTCGACAAACAGGCCCTGGTCGCCATAGGGGGTGCCGAAGCGGTTACGCCAGCCAATCAGCTGCTCAAGTAATCGGCTTTGCCAGCAGCTTGGCCCGGCAAAGCGGAAAGCGAAGAAGCCGCCGACAGCGCCATTGCTCATCGCCGCCTGCACGTCCAGCAGTGGGTTGCCCAGCAGCTGAGTATCGGCATGCAGAAACCACAGAATGGAATGCTGCGCCTGGGCAGCGCCTTGACGTAGTTGCTGACCCCGGCAGGGGGCCGAGGCAAGCCACTGAGCGCCCAGCTGGTTACAGATGCGTTGGCACTCGGGGCTGTTGGCCGCGTCCACGACCAGCAACTGCAGCTGCTGCCGTGCCCGTTGCGCCAAGCCGTTGAGGCGGGCGAGCAGGGCTGCCAACGCGGCATGGTCGTGCCAGCAGGGAATGATCACGCTGATGGCTCTATTGGCTTGCATGCTGTTCCAGCCCGAGACGTTGCAAGGTGGTCAGTAATGCCCGGCGAGCAGGGCGGCCCTCCTGCTCCAGCACACGGACAAGCCCTGGCAGATCTTCGTGCTGGTCAACATCCGCCAAAATGTCTGCTTCGATCACCGAGTAGCCTACCTGTCGACAACGTTGTACCAGGGCCTGCCTCAGGGTCGCCGTGCTCCAGGGCAGATCGTCCAGCTTGGGCCAGGGGCGCTTGCTGGCCATCAGCACAACGCCGCCATCACGGGCGGCGATCAATACCGTGTCGTGCTTGTCCAGCAACTGGCAGGCACGGCGAAAGTGCTGTTGGTTCAGGGCCGGGCAATCGCTGCCCATATAGAGCAAGTGGCCATACCCACTTGCCCGCAAGTGCTGATCCAGCGCCTGAAGTCGTTGGCCCAGGTTGCCGGCTGACTGTGCAATGACCAGTGCGCGAGGGTTGCTGTCGCTGGCCCAGTCAAAATGATCGGGATGATCTGGCGCGATAACGGGCAGGTAAGGCCAATGCTGCAGATCTTCCAGCGCACACAGCAGCAGCTTTTCTGCGACTTGCAGGGTAGGTTCCGGACCTATCTGCGCAGCCAGCCGTTGTTTGGAGTGCCCCAGGGCCGGACGTTTGCACAACAGAACCAAGGCGGGTTGAGGTTCATCTTTGCTGAGATCGAGGCTCAAACTTATGCTCCATGTGCACCTGAGGGGCCGCGCAAAAGCGCTGTGCCATTAGGAGCGGGCATAAGCCGTTTTGTTACAAGGCCCGGGTCAATCTTCGGACAACTTGAGCTGTTTGAGGATGGCCGCGCTGTCCACCGGTTGCTTGTCCAATGGCAGCTTCTGCAACACTTCAGCGGTCAACTTGAGTTGCTCCAGATACAGCTTGCAGCGCGGGCACATGCGCAGGTGCATATAGACCGCCCAGCGGTTTTTCAGGCTCAGGTGGCTTTCCATGATATCGGAGCTCAGTTCCGACATTTCGCGGCAGCTCAGCATGTTCCCACCTCCTCGAAATGATTGAGCATGGCGTGCATGCGTTGCCGGCCACGGTGCAACAGCACCCGGATATTGCCTTCGGCCAGATTAAGGGCGCGGGCAATTTCGGTGTAATCCAGGCCGCCCAGCTCACGCATCATCACCACGCTTTGTTGGTCGTCGGGCAGCTTATGCAGATGCTTGTGGATGCATTCGTGCAGTTCGGCTTCGGTCAGCAATGCTTCCGGGGTGTCGTAATGCCACTGGGTGGGTGGCGCGTCCCACGCACCCTGTTCATTGAAACGCGTGCTGATTGGAGAGCCCTGATCATGCCCCCAGCCGTCGAACGAGACCTCGCGGCCGGTCTTGCGGCGGATGGCATGGGCCTCGTTGATAGCGATGCGCGCCAGCCAGGTGCGCAGTTTCGAGCGCCCTTCAAATTTCTTGATAGCGGAAAAAGCCTTGATCCAGGTTTCCTGGGCGACATCGTCAGCCAATTCATGGCCGACCAATGGAGTGGCCATCGCGATTAGGAAGGCGTGATGCAGCTTGATAACGCCTTCTAACGCTTCCTTGTCGCCCTGTCGCAGTCGCTTGAGCAGTGCCTGTTCATCATCCATGGGCGGATTACCTCTGATGGTTCATGGGCCTGATTGTGAGCATTGGTCTTGGAGCAAACAACGCCGCTTTTGTTACAGCTCGGAATTGGAAAGAGGGTGGTCTGTAACAAAAACATCGATGCTTCATCAGAGTAGTAGCGAATCATCCAAAGCCTACTAGTGTGCCTAGGGAGAGAACGCGACCAAGCGCTGACAATGCTTGCAGACCTGCCAGCGCAGGTGTCTTCAGTGGTGGCACCAATAACAAACAATACCTGTAGCCCTATGAGGAAAGCCCCCATGCACTCGACTTGTCCCGATCATCCGCAGTTTTCTTGTCAGCGCCCCATTGCCGCGATGGTGTCAGCCAGCGTGCTGGCCTTGGCCCTGGCCGGCCCAGCTTTCGCCGCCAGCCCGTGCGGCCCTTGCGCGGCCAAATGCGCACCGGCCACGCTGAACCCCTGTGCCGCCAAGAACCCGTGCGCCGCGAAAAATCCCTGTGCAGCGAAGAATCCCTGTGCCGCCAAATGCGCGCCCAATCCCTGTGCGGTGAAAAATCCCTGCGCGGCCAAGAACCCCTGCGCCGCCAATCCGTGTGCCGCCAAGCTCAACCCTTGCGCCGTTAAATCAGTCAAGCGCCCAGCGAACTACAAGCCTTATCAGGGCCCTCAGGCTGAGCTGGTGGCCTATGGCGAGCAGCTGTACAAGGACCCAAAACTGAGCAGCAACGGCCTGTCCTGCGCGACCTGCCACCAGGGCGGCAATCTGTTTCAGGCCAGCTTTGCCAAGGCGTTCCCCCACGAGGTGGCCATGGCCAGGGATCAGTTCGGCATGAGTCAGGTCTTTCTCGATGAAATGGTGCAGATCTGCATGGTCGCGCCCATGGCGGCCAAGGCATTGGGCTGGGAATCGAAGGAACTGGCGGCGCTGACAGCCTACACCGCGACATTGCAGACCAGCTTCAAGCCCAATCCCTGCGCAGCCAATCCCTGTGCGGCCAACCCTTGCGCCGCGAAGAACCCATGCGCGGTCAAAAATCCTTGTGCTGCGAAAAACCCTTGTGCCGCCAAGAACCCTTGCGCGGTTAAAAATCCCTGCGCCGTCAAATCTTGAATCAGGGCGAGCCGGGGCCGGTTTGATCGGCTCCGGCGCGTTTGGAGGGTTGCATGAATTTACCGCTTTCCAATCTACCCAATGCCGTCCCAGGCATGCTGTTGGCCGCGCCTGATGCAACCGCGCTTTCGCCGCACGAGCGGGCCGTTATGCTGGAGGCCGCCGCCGAGGTTGAGCGTTGCCAGCGTGCGCTGGCCAAGGCCGGACTGAACGTGGTCGGCGAACTGCTCAAGGGCCATGAGGGGTTCTATGAGATGAACCACTACCCCGATGGCGACGTATTCGACCGCGACAGCCACAGCCAGTACTACTACCACGCTCACCGTGAAGGGGGCGTAGAGCATGGACACTTCCACACCTTTATTCGCGGTGCAGGTATAGGTGCACACCTGCAGCCGCGTAAGGATTTGTGCAAGAGCGAGCCCTGGCCTGCGGGCGATGAGGCCATTGCCCATCTGGTGGCCATTTCCATGGATGCCTGGGGCCAGCCGATTGGCCTGTTCGCCTGCAATCGTTGGGTCACGGCGGAAACCTGGTACCCGGCGAAGGCGGTGAAAGAGATGCTGCCGGGCTTTCTGATCGACCACGCCCATCCCTCCTGGCCGACCAATCTGTGGCTAAGCGCCATGCTCAAGCTGTTTCGCCCGCATATCGAGGCATTGCTTGATCATCGTGATCAGGTTGTCGAGCACTGTCGTGCGCTGCATCCCGACCAGGATGTGCTGGAAGACCGTTCTCTGGAGATCACCGGGCATCTCGACATTTCAATTAACGCCTGGGTCGAGCAACTGCGTCAGGCCCAGGGCTTAAGCCGATAAGCTTCAACCAAGGTAAGTACCAGCATGAATATCCTGTTTCTTTGTACCGCCAACAGCTGTCGCAGCATCCTGGCTGAAGCCGTGTTCAATCACCTGGCCCCGGTCAACATGCGTGCCGTGAGTGCGGGTAGCAAACCCTGTGGCTGGGTGCATCCGCAAAGCCTGAAGGCCCTGGCGCGTGCTGGCATCGAGCAGACGGGGCTGTACAGCAAGTCCCAGGAGGTGCACGCACAATTGCAACCCGATGTGGTGATTACCCTCTGCGACAATGCCGCTAATGAACCTTGCCCGGCTTATTTCGATCAGGCGTTCAAGGCGCACTGGGGGCTTGCCGACCCGGCGGCGCAGCAGGGCTCGGAGGAGGAGATAAACGCGGTATTCGATCAGACCGTGCAAGTGATCCGCGCCCGTGTCGAGCGGTTTCTGCAGCTACCTTTGGCCAACCTGCAGGCGGAACAGTTGCAGCAAGAGCTTCGGCGCATTGGCCTGCTACTGCCCGAGGCTGCCTAAAACAGTGACCAGAGCGCAGGCGCGCCTTGGCGTCTTTGCCAGAAGCGGCTGATCAGCAACAGAATCAGCGCCAGCGGTACCATCCAGGCGAATAGGCTGACAAAAGCTCCCAGCCCTGGAATACCTAACAGCAATAACAGGCTGGGGGCGCAGCACGCGCCACCGGCCAGCAGAGAGGGCCATACCCCCGCGCTGGAGATGGCCGTACAGTGGGCGCTTTGACGCAACGCCAGAGCACCATGCAAGTTCAGGCCCAGCAGGGCTGAAAGCGTCGTGGCAATCAATAGATTGACCGGGCTAAGCAGTATGACCAGCCCTCCCATCTCCAGCATGGCCAGCGCCTCAAATTGCCAGGGGCTGCGCTGGGAAAGGAGATGGGCCCATTGCCAGGGTAGGTTGTGCCAACTCCAGCCAGCAGTACCGATGTCGATATCCCCGAGCATATACAGGTACAGCAGCCCATAAGCCCCGGAGACTAGGCCGATCAGCCAGCGCTTAAAGACTGTCAGGGGCATCAAGCAGCACCGTCTGCGGGTAGAAGGTGGCCCAGGCGAACCACATGGCATCGATCATGTTTACCTTGGCCAACCCCAGCAGCTCCGGGGCTTGCGGGCCGTCCTGGGTGAAGCTCAGAGTGGCTGGGTCGAGGGCGATGCGCGCGTCAGACTCATAAACCCAGGCGGTATCGAGGCGGCTGTCCTGAATGATCAGGTAGTGCCGGTCGGCATGCTGGTAATGCACGACTCCCTGTTGCTCCAGGTATTCCCGATTGATGGCGACAGCCACCTGTGAGGTGCGAAAACCGCGAATCATCTGCTTTGCATGCAGTTCGGGGCGGCTATGGGTGACCGGAAACATCACCTGCGGCTCGATATAGTAGCCATGCAACGGGCTGTAACTGCCATAGGGATCGCGGTTGTAGTTGCGCATATAGCCGGTGCGCTCAGTCAGCACCTGGGTTTGCGGGTAGCGCTCCTTCCAGCGAGCCCAGGTGGTCCAGGTAACCTGGATCTCATCCAGACTCTGGCCCTTGAGTGGCCCCTCAATGGCTACGGCGGCGATCTGCGACCAGTAGCTATCGCTGGCCCGGTCGTACATCACCACATTGCTGTTCAGCAGTTTGCCGGAGACACCAAGGCTGGTACTGCCGCGTTTGAAACCGATGGCCGTGGCCGTCAGCGGGCAGTAGGTGATGCTGACGGGTTCGCCTCCGAGGCTGTCGTTGACGATTTCATGCCAGACCATGATTCGCTGCGGGTAAGCCTTTGCCTCGCCCTGGTGATAGACGCCGAATACGATGTCCTGGGCTTTGAGGTAGTCGTCTGCATCCCCGGCATCGCTGAATTTGGGCGAGCCGATGGCGGGAATGCCGTCTTTGCCGGGGCCGCCGGAGAGCAGCAGCTCGTTAAACATGGCATGGCTGGGTGATAGCACGCGCTCAGGCCCGGCCGGCGGCTGGGCTTGAACGGGCAGTGTGGCGCCCAGGTAGACCAGGCCCAATAAGGTCAGAAAGTATCGGCAGTGCATGGCACCTCCCATCAGCAGACGGCTACTGGTTACCGAGCAGTGTCCTGAGTTCGCCACTGCGGTCGAGCTTGGCCAGGTCGTCATAACCGCCGATATGGCGTTCGCCGATAAAGATCTGCGGTACGGTGCGCCGGCCAGTCAGTTCAATCATCTGTTGCAGTTGAGCGGGATCCAGATCCACCCGAATTTTCGACAGGGGCCCGGCATTGCGCTGGCTCAACAGGTGTTCGGCTTGTTTGCAGAAAGGGCAATGCTGGCTGGTGTAAAGGATGACGCGGCTCATGGATAAACCTCAGTTGGACGAGCGAGACAGTCGCCCTGTGCAATTGAGATGAGCCACGACGGGGTTTGTTACAGCAGGTTTTGCAGCTAACTGTTAGGCGGATTCTTGCGTTGATACAGCGACTCAATAAGCGGGCAGGCCACCCTGTCTGGGCTTGCACAGCAGGCGCGAACCAGGTGAGTCAGCACTGACTCGATCCGTTGGAGATCTGCGAGTTTATCGCGCACATCGGTAAGTTTCTGTTCGGCCAGCTCACGGGCTTCATGACAATGCGTGCCGTCGTCCAGCTTCAGCAATTCGGCCACTTCATCCAGGCTGAAGCCCAGCCGCTGAGCGGACTTGATGAACTGCACCCGCGCCACATCGACGTTGCCATAACGGCGAATACTACCGAACGGCTTATCTGGTTCAGGCAGTAAGCCCTTGCGCTGATAGAAACGGATGGTTTCCACATTGACGCCGGCTGCCTTGGCGAAAACGCCAATGGTCAGACGCTGTGCCGTGCTCTCCATGATGCTTGATCCCGTACTTGACTACGGAAGTAACCTTAGTTCATCGATCAAGTGCATAAAAGGAGCAATGTATGTCTGAACCGTCAAACGGGCGCGCCCCTCTTGTCGCCGGGGGGCTGGCGGCGATTCTCGCCTCGACCTGTTGTCTTGGGCCGCTGCTGTTGATCACCTTGGGCTTCAGTGGAGCCTGGATCGGCAACCTGACCGTGCTGGAACCTTACCGACCGATCTTCATCGGCGCGGCACTGGTGGCGCTGTTCTTCGCTTGGCGACGCATTTTCCGCCCGGCTCAGGCCTGCACACCGGGTGAAGCCTGTGCCATCCCTCAGGTACGCACCACCTACAAGCTGCTGTTCTGCTTGGTGGCGGCCTTGGTGCTGGTCGCGCTTGGCTTCCCCTACATCCTTCCCTTGTTCTATTGATCCGGAGTTCGCCATGAAAAATTTGTCTGGAACACATTTTCGCGCCGGCCCCGCAGGGGTAAGGCGCATGGATGCGCCTTACAAAAGATTGCTCGCATCCATCGCCCTGGCCACCCTCATCGCCACGCCAGCCTGGGCGGCTATCCAGACCGTCACCTTAGAGGTGTCCGGCATGACCTGCGCCGCCTGCCCGTTCACGGTGAAGAAGGCGCTGACCAAGGTCGAGGGCGTGACCAAGGCCGAGGTGAGTTATGAGAACCGTGAAGCCATTGTCACCTTCGACGATGCCAAGACCAGCGTTGAAGCGCTCACCCAGGCCAGCGAAAACGCGGGCTATCCCGCTTCGCTCAAGGAGTGACCATGCGTAACCCCGAGGACTTGGCAGCACTGCATATCGCCATAATTGGCAGCGGCGCTGCCGCCATGGCGGCGGCGCTGAAAGCGGTCGAAGGCGGTGCCCGCGTCACCCTGATCGAGCGCGGCGTCATCGGCGGCACCTGCGTCAACATCGGCTGCGTGCCGTCGAAGATCATGATTCGTGCCGCGCATGTGGCCCATCTGCGCCGCGGGAGTCCGTTTGATGGCGGATTATCTTCCACCACGCCGACGATCCTGCGCGAACGGCTGCTCGCGCAGCAACAAGGTCGGGTGGACGAACTGCGCCATGCCAAGTACGAAAACATCCTGCGGAGCACCCCAGCCATCAACGTGCTGCGCGGTACCGCCCGTTTCAGGGATAGCCACACGCTCAGCGTGGAACTGGCCGAGGGTGGTGAGCACATCGTGGCGTTTGATCGCTGCCTGGTTGCCACCGGCTCAAGCGCGGCCGTACCTCCGATTCCAGGGTTCCAAGACACGCCGTACTGGACCTCTACCGAGGCCCTGGTAAGCGACAGCATCCCCAAACGCCTGGCCGTGATCGGCTCTTCGGCGGTGGCACTGGAGCTGGCGCAGGCATTCGCCCGCTTAGGTAGCCAGGTGTCGATCCTGGCGCGCCACACCCTGTTTTTCGGTGAGGACTCGGCCATCGGCGAAGCGCTTACGACGGCCTTGCGTATGGAGGGTATCGAAGTGCTGGAGCAAACGCAGGCCAGCCAGGTGTCGCATGTCGAGGGTGAGTTCATCCTGAGCACCAACCAGGGTGAACTGCGGGCCGAGCAACTGCTGGTTGCCACCGGCCGTACGCCTAACACTCAAGGTCTGAACCTTGAGGCAGCCGACGTGAAGCTGGCCGAGCGCGGCGGCATCCGGATCGACTCCAGCATGCGCACCAGTGCCCCCAATATCTATGCGGCGGGCGACTGCACCGACCAGCCGCAGTTCGTCTATGTGGCGGCGGCGGCCGGCAGCCGTGCGGCGATCAATATGCTTGGCGGCGAGACGACGCTCAGCCTGGATGTCATGCCGGCCGTGGTGTTCACCGACCCACAGGTGGCCACTGTCGGCTACAGCGAAGCCCAAGCACAGCACGCCGGCCTCGAAACCGATAGCCGTACCCTTACCCTGGATAACGTGCCACGTGCGCTGGCCAACTTCGACACCCGCGGTTTCATCAAGCTAGTCGCAGAAGCAGGCTCCGGCCGGCTGCTAGGTGTGCAAGCGGTAGCGGCGGATGCGGGCGAGCTGATCCAGAGCGCCGCATTGGCCATACGGGCGCGGATGACGGTGCAGGAGCTGGCCGACCAGCTATTCCCTTATCTGACTATGGTAGAGGGATTGAAGTTGGCAGCGCAGACCTTCACCAAGGACGTGAAACAACTGTCCTGCTGTGCCGGCTGACCGAAAGAAAGAGCCAATTACACCTGAAGTCAAAGGTCGAGCGCCCAACAGGGCGCTTGACCTTTCCAATCAGCTCAAAGAGCTCTGAGTCGGCGCCGATGCATCAGTCGGTATGCCGCGGGTAACACGAACAGCGATAGCAGCGGCGCACTGAGCATGCCGCCGACCATGGGCGCGGCGATGCGGCTCATCACTTCGCTGCCAGTGCCGCCACCGAGAAGGATCGGCAGCAGGCCGGCGATGATCACTGCTACGGTCATCGCTTTGGGCCGTACACGCAGCACGGCGCCTTCGCGGATCGCCTCTAGCAGTGTGGCCTCGTCGCTACGTCCATCATCCTGTCGTTCGTTCCAGGCGTTTTTCAGGTAGAGCAACATGATCACGCCGAACTCTGCTGCCACACCGGCTAGGGCGATAAAGCCGACCCCGGTGGCCACCGACAGGTGAAAACCAAGCAAATAGAGGAACCAGACGCCGCCGACCAATGCAAAGGGCAGGGTGGCCATGATCAACAGGGCCTCACTGAGGCGACCAAAGCACAGGTAAAGCAACACGAAGATGATCAGCAGGGTGGCCGGCACCACCAGCTTGAGCCGTGCGTTGGCCCGTTCGAGAAACTCGAACTGCCCCGAATAACTGAGGCTGATGCCCGGCTGCAGGGTGACCTGCTCGTCGATGGCGGCTCGCAGGTCGGCCACCACCGAGGCCAGGTCGCGGTCACGCACATCCACATAGACCCAGCCCGAGGGCCGCGCGTTCTCGCTCTTGAGCATCGGTGGGCCGTCGCTGACCCTGATCCGCGCCACCGTACCCAGGGTGATCTGGCTGCCCTGGGGGGTGTAGATCGGCAGCTGTTTGAGCCCGCCAAGCGAGTCGCGCCATTCCCGCGGATAACGCACGCTGATGGGGAAACGCGCCAGGCCTTCGACGGTCTCTCCGACATTCTCGCCGCCGATGGCGCTGGAGACGATCGCCTGCACGTCGGCGATATTCAGGCCGTAGCGCGCCGTTGCCGTCCGGTCGATGTCGACATCGATATAGCGCCCGCCGGTCAGGCGTTCGGCCAGGGCGGAACTCACCCCGGGCACGTCTTTGGCGACCTTCTCGATGGCCTGGGTGGTCGCATCGATTTGCGCCAGATCGGCGCCGGCGACCTTGACCCCAATCGGGCTCTTGATCCCGGTGGCGAGCATGTCGATACGGTTGCGGATCGGCGGAATCCAGATATTGGTCAACCCGGGCACCTGCACCACCCGGTCCAGTTCCTCCACCAGTTTGTCCGCGGTCATGCCGGCGCGCCACTGCTCGCGCGGCTTGAACTGGATGGTGGTCTCGAACATCTCCAGCGGCGCCGGGTCGGTGGCGGTTTCGGCGCGGCCGGCCTTGCCGAATACATGGGCGACTTCCGGTACGGTCTTGATCATCCGGTCGGTCTGCTGCAGCAGTTGCGCGGCTTTTTGCGCCGACAAGCCGGGCAGGGCCGACGGCATATAGAGCAGGTCGCCCTCATCAAGCGGCGGCAGGAACTCGCCGCCCAGCTTCGACAGTGGCCACAGGGTGCTGAGAAACACCAGCAACGCAACCGCCAGGGTGGTCTTGGGCCACGCCAGTACCGCATCCAGCGCCGGCTGGTAGAGACGGATCAGCCCGCGGTTCAGAGGGTTGCGCGCCTCGTCGGGAATCCGCCCGCGAATCCAGTAGCCCATCAGCACTGGCACCAGGGTCACCGACAGCCCCGCGGCCGCGGCCATGGCATAGGTCTTGGTGAAGGCCAGGGGGCCGAACAGCCGGCCTTCCTGGGCCTGCAGGGTGAACACCGGGATAAACGACAGGGTGATGATCAAAAGGCAGAAGAACAGCGCCGGGCCAACTTCCACCGCAGCGTCGGTGATCACCCGCCAATGGCTTTCGCCCTTGAGTTCTTCGCCGGGATGCTTCTGGTGCCAGGCTTCGATCTTCTTGTGCGCGTTCTCGATCATCACCACCGCGGCATCGACCATGGCACCGATAGCGATGGCGATGCCACCGAGCGACATGATGTTGGCGTTGATGCCCTGCTGGTGCATGACGATAAAGGCGATCAGCACCCCGACAGGCAAGGATACGATGGCCACCAGCGAGGAGCGCAAATGCCAGAGAAAGGCCGCGCAGACCAGCGCCACGACGATAAATTCCTCGATCAGCTTATGGCTGAGGTTGGTCACCGCACGGTCGATCAGCTGGCTGCGGTCGTAGGTGGTGACGATCTCCACCCCTTCCGGCAGGCTGCTTTTCAGCTCCTCAAGCTTGGCCTTGACCGCCTCGATGGTGCTGCGCGCGTTCTTGCCACTGCGCAGGATCACCACGCCGCCCACCACCTCGCCCTCGCCATCGAGCTCGGCGATGCCGCGACGCATTTCCGGGCCCAGCTGGATATGCGCCACCTCGCCCAGGGTCACAGGCACGCCGCCGGCAGACAAGCGCAAGGGGATGGCGTGAAAGTCGTTGAGGCTTTGCAGGTAGCCGGAAGCACGCACCATAAACTCGGTTTCCGCCAGCTCCAGCACCGCGCCGCCGGTTTCCTGGTTGGCCCGGCCGATGGCGTCCGTCACCTCGGCCTGGGTGATGCCCAGGCTAGCAAGCTTGATCGGGTCGAGCTGCACCTGGTACTGCTTGACCATGCCGCCGATGGTCGCCACCTCGGCGACGTTGGCCAGGGTCTTCAGTTCGAACTTGAGGAACCAGTCCTGCAGCGCACGCAACTGCGCCAGGTCATGCTTACCGGTGCGGTCGACCAGGGCGTACTGGTAAATCCAGCCGACCCCGGTGGCGTCCGGCCCCAGCGCTGATTTGGCGCTTGCCGGCAAACGGCTCTGGACTTGGCTAAGGTATTCCAGCACCCGTGAGCGCGCCCAGTAGAGGTCGGTGTCGTCCTCGAACAGCACATAGACGAAGCTGTCGCCGAAGAACGAATAGCCCCGCACGGTCTTCGCCCCTGGCACCGACAGCATGGTGGTGGCCAGCGGGTAGGTCACCTGGTTCTCGACGATCTGCGGCGCCTGGCCCAGATAGGGCGTACGGATGATCACCTGCACATCGGACAGGTCCGGCAATGCATCGATGGGCGTGTTTTGCAGCGACCAAATGCCCCAGGCGGTGGCGAACAGGGTCGCCAGCAGCACCAGGAAACGGTTGGCCACCGACCAGCGGATCAGCGCGGCGATCATGGCTGCACCTCCTGTTCGGCGTGCTCGCCATGGGGCGCGGGCATCAGGTGCTCGATGCGCTCGATCCACATCCCTTCGTCGTCGGCGCGCACCCCAACCCGCACCCGGTCACCCGGCTTGAAGCCCTCCAGCAGCGTCGCATCGGCCACTGGAAACAGCATGCTCATGCCCGGCATGCCCAGGGTCTTGAACGGGCCATGGGTGAGCATCACGCCATCGTCCTCGATGGAGTCGATCTGTCCTTCGGCTTCATGCAGGGTCGGTTTGAGCCTGACCTCCGCTGCCGGCGCACCCAGCTCCTGGGCCAGGATGCCGCGCAGGCTGGCTTCGGAGTCGAGCAGGAACTGCCCGGAGGCGACCACCTGTTGGCCTTCCTCCAGCCCTTCGAGAATCTGTGTACTCCCCGCCGCCTCCTGGCCCAGGCGCACCTCCACCGGGCGGTAGCGCCCTTCGCCCTCGGCCAGCATCACCAGGGCGCGGCGGCCACTGCGAATCACCGCCTCGCTCGGCACCAACAGCACATCGCCCTGTGCCGGCCGGGCCAACCGTACCTGGGCGGTCAAGCCCGGACGCAGGCGACCGTCGGGGTTATCCAGCACCACTCGCACGCGCAGGGTGCGGCTGTCCAGATTGGCCTGGGGCAGAACGGCTTCGATGCTGCCGCTGAGCACTTCGCCGGGAAACGCCGGCAGGCGCGCCTCGACCGCCTGGCCTGGGCGCAGGCCCAGGGTTTCGGCCTCGGGCACTGCCACATCCAGCCAGACGCTGCGCAGACCATTGATGATGGCCAGGGTGTCACCTGTCATCAGGTTCATGCCCTCGCGCACATCGAGTTGTTGCAGCACGCCGGCAATCGGGCTGGTCACCGTCCATAGCGCCTGGACCTTGCCGCTGCGCTCGAACCTTGTAATCAGCTCCGCCGGCATGCCGGCCAGCCGCAGACGCTGGCGTGCTGCGGCCAGCAAGACAGGGTCGCCGGTATTGCGCAGGGCCAGATACTCTTCCTGGGCACGAACCCACTCGGGCACAAGCAGGTCGGCCAGGGGCGCGCCGGCTGCGAGCAGATCCTCCGGCGCACGGGCATAGACGCGCTCAACGAAACCGCCCGTACGTGCCTGCACCACGGCAATATCACGAGTATTGAACGTCAGGTTGCCGACCGCTTCCAGGCTATTGACCAACGCCCCGCGGGTCACCGGAGCCAGGCGCATGCCCAAGTTCTGGGTGATGCTCGCATTGATGCTGACTGCTGCGCTGTCGCCCCCCTCGTCGGCATAGCGCGGTACCAACTGCATGTCCATAAAGGGCGATTTGCCCGGCTGGTCGAACTTATGCTGCGGCAGCATGGGGTCGTACCAATACAGCACCTTGCGTTCGTCGGCCTTACTGACCTGGGTTGGTGCTTGAGTGGTCGCCGATGCGTGGTTCATTGATTCATGGGCGAACCAGTAGCCAACTGTCACGCCGATGCCCAATACCAAAATGGCCGGCAACGCGCTTCGCCAAATTCGAGTCTTCATTGGCTCCTGTCTCCATAAGCAAAATACAGGCGAGCGCTTGTTTGTGCGCGTTGCTGCTGCAGGTCAATGTGCTTCAGGCGCGCTTCGATCAGCTCCCGGCGGGCGGCCACCAGTGTCATCAGATCGCCGGCACCGGCACGGTAGTCAGCCATGGCCAGTTGCACCTTTTCTTCGGCCAGCGGCACCAGGGTCTGTTGGCTGCGAGCAAGTGCTCGATCCAGGCGGCGATACTCGGCCAGGTCGTCATCGAGTTCTTGCAGGCGCTCGCGTGTCACGGCCTCACGCTCAGCCTCAAGGCGCAGCATTTCGGCGCGTTTGGCCGCGATCTTCGGGTCTTGGCGACGGCCTGCGAATAGCGGCAGGTCAAAGGTCAGCTGTGCCGACAGCATGTCGCCAAAAGCATCGCCGCGCTTCTGATAGGCCAGCTCCCAGCTCCAGTCCGATTTCTTTTCCGCTTCGGCCAAGCGCACCTGGGCCTCTGCTTCATCGGTCATTGGCTCGAAGATCTGAAGTTCAGGGTGGCGCTGCAGGTTGTGACGAAAATGCGGGTCGTCCACCGGCCAACTCGGCCAAGTGCCTGAGAGCGGCTCGCCGGCTGCCGCGCCGAGCCAGCGTCGCAAGGCTGCCCGGGCTTGCTCGCGATTGCGCTCAAGCTCATCTTCCTGCTCGGCCAACAGTGCGGCTTCCTGCCTGGGCGCAAGGCTGTCGATTGCCATGCCGCGCCCGCCGGCAATCTGGGCCTGTACGGCCTTGGCCAGCAGGCGATTCTCCTCATACAGCGATTGGAAAAGTTGCAGCTTTTGTTCGATGGCGAAGCTGCCAATCCATGCCAGCGCGGTTTCCCGGCGTACCTTGAGGCGTTCGACCCGCGCCAGTGCGTCGGCGCTGTCGATGCCAGCCCGGGCGGCTTCGACCCGAGCCCGGCGTTTGTCACGGTTGGGCACCTCCTGCATGACTCCGACCATTTGCATGGTCATAAAATCACGCGTAAGGCTGCCACGAGCGTCGCCCTCAATCGGAAAGTTCTGCAGGCCCAGCAGTAGCTTGGGATCCGGCAGTTCACCCGCGGGTATGACAGCCTGAATCGCTGCATCCCGGTTGGCGGCCTGGGCAGCCAGCGATGGTGCCTCGCGCTCAGCCAGCACTAGCGCTTGATCCAGGGTAAGGGCGCTGGCCAGGCCAGGTAAGGCCAGTGTGCACAGCGCAAGGGCGGCCAGGCATAAGCGGCGCGCACTGCAGTAGTGTCGGATACTCATTTCACGATTCCTGTGGATGGTCCTGCGCGCGCCCAGGCGGGCACACGCATATCGTCTCGCCATCTAACAGGGCGAAACGGAACTTAAGTCAGCACGGGAATCAAACGCGGGGTGGGCGCCACACCCCGGAAGGGGACATGGTGGGAAGGAAGTCGCTGGCGAAGGACATTACGGTGGGATGAGCGGGCAGTACTAGCGTCTTGATGACCGAGACCTGCAGCATGCTGCTGCTCTTACACTCTTGCCCGGTCTTACAGACTTTACCGCCTGACATTTGTGGTTGTTGATCTTCGCAGCACGAGGCATGCATATCCTCCATCGACATACCCTGCTGCTCCATCGGACAAGGCGGCGATAGGGCGATGAGACCCGCCATGCCATTGATGGGAAGGGTAAGGCTGAGCAGTAACAGCAGCAAGTGCAGACGTCGTTTCATGTTTTTGAGTCTAGTGCAGGCTCGGGAAGGGGTGCAATTGACTTGTGGCCAGTGCGGCTAATGGCCACGCGTGAGTCAGTCATAAACCTAAAGTGGTACGCAGATTCAGCAAGGTCATCAATAGCAGAAGCAGCACCCCGATACTGAAAACCTTGCGCCGCCAGAGGACGACATTGGCGCCCAGATGGATGCCGGCATGCACCAGACGCGTGGCGATATAAGCCCAGGCCACTATCAGTACCAGCCAGTCAACCCTGTCCAGCGCCCAAGCCATCAGACTCAGTACATAGAACAGGACCGGGGTTTGGAACTGGTTCTCGATGTTGTTGGTCACCTTGAGCACGTAATCCGGCCAGGCATCCTTGTGCAGGGCGCGCCGGTTCTCGTCGACCTGGTTCAAGCTGCTGGCGCGTGCCTTGACCTGGCCCAGGCGGATAAACAGCAGCAAGGTCAGCATGACCTGAGCCGCGACGGGAAGGAAAATCAGATCACGTTCCATGGGGCTTTACCTTGCTGCTGAGTAGGCGAAGGTCTGGGAGGCCTGCAGGGCTGCTGACAGGGGTTTTTGGTAACGAGCATCGGCGAGTTGGGTGGGGGCGGGGAAGAGGGCCGCCACCTCCAGATAAGCCGTTATATCCAGTGATATTCCGGGCTTGAAGTTCCCTGAAGTGAGTGCCTCGCTCTGCGGGGCGGCCTCAGCAATCAGAACCCCGTTCTGTTGCCAGATCCGAATACTGATGGCGCTGGCTTGGCTACTGGTTTGCCAGGCCTGGCTTCTGGATGCGGGCAAAGGACCGAAGCGCTCGGGATCATAGTGTGTCTGATACTGAGTCAGGCGTTGGCCTTTTGCCGTTTGGTAAATCAGTTGGGTGGCCAGCACACCCTGCAAGGTGCAATAGCGGGCGCCCTGAAGCGTCACGGGGATTTTCTCGGGCGCAGCCTCCTGCAATGCAAAATCGAGACGATTGAGCTTTGCATGGAGTTGGGCAAAGGAGTCAGTCTGGATGTCCAGCAGATAAATGCGCGTATGGTTGGTGAGCACCTCTTCGCTGATTCGTTCGCCGACCTGGCTGAACGGTGCAGATTGATGGTGCTGGACGAAAAAAGGGGTCGCGATCAGGAGGCTAATGCAGGCCGCCGCCGCGAGTTTCGCACGCCAACCAGTACGTACAGCAAGGGGCGAGGCCAGCTTGCGCTGCAGGCGAGCGAACTGCTGCTCATCCAGTTGTTGGCGGTTGAGCATCTCGGCAAGCTGCTGCCTGAGTGGGTCTATATCGCTCATGCGTCCCCCTGTAGACAGGTGGAGGAAGTGGCGGGCGGCGATAGGCTGAGCTTGCTGCGCAGCCGGTGCAGCCTGGACAGAATGGTACCTCTGGGCTCGCCAAGCTGCAGGGCAATTTCACTGGCTGAAAGCCCCTCAGCAGCCCAGAGGAAAACCACCTCTCGTTCGGCAGGATTGAGTGAATGCCATACCGCTTCGAGTCTGCGTTGATCAATCAAACCCGCCTCCAGCGACTGCCCCTGATCCTGCATCTCATCAGGAAATTCCAGGTACTCAAAAGGCAGTCGTTGCAAGCGCCGTTGCTGATCGAGAAACAGGCTGCGGGCCACACGGCGCATCCATGCCTGCGGACATTGAATGTCCTGTGCGCAGGCTTTCAGATAGCGTTCTACCGCGTTGTGCAACAGGTCTTCGGCATCGGCGGGCTGTCCACAGAGCGCAAGGCAATAGCGGTACAGGCGGTCCCATTCTGCACGGTTAAGGTTCATTGGACCTCTATAGCGTCAGTGCCCACTCAGGCAGAATGCCGAGCGCAAACTCTTCCAGCACTTTGTCCATGCCGCTGAAGACCATGGCGCCCAACAGCAGCAGCAAGCTTCCCAGAACAACCTTTCCGCGACCGGCATTGTTCAGCAGCCCTGGTCGCCAGCGGTTCAGAACCTTGCCGGAGAGCATGGCGGCCATCAGCAATACGCCCGCCGTGCCTATACCAAATACCAGCATGACGACGAAGGCCAGGCCCATGTCCTGGCCCATGGAGGCCAGGGCAATAGCGGCGCCCAGGGTCGGCCCCACGCAGGGCAGCCAGACCAGCCCGAGCACAGCACCCAGGAAGAACTGGCCCAGCCCCGAGTTAGGCTGATAACCGCTGGTATCGACGCGACTGCTGAGCAATGACAAGCGCAGGGTTAGCCAATCCCCCAGGGGTTTGACGACCAGGGTAAGGCCCATCAGCAGCAAGAGGGCGGCGGCGAAGTAGCGAAATATGACCGGATCAATGCCCAGGTTGAGCAGCACGAAACTGACCAGTGTTCCGGCAACGGCGAACGACAGGCTAAGGCCCAGCGCCAGATACAGGGCATCGGATTTACGCCCGTTGCTGGAAGCCATCACCACCGGCACCAGCGGCCAGACGCAGGGCGAGAGGATGCTCAGCATCCCCGCCAGCAGCGCCAAAGGGATGGAAACAAGCTCAATGCTCATCGGCTGGCCAGGGCCTGCTCGATGGCGGTAGTGATCACCTCATCACGGGTTTCGGCCACACTGAACCAGAGTTGCTGGTTGTTCTTATAAAGCAGCAGGGTGGACTGGCGCGGCGCACGGAAATGGGTGACCAGCTCCTTTTGGGTATCGAAGTCGACCCTGAGCACATGCAGTTCTTTGTCCGGGTTGTTGCTCAGCCAAGCCTTGATGATCGTCTCCTGCTTCTTGCAGGTGGGGCACCAGTCGGCCGTAACATCAACCAGAACGGTTTTACCGTCGGCTTGCAGGCTATCAAAGCGCTCCTGGGTAAAAGCCTCTCCGGCAAAGGCATGAGCAACCAGTGACAGGCTGAGCAGCAGGGCAGACATCAGTGATTTCATTGAGCATTCCTTGGAAGTAGGTAATAGGGCAGCGCCAAACCGTTGGATCGCGCCGTCGAGTTAATGACGACTGAGCGCTTGGATTGATTGCATGCGCGTGAGATTTTTTAGGCCACTCGATGATCTGAGGCAGGTTTTGCTCGTAGGAAAACCAGTCCCAACAGCACAAACACAATGCCAAAGACGAACAGGCCAAGGTTGATGCCCAGTACGAGCTTTTCCGATCCATCGGACAGCACCATCGAACCGCCGTAGAGGTGGCGTGCAAAGTAGGCGAAGAGAAAGCCACCAGTGACCAGCATGCTCAGCAGGCTGGCCAGGCGTATCTGTTGGCGCCTCCAGGTCAGCCAGAGTGCCAGCAGCGCCAGGGCTGAGTTGGTCACCAGTTGCCAGACTTCGTGCAGCCGAGCGTGGGCTTCCCACTGCGGGTTGAAGACATGGGTCTGGTTGATTTCCAGCAGGGGGACGCCAAGGCCATAGAGCAGGGCGCCGATGGTGATAATGAGTTTTGCCAGCATGATTGAGGTTCCTTGCGCATGGGAGGGAGGCAAACCCAGGATGGCTATTGCCCGGCCTTTCTGATGGTGCCCTGAGCGACGGCGACGCGTTTTTCTTCCCCATTGGCCAGGGCGAACACTTCGCACTGGCACACGGCTTGGCGTTTGCCCGCCGACAGAACGCTGGCTCTGGCAATCAGGCGCTCACCGATGGCTGGGCGTAAATAGTTGATCTTGTATTCCACTGTTAATGAGTCGCCTAAAACCGAGCCTCCGGCATAGGTCAGGGCATTGTCGGCCAGGTAACTCACCACGCCGCCGTGAAGAAAGCCGTGCTGTTGCTTGAGCTCGTCCCTGATCACCAGGGACAGCACAGCCTGCCCTGGCTCAAAGCGATCCAGTTGAGTGCCCAGCAGTTGGCTGAAGGACTGGTTTTGCAGAATGTCTTGTCCCAGTTGCAACAGCGCGTTCATGGCGTGCCCTTTTTGTTTGTGAAGTTGTCGACCAAGGCCCGAGGTTGCCAAGCCTTTTGAGGACGTTATGCGCTGACAAATTCAGTCAGCGCAGCCTTGACCTCTGCAGCAGTGAGAATTCGAGTGTGGCCGTAACCCTGGGTTTTGAGCAGCTGCGCTGTGGGCATCAGGCCGCTCAGCTTGTCGCCTTCCTGGTGACTGACGATACGATCATCCTGGTCGTAGATCAGCAGGGTCTTCTCACTGAGTCCGCGGTAAAACGCACCGGCCTGCATATCGTCCCAGGATGCGCCCAACTGCTCGGCTATCAGTGCCTGGTAACGCTGGATGACTGCGGGTCGAGGGGCCAGCTTGCGGCGGATCACCTCGATGGGCGGAAAAGGGTGAGAGGGCGCGCAGATACAGGCATAACGACTGGCTTCTACTTCACCGGTATAACGCGCAGCCATCATGGCCAGGGCGCCAGCCGAGTGGCCGATCAGGGTATGGATGTCTTGCTCCAGTGCCCTGAGCAACTGCAGCAGGTCGCTGCGGAAGAATTGCCATTGCGTGCGTGCGCCGGGGGAGTCGCCGTGACCTGTGATGTCGAGGGCCACGGCGCGATAACCTTGCTCGGCAATGTGACTGGCCAGGGGCGCCATTTGCGCTGCTCGTCCATTCCAGCCATGTACCAGCAATACCAGCGGCCCTTCGCCCCAGCACCAGGCCGTGTGGCTGGCCAGCGTGCCATAGCGCAGGGGCTGCGCCTGATTGATGGCGTCGCGCTGTACCTGATCCAGAGGCGGGCGCTGTGTCCGCGATGCCAGGGCATCGACCAGGCGCAATGCCAGTGAGTCGGGGGTCAGGTTAAGTGTCAGTTTGGCCAAGTCGAGCAGCATGATGACCACACTCCGTCCGCTGTGATGTTGGCAGCCCCCGAGGTTGCTCGGATGCTGCGTCGCTGATGGGCTTATTTCTGCGTCCAGGCGCGTGTGCTGAACATGTCATCCAGCGGCGTGTGGAACAGGTGGTTGGCGTAGTTGCTGAGGGTTTTCACCGCCAGGGCCAGAACAATTTCCAGAATCTGGCGCTCGCTATAGCCTGCGGTCAGGAACGCTTCGACCGCCGCCTTGGGTGGCAGCCCACGGGTATGAAACAGGGTGCGGGTGAACTCGGCGAGGGCGGCGAGCTTGGCGTCGGTGATCGGATTACCGTCACGGATAGCGTTGGTCACATCTGCAGCAAGGCCCGATTTCATGTCGGCCAGAAAGCTGTGGGCCGAGACGCAATACTCGCAGCCGTTCTCGCGGCTGATGACCAGAAAGATCACTTCCTGTTCGGCCGGAGTAAAGCCGGACTCCGCGCGAAAGGCCGCGTAGCCATCCAAATAGGTCTCCAGCAGCCCCGGAGAATGGACCATATTGGCGTACATATTGGGGATAAAGCCGACCTGCGCCTTGGCCTTCTGCAGCACCTCGGCACCGCGGGGTGTGCTGGTGTCGAGGCTGAGGGCGGGCAGGGTAAGGGGGTATTCGCTGAGCATGGCATTGTTCCTCTTTATCTGGACTGTTCGGTCTTTAAATCTGTACTGCCTTGCTTGTCACCTTCAGCAGGCGGCAGAACAAGGCAACACAGGGGCTGATTGATTCTGGACTGATTGGTTCGGATGTCAATCTGCATTGCCTCCTCGTCGAGCCAATCAGCATCTGTAGTGGCTGAAGCTGGAGTTCGGATGCGACAGGGGAGGTTTTGTTACAGCTTGAAGGGGGTGAGTGTTGAATTAAATAATGATCGGTCCATAATGCGGCCTATGAATCGTGGACGCCCAAGAACATTCGACCCTGACCAGGTACTGGAAAATGCCATGCAGCTTTTCTGGAGCCAGGGCTATGAGGCCACCAGCTTACAGGACCTGCTTTTGGCCACCGGGGTGTCCAAGAGCAGCCTGTATGAAAGCTTCGGCAACAAGCAGAGCCTGTTTGAAGCCGCCTTCACCCGCTATTTCGACAGCCGTTCCCAGCAGATGCGTGAGCGGCTGCAACAGGCCGAGTCACCGCTGGGCTTCATCCGCGCTTGCCTGCTCTCGGTGCTCGAAGACGCTCAGCAACAGCCCCCGCGTGGCTGCATGCTGGTTAACGTGGCCAATGAATTTTCCACCGGCGACCCGGTCGTACAGCCGTTGATCGAGTTGGCGACACGACGCTTTCGCCAGGTGTTCGAGCAGGCCTTCACCCAGGCCCAGGCCTGTGGCGAGTTATCGACTAACCAGTCCCCTGTGGCGCTGGCGCTGTTTATGCACTGCGCCATGAGCGGACTGCGCACCCAGGCCAAGTCCGGTATCGCCCGCAATGAGCTGCTTAGTGTTATTGAACTGGTCATGACGAACCTGCGCTGATTTTTTTGCCTAATTTTGGACTTTTCAGTCCGTAAACTGATGCCATCGCTTGGCATAACCCGGAGCCTGCCCATGAACAGCGCTGTTGCCTTCGACATCTACGGAACCCTGATCGATACCCAGGCCGTGCTGACGCGGCTGACCGAGTGGGTGGGTGACAAGGCTCCGGCAATTTCCAGGGCCTGGCGACAGAAGCAGCTTGAATACAGTTTTCGCCGCGGCTTGATGGGCGATTACTGCGACTTTTCCGTGTGTACACGCCAGGCCTTGGTCTTTAGCTGCCGCGAGCAGGGGGTAGAGGCCACGGACGAACTGGTTGCCAGTGCGATGCAGGCCTATGCCGACCTTGATGCCTTTGCCGATGTACCCGCCGAGTTGGCAGCATTGCACGCGCAGGGCTGGCAGTTGCACGCCTTCTCCAATGGCAGCCGCGCGGCCGTGCAGCGCCTGCTGGAGCGAGCGGGTATTGCGCATTACTTCAGTTCAGTGGTGAGCGTCGAAGATGTGCGCTCATTCAAGCCAGACCCTGCGGTTTATCAGCACCTTCTGCGCAGTTGTGGCGTATCCGCTGCCCAGTTGTGCCTGGTTTCGAGTAATCCGTTCGATGTGCTCGGCGCCGCCCATGCCGGTTTACGCAGCGCCTGGCTCAGGCGCGATCCGGCCAGTCTGTTCGACCCCTGGGAAAGGCAGCCGGACATCATTCTTGAAGGCTTTGCCGAGATGACGAAGCGCTTGCCAGCACTCTTTCGGCAAGTCTCAGCATGATCCTTGGCGTAACGAATGAGTCTCTCGCGTCTCAAAAGAGCAGTATCCCAGGAGCTTGAATCGCCATGCATGCCACCTTACCCCTGCTCAACGCGCTGAGTTTTCCGGCCATTACCCGCGCTCCGTTACAAGCGTTGCAGGTCAACCTGACCTACCGCTGCAACCAGCGCTGCTTGCACTGTCATGTCAATGCCGGGCCAACCCGAACCGAAGCCATGACCGATGAAAACCTGGCGCTGCTACATCAGGTGATCGATGCCCATGCGGTACAGACCCTGGATCTGACCGGCGGCGCGCCTGAGATGCATCCACGTTTTCGCGAGATTGTCCGTCACGCTCGCCGCGAAGGGTTGCGGGTGATCGACCGTTGCAACCTGACCATCCTCAGTGAGCCAGGCTATGAAGACCTGGCCGAGTTTCTTGCCGTACAAGGCGTGGAAGTCAGCGCCTCCTTGCCCTGTTACTCGCGTGACAACGTCGATAAGCAGCGCGGCGATGGTGTATTCGACGCCAGTATTGAGGGCCTGCTGCAACTTAACCGCTTGGGTTATGGGCGTGAGGGCAGTGGCCTGCTGCTCAACCTGGTGTACAACCCGCAGGGAGCAAGCTTGCCGCCCGCGCAGGCGCAGCTCGAAGCCGACTACAAGGCCCACCTGGCAGTGGACTTTGGCATCCAGTTCAATCACCTGTTGTGCATCACCAACCAGCCGATTGCCCGCTTCGGCAGCACCCTGGTGAGCAAGGGCACCTTCAACAGCTATATGCAGCTGCTACGCGACAGCTACCGCCCGGAAAACCTCGACGCGGTGATGTGCAAGCACCTGGTCAGTGTCGACTGGCAGGGCTACCTGTATGACTGCGACTTCAATCAGATGCTTGAGCTACCTCTGGCCCTGCCTGAGGTGATCGGTCGTGACCGCCCCCATCTGCGCGATCTGCTCGGCTCATCGAGCCTGGCTGGCAACCCCATCGTCACCCGCGACCACTGCTATGCCTGTACGGCCGGGCAGGGCTCCAGTTGCGCTGGCGCACTGGATAATCACTAAGGAGAGGTTTGTCATGGACAAGCGTAAAGCGGCCCTGTTGGCCATTGTTCTGCTCGCGATAGCAGGCTTCTTTCTGTTCGACCTGGGCCAGTACCTGAATCTGGCGAACCTCAAGGCGCAGCAAGCCGCCTTGTCTGCCCAGGTATCGGCCAATCCGTTGCTGGTGGGTGGGGTGTTTTTCTTGCTGTACGTGGCGGTAACGGCCCTGTCCTTGCCTGGCGCAGCATTGATGACCCTGGTGGCCGGGGCCTTGTTTGGTCTGCTGGGCGGCACTGTCCTGGTGTCCTTCGCCTCTACCCTGGGCGCGACCCTGGCCATGCTGATCAGCCGCTTCTTGTTGCGCGATTGGGTGCAAGCCAAATTCAGCCAGCGCCTGGCCGCTATTGATCAGGGTATCGAGCGGGAAGGGGCTTCCTATCTTTTTGCCCTGCGTCTGGTGCCGGTCTTTCCGTTCTTCCTGATCAACCTGGCCATGGGCCTGACCAAGCTGCCGGCCCGTACCTACTGGTGGGTCAGCCAGCTGGGCATGCTGCCTGGTACCCTGGTGTTCGTGAATGCCGGGCGTGAGCTGGGCCAGCTGGACTCGCTGGGTGGCATTCTTTCTCCGGGCCTGCTGGGGGCTTTTGTCCTGCTCGGCCTGTTGCCGATTGTCTCGCGCAAGCTGCTGGAGCTGGTCAAGGCGCGCAAGGTGTATGCCGGCTGGATCAAGCCCAAGGTATTTGATCGCAACATGGTGGTTATCGGTGCCGGCTCCGGCGGGCTGGTGTCGGCCTATATTGCCGCGGCGGTGAAGGCCAAGGTCACCCTGATCGAGAAACACAAGATGGGTGGCGACTGCCTGAATACCGGCTGCGTGCCATCCAAGGCCCTGCTGCGCTCAGCCAAGCTGGCCAATGAAATGAAGAAGGCGGAAAAGCTCGGCTTCAAACCGATCGAGGCCGAGGTGGACTTCGCCGCGGTGATGCAGCGCGTGCAGCGAGTGGTGGCGGATGTCGAACCCCATGACTCGGTTGAGCGCTACACCGGCCTGGGCGTAGAAGTGATCGAGGGTGAAGCGAAGATCACTTCGCCGTGGACAGTGGAGGCTAATGGCCAGACGCTAAGGACCCGCTCCATCGTGATCGCCACTGGCGCACGCCCGCTGGTGCCGAAGATTCCGGGCATCGAACAGGTGGAGCCGCTGACCTCGGATAACGTCTGGAATCTGCGCGAGCAACCCAAGCGCCTGCTGGTACTGGGCGGTGGGCCGATTGGTTGCGAGCTGGCTCAGGCCTTCCAGCGCCTGGGCAGCGCGGTGACTCAGGTGGAAATGACCGAGCGCCTGCTGGTGCGTGAAGACCTGGAGGCCAGCGAGGCGGTGATGGCCAGCCTGCGTCAGGATGGCGTGGATCTGCGCCTGCGGCACAAGGCCGTGCGCTTTGAAGTGGTCGAGGGCCAGCGGCAGCTGGTCTGTCTCAACCTGACCGATGACAGCGAAGTGCGCATCGCTTTCGATCAGGTGCTCCTGGCCCTGGGCCGGGTGGCCAACGTCAAGGGTTTTGGGGCCGAAGAGTTACAGCTGGCCGTGCGCCCCAATGGCACTCTGGAAGTTGATGAATTCCTGGCCACGCGCTTCCCCAATATCTTCGCTGTGGGTGATGTCACCGGCCCTTATCAGTTCACTCACACCTCGGCGCACCAGGCCTGGTTTGCCGCGGTCAATGGTCTGTTCGGCACCTTCAAGCGATTCAAGGTGGATTACCGGGTGATCCCCTGGGCCACCTTTACCGACCCGGAAGTGGCACGTGTCGGGCTCAACGAACAGGACGCCAAAGAGCAGGGCATCGCCTATGAGGTCAGCCGCTTTGGCATTGACGATCTGGACCGCGCCATTGCCGACGAAGCCGCCCATGGCTATATCAAGGTGCTGACCGAACCTGGCAAGGACCGCATTCTGGGTGTGACCATTGTCGGCGAACATGCCGGTGAGCTGATTGCCGAGTACGTGGCGGCGATGAAGCAGGGCTATGGCCTGAACAAGGTGCTCGGCACCATTCATATCTACCCAACCATGGCCGAAGCCAACAAGTATGTGGCTGGCGAATGGAAGCGTGCCCATGCCCCGCAGGGGGTATTGAACTGGGTGGCACGTTTCCATCACTGGCGCCTTGGCACGAGCAAAACCGACGTTCAAGCTGAGCTCAAGGTGAGCGAGAAAGCGCTTTGAACGGTCAATTCGACCTGTTGCTTGCGGGGGCGGGCCACGCCCATCTAGGCGTGCTGCGCTTGTGGATGAGTGGCCAACGACCCAAAGGGCGCATCGGCCTGATCAGTCCGGGGCCATATGCCTGGTACTCGGGCATGTTGCCAGGCCTGCTGGCCGGCCGTCACCGCGCCGAACAATGCCGCATACCTCTGCAGGCTCTCTGCGCTGCTGCCGGTGTCGAGCTGCTGCAGGGACAGGTCGAAAGGTTGGATTCGTCCGCCAGGTGCGTCGAACTGGCTGATGGCAGGCAGTATTCGGCCACCTGGCTGTCACTCAATCTCGGCTCCATACCCAAGGCGCCGCAAGTGGGTGAGAGCTTGCTGGATATCCTGCCGGTCAAGCCATTCGACAGCTTTCTGCAGGGCTGGCAACGCTGGCAACAGGCTCCCCAGGCATTAGCCATTCTGGGCGGCGGCGCTGCGGGGGTAGAGCTGGCGTTGGCTGTGGCGTCCCAGGTGCCACAGCTGACCTTGTTGAGTAGCGCCAGGGTTTTGGCCGGCCATCCCCTTGCGCTGCGCCAGCGTGCCTTGCGTCATCTGGCAGATGCCGGAGTCAGGGTCGAGGAGGGCGTGGCCGTCGACTCAATTCATGGCGATGCCTTGGTTGCGGGAGATCGGCTTGTCTGGTGCGGTATCCGGGTGATTCTGGCCACTGGCGCCAGCGCTTTACCCTGGGTTGGCCTGTCTGGCCTGGACTGCGACGAGCACGGGTTCGTGCGCGTCGGTCAGACATTGCAGAGCCTTTCACACCCCCATGTATTTGCCGCCGGTGACTGTGCCAGCCTGACAGCAACTCCCCGTAGCGGTGTCTATGCCGTACGCCAGGGCCCTGTATTGGCGGCCAATTTGGGTGCCGCACTGTCCGGCCAGCCACTGACGCGCTTTCAACCACAACGTCGCGCTCTGGCGCTATTGGCCGACGGCCAAGGTGGTGCCCTACTCAGTTGGTCTGGCATGACGGCAGAGGGCGCCTTGCTGGGACGCTGGAAAGACCGTCTTGATCGGCGCTTTATCGACCGCCACCACGGCACGCCGTAATCCCCACCACTGCTCAACCATGTGGGTTGGGCTAACCCTATGCCGGCTTGAAGGTCGGCCGTTAAAGGAGACATTGCATGAAAAACTGGACCCTGCTGTTGCTGCGCATTTCGCTTGGTTGGCTATTGGTGATCTGGGGCGCGGACAAGGTGTTCAATGTCGAGCACGGTATGGCGGTGGCCAACAAGTTCTACTTCGGCTTTCTCGCGGCCGAGGGCGCGATGCGTATAGCGGGCGTGTTGCAGATGCTGGTCGGCCTGGCGGTGGTTGTCGGCTTTGCCCGGCGCTGGGTATATCCGCTGCAGGTCGTGCTCAACGGTGCGTCGCTGCTGGCGGTGATGCAGTCGGTTATCGACCCCTGGAGCTGGGTATTCGAAGGCAGCAACGCGCTGTTCTATCCCTCGTTGATCATCTTCGCGGCCAGCCTGTTACTGATTGCCTATCGCGATGAAGACAAATGGGTGCTGAGCAAAAAATACTGAGTTGTAACAAAGCACTGGATATCGACTCGAAGTAGGTCAGCAAGATGTGGCTGGCATTGGCACAACAACAAGCGCTACTCACAGGTGGCGCATCGCCTACGCAAGAGGGGTATCCAATGCACCGCTTTACACTCAGTTTGTGCGGCCTGGCTGTGGCAGCAGCCTTCAGCCAAACGGCCCTGGCCAGTCAGCAATCGGAGGCGCAGGGTTTTATCCAGGACAGCAGTTTCAACCTGCTCAATCGCGCCTTTTATTTCAACCGTGATTTCCGCAACGGCGGCTTCAATGGCGCCGGTACCAATGCAAACAAACCCGGTCAGGAAAACGGTTACCGCGAGGAGGCCGCCTACGGGATCATGGGTTTCTACGAATCCGGCTTTACCCAGGGTACGGTTGGCTTCGGTGTGGATGCCTATGGCTTTCTCGGTATCCGTCTCGATGGCGGCGGTGGCCGCACCGGGACCTTGCTGGCACCCATCGGCAGCGATGGCGAGCCCGAGCGGGACTGGAGCGAGGCAGGCGGGGTGGTCAAGCTGCGGGTGTCAAACACCGTGCTCAAATTCGGTGAGCAGCAATTCGCCAACCCGGTAGTTGGAACCGGCGATGCTCGCCTGTTACCGGAAACCGCCACAGGCTTTTTCTTAAGCAGCGAGGAAATCGAGGGCGTGAGCCTGGACGCTGGCCACATTACGGCCATGAATGCGTTCAACAGCAGCAATTCGGATGATGAGTTGCTTATTCAGTATGCCGGCGACGTGGGGGATTCGATCAGTTGGGCGGGCCTGACCTATGCGCCAGCGGAAAGTCTTTCCCTCAGCCTGTACGGCTCTCAAGTCGAAGACACCTGGCGGCGCTATTACGCGGGGCTGGCCTATACCCTCGACCTAGGTAGCGAACGCTCGCTGGGCTTTGATCTGAATGTCTATCGCACCAACGACCGTGGCCGCGCGCTGGCCGGTGAGATCGGCAACACTGACTGGTCGCTGGCCAGCAAATACGCCTGGGGAGCCCATGCAGTGACCCTGGCCTATCAGCAGATCGACGATGACGCCGGTTTCGATTACATCGGTTTCGATGGCATTTACCTGGCCAACTCGGTGCAGTACTCCGACTTCAACGCTCCGGGCGAGCGCTCCTGGCAACTGCGTTATGACCTGGACATGGCTAGCTATGGCGTGCCGGGCCTGACCTTGATGGCGCGCTATGTGCGTGGCAGCGATATCGACAGCACCGATGCGGACGACCGTGGTGGCTTCTTCGATGCCGATGCCCGTAACGAAAAACATTGGGAACGTAACCTGGAAGCCAAGTACATCGTGCAGAGCGGCCCGGCCAAGGATCTCTCCCTGCGCGTTCGGCATGCCGTGCACCGTGGTTCTTCCAACCAAATCGACGGAGATGTTGACGAGGTGCGCTTGATCGTCGAGTACCCGTTGAGCCTGCTTTAAGGTTTCACTCGTCGTGGAGTGAAAAATAGGGGTTGCTCCTTTCCTCCCCGCCTTGGGGGCTGTGTCGGCCATGGCCCCCTTTTTTATCTTTCTCTTGGCTCTTTGCCAGCGCTGATGGGCTGTAACAAAGCGCTTTTGTTTTTATCTAGTAGTTAAGTGACATCTCAGTAATCGATCCTGTTTGTCGGCGCGCACTGTTCGCCAATCGACATCCCGAAAAGAGGTTTTCCATGCACGAGTCGGTACAAAACTATTACGGCAAAGTCCTGCAGAACAGCGGCGATCTGAAAACCAGTGCCTGCTGTGATCCCAGCAGCATGCCGAACTGGCTCAAGCCACTGCTGGCCAAGGTTCATCACGAAGTCAGCGCCCGTTATTACGGCTGCGGTCTGGTCGCGCCGGCCCTGCTGGAGGGCTGCCGGGTGCTTGATCTGGGCAGCGGCTCGGGCCGCGATTGTTATGTCCTGGCGCAACTGGTCGGGGCCGAGGGCTCCGTGCTCGGCGTGGACATGACCGCCGAGCAGCTGGCGGTGGCCAATGCCCATCTGGATTACCATGCCGCGCAGTTCGGCTACGCCAATGTGGAATTTCGCCACGGCTATATCGAGGACCTGGCGGCATTGGACCTGGCCGACGCCAGCTTCGATGTGATCGTGTCCAACTGCGTGATCAATCTGTCACCCGACAAGGACAGCGTGTTGCGCGAGGCCTATCGCCTGCTCAAGCCGGGCGGCGAGTTGTACTTCTCCGATGTGTACGCGGATCGTCGTCTGGCTGACGAGCTGCGCCAGGATGAGGTGTTGTACGGTGAGTGCCTAGGCGGCGCCCTGTACTGGAATGACTTCGAGAACCTGGCCCGCCGGCATGGCTTTGCCGACCCACGCCTGGTGGAGGATCAGCCCATCGAGATTACTGACCCGGCTCTGGCGGCAAAACTGGGTGACGCACGTTTCTTCTCCGCCACCTACCGGCTGTTCAAGCTCCATGGTCTGGAGCCGGCCTGCGAGGACTACGGCCAGGCCGTGATCTATCGCGGCAGCATTGCCGGTGCGCCCACTGCCTTTGTGCTGGATAAACACCACCGCATCGAAACGGGTCGGGTTTTCCCGGTGTGTGGCAACACCTGGCGCATGCTTAAGGACAGCCGTTTTGCTGCGCATTTCGAGTTTATCGGCGACTTCAGCCGGCACTTCGGTTTGTTCGAGGGCTGTGGCGGTGGTCTGCCGTTTGATCAGGGCGCTGCGCCTGGCACTGCGGCCAGCTGCTGCTGAGGAGAAGGGGATGCTGATTTGGAAGTGGTGTGCCGTTGCCTGCTCTGTCCTGCTACTCAGTGCCTGTTCACCCGAGCAGAAGCAGACCATCAGTGTCTCAGGCTCAAGCACCATCGCCCCGTTAATGGCGGACATCGGCAAGCGTTTTGAGGCGTTGAACCCTGATATCCACGTGGACGTGCAATCGGGCGGAACCTCACGCGGCATTCAGGATGTGCGCAGTGGCCTGGCCGTCATCGGTATGGCCTCCCGTGCCCTGACAGATACGGAAAAAGACCTGCAGGCTTATCCCATCGCCGACGATGGCATTGCCCTGATCGTGCACGCCAGCAACCCCCTGACCCAGATCACGAGCGAGCAGGTGGTCGATATCTACACCGGCAAGGTCAGTGACTGGTCAGCGCTTGATGGCCCGTCAGGCTCGGTGGTCAAGGTACACAAGGCAGAAGGGCGCTCGACTCTGGAGTTGTTTCTGCAGCATTTCCACCTCGACAACGGCGATGTGCGCCCGGACCTGGTGATCGGCGATAACCAGCAGGGCATCAAGTCCGTGGCGGGTAATCCTTTGGCCATTGGTTATGTGTCGATCGGCAGCGCCGAGTATGAAGCGGGGCAGGGCGTGCCCATTAAACTGCTGGCCCTGGACGGACAAACGGCATCGAGTCAGGCCGTGCGTGATGGTCACTACCCATTGAGCCGCACCCTCAACCTGGTGGTGCGCGGTGAGCCGGATGCCAGCACCCGGGCGCTATTGGACTTTGCCCAATCCAGCGAGGTGGCCGACCTTGTCCAACAGCACGCCTTTGTTCCGACGCGATAGCGCCGACCGTCTGCTGCGCTCGCTCAGCCTGCTGTGCGCCTTGGCTGCGGCGGTGATCCTGTTGCTGATCCTGGTGTTTCTGACCCAGGCCAGTTGGCCGTTGCTGCAGGATCCCGGCAACCTGCTGGGTAACAGCTGGCAGCCGAGCAAGGGCTTATTCGGCCTGCAGGCCATGCTCGCAGCCAGCCTGCTGAGCAGCGTGCTGGCCCTGCTGCTGGCAGTGCCGGCCGGCCTATTGGTCAGCATCTGGCTGATCTTCTACGCACCCAGGCCGCTGGCCAGTGCCTACTCGGCGCTGCTTGGCCTTATGGCCAGCATTCCCTCCGTGGTCTATGGGCTCTGGGGCCTGGTGGTACTGGTGCCTTTGCTCAACAACTGGTTTCCACCGGGTGCCAGCCTGCTGACGGCAGGTCTCGTGCTTGGCTTGATGATTCTGCCGCTGTTGATGGTGCAGGCCGATGTGATCTTGCGTGAAAGCGCTCGCCGTCATCTGCCGGCCGCCCTGTGCCTGGGCGTGTCGCACTGGTCGGCGATTCGCCGGGTGCTGCTGCCCGTAGCCTGGCCACGGCTATGGCCATCCATCCTGCTGCAACTGGGTCGGGCCCTGGGTGAAACCATGGCGGTGCTGATGGTGGCCGGCAATGTGGTGCAGTGGCCGGGTTCGATCTTCGACCCAGTGCGTACCCTGACGGCCAATATCGCCCTGGAGATGAGCTATGCCACCGGTCCTCACCTGCAGGCGTTATACCTCAGTGGCTGGGTGTTGTTGGTATTGGCGCTGCTGCTGATGGGCTTGGCCCGCCTCTATGGAACTCGCACATGAACCGGCAGGAGCGTTGGCGCGGTTATGCCCTGGCGAGCCTGGCTCTGCTGCTGGCTCTGGCGCCGCTGAGCCTGCTGCTGACCCTTTTCGCCGAGGGTTTCAGCCATCTGGATTTGAGCTTTCTCAGTACTGCGCCCGAGCAGGCAGGGCGGAGCGGGGGGATTGGCCCGATCATTCTCTCCACGCTCTGGGTGCTGCTGATCTGTTTGGCCATTGCCGTGCCACTGGGCCTGGGCACCGCACTGTTTCTGGTGGAGCAGCTGCGCCCGGACAGCCGTGCCAATCTGGCGCTGCAGTGGGCCCTCGATGGGCTGGGCGCCGTGCCGTCGGTGGTGTTTGGTCTGTTTGGGCACCGGGTGTTCGTAGTCGAACTGGGCTGGGGCTACTCCCTGCTGGCCGGTGGTTGCACCCTGGCCTGCATGGTTTTGCCACTGTTTATTCGGGGCTGCGAGCAGGCCCTGCGCGACTGTCCGCACAGCTATCGCCAAGCTGCTGCCAGCTTGGCGATTTCCCGCATCGGTTACCTGCGGCGCATCCTGTTGCCCTTTGCCGCTCCAGGTATCGCGGCTGCTCTGGTGCTGAGTACGGGGCGGGCCCTGGCGGAAACGGCCGTGCTGCTGTTTACCGCCGGTTATGTGATGCGCTGGCCGGAGAGCGTCTTCGACTCAGGGCGCACCCTGGCCGTGCATATCTACGACCTTGCCATGAACGTCTCCGGCGGCAGCCCGGCCTCGGCGGCTACGGCCCTGGTGCTGCTGGGTCTGGCCCTGATCATTCAATTGCTGGCGTGGCGCCTGGGGCGTCGGTCGGCAGCCTTTGCGAGATAAGTCATGCACGTGCCACCTTCCATCCAGATTGAAAACCTCAGCGTGCACTACGCCGGTCAGGTCGCGCTGCAAGGCGCCTCATTGGCAGTCGCCCCCGGGGAGCTGATGGCCCTGGTCGGTCCCAGTGGCTGCGGCAAGAGCAGCCTGCTGTCGGCGGTCAATCGCATGAGTGACCTGGTGCCGGGTGCGCGGGTCAGCGGGCGTGTACTGATCGACGGTCGGGATGTATTGAGCGAAGCCGAAGATGTACAAGCCTTGCGCCGCCAGATCGGCATGGTGTTCCAGCAGCCCAACCCCTTTCCCTTGAGCATTGCCGAAAATATCCGCTTTGCCTTGCGCGAGCATGGGGTGCGCAACAAGGCCGTACTGGAAGAACGTCTTGAGCAGGCCCTGCAGGCCACGGGATTATGGAATGAAGTGCGCGATAGGCTGGATAAGCCGGCACTGGGACTGTCTGGCGGTCAACAGCAACGCCTATGCTTCGCCCGTGCCCTGGCCTTGCAGCCGAGTGTGCTGTTGCTGGATGAACCCTGCAGCGCCCTGGACCCGATGGCCAGCGCCACGGTTGAGGCGCTGATCGATAGCCTCAAGGGGCGCTACACGTTGTTGATGGTGACCCACAACCTGGCTCAGGCTCGACGTCTGGCCGACCATGTGGCGGTGTGCTGGGTGCGTGATGGCTGCGGCTGTGTGCTGGAGAGTGGGCCCACCCAGGACCTGTTCCAGAGCAGCCGCGATCCCCTGGCTCATCGTTACCTTAACGGCCTGCTGTGCTAGCGCAGCAGTATGCGGAGGACAGGAACCGATGCCTGGTGCCAAAGACTCCGCAGCCAAGGCATACAGCCGGCGTACCATCTTGCAACTGTTGGGCTGTGGCCTAAGCGCTGTTCTTTTCGGCCCATCCTGGGCTAATCGTCAGCCAGGTTGGGACTTCCAGGAAGTCATCCGCCGTGCAGAGCTGCGCCATGGCCGACTGGGGGATGCGCGCCAACGCATTCTGGATTGGCAAGCGCTGCTACTGCAAAGCCAGGGGCTCGGCGAGATGGACAAGTTGCACGCCGTCAATCGCCATTTCAATCGGGTGCTGCGCTTTGTTGACGACATCAAGAGCTGGAGGGAGCAGGATTACTGGGCCACACCGATCGAAGCGCTGATAAAGGGTAAGGCGGACTGCGAGGATTACTCCTTGGCCAAGTACTTCAGCTTGCGCCAACTGCAGGTTCCCGCAGACAAATTACGCATCACCTACGTCAAAGCCTTGCGTCTGAATCAGGCGCATATGGTGGTGACCTATTACGCCAGCAGCAGCGCCGAGCCTTTGGTGCTGGACAATCTGATCAATCAGATCCGTCCGGCCAGTCAACGTAACGATCTACTGCCGGTGTATGCCTTCAATGCGGAGGGCGTATATTTGTTCAAGGCCGATGGCGTCAAGCGTGCCGGGGACACCAAAAAGCTTTCACGTTGGCAGGATGTACTCAAGAAAATGGGTGGGGAGGGCTTCTAGGTCACTATTTGGGTTCCAGGGCCTGGCAATGAGTCAGAGCGTTACCAATGCCTTACGCATCCATCCCGGCATTTTGCACAACATAAGTCTTGTGAAATCATCGGTCTTTAGCTGCGCTTGAATTGCTGCAATGCACTCTGGTGTGACGCCGTCTTTACCGAGATAAAACAATGCACTGATAGCCGTACCCACCTCAGTGCCGGCATGCTGCATGACCATCGGTGCCGCGTGTATCAGCCGGATTTCAGCCTTACCTATGAATATTGAGCGGCTGGACCCATTGGTGTAATAGACAGGAATGAGTGGCATCTGTGTACTGAGCCCAAACCTCCTGACAGCATTTGCACCATGGATCTGCAGATACAAACGCTTCTGCCTGGTAATCAGGCTAAGCAATGTCCACGGATTGGGGCGAGCCCTCGCAACGTAACGTCCTGGTTTCGGGCGCATATAAATCCCGCGATACACCCGTTCGAGCTCGCCCCGGTTGACCAGTCGAGCTATTGCTTTGGATACGGCGCTTTTCGTTCCAAACCCTGTGAAACGTCTAATACTGAACGGCTGCCCTTTAGGTAGGCGCTTGACTCGTTGCGCAACCTGGACGGATACCGATTGGACTTTATCAGTGCTGAGCATTGTGGCGTTCACGCTTATAGCGTGAAGTCTAGCGACGAACTGAAAAGCGGCTGATGGAACGCTATCACCCTTCGCCGATATTCATCATCTTGAGCGCCGTTTATCAGGCACTCTTCGAGGCGCCCCAGCGAGAAAACTTG
The DNA here is from genome assembly GCF_048269965.1 of Pseudomonas sp. Lineage (GTDB taxonomy): Bacteria > Pseudomonadota > Gammaproteobacteria > Pseudomonadales > Pseudomonadaceae > Aquipseudomonas. The sequence goes on along the minus strand of NZ_JBLWTV010000006.1, from coordinate 225,196 downwards.
ATCGGCGGACGGGTAGTGTCGGAGCAGGCTTTTCGCATAGCTGCGAATGTCATCAGGTAGCTCGGTGTTACGAGAGAGGTCGCGGAGAAAAGCTTCGGTCTTGACGACACTCCGGGTTCTTTCATGCGGAAGGGTCAAAGCGGCTACCTCCTTATTCAGTTATTCCAATCTACGAGACCAGAACGGGCAAGCCGCGCGCTTACCCCTAATTTGTCCGCGATTCGACGTGGTGCGACTGATGGATTTTCAACCCTACAATCAGTTCTTTCCCCAGTAGTTGTCTTTGCTGACCAGACCAAAATATTCGGAATCAAATGGCTGCTCATCATCGAACATGCCATTGACCATACGCTCCCGCCGCAATCCACTCAGTACCCTGAAGAAACAGGGCTCGCAGAGATGCACCCGATAGTGCTCCCCGTCATGCTGTGATCCATATCCCCATTGGGCTTCAAGCTTGCCGTATTGGAGGCCATAGCCAGGGGTACTTGTTCCAGAGCGGCACACGTCGCAGATCACATTCTCAACGACATCAACCAATGCCTGCGACTTAATCTCCATGCACACCTCACGATTACGTTCCACACGACGCCGGCCGGTTATGGATTCATGAACACCAACATCATTAGATCAGTCTCGACTGGCTGAGCATCAAAAACAGGCCAGTAGCTGCTGCCGATAATGCTGGGAAAAGCTGACCTGGTAAGCGGGCTCAATTGCAAAGCCACCCAGCGAAATGATGCTCGTAGGCTGCGATCCAATACTCGGTTCTGCACCACCTAATCCCGCACCGTCGAAACCTTCGACATGACCCAAAGTGCTCATCGGCTCAGGCCCGGAGCCTGGATTAAAACCAGGCATCTGCACATCGCTCAAAACTGCCAGGTCATCAGGCAAGTCATCCGAAATGCGCTCCGCAAAGCCCTGAAGCGTTGGCTCAGCCAACATGAATAGCCATGCCTGGTCGTCGGACTCACCTGTGCGCCGCAGCACTCGCCCCAGCACTTGCCGGTAATGCAGTTCGGTGCGGATACGGCTGAGATAGCAGCACACTTGCAGGCGAGGAATGTCGGTGCCTTCGCTGATCATTCCGACGGCCACAATCCAGCGGCAGGCGCTGCTCCGGAATGCATTGATCACCTGCTGCGCATCCGGGGTTTTGTTGGTCACGATGCGGCACTCTTCACCCATTGCTTCTAGAGCCAGTGCAACTTGCTGGGCGTGTTCGATGTCTGTGGCCACCACTAAACCAGCGGCATCAAGTTTGATCTGGCGTAGCTCGTTCAGCTTGCTGCAGCCAAGATCGAGGATTGGATTGATCACCTCGTCATGGCGCAGAAGTTCCTCATAGGTGACAGGTGACTCCCCTAAAAGCTTGGCGATGCTGGGAAACAGCCTCACGGAGCTATCTGCGCCAAGCTCTTCCGTAAGTTTTACCTTCTGATTGTCGAGCAACACAATGCGAGGTGATCGGCACACGTCGTCGGCAATGGCATCTTTCAAACCATAACGGTAATCACAGATCAGATACCCCTCGGGCGAAGAGTAGCGAGCCAATGCGATGGCCTTGTCGTCCGAACGCCAGGGCGTGCCAGACAGGGCCAACGTGAAGGCAGCCCGATCCTGTATCCGATGCAGTATCTGCTGCCCCCAGGCATTGCTGAGCAGCGGATCGTGGCCGGCGCAATGGTGGATTTCATCGAAGACCACAAGCACCCGGTAATCATCGAGCAGCTGCCAGAATCCCTCATCACGGTATTCCATAGCCTGATAGGTATGGGCCGCGCCCACGGCACCTATCTGGCCGTCGAGACGCCTGCCTAGCACAGCCGCAAAGGTCGAGCGAAAACCCTCCACGACCTGGCAGGACGGCGCAAAGCACAGCACCAAATCGATTCTGTCCTGCTCAAGCAGTCGGCTGGCCAGTTCTGCAGCCATGCGCGTCTTTCCGGCTCCCGGCGTTGCCTGGCAGAAGAAGTGCGGCGTGACGGAGAAGTGCTCCAACGCCCGGGTGATGCAGCTGTTCTGCCAGCTCCGTAGCGAGCTGCTCATCGTGGTGCAGCAAGCGTTTTGAGGGTCTTTTCGATAGCGCGCAGATGCCCCAAGAGGCGAGAACTGCGATCCCTGGCTTCCAGGTAATCGCCTTCAAGCTTGTCCCGCAAATGCGGCATCTCGTCCAGAAGCAGCTTGAATCGCTCCGCTTCGCCCATTGAAGTGAGAAAGTCCAGGCGGATTTCCTTGTGGAGCGCTTCCAACTGCAAATCCGTATTGGCTGACGATTTAAGCGGCAAAGCTTCCACGTCGCGTGCTGCCGTATCTGGTTGGGGAGCTCCGGCAACCATAAGGCTGTTCTCAAAAGCGTTGTCGATCAGTTCCAGTTGCAGATGTACCGGAATCGGCTGCAGGTGGTAGACCTGTCCTCGAACACGACGATCCTCATCCAGTACAACCCAGCCTGCGCGTACTAATCGGCGGATCTGCTCGTACACATAGCGGCGCACATCAGCGATACGGAAATGTGTGCCACTCAAGCGAGCGGCATAAGCATCTCGCAGTTCACGGGTCGTAAACCTTGCACGCCCTGGCTCCTGAAGCAGCTCATACAGACGCCTGTCGAAGGTAAACGAGGCCGATTTCATTGAGGCACCAGAAGAATTAGCGCGAAAATGCGGATTATAATCCGTGGCCTGTGCGTCCGCAAACGCACGATAGTGCCGGCTCAAGTTGAATTGAGACGGTCATGGATAAGTTGGCGAAAGCGTTAGGGGAACGCATCCGAATGCAGAGGAAGGCCTGCCGGATTTCCCAAGACGCATTGGCGCTGGCGTGCAGTCTCGACCGCAGCTATGTAGGTCGCATCGAGCGTGGCGAGGTCAACATCACTGTCGAAAAGTTATACCGTATCGCGGGCGAGCTCGCTTGCGACCCTTCAAGCCTTTTGCCGCAGCCATCTGAATCTAATCCCAGCAAGTAATACCGGCATGCAAACAAGCTTGGACAGTCTCGCAGCTATTGTCTTATCCAAAACCGCCTGTCGTATGAGTATTTGCATGAAAACCACCAGTCATGCGCACCAGCCGATACTGTTCAGTCGCATGCAAAACCGACAGGCTTTCGCATAGCTCGCCACTATTCCTTGGGCTCTTTGGCCTCTGTCATCGGTAGTGTGCAGAGCGATCGGGCTCGTTGCTGACCATTCCCGTCCAAAACTTGCAGCGCATAGAAGGTCGGCAATCGGCGAGTTGCTTGCGGTTCGAACTGTTCACGCACTTCATCGGCCAACAGCCTTGACATAGCGATCAAGGAAAGAGAAATCGCTCACGTCTGCGTCGTTGAACCAAAACCCGCGTCCTTCAGGTGTGCTGCCGTTCCTCCGACCTGAGCCATAGAGCGACGACGTCAAGATAGCCCGAGTAAACTCCGCCATCTTCTGCAGTTTCGCATCGGACTGGCTCACAAACCCCAAGGGCACGTTGTATCGATCTGCGCTTGGCACTACCCATTGGTAAGTCGCCGCGCCGAAGATGCCAGGGATCAATAAAACTTCGAAACACTCCTGCTTGGGTTGGTATGGACCTAGAAATACGCGACTGAAACCCGCATCAAGCAGATGACGTGCGCGCTTGACGAGGCGATCCCTGTTTTCCTCTTGGCGGCAGGGCGCAATGGCAACGACTTCCAGCGTTGTACCCAAGCTCTCCTTGAGCGCGGCCTGGATGTCGTTGATAAGATCGCGAACCAGGCTAGTGCGCCCCCATAGATCAGAATCCGGGATCATCCAGAAGATAGCCGCTGGCCGCTCAATGTTCGTAGCCCGCTTGGATGCAGCGAGGGCCTTACTCAGTCCATTCAAAAAACGCGACTGGCATTTGGGCATATAGGGGGCGCCAAGAAGCGCTTGGCTATTGCCGGCATCGTACATTTCGCCATTCGCCTGGCCATGCACATCGCGTACATACCGCCCGAAGTCGATCACCTGGTCTTTGCGCAGGCCGATCCGCCCATCGGGTTTGATCAATGCGGTCCTCTCCCCGCTAGCCTGCGCCGTCAGCAAATATCGCGAGAGCAGTTCATCGTCGAAGAGCTCGATGAAAGTGCGCAGGTGATTGGTCCGGGTTGAGAGGGCGGCGATCCGGTCGGATGTTAGGGTTCGCACCTGCGAGCGTAGTGACTCAGGCAGAAGTTCGAGTTGCGTGTCGATCTCAAACGCGACGTTGCCCTCGACATCTACTTCGAAGTGGACGGGAAGGGGGACGCTGAACGGGCGCCCAGCACGGATCTCGTCCACTTTGTAACAAGCGTAAGCACGCTTGTTTTCATCTTCCTGTTCGAAGCGTTCGATATCGAGGAAATGCTTGTGAAACGCGGCCTCTGCCTTATCAATTGTCTTGCCTGCTGTGGGGTCGTCCGTGTTCCAATTTAGCTCCAAGGCGTTGTCCCAGTAGCTACTCGATAGCGCCTTGGGCAGTGGCGTGTAACTCAATAGCTCGAAGACGGGTCGGCTTTGCCGCTCAGCGATCCTCGAGAAGCGCGGCATTCCTTCTGATGAACCCGCGAAGCGCGACTCAGCATAGGAAGTTAGCGAGATGCGGCCGTTGCTCTCTCCGACGAGACCTTCTTCTCGTAAGAGCTCAAGCAGATTCCGTATATCGCTCGCGGATAGGCCGAAATACTCCCGCAGCGCGCCGACCTCCAGAGGACCGCTCAGGTGAAGTAAGCGCACGGCGAAGTCCGTCATGACTGGAACCTGGCGGTCGATGGAGACATGACAGCGCACGTTGAAAAGCTGCGCTGGAATCGCTACAGCGACGGTATTGAAACGCTCACGCATTGGACAGGCTCCGCTTCAGTTCCTTGGATGGTACGAACGTGGCCAGTTTTTTCTCTGCGAGGCGTTCGACTTCGTCGAGCACGCTTTTCATCGGCGTTCCCGTCCGAGAACGCCACATGGCCGAGGAAGTGACGATCACCAACCGATCCTTTGATCGAGACATGGCAACGTTGATGCGCTCTGGATCGCTCAAAAAGCCAATGTTCTCGCTGGTGTCGTTGCGCACAACTGAGAGCACGATGATGCGGTTCTCCTTGCCCTGATAGCTGTCCACTGTACCAACGGAGAAGCAGTGACGAAGCCCGGATGCCCATTCAGCTTGCTCAAGCTTATCCCGGATCATGTCGCGCTGATCAGAGTACATGGCGATGACTCCGATGATGGGCTCATGGTCATCCTCCTGCGCTTGGACCTGTTCCAAAAAAACAGCTGAGGTCAGGATTGCTCGAACCACTTCCACGACGGCCAAGGCTTCCTGCTCGTTCACGAGGGCACCTTCGTGGGTACCAGCCGGAGCGTGGAAGGCCTCGCGGCCCTGATCTTGGGTGTCGATCCACACAACTTGCGAAGCGAGAAATGCGGGCAGCTTCTCGTACTCTGCTCCTGGAGGCGCACGTCCGACCTCAAGTGCATCTGCGTAGAAGCAGTGTGATACGAGTCGGTTGATGTGCTCCGCCATACGGTATTGCACGCGTAATGTTCTTCCCACCGACTGGCCATAATTCGATGAGAACGCGCGTTGGAAATTGTTCATCCGCCGGAAGTCCTTGCGCTGCATTCCTAGTAGGGCCGACGCTTGGTCCTCAACGGCGCGGGGGTACGACGGCGGCAGTTGTAGGTGATCGCCCACCAGTAGCACGCGCTTTCCCGCTTGCATCGCAACAACGAGCTCCATCGGCGATGCCCGTGCGGCCTCGTCGACGATGACCCAGTCGTAGGGAACTTCTGTGATACCCAGTGCCTGCTTTCCAACGCCTACGCAGGTGCCTGCCACAATGCTGGAGCTGCGCGCGAGGAAAGCAGTGTAGTTGGAGCGTGGGCTACGTAGCACCTGGGAAAACTCCGTCGATAGACGAGCGATCTGCTCCAGCCGAGCGCATTTAGCCGGACTCGGTGAACCGTGCTGTTGAGCCAACGATTCAAGTTTTTGGCCTATTAAGTCACGTAGGCTGGCCGCGTCATTTCCGGTCGATGCATGAATGCCGAACTGACGCTCCGCGACCTCGACGAATACCCGCTTGAGCCGTCGCAAATGCTCCTTAGCCGAGGGGTCCTTACTATCGGCCTCGTCTATCGTGTGTATGAGGCGGTCAATGCTTTGGAGCATCGGACCCAGTGTGATGTGAAGCTTTGTTGCGGAGCGCACGTAGCCTTCTGGAAGCCCCATAGCCACGCCCGCCGCTCGCACACGATCCGTGATTTCCGCGTCGAAGCTCTCGCGGTAGCGCTGACGTAGCGAATCCTCTTGGACGTTACGGAGTCCGGGCGACACCATTGATTGAAGGCCGACGCGCACCATAGGCACATCCATGCACGACGCACGCAGCGAACCAGCCACTTTGTCCATGGCATTGTTCACGGCCTCATGTGATTGGCTGACCAGCAAGATGTTATGAGCCAGCCCTCGCGACAGCAGCAAGTGAACAAACGACGCAATGAATTTGGTCTTCCCTGTTCCTGGCGGCCCCTGCAGCAGTGAAATTGGGCCATAGGATAGAGCGGTCCGCAATGCCTCTTCCTGGGAGGGGTTCAGTTCGTAGTTGCTTAGGTCACCTAGGTCAATCGCGACGTGGCACTTCGGCATTCGTTCGGTGTCCGGATCGAAGTAGTCAACAAGCGAAGGAATGAGGCCTCCGCCAGCGAGCACCCGCTTCATTGCTGCGACCCGCCGCTCAGACGCCGCCTTTTCGAAGGTACCGCGGACGTGCAAGGTATCTCCTGTCTTCGGCGAGAAGCGCATGTTTTTGGAGCGCACCCGCATCACGTCGCGTCCGAGGTCGGGTGAGACCCAGCCGACAGTAAACCATCGGTCGCTGCCGTCGATAGCGTCCACACCGCGCTCCATCAGCTCGATACCTTCGCCCTCCGAGAAATCGAGTACGCCCGCCTCGCAGTCGAAGGGGATGACCCACTCCTCGCTATCCGGCGAGAATTGCTTCGCCCCTTTCCGCACAGTAATCTTGGTGACGTTCATCTCATCGGTATCGGATAGCGCGGTCCAGAGCGCTGTTGCCGATACTCTTTGCGAGGGTGAGCCCCCGGACTGGCGGGCGTAGGGGTCGGCACCGAGTGCTACGGCCGCTTCATTGCCCTCCAGATCATCCAGCACATTCGCGCGGTAGAGTTCGTACAGCAAACCGGCGAGTGCGGTGACGTCGGCCTCCTCCGCAAAGGTGACGTGAATCTCTCCGTTCAGAGAAAAGGCCTTGCTGCGGTGGGCGCTGACGAAATCGATATGGTCAACCTCCTTAACTGCGGAGCCAAGCACAGCGTCCTCTTTTGGGTCGTATTTGATGTAGAGCTCTTGCCGCACCCCGACGATGTTAAATCGAACGTGTCCAGTCTCGGCATGCCGGGTCGCGCGCACCGAGTATTCGCCATTGTTGGAGACCAGATCCAAAGACGAAGAACCACTACGGCCGCGGCGCTTTAGGGTTGCCTTGAACGTCGAGATTGAACGCTGTTTTGGGTAAAGCTCGTCCTGCAGCGTCTCGGCCAGCAAGTCCAGCGGTGGCAGTGTGTCTACCAGCGCAATGGCCCGATTCACGTCGCTTCGCGTGGCCGCGAAAGCGTCAGGCAACAGCGTCAGTACAAGCGTGCACACTGCAAACGCGTCACGGTGAAGCGGGGATGCGCACTCCAGAGCCGGAGGCACCATACCAACCGTTACTCCTTCGTCTCCATCGGCGCTTAGGTCTGGGATGTCTACCAGCACGACCTGCGGCAGCTGTGCCTCCGCCGTCTGCGATACGATGATGTTATCCGCTTTCACATCGCCGTGGGACAGCCCCAAGACGTGGAGACGCTGCACGGCATTGAGCACTGCGTGCGCGACGAGAGCGCGGTGCCTCCCCTCTGGGTTGTTTGCCAGCCACTCGGTTAGCGTCTGACCTTCTGCCCATCGCGTGACCAGCATCAAACCAAACATGCTCAAGCCAAAATCCAAAACTTCAGGGGCTGCATCGAACCCTGACTGTCGCATAGACCTGGCTTGCTGGAGGAAGGCGAGCACACGTAGGTTGCGCGCTAGATACTTCGGGTCGTACTTGAGTTGTGGCCAGCACTTCACCAGTACCCGCTCACCGTTCTGCTCCGACTCGTAAACCATCTTGGTGGGATGAGTCGAAATAGTATGCTTAATCGGAAAGGTGATTAGACTGGCGTCGGTCTCGTAGCCCTCGAAATCTTCAGCACAGACGTCTGGTCCAGCATCAACCGACAAACAGTCGTTCAACGCGTCAAGCGCCTCGGAAGCATTGCGGTAGCGCGTTTTAGGATCCAGATCCATGGCTTTGGCGTACCACGGCGCCAGAGCTGGGACGACGAGTGTGACTGTATCGTCATAGACCGGTACGTTGTTGAGCCGTTCTAACTCGTGGCTCTCCAGCATCTCGTAGACCAGCACCCCGAGTAGGAATACGTCGCGAGCGAAGGGATCGATTGAGCGAGCCTGTGCGGCGACGCCTTCATCTTCCGGCAGTTCGATGGACCCGGTTTCTAGCTCGATACGATGAACGCCTACGGTCTGTGCCTGGGGCACCCGCGCGGCAGCAAATGTAGACAGGATCACACGGGACGGTTCGAGTACCCACAGCGTACGTTTAGTGATGTCGCGATGAGCAATCCCCAGTGCGTGTAGTTTCGAGAAGCGTGCCAGAATGCTTTTTGCCAGTAAGCGTCGGTCTAGCTCGCTCTTGTTGCTGTTGCGCTCTAAGTGCTCGGAGAGACGTTCAATACCCGTTGGAAGTCGGTACGCCTCGACGAAGTTGGTAGTGATGTCGTCTGCCGTCGCGGAACCGATCGGTTCTAGCAGGTCCTCATGAAGTCCGGGAGCTTGGACACGCAGCGCCTCGTTCAAGCGTAGCTCGCGAAGACCGATTGTCTGTCGCTCGACGGTGGACGTGCCGCCGCTGGCAAGCTCTTCGAAATTCCACTTTCGCAGCAGCGCTTTTGAGCTTCGGTTCTCCTGATGTTCGGCGAGGAACTCCGACCAGATATTGCGTGGGTGTACGTAGTCCGCCTGATCCTCAATCTGCTCAAAGCCATGCAGCACGGTGCGACGTTTGAGTACCGATGGGTTGGAATTAGAAAAAATGGTGTTGTACTGCTGACGGTGGGGCAAGGGGTCTGCGGAGCGATAGCTCCATTTCGGGGGAATGTCGGGGAAGCGCGTCTTGTAGCGTGTCCCGTTGGAAGCCGCATGCACGAACTCGGGGAGTGTTGTGACGAAGCGGCGCTGCTCGTCCGGAAAGCTAATCAACCGGCACTTTGGATGACACAGAACTACCAGCGACTCAATGAAGGGCACTTTCAGGGAAGGGATTTTCTCCTGAATGAGCTGCTTCAAAGCGCGAGCCTTGTTGTCTGTTGTATCGACAGGCGACGGCATGGGAGTCCCGCGATGAAACCACTGACCGGACGAATATGTAATGTCGCCGGACCAGTTCTTCAATTCGACGACTAGGATTCTATTGGTCGTCAATAGCAGTAGATCAATGTCCAACGGCTGTTTGGAACCACGCGTTACCAATCGAAATGCTGCGTAAGCACCCCATTCGCGTGGTAACTTCGCTTCGAGCTCGCGTAAGGCAGCATGTTCGACCTCCAGGACACCCCGGGGGCTGAGATAGTTGATGCGCAAAGTTGAGACCCTCCCTAGCCTGATTTACTCGCCAGCCATCTACATTGGATTGTTCGCCCTGCTCTCGGATTGTGCCATCACGTTCCTGAATTGTGCTATCACGCTTTCGGAAGAAGCTTAAGCTATCCGCGGAAAGCCCAATTGCTCCTTTGTACACTCTGTGAATTAGCATGCGGTGGGTGACTGGCTGCTTTGGGTCGAGCTCTGCCGATAGAGGGGGGCAGAAAGCGACCCACAGCTGCCGGTGGCGGCAGGCTATAACCGGCCAGAAGCGGCCAGTACTGAAGTACCGAAACTGGATGCGCCAAAGCGGTAGACGGGGTGATATTGTCGAAAACCGCAAAGAATGTGGCGCATAGCGTCAGCTACAGGAGAGCGTATGGGGCGCGAGCAATCCATCAGTGACGATGCAGCTGAGTCTACCGCTCCGCCTTCATTTTCAGTACAGGCTCGGGGATTTGCCGAGGCCGAAACAGCGACCCTGCTTGCGACGCTCGTAGGCGAGATCATTCGAGCGCTTGGGAGGCACATAGGACTCCAGACGCTAGACGGAGTGACTGTTGCTTTTGACTACGATCAGGCGCTTCTTGAACTCGATAGAGGCTATGACTCGTCGCACCAGTTGCAAGCTACCAAATCCCACGTATATGGCGTAGCCATGACGCCGTCGGTGATCCGTGAAGGTGAGCTGAAGTCCCATATACTTGTGCGAGCGCCTGTTTTGTTGCCTTTGCTTGATAATGCAGACGAGGAAGGCATTCGCACCGCCATCCATGTACTCGCTCACGAATGCGGTCACGTGGAGGTTACGCAGCAGTTCGACCGATGCTTTCCCAATGTGATTTTACAGCGTCAGTTTCCACTGCTCGATACCCTGCGGTGGAACACCATTTTTGCTGTGTGGGATGAGTATGCGGTGACCTGGATTTCGGCTCCTTTTGGCACCGATCCAACTGATGGATACAACCAGACTCTCCTTGCCGACCTCCAGACTCTGGATGACCGCAACAACGAGCTGATCCGCGCCTATCGCATCCACGGGAATGTTGAGCAAGTTTTGTCAGAGATCTATCGTAACTGTGGAAATCTCCTGAAGTTCGGCGGCTACTGCATAGGGAATTTGCGAGGCAGGGACACCCACTGGCGGGAGCACGATGATTTGACATCCGTAATAGTAGGCCACTGGTTTGAGCCATTTCTCCAAAACCTCAGCGAGGCGTGCAGCGGGCTTGCCGACAGGTATGGTGAATGGACAGACATGGACGCCTTTTTATCCATCAGCAGCGTTTTAGATGCGCTCGTGTGCCGAGCGGGATTGAATGTGACTGCTCAGCCTGATGGAGGCGCTTATGTCGATATACCCTTTACCATTCAAACGATGCCTGAATAACAAAGCTGACAATTCTGCCTGCGCATTGCCTCGGGAATTGCAGGTTAACCGACCCAAACGGCCATCTCAGACGAAGGATTAAACATGGCGGACGATGACAAAGAAAGCTCGGGGCTTCCAGGTGCAGGTGAGCCTGCACACAAGCCCAACGGCACGGCAAACCTGCTTCACAACTACACCAATTACATGGCCATAGAAGAGGAGTACGACGCCGATGTGGCTTCTGGTCTTCTGCGAAAGTCATTGGAGAGAAAAGGTGTAGAGCAGAGCCAGGAGGGCGTCAAAAGCTGGGCTGCGATCAGCAAAGCGATGGTTACGAGAGACGTAGATGTGGGCCAAGAATTCACGGACGCCAAGGCAAAAACTGACTCTCTCGTGGATAAAATGTTCACCTCCACGACCAGCCTGGCTTCGAGTGAGCCTGGGCTAAGCAGTACGCTTGACGCTCAAAGCATGCCTGCCAGCGACACGGAAGAAACTCATATGGATGATGACTTCGATGATGAAGAGGTTGAGGTCGGAGACGATGAGCTTGATACGCTCCAAGAGATCTTCGGCACTGACGATGAGGACGAGGCGTCCGAGCAAGCCTATGATCACATTCTCAAAATGATGGAGAAGGTCGACTGAGTGCCGCCAGCACCGGGGCCTGATCGTGGTTGGCTCGGTCTTCGCGCGGGCTGTTCGATCCAATACCATGGTTCGACGGCCCGAGTTGCAGCATTGCTCATTGCGACCGAGCAAGGACAGGTGCAGGCCGCGCAGACAGCCGCATATGACAGACAACCAAGGTTGGGACCGTATTGATGAGCCTTCAAGACGATCAAGAATTTGCACGCGAGAACTGCACCCGCATCATCGCCAGCCTCCCACCTGCCATCCTGAAGAAGGAGGCGGGCCTGACGGCCAGGTTGGAAGCATCGAAGCTTTCGCCACTGAAGAAGCTGGCGGCCATCTATGAGTTCCTGGACGACCTCGCCAAGTACATAGCACCCACGCCATGCAAGAAAGGCTGCTCCAGCTGCTGCCACTATGCGGTCTCAATTTCCGAGGTTGAGGTTCAGTTCATCGAGCAAGTCGCGAAGAAGAAACGTCTGAAAGTGGCCAGTGCGCCCGGCAACTTCACTGGGCAGCCATGTCCATTCCTGATGAACGGGGCGTGCTCAATCTATACGGCAAGGCCGTATTCCTGCCGTCGGCATCACAGCCTGGCGCCAACGGCCGAGTGGTGCGCTCCAGAGAAGTCGTTTGCTGGCGATTTTGCCAGGGTGCAATCCAGTGAAGCACAGCTGGCCTTCGATCTGGTGCGGGGGATGGGCAAACTTGGCGATATTCGCCAAGTCTTCGGAGCCGCGCCATCGCGCTGAGGCTCATACGCCGGTATGCATGAGCCGGTGCAGCCTGGCCCGGCCGATCATTGAGCGCCGGCGCGCTTCCCACCTTCGCCACTGGCCATTCTCGATCATGGTCAACCCCATGTCGTGATGCAGGCAGAACAGGAACCGAGTGTGGCGGTTGCAGAGAGTGCAGTGCCCGACAGCTTCGACGATAGCGACGCCTAGCGTGGGCTGTACGATAACTCCACAGCAGCTGGCTGTCCTTGATCTCCCGAGCCCATGCGTTGTACTGGCCCGTGTGCCATTGCCTGCCCGCGCAAGTTTTCGCGTCGCAGTCCTGGAATTGGTAGTCATTGCCGAAAGCTCTGATAGCATCCCCATCTCTCGGAATGGAAGCCACCCATGTACGACATTCATCAGCACAAGCACCGCTATGCGGTCTGGACTGCCTCTCGCGCATGGAATCGAAAATTGAAAGGGGGCGACCTGGCATTGGCTCAGCGCCTGATTGGCGTTGCCGGCCTGGAGAGCGTGCGTGGCCCGGATGAGTGCTTGAAACTGTGTCCACGGTTGCTGGGCAAGATCATATAGCTACCTTTCATCAGGGATGAATACTGCGTTGGCGGAAACGGCCAAGATAGGCGTCCCTGCCTCGTCATAAGTAACAGGGAGCCTAATCGTGTATCTATCCGTTTTGAAACTAGAAAATTTCCGCCAGTTTGGCCAGGCTAACTGTGGCTTGGAAGTCACCTTCAACCCAGGTGTTACCGCGTTGGTCGGGGAAAATGACGCAGGTAAAACAGCCGTCATCGATGCGATCCGGTATGTACTGCAAACCCGTGATGCCGAATACCTGAAGCTTCAACTCCAAGACTTCCATATCGATGACAGCGGAGCTCAGGCCAGCACCATCACGCTGAGGTGCACATTAGATGGTTTGAGTAAGGCCGAACTGGGAGCGTTCGCTGAGTATGTCACCTACAAAAACGGCGTAGGTCGTCTACACATCCATTGGTCTGCCACGCGTGTCCAAGGCTCAACTCTAACCCGCAGATGGGTGGATATTTCAGTGCGTTCTGGTGAGAATGGGGAAGGGCCGTCCCTGGATGCAGGGGCCCGTCTTCTGCTCGCCACTGCGTACTTGAAACCATTACGTGATGCAGAGCGCGAGATGTCGCCAGGCCGAAATTCCCGGCTCTCTCAGGTCTTGAGCAGCTTCCCAAGCATCGATGTCGGAAGCGCTTTCGATACCGCGACCCCGCCTGCTAGCCCCGTCGATGCAGAAGCGTTGAGCATTGCTGGCATGGGCGACTACATGCGCTATCTGGTGAGAAAGCACAGCGCTATCGTCAGTGCTGAACATGCCATTAACCAAAACTACCTGGCCCCGCTTTCTCTTGTGGGGCAGCCCCTGACAAGCCGTATCAGTTTCGGCGAGGGGGGTACCGAGGATGCGAGGCTCAAACATATCCTTGAGCGCTTGGAGCTCGGGTTGCTTGATCACGCTTCGGGCGAGTCCCGGGGCGTTTATGGTTTGGGCTCAAACAACGTACTGTTTATGGCCTGCGAGCTCCTCCTGCTTGGAAAGGAGCCAGACGGCCTGCCGCTTCTATTGGTAGAAGAGCCTGAGGCTCACCTGCACCCGCAGCGGCAACTGCAGCTCATGGAGTTTCTTGAGAAGGCCGCGAAACCTGCGGACGGTTTGAGACCGGTTCAGGTGATTCTGACCACTCACAGCCCGAATCTGAGCTCAAAGATTCCGATCCAGAATCTTGTTCTCATGCATCGAGGGCGCGCGTTCTCGCTGGCTGAAGATCAGACCTGCTTGGGCGCCGATGACTATCGATTCCTCAGCCGCTTCCTGGACGTCACGAAGGCAGGATTGTTCTTCGCCAAAGGACTATTGGTGGTGGAGGGCGATGCTGAGGCGATCCTGCTGCCAGCCCTTGCGCGTAGGCTTGGAAAAGACCTGACCAAGCATGGTGTGTCGGTGATTAATGTGGGCGGTGTGGGGTTGCGTCGCTACTCCAAGATTATGCAGCGCCGAGATACGAGCAAGGGTGAAATCTCCATTCCTACGGCCTGCATTACCGACATGGATGTCATGCCTGACTGCGCGCCTGAGATTCACGAATTGGTAACGGGGCCAACAGATCCCAAGTGGAACAGTACTACCCGTCGCTGGAAGGCTGTGCGAGATTTCGGCGCGACTGCTGCAGAGCAAAAAGCCGGTATGGCTGAGCACCGCCAGAAGCGGATGGCAAGCGACGGGCAGTGCGTTCGAACCTTCGTTGCTGACCACTGGACACTCGAATATGACCTGGCCTTTTCCGGTCTTGCGCGGGAAGTGCACGCAGCGGCTTACCTCGCGATCAACGAGGAAAAGGTTGATCAGGGAAAGGTGACTAGAGCAGCTCTTTTGGTTGACGCTGAAACCGCATTCCAGGCCATCGAGACAGCCCACTCCACAACGGAGGCTAGGTGTTCCGCTGTCTACAAGCTGGTCAAGAAAGCCTCCAAAACCATCACTGCCCAGCACCTGATCGACCTGATAGAAGAGCGTTTCGAGGCTAATAAGCTAGATGTGGCAACTCTGCGTGGCTCGCTATCTAAATCTGTGATTCACGCGATTGAATACGCCACCAGTGGCTCAGCTGTACCGCCGACGGGGTCTACGCTCACACCGGTTGCAATGGGCACGGTAGCCGGCACCTCAGCGGCTGTTGAGGAGAGCGAGGAATGAACCTGGCCCAGCTCATCGATCCGATAACCGATGGCGATGTGGAGTGGGTCACCAAACTCATGAAGCTGGAGGCGTTGGACGAGCCTCGACGTAGCTTCCTGAAATCCATGAGCACACTAGACGTCTCTGCTTGCCCTGGTAGCGGCAAGACCACGTTGGTGGTGGCCAAGCTGGCTATCCTCGCTCGCCATTGGAAGAGTCGAACTCAGGGTATCTGCGTTCTTTCACATACCAACGCAGCTCGGGAGGAAATTGAGCATCGCTTGGGAGGCTCGGAGATTGGGCAGCGTCTGCTTCGCTACCCACACTACATCGATACCATCCATGGCTTCACTGGGCGATTCCTTGCTTCACCGTGGCTGCGTTCGAAGGGCATTCCACTCACTGCCATCGACGATGAACTTACGCATGCCGTCCGCCGGAAAGCACTAAAACCCTGGGAATACGCGGGCATGAAGAGAACGTTCGAATCGGCGTTCATCAAAGTGGAAAGTTTGCGCTTAAAAACTGTCGATTTCGACAACCCGCTAACCGGTTGGAGTCTGAAATTCGGGGCTCATACGGACACCTACAAAAATGCCTGCAAAGCGATGACTCATGCAGCGAAGACAGGGCATTTTTGCTTCGATGAAGTGTTCGTCTTGGCTAATGCTCTGCTGGTTGACGAGCCTGAGGTAGCGAGCGCTTTGCGAGCGCGCTTTCCCTGCGTTATGGTCGATGAGATGCAAGATACGCGGTATGAGCAGGCCAACATCTTGAGCAAGGTTTTCCCGCGTCAGGATCCAGATGTTTGTGTCATCAGGGTTGGGGATCCCAACCAGGAAATCTTCGAATTGGAGGTGGAGCTACCAGAGCCGTTCCCTGATCAATCGAGCACCATGGAAATCGCTAGTAGCTTCCGTTTCAATCAGTCGATCGCGTCCATCGCCAATCCCTTTGCCTACCTGCCAATCACTGGCGGTCTGGTAGGGTTACGGCAGAGTGGTGCAAACCAGCTTGCTCCCAACACCATCATCGTCTTCCCTGATGGCGACGTGAGCAATGTCCTGGATGCCTATGGGCAGCTGTTGATCCAGCACCTACCTGCAGATGTCCGGACATCAGGTGTCTATGCGGTTGGAGCGGTACATCGACTGGAGAATGACAAGCCAGAGCACTACCCCAAAGCGGTTGAGCATTACTGGGCTCCGTATCAGTCAGAGGTTAATAAGCCTTCGTTCAAGCCGCGTACGTTTTCAGAGGGTGTGCATATCGCTCGTCGCTATGTTGCTAGGGATGCAACTGCGGCTCTAAGCGTGGAACTGATAGCGTCCTGCCTGTTAACCCTGGTGCGCCTGGCGTTTCCCAGGGACGCGATTGTGGCAAGGTCTCGCAGTCATCAATGCGTCGAACAGCATCTTGCCGGTCGTGCTGGAGTGGTCGCCGCTTATCGCGGATGGCTCGAACGGCTGTTGTTCAGCCCCGCTGATATTACCCAGGCGGAATGGGATGCAACGGTTGCCTCAGGCTTGATGGATCTTGCTGCGGATTTGGTCTTTTCTGATCAACTGCAGGCAGCAGCGGATGCTGAAGCCTATCTCGCCTGGTCAACTGCCCCTCTAGTAGAAGACCCAGGTGACAACGGTGGTGCGCTTCTCAACACATACAGGTTTGAGGTCGGTTCTGAGAACGTCAATATACGGTTGTCTTCGATTCACGCCGAGAAGGGTAAAACGCATGCTGCGACCCTGATTCTGGAAACGTACAACCGCACTCACTTCGTCAACAAGCTCTTGCCGTGGCTCGAAGGCAGAGCCTCAGCTGCTAAGCGTCCGAACGAGGTCGCAAAGAAGAGCATGATGCTCATGTACGTAGGGATGACCAGGCCGACCCACATGCTCTGTCTGGCCATGCGAAAAAGCACGATGGGTGAGGGTAAAGCCGAGACCAAGAGGAGGGCAGCACTGCAGCAGGCAGGCTGGGCAATTATCGACATTTGATACGAACACGTGGTTCGCCGTTTAGATCAGAAGCGTGTTTAGGGAAATTGAATGCGGCTCGCTGTCCAGGCCAAAAAGAGGTGAGCACGTTAATCGGAAGTAACCGTTTCAATCAGTTTCTGCCACGTGATCTTCGCCATGAGGGAGTGCCCTGCGAGATTGTCATAGAAGTACACTTCCTCACTTGGGTCTGAAATGGGGACTAGCAAGCCGGTCATGCCTCTGTCGACGCATCCAGTCCCAATGGTTCCATCCAGATGGCGGATGACTGCTCCGTGATGGTTACCAGCATCGTACAAAGCTCGAATCCCTGCTTTGAGCCAATCCCAGTCGACAGCAGAGATCGGAACCGCTTTTGCCTGGTGAAAAACCACAGGGATACCAACCATGCAGCCTCGGCTCCATGGGTTTGCCGCACTTAGGGCAATAGGCAGGCTGGACATCTGAGAGATAGAGCATAGCGTGAGTCCTTTTTCTGGAGCGGCGCTCCATATTTGGAGGGCCGTAGAATGCACGCTATTGTCATAACCCCGATTCACCGCTGTCCAGAAAAGGTACAAAGGTACAAATGCCCCTCTCGCTTGATGCCACTTCCACTGATCACTCCGGGTTAGGAAAATAGAAGAAGTAGCATTTCAAGAGAGCTTGGCTTGTATCAATGCCGTTATTGCCGTGAGCTTCTCATCAGGGGATCTGTCGTCAGTTGCATCGACAATGTTTTGGATCGCATGGAGGGTCGTGGACGCATTTGGTTCTGCTTTCAGGATGTCTTGTATTTCAGCATCTTGTGTGAGGTGGATATAAGTAGAGAGTGTGCTCTTGGATGCATGATATGAGTCTTTGCGAGCGATGGCCATCGCTACGTCTAGAATATTGGCTTTCGACATTTTTGAAAGCGTACTGATGTTCTTGGCGACTAATATGGTGAAGTACCGGTGGCGGAAGTTATGATAGGAGATACCTTTGAGGAGTTCTGCGTGTCTTGAAGTCTTGATGACTACGTTGTAATAGGAGTTAAAGGTGGTGCGCGCCAGAGGATATCCAGTATCTTCGCTAACGAATATCCTGTCATGAAGCTCGCTGTGAGGATGGTTGGAACGAGTGAGTAGAACGAATTTGTAGATTTCTTGAAGCTCGGCTCTCGGTATTAGTATCTGGCGTAAGCAACCCTTGTATTTTCCTTTTAAAACGGGGATGTTTGTTACAGGGCCGTTATTTTTATAGGCATTAATAATGGAGCTTGCTGGGATGTTAATGGCTTCTTCTATTCGGCTGCCTGTGTGTTCGAGTAATGTGGCAAGGATGTACCATCTATCAATTAGATACTGGTTGGATGTGTAGTCGTGAATTGCTTCATGCCATGCGTTAAGTTCATTGTTTCTTATGAAGCTTTTTAGCTTGGTCGGAGTATCCCTTAGTTCGTCTAGGCAGGGATGGGTTAAAAAACGCAGTGGCGTCCGCCTGTTAAGTCTGTAGAAATCCTCTGTAGCATTAATTTGAAAATTATGTGCGCGAGGGTCAGTGGTAATTAGGTTCTGGAATTTGTTTTCTTTTTGCGTGTGCTCTAATAGAGCTAATATGCGTCGGACAATTTTCTTGATTGTGGTCGAGTTTGCCGTTCTAGAGTTTTGTTTGTACTTAACGAAGTCGTAAAGGGTTTCGTCAGTGACATCAAAGATGGTTAACTTATTGCGTTCTATGTATTTTTGGAAGATATTTAGAGTATCAGCATAGCTGAACACTGTTTTAATTGCTGGTCGGACCCCATAGCTGTTGGCACCACCGCCGAAACTTGTAAGGTAGCTATTGAGCTCCCAGCAAAAGTTTCCACGGGAGTCAAAAAGCATTGGAAGAGATGGAGGTGTGGTGTGGCCGTGATTAAAAAGGAAGTCAAGACGCGGAGCTTTTGCTACATGTATCATGGTTTCACCAAGGTGAGATGAGCTCTATCAAGTGCCAGGGTGTGGCTTTTCAAAACTTGCTGATATCTGATGTCCTGGCGAGTGTGTTCGTCCACTCTAGCAACCAGTTGCATGTACGCCCTGTAGACTTCGCCTAATGTGTTTGTGAGGTAGTCGACTTGATTTTTTAGAGTGGAGATTTCTTCTTGCTGTGAACGCTGGGTTGTTCGCTTTTGAGGTGGAAGGGTTTGTGTGGTGGGTGTGAGGTTGTTGTATGTTTCTAAGGCGGCTACTAGTTGATCTGAGTACTCAGTGTTGTAGGGTTCTCGCGATGTATTATAAGAGCAAGAAATAACTCCAAGGTCGGCATCTGACCAATTAAGGGCGGACTTGAACGGTATGCCTCTTTTGCTCTTAAGTGCGTCTAGGGAAGGAAGTCTTTGACGGTCTTCGATTGCTTTTCTAATCAGCAATATTTTGGTAATCAGGCTTTGTGTTTTGGCTTGCTTCTCCTGAAGCTTGGCTGCTGAAGTTTCACCCTTTGAATAACGACTCATATTATTTACTCGCGTAGACAAAGATTTTTTTGTTGTTGATGATTTGGATTCTTATTTCGCGATGGTTTGCCAGTTCTTGGAGGTGTTCAGATAGTAAGGCGTGGTCGCCAAGTTTGATTTCAAGCTCACACTCAGCAAAATTTTCTTGCAGATCTTCGTCGACTAATACGTTTTTGTCTACATGCCCCTCCAAGTAGTCTATTAAGAATTCTAAGGTTTCTCGCTCCCAACCGGGCTGGTTCGCGATATTGGCGTAGTAAAGGGTCACGTTAGGTTCAATGTGCCCCATCATCCAGCGCAATGGTTCAATTTCTGTACTGCCGCTTAGGTAAAAGAAAAAGGCGGCGAAGAAACGCCTGAACTGATGAGGTCGTGCATACCATCTAGTTTCGCCTATCTTAGGTACTTGAATCCAATCGGAGTATTGGTCCAGTTTTTTTAGTAGAGTCATTTCACTGCGATCTTTTCCTTTGAATGAGCTGGAGGGCCAGATGGAGGTCATGCCTGGGTGGCGATCCGCCATAAACTCTATGTACTCGTTAATGAATTCCCAAATGACTTTAGGTATTGGGCGCTTTATAATTTCAAGCTCATGGCTGTTACTGGCTTTCGGGATTTTAAGTTTCAGATCCCATAAGCCATCCAGTTTTGAAATTGTAAGACAGTCAGCGTCGAGCAAGGCGGTACTCAATACTCGGCAAGCTGAAAAGGTATGGATAAGGATGCGTGTTGTGATAGCGTAAAAATCAATTAGTTCATCGGTGGAGATGTGATCGCGCATAATCGAGTTGCAATAAATACCACCTCTGTTGCTGCCGCACTTACCATATGTTTTAATGTTTAGATGTTGTAGTGCCTTGGGGATTGGTACAGCCTCAAAGGTTTGCCTCTTGAAGGTGTGCACATTTGATCTAATTGTGCTTGTGGCATATTTTTCTATGATTTCTCTGTTGTAATAGTTGTCCAGTTGCTTTATGTAGGCTCGGATATGTGGCGCATAATTGCGATGAAAAACAATCGCATTGCTGATGTAGTGGAATGCAATATTTGTAGGCATCAGTGGGGTTTGGTTTTTCTCGACAAATCTGCCGGTCATACTGTTAAGTGCATCCGAGATTTCGTGCACTCCAACCTTAAAGGGGTGAAATTGATATTCTTTAGTGGAGTGTAGGTAGGTTAAGTTAGTGCATTTGTTTTGGATTGTGGAGATACTGAGTGTGTCCTCTTCATTCTCTTCATTTGCTGAATGCGTACAGGTGAATTCCCGACAGATGTCAGACCTGTTGTTTTTAAGTTTTTGGATTAAAATCTTTTGTGTTATGGGTGGTATGTGCGTTCCTGAAATGTAGGATAAAATGTTTTTGCGGCCTCTTGGAGTAGGCCCTAACTGCGTGTCGAGATTTAGGGCATTTATGCCCATGAACGTGAGGTCGTGAGCTTCTAGGAAGGTCTTTATGTCTTCCAAGGTGATATCGGCTAGGGTGACGATTTTAGGGGGCTGATTTAAGCGGTGTCTGGCCTCATACACATGGTCGGCAATTTCAAAGGCCGTTCTAACAAAGTCTACTAATGCGCGCGGTCGTTTTGATTTTGAGCTTTCGATGAGAGCTATCGCTGATGATTGTAAATCTCTGACAAATAAATTCCATATCAGATCTGATGTGGATGACCCATCAAATAGCTGGTAGTCAAAGCTAAGCTTCACATAGCGACTGCTGTTCGGATCTTCCGAAATTGTAACCTTGGTGCCGGTGCGAGGAAGATACCACTTCATATTTGAGGAGTTGGGGTGGATCCAACTAGGAAGGATCGCTTGAGAGGTTGCTGTAGATGGAGAGCTATTCTTGATCTTTTCATTATTCATTTGCGTGTACCTCAAGAAGCTCAAAGTTCATTGGTGTCGGAGTAGCATCCGCCAGTAGCTTGATCATCTTTCGACTGCCTTCGTCTTGGATTTTTGTGATGATTTTCTTGCAGGTCGAGATGAGCTCTTGTTTTGTCCCATATGTCGCGTAAGAGACTATCAACTCAATTGCTTCTGGTGAGCAAAGGAAACAGAATACTTGACCTGGCTTGTGAGTTGTCGTGTGGCGGCTGTTGGTTCTTAAAAATTTCACGGCCTCGATAAACTGCATCTTGGCGCGCTCGTAATTACTATTCTTAATGCGGGGGGAGGGGTTTGAGATATCTTCTGCTATTAGTAGTTGAATTTTTTGATGGTCACGTATTCTCTTTCGGTAAACAAATTCTTGAATTGAAGGTGGGATGTAATTTCTCAGGGCAGTTAACAGGGAATTTCCTAGGTAAATGGTCGTTTCCAAAGTGTCTCCACCACTCTCAATCCATTTCAGCAGTCCCCGTGAAACCCTAATTTTAGGCATGGTTGGTTCAGCTTCAGCTACCCATGAAGGCAGCGAATCAATGATTGCTTTGAAAGTATTTTTACGTCTCGTGTCTAAGATACGGTAGAGGTGTTCATCCCCGTGGCGAGTGGGGCTAGAACCATCCATGACGAAAAGATAGTTGGAATTCAAGGCTTTGGAGTGCTGGGTTCTCATTTGCAATAGCATCCATAGCGCAGTATGAGCGTCTATACTTTCTGCATCGACTTCAATCTCGTCCGTAGCTTTTGGTGCGTGGCGCTCAATTAACTTGTTAGCCCGAGGTTTAAGGGTAGTGATAGTTATGCCGCCATCTTCCCGGATGGTGACAAATTGACCATCTTTTGTTTTCTTGACTTGGGCATTTGCTAAGTCGAAAACATTTATCCCGAGTTCGTCAATAATGATGCACATGGCCGCCACAGCAAACTCTTCGGTAATTCCTAGGTAGGATTTTATTTTCGTAGTAGACCAGGAATAAATGTGGTGCGCGCCAGGGAAAGATTTGCGTGTAAATAGCCCGTCTTGTTCTGTGGCTAGGTACGCAATAGAGTTGCTGAAGCCATTTGGATGTGATGGTGAGAAAAAGCTTATATGTTGACCAGAGCGAGATCCTCTCAGGTTAGGATCTAGGTTGTCTTTTGTGAGTCGGATGGCAGCCACATCGCTTCTGCGAATCATGCCTGGAACTTCCAAAAACCGTGCATAACCCTCTGCTACAATGCGCTTGCATTTGGAGAGAATGACAGTTCTATGTTTTTCGATTTGATGGGCAATCTCGTTAAGAGCGTTTTCCATTGAATTCGCTTGAATGGCATGTTCCAAGGTCAGATAGCCAAGAATGTTGCATTCTTTTTCTGAGAATACGTCTGTCGAGTTTGGGACTGGTAGGATCAGCGCATTGCTAGGTAGCTTTTTGGCTTTTTGAAGCCTATTCAAGTAATAACGAACGGCGGTGTAGTCAGAGATGACGGTGACTTCTTTGATTGGCTTGCCTGTAATTTCGGATATTGCACTGCGTCGATGAGAGAGAAATTGGCGGCAAGCATTGGTGATTGCCACAGGGTTCCGATACCACTCTGGATCAAGTTCGTGAGCGATCATGAAAAAAACGCGGATGAGGGGCGCCCGGCGCTTCGGAGGATGCTTTTCTACCCAGATTAGGATGTCCTCAGGGCAGCAAGCCCTGATACTATCGACCAAATCTTCCCGCATCCTGCTCATCGCTTTCCTACCTGAAATTGGTTCAGATAGACAGTGTAGTCAGGGATAGGGCTTCCGTAAGGGTAAAGTGTATGAACAGTATGGCTTTGCAACGTGTTGGTTTCTCAGGCGCCAGCCTATATGAACCCAAATCCGTACTGCTTCCACTCCAGGCACGCCTGATGAGCCAGGCGCTGCGCAAGATCACCGGCAACATCAAGAACGCCAACTGTCTGGTGATCTTCATCAACCAGATTCGCATGAAGATCGGCGTGATGTTCGGCAGCCCGGAAACCACCACCGGTGGTAACGCACTGAAGTTCTACGCCTCGGTTCGCCTGGACATCCGTCGTACTGGCGCAGTGAAGGAAGGCGAGGAGGTCGTGGGTAGCGAAACCCGCGTGAAGATCGTCAAGAACAAGGTCGCGCCACCGTTCCGTCAGGCCGAGTTCCAGATCCTCTATGGCAAGGGCATCTACCGTAATGGCGAGATCATCGATCTCGGCGTGCAGCAGGGCCTGGTCGAGAAGTCGGGTGCCTGGTACAGCTACAAGGGCAACAAGATCGGTCAGGGCAAGGCCAATGCGGCCAAGTACCTGGAAGACAACCAGGAAGTGGCGCGCGAGATCGAAGGTCTGATTCGCGAGAAGTTGCTGGTCAGCAGTGCTCCCGCCAAGGCGCCGGCTGCCGATCTGGCTGATGCCGAAGTCGACTTCTAAGTCTTCAGAGCATGACCGTGGTGCTGGATAACCCGCTCGCCGTCAGGCGGGCGGCCATGGATCTGCTGGCGCGACGTGAACATGGACGCGTCGAGCTTGTGCGCAAGTTGCGCAAGCGTGGCGCCCCCGAGGACTTGATCGACGCGGCCTTGCAGCGGCTGTCAGAGGAGGGCTTGCTATCCGAGACCCGCTATCTGGAGAGCTTCGTTGCCTATCGGGCGCGTGCGGGTTACGGTCCGCTGCGTATTCGCGAGGAGCTTGGCCAGCGTGGACTCGCGCGTGGCGATGTCGATCAGGCGCTGCGTGAGAGTGGTATCGACTGGTTCGAGCAGTTGCGTGAAACCTGGCAACGCAAGTTTGCCGGTCGCCTTCCGGGGGACGCTCGTGAGCGTGCTCAGCAAGGCCGGTTCCTGGCCTACCGTGGTTATTCGCTGGATATGATTGGGCGTCTGTTGCGTGGTTGCGACGAATAGCTCGTCAGTCTGTTCAGGCTGGCTGGACGGCCAGCTGACGTAGATGGTTCGGTACGTCTGGTGCGCCGGCCAGACGCAATCCTTCGCCAAGCGCAGTGGCTTCCTGATGTTCTTTGGGCAGGAGGAGGAACTCCGGGGTGCCGGCTTTCTTCAGTAGCGACAGGCGTGCATAGGGGATGCCGTTGTCCAGCAGCAGCCCCATGAAGCTGGGATCGCTCCAGGCCGCTTCTGGCATGGCCAGTACGTGATAGCGCTGTTGCAGGTTGTCCAGGCCCGCCTCATTCAAGCGATAGCGAACCAGGTTGGCTGGCAGCAGCACTTCCAGTTCGCGCCTGCGCGCATAGGCGATGGCTCCAGCGAAAGCTTCACCGTGCATTTCCCCTGACCAGAAGGTGCGCGAGCCGCGCCAGTTGGCCTGACGCAGCTCGATCGGTTCGCCGGCGAGAAAGCGCGGCAACGCCTGACTGATGGTTTTGACGAAATCCTTGTAGCTGATGATGCGCACCTGCTTGCAGTGTTCGCTCGCCGCGTAGTCTTCGAAGCTCGCGTAGCCTGGCGCCGGACAACGGCAGGCGAAGCCATCGATCAGGCGCAGGTCGAACGCCTGCAGTTGCTGCGTTTGGGCTTCCACTACTTGAGTCAGCGCTGAATGTGCGTGGGCTTTGTCTTCCTGCACCGGGCCGGAGAGCGCGCCACGAGGCAGGTTGAGCAGAAGCTGCAATTGCGGGCCGTCATGCCAGCCAATGCTTTCGACCGCTGCAGGCAACGGTTTGAATGGCAGGCGCAGGGCACTGGCCCTGGCGAATATCTGCCGTGAGCTGCGGCCGAGCAGGCCCATGCGCTGAGCCAGGGCGGCCAGGCGGCTGCTGAGTGTTGAGGATTCGGACAGGCTCATGGCCGGCAGATCGCTCCTGAGGCGTCTGCTGCAGTGTGGCAGACGCGGATGGCTATTGCCCATATAGCGTAGCGCGACGCGGGAGTGCCTGTCGCGTTGCAGGTCTGTGGCAAAATAGCCGCATTCATTTGCGAGGATGCCTCCATGCCCAGCTTGGTGCTGGATATTGCGTTATCGGCCGAACGATTGCAGGCCATCTATCGTGGCCAGGCCAACCGGATTATGGCGCAAAGCCGGGACGGGCGCCGCGTCAGTTTGCCGGCTCACCATCTGCGGCCGTATCTGACTCACGCCGGTATCTTTGGTTCCTTCGTACTGGAATTCAGTAGCTCCGGCGAACTGCTGAGTTTACGCCCTTTGGACTGATCTGGCGCGCTTGCCTCGCGCCGATGGCGCCTGCGCGGCTATAATCGCCGGCTGCCAATCCTCTACCTGTCGAGCTGAGCCTGATCATGTACTCCCTGGCCCGCGAGCTGCTGTTCAAACTGTCCCCGGAAACGTCCCATGAGCTGTCCATCGATCTGATCGGTGCAGGTGGCCGACTGGGGCTCAACGGCCTGCTGACCAAGGCGCCGACCAGCCTGCCGGTAAGCGTGATGGGGTTGCAGTTCGCCAATCCGGTCGGTCTGGCGGCAGGGCTGGACAAGAACGGCGATGCCATCGACGGTTTTGCCCAGCTCGGCTTCGGTTTCGTCGAGATCGGCACCGTTACCCCGCGTCCGCAGCCGGGTAACCCCAAACCGCGACTGTTTCGTCTGCCGGAGGCCGAGGCGGTGATCAACCGCATGGGTTTCAACAACCATGGCGTCGATCATCTGCTGGAACGGGTCAAGGCTGCGAAATTCAAGGGTGTGCTGGGCATCAATATCGGCAAGAACTTCGATACGCCAGTCGAGCGGGCGGTGGACGATTACCTGGCTTGCCTGGACAAGGTGTATGCCCATGCCAGTTACGTCACTGTCAACGTCAGCTCGCCCAACACGCCCGGGCTGCGCAGTCTGCAGTTCGGCGACTCGTTGAAAGAGTTGCTCGAGGCGCTGCGTCGTCGTCAGGAAGACCTGACCCAGGAGCATGGCAAGCGCGTGCCGCTGGCGATCAAGATCGCCCCGGACATGAGTGATGAAGAGACCGTGCTGGTGGCATCAGCGCTGCTGGGTGCCGATATGGATGCGGTGATCGCCACCAATACCACGCTCAGCCGGGAGGGGGTCGAAGGGCTGGCCCATGGAGATGAAGCCGGCGGCTTGTCGGGCGCTCCGGTACGCGACAAGAGCACGCATATCGTCAAGGTGCTGGCGGGTGAGCTGTCGGGGCGTCTGCCGATCATTGCCGTTGGCGGTATTACCGAGGGCAAGCATGCGGCCGAGAAGATCGCGGCGGGTGCGAGCCTGGTCCAGATCTATTCGGGGTTCATCTACAAGGGGCCGGCGCTGATTCGCGAGGCGGTGGATGCGATTGCCGCGCTGCACAAATAAATAGGGCTCCCGAAGGAGCCCCTGGGCTTGCGCCCGCCGCCCGGAGGGGGTCGGCATGGTGAAGTCGGGTGTGATCCTGATCAGCCGACAGCGTGAAGTTCGTTGAGTCGATGAATACCGGCGGTGCCGGTCAGCCCATCCCAGTTGTCGCCACGGCCTTCACGCCAGCCATTGAGCCAGGCTTGACGAACCGAAGGTAGGGTAAAGGGGCAGAGTTCGCGGGATTTACCATTGATGCCGTATTGATAGCCGCGCAAAAAAGCTCTTTCTAACGGATCACGCTTAAGTCTTCTCATAGGGTGTTGCCCTCACTGTTGACTGTTATGTCCCGTTGGCCTTGTGACAAGGCCGGGCAGAAATCTTCTGCCTACGAAAGTCCGCTGCCGGCGTGGCGAACTTTCTGTGCCTGCGCCGTTGCAGCGAAAGCCTTAGGTAGTGTTCTAACGAATGCACCGGGGCCTGTGAATGATCGATTTGTCATAAGGGCGTAACCTAAATGCGGGTGAGGCCATAAGGACGCTGGAGATACGTCCAGCATTTTTAAGCCAGACGCCGTCGTATCTGGCTGTGCATGCTGATGCCGTCATTTTGCTAGTGCAAATGAGAGTGCTTACTTATTCCGACGAAGGGTCGCGCTGTGACCTTTTGTCACTTATTTTGAGTCGAGGTGCGCCGCTGCACCTCCCTGATTGCCATAGGCAGTGGAACATCCATGTCTGATCGTTACGAAATCGTGCTGACCTGCCCCAAGGGGCTCGAGGGCCTGTTGCTGGAAGAGGCCAAGGCGCTGGGGCTGGAAGAGGCGCGCGAGCAAACGGCCGCGGTGCGTGGTCATGCCGAAATCGAGGTGGCCTACCGACTGTGCCTGTGGTCGCGCCTGGCCAACCGCGTGTTGCTGGTGCTGTCGCGCTTTGCCATGAACAACGCCGACGAGCTTTATGATGGTGTGCAGGCAGTGGACTGGCGCGACCATCTGGAGCCGTCCGGCAGCCTGGCGGTGGAGTTCAGTGGCAATGGTTCGGGGATCGACAACACTCACTTTGGCGCACTCAAGGTCAAGGATGCGATTGTCGACCGGTTGCGGACGGCCGGTGGCGAGCGTCCCAGCATCGACAAGCTCAACCCGGACCTGCGCGTGCACTTGCGTCTGGATCGCGGTGAGGCAGTGCTTTCCCTGGACCTTTCCGGGCACAGCCTGCACCAGCGTGGTTACCGCCTGCAGCAAGGCGCCGCACCGCTGAAAGAGAACCTGGCTGCCGCGATCCTGATTCGTGCCGGTTGGCCGCGCATTGCTGCTGAGGGTGGCGCATTGGCCGACCCTATGTGTGGCGTGGGTACCTTCCTGGTGGAGGCGGCGCTGATGGCTGCCGACATCGCGCCCAACCTCAAGCGCGAGCGCTGGGGTTTCTCCAATTGGCTGGGCCATGTGCCGGCAATCTGGAGGAAGCTGCATGCCGAGGCTGAGCAGCGCGCTGTGGCAGGATTGGCCAAGCCGCCGCTGTGGATTCGTGGCTATGAAGCTGACCCGCGCCTTATTCAGCCTGGGCGCAATAACGTCGAGCGCGCCGGCCTGTCGGACTGGGTGAAGATCTATCAGGGCGAGCTGGGCAGTTTCGAGCCGCGCCCGGACCAGAATCAGAAGGGACTGGTGATCAGCAACCCGCCATACGGCGAACGCCTGGGTGACGAAGCCAGCTTGCTGTACCTCTACCAGAACCTAGGTGAGCGTCTGCGCCAGGCCTGCCTGGGCTGGGAGGCAGCGGTATTCACAGGCGCGCCCGAACTGGGCAAGCGCATGGGTTTGCGCAGCCACAAGCAGTATGCGTTCTGGAACGGCGCACTGCCTTGCAAGTTGTTGTTGATCAAGGTGCAGACCGAGCAGTTCGTTACCGGTGAGCGGCGTGCGCGCGAGGACGATCAACAACCGGTGAGCGAAGCACCACAGCAGGCGCGTCTGTCCGAAGGCGGACAGATGTTCGCCAACCGCCTGCAGAAGAACCTCAAGCGGCTGGGCAAGTGGGCGCGCCGCGAAGGCGTCGAGTGCTACCGGTTGTACGACGCCGACATGCCCGAGTATGCCGTGGCGGTCGATCTGTACCGCGACTACGTACACGTCCAGGAATATGCCGCGCCGCGTTCGGTCGACCCGGACAAGGCCCAGGCGCGACTTCTCGATGCCTTGGCCGCGATTCCACAGGCGCTGGGCGTGGCGCAGAGCCGCGTGGTGATCAAGCGTCGTGAGCGCCAGGCTGGCACCAAGCAGTATCAGCGTCAGGCTGCGCAGGGCGAGTTCATGGAGGTGAGCGAGGGCGGGGTCAAGCTGCTGGTCAACCTCACCGACTATCTGGATACCGGACTGTTCCTCGATCACCGTCCGTTGCGCCTGCGTCTGCAGCGCGAGGCCGCGGGCAAGCGCTTCCTCAACCTGTTCTGTTACACCGCCACGGCCACCGTGCATGCAGCCAAGGGCGGCGCGCGCAGCACCACCAGCGTGGATCTGTCGAAAACCTACCTGGACTGGGCGCGGCGCAATCTCGCGCTCAACGGTTTTTCCGACAAGCACCGTCTGGAGCAGGGCGACGTGATGGCCTGGTTGGCAGAGGATCGCGGTGAGTACGAGCTGATCTTCATCGACCCGCCGACTTTCTCCAACTCCAAGCGCATGGAAGGCGTGTTCGATGTGCAGCGTGATCATGTCGAACTGCTCGACCTGGCCATGGCGCGGCTGGCCCGTGGCGGTGTGCTGTATTTCTCCAACAACTTCCGCAAGTTCCAGCTGGATGAGAGCCTGGTGGCGCGCTACCAGGTCGAAGAAATCAGTGCACAGACGCTGGACCCGGACTTCATCCGCAACCCGAAGATCCACCGCGCCTGGCGTTTCAGTGCGCGCTAGACTGAGGTTGTCGGGCCAGCGTAGGGTGGATGATGCTCTTTTCATCCACCATGAGTTCATCGCCGGTGGATGGGTAAAGCGTCATCCACCCTACGGCCCTCCCACAAATATTCAGCGTTTGGGCTGCTTGTAGGTTTCCAGCAGCACCTGGTCGAGAATCGAGGTGGCGCCCCAGGGTTTCGGGTCGTTGAGGATGGCCACCACGGCCCAGTCCTGGCCATTGCTGTCGCGGCTGAAGCCGGCAATGGCGCGCACGTTGTTCAGGGTGCCGGTCTTGATGTGCGCCTCGCCTACCAGCGGCGTGCGCTGCAGGCGGCGACGCATGGTGCCATCCATCGCCACCAGCGGCATCGAGCTACGGAATTCGGCTGCATAAGGGCTGCGCCAGGCTGCCTGGAGTATCAGCGCCATTTCCCGTGCGCTGATGCGTTCGGCACGTGACAGGCCGGAGCCGTTCTCCATCACCAGATGCGGTGCAGTGATGCCCTTGCGGGCTAGCCAGCTGCGAATGACGCGCTGCGCAGCCATGGCGTCGTCCTTGTCGGCTTCGGTGCGGTACTGTGCGCCGATGCTGAGAAACAGCTGCCGAGCCATGGTGTTGTTGCTGTACTTGTTGATGTCGCGGACGATTTCCACCACATCCGGGGAGAAGGCGCGCACCAGCATACGGGCGTCTTCCGGTACGGGGCCCAGACGGTCCTTGCCGAGAATCTTGCCGCCCAACTCCTGCCAGATACCGCGCACTGCGCCTGCTGCATAGCTAGGGTGGTCGAGCAACGACAGGTAGGTCTGCGCACTGCAGCCTTCAGCCAGTTGGCCGCTGACGATCAGGGTCGTGCCGTCGAACTGGTCCACCGCGTCGTAGCGGATGTCAGGCCATGCCGGGCAGGTTGCGGCCTTGAGCAGGCGAACCTGATTGTCTATACGGATCGCCGCGATGGGCGGGTCCATGGCGATGCTCACCTCGCCGCCTTCGGCGCGTGTGATGAAGCGTTGCGCCTTGAGGTTGACCAGCAGGGAGTCGGGTTTGACCAGGAAG
Organism: Pseudomonas sp.; assembly: GCF_048269965.1. Classification (GTDB taxonomy): domain Bacteria; phylum Pseudomonadota; class Gammaproteobacteria; order Pseudomonadales; family Pseudomonadaceae; genus Aquipseudomonas. The sequence goes on along the minus strand of NZ_JBLWTV010000006.1, from coordinate 194,519 downwards.
GGTTTGTTGGCGTCGCCACCATCGTCGTTGAATGCCGGCAACTGCGGGGCCACGAAGAAGCTGCGATCGAGCACCAGATCGCCCTGAACCTGGCGCACGCCGTTGATGCGCAGATCGCGCAACAGCAGCCAGAGTTTTTCCATGTTCAGTTTCGGGTCGCCGCCACCCTTGAGGTAGAGGTTGCCATGCAGCACGCCATCCTTGAGCGGACCATCGGCATAGAACTCGGTCTTCCACTGATGGTTGGGCCCCAGCAATTCCAATGCTGCGTAGGTGGTCAACAGCTTCATGGTGGAGGCCGGGTTGACCGAGACATCGGCATTGAACTGCAGGCCGCCAGTCTGGCCGCCCAGAGGTACGGTCATCACCGACAGCGAGTCGTTGGAAATCTTGTTGGCTTTCAGTGCCTGTTCGACCTTGGCAGGGAGTGCGCTGCTGGCAGCATGGCAGGACAGGGCGAGGGGGAGAAGCAGGGCGCTCAGCGCCAGTTGGCGAAACCGCTGGATCATCGACGAGAACCTTCCGCTGTCAGGCGGGAGTAACGAGGGAGACAGACAAACGACAGTCCGACTCGGGGAAAAGTTGCCGGCATTATGCCGCAAGAATCTGCTTGCAGTCGGCTCGGCCGGGTTAAAAACAGTCACGGCAAACAGCTGGCGTTCAACATGTTCGAAGGTGCGCTAAGACGACACAAAGCGGGCGCTCTGCCGGCGAAACTGCTAGAGTGCCGCGCGTTATTACCTTTGAGGATTGTTTCATGGCGACCAACCGTTCCCGCCGTCTGCGCAAGAAGCTCTGTGTCGATGAATTTCAGGAGCTGGGCTTCGAGCTGACCCTGAACTTCAAGGCCGACTTGAGCGACCAGACCCTCGACGATTTCGTCGATCAGTTCCTCGATCAGGCCATTGCCGGCAATGGTCTGGATTACGTAGGTGGTGAAGACTTCGGTCTGGTCTGCCTGGCCAAGCGTGGCTCGGTCAACGAGGAGCAGCGCGCTGCCGTCGAGGCCTGGCTGAAAGGCCGTGACGAACTGGAAAAGTTCGAGCTCAGCCCGTTGCAGGACGTCTGGTACCCGGAAAACCCGATCAACCAGGCTTGATCGCTACTCGGCGCCGGGTTCTCTGGCGCCAGTCATCAGGTAGGGCGCCGCGCGCACCCAGCGGTTGACCTGATGCCGAAGCTCGCTGCGTGGAGCGCACCCTACAGCGCTCCCGCCTTTTCCAGCAGCACCTGCTCGTCCACCTGATCGATCTGCTCTGCCTGCATGAAGCGCTCGGCGTAGCGCCGGTAGATGCCTGCGCGGATGAACAGAGCGAACAGTTGCGGGTCGATGTGCGCGCCCTTGCACATGCCGACCATGATGTTCAGTGCCTCCGACAGCGTCTTGCCCTTCTTGTAGGGGCGATCCACCGCCGTCAGGGCTTCGAAGATATCGGCGATCGCCATCATGCGTGCCGGCAGGCTCATCTGTTCGCGCGTCAGGCGTTTGGGATAGCCACTGCCGTCCATCTTCTCGTGGTGCCCACCGGCGATCTCGCTGACGTTCTGCAGGTGCTTGGGGAAGGGCAGGCGGTCGAGCATCAGGATGGTCTGCACGATGTGATGATTGATGATGTAGCGCTCTTCGGCCGTCAGCGTGCCGCGGGCGATGCTCAGGTTGTGCAGTTCGCCACGGTTGAACTTGTATTGCGGCACTTCCAGCTTGAAGCCCCAGCGATTGTCTGGCGCGATCACCTCCTGGTCGACGCGCTCGATCAGATGGTCGAGGCGGTCAGCGAGCAGCGGCTCCTCCACCGGCAGGCTGCTGGGGGGCGAGTGTTCCAGGCGCTTGGCTTCTTCCCAGGAAACCCCCAGGCGATTGTCCAGTGTGCGTAGCCAGCGTCGTTCGGCGATCTGCTTGAGGCGGTTCTGGTCGTCATCGGCCATGGCCTCGCCACCCAGATTGATGCGCGCGATGAAGGTGAACTCATCGTCCAGATCGCTCAGCAGCTGGTCGCGCAGCGCCGCCAGTGCGCTTTCTTCAGCCCCTTCGGCACGACCACGCCAATAGGCGACCCAGGCATCGCGCTTGAGTACCTCGAAGCGCATGCGCACTTCGTGGATGCGGTCGTACAGGGTTTCCAGCTTGGTCGCCTTGTCCACCACGTACTCGGGAGTGGTGACCTTGCCGCAGTCGTGCAGCCAGGCGGCGATATGCAGCGCCTCCCATTCCTCGTCGCTGGGGTTGTAGTCGCGAAACTCGGGGGCGTCACTCTCGGCCGCAGCACGAGCCAGCATCAGGGTGATTTCCGGTACGCGCTGACAGTGGCCGCCGGTGTAGGGACTCTTGGCGTCGATGGCGCCGGCGATCAGCTGGATGAAGGCATCGAGCAACTGCTTCTGCCTGGCCAGCAGGCGTTGGCTCTCGATGCACAGAGCCGCGCTGCCCGAGACGGCGTCGACGAAGGCGACGCGATCCGGGCTGAGCATGCTTTCGCTATCCTCGCCGGTATCGCGTTGCAACAGGACCAGCACGCCAACGGTGTCGCCCTGACGGTTATGCAGGCCGGCAGCGATCAGGTGCAGGCGCGGACTGTCCATGGCCGACAGGAGCCCCTGGAATTTACCTGCCTGATCGAAGCCGATGGAGGTGGCTATGCTTTCGCCGCCGCTGGCCGGACGTTGCAGCCAGGCAGGCAGGATCGGATCGTCATGGGCCAGTCCCTGGATGCCCAGCTCGGCGAGGCTGCGGCTCTGGCCGTCGATGGCCAGCCCATGCGGTTCCAGGCGGCCGCTGTCGTTGTCCAGCAGATAGAGCAGGCCGCCCTGAGCCGCGCTGATGGAGACGGTGGCGTCCATCACGCGCTTGATCAGTGCGTCGAATTGGGTCTCCGCCGAAAGGCTGGCAGCGATGTCGAGAAAGCTCGACAAGGTGTCCTTCATGCTGCTCATCGACACCGCCAACTGGTCGACCTCGAGAATCGGCGAGCGGCCGCTGGCCGGATGGGCGAAGTCGAAACGGCGGATGGCCTGCGCCTCCTGCACCAGGCTGCGCAGCGGTTTGACCACCAGGCGTGACGTCAGCCAGCCCAGTGGCAGGCACAGCAGCAGGGTGGTGAGCGTGATCAGCGCGCCCTGCCAGCGGATGCGATAGGCCTCGGCCAGCAGCTCTTGCTCGGGCACCAGCAGGGCCAGATGCAACCCCTGCGGGCCACCCTCCTGAAGGTGCCGGTGAGCCATGGCCCAGCGCTGCTTGGCCAGTTCGACGATGCCCTCGTCCCGTTCGTTCAGTTGGCCGGACAGCAGTTCACCCAGGGCCGGATTGAGTTCGCGGACGGTGACCAGCGATGCCTTGCCATCGACTTCCTTGAGCAGACGGTTGCTGTCCGGGTAGGCCACGGCGTTGCCGTCGTTGTCGGCGAGTACCACCTGACTGTTGGGGGTGACGCGGTGGCTGGCCAGGGTGGCCGAGAGATCATCGAGCGTCAGGTCGGCGCCGATCACGGTGGTCAGGCCGCTGCGCCTGGCCAACGTGGTGCCGATTTCCTGGGTGGAGAAGAACAGATAGGGCGCAGTGGTGATCTGCCCGCCATCGCCGCGCGCGCGCTTGAACCAGTCGCGCTGCCGGGGATCGTAAGGCTCGCTGAGTTTCTGCCGGCGGCTGAGCTGGTTCAGCGAGCCGTCATAGAACAGGTAATCGCTGTCGGTCCCGGCGCTGCTCCGGTCGATGGCCCAGACCTGATAGGCTGCTTTGTCCGGCGCGTCGAAGCGCTGCTTGAGCATGTCGCTGCGCAGCGGTCTGACCATGAAGAAGTCGCCATCCTCATAGCCGAGATAGATCGAGGCCAGTTTGGGGTTGTCGCGCAGGGCCTGAACGAACAGTGGCAGCATTTCCAGGCGTTCATCGAGCGTGTCGGCCTCGGTGGCCGGATGCAGCGCCAGCAGGCTGAGCAGGTGGCGTATGGGGCGATAGGTATTGTCCAGATCTCTCTGGACGTCGTGCTGGATGCGCTCGAAAAGTGTCGAACTGCTGGAGAAGATCAGCCGGCTGGTCTGCTGGTAATTGAACAACCCCAGCACGACACCGGTTAAAAGCAGCAGAAGTGTGAACAAGACACTGATATGAACGTGCAGAGGGAAACGGCGTTCTCTGCGAACAGCGGTATTGGGCATCGCACTTCACTCCTTGCGGGCGCTGCAGGCTTGAACAGCATAGTGAAGAGTGGACGAATCTGCCTAAACGCTATAAAGGCTGCCGAGAACTGTCCTCGGCCTTGCTCGGTTTGTTCAGTTGCAGGCGCAGGCCGTGCACCAGCAGAGCCACGGTCAGGCTCAAGGCCACGCCGATCAGCGCGTTGAGCAGGCGTACCTGCGCCAGGTGCCAGTCCTGTGCCAGGCTCTCGGCCAGGAGCACGAAGCACAGGCTGGTCTGCAGCACGAACAAGCCGTAGTGATTGGCCTGCAGCGCACGGCTGAGAATCACCAGCACCAGCAAGGTCATGACCATCGTGGCCGGGCTTTGCAGGCTGTGGCCGAAGAGGATCAGCAAGCCGGCGGCAGCGAGGCTGGCCAGGCTCGCCTGCAGCGCTCGCACCAGGCTGCCCTGGAATTCCAGCTGTAGCGTGGTGATGACTGTCAGCGTCAGCCAGTAACCACGTGACAGGCCGGCCAGATTGACGATCAGCCCTGATGCGGCAAACGCCAGCATGCAGGCCAGGGCATGCAGGCGCCATTGCTGGCGAGGCAGGCGCTGCGCGTGGCGCTTGAGTACTTTGAGAATGGCCAGGAAGCGCGGCATGTACGGCCACATGCGCAGGCCATGCAGGCCACGCAGGCCGAAGGCCAGCAGCATGACCCAGAGTCCGCCGAGAATGAACAGCATGGCCACCGCATAGGGGTTGTGCAGGTTGCCGATGCCGAATTGTCCCTGGCCGAGGCACAGGCAGATGCACAGACCGATGCCCAGCTTGCCGGCTTCGCTGCCGAAGCGTTGCAGCCAGGCCAGCAGCAGGCCGAAGGCAGCGAAAATGCCCAGGCTGATCAGTGGGTGACTGGCGGCCCAGAAACCCAGGCCGGCGCTGCAGGCACCAAGACCGGTGAGCAGCAGCATGCGCAGCATGCCGAAACGGTGCAGCGGATTTGCCTGGGCGGCCTGAAAGGCGCCAGCCGAGGCCCAGAGAAAACCACTGTGAGCGGTGAACAGGCCCAGCACCAGCGGCAAGGCACAGCCCAGCCCGGCGACCACGGCCGGGCCCCAGGCCGGCGGGCCGGCATGCCAGGTGAAACTGTTGCGAATCAGGTTCTTCATGCGCTCTTTTTCGTCAGATCGGGCTCGAACGGCCGGTCATCTCCCTCGCCATCTCCGTAGCGTAGCTGTCCGTCATGCCGGCGATGAAATCGATCACCCGCATGAACGAGCGATACAGAGGCCAACCTGGTTCAGGCGCGTAGTAGCTGAGCAGATCGAGGATGCGCCGGTGCTTGAACGACAGCGCGCGCCCACTGTGCAGCTCCAGTGCCGCACCGCAGAAGGCGTTGAGGAGGATCTCCAGCGTGGTGTAGGCACCGATCTCATGCAAGGTCTTGCGCTTGTCGTGGAAGATCTTCTCGCGCGCCAGTGACTTCGCGCTCTGTACACAGTGCTTGGCGGCGCCATGCATGTGTTCGACCAGATCGCCCTGCAGGCCGCCGCCAAGGAGGGCGTGCTGCTGCTCGACGAAAGCGCTGGCGGCCGCGTTGGTCAGGTGTTCGATGGCCTTGCCGCGCAGGATCGCCAGCTTGCGCCGGCGCGAGTCTTTGGGGCCGAGCTGGCGATAGGTTTCCGGCAGGTCATCGCCTACCAGATCGAGTAGCAGTGCCTCGACTTCGGTGTAGTCGAGCAGCTCCATCTCCACGCCATCTTCCAGATCGATCAGGCCGTAGCAGATGTCGTCCGCCGCCTCCATCAGATAGACCAGCGGGTGACGCGCCCAGCGCTGCGTTTCCAGTTGCGGCAGTTCGAGCTTGGCGGCGATCTGTTCGAGCAGCGGCAACTCGCTCTGGTAGCAGCCGAATTTGTGCTTCTTGTAGCCCTGTGCATCCGCGTGGCGGGCCGTCCAGGGGTATTTGAGGTAGGTGCCGAGGGTGGCGTAGGTCAGCCGTGTGCCGCCGTCGAACTGGTGGTATTCCAGCTGGGTGAGCACACGAAAACCCTGGGCATTGCCTTCGAAATTGAGAAAGTCGCCGCGTTCGGCGTCGCTCATCGCATCCAGCCAGCCACGCCCGGCGGCCTGCTGAAACCAGTGGCGGATGGCGTCTTCGCCGGAGTGGCCGAACGGCGGGTTGCCGATATCGTGGGCCAGGCAGGCGGACTGCACCACCATGCCCAGGTCGCTCGGCGTGCACCAGTGCGGCAGGTCGTCACGCAACATCTCACCGACGCGCATGGCCAGCGAGCGGCCGACGCAGCTGACTTCCAGCGAATGGGTCAGGCGGGTGTGGATATGGTCGTTGCTCGACACCGGGTGCACCTGCGTCTTGCGCCCGAGGCGGCGGAACGCACCCGAGAAGATGATGCGGTCATGATCCTTGTGGAAGGGGCTGCGGCCCAGCTCTGCCGAGCCGGGCGCAGGTTTGCCGAGACGTTCGCGGGTAAGCAGGGTGTGCCAATCCAAGGCTGATCCTCGCCAAGTTGATCCAGGCTTCCTAGCTTCGGCGTTCGCGCCGCGCTGCGCAACCCGGGGCTGCGCCATGTTGGCATGGCTCTGGGGGTGTGGCTGCATTCGGTGCGCGTTGGAGAAGGGTGGCAATCATTCGTGCGTCAATTTATTGGCTTTTTCAGTATATACTTATTGCTCATATTGGAGGCTTATACATGCAGTGACGAGTATTTGACTGTTTGCGATGAGAGGGCTTAAGTAATAGTCATGATCGTTTGTTATTTGACGGTGTGCGATGAAGGAGAGGGCGCCGCATACCGGTAGTAGAAATTGCTAGGGAGAACGTCATGGACAGCTCGCCGTTATGCCGGACCATGCACCCCGTATCAGCGAGGCGCAGTTGCCACGTCTTCACTGTTCATCTGCCTGTTTCCCGTGCACCGACCTTGCTGGAGCCGAGTCGACTCGCTCTGGCGTGCTGGCCCTGTGGGCTGTCTGGTCGTTGGTAGTTGTCCCGGCCTGGAGGCCTCAGTCGAGTCGACCGTTTTTCAGACGACGTGCGTATATCGCCCGTGTGCGGGATAAGGCGTGCACACAGGAACGACAGCCGGGCGTCGGGGAGATGCCGCATGAAACCGATATTGCCCAGCTCGGGTCCGGCCGAGGCACAGAGCCTTGCGTGTCCTGTTGATGGGGAGCTGGCGCCGTCTGGACAGCTATCACGGCGCAGTTTTCTTCAAGGGAGTGCGGCGCTGGCCGCCGCGCCACTGATTCTGGCTCCCAGTCGCAGCGAGGCGGTGGTGCCGCCAAGCCCGCCGACCATTGCCTGGCAGGAGTTTCTGCCCAACGAGCCCGTGCTGCTTTACGGCAGCACGCTCAACCCGCCGCCTACCGAGCTTGCCAACACCGTCGCCGGCGAGGCCGGGCGGCCGGCGCATCAGCGCTGGGCCGAGTTCGGCCCGCAGGCCGAGCACTACGAGCTGCATGCAGCGCAGCGCGAGGGGTGGGTGTTCAATCCGGCCTATCCGCCACAGCCGATATGGACCTACCAGGCCGCCGTTGCGGATCTGTCCGTGCTCAGCCCGGTGGTGCACTCGCACTACGGCCACCCGATCATGTGCCGCATCTACAACGACTTGCCGGCCAGCCACACCGGCTTTGGTACGCCGGAGATCAGCACCCACCTGCACAATGCCCACGTCGGCTCGGAAAGTGACGGCTTTCCCGGCGACTACTACAGCGCCACCAAGGCCGGGCCCAGCCTGACTGCGCCGGGCGGTTTCAAGGACCACCTTTACTCCAACATCTACGCTGGCTACGACGAACTGCAGAACGGCATCGGCGATTACCGCGAGGCCCTCGGCACGCTGTTCTACCACGACCATACCCTGGACTTCACCGCGCCCAACATCGTTCGCGGGCTGATGGGTTTCTTCCTGCTGTTCGATCATCTCGACTCGGGCAACGAGAAGGACCCGAACCCCGCAGCCTTGCGTCTGCCCAGCCATCCCTACGACTACCCGCTGAGCTTCTGCGATCGGCGTTTCGACCCCAACGGCATCCTCTACTACGACCAGGTCAGCCCTGAGGGCATTCTCGGTGACAAGACCATCGTCAACGGCAAGATCCAGCCGGTGCTGCGGGTGGCCCGGCGCAAGTACCGCCTGCGCCTGCTCAACGGTGGGCCGAGCCGCTTCTACCAGTTCTACCTGGTGCGGCCGAACAACGTGGTCCAGCCTTTCACCTACATCGCCAACGACGGCAACCTGCTGGAAAAACCACTGCTCAACCAGACCAACGTACGCCTGGGCGTGGCCGAACGGGCCGATATCGTGGTGGATTTCTCGCGTTACCCGGTGGGCACTGAGCTGTACCTGGCCAACCGCCTGACCCATCGCCCCGAAGACACTCGTCGGCCCTATCAGGTGGTGGCGCCAGGCGAGCGGGTACTGAAGATAGTGGTCGACCGTGAGCCGCCGGAGCAGGATCTGAGCCGGGTGCCCAGCACGCTGCGGCCGCTGCCGCCCTTGCCGACGACCGCCCAGCTGGCGGCACTGCCGGTGCGCAGGTTCCTCTTCGAGCGCCGACAGAACATGTGGGCGATCAATGGTCAGTTCATCAACCTCAATGTTCCGCGTGCCCTGGTGCCCATGGGAGCCATGGAGATCTGGGAGTTGTACAGCGTCGATGATGGTTGGGATCACCCTGTGCATATCCATTTCGAGGAGGGCCGTCTGCTGAGCAAGACCACCGATGGCCGCAACGTGGTCATCCCGGTGCACGAGCGCGGCCGCAAGGATGTATTCAATGTCTCCGACCGTACGGTCTTGCGCGTGCTGATGCGTTTTCGCGACTACAAGGGCCAGTACGTGATGCACTGCCACAACCTGATCCACGAAGACCACGCCATGATGCTGCGTTGGGACATCGTCTGAGCCAGCCGGAGGTTTGCCATGAATACGCGAAGAAAGGTGCTGGCAGGGCTTGGCGTTGCTGCGTTCGGTTGGGCCGCCTGGCACTCGGGCAGTAGTCTGCAGCAGCCGGCCGCGCCGCTGGCCGGGGTGGGCGGCACGCGCTTTCCCAATGTCCCGCTGCTGACCCACGAGGGGCGTGAAGTGCGCTTCTACGACGACCTGGTGCGCGGCAAGGTGGTGGCGATCAACATGATGTACGCCCAGTGCAGCAACAGCTGCCCGGCCACCACCGCCAACCTGCGCCTGGTGCAGGAGATGCTCGGTGAACGTGTCGGACGCGATGTGCACCTGTATTCGCTGACGCTGCAGCCGGAGCTGGACAGCCCCGAGCGTCTGCGCGAGTACGTCGAGCGCCACCATATCGGTCCGGGCTGGCAGTTCCTCACCGGCGCGCGCGCCGATATCGAGCAACTGCGTCGCGCCCTGGGTTTTTATGACGTCGACCCGGTGGTGGACCTCAACGACCTCAGCCATACCGGCATGCTGCGCATCGGCAACGACGCCCTGGACCGCTGGACCATGGCGCCGTCGCTGACCGATGCCGCGCAGATCCTGTCCACCATCAATCATGTCGACAGCAAGATGGTGCACACCGCCTACCGCCCGAGTGAGGCGCCTGCCGCGCAGCTAGCGCAGGCGTAGACGTTCTGCCCGCACGCGGCCGCTGGCATCGAGGCGGCCGCGTACCTGCACGTAGGCGCCGGGACGCGGCGCGTCGTCCAGGCGCGTGCGGGCGTCGATCAGCAGCGCCAGACCGTCCAGCTTGCCGTCATCATCCAGGCGGCCATGCAGACGCACCCTGGCGCCCACCGGCACGGGCGCCGGCTGTCCGGCAGCATCGCGTGCGCCTTGCTCGATCCAGACCACGATCAGGTCGATTTCCGCATCCGTGAGATAGGGAGGACCGTCGTACGGCATGCGTGGGCGCGCCTGGCCGCGAATGCGCCGCACCAGCTCGCTGGCTGCGGGGTTGCCGGGCACCACGCGGGCGCGCTCGTCGCTGGCCAGGGTCGCTGCGTAGCTCGACAGCAGATAACCCTCGGGAGCCGCACCCATCAGGCCGCTGGCGGAATGGCAGGTAGCGCAGCGGCGCAGCAGGATGGCTTCGACGTGACGGTAGTCGATCGCCTCGTCAGGGGGCGGCAGGGGGGCGGCAGGCCGGGTTGCGATTGCCTTGCCTGCTGGCAGGCCGGCGTTTATCCAGCGTTCGACCATGGCGATCTCGGCGGCATCGAGGAAGGGCGGGCCGCTCAATGGCATACGTGGTTGGCTGCTGCCTGTCAGGCGGCGCAGCAGCTCGCTGCCGGCGGCATCGCCAGCGTGGACCACCGGCCCGCGCTGGCTGCCGCGCAACAGGTTTTCCAGGCTGTCCAGGCGCAGGCCCAACGGGGCCTGCGCGCCGCTGTGGCAAACCAGGCAGCGGTTGGCCAGTAGCGCAGCGATGTCGCCGTGGTAGGTCGGGGACGCGGCGGCCAGCACGCTGGCGCTGAGCAGCAGCGGGGTGAGCAGGCGCAGGGCTAGCCAGGGCATAAGCGCAGCCTCGGAGACTGGGAGGATCATTCAGTCGTTCGGCGCGAGGCTTCCGTGGGCAGGGGTGTATTCGATAAACGCCTTGTTCGACTGTGCCGAGAGAAGTCCGATAGCCTGCTGCTAAGCCTAGCTGCGTCCTCAGAAACCGGCGGCGTCGATGTCCACCAGCAGCAAGCGACGACCGTTGTCGATGAACTGGCCCGCCGTCAGGCAGTACTGGTTGGTGGTGGCGTCGCGGTAGGTGGTGGAGAGCGTCAGGCGGCGCTCTTCCCAGCCTTCGGCCAGCAGTTGATAGAAGTAGGGACGCCATGACCAGTTATGCCCAAGGTAGCGGTCATCGGCCTGCCAGATGTTCTGGCGCCATTGCAGGTTCGGCGTGAGTTGGGTGCCGTGGCGGTCGCACTGATAGATGCGCAACAGCCAGGGATAGTTGTCCGGCGCGTTCAGGCTCGTTGCCGGGGCGCCACTTTCGGCCCAGAACCTGAGTTCGGACATCAACTCGGCCAGTTGCTGGCGCAGGCTGACCAGGCGCGCGCGCTCGGCGAGTTTCTGCTGTACGTAGCTGTCGCGTAGGCGCGCGAAACGGCCGACGAAGGCGTCGCTGGCGAACAGCTCTTCTTCCGGCCTGGCGAACAGGAACCCCTGGACGTAACGGGCGCCGCACTCGAGGGCGAAGTTCAGCTCGGCTTCGGTTTCCACCCCTTCGGCGATGATCCAGCAACCGGTCTTCTCGGCCATCTGTGCCAGGGCCTTGACCACTTCGCCGCTAGGGCCGCCGCGAGCGGCTTCCTGAAACAGGCGCATGTCCAGCTTGAGGATGTCCGGTTGCAGTGCCAGCACGCGGTCGAGCTGCGAATAGCCAGCGCCGAAATCGTCGATGGCGATGCGTGCTCCGGCCTCACGGTAGCGCGCCACCACGTCAGGCAGGCGCTGACTGGCACCGCCCAGCTCGGTGATCTCGAAGACGATGCGTGCCGGGTCGATACCGCTGCGCTGCAGTTGAATCAGGCTGGGCAGTGGTTGCGCCGGGCGCAGGCGGCTGATCCAGCGTGGTGAAATGTTCAGGCTCAGGAACCAGTCCGCAGGGGCCTGATGGACGCGCTGCAGGGCATCTTCGCGCACGTGCCGGTCAAGGCGGCGCAGAGCGGCGGGCGGGGTTTTCGGATCAGCGAAAAGCGGCCCGGCCGAGTGTGCCTGGCCGTTGGCATCGCGCAGCCGAGCCAGCGCCTCGACACCGGCGATGCGGCCGGTGGCGGTGTCGATGAAGGGTTGGAAGACGGCAAAAGGCAGTCCGTCGATCACCTGGGATGTCCTTAGCGCTCAGCGGTTGAGCCACCAGATGGTGGCAGAGTGGCTCAACCTAGCAAGATCGCGGCCAGCCCAGGTCTAGACCAGCTTCCACTTCAGTCGATGCCGCTTTGCCGGCGCCGAAGTAGCGGTGCAATGATCAATGCCAGGCGCAGCCAGCGACGCCAACCGCGCTTGCCACCGAGCAGTCCGGCCAGTGCCAGTGCGCCGCCCGTGAGCAAAAAGGGTGCATTGCCCTGGCGCAGGCGTTGTCCGTACTCGCGTACCTGTTTGAGTGGCTGGCTGATCTGCAGCATTTCATGACGCAGTTCCTGGCGATGCATCTCCAGACGCATGCGCAGCACGGCTTTGCGCAACTCACGGCGCGAGGCGCCTGGGGGCAGGGTAGGGGTCATGGCAGCAGTTGCTCGCGGTCGCGTTGCAGTTCTTCCAGGCTGGCGCTGAACGGCGCTTCGGCGTTGCGCAGGCTGGTCAGCAGCCAGGCGCCGCAACCGAGCAGGCCCACACCGTAAAACAGGCACAGGCCGGTGGCGACTGCCAGGCGGTGAGTATCCCAGTAGAGGATCAGCAGCAGAGCGGACAGACCTATCAGCAGGAGCAGGGCGAAGGCCAGGCACAGGCCGCCGAGGAGCAGCGCGCGCAGTGCCTGGTTTCGTTGGTCTTCGAGTTCATGGGCCAGCAGCGCTACATGGCCCTGGAGCAGGCCCAGCAGGGCCGCGCCCAGGCGCCGTGGCGAGGGGCCGTTGGACATTGGCGCTGTCAACGGCGGCTGATCAGCAGGCCCAGCACCAGGCCGATAGCGGCCGACAGGCCGAGTGCCTGCCACGGGTGCTTGTGCACGTAATCCTCAGTGGCGTCGACGGCGATCTTGCCCTGCTCGCGCAGGCCGGACTCGGCCTTGTGCAGGGTGTCACGGGCACGGTCAAGACTGCTGCGAATGTCATCGCGCAGGGCTTCGGCCTGTTCGCCGGCAAGGCTGGCGGAATGTTGCAGGAGCTTCTCGGTGTCGCTGACCAGAGCCTGGAATTCATCCAGCAGGGCGTCCTTGGTGCTTGGAGTCGCGGCTTTGCGTGGCATGGTGAGCAGTCCTCTGCGTTGAGTGTGTACTGTTTACGAGTGCGCGGCGGCCTGAGGGTTCCGCAAGAATAGCAGGCCGCTGAAAGACCCAGGCGACGACTGCATGGATGCAGGAGGTAGAGCGACGCAGGAGGCCAAAGCGAGGTGGTTTCTTCAGCAGCCTGATAGTCGGGAAGTGACTGGTTTGGCGCTTGGTATAGCGATTGCATTTTGCTGGTGCGCGAAGCTCGGAGAATGCCCTGTGATGGGGCCTTCTCGGTGCGGCTCAGGATGGTCAATTTCGCGCATAACCATTTGATTAACAAGAAATAAGCATCGATCAGTCAGTCTTCGGTGGCGCTATTTTGGGGCCGTCAGACAGCACTTTTCGAGGGCGCGCTGCATGCGCTGGCTGCATTGTGGTGCGCATTTTCGGTTTTGTGCCTTTGTTTGGTGCTTTTTCTTCTGCCTCCGGAGTTTTCTTTCTCGATGGAAAACATCAACAGTGCCGTGGCCACGCTGATCCACGGCTCCAATACCCTGTTCATCCTGCTGGGTGCAATCATGGTCCTGGCCATGCATGCCGGGTTTGCCTTCCTCGAAGTGGGAACGGTGCGGCAGAAAAACCAGGTCAACGCGCTATCGAAGATTCTCTCGGATTTCGCCATCTCCGCCCTGGCGTATTTCTTCATCGGCTACTGGATCGCCTACGGCATCAACTTCTTCGAGCCGGCGGCGGTGCTGACGCAGAACCATGGCTACGGTCTGGTGAAGTTCTTCTTCCTGCTGACCTTCGCGGCGGCGATTCCGGCGATCATCTCCGGTGGTATTGCCGAGCGCGCCAGGTTCGGTCCGCAGCTATGCGCCACGGCGTTGATCGTGGCGTTCGTCTATCCCTTCTTCGAAGGCATGATCTGGAATGGCAACTACGGTTTTCAGGCTTGGCTCGAGGCTCGCTTCGGTGCCGGCTTCCATGACTTCGCCGGTTCGGTGGTGGTGCATGCCATGGGCGGCTGGCTGGCCTTCGGCGCGGTGCTGCTGCTTGGCCGCCGCAATGGTCGCTATCGCGACGGCAAGCTGGTGGCCATGGCACCGTCGAACATTCCATTCCTGGCGCTGGGTTCGTGGATCCTGATCATCGGCTGGTTCGGCTTCAACGTGATGAGTGCGCAGACGCTCGAAGGTGTCAGTGGCCTGGTGGCGGTCAACTCGCTGATGGCCATGGTCGGCGGTACCGTCGCCGCGCTGCTGGTGGGGCGTAATGACCCAGGCTTCCTGCACAACGGCCCGCTGGCCGGTCTGGTCGCCATCTGCGCCGGCTCGGACCTGATGCATCCGATTGGCGCCCTGGTCACTGGCGCGATTGCCGGTGCGCTGTTCGTCTGGGCATTCACCGCGACTCAGGTGAAGTGGAAGATCGACGACGTGCTGGGCGTCTGGCCGCTGCATGGCCTGTGCGGCATCTGGGGCGGCATCGCCTGCGGCATCTTCGGCCTCGAGGTATTCGGTGGCCTGGGGGGCGTCAGCCTGGTCAGTCAGGTGATTGGTACTGTACTGGGCGTGGTGGTCGCGCTGGTCGGTGGCTTTGCGGTGTACGGCCTGCTCAAGGCGTCTCTGGGCATTCGTCTGAGCCAGGAAGAGGAATACAACGGCGCCGATCTGTCGATCCACAAGATCGGTGCGGTGAGTCAGGATTGAGCTATTACCGGGTGCTGCCAGCCAGTGCCCGGAACAGGCAATAAAAAACCGGGCATCGGCCCGGTTTTTTGTGCGCTTGCCAATCAGTCGCGACGACCTTCGACCGGTTTGCCGGAGACGGTGCCTTCCTTGAGCATTATCTGGTATTCCTTGCCGTCGGTCTCCACCTGATGCAGGCGAACCAGCAGGTGGCCCCAGTCCTTGGCGAACCACAACACGGTCTTGCGGGTGCTCTGCGTGGGGTCGCGCACGCGCTCGACCTTGATTGCGTCGATCAGGCCGGCCTTGGTGCGTACCACTTCTTCGCCCAGCACACGGAAGTCGTAGGTTTCGATCTCGTCACCGTCGACCACCTGATAGCTCACGCTTTTCTTGCCGGCCGCGACGTCCTGTTGCAGGGCGATCTGGTAGGTGGACTTGTCCAGCAGGCCGCGGTTGAGCGGGAAGCGCACGGCGTCACCACGGTCGGTGCCGATCACTTGCTTCTGTTCCCAGTCGAAGTCCTGCTCGACTTTCTTGCCCTTGCCCAGGCCGCTGCGATTGAGGCGGTAGGTCAGTGGCATCAGGGTCTGGTTGTCGACCCGGAAGGTGCTTTCTTCGGTCAGGCCGGCGACCAGCATCGAGGCTTCGAAGTTGAGGGTCCAGCGGCCGTCATCTTCGCGCTTGAGGCTACGCTCGGCGCTGCCACTGACCGGCAACTGCTTCCAGTCCGCGGTGTAGCTGGCGGAGAAGGGCTGCAGATCCTCGGCAAGGGCGGGCAGGCTGAACAGTGTCAGGGCGAACAGCAGGGCACGACGCATAGAGTCTCCTAGGTTCGAATCAGGTGGCCGCTGGCGGGCAGCGGCTGGCCATCCAGCATTGCGCCTTGGGCGCCAAGACGCAAGCGGCCTTCGGCAAACCAGCGTACGGCCAGCGGATAGATCTGGTGTTCCTGCTGATGCACGCGGCGCGCAAGGCTTTCGGCCGTGTCGTCTGCCATGACCGGCAGCACAGCTTGTACGACCAGAGGGCCACCATCGAGTTCCTCGGTGACGAAGTGCACGCTGCAGCCGTGCTCGCTGTCGCCGGCTTCGAGAGCCCGCTGATGGGTGTGCAGGCCTTTGTGCCTGGGCAGCAGTGAGGGATGGATATTCAGCAGGCGGCCTGAGTAATGCTGAACGAAGCCTGGCGTGAGGATGCGCATGAAACCGGCCAGCACCACCAGATCAGGCTGGTGGGCGTCGATGGCCTGGATCAGCGCGGCATCGAAGGCTTCGCGGCCGTCGAACTGCTTGTGGTCAAGCAGTTCGGTGGCGATTGCGGCCTGTTTCGCCCGCTCCAGGCCATAGGCACCGGCGCGGTTGCAGATAACCGCGGCGATGCGGGCCGGATTGCCGTCGTGGGCGACGCTGTCGATCAGCGCTTGCAGGTTGCTGCCTGACCCGGAGATCAGGACGACGACATTGCAGGACATCAGTGGGCTTTCAGGTTGTTCAACTGAACCTGGGCTGCACCTTCTGCCGCTGCGGTGATCTGGCCGATGACCCAGGGTTGCTCGCCGCTGGCACGCAGGCTGGCCAGGGCGGTTTCGACCTGATCCTGAGCGACGCAGATGACCATGCCGACACCGCAGTTCAGAACGCGGTGCATTTCGTGCTCGTCGACATTGCCTTGTTCCTGCAGCCAGTCGAACACGGCCGGGCGATTCCAGCTGGCGACGTCGATCACCGCTTGGGCGCCCTGCGGCAGTACGCGCGGGATGTTGTCCAGCAGGCCGCCGCCGGTGATGTGGGCCATGGCCTTGACCGCGCCGGTGTCCTTGATCAGCTTGAGCAGCGGCTTGACGTAGATGCGGGTCGGCGCCATCAGCAGGTCGGCCAGGGCCTTGCCATCCAGTTGCACCTGCTCGATGTCGGCGCCGGAGACTTCGATGATCTTGCGGATCAACGAGTAACCGTTGGAGTGCGGGCCGGAGGAGGGCAGGGCAATCAGGGCGTCGCCAGTGACGACCTTGGAGCCGTCGATGATTTCGCTCTTCTCCACCACGCCAACGCAGAAACCGGCCAGGTCGTAGTCCTCGCCTTCGTACATGCCCGGCATCTCGGCGGTTTCACCACCGACCAGAGAGCAGCCAGCCAGTTCGCAGCCTGCGCCGATGCCGGTGACCACGGTGGCGGCCACATCGACGTTGAGCTTGCCGGTGGCGTAGTAGTCGAGGAAGAACAGCGGTTCGGCGCCGCAGACCACCAGGTCGTTGACGCACATGGCGACCAGATCCTGGCCGATGCTGTCGTGCTTGTTCAGATTCAGCGCCAGGCGCAGCTTGGTGCCGACGCCATCGGTGCCGGACACCAGGACGGGTTGCTTGTAGCCGGCCGGGATCTCGCACAGGGCGCCGAAGCCGCCCAGGCCACCCATGACTTCCGGACGCGCAGTGCGCTTGGCCACGCCCTTGATGCGCTCGACCAGGGCTTCACCGGCATCGATGTCGACGCCTGCGTCCTTGTAGCTGATGGAGGGTTGCTTGCTCATAGATCCGGGCCTTTGGATGGGGAGTTCGTGTAGGCGCCGACGTGGCGCAGGCTCATCCAAGGAGCCCGGCGCGCGTACCGGCTGGCGAAGGCGCGCGATTTTATCAGGCTTGCCCGGTAGCGGCCACTCGCGTGCATGCGCTTCGTCGCAGGCACGGGCTCTGGTTGCCGGGGCTTGAGCGGCTGTTTAAGGTATAGGCCTTTGTGGCCGCCCTCCGTGCAGCCATCCCTTGCGAGAGTCCGCCCCAATGCGTTTGCCCATCCGTCTGCTGTTCTTTTGTCTGTCGCTCTTGAGCCTGCCGGCATTGGCCGCGCCGGTTACCGGTCTTTATCAGGTGCGTGAACCCGTGGCGGATCAGCAGCCGGAAAGCCGTGACGCGGCCATGCAGAAGGTCTTGCAGACTCTGGTGCTGCGTTTGACCGGTGATGCCAAGGCGCTGCAGAGCGCCGGGCTGGAAGGTCTGCGCAAGGACCCGCAACAGATCGTCAGTCAGTACGGCTATGAAGGCGACGCGCTGTTGGTCGAGTTCGATCCGGCCAGCACCGATCAGCAGCTGCGTCAGGCAGGCCTGGCCCTGTGGGGCGCCAACCGTCCGGCCATCCTCACCTGGTGGCTCAACGAATCGCCGGAAGGCAGCCAACTGGTTGGCGAAAGCCAGAGTGCATCGGCGTTGCTGCGCGATGCTGCTCAGCATCGTGGCCTGCCGCTGCGTCTGCCGCTGGCGGACCTGAGCGAGCAAGCGCTGGGCAATGCCGACGCGCTGCTGGCCAATGACCCACAGGCACTGCGCGAGGCCTCCGAGCGCTATGGCGCCGATGCCTTGCTGGCCGTGCAGGCGACCGAGAGCAGCGGTAACTGGCAGGCTACCTGGCGCCTGTGGCTGGGCGACGAGCGTGAACAGGGCAAGGCCGAAGGCGCCGATCAGGCTGCGCTGGCCGATGCAGTGCTGCTGGCGGTGGCCGAGCGCCTGGCTCCGCGTTTTCTGGTCAAGCCTGGTGCGGCGCAAAGCCTGACGCTGGTGATCGAAGGTGCTGATCTGGGGCGTTTCGCGGCGCTGGAGCGCTTGCTCGAACCCTTCGCCGCGCGTTTGCAGGAGATCGACGGCCAGCGCCTGGTCTATCAGGTCAGCGCCAGCCCGGAGCAACTGCGTGCACAACTGGCATTGGGGCAGATGCAGGAAGTCAGTGAGCCGCTCGATGCCGCTGAGCCGGTAGAGAATCCGCAGGCCGCTGCAACCGAGGCTCCGCAGGTGAAACCGCGCACCGATCAGTTGCGCTTTCGCTGGTAGAATCCCCGTCGGCTAGACCACTGCCCAGTTCTGCGGCGCCTTCCTGGCGCCGTTTCGCACCGAGGACGCGAGCATGACCGATTCCACCCGTTGGCTATGGATGGCTGGGCTGTTTCTGCTTGGCTGGCTGCTGTATCTGCTGCACCCGATCCTTTCCCCGTTCCTGATCGGCATCCTGCTGGCCTATCTGGGCGATCCGCTGGTCGACCGCCTCGAGCGGCACCGCCTGTCGCGCACTGGCGGCGTGGTGGTGGTGTTCACGCTGTTCGCGCTGGTGCTGCTGATCCTGTTGCTGGTGCTGGTGCCCATGCTGGGACGACAGCTGGTGCGTCTGTACCAGCTGGCGCCGGAAATGCTCGACTGGCTGCAGAGTACGGCGTTGCCCTGGTCGCAATCACATCTGGGGTTGCAGGATGACCTGCTGCAGGTCGACCAGCTCAAGCAGGTCTTCGCCGATAACATCGGCAAGACCACCGATGTGCTCAAGATGGTGCTGGCTCAGGCCACGTCCTCGGGCCTGGCGCTACTGGCCTGGCTGGGCAACCTGCTGCTGATTCCGGTGGTGAGCTTCTACCTGATGCGCGACTGGGATGTGCTTGTCGAGCGCCTGCGTCGCCTGCTGCCGCGCCAGCGCGAAGGGTTGATAGTCAAGCTGACTGGCGAATGCCACGAGGTGCTCGGTGCCTTCCTGCGCGGCCAATTGCTGGTAATGCTGGCGCTGAGCATCATCTACGCCTCTGGCCTGATGCTGGTGGGGTTGGAGCTGGGGTTGCTGATCGGCGTACTGGCCGGCCTGGCGAGCATCGTGCCCTACATGGGCTTCATCGTCGGCATCGGTGCGGCGTTGACCGCTGCGCTGTTCCAGTTCGGTCTCGAGCCCTATCCGCTGATCGGCATCGGTGTGGTGTTCATGATCGGCCAACTGCTCGAAGGCATGGTCCTGACGCCCATGCTGGTGGGCGATCGCATCGGTTTGCACCCGGTCGCGGTGATCTTCGCCATCCTCGCTGGCGGCCAGCTGTTTGGCTTCACCGGCGTGCTGCTGGCCCTGCCGGTTGCCGCTGTGATCATGGTTCTGCTGCGCCATGCCCATGATTTGTATAAACTTTCCGGTCTTTACGGAGAGTCCAACAGCGGTTCTGACGAACCGCCGAGCCCTGCATGAAACCAATCCAGCTGCCTCTGGGGGTGCGTCTGCGTGACGACGCCACCTTCGCCAACTACTACCCCGGCGCCAATGCCGCGGCTTTGGGCTATGTCGAGCGTCTGTGCGAGGCCGATGCCGGCTGGACGGAAAGCCTGATCTATCTGTGGGGCGCTGAAGGCGCAGGGCGCAGCCACTTGCTGCAGGCCGCCTGCCTGCGCTTCGAGCAGCGCGGCGAAGCGGTGGTGTACCTGCCGCTTGGCGAGGTGGTGCAGCATGGCCCGGAGCTTCTCGACAACCTTGAATTGTGTGAGCTGGTCTGCCTCGATGATCTCGATGCAGTGGCTGGGCGCAGCGATTGGGAGGAGGGTTTGTTCCACCTGTTCAACCGTCTGCGCGACAGCGGCCGGCGTCTGTTGCTGGCCGGCACCATGTCGCCGCGCGAGTTGCCGATTCAACTGCCCGATCTGAAGTCGCGGTTGACCCTTTCGCTGGTCTTCCAGCTGCACGAGCTGTCCGACGAAGACAAGCTGCGCGCCCTGCAGCTGCGTGCCTCGCGTCGTGGTCTGCAGATGAGCGACGAGGTTGGCCGCTTCATCCTCACCCGTGGTGAACGCAGCATGAGCGCGCTGTTCGAGCTGCTGGAGCGCCTGGATCAGGCCTCGCTGCAGGCCCAGCGCAAGCTGACCATTCCCTTTCTCAAGGAAACCCTGGGCTGGTAGCGGCAAGCCAATACGCGTCGCTCTGCCTGTCCCCAAGCCCCATTACATGGCCGATTCAGCGTCCGAGCGGCCCTCGGTGCGCACGACGCACCCTACGACGCAACATGTCGGGTGTGCCGTGCGCACCAATAACCCCCTGGATAGCGCGGCTTACGGCTGTTGCTTATTCCCCCGCCACCTTGCGGTCGTACTGGAAGCGCCAGCGCGTATACAGCAGCGCCGTGCAGAACAGGCCGAAGCTGATTACCGCCTCCAGCGCGCCGAACAGTGCACGCGCCGGGTCGATGGCGGCCAGTACGCCCTGGATGAAGTAGATATTGACCACGAAGCAGGCCCAGGCGTGGGCGCGGGCGTTGCCCATCAACATCCCGGGGGCGAGCAGCGCCAGTGGCAGCAGTTGAATGGCCAGCACCACGCCGACCCGCGCGCCATGCAGATCGGCGAAGGCCAGATTCCACACCAGCAGCAGGGTCAGCAGGGCGATGAAACTGAACAGGCTCAGCGCTCGACTGAGTTTGACCCGTGGCTCCAGCCATTCGAGGCTGGGCAGGGGTTTCTTCGCTCGGGCCACGTTCAGCGCTCCAGTTTGCTGGCGGTTTGCGCCAGGCGTTGACCCAGTGCGCGGCACAGGGCTGTTTCATGCTCGTCCAGCGCGCGTTTGCCGTCGCCGCCGGCATGCTGGCTGGGGCCGTAGGGCGTGCCACCGCCGCGGGTTTCGAGCAGGGCCGATTCGCTGTAGGGCAGGCCGCAGACCAGCATGCCGTGGTGCAACAGCGGCAGCATCATCGACAGCAGGGTTGTCTCCTGGCCGCCATGCAGGCTGGCGGTGGAGGTGAACACGCCGGCTGGTTTGCCAACCAGTTCGCCGGTGAGCCACAAGTTGCTGGTGCCATCGATGAAGTACTTGAGTGGTGCGGCCATGTTGCCGAAACGGGTCGGGCTACCCAGGGCCAGGCCCGAGCAGTTCTTCAGGTCGTCCAGGGTGGCATACATGGCGCCGTCCTCCGGCACGCTCGGCGCAACGGCCTCGCATTCGCTGGATACCGCCGGCACCGTGCGCAGACGCGCTTCCAGGCCGGCCATCTCGACACCGCGGGCGATCTGTCTGGCCATTTGCGCGGTGGCGCCATGGCGGCTGTAGTAGAGCACGAGGATGTAGGGTGCACTCATGCCAGCAACTCCAGCACTTTTTCCGGTGGGCGGCCGATCACGGCCTTGTCGCCAGCGATCAGGATCGGGCGCTCGATCAGCTTGGGATGCTTGACCATGGCCTCGATCAGCTGCGCCTCGCTCAGACCGGCATCGCTCAGGCCCAGCGCCTTGTACTCGTCTTCGCCGCTGCGCAGCAGTTCGCGGGCGCTGATGCCCAGCTTGCCGAGCAGGCTCTTGAGTTCACCGGCGCTGGGTGGCGCTTCCAGATAACGCACTACCTGCGGTTGCAGGCCGCGGGCTTCCAGCAGCTCCAGAGCGCTGCGGGATTTCGAGCAGCGCGGGTTGTGGTAGAGGGTCAGGTCGGTCATGGTGGCTCGCATCCGGCTTGAGGTGGCGGCTATTCTAACCGCCTGCTGCGCGGATGCACGCAAACCGCTGGGTCGCTTTGCTGCGACCTTTTCCCGCGGCGCACTGTCTGTTCAGGTTTGAGGGCTAAGGAGAGGTCATGCAGGTTCGTTTAAAGGACTGGCTGGGGTTCTGGGTGAGTCTCTACAAGCGTTTCGTGGAGAACCGTGGCGCAGGCAATGCGGCTGCCTTGACCTACACCACCTTGTTCGCCGTGGTGCCGATGATGACCGTGACCTTCGCCATGCTTTCTGCGATTCCGGCATTCAAGGATGTGGGCGAGGACATCCAGGGTTTCATCTTCAACAACTTCGTGCCTTCCACTGGCGAGACGGTGCAGGAGTACCTGCGCGAGTTCACCACGCAGGCGCGGCAGTTGACCTGGTTCGGCGTGGGGCTGCTGGCTGTCACCGCCTTCCTCATGCTGGTGACCATCGAAAAGACCTTCAACGTGATCTGGCGGGTGCGCCAGCCGCGCCGTGGTATGTCCAGCTTCCTGCTGTACTGGGCGATCCTCAGCCTCGGGCCGTTGCTGCTGGGCGCAGGTTTTGCGGTCAGTACCTATATCGCCTCGCTGTCGCTGATCTCCGGGCCGGATGCCGTCGTGGGCGCCAAGACTCTGCTTGCCTTCGCGCCGTTGCTATCGAGCATCGCAGCCTTCACCTTGCTCTATGCGGCGGTCCCCAACACTCGGGTGCCCTTGCGCCATGCACTGCTCGGCGGTGTGTTCAGCGCCGTGCTGTTCGAAGTGGCCAAGGCACTGTTCGGCCTATACGTGCGCCTG
The DNA here is from genome assembly GCF_048269965.1 of Pseudomonas sp. Classification (GTDB taxonomy): domain Bacteria; phylum Pseudomonadota; class Gammaproteobacteria; order Pseudomonadales; family Pseudomonadaceae; genus Aquipseudomonas. Next base: position 171,830 of record NZ_JBLWTV010000006.1, on the reverse strand, counting down.
TTCCCCGGTTACCACCTGATCTATGGCGCCTTCGCCACGGTGCCGCTGTTTCTGCTGTGGATCTATCTGTCCTGGTTGATCGTGTTGCTGGGCGCCGAACTGGTGTACGGCCTCTCGCAACCTCGGCACTGGCGCCGTGAACCCATCCCCAAGGGGCTGATTCTGCTGGTGGTGCTGCGCCTGTTGCTCAAGCGCCAGCAGAAGGGTCAGGTCCTGCATTACGGCGATATGCAGCGTGCTGGCTGGCGCTTGCCCGAGGACGAATGGAGCCAGGTGATGGACGTCCTCGAGCGCGAGCACCTGGCATGCAAGGCCAGTGGTGGCGGTTGGGTGCTGTGCCGTGACCTGCATGCTTTTTCCCTGCATCAACTACTCGAGTGCAGCCCTTGGCCGTTGCCGAGCCTCTCGCAACTGCCCGCTCAGCTCGACGAGCCCTGGTATCCGGCATTGCGCGAGGGAATGGAGCGCCTGCAAGCGGAGCGCGAGGAGCAGTTCGGCGCCAGTCTGGCGGACTGGTTGCCGGGGAAGGGCTGAGGAAGCGTAACGGAGGGTGACGAAAAACGTCACTTTCAGGCGTTGCCCAGGCCTGATGCGCTCTGAGCAAAAGCGTGGCGGCAATGAATGCGTTGTAGAAGGGCTGGCACGCTTCTAGCAACTGCAAGGTCAGTTGCTATCGAACTGCCAGCAAGGCAGGGATCGCTGAGGACGCAGGCAGTAATGACGGTAAAAAACAGGGTAATCCACCTTCATCGACGCGATCCGCAGGAAGCGTTGACGCGGCTCAAACGAATCACGGGGCTGCACTTCGCACGCTGGCCGGAGTCGCTGCTCGAGCATGTTGCTGCCGAAAACCTGCAGCCGGACGCTGACGACTCAAATCCGCAGGTTGCGCCCAGCTCCGGAGTTTCCTCCGGCTGAAAGCGAAACCCCGCGTCGATGCGCGGGGTTTGCTGGTGCAGTTCCGGCTCAGGCCATGGCCTGGCGGCTCTCGCTGTTGGCCAAGTCGACGGCCTGAACGAAGAACTCCTCGACCACCAGGCTCTGCGCCGGCACCGCCGAGCGCAGGCGTACCTGCATGTCTTCGATCTTCAGCCGCACCGGCATGCGCGCGATCCCGGAGAGCAGGATCTTGCCATGGGCATTGACCTTGCCGTGGTCGACATTGACCTCGCGACGCTTGTCCCCGTCGCGATAACTCACCAGCAGCGACACCGGCAGGTTGGCCAGCCCCGGCAGTTGTAGCCAGGTGGCGACGTTGTATTCGGCTACGCGCCCCTCGTAGGGCGTGACCAGCAGGTGAGCGACGTCGACGATGCGCGAGGGCACGGAGCCAATCAGCTTGTCTTGCGCTTGGGACATGGTGAAATTCCAGGCTGGGTGAGACTTGAGTGTCTGGAATTATAAGCAGCCACCTGCCGGCGAAACTGTGCACTCGGCAGACAGGCGGCGTGACTGGGGTCGCAGTTTCGCGTTTCAGGCCAGGCGCAGCGGGTGGCGGGTAACCGATGAGGTCTGCAGGTTGCTGTCGGGCAGTGGCAGGATCGCCTGGTTGTGCACGCTGGCCAGTTGCAGCCAAAGGTGCTCGCCGGAGGCGAACTGGCCGTTGGGCAGCCACAGGCCATGGTGCCAGCCGTTGCCCGGTGCCGGGGTACTCTGCAATACACCCGGATGAGTCTGCGCATTGGGCGCGCGTCGCAGCCAGACCGGCCGTGGCAGGCCTTTCAGATAGCGCAGCCCGAGGTGCAAGCCTTCGCTATTGAGATGACGCCAGCGCACCAATGCCAGCGTCGGTGTGCCATTGGTAAGCAGCAGAACCAGTTGACCGACCTGCAATTGCCCGCCCTCGTTGGCGTTGCACAGCAGGCGCGCGCCGCCTGGGCTGGCATCGAGAAGCTGCGCCTCGGTGCGCTGCGGCAGCTTGTCCAGCAACTGCGCATGAATGGCCGGCAGGCCGATCACCAGGCTGCATTGTCCGTCCAGCTCGGCGCGTTCATGGCGACGTTGCTGGCGCCCCAGCCAGTGCTGACGTACTCGTTCGAGCAACTGGCGTTCCTGCGTGCTTTGCAGCGGCGCTGGCTCATGCAGCGCGATCAGCAGCGCGCCCAGTTCGAAACGGCGCAGGTTGGCGGCGTCGCCTTCGATACGCTGTTCGAAACTCAGGCAGGCCTGTGATTCGCTGAGGTCGACTACCGGACCTTCGATTTCATCGTCCTCATCCCAGGCTTGCAACCTGGCCAGCGCCGCCAGAGGTGCCAGTGCGCTGAACAGGGTCAGGCATTCGCCTTCATCGAGGTGGAAGGGGTTGCTCAGGGCCAACAACAGCATCTGCTGGTAGAGGCCGCGCAGGGTGCTGGCCGGCTTCGGCTCGAAGGCAGCAGCCACTGGCTCGTCCAGACACTGCTGATGCTCGCCGATCCAGTACAGCAGGTGGCTGTCTCGCCAGAGCGCCGCGGGAGGCTCCTGGTACAGCTGATAGTGGCGCAGCAACTGCTGGGCAAGGAAATGCTGGGCCATGTACAGACACCAGGCCAGGTGCGGCATCGATGGTTGACGCCCCTGCAGGATTTGCAGCAGCAGGCGTTTGAAACCGATCGCCAGCTCGCCGCAGAAACGCACGAACAGAGTGCTTGGCGGATGCTGGCGATTGGCAAGACCGGCGTAATGGCGATACTCATCACTGAAGTTTTGCAGCGCACGCTGCCTTTCCAGTAAGGTCAGAGCGCTGCGATTGAGCGAAAACAACAGGCCCAGCAGGTGTTGCAGGCCATGTTCCGGCTCCAGGTGGCGAGCAGTCGCGAGTCGCTGGACGATTTCCGCCGGCGATAGGCTGTTGTCCTCGCGGATGTCCGGTACTTCCAGGCGCAGGGCATCCAGCGTCATATCAACCCCGGGTGGACGAGGATCGAGTACATGGGCTTAGGGCTCCGGAATGTCGGCAAGGCTGTTATGGGTATCTGCGCCGCTCTGCTGCTGACGGCTTGTGCCGAAGATTACGGCCTTGATCAGCATGGACGAAAGGTAACGGCTGAGAGCCTGGATGGCCAGTGGCTAGTCATTAATTATTGGGCTGAATGGTGCGCACCGTGCCGCACGGAAATTCCCGAGCTCAACGCCCTGGAAGAAGAGCTGAAGAACCAGTCGGCGCGAGTGATCGGCGTCAATTTCGACGCTCTGCAGGGCGATGACCTCAAGCGTGCAGCGGACAGTTTCGACATTCGTTTCACCGTGCTGGCGCTGGACCCGGCGGCGCGCTTCGAGCTGCCGCACAATGACGTGCTGCCGGTGACCTACATCGTCGATGCCGAGGGCAAGCTGCGCGAGCGTCTGGTGGGCGAGCAGACCTCGGCGGGCTTGCAGGCGCATCTCAAGCGGTTGCGCGGGCAGTAACGCCGAGAAAAATCGCGGCGACATGCAGTCGCAGTAATAGGTAGCATGCTAAGCTTTTGCTCCGGCCGAACCTGCGCCGTGCTTCATGAGTCTGCCTGATGTCCGCTACCCATCTTACCCGTGGCAGCGCCGGTTATCGGCGCGCCACCCTGGCGCTGTTCTGCGCCGGTTTCGCTACCTTCGCCATGCTCTACTGCGTGCAGCCGCTGCTCCCTCTGCTGGCGGCGCACTTTCGTGTTTCTGCGGCCAGCAGCAGCCTGGCGCTGTCGCTGACCACACTGAGCCTGGCGCTATGCCTGCTGGTATCCGGTGCGCTGGCTGAGAGCTGGGGGCGCAAACCGGTCATGGCGGCGGCGCTGGGCCTGGCCGCGATGCTGGGGATCGCCTGCGCACTGGTAGAAGAGTGGGGCAGCCTGCTGATTCTGCGTGCGCTGCTGGGACTGGCGCTGAGCGGATTGCCGGCGTTGGCCATGGCCTATGTCGGCGAAGAGTTCGATCCCGAGGCGCTTCCGGCGGCGATGGGGCTGTATATCGGCGGTACGGCGTTGGGTGGGTTGCTCGGACGCTTGCTGGCTGGTCTGCTCAGTGACCTGGGTGGCTGGCCCTGGGCGCTTGGCGGCATTGCCGGGCTCGGCTTGCTGGCGTTGGGGCTGTTCGTCTGGCTGTTGCCGCCTTCGCGGCATTTCACCGCCCAGCCGTTGTCCTTGCGCGGGCTGCTGCGCAACTTCGTCTTGCACCTGAGCAACCCGCGTCTGCGCGTGCTGTTCGCCCTGGCCTTTCTGCTCATGGGCGGCTTCGTTGCGCTGTTCAACTATGTCGGCTTTCGTCTGGCCGGAGCGCCATTCAACCTGTCGGCGACGGTGATCGGTCTGCTGTTCACCGTCTACCTGCTGGGTATCTTCAGCGCCGGATGGGCAGGGCGCCTGGTCCCACGCTTCGGCGCACGCCAGGTGCTGCATGGCGGCATCGGTCTGATGCTGCTTGGGGTGGCCCTGTGCACAGGGCCGTGGCTGAGCGCTGTGGTGATCGGGCTGGCGCTGTTCACCCTGGGTTTCTTCGCGGCTCATGCGGTTGCCAGCGGGCAGGTCGGTATCCATGCGCAGGGGGCCAAGGCGCAGGCCTCGGCGTTGTACCTGTGTGCCTATTACCTCGGCTCCAGCCTGGTGGGCTACGTCGGTGGTTATGTCTGGGAGCACGCCGGCTGGCTGGCATTGCTCGGCGTTCTGGCCTCGTTATTTATCGTCGCCAGCGCTCTGGTAAGGCGTATTTAGGCTGGTTGCCGCTCGTTCAGTGCAGGTTCAAGGAGGGTTCAGCAGGGATTCAGTAGTCTTCCCGCAGACTTGTTGCCGAATTGATCAAAACTGCAACGAGAGGAACGATGCAATGAAAATCACCCTGAACCGTCTCGCATTCGCGACCTGCCTGGCCCTGGGCGCAACCGCTGCCCAGGCCAACGACAATTTCGTCGGCCTGACCTGGGGGCAGACTGACAACAACATCCAGAAGTCCAACTCGCTGAATGCCAACCTCGGCAATCCCAAGCTGGACAAGGTGATCAATGGCGAGAGCACCTGGGGTCTGCGTGCCGGCCAGAAGACCGCCGATAACCGCTACTACGCGACTTACGAGAATGTCTCCGACAGCCACAATGGCTACAAACTGCGTCAGCAGAATCTGCTCGGCAGCTACGACATGTTCGTACCGCTGGGCAGCAACAACACCAAGCTGTTCGGTGGTGTGACCGCCGGCCTGGTCAAGCTCGAGCAGGAAAGCCACGGCTTCTCCCGTGACAGCGACATCGGATTTGCTGCAGGTTTGCAGGCCGGTATCCTGCAGGAACTCAACAGCACTGCATCGATCGAAGCCGGCTATCGTTACCTGCGTACCAACGCCAGCACGGAAATGAAACCGCATGCTGAAGGCAAGGTCGGGTCGCTGGATCTGCATAGCAGCGCGCAGCTCTACCTCGGCGCCAACTTCGCCTTCTGATGGCGACTCAGCGTTACCAGGCCGGGCATCAGTCCGGCCCTCGCACAACTTAAATCAGGGGGAGTCTCATGAAATTGCTGGTGGTGGAAGATGAGGCGTTGCTGCGTCACCATCTGTTCACTCGCCTCAGTGAAAACGGACATGTGGTGGATGCCGTGCGCACCGCCGAAGAAGCACTGTACCGAGCTGAGTCCTTCAATCATGATCTGGCCCTGGTCGACCTCGGTCTGCCCGGTATGAGCGGTATCGACCTGATTCGTGAGCTGCGCAGCCAGGACAAGAACTTTCCAATTCTGATCCTCACCGCGCGCGGCAACTGGCAGGACAAGGTCGAAGGGCTTTCCTGCGGTGCCGACGACTATGTGGTCAAGCCGTTCCAGTTCGAAGAGCTGGAAGCGCGCCTGAACGCGCTGCTGCGACGTTCTTCCGGGTTCACCAAGTCGACCATCGAGGCCGGCTCTCTGGTGCTTGACCTCAATCGCAAGCAGGCCACAGTTGATGAACAATCGCTGCAACTGACCGCCTACGAGTACCGTATCCTCGAGTACCTGATGTTGCATCACCAGCAGGTGGTGGCCAAGGAACGCCTGATGGAACAGCTCTATCCGGGCGACGACGAGCGCGATCCCAATGTCATCGAGGTACTGGTCGGCCGCCTGCGGCGCAAGCTGGAGGCCGTGCTGGGCGGCAAGCCGATAGAAACCGTACGTGGTCAGGGCTACATGTTCAACGAGCGCTGCAAGTGAGCCGAGCGTGCGCTGTTCTGCGCAAGCTGCGTATGCGTCTCGCTTCGCTGCGCCTGCGCCTGATGCTGGTCAGCGCCGCGTTGGCGATGCTGTTCATGCTGTTGCTGATGCCGGTGCTGCAGGGTGTGTTTCTCATGGCCCTGGAGCAGACCGTGGAGAAACGTCTGGCCTCCGACGCGGCTGCACTGATATCGGCTGCGCGCATCCATGACGGCCAGTTGCACATGCCGGACAAGATGCCCGACGAGGAATTCGACAACCTCGACTCGCACCTGCTGGGCTTCATCTTCGACGGTGAAGGCCAGATGATCTGGCGCTCACGCTCCTCCATAGACGAGTTGGTGCGCTACCTGCCGCATTACGATGGTCGCGGCCACGAGTTCATCCGCATTCGCGACGACAGCGGCCAGGAGTACTTCGTATACGACGTGGAAGTGGATTTGCTGCGTGGCGACCAGACCGCGCTGAGCATCGTGACCATGCAGCCGACGCGCGAATACCAGGGGCTGTTCAACGGCTTTGCCTGGCAGCTGCGTTTGTGGCTGGGCATCGCACTACTGGTGTTGCTGGGCCTGCTCTGGTTCGGCCTGACCTGGGGCTTTCGCAGCCTGCGCGGCCTCAGTGACGAACTCGATGGCGTGGAGGCGGGTACCCGCCAGCGCCTGAGTGATGAGCATCCACGCGAACTGCTGCGCCTGACCAATTCCCTCAACCGTCTGCTCGATAGCGAGCGACGTCAGCGCGAGCGTTATCGCGACTCGCTGGAAGACCTCGCCCATAGCCTGAAAACACCACTCAGCGTGTTGCAAGGCATCGGCGAAACCCTCGCCGCTCAACATGAGAATCGCGAGCAGGCGCAGCTGATGCAGGCGCAAATCGAACGGATGAGCCAGCAGGTCGGCTATCAACTGCAGCGCGCCAGCCTGCGCCGTAGCGGCCTGGTCCGCCATCGTGAGCAGGTCTGGCCGGTGCTCGACGGCTTGTGCCGCTCGCTGGACAAGGTCTACCGTGACAAGCGCGTCGAGGCGACGCTGGAGGTTGCCGAGCACAGCCAGATCACCATGGAACGTGGTGCGCTGATGGAGCTGCTCGGCAACCTGCTGGAGAACGCCTACCGCCTCTGCCTGAATCGCGTACGCGTCAGGCTGCAACCCCTGGCCGGCGGTTGTCTGATCACCATCGAGGACGACGGCCCCGGTGTACCGCTGCAGCAGCGTGCGCGGGTGCTGCAGCGCGGCGAGCGTCTGGATGCGCAGAACCCGGGGCAGGGCATCGGCCTGGCGGTGGTCGAAGACATCGTCGAAAGCTACGACGGCGAACTGAGCCTGGACGACTCCGAACTGGGTGGCGCCTGCTTCAGGGTACGCCTGTACGACTGAATACGGCCGCTGCTGCCAGAGGGCTGGCAGAACATGCGGGCGCCGATTAAGGGCAAACGTCTCTAGAGTTGCGTCGCGAAGCGCTCCACCGCGTTTACCACGAGCTTTGCACCATCCTGAATTTCGGTGATCACCTGGCCGGCCTGGGCGGAAAGCTCCAGGCCCAACTCGGCCTGGGTCTTGCCTCGGTCGATCAGCTCTACCGCGCGTTCGGTCAGTTGCTGATTCTGCCCGACCACCTGGGCGATTTCTTCCGTCGCTGAGCTGGTACGCGAAGCCAATTGGCGGACTTCATCGGCCACCACGGCGAAACCGCGACCCTGCTCGCCGGCGCGGGCGGCTTCGATGGCGGCGTTGAGGGCCAGCAGGTTGGTCTGGTCGGCGATGCTGCTGATGTTCTTGACGATGGCTCCGATCAGTTGGGATTGCTTGTCCAGTGCCTCGATGCCCTGTGCGGCCTCCTGCATGCGAGCGGCCAGTTCGCGCATGGTGTCGAGCATCTGCTGCACCACCGACGCACCGTTCTTGGCGCTGTCATCCGTGCCTTTCGATGTCTCGAAGGCAATGCTGGCAGCCTCGGCGATGGCCGTTTCGCGGTTGACCTGGTCGGTGATCACCGTGGCGAACTTGACCACCTTGTAGAGGTTGTCGTGGGCGTCGGTGATGGGGTTGTAGGAGGCTTCCAGCCAGACTTCGCGTCCGTGGCTATCCAGGCGTCTGAAGCGACCAGTAGCGAATTCGCCGCGGCGCAGTTGCTCCCAGAACCGCTGGTACTCTGGAGAGTTGGCTTCAGCGAGGTCGCAAAAAATCCGGTGATGTTTGCCCTGAATCTGCGTCAGGCTGTAGCCCATCGAATCGAGGAAACGCTGGTTGGCGGTGAGCACCTCGCCGTTCATGTTGAATTCGATGACGGCGGTGGAGCGCTGCAGCGCGCTGATCAGGTTTTCGTGCTCGCGCGAGGTCTCGATGGTGCGCGTCAGGTCGCTGGCGTAGATCGAGAAGCGCTGCACCCGGCCTTGGCTGTCGCGTAGCGGCTGCAGGATCGAGCGCAGCCAGGCTTCTTCGCCGTTGCCGCGTTTCAGGCGGATGACTCCGGCCAGATGTTCGCCGCGCTCCAGGGCATGGCGTACCCGGTGGTGGAAGTCCAGGTTGCGCACATGGTCCGGGATCAGCTCCAGCAGGGGGCGGCCGCGCAGTTGATCGGCGCGGTAGAGCATTTCCTTCTCGAAGTTGGCGTTGACCGAGTCGATGCGTCCCTGAGCGTCGAGGTCGAGCGCGAGCATCTCTTCGTCGAGGCTGGTGCGTACCTGTTCGACCGAGGACAGTTCTTCGCGCAGGGCTTGCAGTTCTTGTTTCAGGCGGGTCGCGAACATCGGCGTGATCTCTGAGTAGATGCTGAGGGTTGTGTCGGCGCTGCAAGGCAATTGTTTAGAGCGAAATGACCGAGCGGTCGACGCTTAGGTTACGGCGTGTGACAGGCTGAGCGTCGCCGCCGATTCGCCGTTTCAACCCTCTTGCGCCCGATAAGCCCCCGGCGTCAGCCCTGTCCATTTCTTGAAGGCGCGGTGAAAGGCCGAGGGCTCGGAGAAACCGAGCTGCTCGGCGATATCCTGAATCGCCAGTTCGTCGCGGCCCAGGTGGTAGATGGCCAGGTCGCGGCGCAGGTGGTCCTTGAGCTCCTGAAAACTGGTGCCTTCCTCGCGCAGGTGACGTCGCAGGGTTTGCGGGCTGGTATGCACGTGCTGAGCGACCTGTTCCAGGTCCGGCCAGGTGCGGCAGTCGCGGCCGAGCAGGCGGCGAATCTGGCTGATCAGGCTGTCGCCGCCATCAGGGCGGGCCAGCAGGTCGGCGGGGGAGTGCTGGAGGAACTGCTTGAGCGTGCGTTCGTCCTGCAGCAATGGCATCGCCAGGTAGCGGGCGTGGAACAGCAGGCTGGTTTGCCCGGCGGCAAAGCGGCGGCTGCAGGGGAACAGCAATTCGTACTCGGCTGCATGCTCGGGCTCGGGGTAGGCGAATGTGGCTTCTTCCAGGCGGATGCGCTGGCCAATCAGCCAACTGCCGAGGCGATGCCAGATCACCAGCAGGCTTTCCACGAGAAAATGATCCGGGTCCCACAGTGGGCTGTCGTCGACACTCAGCCGCGCCCAGTCGCCTTCGCGTTGCAGCCTGATGCTCGGTGCGTCGGGAAACAGCCCGTAGAACATCGCGCCACGACTCAGGGCCTTTTCCAGGCTGCGGCAGTGGATGATGGCGTGGCCCATCATGGCGAAGGTGCCGCGTTTGCTCGGCTGGCGGCCGAAACCCAGGTACTCGTCGTCCAGCGCTTCCCACAGCAACTGCATCAGCCGGGCGAACTGTTCGGGGGCGATGCGTGCACGTGGCTCGACCAGCACGGCGCTCTGGATGCCGGCCTGACGCAGTATCGGGTCGCAGGCCAGGCCCTGGCGATCCGCACCGCGCAGAGCGGCGCGGACGAAGTGGCTGGCGATGGTGCGTTCGCGCATGCTGGGTTTCCGATAGCGAGGGTGGTCGATGGTAGGCAGTTGCTCTCGACCAGGGCAAGCCAGGCGAGCGATTGGGTCAACCGAGGCTGAGCGCATGGGTCATTGAGAGGCAGCGGGGCGGCCCTTAACCTCAGTGCATAACAACAGCGGAGGACCCGCCCCATGCAACGCAACCATTTCGACACCGAGCACAACCTGTTCCGCGATGCCTTCGCGGCATTTCTCGATAAAGAAGTGGTACCGCATCAGGAGGAGTGGGAGGCCGCTGGGGTGGTCGATCGCAGCGTATGGCGCAAGGCCGGCGAGATGGGCTTTCTGCTGCCCTGGGCGGATGAGCAATACGGCGGTGCGGGTCTCAAGGACTTTCGCTATGAGCAGATCATGTGCGAGGAACTGGCGCGCATCAACGAACCGGGTTTCATGATCCCGCTGCACTCGGCGCTGTGCGGCCCCTATATCGCCGAGTACGGTAATGCCGAACAGAAGGCGCGATTGCTGCCGGGCATCATCAGCGGTGAAACCATCCTCGCGGTGGCGATGACCGAGCCGTCTGCCGGCTCCGATCTGGCTGGCATGCGCACCACGGCGGTGGATAAGGGCGAGCACTGGCTGCTCAACGGCTCCAAGGTATTCATCTCCAACGGCTATCTGGCCGATGTGGTGATCGTCGCAGCCAAGACCGACCCGGCCAACAAGCACGCCATGGGCTTGTTCCTGGTGGAACGCGGCATGCCCGGCTTCGAGCGCGGCAAGAGGCTGAAGAAACTCGGCATGCACAGCCAGGACACCGCCGAGCTGTTCTTCAATGACGTCAAGGTGCCGAAGGACAACCTGCTGGGCGATGCCAAGGGCGGCTTCTTCTACCTGATGAATATGCTCGCCCAGGAGCGTCTGACCAATGCTTGCGGCGCGGTGGCTGGCGCCGAGGCGGCGCTGCAGACCACCATCGATTACGTCAAGGAACGCCAGGCCTTCGGCCGCCCGGTAGCGCATTTCCAGAACACCCGTTTCAAGCTGGCGGAGATGCGCACGCAGATCGATGTGGCCCAGGTGTTCACCGACCGCTGCGTGCTCGACCATAACCAGAAGAAGCTCAGTGCAGAAGTTGCCGCAGAGGCCAAACTGTTCACCACCGAGCTGCTGTGCAAGGTGGTCGATGAGGGTGTGCAGTTGCACGGCGGCTGGGGCTACATGTGGGAGTACCCGATCTGCAAGATGTATGCGAACGCGCGCATCCAGCGCATCTTCGCCGGTACCTCCGAGATCATGAAAGAGATCATCAGTCGTGGGATGAAGTTGTAACGGTGTAGGGGCGGGTGCAACCCGCCACGAGCGCTCTTTGGCGGGTTGCGTCCGCTCTGCGAGAGGCTGCGGCCTATCGTCAGTAACGCTCGTATTGCAATGAGCAGGTGAACCCCAAGGACAAGAAGGTAACCTCCATGACCCTGCAACTGCCTCTCGAACGCTTTAACCACTGGCTGGATCGACAACCCGACGCGGTCTGGCTGCGCCAGCCTGTCAATGGCGTATGGCACGACTTCACCTGGCGCCAGGTCGACGAGCAGGCGCGCCGCCTGGCCAGCGCACTGCTGGCGCTGGGCTGCGTGCCGGGCGAACGCGTCGCCCTGCTGGCGAAGAACTGCGCCGAATGGTTCATCAGCGATCTGGCGATCCAGCACGCCGGGCTGGTCAGTGTGCCGCTGTATCCGTTGCAGGCGCCTGAACAGATTGCCTACGTGCTGGAGCACGCAGGCTGCAAGGTGATTGTGCTGGGCAAGCTGGATGAGCCGGACAAACTGGCCAGCGGCATCGCGCCGCACATCACCCGCATCGCCATGCCTTATCCGACCATGCCCGCCGCGCATCAATGGCAGACCTTGCTGGCGGCGCATGAGCCGCTGCTCGGCGCGCATCTGCAACGCGGCGAAGATCTGCTGTCGATCCTCTATACCTCCGGCACCACCGGGCAGCCCAAGGGCGTGATGCTCTCGGCCCATGCCATGGCGTTCTCTGCGGCCAACGCCACGGCGGAGCTGAGCATGACGCCGCAGGATCAATTCTTCTCCTACCTGCCGCTCTCGCACGCCGCCGAGCGTTTTCTGGTGGAGTTCAACAGCCTCTATTGCGGTGCTCCGGTGGCTTTCGTCGAGTCGCTGGAGACTTTCGCCAGCGACCTGCGTCAGGTGCGTCCGACCGTGTTCTTCTCGGTGCCACGACTGTGGACGCGCTTTCAGCAGGGCGTGCTGGAGAAACTGCCGGCACACAAGCTCGAGCGCCTGTTGCGTATCCCGCTGCTGGGGCGGCTGGTGGCGCGCAAGGTGCGCGCGGGGCTGGGGCTGGATCGCGCACGTATTCTGGTGTCCGGCGCGGCGGCGATTTCCACCGGGCTGCTGGAGTGGTATCGGCGCCTGGGCATGACCATCTGCGAGGGCTACGGCATGACCGAGCATTTCGCCTATGGCTGTTTCAATCGCCCCGGGCAGGTGCGCTTCGGCACCGTGGGCAGGCCTATGCCGCATCTGCAGGTGCGCATCGACGTCAGCGGCGAGATTCTGCTGCGCAGCGAGACCCTGATGCAGGGTTACTACCGTGAGCCTGAGAAAACCGGGGAAACGCTCAAGGATGGCTGGTTGCACACCGGGGATCGCGGCCAGCTGGACGAGGCGGGCTACCTGCGCATCACCGGGCGGGTGAAGGACATCTTCAAGACCAGCAAGGGCAAGTACGTGGCGCCTGCGCCCATCGAGGGTGAGATCGCCAAGAGCCATTGGGTCGAGCAGGTGTGCCTGATGGGCAGCAATCTCGATCAACCGCTGGCGCTGATCGAACTGTCGCCCGCCGCTCGCCAGCAGCCGCGCGAGTTGCTCGAACAGTCGTTGTCCGAGCATCTGCATGCAGTCAATCAACGGCTGGAGGCGCACGAACGTGTCAGTCATTTCTATCTGATCAGCGAGGCCTGGACGGTGGATAACGGCAGCATGACGCCAACCATGAAGATTCGCCGCAATGTGCTGGAAGTGCGGTATGCCAAGGCGCTGGCCAGCCTGTCTAGTGATGAGGTCGTCGTCTGGGAGCGTTAATTCGTAGCCCGGATGCAATCCGGGAAGTGCAATCCCGGATTGCATCCGGGCTACGTCAAACAAGCCAATCTGGAGTCACCATGTCTGGCCCGTTGTCATCGCTGAAGATTCTCGATTTTTCCACGCTGCTGCCGGGGCCGTTCGCCTCGCTGCTGTTGGCCGATATGGGCGCCGAGGTCCTGCGGGTGGAGTCGCCCACGCGCATGGATCTGGTGCGCGTGCTACCGCCGCACGAGGGCGGAACCTCCACCAGCCACGCCTACCTCAACCGCAACAAGCGCAGCATCGCCCTCGATCTCAAGCGACCCGAGGCGGTGGAGGTGGTCAGGCAACTGGTCAGCGAGTACGACATCGTGCTCGAGCAGTTTCGTCCCGGCGTGATGGACAAGCTGGGCGTCGGCTATGAAGCGCTCAAGGCGGTCAACCCACGGCTGATCTACGTGTCGATCACCGGTTACGGCCAGAGTGGGCCTTATCGTGATCGCGCCGGGCACGACATCAACTACCTGGCGCTGGCTGGTATCGCCAGCTACACCGGGCGCCGCGACAGCGGCCCGTTGCCGCTCGGCGTGCAGCTGGCCGATCTGGCTGGCGGCTCGCTGCATGGGGTGATCGGCCTGCTTGCGGCTGTGGTGCAGCGCCAGGTCACCGGTCAGGGGCAGCAGGTCGATGTGAGCATGACCGACTGCGCCTTCAGCCTGCATGGCATGGCGGGCGCAGGTTACCTCGGCGCCGACGTCGAGCCTGACATGGAAAACCAGGCGCTCAATGGTGGCAGCTTCTATGACTACTACCGCACGCGCGATGGCCGCTGGTTCTCCGTTGGCAGCCTGGAACCACAGTTCATGCAGCAGTTCTGCGCCGCCATTGGCCGCCCCGAACTGGCAGCACGCGGACTGTCACTCAAGCCCGAGGATCAACGCGCGCTCAAACGCGAGATCGAGATCGAGTTCGAGAAGCGCGACTTCGCGCAGTGGTGCGAAGTCTTCGCCGCGCTGGATGCCTGCGTCGAACCCATGTTGCCGCTATCCGAGGCGGTGCAGCATGCGCAGATCAAAGCCCGTGGACTGGTCGTCGAGGTGCCGCGCGAGGGCTTGCCCGCGCAATCTCAACTGGCTTGCCCGCTGAAGTTTTCCGAGGGCTTGGCGCCGCCCCGGCATGTCGGGGCAGCGGTTGGTGCGCATACCGCCGAGGTGCTGGCGGAGCTGGGCTACGACGCCGAGCGTATTGCTGCGCTGCGCGCGGCGCGTGTATTCGGTTGAAGCGGCCATGACGCCCGCATAGGATGTGCGCCTTTACCCATCAGGGCATCAGGTATGAAAGGAATCGCACGGATGGCGTCGAACGCCATGGGATGGATCTTGGTAATGGGCGTGTCCGGCGCCCTGGCACCCGTGCAGGCTGCTGACGATCCGGAGGATCCCTGCCAGCAGGGCAGCGCCATGGCAGCGTTCATGTGTCAGGGACCGGTCTGGAAGGCTGCCGAGCAGGAGCTGCAACGCACATACGATCGCCTGATGGCTTCGCTCAAGCAGGATGATCCGGCGCTTGCCGAAGACCTGCGCAATGCCCAGCGGCTGTGGATCAAACTGCGCGAACAGGATTGCAGTCTGTATGCCCGCAGCCGTGTGCAAGGCTCGCCCTGGACAGGGTTCTGGGAGTCGGAGTGCCACGCGGAGCAGGCACGTGCACGCAGTGCATGGCTGAAATCATTCGAAGGTTAGTCGAGTTCGCTGTCGGTGTGTGGGCGCTCTCGATCACTCCTGGCGCTGCTCACCGCTGAAAGTCAGCGTCACCTTGCAGCGCCGGCAGTAGTAGCGGCGGCCCTTGGCGACCAGGGCGTGGCGCTGGGCCGAGAAGGGGAACTCGCCCTCCGCGCAGCTGCAACGATAGATGAAGCGATTGACCTTGCGTCGCTCGACTTCGTAGCTGTGGCAACGATGCGGCGGCAGCTCGTAGACGCCGCGCATGATCAACTGCCATTCCTCACCATGCGGCTGAATGCGTGGTCCGAACAGTTGGTGGGCGACCATGTGAGCGACCTCGTGAGGCACCGTCTGGCGCAGGAAATCCTCATGATTGGCCCGGTACAGCTGCAGGTTGAAGCGCAGCTTGTTTTCCGTCAGGTGCGCGACGCCCGCCTTCTGCCCGCGTAGCTTGAAGCTGATTTCGGGGCGGGCAAAGCGTTGCTTGAAGAAGGTCTCGGCCTGCTGGTAGCAGGCTTCGACGCGGGCGTGAATCTGGTCGGGCATGGACAGGCGCAGGTGCAGGCTGAGCGTGGATTATGCCGCAAGCCGGCCGCCTGCGCAGGTATCACTCGTCTCCTGGCGCCTGCATTCGCTGTTCCTGCGTGCCGCGGCTCTGGTCCTGCTGCACCGGGCGCTGATACTCCGGCTCCAGGGTGTAGGTCCAGAACAGAATCAGGCTGACCAGAATGGTGACGATTGCCAGCAGCCCCACGCCAACCATCGAGGAGGCATAGAGGAAACCCTGCTGATTGTCGATGCGCATGAAGCGCGGCAGGCCGACATAGATCAGGTAGGTGGCATGGGCACAGGCCAGCAGCAGTACGCTGATTGCCAGCCAGCGTGCGGGGTAGAGCGCGGCGACACCAGCCAGGAAGAATGGCGTGCAGGCGTAGGCGATGAAGCCGATGCACTGGTTGAAGGTGGGCCTGGCCTCGAAGGTGCGCGACATGTAGCGCAGGAAGTAGCCCATGATGAAAACACCGACCAGCGTTGCCAGATACAGCAGCCCGCTCAGTTGCAGAGCGCTTGCGAGCTCCAAGCGAATGCGCTCGTCGCCGACCAGGCTCCAGCCCACCCAGTGGGTGCCGATGAACAGGCAAACTGCTGGCAGCAAGCTGAAAAGCAGCAGGTAGGGCAGGTAACTGGCGCTGTTGCGTTCCTCGTCCTGGCGAATGACCGTCCAGGCACGATCCGGGCGAGTGAGGAGGGTATAGAGGTTCGCATACATGGTGTGACCATCCGCTTGACTGCCTTTAAATCTCGGGCAGCCGGATGCGCGCAGGGTTCAACCCAAATTTCCCGGTGCAGGACGAGCAATGAAAAGGCCGCCCGAAGGCGGCCTGTGGGTTAGCTGCTAGTGACTATCAGCTGGTGTAGACCGGGCCGACGCCCATGCCCCAGAGAATGACCGAGCTGGCGATCATCGCCACCAGCACGACCAGGCCGACCGCCAGTACGGAACTGGAGAACATGAAGCCTTCGTCATCAGGGATGTTCATGAAGGTCGGTATGCCGACATAGAGCAGATAAACGGTGTAGCAGATCGCGACCGTGCCCACGACCATGCCCAGCCACAGATGCGGATAGAGCGCTGCGAGACCTCCAATGAACAGCGGGGTGGCTGTATAGGCCGCGAATACGACGCACTGGCTCAGGCTGGGATTGGCGTCGTAGGTACGTGCCATCCAGTGGATGAAGGCGCCCATCACGGCTACCCCGGCGAGCATCGCCAGGTAGGACATGATGGTCATCACCATCGCACTGCCTTCGGTGAGCATGACCGGTGCTCGGTCACCAATCGCCCAGCCAACCTGGGTGGTGCCGATATAGGCTGAAATGGCGGGAATTGCCGCAAGAATCAGCACGTGAGTCAGGTACATGTGGCTGATGGATTCTTCCTCGCCACGGATTTCTTGCCATTCTTGATCGGGATGGGTGAAGAGCCCCCAAACGTGGTGGATCATGCCAGACACCTCCTCTTTCTTATGACGGTCGCCCCCCAGCGAACGCCCGGGGCGCGTGTACAGCGCCACCGGGTGTCGGGCCGAAATCTATGCGACCTTATGTCGCAGTATAGGCAGGGCCTTTCGCAGGCGTGGTGTCTGGCTTTAGAGCAAATCGCTCTCTAGACGTCAGCGGTAATAGCGCTCAAGAATTTCCATGGCCAGGTTTATCGACTGCAACCGCTCTGTGCTGCCGCCTCGGTCCGGATGGTGCTCGCTGACCATCTGTCGGTAGCGCAGCTTGATTCGTGGCAGGTCGAGTGTCCGTTCATTGGCCAGTTCGAACAGCTCAAGTGCGGCCTGCTTCTCTTCGCCGCCCTGCATGCGCGTCCAGAAGCTGGTGAGCAGACGCTCGACGTCGCGTTCGTCGGTATCCTGCAGATTGCTCATGTCCAGGTAGTAATCACGCAGTCCGTCGCGCTCACTGAGCGCTGCGTTACCTGGCTGATAGGGCTGCAGGCGGATACACAGCGGGCTGATCTGCAACTGGTTGCGCTTGTCCTCCCATAGCCGCTCGCGCAGGCGATAAAGCGCGTTGAACAGCAGGAAATGCGTGCGAAACAGCACCAGTTTGTCGGCCAGGGGCAGATTGGGGATATGGCCGCTGTGGCGGTCTTTCAATTGCTGGATCAGGGCGTATTCGGCAATGCCGTCCGGTGCGGCCTGCAGCAGTTGCAGTACCTGCTCGGCGAGGTCCAGGCTGGGGTCGAGGTCGTCGTTCATCGGCCGAGACTAGCATTTCATTGCTATCGGGGTAGGGGCGCGGCGCCATTGTGCGTAAAATGTCGCGCTTTCGTTCCCACTCCCTCGGATTTCGACGCACCATGGGCACCCTTTCGGTCAACCAGAACAAACTGCAGAAGCGCATTCGCCGCCTGGCCGGCGAAGCCATCACCGACTTCAACATGATCGAGGATGGCGACAAGGTGATGGTCTGCCTGTCCGGCGGCAAGGACAGCTACACCATGCTCGACGTGTTGCTGTACCTGCAGAAGGTGGCGCCGATCAGGTTCGAGATCGTCGCGGTGAACATGGACCAGAAGCAGCCCGGCTTTCCCGAGCATGTGCTGCCGGCCTATCTGGAATCCGTCGGCGTGCCTTACCACATCATCGAGAAGGACACCTACTCGGTGGTCAAGGAGAAGATCCCCGAGGGCAAGACCACCTGCTCGCTGTGCTCGCGTCTGCGTCGCGGCACCCTGTACACCTACGCCGACGAGATCGGCGCGACCAAGATGGCGCTGGGGCACCACCGCGACGACATCCTGGAAACCTTCTTCCTCAACATGTTCTACGGTGGCACGCTCAAGGCCATGCCGCCCAAGCTGCTGTCCGACGATGGCCGCAACGTGGTGATCCGCCCGCTGGCCTACTGCGCCGAGGCCGATATCGAGGCCTACAGCCAGCTCAAGGAGTTCCCCATCATCCCGTGCAACCTGTGCGGTTCGCAGGAAAACCTGCAGCGTCAGGTGGTCAAGGAGATGCTGCAGGAGTGGGAGCGCAAGAGCCCAGGCCGTGTCGAGATCATGTTCCGCGCCCTGCAGAACGTGCACCCCTCGCAACTGGCCGACCGCAACCTGTTCGATTTCAAGAGCCTGAAGATCGACGACAGCGCCACGCCGCGTTTTCTCGATGTAATGAGCCTGTAAGGCATCCTGTAGAGTGGATCACGCTTCACCGATCCACCTTGCAAGGATTGGTGGATGTAAAAAGCGACATCCACCCTACGCCCTTCCCACGGTTCGCGTCGTTTGTGGGAGGGGCTTTAGCCGCGACGCTTTCGCCCTTGCCAGGCCGCAAAGGCCTGGAGTATGGTTCGGCCATCGCTTTGGAGAATTCCATGTCCGCCAGCCTCAACCTCCTGTCCATGCTGCAAGCCGGTGCCACGAGCGCCGCGCTGGCTCGTGCGCAGGCGCTTGTGGCGGCAGCGTATTATTTCTTTGGGTATTGGTTTAGCCGCAGGCGCGTCTGATACCCCACAGGCGGCCTGAGACACCAGGGTCGCCACCAGAGACGTTTTCCAGAAAACCCCCGGTCGGCAACCCGACCGGGGGTTTTGTTTTTTCCGGCCGAGAACGGCCACAGATCGAGGACTTGCAGATGAACCGTTATTACCGCCACTACCGCTACGACTGGCGATTTAGCAACGTCACCACCGCCCTGACACCTTTGCAGCGAACACTCAGTTAGCGCCGCGCGGCGCAGGCCGCGCCGGCCAAGGAACCGCCAGATCATGAACAGCTCCGCTCAACTCGCTTCCACCGTCACCAGCATCGCCCGCCGCAGCGCCCAGCCGCTGCCCAGTCCCGCTGTCTTGCGCCAGCGCCTGCCGTTGCCTGCCACACTTGCCGAACGTATTGCCGCCGACCGTGACGCCATTCGCGCCGTGCTCGATGGCCGCGACTCGCGCCTGCTGGTGGTGGTCGGCCCCTGTTCCCTGCATGACCGTACCAGCGCCCTCGAATACGCCGAGCGCTTGGCCGAGCTGGCCCCGCAGGTCGATGACCAACTGCTGCTGGTGATGCGCGCCTACGTGGAGAAGCCGCGCACCACCGTGGGCTGGAAGGGGTTGCTGTACGACCCGCATCTCGATGGCAGTGGCGACATGGCCGAAGGCTTGCGCCAATCGCGGCAACTGATGCTGGATATTCTCGCTCGCGGCCTGCCATTGGCCACCGAGTTGCTGCAACCGATGGCTGCCGGTTACTTCGATGATCTGCTCGGTTGGGCGGCCATCGGCGCACGCACCAGCGAGTCGCAGGTGCATCGCGAGATGGTCAGCGGCCTGGACCTGCCGGTGGGCTTCAAGAACGGCACCGACGGCAGCGTTGGCATCGCCTGCGACGCCATGCGTTCGGCGGCGCACCCGCATCAGCACTTCGGCATCGATGACCTTGGTCACCCGGCGCTGTTGCATACCGCGGGCAACCCGGACACCCATCTGGTGCTGCGCGGTGGCCACGGCGCGCCGAACCATGATGCGGCAAGCGTCGCCGCCGCGCGTGAGGCACTCGAGCGCCAGGGTATAACGCCGCGCATCATGGTCGACTGCAGCCATGCCAACAGCGGCAAGGACCCTTTGCGTCAGCCTGCAGTGCTGGACAACGTGATCGAGCAGCGCCTGGCCGGCGATGCCAGCCTGCGCGGGGTGATGCTGGAGAGCCATTTGTTCGACGGTTGCCAGGCGCTGTCTGGCGAGCTGCGTTACGGCGTGTCGATCACCGATGGCTGCCTGGGCTGGAACGGCACCGAAGCTGTTTTGCGTCAGGCTGCCGAGCGTTTGCGCGGGTAGGGCGGGTGCAACCCGCCAATCCGGAACTGGCGGGTTGCACCCGCTCTGCATGAGCGTCGCCGCTGTGGGGGACTTGAGTGTTCGACGCGCTGCGTGCAGGCTTCGTCGTCCGTTTCATGAAGGATTCGATTCATGCGTGATTACAAGTGGCTGCACGAGTTCTGCCTCAACCGCTTCGGCTCGGCGAAGGCGTTGGAAGCCATGCTGCCGCAGCCGCGCAGCGACGCCGAACTGCGGGCGCTGAGCGATGACCGCTACCTGTCGCTGATCAGCCTGCGTATCTTCCGCGCCGGGCTCAAGCACAGCCTGGTGGACGCCAAGTGGCCGGCATTCGAGGAGGTGTTCTTCGGCTTCGACCCGGAGAAGGTGGTGCTGATGGGCGCCGAACGCCTGGAAAACCTGATGCAGGATACGCGGTTGATTCGCCACCTGGGCAAGCTGAAAAGCGTACCGCGCAACGCGCAGTTCATCCTCGATGTGCGGGCTGGACGCTTGTTGGGCAGTCCCTCATCCGGCGCTGCGCGCCACCTTGATCCACAGGGATGTGGTGAATGCAGGACTCCCGCCGGCGACTACATGGATGGGGGAGGTAGGAAAAACGCCGGGAGCGTTTTCGAGAGCGGGAGCTGCCTCCCTGAGGGAGAAGGGCATCAGACTGGGCCTGCGGCCCGTTTCTCTTTTGGCGCGCTGATCGCCGATTGGCCGGTCAGTGACATCGTCGGGTTGTGGAAGTATCTGGCCAAGCATGGCAGTCAACTGGGGGGCCTGTCGGCGCCGCGCTTGCTGCGCATGGTGGGCAAGGATACTTTCGTCCCCACCGATGACATGGTCGCCGCGCTCAAGGCGCAGGGCGTGATCGACAAGGCGCCGACCAGTTTGAAAGACCTGGCTGCCGTGCAGGCGGCGTTCAACCAGTGGCAGGCCGAAAGCGGGCGGCCGCTGTGTCAGCTATCGGTAATGCTGGCGCACACGGTCAATCACTGAGGCTGTCGTTGAGGGCGTCCAGCCATTCTCTGGGCACGTCACGCTTCATCGCCAGTTGGCACTGCTGGCTCTCAGGGTCGAAGACGATCACTGCCTCGCCCTTGTCCAAGGCGCGGCGTACGCGTTGTACGCGGGTTTCCAGTGGGGTTTCGTCACCGTTATCGGTACCGTCGCGGGTGACGAAATCTTCGATCAGGGCGGTGAGGGTGTCGGCTTGCAGCAGGTCAGCGGGGATCAGCACAACATATGACTCCAGTTTTAGCAGGCTGCTGAATAACTACCTGCGTTGCCATTGCTGCGTTAAAAACAGGCTTAAAATGCTCATTTACAGCTCGTAAAGTCGAGCGCGACCTCGGTCGTTTTTCGCCTATTTTTGCCTTGCACTGGCTGCCTCGCCTACGTTTTTCAGCGGCCTGTTAGGCGCCCATGATAGAGCCATAGGGCGCCGTGCTGCGAGTGCTCTCAGTGCACCATGCCGGGTCGCTTGAGATGGCGCTCCAGCGTGCTGTAGAGCAGCGCGCTATCCAGCGGTTTGCCGAGAAAATCGTCCATGCCGGCATCCAGGCCGTGCTGGCGGTGCTCCTCGAGGATATGCGCGGTCAGCGCGATGATGGGCACGGCAGCGAGTTGCCGGCTGCGCTCCAGGCGGCGAATCTGCCGGGTGGCTTCGAAGCCGTCCATCACCGGCATTTCGCAATCCATCAGGATCAGGTGCACGGCAGCCGGATCGCGATCATATTCATCCACCGCCGCCTGGCCGTCGGTTACCAGGCGCACGCTGTAGCCACGTTTTTTCAGAAAGCCCTGAACCACCAGTTGGTTCACCGGGTTGTCCTCAGCCACCAGGATGCAGGGGGCTTCGCTGTTGTCGCTGCGTATTTCTCTGACCAACTGATGTACCTGTGCTCTGGGTTCTTCATACAGCCCGTTCAAGGCCTGACGCAGTGCGTTGATCGCCACCGGCTGGGCCAGGTGTTGCAGGCGTAGTGCGTGGCTTGTCGGCAGTTGCTGGCAGGCCTCGGGCGGGCAGACCAGCAGCACGCGCTGTTGCGCCTGCAGCTTGGGCCTGAGTGAATCAAGCCAGTGGTTGACGCCACCTGGCCAGGGCGCCATCAGCACCAGCAGCGGCGGTGCCGCGAAATCCTCCAGGTAATCCTGCAGGCGCTCCGGCGTCTGGCAGCGCTCGGTACGCATGCCCCAGCGTCCGAGCAGGCGACTCATGGCATCCAGGCCCAGACCATCGAGAGAGGCGAGCAGGGCGGTGCGTCCGGCGAGCAGGCGGCTGAGTTCGTCGGGTGCTTCCTGTTCGGCCAGCAGCGGCATGTCGAACGCGAAGCGAGTGCCCTGGCCCAGGGTGCTCTGCACCTCGATTCGGCCACCCATCATCTCCACCAGCTCCTTGCTGATGGCCAGCCCCAGGCCGCTGCCGCCATAACGGCGGGTGGTGCTGGAATCACCCTGAGCGAAGGATTCGAACAGCTGCGCCAGCGCCTGCTCACTGATGCCGATACCGCTGTCGCTGACGGCGATCACCAGATGCGGGTTGCCATGGCTGTCGCTACGGCGGCTGACGCTAACCGCCACATGGCCTTCGGCAGTGAATTTCAGGGCGTTGCTGAGCAGGTTCATCAGGATCTGTTTGAGTCGCGTCGGATCACCCTGAATGCGCCGTGGCACGCCGTTCTCCAGGCTGATGTAGAGGCGCAGGCGTTTATCCAGGGCCTGGCCGGTGAACAGGCTGAGTGTCTCGGAAATCATGTCTTCGAGATCGAACTCGATCTGCTCCAGGCTGAGCTTGCCGGATTCGATGCGGGCGTAGTCGAGGATGTCGTTGATCACTGCCATCAACGAACTGCCGGAGCTGGAAATGGTGTCGACGTAGAAGCGCTGGCTACGATCCAGAGGCGTTTCGCGCAGCAGCTGCAGCATGCCCAGCACGCCGTTGAGTGGGGTGCGGATCTCGTGGCTCATCTTGGCCAGGAAACGGCTCTTGGCCTGGCTCTCGAAGGCGGCCTGCTCGGCTGCACGGCGCGACTGGAAGCCTTCTTCCTTGAGCAAATTGATGCGGTCGGCAAGACCGATGGACAGGGTGATCAGCTCGATGGTCACGCCGATCTTCACCACCGTGGCGCCGAACACGCCGAACACTTCCAGGCCCAGCGAGCCGGTGGTGGCCTGGATGAAGGCGAACAGCAGGATGGCCCAGGCCAGGGTGTAGTAAGAGCCATAACGCACGCCGCGACGCCATACGTAGAGGCCGGTGAGCAGCAGGATCAGCGACACCAGCGATACGGTAACGCTGGCCAGGATGTTCCAGGCGGCGAAGCCGATCAGTGGCACCGACAGCAGGCAGCCGACGCAGATCAGCATCAACAGACGCAGGCCGGTATCCAGGCGCGGGAAATACTGGCGCGCGTGCAGGAAATGGCGGCTGAACTGGATGGCCGTGAGGCAGTGCAGGTACATCAGGATGTAGATGCTGACCGACTGCAAGGCCACGTGCTCGGGGAGCAGCTTGAACAGCATGCCGTCGAAGCAGGCCGCGAGCAGACCGACGTTGAGGTTGTAGGCCAGGTACCAGAGATAGGCCGATTCGCGCAGCGACAGGTAGAGGAACAGGTTGTAGCAGAACATGGCGAACAGCACGCCGTAGAACGCGCCGTTGAAGCCCATCAGGTTTTCCTGCGCCGCCGCGCTGGCACCGTAGGTGGCGAAGAACAGCGGCACGAACACCGTGCTGCTGGTTTCCACGCGGATCAGCAGGGTGCTGACACCCGGCTCCAGCTGCATGGGAAACCAGAAGTTGCGTACCTGTACCGGCCGCTGGGAGAAGGCGAAGCTATCGCCGCTTTCCTGTTCCAGACGCTTGCCGTCGGGCCTGATCAGGTGAACCTGAAGGTGATCGAGCAGCGGATAATTGACTTCGAGATAGCCGCCCAGCTCATGCTCAAGCGCATTGACCAGGCGAACCTTGAACCACCATACGGATGCGTTCTTGCCAAGGTTGGCGTGTTCGCCGCCGGGGTTACGGAAGGCATTGTCATCCAGTGCCCGCACCTGCTCGACGCTGAGGGTGCCGTCCACGTCTTCGTAGTAGCCGGTGTAAGGGCCCAGGGATAGACGCATGTCGTCGCTATCGAGCGGCGCAGGCGTAAGGGCCCAACTTGGGCAGGCAAGCCAGAACAGCAACAAGGCCAGAAAGACGCGAGGCATCCGTGAACCTCAGAAGGCCATGAGAGATGGCCGGAGTGTCATGTTCAACGTCGCGTGGCGACGGCCCGAAGGTTGGCCACTGACTGCAGGCCAGAAAAAGGGGAGCTGATGCTCCCCTGTCGTCCTTTCGTGTCACTTTGCCTTTATGCGCTGAAGCCTTCAAGCGTCCCGATCATGTTGCCCGACCAGGCTGTCCACGGGTGGGACACGGGTATCGCTTTCCATCTGCGCATCGTGCTCCAGTTGATGGCTGAAACGCTCCAGCGAACCCTGTGCCGGCTGCGCGTCGCTGGCGAATACCGGCGGGCTCATCATGTAGGCGGTGAGCAGGCGGCTGAGGGCCTTGAGGCTGTCGATATGAGTGCGTTCATAGCCATGGGTGGCGTCGCAGCCGAAGGCCAGCAGCGCCGTGCGAATGTCATGGCCAGCGGTGACCGCCGATTGCGCGTCGCTGTGGTAGTAGCGGAACAGGTCGCGCCGTACCGGTACCTCCTGTTCGGCCGCCAGGCGCAGCAACTGGCGTGACAGGTGATAGTCATAGGGGCCGCCGGAGTCCTGCATGGCCACGCTGACGGCGTGCTCGCTGGACTGCTGGCCCGGCGCGACCGGGGCAATGTCGATGCCGACGAATTCGCTGACATCCCAGGGCAGCGCAGCGGCGGCGCCTGAGCCGACCTCCTCGGTGATGGTGAACAGCGGGTGGCAGTCGATCATCGGTTGCAGGCCGTGGTCACGAATCGCCTTGAGCGAGGCCAGCAATGCGGCGACGCCGGCCTTGTCGTCGAGGTGACGGGCGCTGATATGACCGCTCTCGGAAAACTCCGGCAGCGGGTCGAAGGCGACGAAATCACCGACGCAAACGCCCAGTGAATCGCAATCGGCGCGCGTGGCGCAGTAGGCGTCCAGGCGCAGTTCGACGTGATCCCAGCTCACCGGCATGGTGTCTACGGCGGTGTTGAAGGCGTGCCCCGAGGCCATCAGGGGCAGCACGCTGCCGCGAATCACGCCGTTGTCGGTGAACAGGCTGACACGGCTGCCCTCGGCGAAGCGGCTCGACCAGCAGCCCACCGGCGCCAGGCCGAGACGGCCGTTGTCCTTGATCTCGCGAACGATGGCGCCAATGGTGTCCAGGTGCACGGAAACGGCACGGTCGAAACGCTCGTACTCGCTCTGGCGCCCGCGCAGGGTGGCGCGGATGGTGCCGCGGCGGGTCAGCTCGAAGGGGATTTCCAGCTCTTCGAGACGCTCGGCGACGTAGCGCACGATGGTGTCGGTGAAACCGGTGGGGCTGGGGATGGCAAGCATCTCCAGCAGCACCTTCTGCATGTAGTCGAGATCGGGTTCGGGTAGTTGTTGCATGCAAGCTCCTCGGCGTTGGGTTTTCCCCTCTCCCAAATGTGGGAGAGGGCCGGGGGAGAAGGCTCAGCTCGGTGTCTGGCTGAGCGGGAACAGCAGATCGACGAAGCGCTCGGCGGTTGGCTGCGGTTCGTGGTTGGCCAGGCCGGCGCGTTCGTTGGCTTCGATGAACACGTACTGCGGCTGGTCGGCAGCCGGCACCAGCAGGTCGAGGCCGACCACGGGGATTTCCAGGGCGCGCGCGGCTTTGATGGCGGCGTCACGCAGCGCCGGGTGAAGGATCGCGGTGACATCCTCCAGGGTACCGCCGGTGTGCAGGTTGGCGGTCTTGCGCACGGCCAGGCGTTCGCCGGCTGGCAACACGCTGTCGTAGTCGAGGCCGGCACCGTGCAGGGTGCGCAGGGTTTCTGCGTCCTTGGGGATGCGGCTTTCGCCACCGGTGGCGGCCTGACGACGACGGCTCTGCGCATCGATCAGCTTGCCGATGCTGTGGCGGCCATCGCCGATGATTTCGGCCGGGCGGCGAATGGCTGCGGCCACCACCTCATAGCCGATCACCAGCACGCGCAGGTCGTGGCCTTCGTGGTAACTCTCCAGCAGCACGCGCTGGTCGAACACACGGGCGCGCTCGATGGCTTCCTGCACCTCGCCCGGCGTGCGCAGATCGACCGCCACGCCCTGGCCCTGTTCGCCGTCGACCGGCTTGACCACCACCGAACCGTGTTCGGCGAGAAAGGTGGCGTTGTCTTCGGCGCTACCGGCCAGACGCTGGGCCGGCACGCTGAGGTCGGCGCGCGACAGGGCGCGATGAGTCAGGCGCTTGTCCTGGCACAGGGTCATGCTCACTGCACTGGTCAGGTCGCACAGCGATTCGCGGCAGCGGATGCGTCGGCCGCCGTGGCTGAGGGTAAACAGTCCGGCATCGGCGTCGTCCACCTGCACGTCGATACCGCGGCGCAGCGCCTCGTCGACGATGATGCGTGCATAAGGGTTGAGCTCGGCCTGCGGGCCGGGACCGAGGAACAGCGGCTGGTTGATGCCGTTCTTGCGCTTGAGGCTGAAGGTCTGCAGTTCGCGGAAGCCCAGCTTGGCGTAGAGCTTCTTGGCCTGCTTGTTGTCGTGCAGCACCGACAGGTCGAGGTAGCTCAGGCCACGGCTCATGCCGTGTTCGATCAGATGGCGGACCAGCACCTCGCCGACGCCTGGGCGGCTGCATTGCGGGTCGACCGCCAGGCACCAGAGGCTGCTGCCGTTTTCCGGGTCACGGAAGGCACGCTGGTGGTTGAGGCCCATGACGCTGCCAATCACCGCGCCGCTGTCTTCGTCCTCGGCCAGCCAGTAGGTCGGGCCGCCCTCGTTGTAGGGGGTGAGCTTGGTCGGGTCGATCGGCAGCATGCCGCGCGTCTGGTACAGGCAGTTGATTGCCTGCCAGTCGGCGTCGTTCTGCGCCCGGCGGATACGAAAACCACGGAAGCTGCGCCGCGCCGGGCGGTAGTCGGTGAACCACAGGCGCAACGTGTCGGAGGGGTCGAGAAACAGCTGTTGCGGCGCATGGGCCAGCACCTGATGCGGGGCGGCCACGTACAGCGCGATATCGCGCTCGCCGGGCTGCTCGCCCAGCAGGGATTCGGCCAGGGCGGTGGCATCGGGGTAGGTATGGCCGATCAGCAGGCGGCCCCAGCCGCAATGAATGGCTTGCGGTTGACTGGGCTGGCTGCTGTGATCCTCGGCCAGGCGTGCCTGCAGACGCTCGTAGGAGGGTGTCTGGCCGCGCAGCAGGCGTTGGTTGAAGGCAGTGGAGCGCATGGAATAGTCCCTGTCCGTGTTCACTACGTCCGGTCTGAGCCGGATCGTCATTGAGTCGCGACAAATCCCGGATTGCATCCGGGCTACGACCGTTCTTTGGCTCGCAGGAACGGCTGGGCGGCATGGTGCTTCAGCCGCGCAGCCGCTCCTGTGCAGTTACAGACCCTGTTCGCTCAGCCACAGGTTGAGCGCCGCCAGTTGCCACAGCTTGGAGCCACGCAATGGGGTGAGCTGGCTCTGCGGGTTGGTCAGCAACTGATCGAGCATGCTCGGATTGAACAGGCCGCGATCCTGGCTGGGGTCGAGCAGCAGGTCGCGCACCCAACCCAGGGTGGCGCCCTCCAGGTGCTTGAGACCCGGCACCGGGAAGTAGCCCTTGGGCCGATCGATCACCTCGCTGGGGATGACCTTGCGCGCCGCTTCCTTGAGCACATGCTTGCCGCCGTCAGGCAGCTTGAACTGCGCCGGAATGCGCGCCGACAGTTCGGCCACGCGGTAGTCGAGGAATGGCGTGCGCGCCTCCAGACCCCAGGCCATGGTCATGTTGTCCACGCGTTTGACCGGGTCGTCGACCAGCATCACCGTGCTGTCCAGGCGCAGGGCCTTGTCTACCGCAGCACTGGCGCCGGGCATGGCGAAGTGCTCGCGAACGAACTCGCCGGCCATGTCACCGGTCAGCCAGGCAGGCTGCACGCAGGCCGCGTATTCGTCGTGCTCGCGGTCGAAGAAGGCGGCGCGGTAGGCGGCGAAGGCATCGTCTGCGCCATCGACCTGCGGGTACCAGTGGTAGCCAGCGAACAGCTCGTCAGCGCCCTGGCCGCTCTGCACCACCTTGCAGTGTTTGGCCACTTCACGTGAGAGCAGGTAGAAGGCGATGCAGTCGTGGCTGACCATCGGCTCGCTCATGGCGCGGAAGGCCTGCGGCAACTGATCGAGAATCTCGTGTTCGCCGATGCGCAGCTGGTGGTGACGGGTGGCGAAGCGCTGGGCGATCAGATCCGAATACTGGAATTCGTCGCCGCGCTCGCCACCGGCATCCTGGAAGCCGATGGAGAAGGTCAGCAGGTTCTCCACACCGGCTTCGCGCAGCAGGCCGACCAGCATGCTCGAATCGACGCCGCCGGACAGCAGCACGCCGACGTCCACGGCCGCACGCTGACGAATCGCCACGGCTTCGCGCATGGTGTCCAGCACCTGCTCGCGCCATTCTTCCAGGCCGTAGCCGGTTTCATCGCCTTGCGGGCCGAATTGCAGCGTCCACCAGGTGTTCTGCTCGACCTTGCCATCGGCGTCGATGCGCATCCAGGTGGCCGGCGGCAGCTTCTCCACGCCCGCCAGGATGGTGCGCGGTGCCGGCACCACGGCGTGAAAATTCAGATAGTGGTTGAGGGCGACGGCATCCAGCGTCTTGGCGATATCGCCGCCTTGCAGCAGGGCCGGCAGCGACGAGGCGAAGCGCAGGCGCTCGCCGGTACGCGACAGATACAAGGGCTTGACGCCCAGGCGGTCGCGGGCGATGAACAGGCTTTGCTTGTCACGTTCCCAGACGGCGAAGGCGAACATGCCATTGAGCTTGGGCAGCAGTTTTTCGCCCCAGGCGTGATAGCCCTTGAGCAGCACCTCGGTGTCACCGCCGGAGAAGAAGCGATAACCCAGCGTCTCCAGTTCGGCGCGCAGCTCGGGGTAGTTGTAGATGGCGCCGTTGAACACCATGGACAGGCCGAGATCGCTGTCGATCATCGGCTGGCCCGAGGCTTCGGCCAGATCCATGATCTTCAGCCGGCGATGGCCCAGGGCGATGGGGCCCTGGCTATGAAAGCCATGGGCGTCGGGGCCGCGAGGGGCCAGGTGGTGGGTGATGCGCTCGACTGCCGCCAGGTCCGCGGGGCGTCGATCAAAACGTAGTTCTCCAGCTATTCCGCACATAGTTCCTTACCGGTGTTGCCGTTGGGGAGTGGCTCGTGGTCGAGCCTTTTACACCAAAACAAAAAAATGCTTTCATGTCAAAGTTTTGGTTGTTATGAATTGGTGCTTATGACCGATAAAAAAGTTCCTGTTGAAATAGATTTGTCATCTGTCATGGCCTTCGAGATGCCCCTGTTCCAGGCTCTGCGGCGCTTGCAGCAGGCCGGTGAGGTGCATGCCAAGCGTCTGGCTCGCTTCGGCGGACTGACGCCCATGCAGTTGATGGTGCTGCAGGTGCTGGCCAGCGAGACGCGCATGACTGCCAGCGTGCTCAGCAGTCGCGTCAGCCTCACTGCGGCGACGCTTTCCGGTCTGCTCGATCGTCTCGAGGAGCACGGCCTGCTGCAGCGCCAGCGCGATGATCAGGACCGCCGTCGTCAGTGGCTGCTGATCAGTGCTGCCGGGCGCGAACTGATCCGGCAGGCACCGTCGCTGATGCCGCCGGAATTCAACCAGCGTTTCGCCGCGCTGGCCGAGTGGGAGCGCCATAGCCTGGCAGCAGCGCTATTGAGAGCGGCCGAGTTGTGTTCAGAGATGGAATGAGGCGGGCGGTGAATCCGTCTTTTTCAGAAAAAATTCAAGCAGGGTATTGACTTAGCATCGCCGCCTGCATAAAGTGCGCGCCTCGCTAAGGCACATGGGTGATTAGCTCAGCCGGGAGAGCATCTGCCTTACAAGCAGAGGGTCGGCGGTTCGATCCCGTCATCACCCACCATAGCCTTAGAGAGAAGGACGAAAGTCCACCGACGCGCAGCGGTAGTTCAGTCGGTTAGAATACCGGCCTGTCACGCCGGGGGTCGCGGGTTCGAGTCCCGTCCGCTGCGCCATTATTTCCCAGATCGATGTTTCATCGGTTTGAGATGGCAGAGTCCGCAAGGGCGCCATCAGATGCAATAAAGCTTCAAGAGTTTTCTGGACGAAAGTCCAACCGACACGCAGCGGTAGTTCAGTCGGTTAGAATACCGGCCTGTCACGCCGGGGGTCGCGGGTTCGAGTCCCGTCCGCTGCGCCATATACGAAACCCGCTGATCGCGAGATCAGCGGGTTTTTTATTGGCCGTCTTCTGGGCATCTGCTTCGCTGTGGCAGGCGCTCGAGCGGCGAGCTTTGCGTGCTTGTCATCGCGGCCAAGGCCGCTCCCACGCAGACAGCTCCTGGCCAGTGTCGATGGCCATTTCTCCTGCCCGCGACTTTTCGTCATATTGCCTTCATCCCGCCGCTCTAGCCTGATGGGCATGCACCTTGTGTCGTCGTTGAACGGATCATGCGGGAGGGCTGAGTAATGGATGATTATCAGGAAGAACTGCTGGAGCTGAGTGCCCTTGAGCAGGGCG
Organism: Pseudomonas sp.; assembly: GCF_048269965.1. Classification (GTDB taxonomy): domain Bacteria; phylum Pseudomonadota; class Gammaproteobacteria; order Pseudomonadales; family Pseudomonadaceae; genus Aquipseudomonas. Next base: position 141,045 of record NZ_JBLWTV010000006.1, on the reverse strand, counting down.
CAGTGGATGGCGTCGAGGACGCTACCGAGCTGTAACGGGCCATGTGGCAGCGGTCAGACGGTTGTGGCTCGCTTTCGTAGCCCGGATGCAATCCGGGGCCGGCATCGCCGGCATTCCTGAATTGCATCCGAGTTGCTTCGCTCAGGGTGACAGGGCGTCCAGTACCTGGCCGATGGCCGTTTCCAGCTCGGCGACGGGGGCTTGCTGATTGTCTTCGATCAGCACCAGACGGCTGCCGCCGTCGCTGATCGCCTTGGCCAGATCGGCCGGCGGCTGGCGCTGGACAAGCACGGCAGCGACGTCGTTGTCCCTCAGCTCGGTGCTCAGTTGCGCCAGGTTTTCGGCCGTCCATTCGGCGTCCGTCGCCACGCTCAGCTCGACAAGGTCGAGGTTGAGGCCGTCGATCAGGTAGTCGAAGTGATCCGACAGCCTGGCCACGCTGAGGTTGTCCAGCTCGGCCAGGCGGCTTTCGCTGGCGGCGCTGAGTTTGAGCAGGCGCTGTTTGAGCGTCGCCAGGTTGGCTTCGATCTGCGGCTTGGCCTCGGGCGCCAGGCGGCTCAGGTCGGCGGCGATCACATCGGCCATGCGCCCCAGGTTGTTGATGTTGAGCCAGGGCTGGCTGGCCAGGGCGTCACCACCGTCGCTGCGCAGGGCGATGCCGGGCAGGGCGCCGTCCACCGGGCGTGCGCCGTCGACTTCGACGATGCGGATATTGCTGCGCCGCGCCAGTGGGTAGAGCGGGTCGTCCGGCCACAGCGAGCGCAGGCCGATCACGGCGTCGGCGTCGCGCGCGGCCTTTTCCAGTGCCCCCGCGCCACGGCCGGCGAAATACGAGGGTTGGCGGCTGGCCGGCAAGTTGGCCGGGGCGGCGCGTTGCAACTGCACGGCGCTGCCGTCGAGCAGGCTGGCGCCGAGGCCGTAGGTGATCGGCAGGCTGGCGAGAATGCGCACGGGCTGTGTTTCGGCGTGCAGCGGGCCGGCGAGCAGGGCGCAGGCAGCGAGGGCGAGGCTCAGGCGTTGCAGGGTCATCCCAGGTTCCCTTTCAGACTAGGCAGTGTGCCACGGGCAATGGCGGCGAGGGCGAAGGTGAGGCCGGCGACCATGATGATCGCGGCGCCGGAGGGGACCGGCAGTTCCAGGGCGATCGGCAGGAAGATGCCGGCCAGTGTGCTGCAGGTGGCGATCAGTACCGACAGCCAGAAGAAGCCCTTCAGCGATTGGCTCAGCAGCCTCGCGGCGGCCGCCGGGATCACCAGCAGAGCGCCGACCAGGATGGCGCCGATGACCTTGACTGCAGCCACGGTGACCAGCGACACCAGCATCACGAACAGATAGTCCAGCGGCTTCACCGCGACGCCACGCACGCTGGCCAGCTGCGGGTTGAAGCTGGCCAGCATGATGCGGTTGTACAGCGGCAGTGCCAGGCCCAGCACCAGCAGCGAGACCAGCGCCAGCACCGCCAGGTCCTGGGCGTTGACCGTCAGCACCGAGCCGAACAGCACGTTCTCCAGGATATGGATGTTGATCTTGCCGGCGAGCACCAGCAGCAGGCTGGCGCCGACTGCCAGCGATACCGAGAGGAACACGCCGATCAGCGTATCCGGCGCCAGGCCGGTGCGGTTGCGCAGGTAGTTGAGCAGGATGCCGAACAGCAGGCAGTAGCCGAACAGGCTGCCGTAGGGGCCGGTGTAGGGCTCGCCGAGCAGGATGCCGATGGCCACGCCGGTCAGCGCGGCGTGGCCGACCGCTTCGGAGAAGAAGGCGAAGCGCTTGACCACCACCAGCGTGCCGAGGCCGCCGAGCACCGGGCCGATCAGCAGGCCGGCGAGCAGGGCGTTGACCACGAAACCGTAGGCCAGGGCCTCGGGCAAATAGCCGGCGCTGGCCCAGGCCTGGATCGCCAGGCGGATGTCTTCGAAACTCATGACGAGGCCTCTTGCTGGCGCGGATGACTGGAGAACAGTTCGAGCAGGCGCTCGGGAGTCAGCACCTGCTGTGGCGTATCGTCGAACAGCACGCGGCGGTTGAGCCCGGTGACGCGGTCGGCGAGGCGGCCGACGGCCTGCAGGTCGTGCTCGATCCACAGCACCGTGGTGCCGGCCTGGCGCCAGTCGCGCAGCAGTTGCTCGAACACCTGCACGCCGGGCTCGTCCAGCGCCGACATCGGCTCGTCGAGCACCAGCAGCTGCGCCTCGGGTACCAGGCCCTGGGCCAGCAGCACGCGCTGGCGCTCGCCGCCGGACAGCGCGCCCATGCGCCGCTTGCGCTTGTCCAGCATGCCGACCCGCGCCAGCGCCTGCTCGATGGCCGGGGCGTGACGCCGCGACAGCCCGAGGAAGGCCGGGCGGCGCTGGCACATGGCGGCCATGAAGTCGTCCACGGTCATTGGCAGGCCGCGGTCGAATTCCAGCGCCTGCGGCACGTAGCCGATGGTGCCGGGGCTGGCCGGCCAGTGCAGGCGCAGCTCGCCCTGATGCGGCATCTGCCCGAGCAGGGTCTTGATCAGCGAGCTCTTGCCGCCGCCGTTGGGGCCGACCAGGGCGTGCACGCTGCCGGCGCGTACCTGAAAGCTGACGTTGTCGAGAATCCGCGTGCGGCCAAGGTTGAGGTCGACGCCGGAGAATTCGATGCCGGGGCCCTGCACGCGCGGCGGCGCGGTTTCGAGGGCGGTCATACGCCTTCGTCCTGAATGGCGCGCACCACGGTGTCGAGGTTGCGCGCCATTTCCTCTTCGTATTTCTTGGCGGTGTACTCGCCATAGGAAATATGCGTCAGCGGGTAGATCTTCACGCCGGACTCACGCTGGATGGTGTCGACGTAGCTGGAGGGGAAGTCCATCTCGGAGAAGATCACCTGCACGTCCAGTTCCCTGAGCTGGTCGATGGTCTTCTTCAACTGGCTTGGGCTCGGCTCGATGCCGTGAGCCGGCTCGACCACCGCAGTGACCTCCAGGCCGAACTCGCGCAGCAGGTAATCGTAGGCGGCATGGATGGTGGCTACGCGCAGCTCGCTGCCCTTGGCGTCGGTCAGCTTGCCCAGGGCTTCGGCGCGCAGGCCGCGCAGGCGCTTGCCATAGGCCCGGGCATTCTGGATGTAGAGCCTGGCGTTGTCCGGGTCGAGCTTGCCGAGTTCGCGGGCGATGTTGTTGATCTGCGCGATGGAGGCGGTGATGGAGAGGAAGGTGTGCGGGTTGACCACTTTGCCGGCGCCGCGCGCGGCCTGGCCGGTGGCGGCGAGCAGGGGCACGCGGGCGTTGGCCTCGATCACGGGGACGTCCGGCTTCTCGCTGGCGGCGATCATGCGGTCGGCGAAGTCGTCATGGCCGACGCCGTTGAGCACCACCACGTCGAGGCCGCCGATGCGCTTGATGTCCTCGGCGCGCGGTTCGTAGGCGTGCGGGTTGAAGCCGGCCGGGATCAGCGGCACCACGTCGGCGCGGTCGCCAACGATATTGCTGACGTAGCTGTAGTAGGGGTGCAGGGTGATGCCGATACGCAGGCGGTGGTTGTCGGCACTGGCGAGCGCGGGGGCGAGGGCGGCGCCCAGGCTCAGCAGCAGGCTGGCCAGCAGGCGGCGGGAGACGAAGCGAGAGGGCATGGAGGGGTCTCGATATTCAGTGGCGATGCTGGCGGGTGACGCCGGCGTCGTATTGGCTGGCGACCTGGCGCCAGCCGGCGGCGATCAGGGCATCGGCATGCAGGTTCTGTGGGGCAACGACATCGCTGGAGCGGTTGAGCCAGATGTCGGCATCCGCTGGGCTTGCCAGCAGCAGGAAGGAGCCGGCGACGGCGCTGTCGCCGCTCAGGCCCTGGTAGGCATGGTCATCGCCGACATGCAGCAGCTGCCAGACGTGGTGACCACGGGTGGCGGTGCTGGAGTCGTTGGTGAAGGGCGGAATGCCTTCTTCGGCCAGTTGCTGCGGCTCGGGCAGGGCCTGCAGTTCATCCTGCAGCATGAGAATTTCGTCGAGGGCCACGACCAGTTCGGTATGGATGCCTTGCTCGGCGGCGTTGAGGTCGCGGCGGGCATCGATCTGGTGGGCGGCGACGCTTTCTTCCTCGTGGCTCTCGCTGCGCAGGCTGACCACTGTCGCGGCCAGCAGGATGATCACCAGGCTGAGGACGGCTACCCACAGGCTTTCATGCCCGGCGCCGGCCGGACGTACCACTTGGGTGGTCATTGGCTGGCGATTTCCGTGTGGTCGATTTCCACGACGTGGCCGGGGCCGGCATCGAACAGTACGTAGAACTCGCCGTCCGGGCGCTTGAAGCTGAGCCTGGAGTCCTCGCCGAGCTTGCCGGGCACCAGCACCTGTTCTTCGTAGCTGATCACGTCGAGGGTCACGCCGGGGGCGCCACTGCCGTCGGAGAAGCCGCCGGTGCAGACGATTTCGCCGGTGCCGTGCTCCTCGCATTCGCAGATCGGGTTGTGCGCGAGAGCCAGAGGGGACAGGCCGGTACAGAGCATCAGCAGACCGATGCGGGCACTATGGATCATGGTTTGTCTCCTTGTTGTTTCAGCCAGGCGAGGGTGGCGGGCGAGGCCTCGGCCAGCGGGATGGATGCCTGATGCACCGTGCCGTCCCAGCCCTCGGCGGTGATCCACAACTCGGCGTCTGGCTTGGTGCGTGGCGGTATGGGAATGCTCGTGCCCATGCGATAGGGGCTGCCGAAGAACAGCCCGCCAGCGGCGCGCAGGCTGCGCGGCTTGCCGATGCGCAGGTAGACCACCTTGACCTGGCTGATGCACGCCTGGCACAGCGCGGCGTTGAAACTCTTCATATAGCCGGCCGGACCTTCCAGTTGCGGCGGCTGATTGCGGAACTCGGCCAGGCGCAGGCTCCAGGGGCCGACCTGGACCTCGCCGAACTCGCGCTCGCCGAGGCCGCTGGCGCCACGGAACAGCGCGACATCCTGAAAGTACTTGGGCATGAAACCCAGCGGGATCAGCACCAGCAGCACATTAATGTGGAAGCGCCACTTGTACCAAAAACGGCCCAGAGCGGATGGGGCGGGGGCGATTGCGGCCTTGCTCATGGGCGGCTCTCCGAGACTTCACGGGTGGCGATGATCGGGGCCGGCCTGGGCGCGCGCACCGGGCGCTTGGCCGCAGCGATCGTGGCCTGGGCGGTGCGCTTGGTCCAGATCAGCAGGCCGCTGAGCACCATCATGCTCAGTAGCAGGCCGAAGACGAACCACAGCAACTTGACCCACAGGCCACCGAAGTCGCCGGTGTGCAGCGGACGCATGGACTCGGTGACGAACTCCAGGCCCGAGCGGTCGCTGAGCAGGCGGGTGGAGTCGATGTCGCCGTTGTAGGGGTTGATCGAGGCGGACTGGAACATCAGCGGATACCAGCCGCGGCCCCAGACCGAATAATGGCCATAGGCATAGCCCGGCAGGCCGACGAAACTTGGCTCGAGGCCCGGGATGACGTCGGTGGTCTTGAGCACGGCGGCGTCCAGGCTGATACGCGGCACTTCGGCGGCGCTCGGCGCCAGCGGCACTTCCTCGCGCGCCACCACCGGCGGTACGCCTTCGGTGGAGATCGACACGTGGGTATCGCCGAGAATTGCCTGGATCAGAAACCAGACGCCGGTGATGGAAATGACCGCGATGAACCAGATCGACCAGATGCCGGAGAGGCGGTGGAAGTCGCCCCAGAAGATGCGCGCACCCTGGCCCACGCGCAGGCGTGGGCTGAAGAAGCCTTTCCAGAACTTCTTGTAGACCACCAGACCGGTGATCAGCGACAGCAGCATCGGCAGACCCATCAGCGACACCAGGTACCAGCCCCAGCTGTAGCCGTTGGTGAACGGCACCAGCCACCAGCCATGCAGGGCGCGGGTGAACTGGCGGAAGTCGAACTCCGGGCTGACGCCCTGGATCGCACCGCTGTAAGGGTTGACGTACAGCAACGGCGAGCTGCCGTCGGGATAGCTGACGCGCGCGGTAAGGGCGAAGTGATCTTCGTCCGGGCGGCCGATGGACTGCACGATCAGCTCCGGCTCGGCACGATTGATCGCTTCCAGTACCTGGCCGAAGCTCAGGCGCTGTGCATCATCGGACGGCTTGCTGGCGCGCACGTCCGGGTTGGCCAGCCAGACGATCTCCTGGCTGACCGTGGCCAGGGTGCCGGTGACACAGATGATCAGCAGGAAGAACCAGACCGGTAGGGCCAGCCAGCTGTGGACGAGAAACCAGAGTCTGGAGCGGGATTTCTTGGACATGTTCGCGGGGTCGTTGGCGCACGCGGCGGGCCGGAGCGGAATGAAAGGAGTAAGAAGCGACCGCAAACGCGGATGAAAAGGATTCTAAGTTGCGAGCGCTTGGCGATCAAGGTCGCCGTGCAATCAGCTCGCTCTGCGCTGCGCGCGGCGGTAGTCGCCCGGCGTTTGCCCGAGCCAGCGCTTGAAGGCGCGCTGGAAGGCTTCGGCCGAGGCGAAGCCGAGCAGGTAGGCAATCTCGCCGAAGGCCAGTTCGGTATCGCGGATATAGGCCATGGCCAGGTCGCGGCGGGTGTCGTTGAGGATGGTGCGAAACTGCGTGCCTTCCTCGGCCAGCTTGCGCCGCAGTGTCCAGCTCGGCAGTTGCAGGCTGTGCGCGACTTCCTGCAGATCCGGCTCGTGGCCGTGCAGCAGCGGGCCGAGCAGTTGGATGACCCGTTCGCGCAGGCTGCGTGTGCGAGTCAGCTGCTCCAGTTCGCGTTCGCAAAGCTCCAGTAGGTGCCGCCAGGTGCCTGGGCAGTGCTGGGGGTTGCGCAGGGCCAGGGTGTCGTTGCTCAGGCGCAGGCGGTTGGCGCTGGAGGCGAACTCCACGGGACAGCCGAACAGCGCTTCGTAGCGTTCGCCATAGTCCGGTGCGGGAAATTCGATCTCGACTTTCTCCGGGGTGATGCAGCGGTCGACCACCTGGCTCAGGTTGGTCTGCCAGCCGGCCAGCACCGAATCCACCACGAAACGGTTGTAGTCGTTGTACGGGCTGATGGAATAGAAATGCAGCCAGGCGCCGCGGGCATCTTCGCGCAAGCCCGAGCGGCCGCGATAGTTGGCGGCGTACAGCGGCTCGAAGCGGGTCAGGGTGCGTGCCGCTTCGCGCAGATCGGGCGCCTGCGCGGCGCAGATGCCGGCCAGGCCAACCTGGCTGAGGCGGCTGTGCCGGCCCATTTCCAGCCCCAGCGCGGGGTTGCTGCACAGGGCAATGGCGCTATGACCAAGGCGCATGAAGCGTGGAATCGACAGGCGCGCGCGCGGCTCGCTCAGGCGTGCGGCATCCAGACCGAACTGCTCGAGCAGGGGTTCGGGGCGCTGACCCTGTTCGCGCAGTGCGTCGGCCAGCGCCTGGGTGAAGCCGACGGAGAGATCGCCGAGGCGAACACGCGATGCTTTTATAGCCATAGATTGATCAGTTGCGCGCCGCGCTCGCTGGCGCCTCGTTCGCTGCGTCCGGCATCGAAGGCGAGCGCCTGGGACTGACCGCTGCGCTCCCACAAGCGGCCGCGCAGATGGACTTTCACTGCCGCGCGAATGCCGTGGGCCTGCAGTCGTTCGGTGAAGTCGGCGTCGTCCGTCAGGCCATCCAGGTCGCTGGGCATGGCCAGCAGCTCTACTGCCTCGCCCTCGATCGCCTTCGCCTGGAACTGGTCGAGAGTGCCGCCCAGCAGTACGCCAAGCCGACCAGCCGGAGTTTCCACTACCTGCAGCGCATCCGCCGCTTCGGTGGCCAGTGCGCCGGCACTGAAGGCGTGGCGTTGTGGCTGGCCCTGCGGGTTGCCGGCCCGATCGAATACCAGGCTGACGTTGTACAGCGGCCCGTGGCCGACTTCCAGGCGACCCCGCTCCATACGCGGCGCGGGCAGGACGATGGAGCCTGCAACCAGGGTGATCTGGTAATCGCGGGCCAGATCGCCGAACAGCTGCTGGTAATCACGCGCCATGGTCTTGGCCTTGGTGCGCAACATGGCGTCGTCCAGGCGTGCGTCGCCGCCGGCACTGAACAGTGCAGCGAGAAAGTCCAGCGGATTGCTCGCCGCCAGCCAGCGCATGGCCTGGCGGCGCTCGGCGGCGCGGTGGAGCTCTTGCTTCTCGCCGACGGCCAGTAGCCAGGTGCCGATATGTTCGGGCAGCACGACGACGGTGCGTTCGTTGAGCATGCCCAGGTCGCGGGCGTGGTCCAGGTAGGCGGCCAGCTTCAGGCGCAGGCGCGCGAGGCTCTGGTAGTCGGCGGCGAACAGTTCCGGCTGGATGCCCAGCAGGTTGCCGCGCGGACCGGGCTCGCCGATATCCAGCGCGACCTGGCTGCGCAGGTCGGACAGGTAATGGCTGCTGGGGCGCTGCTCGATCCAGTGGACGTAGCTGCCGAGACCGGTCAGCAGTGCGAGCGCGAGCAGGAGGGTGATCAGTAGGCGCATGGTTTTTTTCGGCTTGATTGCGGTGCAGGTTAGGTCGGTCGAGCCGCGCTGCCAAGATCTGTTGCTAGTTTTGATCATTATCTTGTTAGTTTCGATCATTGAGCATGGTTGGCAGCCTCTTTATCGTCTGGCTCCATAACCGACCGCGTGCCCATGAGACCGCGGCAATCCGTGAACTGCACCGCGATGTGGAGAATTCCATGACTGCTCGTTACCCGCACCTGCTGGCCCCGCTCGACCTCGGCTTCACCACGCTGAGCAACCGCACGCTGATGGGCTCCATGCACACCGGCCTGGAAGAGAAGCCGGGCGGCTTCGAGCGCATGGCGGCCTACTTCGCCGAGCGCGCCCGTGGTGGCGTCGGCCTGATGGTCACCGGCGGCATCGGCCCCAACGAGGAGGGCGGCGTGTATTCCGGCGCGGCCAAGCTGAGCACGGTGGAAGAGGCCGAGAAGCACAGGATCGTCACCCAGGCCGTGCACGAGGCCGGCGGCAAGATCTGCATGCAGATCCTGCACGCCGGGCGTTATGCCTACAGCCCCAAGTCCGTGGCGCCGAGCGCCATCCAGGCGCCGATCAACCCGTTCAAGCCGCGTGAGCTGGACGAAGAGGGCATCGAGAAGCAGATCGCCGACTTCGTCAACTGCGCCGCGCTGGCCCAGCAGGCCGGTTATGACGGCGTCGAGATCATGGGTTCGGAAGGCTATTTCATCAATCAGTTCCTGGTCGCCCACACCAACCAGCGCACCGACCGCTGGGGCGGCAGCTATGAGAACCGCATGCGTCTGCCGGTGGAAATCGTGCGTCGCGTGCGCGAGGCGGTCGGGCCGAACTTCATCATCATCTACCGCCTGTCGATGCTCGATCTGGTCGAGGGTGGCAGCACCTGGGACGAGATCGTGCTGCTGGCCAAGGCCATCGAAAAGGCTGGCGCGACGATCATCAACACCGGCATCGGCTGGCACGAGGCGCGCATCCCGACCATCGCCACCAAGGTGCCGCGCGCGGCCTTCACCAAGGTCACCGCCAAGCTCAAGGGCGAGGTGTCGATCCCGCTGATCACCACCAACCGCATCAACACCCCGGAAGTCGCCGAGCAGGTGCTGGCCGAGGGCGATGCAGACATGGTGTCGATGGCGCGCCCGTTCCTGGCCGACCCGGATTTCGTCAACAAGGCCGCCGAAGGCCGTGCCGATGAGATCAACACCTGCATCGGCTGCAACCAGGCCTGCCTGGATCACACCTTCGGCGGCAAGCTGACCAGCTGCCTGGTCAACCCGCGTGCCTGCCACGAGACCGAGCTGAACTATATCCCCACTCAGCAGGTGAAGAAGATCGCCGTGGTCGGCGCCGGCCCGGCCGGGCTGGCGGCTTCCACCGTCGCCGCCGAGCGCGGCCACAGCGTGACCCTGTTCGATTCTGCCAGCGAGATCGGTGGCCAGTTCAACGTGGCCAAGCGCGTGCCGGGCAAGGAAGAGTTCTTCGAGACCCTGCGCTACTTCAAGCGCAAGCTGGAAACCACAGGCGTCGACGTGCGCCTGAATACCCGTGTGTCGGTGGGCGATCTGCTCAAGGGCGGCTTCGACGACATCATCCTGGCCACCGGTATCGCCCCGCGTACGCCGGATATTCCGGGCATCGGCCATGCCAAGGTGATCAGCTACCTGGATGCGATTCTCGAGCGCAAGCCGGTCGGGCAGACGGTCGCGGTGATCGGGGCCGGCGGTATCGGTTTCGACGTGTCCGAATTCATCACGCACCAGGGCAAGGCCACCAGCCTCGACCGTGACGAGTTCTGGAAGGAGTGGGGCATCGACACCGCGCTTGAGGCGCGTGGTGGCGTGGCGGGCATCGAGGCGCATCCGCACCCGGCGGCGCGCCAGGTGTTCCTGCTGCAGCGCAAGAAGTCCAAGGTCGGCGATGGCCTGGGCAAGACCACCGGCTGGATTCATCGCACCGGTCTGAAGAACAAGAAGGTGCAGATGCTCAACAGCGTCGAGTACGTGCAGATCGACGATGCCGGCCTGCATATCCGCATCGCCGGTGGTGAGGAGCAGGTGCTGCCGGTCGATACCGTGATCGTCTGCGCAGGTCAAGACCCGCTGCGCGAACTGCAGGAAGGCCTGGAGAGCGCCGGTCAGCGCGTGCACCTGGTCGGCGGCGCGGATGTCGCTGCCGAGCTCGATGCCAAGCGGGCGATCAACCAGGGTTCGCGCCTGGCGGCCGAGCTGTAATGACGACGCCCCGCCTAGTGCGGGGCGTTTGCTTTCTGGCCTGACAACAACAAGGAGAAGCCGATGTCTCTCAATGCCCAGCTACAACCTGCCGCAGCGACCAGCCTCGAACGCTGGCATCAGTTCGTCGCCGCCAAGGACCTGAGCGCCTTGCCCGAGTTGCTGCACCCTCAGGCCGTATTCCGTTCGCCCATGGCGCACACCCCGTATCCGGGCGCGGAGGCGGTCAATCTGATCCTCAATACCGTGCTCAAGGTGTTCGAGGATTTCGTCTATCACCGCGAACTGGCTACTGCCGACGGCCTCAGCGTGGTGCTGGAGTTTTCCGCGAAGGTAGGCGGGCGCGAATTGAAGGGCATCGACATGATTCGCTTCGACGACTCGGGACGAATCGTCGAGTTCGAGGTGATGGTGCGCCCGATGAGCGGGCTGCAGGCGCTCGGCGCGGAAATGGCGCAGCGCCTGGCGCCCTTTCTCGCAGCCGCCAAGGGCTGACGGGCGCTCTACTTGAGAACCCCCACCTCGCGATAGAAGCGCTCGGCGCCGGGATGCAGCGGAATCGGCAGGCCACGGGTGGCGCGCTCCAGCCTGATGTCCCTGGCGGCCGGGTGCGCTTCGGCCAGGCGGTCGAGGTTCTCGAAGAGCAACCTGGTCATCTGATAGGCCACGGCGTCGGAAACGCTGGTCTGGCTGACCAGAACGTTGGTGATGGTCGCCGTCGTCACGTCGTTGGCCTGGCCCTTGTAGGTGCCGGCAGGGATGGTGCCCGACTGATAGGCGCTGCTGCCGATACGTGACACCACTTGCTCGGGAATGGCGACGAAGGTGATTGGCACGCGCTCGGCCAAGTCGCGAATCGCCGCCATGCCCAGGCCGGCCGACTGCAGGGTGGCGTCCAGTTGGCCTTTCTCGATCAGTTCGACCGATTCGGCGTAGGGCTTGAACTCCACGTGGCCCATATCCGCGTAGCTAAGCCCCGCAGCCTTGAAGATGGCCCTGGCGTTGAGCTCGGTGCCCGAGCGCGGCGCCCCGACGGAAATGCGTTTGCCGCGCAGATCTTCCAGGCTGGTGATCCCCGATGCCTTGCTGGCGACGATCTGGATGTAGTTCGGGTAGATCCCGGCGATGGCGCGCAGGCGGTCACGCGGGGCTCTGAAGCCGGCTTCTTCATCGCCTTTCCAGGCATCGGCAACGGAGTCGCCAAGGGCGAAGGCCAGTTGGCCGCGGGCGATCTGCAGCAGGTTGAGATTCTCCACCGAAGCCTTGGTGGCCCGCACGCTGGTGGTCGAGTCTGCGATGCGCTCGCCATAAAGGTCGGACAGGCTCATGCCCAGTGGGTAGTAAACGCCGCTGGTGCCGCCGGTGAGGATGTTGATCGAGGTCGGGCCGGCGTGAGCGTTGGGGCTGGTGGCCAGAATCGCGGCAGCGGCAAGCAGGCCAAGGCGCTTGGCTAAGTGCATGAGGATTCTCCGTTATTGTTATTTTTGGGCCAAGGGTGCGTCAGTGGGGCGCAGGCAGTTTTCTGGTGCCGGGAGAGGCACCCGCGAAGCGGATAGAGGGATGAGGGTTGGCAGTGAAGTGATGGCGGAACATGGCTGACCTCTTGTCTTTTTTATCAGTCCGACCACGCGACATGCGCGCGGGCTTGCATGTCGCAGAGCAGGTGACGTGCCAGGTTGTCGGACCACCGGTCTAGAGCGGGTGGGTCTAATGATTCTGACTGAGATAGGCGAAATTTCGCTTATGTGGTGGGGGTAAAAAGCAAGAATCCGCCGATCTTGTCGTGCCTGGCAGGCGAGGGTTCATCCCGCCGGATCGGGTCGCTGGCCGCTTTCGTACTTTCCGGCCTTGTCACATTTTTGCGCTAAGCGGTGGTCTATTCGGTCTGGATCGCAGAGTGAGTGCCAACCCAGTCACATTGCTGTGGTCGGGTTTTCCCCTAGACTTGTCCCGGATATCAAGGACGATATCAGTGCCAGAGTATGCGCTGCTCTGGCACGCGACTATGCGCGCGCGTATTCCCGGTTGGTCCAGAGGGTCCTCAATGAGCATGCAGAACAAGCCGCAGATGGTGGAAGCCGTGATGTTCTTCAGTGAACGCGGTATCTGCAAACAGATGATGTTCCCTGAGTTCGAAGCCTTGCTCGATGGTGTGGTGAACATGCCCGAGTTCGCCGACGAACAGATGCGCGCGGTATTCGTGGTGATCAACCCGCGCCTGCTGGTCAGGGCGGCGGTATTCTTCTTTCTGGATTTCGACGAGGACGGTCGCCCCGACAAGGGCTGGAACATTCCTTTGCAACACCTGGCCGAGCGTGCCGGCCGTGGCCCGGACCTGGGCGCCGGGCCGATTCGCCTGGCCTGTCGCAGTCAGTGTCCGGTGTCCTGGCATCAGATGCATCTGTGGGACCCCAGCCTGGCACCCGCACAGAATGATCTGGTATTGCTGCGCGATGCAGTCAAGCGCAATCAGCTCGGGCTCCTGATCGAGGACGACAGTGCTCAGTCGGTGGTTGCCGAGCGTTTGCAGGTGGCTTCCGAAGACAAATGGTATGCGCCCGATCCGGCCAAGGAAGTGGCCGAGCAACTGGCGCAGAAGATGGATCAGGAGCATCGTGCCAAGACCGCGCAACTGATTCAGCAGCAGCGTCTGCGCATCACCAGCCTGACCCAGCAGCATGAAGACGAACTGGCCAAGTTCAAACTGGCCAGCGAGGAGCAGAGCAAGAATCTGCAGGCGCAGATCCATGGGCTGCATCAGGCGCTGCGCCAGCAGGAGGAGCTCAACGCCAACCTCAAGGCGCAACTGGCCGCCCAGGCCGAGAGCTTCCAGAGCAGCCGTGAGGACATGACTCAACAACTGCGTGCCCTCGAGCGTCACGGTCGTACCGAGGGCGATATCCTGCGCGCGCAGTTCGAGGGCGAAATGCGCGCCAAGGTCGTGGCGGCCGTGGCGGAGTACAAGGAGCAGATCGCCATACGCGACGTCGAACTGGCCTATCGCAATGAACTGGATGCCCAGTTGCAGTCCGAAATCGAACGCCTCAAGCGTGAGCGCGATGCATTCGCCAGTCAGGGCGCTGACCAGGTGCTCGATCGCCTGGCCAAGCTTGGCGTGGTGTTCGTGGTCTACCACCCCGGCGCCGGGCACCTGACCATTCCCCTGCAGGATGTCGCCCGCTATCAGGACAACCCCATGGCCTACGCCGCGGGCAAATGCTTCGTTTCCGAAGAGCAGTATCGCCACTGGTTGGCACATTATCAGCAGCCCAGCTGCGACGCGTCCTTGCCCAGCGGGGAGCGCTGCGCCATTCCCATCGACCGCATCGATACGCCCAGCCGTTTCACTTTGGGTGATTCGAACTGCTGCGCGCGGCACAAGGCCAGTAGCCGTCTGCGTACTGTCGGCTGATCTTGCCCATACGCATTCCCCCCTGGCGCCCGCAGGCGCCGCTACAACCTCTGCAACTGGACTGGCTCGAGGCGGCTGGCGTCGAGCTCGCCTGTCTGCGCCTGGATCTTGTCGATCCACTGGTGTCCGGCAACAAGTGGTTCAAGCTCGCGCCCTATCTTCAACAGGCCGCTGCGGCCGGCGCGCAGGGGATGATCAGTCTGGGTGGTGCACACTCCAATCATTTGCATGCGCTGGCTGCGGCGGGCCGGCGTTTCGGCTTCGCCACGGTTGGTCTGTTGCGTGGTGAACCGCAGCAGACCCCGACCGTCGATGATCTGCAGCGCATGGGCATGGCGCTGCACTGGCTGGGTTACGGCGGTTACCGTGCGCGCCATCAGCCGGACTTCTGGGCGCCCTGGCTCGCCCGCTATCCGGGGTTCCAAGCGGTCGGCGAGGGTGGTCTGGGGCTTCAGGGCGCCAGAGGTTGCAGCGGCCTGGTGACGATGGCCGAAGCGCAGCTGGCGGATATCGGCTGGTCTGATTTCGATGCCTGGTGGCTGGCTACGGGGACCGGCACCACCCTGGCTGGTGTACTGCTGGGTGATGTTCGGCGCAGCGTGTTCGGCGCACAGGCGGTACCGGGCGACCACGGCGTCGCCACTCAGGTCGGCAGATTGCTGAACGAGGCCGGGACGTCGGCGCGGCGCTACCAACTGATCGAAGCCGCGCGCGGCGGTTTTGCGCGCCTCGACGAGCCACTGCGCCAGTTCATCCTGGACACCGAGCAGGCCAGCGGTGTACCGCTGGAGCCTGTGTATACCGGCAAGGCGCTCATGGCGCTGCGCGACTTCTGCAAGAGCGGTCAACTTGCGTGCGGCAGTCGGCTGATATTCATTCATACTGGCGGCTTGCAAGGGCGTCGGGTGTTGATGGGCGCCAGCGCCGACTACACTCAGGTCTGACCAGCGGAGCCTGGAAATCCTCATGAGCGAACCCCTTACCCCCGAACAACTGCGCAGCCTGACGCCGCTCAACGCGCTCTCCGCGCAGCAGTGGCGCGAGTTGCGGAGCCAGTTGGTGCCGCAGCCCCTGCTGGCCGGGCAATTGCTGTTTCGTCAGGGCGATCAGGCGCGTCTGACCTGCTATCTGCTGGCCGGCGAGTTGCAGCTGCAGGATGCCGAGGGCAGGACGCAGAGGGTGCAGGCCGGCAGCGAGATCAGTTGCCATCCCCTGTCACCCGGTCTGCCCAGATTGCATGACGCCCGTGCCTTGAGCGATGTCAGCGTGCTGATGATCGACAGTGCCACGCTCGATCGCCTGCTTACCTGGCGCCTTGCGCATCAGGACCTGTTGCTGGCGCTGCAGCACAGTGGCGCCGATGTCGAGTGGCTGGAGCGGCTGCTGGAAAACCCCTTGTTTGCCAAGGTGCCGCCGGCCAACGTGCAGAACATGCTCGCTCGCCTGCATAAGGTCGAGCTGGCGGCTGGCAGCCAGATTATCGAAGAGGGTGCCGCTGGCGATTGCTGCTATTTCCTGGAAAGCGGCCGCGCCGAGGTGATCCGGGGCGCTGGTAGCGAGCACCAGGTGCTGGCGGGGCTGGAGGTTGGCGCCTGTTTCGGCGAGGAGGCCCTGCTTGCCGATCGGCCGCGAAATGCCACGGTGACCATGGTCGAGGCCGGCAGTGTGCTGCGTCTGGATCGTCAGGATTTCTTTGCCCTGCTCAAGGCGCCGGTGGTGGCCGAAGTATCGCTGGGAGAGGGCGCCAGGCTGTTGACGCAGGGTGCACAATGGCTGGATGTGCGGCTGCTGGAAGAGTACGAGAAGGCGCATGCGCCGCAATCGCTGCATATGCCGCTGCAACTGTTGCGCCTGAAGGCGCGCCTGCTGGAGCGATCACGTACCTACCTGTGCTACTGCGACAGTGGCAAGCGCAGCAGCAGCGCGGTGTTTCTGCTTTCGCAACTGGGCTACAGCGTTTACGCCTTGCGCGGTGGCCTAAACGCCCTGCCTGCGGTGCAACGCGATGCGCTGCTCTGCGAAAGCGGCGCAGGGTATCTGGCTCGTTCCGGCGGGCGTACCGAGCGTAGCCGTTGATCGGCGCTGGCTCCGTGGCAAGCCTAGCCCGGGTCGAATCCGCGAATTGCAGGCGCATGCGTCCCGGATGGCATCCGGGCTACGAGTGCGTCGGCCACTGATCGTTGACCAGAAAGAGTCGTTCGACCTCTCGCCAATCCCCGGCCTGATCCTCCTCCAGTCGTACCAGCAGTTGCGCCTGAGCCTCCGGGCGCAGCGTGGTCAGCCACTGCTCGAACATTTCATCACGCCAGAGCTCATCGGCATTGACCAGCGCCGGCGCCAGCCAGGCCAGTCTCGGCAGCGGCTGCCAGTGCGCGCCTGGCCTCGTCGCGGCGAAGTCACTCCAGTCGCGCTGATGCAGCCAGCGCCCCCGGCAGTGTTCGGGCGTGGCGCCGCGAGGCGGGGAGCAGTGGTCGGGCCAGGGATAGAACAGGTAGCCGCCGAGCCAGAAGGCGGATCGGGTTTCGCCCAGTTGCAGGTCGTTCAGCGCTCCCCGTGCCTCGCGGCGCGAAGACAGGGGTAATTGGTGCTGCGCGAGGTGGCTCAGTTTCAGATCGAGCCGATCATGACTGCCCGGGCCAAGCCAGTCAGCGGCATCGCTGCCGTCCGTGCCGAGATAGAACTTCACCGCCAATTCAAGATGGTGTTCACCTTCGTCGTCACGCAGCAGCAGGTCCAGCTCGCCCAGGGGCTGGCCGTTCTGGCGGATCGGCAGGTTGGCGGCGATCACCTCGACATCTGGCGCAGCATGCAGGGCGAACTGCCACAGGCGTTCGTAATAGAGGCCGAGGCGGCGTACCGGTCTTGCCGCCAGCCAGGCATGCAGGCCACCGGCATCGTTGTCCTGCTGAACGAGCCAGTCAGCCAGCCGCTGCGGTTGCCGCGTCCAGCAACTGGCCTGTAGCGGATGACGCTGGACTTTCGTGGTCTCACCCAGCATGGGTGGCGAGAACAGCGCCCAGGCCAGGTCACGCACGGCCGGGGTACGCAGGCCAAGCAGCAGATCATGGAGCGAGTCGGGTGTGTGCATGAGCCGAGCATAGCCCAGTAACAGTGCTGGTTTGCTGCCGCCCTGGCCTTTGGCCGATAATCCCTCTTCGTTTCTTATCTGTCTGGCGGGAGTCCCATGGAGCAATTTCGCAATGTCGGCATCATCGGGCGCCTGGGTAGTACGCGGGTGCTGGAAACCGTGCGGCGACTCAAGCGCTTTCTGATCGACCGCCACCTGCATGTAATCCTCGAGGACACCATCGCCGACGTGCTGCCGGGACACGGCCTGCAAACCTCCTCGCGCAAGATGCTTGGCGAGGTCTGCGACCTGGTGATCGTCGTCGGGGGGGACGGCAGCATGCTCGGCGCCGCCCGCGCCCTGGCGCGGCACAAGGTGCCGGTGCTGGGGATCAACCGTGGCAGCCTGGGCTTTCTCACCGATATCCGCCCTGACGAGCTGGAACTCAAGGTGGCGCAGGTGCTCGAAGGCCAGTACCTGACCGAGAATCGCTTCTTGCTCGAAGCCGAGGTGCGTCGCCAGGGCGAGGCCATTGGCCAGGGCGACGCGCTCAATGACGTGGTGCTGCACCCCGGCAAGTCGACGCGGATGATCGAGTTCGAGCTGTATATAGATGGTCAGTTCGTCTGCAGCCAGAAGGCCGACGGTCTGATCGTCGCCACACCCACGGGGTCGACGGCCTACGCGCTGTCCGCTGGCGGGCCGATCATGCATCCCAAGCTCGATGCCATCGTGGTGGTGCCGATGTACCCGCATACGCTGTCCAGTCGGCCCATCGTGGTCGATGGCAACAGCGAGCTGAAGGTGGTGGTGTCCTCGGACATGACCATCTACCCGCAAGTGTCCTGCGACGGCCAGAACCACTTCACCTGTGCACCGGGGGATACCTTGCACGTGGCCAAGAAGGCGCAGAAGTTGCGCCTGATCCATCCGCTGGATCACAACTACTATGAGGTCTGCCGCACCAAGCTCGGATGGGGCAGCCGCCTGGGAGGGCAGGACTGAATGTCCCTCGACCCCCATCGTGGCTATGACCTGATCGGTGATATCCACGGTTGTGCGCAAACCCTCGAACGTCTGCTCGAGCGGCTGGGTTACAGCCGCCAGGGTGGCGTGTGGCGCCATCCGACGCGCATGGTGATCTTCCTGGGTGACCTGGTCGACCGTGGCCCGGGCATCCGCGAAACCCTGCATCTGGTGCACGACATGGTTCGCGCCGGCCAGGCGTTATGCATCATGGGCAACCACGAGTTCAATGCGTTGGGGTGGAGCACGCCAGCCCCGCCGGGCAGTGGCCGTCAGTACGTGCGCGAGCACAACCCACGGCACCAGCGCCTGATGCGCGAAACCTTGGCACAGTTCGAGGATCATTCGCAGGAGTGGCGCGAATTTTTGCGCTGGTTCTACGAGATGCCGTTGTTCATCGATGCCGGACGCTTTCGCGTCGTTCACGCCTGCTGGGATGACGAGCTGATCACTCCGCTCAAGGCGCAATTTCCCGATGGCTGCATCGACGAACACTTCCTGCAGGCCTCGGCCGTGCCCGGCAGCTTCGCCAACATGGCGCTCGATCGCCTGCTGCGTGGCACCGACATGCGCTTGCCGCACGGTCTGACGCTGACCAGCGGTGACGGCTTCACCCGCTCGTACTTTCGCACCAAATTCTGGGAAGAGGATCCGCAGACCTACGGCGATATCGTCTTCCAGCCCGATGCGTTGCCGGAGATGGCTGCGCAGACGCCGCTATCCGAGCTGCAGAAGGACGAGCTGCTCAGGTATGGCGCACACGAGCCGTTGCTGTTCGTCGGCCATTACTGGCGGCGTGGCAAACCGGCGCCGATCAGGCCCAACCTGGCCTGCCTGGATTACAGCGCGGTGGTCGGTGGCCGCCTGGTGGCTTATCGTCTGGATCAGGAAACGCGTCTGGATGCGGGTAAATTCGTCTGGGTCGATGTCGACCCGCTGGAGGCGCCGCGATGACGGCAGTGGTTGTGTTGCGCTTGCCGCTGGATCGCGATTTGAGTGGTTTCGTCGCTCTGCTGCAGCGCTTGAACGTGCCACACCGGGTGGCGGAAGAGGGCGGCGAGCAGGTGCTGTGGGTGCCGGGGCAGGAGCTTGCCGAGCAGGTGCGTGAACTGTACGCGCGTCATCCGCAGGGCGATGACGCCGGAGAGTTGCCGCCAAGCGTCGTCCCTGTACGCGAGAGCTTCGCCACTCAACTGCGGCGCAGCCCGGTCACGGCGCTGGTGTTGCTCGCCACCTTCATCGTCTTCGCCGTGACCCTGGCGGGCGAGAACTTTTCCACCATCCGTTGGCTGAGCTTCGTCGATTTTCGCCTCGACGGTGAGCACCTCTATCTGACCTATCTGGATGCCACCTTGGGCAGCGGTCAGTGGTGGCGCCTGATCACGCCGATGCTGATCCACTTCGGCTGGCTGCACCTGGCGATGAACAGCCTGTGGTACTGGGAGCTGGGGCGGCGCATCGAATTTCGCCAGGGCGCCATCGGCCTGCTGGGGCTGACCCTGCTGTTCGGCCTGGCGTCGAACTTCGCCCAATACTGGTGGGCCGGGCCGTCGTTGTTCGGTGGCTTGTCCGGTGTGCTTTATGGCCTGCTAGGGCATTGCTGGATCTACCAGCGCCTGGCGCCGAACGCTGCCTATCGACTGCCGCCTGGCGTGCTGGTGATGATGCTGGCCTGGCTGCTGATCTGCATGACCGGCATCTTCGAGTTGTTGCAGTTCGGCGCCATCGCCAATGCCGCGCATGTCGGCGGCTTGCTCACCGGCTGCCTGACCGGGCTGCTTGGCGGTATGCTGGCCCGACGTAGCGCTTGATTCGACTGTAGGGCGGGTGCAACCCGTCAACGCGGAGTTCTGGCGGGTTTCACCCGCCCTGAAATTTACCTGGAGACCTGTATGTCGTCCTTTCTCGATGCGATTGAAAACATCACCCCGGAAATCTACGAGAGCCTCAAGCTGGCCGTGGAAATCGGCAAATGGCCGGACGGCCGCAAGCTGACCCAGGAACAGAAGGAACTGAGCCTGCAGGCGATGATCGCCTGGGAAGTGCAGAACCTGCCGGAGGAAGAGCGCACCGGCTACATGGGCCCGCAGGAGTGCAGCAGCAAGTCCGAGCCGGTGCCGAACCTGCTGTTCAAGTCCTCGGATACCTTGCACTGATGGCCGAACTTGGACGTGGCTCGCTGAGCAAGATGAAGGCGCACCTGGGCGCGCCGGTGCAGTACGCCTTTCGCCTGGGCGATATCGAGGTACCGGTCAACCCGCTGGTGGGCAAGCACCTGCGCCTGGAATACCTCGGCGCCATCCATTGCACGCACTGTGGGCGCAGGACCAAGACCAGCTTCAGCCAGGGCTATTGCTACCCCTGCATGCAGAAGCTGGCGCAATGCGACGTCTGCATCATGAGTCCGGAGAAGTGTCATTACGACGCCGGCACCTGCCGCGAACCGAGCTGGGGCGAGCAGTTCTGCATGACCGATCACATCGTCTACCTGGCCAACTCCAGTGGCGTGAAGGTGGGCATCACCCGTGCAACTCAGGTGCCGACGCGCTGGATCGATCAGGGTGCGACCCAGGCGTTGCCCATCCTGCGCGTGGCTACCCGGCAGCAGTCCGGTCTCGTCGAAGACCTGCTGCGCAGCCAGGTGGCGGACAAGACCAACTGGCGCGCGCTGCTCAAGGGCGACGCTGTGCCGGTCGATCTGCTGACTATTCGCGAGCAGTTGTTCGATAGCTGTGGCGCGGGCATCACCGAACTGCAGCAGCGTTTCGGCCTGCAAGCCATTCAGCCGCTGAGCGCAGCCGAGGTGCTGGAGATTCGCTATCCCATCGAGGCCTATCCGGCCAAGATCACCAGCTTCAACCTGGACAAGCAGCCCCTGGCCGAAGGCACCCTGCTCGGTATCAAGGGCCAGTACCTGATGTTCGACACCGGCGTGATCAATATCCGCAAGTACACCGCCTATCAGCTGGCCGTCCACGAGATCGCCGCCTGACCACCACCTTGCAGCTTGCGGCTTGAAGCTTGCAGCTGCCTCGAAGAGGCCACCGCCATGCGCACCGAACAATCCAAGACCATCTACCTCAAGGACTACCAGGTTCCCGACTACCTGATCGACGAAACCCACCTGACCTTCGAGCTGTTCGAGGATCACAGCCTGGTACATGCGCAGCTGGTCATGCGGCGCAACCCCGAAGCGGGTGCCGGGCTGCCGAAGCTCGTGCTGGATGGCCAGCAACTGGAACTGCTGGAGCTCAAGCTCGATGACCGCGAGCTGGGTGAAGGTGATTACACCCTGACCGACAGCCACCTGACCCTGCAGCCGACCCAGGAACGTTTCGTGGTCGACAGCAGCGTGCGCATCCACCCGGAAAGCAACACCGCACTGGAGGGCCTGTACAAGTCCGGCACGATGTTCTGCACCCAGTGCGAGGCCGAGGGCTTTCGCAAGATCACCTTCTACCTCGACCGCCCGGACGTGATGAGCAGGTTCACCACCACGGTCAGCGCCGAACAGCATGCCTACCCGGTGTTGCTGTCCAACGGCAACCCGATTGCCAGCGGCAGCGAGGAGGGTGGCCGTCATTGGGCCACCTGGGAAGACCCGTTCAAGAAGCCGGCCTACCTGTTCGCCCTGGTCGCCGGCGACCTCTGGTGTGTGGAAGACAGCTTCACCACCATGAGCAGCCGCGAGGTGGCGCTGCGCATCTATGTCGAGCCGGAGAACATCGACAAGGTGCAGCACGCCATGGACAGCCTCAAGCGCTCGATGAAGTGGGACGAGGAGGTCTACGGCCGTGAATACGATCTGGACATCTTCATGATCGTCGCGGTCAACGACTTCAACATGGGCGCCATGGAGAACAAGGGCCTCAACATCTTCAACTCCAGCTGCGTGCTGGCCAAGGCCGAGACCGCCACCGACGCCGCGCACCAGCGCGTCGAGGCGGTGGTGGCACACGAGTACTTCCACAACTGGTCGGGCAACCGCGTGACCTGCCGCGACTGGTTCCAGCTGTCGCTCAAGGAAGGTTTCACCGTGTTCCGCGACAGTGAGTTCTCCGCCGACACCCACTCGCGCACCGTCAAGCGCATCGAGGACGTGGCCTATCTGCGCACCCACCAGTTCGCCGAGGACGCCGGCCCCATGGCCCACCCGGTGCGTCCGGATGCGTACATGGAAATCTCCAACTTCTACACCCTGACCATCTACGAGAAGGGTTCGGAAGTGCTGCGCATGATCCACACCCTGCTCGGCCCGGAGCTGTTCCGCAAGGGCTCGGACCTGTACTTCGAGCGCCACGACGGCCAGGCCGTGACCTGCGACGATTTCGTCAAGGCCATGGAGGATGCCAGCGGTATCGACCTGACCCAGTTCAAGCGCTGGTACACCCAGGCCGGCACGCCGCGTCTGGAGGTCAGCGAGGCCTATGACGCCGCTGCGCAGCGCTACAGCCTGAGCTTCCGCCAGAGCTGCCCGGCCACGCCGGGGCAGAGCGAAAAGCTGCCGTTCGTGATTCCGGTGGCGCTCGGTTTGCTCGATGCCCAAGGCAACGAGCTGCCGCTGCGCCTGCAGGGCGAAAGCGCGGCGCAGGGCACCAGTCGCGTTTTGTCGGTGACCGAAGCCGAGCAGACCTTCACCTTCGAGGCTATTGCCGAGAAGCCGCTGCCGTCGCTGCTGCGTGGCTTCAGTGCGCCGGTCAAGCTCAGCTTCCCCTACAGCCGTGACCAACTGATGTTCCTCATGCAGCACGATTCGGATGGCTTCAACCGCTGGGAAGCCGGCCAGCAGCTGTCCGTACAAGTGCTGCAGGAACTGATCGGCCAGCACCAGCGTGGCGAAGCCCTGGTGCTGGATCAGCGCCTGGTCGCCGCGCTGCGCACCCTGCTCGAGGACGAGTCGCTGGATCAGGCCATGGTCGCGGAAATGCTCTCGCTGCCGGGCGAGGCCTATCTCACCGAGATCAGCGAAGTGGCCGATGTCGAGGCCATTCACGCCGCGCGCGAGTTCGCCCGCAAGGCGCTGGCCGACGCGCTGTTCGCGCCGCTGTGGGCGCGCTACCAGGCCAACCGCGACGTCTCCAAGGACACGCCTTACGTGGCCGAGGCGGCGCACTTCGCCCGCCGCAGCCTGCAGAACATCGCATTGTCCTACCTGATGCTCAGCGAGCAGCCTGAAGTGCTGGCAGCCTGCGTCGACCAGTTCGAGAACGCCGACAACATGACCGAGCGCCTGGCGGCCCTGGCCGTGCTGGTCAACTCGCCGTTCCAGGAGGAGCAGAGCAAGGCCCTGGCCATGTTCGCCGACTTCTTCAAGGACAACCCGCTGGTCATGGATCAGTGGTTCAGCGTGCAGGCCGGCTGCCCGCTGCCGGGCGGTCTGGAGCGAGTGCATGCGCTGATGCAGCACGACGCCTTCACCCTGAAGAATCCGAACAAGGTGCGTGCGCTGATCGGTGCCTTCGCCAACCAGAACCTGATCAACTTTCACCGGGCGGATGGGGCGGGCTATCGTTTTCTCGCCGACCAGGTGATCACCCTCAACGCCCTCAACCCGCAGATCGCTTCGCGCCTGCTGGCGCCGCTGACCCGCTGGCGCAAGTATGCACCTGCCCGCCAGGCGCTGATGAAGGCCGAGCTGGAGCGCATTCTCGCCTGCGGTGAGTTGTCCAGCGATGTCTATGAAGTGGTGAGCAAGAGCCTGGCCTGAGTCCGATGCCGATCGGATAGGGCTGCCGAAGCGATCTTTCGTGGGAGCCGCGCCTCGGGGCGCCGCTCCTGCAGATTCGGCATGTCGACGCCTGACTGGATGGCATCAGGCCTGAACGGGCTTTGCTCCAAGAAAAGTGTTACCGATCTCTGGTTGGTAACACTTTTTTGTTACCCAATGAAATATGCATGCAGTTCTTTATGCCTTTGCACACTTAAGTTCGGGGTTCGTCGCTTGACAGCGAGGCGATCTTCGTCCCTCTGCTGCGCGGCAAGGTGCGTGGTCAGTGGCATAAAGCGTCGGATCGTAGGACAAAATGCGCCAGTTTTTCTGACGCATTGGTCGGTGGCTGATCAGTCACGAAAAGAAACTGGCCAACAGCTCTTCCAAGCCTGTTTGCGCTGATACACCTGTTTGAATTGGCACCATGGTTGCAGTACCGAGCTGGATCTGACCGCGTGCGAGCGCGCGCTGGTCGCAGGAAGATGTCGCTGCAAATAAAAACAGAAGCCGTCGTCAGTACGGCAATCGCGACCCGGATACGGGATCGCCCAAAAGAATGATCTGTCCACGGAGTGAGTCTCGATGGAAATTAAGTCCCGCAAGCCCGTTCTACGTTTTGCCCCGGCCAAGGCCGGCTTTGCGTTCGCTGGCGTTCTGCCTTTGCTGGTCGCCGCTCAGGCTCAGGCGGTGGAGTTCAGCTTCGCCGACAACGAAATCACCGGTTCCATCGACACCACCGTCTCCTACGGCCAGCTGTGGCGCGTACAGGGTCAGGACAAGACCAACGACGACATCAACACCAACGACGGCAATCGCAACTTCGATACCGGCCTGGTTTCCGAAGTGTTCAAGATCACCAGTGATCTGGAAGCTTCCTACCAGAACTACGGGGTGTTCATTCGCGGTACTGCGTTCTATGACACCCAGATCATGGACAAGCGCAACGATTACTACGACAACAACTCGCCTGGTCAGCCGAGCCAGAGCGCTCCTCGCGACAACAGCTTCACCCGCGAAACCCGCCACAAGGCTGGCCGTGATGCGCAGATCCTCGACGCCTACGTTTATGGCAACTGGGATGTGGGCAACATGCCGGTTTCCGGTCGTCTGGGTAAGCAGGTGTTCAACTGGGGTGAAGGTCTGTTCTACCGCAACGGCATCAACACCACCAACCCGGTCGACGCCGCCAAGTTCCGTTTGCCGGGCTCCGAGGTGAAGGAAGTGCTGGTGCCGGTGGAGGCGCTGAGCTTCAACCTCGGCCTGACTGACAATCTGTCGATGGAGACTTTCTACCAGTTCAACTGGAAAGAGACCGCCATCGACCCGGTGGGGACCTACTTCTCCGAGACCGACCTGTTTGCTGATGGTGGTAATACTGCCTACTCGACTCAGGAGGCGCTCATTCCGCTCGCAGGCTTGTACTCTGGCCTCGGTAATGCGGGGACGGGTGGTTTGACGGGGGGGCGTACTGTTGATGCCAACGGTAATATCAAGGTGGCCAGTGTTGGTAAGGATATCAATGCCAAGAACGATGGTCAGTTCGGTGTCGCATTCCGTTATATCGCTGAAGAACTGAACTCCACCGAGTTTGGTTTCTACTTTGTCAATTACCACGCCAAAGAACCGACCATTTATGCGGATTTGGGGGCCTACGAGGGGCTGGATTTGACCACTATTGCGCAAGGTGCATGTGTCGCTTCTGGCCTTGGCGCTGCTTGTGCTAACCCTGCGGTAATTGCTGGTTTTGCTGAGGCAGCAGGTGGTCTCGCCACGATTGACGTTGCCAACAATGTCAATGCTCGTCGCGAATATGTCGAAGATATCCGCATGTACGGCTTCAGCTTCAACACCACAGTCGGCAACGCTTCGGTGTTCGGTGAGCTGTCTTACCGTCCGAACCTGCCGGTTGGCATCGCCGCTACCAACGACCTGCTCGGCGATCTGCTGACCCAGGCGCCTCAACTGGCGGGCGGTGGTGCTGTGAATATCGGTGGCCAGCAAGTGCAGCTGGGCGATCAGATTCACAACTACACCCGCGTCGAAGCATTCAATACTTCGCTGGGTACGATCTACAACTTTGGCCCGAGCTTTGGTTTCGACTCGTTGTTCGGTGTGGCTGAGCTGGCGTCCGAGCATCTGCGTGGCGACAGCCTGCAGTACAGCTCGCCTACCGGTAACCGCTATTACGCCGGCCGTGGCAACGGCTCCTATATCTCCGGCTACGACCGCGACGACCAGGTCAACAAGGACGCCTACGGCTACACCCTGGTGCTCTCCGGCACCTGGAACGACGTTTACGCTGGCGTGAACCTGTCGCCGTTCGCCGTGTTCAAGCATGACTTCGAAGGCAACTCGCACCAGACCGGCAACTTCATCGAAGGGCGCAAGGCGTACACCCTCGGTATGCGCGCCAGCTACCTGAACAGCCTGGAAGCCGAGATCCAGTACACCGAGTTCTATGGCGCTGGCCAGAACAACGGTGCGCGTGATCGCGACAACATTGGCCTGAACGTCAAGTACTCCTTCTAAGAGGACGTCTACAAATTGCTGCGCTCGGCCATGCTGCGTTGGAATCAGCCGCAAAATGCTCATGTACTGCTCGTACAGGCCGCGTTTTCGACTGGTTTCGTCTTGCCTGGCCTTCGCTCGCTGCTTTGTAAACACCCTCTGTACCTATAACCAGAAACACGCCGGGTGCCCTCGGGCGCCCGACAATACTCTTCACGGAGAATTACCCATGCTGAACAAGCACAGGCTGATGGCCGTAGCCGTTGCGCTGGCGTTTTCTGCCGGTTCCGCGCTGGCTGCCGTTTCCCCGCAGGAAGCCGCCAAGCTCGGCGATACCCTGACTCCCTTCGGTGCCGAGAAGGCTGGCAACGCTGCCGGCACCATTCCGGCCTGGACCGGTGGCATCACCCAGGCACCGGCTGGCTACACTCGCTCGGGCCAGCACCACGTCAATCCGTTCCCGGAAGACAAGCCGCTGTTCACCATTACTGCGGCCAACCTTAGCCAGTACGAAGCCAATCTGACGCCGGGTCAGATCGCCATGTTCAAGGCGTATCCGGAAACCTATCAGATGCCGGTGTACCAGACCCGCCGCTCCGGCTCCGCGCCGCAGTGGGTCTATGACAACACCGTGAAGAACGCCACCAGCGCCAAGCTGGTCGATGGCGGCAACGGCTTCTCCGATGCCTACGGCGGTATCCCGTTCCCGATTCCGCAAAATGGTGTCGAGGCGCTGTGGAACCACATCGCCCGCTATCGCGGTACCTACATCGTGCGTCGCGCCTCGGAAGTGGCAGTACAGCGCAATGGCGCCTACTCGCTGGTCACTTCCCAGCAGGAAGCGCTGTTCAAGTACTACCTGCAGAACGGCTCCTTCGCCGACCTGAACAACATCATGTTCTACTACCTGTCCTTCACCACCAGCCCGGCGCGCCTGGCCGGTGGTGCAGTACTGGTTCACGAGACCCTGGATCAGGTGAAGGAGCCGCGTCAGGCCTGGGGCTACAACGCCGGTCAGCGCCGCGTGCGCCGTGCGCCGAACCTGGCCTACGACACCCCGATCGCCGCAGCTGACGGTCTGCGTACCGCCGACGACACCGACATGTTCAACGGTGCCCCGGATCGCTACGACTGGAAACTGGTGGGCAAGAAGGAAATCTACATCCCGTACAACAACTACAAGGTCACCAGCCCGGACGTCAAGTACGAGGATCTGCTGCAGGTTGGCCACCTCAATCCGGCTCTGACCCGTAACGAGCTGCACCGCGTGTGGGTCGTCGAGGGCACGCTGAAGTCCGGCGCTCGCCATATCTACTCCAAGCGTACCCTGTTCCTCGACGAGGACAGCTGGCAGGCAGCGGTGGTGGATCAGTACGACGGCCGTGGCGAGCTGTGGCGCGTTTCCATCGCCTACCTGAAGAACTACTACGACCTGCCGACCACCTGGTCTGCACTCGATGTGTTCCATGACCTGCAGGCGCGTCGTTACCACGTGCAGAACCTGGACAACGAAGAGAGCAACACCATCGACTTCACCCAGGCCACTCCCGACGACGGTTATTTCAAACCGGCCGCCCTGCGTCGCCGCGGCACGCGATAATAGTCGTGTAGTCTCACGCGAAGGCCGCTACAGTAGTAGCGGCCTTTTCGCATCAGCTTGGCGAATAGGCTTCTATCACGCGGGTTTTGCCTTAACAAAACATAACGTCGCGCCAATTGTCAGGGCTTTCCGAAGCTCGCTAGGATGGGCGTGATCAGTAGTACCGCCTATAACAAGAAAGGGGGAAGGTATATGAGTGAGCCCGTCATGCGGCGCACCCAGTCCGGTCTGGCGCCCATCCTGGCGCGCAAATCGGCGCTCCGTGTCCATTCGCCGCTGGCTAAAGCGCTCTCGCTGTGCAGTGTGCTTTCCATTCTGGCTTTCGCTGCCGCGCCCCTGCAGGCCGAGACCTCGGCTGCGGCTGATGCAGGCTATGCCATCGAGTCTCCCAAGGCCGTCGAGAGCCTGCTGCTCGATGTGGCCAATACCGGTGAGCGTCTGGTTGCCGTTGGCGACCGTGGCCACGTTCTCTATTCCAACGACCAGGGGCAGAGCTGGCAGCAGGCCAAGGTGCCGACCCGCCAGATGCTGACCTCGCTGTTCTTCGTCGATGCCCAGCATGGCTGGGTGGTCGGTCACGATGCGCAGATTCTCGCGACCACCGATGGCGGTCTGACCTGGAACAAGCAGTTCGAAGACCGCGAGCTCGAAGCGCCGCTGCTGGATATCTGGTTCAAGGATCTGCAGACCGGTTACGCCGTGGGCGCCTATGGCGCGCTGCTGGAGACCACCGATGGTGGCCAGAACTGGGAAGACATCAGTGATCGTCTCGACAACGAAGACGCCTATCACCTCAACGCCATTACCGCCGTGAAGGACTCCGGTCTGTTCATCGTCGGTGAGCTGGGCCTGATGTTCCGCTCCGCAGACTGGGGGCAGACCTGGGAGCGTATCGAGGACCTGCCCTACGAGGGTTCGCTGTTCGGCGTGATCGGTACCGATCAGCCAGCCACACTGCTGGCCTACGGTCTGCGTGGCCACCTGTTCCGCTCCACCGATTTCGGTGACAGCTGGCAGCAGATCACGCTCAACACCCCGAACAACGGCCCGCTGGAGTTCGGTCTGGCCGATGGCGCGCTGCTCAACGATGGCAGCGTCGCGGTCGTCGGGCACGGTGGCACCGTGCTGCGCAGCAAGGATCATGGTCAGACGTTCAGCCTGATCAACCGTCCCGACCGCCTTTCGCTGGCCGGTGTAGCTGCACTGGATAACGGCAACCTGATCCTGGTGGGGCAGGGCGGCGTGCACCTCGCCGCCTCGACTGGCGCCGATCTGGGCCAACAATAACAAGCCGGGAGCCTTTGCATGACCAAGCATCAACAACAGCCTGCGTCCTTCCTCGAGCGGCTGATTTTCAACAATCGCCCGGCGGTTATCCTGATCTGCCTGCTGATCAGCATCTTCCTGTTCTATCAGGCTGCTCAGGTACGCCCGCAGACCAGCTTCGAGAAGATGATTCCGCTGGGGCACCCCTATATTCAGAAGATGCTCGAACACCGTAACGACCTGGCCAACCTGGGCAATACGGTACGCATCTCGGTGGAAGCCACCGAGGGTGACATCTTCAGCAAGGAATACATGGAAACGCTGCGGCAGATCCATGACGAGGCGTTCTACATTCCCGGCGTCGACCGTTCCGGTCTGAAGTCGCTGTGGAGTCCGAGCGTGCGCTGGACCGAAGTGACCGAAGAAGGTTTCGCCGGCGGTGAAGTGATCCCGCAGACCTACGACGGTTCCACCGACAGTCTCGAGGATCTGCGCAGCAATATCCTCAAGTCGGGTCAGATCGGGCGCCTGGTGGCGAACAACTTCAAGTCCAGCATCGTCGATATTCCGCTGCTCGAGTCCTACCCGGACCCGAAAGATCAGAGCAAGCTGATCAAGCTGGACTACCAGCAGTTCTCTCACGAGCTGGAAGAGAAGATTCGCGAGAAATACGAAGCGCAGAATCCCAAGGTCAAGGTGCACATCATCGGCTTCGCCAAGAAGGTCGGCGATCTCATCGATGGTCTGATCGGTGTGGCGCTGTTCTTCGCCGTGGCCATCGGCATTACCTTCGTGCTGCTGCTGTGGTTCACCCACTGCTTCAAGAGCACCCTGGCGGTGGTGATCACCACGCTGATCGCGGTGATCTGGCAGCTTGGCCTGCTGCATACGCTGGGCTTCGGTCTCGATCCCTACTCGATGCTGGTGCCTTTCCTGGTGTTTGCCATCGGCATCTCTCACGGCGTGCAGAAGATCAACGGGATCGCCATGGCCTCGGGTGAGGCGACCGACGCCTTGTCGGCCGCGCGCATGGCCTTCCGTCAGCTGTTCATTCCGGGGCTGGTGGCGTTGCTCTCCGACGCGGTTGGCTTCGTGACCTTGTTGCTGATCGACATCGGCGTGATCCGCGAGTTGGCCATTGGCGCCTCGATGGGCGTGGCGGTGATCATCCTCACCAACCTGATTCTGCTGCCGGTGGTGATTTCCTATATCGGTATCGGCAACCGTGCGGTGAAGAAGAGTCGCGAGGAGGCCGCCAAGGACCATCCGTTCTGGCGCGCCATTTCCAACTTCGCTCATCCGATGGTGGCACCGATCTCCGTTGTCGTTGCCGTGGTGGCGCTGGCTGGTGGCGTCTGGTACGGCCAGAACCTGAAGATCGGCGACCTCGACCAGGGCGCACCGGAGTTGCACCCGGACTCGCGCTACAACCTGGACAACGACTTCGTCATCCGCAACTACTCGACCAGTTCCGACGTACTGGTGGTCATGATCAAGACCGGCCCCGAAGGCTGCTCTACCTATGACAGCCTGGCCGCCATGGACGAGCTGATGTGGAAGATGGAGAACACCGAGGGTGTGCAGTCGGCGATTTCCATGGTCACCGTGTCCAAGCAGGTGATCAAGGGCATGAACGAGGGCAACCTGAAATGGGAAACCCTGTCGCGCAACCAGGACGTACTGAACAACTCGATCGCCCGTGCCGACGGTCTGTACAACGCCGATTGCTCGGTGGCACCGGTGCTGGTGTTCCTCGAGGACCACAAGGCCGAGACGCTGTCGCGTGCCGTGGCTGCTGCCGAAGCGTTCGCCGCGCAGCACACCACTGACGAGCTGCAGGTCGTGCTGGCCGCCGGTAACGCCGGTATCGAGGCGGCTACCAACGAAGTGATCGCGGCGTCCGAGACCACCATGCTGATCGCGGTGTACGCGGCGGTCAGCATCATGTGTCTGCTGACCTTCCGTTCGCTGGCTGCGACCTTGTGCGTGATCCTGCCGCTGGTGCTGACGTCGGTGCTGGGCAACGCACTGATGGCGTTCATGGGCATCGGCGTCAAGGTCGCTACCCTGCCGGTGATCGCGCTGGGGGTGGGTATCGGTGTCGACTACGGCATCTACATCTACAGCCGCCTGGAGACCTATCTGCGCCAGGGCATGTCGTTGCAGGAGGCCTACTACGAGACGCTCAAGTCCACCGGTAAGGCGGTGCTGTTCACCGGCGTCTGCCTGGCGATCGGCGTGGCGACCTGGATCTTCTCGGCGATCAAGTTCCAGGCCGACATGGGCCTGATGCTGACCTTCATGTTCCTCTGGAACATGATTGGTGCGATCTGGTTGCTGCCGGCCCTGGCTCGTTTCCTGATCAACACCGAGAAAATGCGCGCCAAGGCTTGAAGCCTGTCGCGTAGAACGAAAACCGCGGCCCTCGGGCCGCGGTTTTTTGTTTCATGGCTCTGGCGGTGACGAGAGTGTCTCGTCGTCGCGCGCGGTGGGGGCGCGCGGCGCACCCTACGGAGCTTGCAGGGTGCGCCATGCGCACCGGGGATGAGGAGGTCAATCAGGCTGTTTCGATGAGCCTTCTTGCCGATCCAGCCTCATGTCCCGATGGGGCGGTGCGCGCGGCGCACCCTACGGGGCTTGTAGGGTGCGCCATGCGCACCGGGGGTGAGGAGGTCAATCAGGCTGTAGCCCGGATGAAATCCGGGGCTTCGTCGGCAGTACGTAGGGTGGGCCGGGCGGCGATCCGTTTCAGCCCGCCAAGGTCAGCCGCTATTGGTGGGCTAAAGCCCACCCTACCACTTGCACGCCTCGAACTGCGTATCCTGCAAGCCCATCGCGCGCCTAGCGCGGGTACAGCGGCGGCAGCGCGCTGCTTTCCTGCGGCGCTGCGCTTGGCTCCTGTGCGGCAGGCAGGTTGCGAATCGCCTTCCACAGTTCCTCGCCTTGCCATTGCTGGCCAACTTCGCTGTACAGCGCGCCGTTGAGACCGTCCAGGGCGTCCGACAGCGGTACGTAGCGCGCGGCCATATCGGCGAGGGTTTCCGGTTGTTGGCGAGCCCAGGCGTCGAGTGCATGTCGAGTGGCCTGGGCATCGCCGGCCTGGCAGGCACGCTTGATGTCGTCTAGCAGTGTGCGTGGGCTGGGGCCGTTCTGTGCCGCGCGCTGGATCGCCGGTTGCCTGCGGGCATGCCACCACAGGCCGAAGCCGAGCAGCGTGGTCAGGCTCAGCACAGCGCAGGCCAGCTGCCAGGGCCACAGTTGCGGCCCCTCGATGATCTGGGTCGTCACCATCGGCGTATTGGGTTGCTCGTCGTTGTGCAGTTGCGGGTTTTCCGCGACCTGCAGCGTACGGGCGGAGAGGGTGGTGCGCTCCAGCGTGTCGGTCTGGGTGTTCCACCACAGCACTTCCAGCGGCGGCAGGTCGAAACCGCCGCTGCGATTGGGCACCAGCGCCTCGCGTTCTTCGCGGGTGCCGATGATGCCGTTCTCGCTCTTCTGGTCGCTCATCTGCGGCTGATCCGGGTAGCGCCGCAGGCCGTCGACCTGGGTTGCCGGCAGTGGCGGCAACTGAGCGCTGGAGAGGCCATCGACCTTGAGAATCAGGCGGCGGGTCAGGGAATCGCCGACCTGGCTCTGCTCCGGTTGCGGGTTCCAGGTTTCCGCCAGGCCCAGGGCGCGTGCCGGTAGCCAGGGCACGTCAGCCGGGTAGTCCGCCGGCTTGGGTTTGACCTGCAGCGGAATGTCCGGCGATTTGACCCGCGAGACCTTGCCCGCGCGCGGCCCGAATGGCAGGAAATCGTTGTTGCGCGAGCGGTCGACCAGGGTCGCGCTGAAGGTCTGGCCCGGGATCAGCAGTTGGCCGCTGCGCTGCGGATAGATGGCGTATTGCAGCTCGATCACGCCGTGCAGCACGCCGCCGATGCTCTTCTCGTAGGTGCGGGGTTCGCCCAGTTGTTCGACACGCGCATCCGCTATGCGCAGGGGCGTCAGGCTGCTGTCGTCGTACATGGACACCGAGTGGTAGATGCGCAGGGTGAGCACGGCCTGGGCCTGGACGTAGACGTTGTCCTGATCGAGGCTGGCATCGATGAATACCGGTGCAAGCTGTTCACCATTGCCGGCACTGACGGCCGCCTCGACGGTCAGCGTGATCGGCAGGGTTTCGGCGTCTTCCAGGCGGATCGCCGGGATCGTCACTTCGCCGTTGCGCCGGGGCTGCAGGGTCAGGATCCAGCGAGTGCTGGCGCGCGGCGTATCGCCGATGCTGCTCAGGCGATTGACCTGGCGACTGCCAAGCACCTCGAAGTCTTCCTCCAGCGGCGTCAGGTCGGGGCGGCCGAAGCGGGTCGGGTCGGTCGATTCCAGTGTCAGCACCACGGTTTCGCCTTCACTCAGGCGTGTGCGGTCGACGCTGGCGAAAAAGGCTTCGGCATGGGCCTGCCCCGCGAGCACTAGAAGAAGCAGGAAGACCAGAGGCTTCATCGATTCGAGTCCTGACGCTGTTGCTGTTCATACCAGAATTTGCGTCGCAGCAGTTCGGCCGGGTCATCCGGGATCTGCCGCAGCCATTGTTCCAGCGCTTGTCGGCGTTCGGCCGCCGTGCCCAGATCGGCTTCCGTGAGGGGTTGCTCAACGGGCTCGGCGTCGCCTGGGGGTTCACTGCTGGTGCTGGGTTGGGTGTCTTCCCCGGCGCCATTGGCGCTGCCCTGTACTGCGCCGTTTTCACCGTTCTCGCCAACACTGCCTGGTTGGCTGGGCTGCGTGGCAGTACTCTCGCTGGGCTGGCCGGCCGACGATTCATTCGTCTGCGACTGCTCGTTGGCTTGTTCCGGCTGCTCGGCCGAATCATCCTCGGCGGATGGCTGCTGATTTTCGCGCTGACGCAGCGCTTGCTCCACCAACGCCTTGTTGTGCTGCGCCGCGGCCAGCTCCGGCTGGCGTTCCAGGGCCTGCTCATAGGCATCCAGCGCGGCCTCCAGTTCGCCGGCCTTGGCCAGGGCATTGCCGCGATTGTAGTGATCGGCTGCGCTGTCGCCCTTGGCGAAACGCTCTGCGGCGGCGGCATAATCCTCGGCCTCGTAAAGCGCCTTGCCTTGCCACTGCAGGTCGACGAAGCGTTGCGCGGCCTCGGCCGGACGTTGCGCCTGCAGCAGGCGCTGGCCCTGCTGATCAGGGCGCAGCCAGAGGTCGTCGAATTCGAAGGCATGGCTGCTCTGTGGCGGCAGCATCAGCAGCAATGGCAGGCAGAACAGCCAGCCGCGACGACCGGCGCAGGCGGCGAGCAACAGCAGCGGCAGCAGGAACCAGTAGCCCTGGTCGACATGACTGTCGAGCTGTGTGGGCTCACCCGCCGCGCGCAGTGCCTGCGGGCCGTCGAGCAGGCCCAGGCGGCGCAGGTCTTCGTCGTCCAGGCGGCTCGCGGCGTAGCGGCCGTCGTGGGCCTCGGCGGTTTCACGCAGGCCGCGTGCATCGAGGCGCGGAATCAGGATGGCGCCGCGCGAGTCCTTGAGGAAGCTGCCGTCTTCCTGCACCACCGGTGCGCCTTCGCGACTGCCCACGCCGAGAATCAGCAGTGGTACCGAGCGCTTCTGCAGCGCCTGCTGGATGCCGCTGCGTTCCGCTTCATCGAGGGCGCTGGTGATCAGCAACAGGCGACCCTGGCCCAGTTGCGCCTGGTCGAGCAGTTGCAGCGCGCGCGCCACAGCCAGATCGGCGCGCCGCCCCGGCTCCGGCATCAGTGAGGGTTTCAGTGCCTCCAGCAGGTTACGGCTGGTGGCCAGGTCATCGGACAGCGGCACCAGGCTGTGCGCGCTGCCGGCGTAGACGATGATCGCCGTCTGCGCATCGCGACGCGCTTCGAGCAGGTCGAACACTTTGCGCCGGGCCTGCTCCAGTCGATTGGGGCGGCCGTCGGTGGCGAGCATCTGCGGCGTCAGTTCGAGCACTATCAACAGTGGGTCGGCAGGTTTCTGGTTGCTCTGCTCGACGCGCTGCCAGCTGGGCCCGAGCAGCGCCAGTACGGCCAGCAGCCAGGCCAGGCCGAGCGCCAGCCAGGGCAGCTTGCTGGAGCGGCCGCTGCCCCCCTTGAGCAGCGCCTGGTGGAACGCCGCCGGCAACAGCAGTTGCCAGCGTCCGCTCTGACGCTCGCGATGCCACAGGCGCCAGAGCAGCCAGGCCAGCAACGGCACGGCCAGCAGCCACAGCGGGCGCAGCCATTCAGGCCAGAGCAGGCTCATGCACGCCTCCGCAGCCGCTGCAGCAGCTCGGGCCAGAGTACCTGGCCGACCAGTACCAGCGAGCCCAGTAGCGCCAGTGCCAGCGGCCAGGCATAGAGCGCCAGGGCCGGGCGGGCGAGGGTCGGTTGCTGGGCGACGGGCTCGAGACGGTCGAGGGTCAGTTCGATCTGCTGCAGCTCGGCCTGATCGCGCGCGCGGAAATACTCCCCACCCGTGACGTCAGTGATCGCGCGCAGGCTGGTTTCGTCCAGATCCAGGGCGCTGAAGCCGAAGCTGCCGAAGGCACCGCTTTGCTGCGGATCGGCGCCGATGCCGATGGCATAGATGCGCACGCCTTCATCGGCGGCCAGTTGCGCCGCGACCATCGGGTCGATCTCGCCACCGTTATTGGCACCGTCGGTGATCAGCACCAGCACGCGGCTTTGCGCCGGGCGCTGGCGCAGGCGTTTCACTGCCAGGCCGATGGCATCGCCGATGGCGGTGTTCTTGCCGGCGATGCCGATCATGGCTTCGTCCAGCCAGGTGCGCACCGTATGGCGGTCGAAGGTCAGCGGTGCCTGCAGATAGGCCTGGCTGCCGAACAGGATCAGGCCGACCCGATCGCCACGGCGGCCTTCGATGAAATCGCCGAGCAGGCGCTTGACCAGCTCCAGGCGGCTGATTGGCTCGTCGTCCCACTGCATGTCGGCGTAATCCATGGAGCCGGAGACATCCACCGCCAGCAGCAGGTCGCGGCCGCTGGCGGGCAGGGGCAGCGGTTCGCCGACCCACTGCGGCCGTGCAGCGGCGCACAGCAGCAGGCACCAGAGCAGCACCAGTGGGGCTTGCTGACGCCAGCTGGGCAGGGCAGTGCGGGCGCGGCGCCCGCTCAGGGCCTGCAGCTCGTCGAGAAAGCCGACGCGCAGCGCTGCGTCGCCACTGTCGGCGGGCGGCAGCAGCAGGCGCAGCAGCCAGGGCAGCGGCGCGAGCAGAAAGACCCAGGGCCAGGCGAACTCAAACATGCTTGCGAATCCAGATGGCGATGGCCTGATCGAGTTCCACGATGGCTTTGTCGCTCAGGGTGCACTGTGGCCTGTAGCCGCCATCGACCAGGATCATCCAGCGGGTCAGGCCCGCCGCCGGGCAGCGGTTATCGAGAAACGCCAGCCAGGCGCGGCTGCTCAGGGTGTGGCTGGCGCTCTCGGGATAGCGTTCGCGGCACAGGCGTTTGAGCAGGGCGTTGAGCTGTTGCAGCCAGGGGCCAGCCGGGGCGCCGTCATAAGGTTTGCTCAAGCGTGCCAGCTCATCGAGCGCCGCCTGACGCAGCGGATCGAGTGGCTGCTGCGTAGCCACCTTGGGTGCACGTCGGCGCCAGTTGCGCAGCAAACGCCACAGTCCCCAGCCGAGCAGTGGCAGCAGCACGGCCAGCAACCACCAGCCCGGAGCCGGCGGCCACCAGAGCACGGCGGGCGGATCGATCAGCGGCTGCAACTGGTCGATGGGGTTCATAGGGACTTTCTCGAATGCAGGGTGCTGAGCTGTTCCTGCAATTGCTCGACCAGTTCGAACTGGGTGCTCAGCGGCAGCAGCGGCACGCCGAGCTTCTGCGTCAGGCGCTGCCAGCGTGCTTCGCGGGCCTGGGCCTGGGCGCGATAGGCCTGGCGCAGGTCCGCGTTGTGGCTGTCGAGCTCCAGCTGTGCGCCGTTCTGGGTGAAGCGCAGCAGGCCGGCGGCCGGCAGGGCGTGATCGAGCGGATCGGACAGCGGCAGCAGCAGCAGATCGGTATGGCGCGCGAGCAGCGTCAACTGCTGCTCGGCGTTGTCGCTGAGGGCGCGCTCATCGCACAGCACGATCACCAGGCTACCCGGGCGCAGGACTTCGCGAGCGCGACGCAGGGCCAGGCCGAAGTTGTCGCGGCCGGTGTTGGCCTGGCTCTCCGGGCCGAGCGCCTGGTTGGCGCGTGCCAGCAGGTTGAGCAGTTGCAGCAGGCTCTGCTTGCTGCGCCTTGGTTTGACTTCGTGATGGTCGTTATCGGCGAACACCAGGCCGCCGATGCGGTCGTTATGGCCCAGCGCGGCCCAGCCGATCAGCGCGGCGGCGCGTGCGGCCAGCACTGACTTGAAACACTGGCCGGAGCCGAAGAACAGGCGCTGGCTCTGCTCGGCGATGATGAAGATGGGGCGTTCGCGCTCTTCGTGGAACAGCTTGGTGTGCGGCTCCTGGGTGCGTGCGGTGACGCGCCAGTCGATGGTGCGCACGTCGTCGCCAGGCTGATAGACGCGCACCTGGTCGAAGTCCACGCCGCGGCCGCGCAGCTTGGAGTGGTGCAGGCCGATCAACGGGCTGCGCCGCGCCGGTGTCGAGAACAGCGGCACCTCATGCACCTTGTGGCGCATGTCGATCAGCTCGCCGAGGGCGATATGGATGCCGGGTTGGCTGGCGGGGTTTTGCATGGGCTTCAGCCCGTAGCCCGGATGCAATCCGGGGAGGCAGCGTGATCAGCCCCGGATTGCATCCGGGCTACGTGGGACAGGCGCATGGGGCGCGGCTGCATCAAGCCACCGCCACCACGTCGAGGATGCGCTGGATCACGCGGTCCTGATCGACGCCCGAGGCCTCGGCCTCGAAGGACAGGATGATGCGATGGCGCAGCACGTCGAACAGCACCGCCTGGATATCCTCGGGGCTGACGAAGTCGCGTCCGGCCAGCCAGGCGTGGGCGCGTGCGCAGCGGTCGAGGGCGATGGAGCCGCGCGGGCTGGCGCCATAGGCGATCCAGTCGGCCAGCTCGGCATCGAACTTGGCCGGCGTGCGGCTGGCCATGACCAGTTGCACCAGGTATTCCTCCACGGCATCGGCCATGTACAGGCCGAGGATTTCCTTGCGCGCGGCGAACACCGCCTGCTGGCTGACCCGGTGCTCGGGCTTGGCCTCACCGTTGAGCGCATCGCCACGGGCCTGGGCGAGGATCTTGCGCTCCACCGCCGCATCGGGAAAACCGATCTTCACGTGCATCAGAAAGCGGTCGAGCTGCGCTTCCGGCAGCGGGTAGGTGCCTTCCTGTTCGATGGGGTTCTGCGTGGCCATGACCAGAAACAGCGGCGACAGGTCGTAGGTGCTGCGGCCTACCGAGACCTGGCGCTCGGCCATGGCTTCGAGCAGCGCCGATTGCACCTTGGCCGGGGCGCGGTTGATCTCGTCGGCCAGTACCAGGTTGTGAAAGATCGGCCCCTGCTGGAACACGAAGCTGCCGGTTTCCGGGCGATAGATTTCGGTGCCGGTGATGTCCGCTGGCAGCAGGTCGGGGGTGAACTGGATGCGATGGAACTCGCCCTCGATACCCTCGGCCAGCTCCTTGATCGCCTTGGTCTTGGCCAGGCCGGGGGCACCCTCGACCAGCAAATGGCCGTCGGCGAGCAGCGCGATCAGCAAACGCTCGATGAGCCTTTCCTGGCCGAGAATCTGAGTGGAGAGAAATTGGCGTAACGCGAGCAGCGCTTCACGGTGTTCCATCGTCGGGCTCTTCTGGCGGATGGGCGGGGCTTTTCACGGCCGCGCGTGCAGACCGCCGACTTTAATGCATTTGCCGCTTCGGCCGCTATCTGCGGCGCGGGGCATGAACAGTCTGGCAACAGAAATGCGAGGGATGTCGCCAACGTCGAAATGCCCGCCCTTGACGAGGACGGGTCATATAGCCGAGTGCGACGCTATTGCCACTGCGCCAGGAGCCGGCGCTGGGCAAGCAGGGCGCTGTCCTGGGTGGTGGGCGCAAACTGCAGGGTCTGCCCCGGCAGGCATTGTGCCAGCCGAGCCACGGCCTGTGGCGTCAGCGCGCCGAGGCGCGGGTAGCCGCCGATGGTCTGGCGGTCGTTGAGCAGGATGATCGGTTGGCCATCCGGCGGCACTTGCACGGCGCCCAACGGGATACCTTCGGAGATCATCGAGCCACGCTGGCATTGCAGCTGTGGGCCGTTGAGACGAATGCCCATGCGGTCGGCGCGCTGGTCGATCAGCCATGGGCTGTTGAAGGCATCGAACAGACTCTGGCCACGGAAGTCGCCGATCTGTGCACCCAGCACCAACTGCAGACGCGGCGCATCCTGGTACTCGGGGATGAACGCGGCGGGCATCTGTCGCGTTGCACTGGTGCTGCCGGTCCAGTCCAGCAAATCGCCCACAGCGATGGCGCGGCCATCACCCTGCAGGCCGCCAAGGCCTTCGCGCAGCATGCTGGCGCAGCTGCCCAGCACCAGCGGCGCCTCAAATCCACCCGGCGCTGCCAGATAGGCGCGGGCGCCCTGGCGCGGCTGGGCGAAACTCAGGCGCTGGCCCTTGCGCACTTCGAAGCTGCGCCAGGGCGCCAGCGGTTGGTCGTCCAGCCGCGCACCGAGGTCGGCACCGGTCAGTGCCAGGGTGGCGTCGCGGCTGCATTCGAAATCGGCATTGCCCAGGGTGATCTCCACCACAGCGGCAGTCAGCGGGTTGCCCAGCAACCAGTTGGCCCAGCGATGGGCGATCCAGTCCAGGGCTCCGCACTGGGTCACGCCGAGGTGGCGCACGCCGAAACGGCCACCATCCTGCAGTTGAATGAAAGGGCTGCTGCGCAATACGCGCAGGCCGGCGTCGATAGTGCTCATTGGCTGGCCTCCAGCGGGCTGTCGTCGCCGCCCAGGCGGATGAATTCGTCGCGTTCGATGGGCACGAAGCGCACACGATCACCGGGTTGCAGCAGGCTGTAGCCTTCGATGTCGCTGCCGAACAGGCGACTCGGCGTGCGCCCGATCAGGTTCCAGCCACCGGGCGAAACCACCGGGTAGGCGGCCGTCTGCCGTTCGGCGATGCCGACGCTGCCGGCGGCGATGCGCTTGCGCGGCGTGCTCAGGCGCGGCGCGGCGAGGATTTCCTCGACCAGGCCCATGAAGGCGAAGCCGGGCGCGAAACCCAGGGCGAATACCTGATAGGCATGGCCGCTGTGCCGGGCGATCACCTCGGCCTCACTGAGCCCGCTGCGCCGGGCCAGCAGTTGCAGCTCAGGGCCGACGCTGCGGTCGTACCAGGTGGGCAACTGATGCTCGCGGCCGCCTTGCAGATCGGCAGGCTGCAAGCCATCGAGCGCTTCGGCGACCTTCGCGCGCGCCTGCTCGCTGTCGAGCTGGCACAGGTCGTAGTGCAGCAGCAGCGTGGTATAGGAGGGCACCAGGTCGATCAGCGCGCCGCCGAATGCTGCCTGCAGGCGCGTGCGTGCGGCCAGCATCCACGGCATGTTGGCTTCATCGATGAAGTCGAACAGGCGCAGGATCAGGCTGTCGATGCCGGCGACTTCCAGCCGGGCGTTGGGCGCCTTCATGCCTGAACCAGGCTGTCGAAGGCCTGGCGAATGCGCCTGACGGCGGCGACCGAACCGGCGTTGTCGCCATGCACGCACAGCGTCTGCGCGGCCAGCTGCAGTGCGCTGCCGTCGCTGGCCTGCAGGGCCTCGCCACGCGCCAGGGTCAGCGCCTGGCTGACGATCACCTCGCTGTCGTGATGCACGGCACCCGGCAGGCTGCGGCTGACCAGGAAACCGGCGGCATCGTAGGCGCGGTCGGCGAAAGCCTCGAACCACAGGGTCAGGCCGAATTCGTCGCCCAGCGCCTGGGCGGCACTGTTGTCGCGGGTGCACATCAGCATCAGCGGCAGCTGGCGGTCGTACCTG
Organism: Pseudomonas sp.; assembly: GCF_048269965.1. Classification (GTDB taxonomy): domain Bacteria; phylum Pseudomonadota; class Gammaproteobacteria; order Pseudomonadales; family Pseudomonadaceae; genus Aquipseudomonas. The sequence continues at coordinate 99,903 of NZ_JBLWTV010000006.1, read as the reverse complement.
GCCACGGCGCTCATCACCGCGCGCAGGGTGGCGGGCTTGCGCATCATGTCCTGATACAGCGCACCGTGCGGTTTGACGTAGCTGACACGCGTGCCCTGGCTGCGGCAGATGCCTTCCAGCGCACCGATCTGGTAGAGCATCAGGTCTTCGACTTCCTGCGGCGTGCAGTCCATCGAACGGCGGCCGAAGCCGACCAGGTCCTGATAGGCGGTGTGCGCGCCGATGCGCACGTCGTGGGTCACGGCCAGGGCCACGGTCTTGCGCATCACTCTGGGGTCGGAGGCATGGAAACCGCAGGCGATGTTGGCGCAGTCGATGTAGGGCATGACCTCGGCGTCCAGGCCCATGGTCCAGGCGCCGAAGCTTTCGCCGATGTCGCAGTTCAGAAGCAGGTTCTTCATAGGGGACTCTGTTGGTTTGCGCCGAGTGTCCGATCCTTCGGGCGGAGGCGGTGGTTTTGGGCATTGTTGAGGGGCACCCGGTTGGCGTCCAACAAATTAAGACGTGCACAGGGGATAAGAAATTTCGATCCTCCGGGCCGTGGGCGACGGTAGCGGGGATAGCCGGCGTTGCGATCGAAGGCGAGAGTTTTCTCGTCGCCAAGGAAATGACTGAGGGCGAAAGTGAGGTGGCTCGCTTGGGGCATCGCTCAGGCTTGGCCCGGTCACCGCTTCGGTGGCCGAGTCGTCTTTGGTTTACCAGGCGCCGGCCAGTGGTCGCGTCTGGCCGCAGGGGGCATGCATCTGCGATGCATCGGAGTCAGGCCGTGCAGGGCATCCGCTCTCGCCTTTTACAAGGATTTGCGGAATTGATCGGGCCCTTTGCCCGTCCAGCGCTTGAGCGCCTTCCTGAAGCCGGCGACGTCTGAAAACCCCAGGAGCATCGCCGTATCCAGGAGGCTCATCCGGTTCGCGCCCAGGTACTCCTGCGCCAGCTTCAAGCGCACTTCGTCACGGATCGCCTGGAAGGATGTGGCTTCGGCGTCCAGCCGGCGACGCAGCGTACGGCTGGTCATGTTGACCATCCGTGCCGCCGCTTCCATGTCCGGGAACTGACCTGGACGATCCATCAGCAAGCGGTAGACGGAGCCCGCCGTGCCTGAGGCGATCCTGGTCTGGCCGATCAGCCGGTCACAGGTTTCCTGCACCAGCACGGACGTCAGCGGATGAGCCAGCACGGGTTTGCGCTCGAGAATGGCGCGGTCGTAGGCCAGCTCGCAGAAGGGCTGAGCAAAGAAGCAGGGGCAGTTCAGATAGCGGGCATAGAGCTCGGCATGGGGCGGCGCAGGATAGGAAAAGCAGGCCCGCAAGGGCGGGTAGGGTTGGCCCACCACGTCCTGAAGGTGGGTCACGTTGATGCTGAACTGTTTCTCGAAGAGAAATTGCCGGAGCGCCGGGTCAGGGTTCAGTACGAAGACATCGTTGACGAACCAGCGCACCTCGTTCTCGTTTTCGTCCCATTCGACGGTCATGGGTGGGGTGGCGAGGCGGCGGAACCGTTTCGCCAGCCTGAAGTAGTCGCGAAGCGACAGGCAGGACAGCAAAGCATAGCCATAGATGCCGTAGGCGGAGACGTGCAGGCGGGTTCCCGCTTCGAAGGGCGTTGCGGGATCACGTGACAGCACCAGGGCATTGGCGCAGACGGTCATGTACTGGCGTATGGATGTCTGCGCGAAGGGGTCGGCGAGGTCGTCGACCTCGACGCCGCTGCCCATGAGGCACTCAGCAGGCGAAACGCCCTGGGCTTCGAGCACCTCGACGAGCGCGCTGATCTTGTAGGGCGTATAGATTCGTTCGTCAGGCAGGGGTAGGCGGGGTTGCATCGAGACCCTCATCTTCTTCTTTTTATGTCCGCTAACCCCCTGATTCTGTCCGCTCAGAACCTTATTGGGTGCGGATTTTTCTGACACCTTATTCGCTAGCAGTCATTCCAGACAATAACAAGAGGGAAGACCTATGTGGATTGCATTGATGTTCTGGGGCGCGAGCGTCGTGTTCTGTATCGCGGTCTCGCTCTGTCTTTGCGCGAAGATCGAGAAATCGGGCGTGCGCCGCTGGGGCGCGACCGGCAAGTTCTTTGGTTACGAGTGAGGCGCGGCGATGAACAGCTCTCATGTCGTCGTCTTCGGCGTCTACCTGCTCTTCTTGGTCTGGACCTGCATCGCGAGCGCGAGGCAGGTGGAGTCGCTCTCCGATTTCACCACGGGCGGCCACCGCATGGGGCTGCTGCTGGGGGTCGGCACCTCGGTCGCCACCTGGGTCAGCGTGGCCTCGGTCATGGGCGTGCCGGGTTATCTGTATCGCACCGGCGTCGCAGCGATCATCGGCTGGGTGGCGGGCTGGTTCCTCGCCACTGCGGTGATGCCGATCCTCGCCCAGCGGGTGCGACGTCCCGAGTTGCCGGCCCGCACCTTTCCCGAATTCATTCGCATGCGCTACGAGCCGTTCCAGCGCGTGAGCGTGCTGCAGTTGATCGTCGCCGTGCTGATGCTGGTGGGGTATTTCATCTTCTGCCACCTGCAGGTCGTGGGCTTCGGGATCGTATTCAACACTATCACCGGCGTGCCCTACGAATACGCGATCTTCGCCTTCCTCGCGCTGCTGGCGCTGACCTCGCTGGGCGGCTTCTGGTCGGTCGCGGCCACGGATACCCTGAATGCGGTACTGATTCTTGTCGGTCTCGCGTTCGGTGCCGGCAGCATCCTCCATGCGACCGGAGGGATCGGGCCGATCCTCGACGCCGTCGCGCAGACGACCGCGCCGATCAACGTCGGCGGTGAGCCGCTGGAACCAGGAATCCTGTTGTCGCCGGCCGGCACCTTCGGCTGGTCGGTGCTGATCGGCATCTTCATGTCGAACGCGGTCGGGGCTTCGGTCGCGCCGCACTGGATCAACCGTTTCATGGCGCCGAAGAACAGCAAGGCGGCAGTCTTGCAGATGATGTGGACCGTGGTCGCGCTGATCCCGATCTTCGTCTGCCTGATCATCATCGGCATCGGCGCCAAGGCGCTGCTGCCCAGCCTGCCCGATGGCAAGACCACCGACTACATCATGCCGCTGATCGTGCAGCAGCATGCCCCGGCCTTCGTCGGTGCCATGACCCTGATCGCGCTACTGGCGGCTGCGGTCTCCACTGCCAACTCGATGCTGCTGAACTGCGGCACCTCGCTTTACTACGACATCTACCGTTCGTGCTTTCCCGAGCGGACGTTCGACGACCGCAGTGCGACCCGCCAACTGCGCATTGCCGTGCTGGTGCTCGGCGTGCTGTCGGTGCTGAGTGCGATCAAGCCGCCACTGTTGCTGGCGATGGGCTTCACCTATGTCTACGGCGCGTTTGGCGCTGCCTTCATGTGGCCGGTCTGGCTGGGGCTGTTCTGGCGGCGAATGAACCGAACCGGTGCCTATGCCGGGATCGTCATCGGGATGATCGCCTACGTCGCCGCCAAGAGCCTGGACGCCTCGAATCCCTTCGGGGTCGGCGCCGGCCTCTCGCTGGTGGCCACCCTGGTCGGCGTGTTCCTGACCCCCGCGCCGCCCAAGGAAGCCTACGAGGCCTATTTCGAGCCCGAGGTCAGTCCCTCCACCCGTGCCGTCGCGCTGCGGATCCGCCGTGAAAGCGATGAAGTCCAGGCTGCCGATTCGCCCGAGGTGAAACTCAAAGCAGAGCGCGCATGAGAACCGCAATCATCGGAGCCGGATCGCTGGGAACCATCACCTGTGCGCTGACCGGGGCGATCCATGCACCGAGCATGTCCGATGCGCTGCCCTATACACCCGACGACATCGCCGCCCAGGCCAGCGCCTTCGGCGGCAACGTCCGCGTCGGTCTGGAGGACAGGCGAGGCACGCCGGCGGAGTCGAACGCGCAGCAGGTCGCCAAGATTCGCTGCATCATCGAGGCCCTCCGGGCCGAAGTCGCCACACCGGATCAGGCCCGTGACCTGCTGGGCCTGAAGGGCGGCGACAAGGTCAACCTCTGAGTCGGAGCGCGGCAGGCGCCGCGCCCCTGGGCTGACGACATCAGACCCGGAACCGGTCGGTTCGCTCGTGCAGTGCCAGCACCTGCCCCGACAGGCTCCGGGTGTGCTCGTCGAGTGTCTGCCGCAGGTCCTTGCTCTGCCCGGTATGCACGTTGATGGTTTCCATCTTGTCGGCGATGTCCTCGGTGGTGGTGGAGACTTCCTCGATGGCCACCACGACCTGGTTCATTTCGCCGGTCAGGCGCTCCATCGCCGAGGTGATGGCGCTGATGGCGTCGGCCACCTGAGCGGCATGTCGCTCGCTGTCGGCAGCCAGGTTCAGGCCGTTGCTCATCAACTGATGCATGTGCCGGGTCTGTTGCTGGAACTCGCCGACGATGGCGCTGATGTCGGTGGTTGCCGAGACCGTTTTCTGCGCCAGCGAGCGCACCTCATCGGCCACCACCGAGAAGCCGCGTCCGGCATCGCCTGCCCGGGCAGCCTCGATGGCCGCGTTGAGGGCGAGCAGGTTGGTCTGGTCGGCGAGGCTGTTGATCACATCGACGATACCGTTGACCCGCGCGCTGCTCTGGCCGAGGGCATCGACCTGGCTGTGAGTGTCCTGAATCAGCTGCGCCAGGCGACTCATGCTGTCGACACTGGCGGCGATCACTTCACCGCCGTTACGCGCCGCATCGTAGGCGCTGGTGGTGGCGGTGCCGACTTGCGCCGTGCGCTGCGCCATGTCGTTGAGGGTGGCGCTGATCTGGTGCGAGGCCGAGGCGGCCTGCTCGGTCTGCATTTCCACCTGGGTGCTGTTATCACCCAACTGACGCATGGCATCGCCCAGGTGATGGTGCAGACGGCTCAGCTCGCCGTTGGCGCGCACCACTTCGGCAACGATACCGCCGATGCCCTGGATCATGCGGTTGGCGGCGTCGGCCAGTTGATTGAATTCGTCACGCGGGTTGCTGCCCACCGGCAGTTTGCCGGTGAGATCGCCGGAGGCGACCTGAGTGAGCAACTGAATGACGTTGCGCAGGCGGCTGACCAGGGTGCGTGACGCCTGCAGCAAGGTGAAGCAGAGCAGGGCGGCAACGGCGAGGAAGCTCAGCCCCATCATCCACAGTGCGGACAGGCGGGCCTGTTCGGCTTCCTGCGTGCGGCGCAGCAACAGGCCGCTCTGCAGCGCTTGTGCCTGCTCTTCGACACGCGTCTGCAACTGCTCACCCAACTGGCGCAGGCGCTGATTGGTGGCGTTGATGCGCTCGATGTTGCCATGGATATCCGTGAACGCCTGGGCATAGCCCTGCACGTTCTTGCCGATCGGCGTGTCCTGCCATTCAAGGTCTGCGATCTGTTCCTGCAATTTGCCGATGGCCGTCAGGGCAATCTGGGCGAACGCCGGGTCGAAGGTCGACAGGTAGTCACGCTGGCTGCTCAGGGCACCGGTTATGAAGGGTTTGATCAGGTCGAAACTGATCGCCTCCAGGGCCTTGCCTTTTTCCGTCAACGTCTTGCGCTGGCCTTCGAAGGGCGTCAGGCCCAGGGCCTGATTGAGGCTCAGCCACTGGCGCTGCTGGGCCAGTTCCTCCAGCAGCACGGCCTGGATCTGCTGGGCGTGTTGCAAGGTCTCGCCGTCTTCCAGCGCTTGGGCTTGCGTCAACAGTTGTCCGATGAGTTCTTGCAGTTCATCGAGGCCGCTGTCGAACGCTGCCTGCAGGTCAGGCGTGATCTGCTGGCGCAGTGCGTTCTGTTGCCACCAGCGGTTCATCAGCTGGGTACTGGCGCTGGCATAGGCTGCCGCCTGCTCCCGTGCCTGCAAAGCACTGCTGACGCGATGGTTGGCCCATAACGAGGCGGCCGCCATCAGAATCAGGCTGATCAGGGTGAGCGCGACAAGGGCGCGGAATTTTTGTTGCCAGGACAGTAAAAAGCTCACGTTAACGCCTCGCCATCTTCTTCGGGATGATGCTCAGGAATCGGCAAGTTGTCATACAACTTGATTAAAAGTCTATGGCCCTGTTGTTTCCCGAGAAATGCGAACGGGGCCGCAAGGGCCCCGTGATGAGTTGAATGCTTACCAAAGCGCCAGGGTGTAGCTGAGAATCAGGCGGTTCTCGTCAAGATCGTTGGCGAAATTGGAGCGAACCGAGGCGTTACGCCATTTCAGCCCCAGGTTCTTCAGCGGACCGTTCTGTACCACGTAGGCGATATCGGTGTTGCGTTCCCATTCCTTGCCTTCGCTGCTGCGGCCGGCGACCTCGACGTTGTCACCGGAGATATAGCGGGTCATGAAGGTCAGGCCGGGGATGCCGATGCTGGCGAAGTTGTAGTCGTAGCGTACCTGCCAGGAACGCTCCTCGACGTTGGCGAAGTCGTTGATCTGCACGAAGTTGACCAGGAACGGATCGCTGCTGGCGATGTACGGGAACGGATCGTCACCGCTCATGCGCTGGTAGCCGGCACCGAAGGCATGACCGCCCAGGCTGTAGGTGAACATGGCGCCGAAGGCCTTGTTGTCGAGGTCGCGGAAGTTGCCGTCCTCGCGGCTTTGCGAGTAGCGCAGGTCGGTCTTCAACGACTGACCATCGCCCAGCGGCAGCACATGCACCAGGGTGCCGTAGTACTGCTGGTAGATATCCTCGAGGGTGCCGTAGTGCAGGCCGGCGGTCAGTTGCGGGGTGATCTTGTACTCGCCGCCGCCGAACACGAAGGAATCGCTGCTGCCGCCGATGCGGTTGCCGGTCATCTCGGTGTAGTCGGTGGAGCTGTTGGCCTTGATGCGGTTGATCTTGCCGCCCTGCAAGGTCAGGTTGTCGACTTCCTGAACATTCAGCAGCGCGCCCTGGAAGGTCTGCGGCAGCAGGCGCGAGTCGTTGGCCGAGACGATCGGGCTGCGAAAGTGCAGGGCACCGACTTTCAGCGTGCTGTTGGAGAGCTTCACCTTGGCGGTCAGGCCGAGCTTGGAATACTCATCCTGCGAGCCGCCGGAGCCATCGGCCGGGAGCAGGCCGCTGCCAGCGGTGTCGTCAGCGGAGTCGAGTTTCACACCGAGCATCCCCAATGCATCGATACCGAAACCGACAGTGCCCTCGGTGTAGCCCGACTCCATGCGCAGCAGAAAGCCCTGCGCCCATTCCTCGGCCTTGTCACGGGCGCCGCTCTGGCGGAAATCACGGTTGAAGTAGAAGTTGCGCATCTCGACGCTGGCCTTGCTGTCAGCGATGAAATCGGCATGCGCGAGGGTTGGCAGGCCGCCGCCGAGCAACAGCGCGGATGCCAATGAGTAATGGGGTTTCATGGTGCAGTGTCTCCTGTTGGGAGCGCGCAGCCGACGAGAGCGGCTGCTTGGCAGAGCGCGTTTTGAATGATGTTGTTGTGGTCTGCGCAGAGCGCGGCGCCATTCTTCAAAGCGTTGTTCGGCTGCGTCCAACGAGAAAAAACAGGGGGCCAGCGATAGGAAAATTCATCGGCTGGGCGAAAAACCCCTGGCATACAACCTGCTACGCCTGAGGCTGCGTGGGCGCTGCAAATCAGCCCCTGAGAAGAACATTGCGAAGAGGCGGTACGGCATGAATCTGAGATTTCTCGAGACCTTCGTCTGGGTGGCACGGCTCAAGAGCTTCCGCCTGACAGCCGAGAAGCTGTTCAGCACCCAGGCGTCCATTTCCAGCCGCATCGCTGCGCTCGAGGATGAACTCGGCACGCGTCTTTTTCTGCGTGATTCCAAGGGCGTATCGCTGACCCCGGAAGGGCAGAAGGTGCTCGAATATGCCGAGCGCATGATCGACACCATGCAGGCCTTGAAGCAGTCGATCAGCGACACCGGCAACATTCAGGGGCGTATTCGCGTCGGCGCGATGGATACCGTCATTCACACCTGGTTGAGTCCGTTCGTAACACGGGTGATGGAGCGCTACCCTGCGGTGGAGATCGAACTGACCGCCGACACCGCGCGCAACCTCAACGAGCAATTGCTCAAGGGCTATCTGGATATCGTGTTCCAGACCGACATGGTCAACGGCGACAGCGTGCGCAACCTGGAACTGGCTGCGTTTCCGGTGCGCTGGATCGTCCCGACCGGTTCGCTGTACCACCGCAGCTATGCCTCGATGGAGGAGCTGGCACGCGAACGCATCATCACCTTCTCGAAGAATTCGCGGCCGCATCAGGACATCCTCAACCTGCTGCATGCCGGCAGCGTCAGCGCGCCACGTATCAACTGCGTCAATTCCATCGCCGCGATGACGCGTCTGGTGCGCGACGGTTTCGGTATCGGCGCGCTGCCGCCAGCGCTGGTGCATGACGAGCTCAAGCAAGGCCTGCTGAGCATTCTCGACGAGGTGCCCGAGCCGCCGCCCTTGCCGGTGGTCGCCACCTGGCGCACGGGCGTGGGTCTCGAGCTCAGCGAGGACATCATCGCCCTGGCCTGCGAAGCGCTGGACGTCTACGCCGAGGAAATGGGCGAGGCCTGCATGGCACGGGTCGCGCCAGTCCCGGAACAGCAAAGCGCCTGATCATTCTCCAGCAGCCTGCGGGCCCGGTAACGGCTGCCCGCTGCTGGTGCATGGGCCGCAGAAATGCCCCTTTTCATCCCATAACGATTTCCGATCATGCGCCTCCGGTTTTTCTAGTTGGACAGGGTAGGGCGATGCGCTGAGACTCGAAATCGTCTTCCAGCCGCGCCTTGCGGCGCACAAAAAACAATGAACAGGAGAGCACCATGAAAAGCATCGCATCGCGTTTCGCCATTACCGCTCTGGCTTGCGCACTGGGCTTCGGTGCCCAGGCCGCCGAGCGCTGGAACATGACCGCCGAGAACCCCGATGGCAACTTCATCACCACCGTGGCCAAGGAGTTCGCGCAGGATGTGGAGAAAGCCAGCAACGGCGAGCTGCAGATTCGTGTGCACGCCAACTCGGTGCTGTTCAAGCGCCCCGAGGTCAAGCGCGCCGTACAGACCGGCCAGGTGCAGGTGGGTGACGTACTGATGTCGGTGCTGGGCAACGAAGACCCGATCTTCGAAATCGACAGCGTGCCGTTTCTGGTGCGCAACTACGAGCAGGCCCAGGCCCTGTGGGACGCGAGCCGCCCGGCCGTGGAAGAGCGCCTGGCCAAGCAGGGCATCAAGCTGCTGTACGCCATGCCCTGGTCGCCGCAGAGCATCTTCACCAAGACGCCGATCGCGAGCATGGATGACTTCAAGGGCATGAAATTTCGTGCCTACAACCCGGCCACTTCGCGCATGACCGAATTGATGGGCGCAGTGCCGACCGTGATCCAGACCGGCGAAATACCGCAAGCCTTCAGCACCGGCATGATCAACGGCATGCTCACCTCGCCGACCACAGGTGTGGACTCCCAGGCCTGGGATTTCTCTTCTTATTACTATGACGTCAAGGCGTTCATTCCGAAGAACTTCGTCATCGTCAACGCCCGCGCCTTCGCCCGCCTGCCGGAAGCGACCCAGGCGGCCGTGCTGGCTGCCGCCGAACGTGCCGAAAAGCGTGGCTGGGCGATTGCCCAGGAGAAGACCGGTGAGCTGGTCAAGACCCTGGCCGACAATGGCATGCAGGTATCCGAGCAGGCCCCGGCGGCGGTGGAGAGCGGCTTCGAGCAGATCGGCCAGAGCATGACCGATGAGTGGCTCAAGCGCGCCGGTGCCGATGGCCAGGCGATTCTCGATACCTACCAGCCTTGACTCTGCTGCCCGCCGCTATCCTGGCGGCGGGCTTTTTCTCGAGGCTTGCCCAGGGAGCCCGTTGTTCATGACCCCACTGCACAAGCTCTACACCCTGTCCGGATGGTTATCCGGCGTGTTTCTCGTCCTGATCTGCGTGCTGGTGGTGGCGCAGATCGTCGCCCGCCAACTGGGCAGCATGGTGCCCGCCGCCGATGAGTTCGCCGCCTACGCCATGGCCGCATCGGGCTTTCTCGCCTTGCCCTACGCCCTGCAACGTGGCGCGCACATCCGCGTGGAACTGCTGCTGCGCCTGCTGCCTGCTGGTGGCCGTCGTGTGGTCGATGTGCTGGCCACGCTGGTCGGTTTGGGGATCGCCGCCTATATGGCCTGGTACTGCGCGTTGTTCGTGCTGGAGTCCTATGAGTTCAAGGAAGTGTCTTCAGGCCTGTTGCCGATTCCCATGTGGTTGCCGCAGCTGCCGATGCTGCTGGGCACGCTGATTCTGCTGGTGGCAATGGCCGAGCGCCTGGTGCTGAGCTGTCAGGGCAAGCGCTTCGAGGCTGTCGACGCCGGTACGGCGATGAGCGAGTGAGCCCGCTGGCTCGACCCTTAATTGCGGCCAGCGCCGCACTGCATTCATGAGTGAACCCGTGGACTACACAATCATTACAATCACCCTGCTGCTGGCGCTGTTCGTGCTGCTTGGCGGCGGCGTCTGGGTTGCCCTGTCGTTGCTTGGCGTCGGCATCATCGGCATGGAACTGTTCGGCGGTGCGCCGGCCGGTTCGATCCTCGCGTCCACCAGTTGGGCTTCCAGTGCCAGCTGGACGTTGACGGCCCTGCCGCTGTTCATCTGGATGGGCGAGATCCTCTATCGCACGCGCCTTTCCGAAGACATGTTCAACGGTCTGGCGCCCTGGATGCGCGGGCTGCCGGGGCGCCTGCTGCATGTCAACGTGTTCGGCTGTGGCCTGTTCGCGGCGGTCAGCGGCTCTTCCGCAGCCACGGCGGCCACCATCGGTCGCATCTCCCTGCCCGAGCTGAAAGCACGCGGCTACCCGGAATCCATCGCCATGGGCTCGCTGGCCGGTGCCGGCACGTTGGGGCTGCTGATTCCGCCGTCGATCATGATGATCGTCTACGGTGTGGCGGCGCAGGTGTCGATCTCGCGCCTGTTCATCGCCGGCATCCTGCCAGGCCTCTTGCTGCTGGCAATCTTCAGCGGTTACCTGATGCTCTGGTCCGCCTGCAATCGCAGCAAGCTGCCGGAGGAGGGCGAGCGCCTGCCGTTCATGGACAAGCTGCGCAAGGCCAGGCTGCTGATTCCGGTGCTGGGCCTGATCCTCGCGGTGATCGGCTCGATCTACGGTGGCATCGCCACGGCCACCGAGGCTGCTGCCGTCGGCGTGGTCGGTGCGCTGCTGATCGCACTGTGTTCCGGAGCGCTGACCCGGGAAACCTTCATGGCCAGCCTGATGGGCGCGGTGTGCACCTCGTGCATGATCTTCTTCATTCTGCTCGGTGCGGCGTACCTGACCTCGGCCATGAGCTTCACCGGCCTGCCGGCGGCACTGGCCGACTGGATCATCGCCAAACAGCTGTCGCCGTATCTGTTGCTGCTGGCGCTGACGCTGTTCTTCATCGCCCTGGGCTGCTTCCTCGACGGCATCTCGATCATCCTGCTCACCACCGCCGTGATTCTGCCGGCGGTGCAGGCTGCCGGGATCGATCTTCTGTGGTTCGGCATCTTCGTCATCCTGGTGGTGGAAATGGCGCAGATCACCCCGCCGGTAGGCTTCAACCTGTTCGTCATCCAGAACCTCACCGGACGCAACCTGGGCGCGGTGGCGCGCGCCAGTTTCCCGTTCTTCCTGCTGCTGGTGCTGGCGGCGATCCTGATCACCCTGTTCCCGCAGATCGTGCTGGCGCTGCCCGAGGCAATGCGCGGCGCCTGACCTCTCGCCGTGGCCCGTTCGCTCTCCAGTGGCGGGCCATGGTTCTTCTTTTTTTGCACCGCGTCGGTGCAGCCTTGAAAGAAAATGTCGCAGCGCCGCAAGCGGTTGTGGGGCGTCCCTCGTTAAGCTCAGCGGCTATATGTGACCCATCGGTCGCTCCCTTCACGCCGGTCCGCATGCGACTCGCAAGTGTCATCGTCGCTTCATGGACTAACGTTGAACTAATACCTCACGGCAGCGATGTCGAACCACCAGCCCAATGGAGCAAAACCATGGCGTTCTTTACGGCGGCCAGCAAAGCCGACTTCCAGCACCAACTGCAAGCGGCCCTGGCACAGCACGTGAGTGAGCAGGCGCTGCCACAAGTAGCCCTGTTCGCCGAACAGTTCTTCGGCATCATCGCCCTCGAGGAATTGACCCAGCGGCGTCTGTCCGACCTGGTCGGCTGCACCCTGTCGGCCTGGCACATGCTGGAGCAGTTCGATCACACCAAGCCGCAGGTGCGCACCTTCAACCCCGATTACGAGAAGCACGGCTGGCAGTCCACCCACACGGCGGTGGAAATCCTCCATGGCGACATCCCGTTCCTGGTCGACTCGGTGCGCATGGAGCTCAATCGCCACGGCTACAGCATCCATACCCTGCAGAACAGCGTGTTCAGTGTGCGCCGTGACAAGAACGGCCAACTGCTGGAGATCCTGCCGCGTGGCACCCAGGGCGAGGGCGTGCTGCAGGAAGCGCTGATGTTCCTGGAAATCGACCGCTGCTCCGGTTCCGCCGAGCTGAAGACGCTGGAAAGGGCCATTCACGAAGTCTTCGGCGACGTGCGCATGAGCGTCGCCGACTTCCAGCCGATGAAGGCCAAGGCGCGCGAGCTGCTGGCCTGGCTGGATCGCGCCAAGCTCAAGGTGGACAAGGCCGAGCTGGATGAAATCAAGGTCTACCTGAACTGGCTGCTGGACAACCACTTCACCTTCCTCGGCTACGAGGAATTCACCGTCGCACCGACCGCCGATGGCGGCAGCATGGTCTACGACGAGAAATCCCTGCTCGGTTTGTCCAAGCGTCTGCGTACCGGCTTGAGCGCCGAGGAGCTGCACATCGAGCCGGAAGCGGTGGCCTACCTGCGCGAGCCGCAGCTGCTGTCCTTCGCCAAGGCGGCAGTGCCGAGCCGTGTGCATCGTCCGGCCTATCCGGATTTCGTCTCCATCCGCGAGCTCGATGCCAAGGGCAACGTGGTCAAGGAATGCCGCTTCATGGGCCTGTACACCTCGGCGGTGTATGCCGAGAGCGTGTGGAACATCCCCTACATCCGCCGCAAGGTGGACGTGATCAAGCAGCGTTCGGGCTTCGACAGCAGTGCTCACCTGGGCAAGGAACTGGCGCAGGTGCTGGAAGTGCTGCCGCGTGACGACCTGTTCCAGACCCCGGTGGACGACCTGTTCAACACCGCGCTGTCCATCGTGCAGATCCAGGAGCGCAACAAGATTCGCGTGTTCCTGCGTCGCGATCCCTACGGCCGCTTCTGCTACTGCCTGGCCTACGTGCCGCGCGACGTGTACTCCACCGAAACCCGCATGAAGATCCAGCAGGTGCTGATGGAGCGCCTGCAGGCCACCGATTGCGAGTTCTGGACCTTCTTCTCCGAATCGGTGCTGGCGCGCGTGCAGTTCATCCTGCGCGTCGACCCGAAGAACAAGACCCAGATCGACCCCGTGCGTCTGGAGAAGGAAGTCATCCAGGCCTGCCGTTCGTGGAAGGACGACTACGCCAGCCTGATGGTGGAAAGCCTCGGCGAAGCCCAGGGCACCAACGTGCTGGCCGAATTCCCCGGCGGCTTCCCGGCCGGCTACCGCGAGCGTTTCGCCCCGCATTCGGCGGTGGTGGACATGCAGCACCTGCTCAGCCTGAGCAACGACAAGCCGCTGGTGATGAGCTTCTACCAGCCGTTGGCCCAGGCAGGGCAGCAGCTGCATTGCAAGCTGTATCACGCCGATACGCCATTGCCGCTGTCCGACGTCCTGCCGATTCTGGAGAACCTCGGCCTGCGCGTGCTGGGCGAGTTCCCCTACAAGCTGCGCCGCAATGACGGCCGCGAATTCTGGATTCACGACTTCGCCTTCACCTATGCCGAAGGCCTGGACGTCGACATCCAGCAGCTCAACGACACCCTGCAGGACGCCTTCATTCATATCGTCGGCGGTGATGCCGAGAACGATGCGTTCAACCGCCTGGTGCTGACCGCTGCCATGCCCTGGCGTGAAGTGGCGCTGTTGCGTGCCTACGCACGCTATCTCAAGCAGATTCGCCTGGGCTTCGACCTCAGCTATATCGCGGCGACCCTGATCAACCACGCCGACATCGCCAAGGAGCTGGTGCGTCTGTTCCGTACCCGTTTCTACCTCGCCCGCAAGCTCACCGCCGAGGACCTGGAAGACAAGCAGCAGAAGCTCGAGCAGGCCATCCTGGCTGCGCTGGACAACGTCGCCGTGCTCAACGAAGACCGCATCCTGCGTCGTTACCTGGACCTGATCAAAGCCACCCTGCGCACCAACTTCTTCCAGACCGACGCCAGCGGCGCGGCCAAATCCTATTTCAGCTTCAAGCTCAGCCCGCGTCTGATTGCCGATATTCCGCGTCCGGTGCCGAAGTTCGAGATCTTCGTCTACAGCCCGCGCGTCGAGGGTGTGCACCTGCGCTTCGGCGACGTCGCCCGCGGCGGCCTGCGCTGGTCGGATCGCGAGGAGGACTTCCGTACCGAAGTGCTCGGCCTGGTCAAGGCGCAGCAGGTGAAGAACGCGGTGATCGTGCCGATGGGCGCCAAGGGTGGCTTCGTGCCGCGCCGGATGCCGGTTGGCGGTTCGCGTGACGAGGTGCTGGCCGAGGGCATCGCCTGCTACCGCATCTTCATCAGCGGCCTGCTCGACATCACCGACAACCTCAAGGACGGCGAGGTGGTACCGCCGCAGAACGTGGTGCGTCACGACGCCGATGACCCCTACCTGGTGGTGGCGGCGGACAAGGGCACCGCGACCTTCTCCGACATCGCCAACGGCATCGCCGCCGAATATGACTTCTGGCTCGATGACGCCTTCGCCTCCGGCGGCTCGGCCGGCTACGACCACAAGGGCATGGGCATCACCGCCAAGGGCGGCTGGGTTTCGGTGCAACGTCACTTCCGCGAGCGCGGCATCGACGTGCAGAAGGACAATGTCACCGTGATCGGTATCGGCGACATGGCCGGCGACGTGTTCGGCAACGGCCTGCTGCTGTCGCAAAGCCTGCAGCTGGTAGCGGCCTTCAACCACATGCATATCTTCATCGACCCGAACCCCGACGCCGCCAAGAGCTTCGTCGAGCGCAAGCGTCTGTTCGAGCTGCCGCGTTCGAGCTGGGCCGATTACGACGCCAAGCTGATTTCCGACGGCGGCGGCATCTTCCTGCGCAGCGCCAAGAGCATCGCCATCACCCCGCAGATGAAGGCGCGCTTCGACATCGCCGCCGACAAGCTGGCGCCCACCGAGCTGCTCAACGCGCTGCTCAAGGCGCCGGTGGACCTGCTGTGGAACGGCGGTATCGGCACCTACGTCAAATCCAGCAAGGAAAGCCACGGCGACGTCGGCGACAAGGCCAACGACGCCCTGCGCGTGGACGGCCGTGAACTGCGCGCCAAGGTGGTAGGCGAGGGCGGCAACCTGGGCATGACCCAGCTCGGCCGCGTCGAATTCGGCCTGCATGGCGGCGCCAGCAACACCGACTTCATCGACAACGCCGGTGGCGTGGACTGCTCCGACCACGAGGTGAACATCAAGATTCTGCTCGGTGAAATCGTCTCGGGCGGCGACATGACCGAGAAGCAGCGCAACAAGCTGCTGGCCGAGATGACCGATGATGTCTCCGAACTGGTGCTGGGCAACAACTACAAGCAGACCCAGGCGCTGTCGCTGGCCGAGCGCCGCGCCCGCGAGCGCGTCGGCGAGTACAAGCGCCTGATGAATGCGCTGGAGAGCGCCGGCAAGCTCGACCGTGCCCTGGAATTCCTGCCCTCGGACGAGGAGCTGAACGAGCGCGCTACCAACGGCCAGGGCCTGACCCGGCCGGAGCTGTCGGTGCTGATCTCCTACAGCAAGATCGACCTCAAGGAGTCGCTGCTCAAGTCCCTGGTGCCGGACGACGAGTACCTGGCGCGCGAGATGGAAACCGCCTTCCCGGCGATCCTCACCGAGAAGTTCGGCGACGCCATGCGCCGTCATCGCCTCAAGCGCGAAATCGTCAGCACGCAGATCGCCAACGATCTGGTCAACCACATGGGCATCACCTTCGTGCAGCGTCTGAAGGAGTCCACCGGCATGAGCGCGGCCAACGTCGCCGGCGCCTACGTGATCGTGCGTGACCTGTTCCGCCTGCCGCACTGGTGGGCGCAGATCGAGGCGCTGGACTACAAGGTGCCGGCCGAGCTGCAACTGCAGCTGATGGACGAGCTGATGCGTCTGGGCCGTCGTGCCACCCGCTGGTTCCTGCGCAGCCGCCGCAACGAGCTGGATGCTGCCCGCGACGTGGCGCATTTTGCACCGCGTATCGAAGCGCTGGTCGGCCGTCTGGACGAACTGCTCGAAGGCCCGGCCCGCGAGCAGTGGCTGGCGCGCTACCAGAGCTTCGTCGAAGCCGGCACGCCGGAAGAGCTGGCGCGCGTGGTCGCCGGCACCAGCCACCTGTACACCCTGCTGCCGATCATCGAAGCCGCGGACGTGACCGGCAAGGATGCCAGTGAAGTGGCGACGGCCTACTTCGCCGTTGGCGGCTCCCTGGAACTGTCCTGGTACCTGCAGCAGATCACCAACCTGCCGGTGGAGAACAACTGGCAGGCGCTGGCCCGCGAAGCCTTCCGGGATGATCTGGACTGGCAGCAGCGTGCGATCACCGTGTCGGTGCTGCAGATGGCCGATGGTCCGCAGGAAATCGAGGCACGCGTGGCCCTGTGGCTCGACCAGCATCAACGCCTGGTCGACCGCTGGAAGGCGATGCTGGCCGAACTGCGTTCGGCGACCGGCACCGACTACGCCATGTATGCAGTGGCCAACCGCGAGCTGATGGACCTGGCACAAAGCGCCTGAACCCTCCGCTGAAATAAAAGAGCCCCGCCAAGTGCGGGGCTCTTTCTTTTTGCGGAGCGGTATTCACACGCTTGCGTAGCCCGGATGCAATCCGGGGATTCCTCCGCTCTTGCCCCGGATTACATCCGGGCTACCACATCGTTGTCGGTGCGCGCAGCGCACCCTACGACGAGTAGGGTACGCCATGCGCACCAGGCCTCGGCGTGGTGGTGCGCCATGCGCACCATTGGGGGGCCGTCAGCGCAGCATCTGCTCCACCAGGCGTTTCTCTTCGGAGAGTTCGCGCTGACGGGCATCGATGCGCGAGGCCAGCTGGAAGTTGTTGCTGGCGCGGCGCTTGGCGTAGTCCAGCTGTTCGATGGCCTGGTTGTAGTCGCCGACCAGGGCGAAGAACTCCGCGCGCGCCTGGTGCAGGCCGATGGTATTGCCGCTCAGGCCACGAACCTCGGCGACCTGGTACCAGACATCCGGGTCCTTGGCGCGGGTCTTGAGCAGGTCGTCCAGCGCGCGTTCGGCATCGGCGACGCGCTGCTGCTTGAGCAACAGGTCGATGTGTGTCTGCTGCAACGGATAGTTGCTCGGGTAGAGGCTGAGCAGGTGTTTCTGTCTGCGCTGTGCGGCGTCCAGGCGATTGGCCACCATATCCAGCTCGATCTGCGCCAGGTTGTAGGTGATGTCGTCCGGGGCCTTGCTCAGCAGCGGCGCCAGGGTTTCACCAGCCTCGGCGAGTTGGCCGGTTTTCATCTGTGCCAGTACCAGGCCATAGCGGGCGGCATCGAGGCCCGGGTTCTCGTCGAGCATGGCGCGAAAGCGCTTGGCCGCGACGCCCGGCGTCTCCTCGTAGGTCAGTTGCACACGGGCACGCATCAGTTGGTAGCGCACGCTGTCTTCGCGTCCCGTGGCCGGGTATTGCTCGGCGCGGTTGCGGGTATCGGCGATACGTGATTCCGACACCGGGTGAGTCAGCAGAAATTCCGGCGGCTTGGCATCGTAACGGTACTGGCGCATCAGTCGTTCGAACATCAGCGGCATGGCGCGTGGGTCGTAGCCGGCCTTTTCCAGGTTGACCAGGCCGATGCGGTCGGCCTCCTGCTCGTTCTGCCGCGAGAAACGTCGCTGTTCCTGAATGGCTGCGGCCTGGGTCGACATGATCGCCGCGATGCCAGCATCGCCAGCACCTGCCGCCGCGGCGACGATGCCGGCGAGCATCGCCGCCATCAGCGGCAATTGCATGCGTTGCTGGGCCTCGACGCCACGGGCGAAGTGGCGTTGCGACAAGTGCGCCAGTTCGTGCGCCATGACCGAGGCGTACTCGGCTTCGGTCTGGGCATAGAGGAACAGGCCGCCGTTGACCCCGACGATCCCACCGGGGGCGGCGAAGGCGTTGAGCTGCGGGCTGTTGAGCAGGACGAACTCGAGACGGCGGTCCTGCAACTGGCTGGTTTCCGACAGGCGATAGACGCTGGACTCGACGAAATCCTTCAGTTGCGGATCGTCCAGTTGCGAAACCTGACCACGCAGCAGGCCGAGCCAGGCACGGCCGAGCTGGTGTTCTTGCTGTGGCGAGACGATCGAGGAGCTGGCGTCGCCTAGCGACGGCAGATCACTGGCACCCGTGTGGGCGGCGAACAGGCAGGCCAGCGTCAGCAGGGTGGGGCGCAGAAAAGTCATGCACTCAGGGCTCTTGGGCGGCAAAGGGGTTACTGTAGCGTAGGGCGTACTCGCGAAGCAGTACGCCGTTGCGATTTTGTTGTCTGGGCGGGCGATGATCCGTTCGCTGTCGCGATTGTGTGGCCCGCGCCAATGGCGGACTGTTCGCTTCGAGCAGCCGGCGTCCCGGTCCGCTCTACGCCCGCTCTGGCGGTTCGGGTATCCTAGCCGACCAATCAGGAGTAGATGATGACAGACGTACCGGCCTTCGATGCCGAACTCGACGCCTGCGGGCTGAACTGCCCGTTGCCCTTGCTCAAAGCCAAGCTCGAGCTCAATCGCCTGGCCAGCGGCGCCGTGCTCAAGGTCAGCGCGACCGACGCCGGCTCGCAGCGCGACTTTCGTGCCTTCGCCAGCCTGGCCGGTCATGCGCTGCTGCATGAAGAGCTCGACTCGGGTATCTATCGTTACTGGTTGCGTAAGGCCTGAGCCATGGCTCGGCATGACGGGCCGGAAAGATAACGGACGCGCCCAATGTCACCCGGTTGAGCGTCGAGGCAGCGAATAGGCAGGAGCAGCGCCCCGGGGCTGGCTCCTACGAAAAGCTGTTTTGGCAGGCTTGTCTGATCGGTATTGCGGACGCCCCCTCTTTTGCAGATTAAGGATCGTTGATGGTCAAGGTTATTCGCGACTGGCTGCATCGCTACTTCTCCGATGAACAGGCTGTAGTGCTGGCGGTGCTCCTGGTGCTGGGCTTTGCCGTGGTACTGACGCTTGGCGGCATGCTTGCGCCGGTGCTGACCGGCCTGGTGCTGGCCTTTCTCATGCAGGGGCTGGTCAACGGCCTGGAGCGCCTGAAGGTGCCGCAGGTGCTGGCGGTCTGGCTGGTGTTCGCCCTGTTCATGGGCGGCCTGACGGTGTTCATGCTGGTGTTGATGCCGCTGCTCTGGCAGCAGTTGAGCACGCTGTTCAATGAACTGCCGCGCATGGCGGCCGAGTGGCAGTCGGTGTTTCTCTTGCTGCCGGAGCGCTATCCGAACCTGATCAGCGATGCGCAGATCGTGCAACTGATCGACAGCATGCGCGGTGAGGCCGGCAAGTTCGGCCAGTGGGCGCTGTCGTTCTCCCTGTCCAGTCTGCCGATGCTGGTCAGCGTGATGATCTACCTGGTGCTGGTGCCGATCCTGGTGTTCTTCTTCCTCAAGGACCGCGAGCAGATCGGTCAGTGGTTCCGCAGCTACCTGCCGCGCGAGCGCGCGCTGATCACCCAGGTCGCGCAGGAGATGAACCAGCAGATCGCCAACTATATCCGTGGCAAGTTCATCGAGATCATCATCTGCGGCGTGGTTACCTACATCGCCTTCGCCTACCTGGGCCTCAACTACGCGGCCCTGTTGGCCCTGCTGGTCGGCCTATCGGTGGTGGTGCCTTATATCGGCGCGGTGGTGGTGACCGTGCCGGTGGCGCTGATCGGGCTGTTCCAGTGGGGCTGGAGTGATCAGTTTCTCTACCTGATGGTGGTCTACGGCATCATCCAGGCGCTCGACGGTAACGTGCTGGTACCGCTGCTGTTCTCCGAAGCGGTCAACCTGCATCCGGTGGCGATCATCTGCGCGGTGCTGCTGTTCGGCGGGCTCTGGGGCTTCTGGGGTGTGTTCTTCGCCATTCCGCTGGCGACCCTGTTCAAGGCCGTGATCAACGCCTGGCCGCGTATCGAGCCGGCGTCCGCGCAAGCCTGATCGGGCCTGTGGGAGCGGCTTCAGCCGCGAAATGCGCAAGAGACCTGTTACCCAAGCCCAATGAAAAAGGCCGCGAATGCGGCCTTTTCAGGACAACGAGGCTTTGACAGCGATGCCGCAGGGTGCGCCGTGCGTACCGAAGAACCACGTCACCCGTGCGCGCACGGCGCACCCTATCGTTTAGCCCTTATGCAGCGCTTCGGCCGCTGCCAGCACCTTGTCGACATGGCCGGCGACCTTGACGTTGCGCCACTCTTCACGCAACACGCCGTCCTTGTCGATCAGGAAGGTGCTGCGCACGATGCCCATGTATTCCTTGCCGTAGTTCTTCTTCAACTGATAGACGCCGAACAGGTCGCACAGCTGGTGCTCCTCGTCGCTGATCAGCTCGAAGGGAAACGCCTGCTTGCTCTTGAAGCTTTCGTGCTTCTTCAGACTGTCCATCGACACGCCGAAGATCAGCGTGTTGGCCGCCTTGAACTGCTCGAAGCGAGCACTGAAGTCCATGCCCTCGGTGGTGCAGCCCGGGGTCGCGTCCTTCGGATAGAAATACAGCACGACCTGCTGGCCCTTGAGGGCGGACAGCTTTACCTGCTGGCCACTGGTGGCCTCGGCCTGGAAGTCGGCAACGGCTTTGTCGAGTTCAACGGACATGGAAACTCCTTGTATGCGGCTATCAGGGATTCTGCGGGCGCCAGGGTTCGATCAGCGCATCCAGATTCAGCGCATCGGCGAAATCGAGGAACTGATCGCGCAGCCAACTGATCTGCGTGCCGGCCGGCAGCGTCACGGTCAGGGTGGCGTTGAGCATGGTGCCGCCGGTCTGCGGCGCCTGGTAGGTGTCGCAGGTCAGAGCTTCCAGCTCGACGCGGTGGTCGATGAAGAACTGGCACAGCTCGTTGAGAATGTCCGGGCGATACACGGCGCTGACGTAGGCCACATAAGGCAACGCCTGCGGGCGCACTTCGGCGGCGGCGCTGCGCGCCAGGTCCACCGTGAAGTCATGCTTCTTGGCCAGCAGCGGCAGGCTCGACTCCAGGCGCGCCAGTGCGTCCCAGCTACCGGACACCTGCAGCACCAGGGCGCTGAATTCACCGTGACGGCTCAGGCGAGTGCTGATCACCGCGCAACGGTTCTCATGGCTGGTGCGGCTGAGCAGGTTGGTCAGGGCCATGGCGTCGCGGCCGAGGGCGCTGATGACGAGGAATTGTTCGCGAACGAGGGGGGTGGACATGCAGCCTTCCTAAAGCGATGAACGGTCCACGCACGAGAAGCCGCAGACCAAAGACAGCAGGTTAGCGAAAAGCACCGCCGAGGGGAATGGCGAAGCCTTGTGCATCGGACGACGGCCTGCGCCACTGGCAGGTCGTGGAAAAACGCCGGTAGCGTGCAAACGACCTGATAAGCCCGTGTCCGTTGCTTGTGCCGGATTGGTGGCACCAGTACCATTACCGCTCAATTTTTCCGGCAGGAGCGGTTGCATGATTGCGGGCAGTATGGTGGCACTGGTCACGCCCATGGATGCGCAGGGTGGTCTGGATTGGGAGGCCCTGAGCAAATTGGTGGATTTCCACCTGCAAGAGGGCACCAATGCCATCGTCGCGGTCGGCACCACCGGTGAGTCCGCCACGCTGGAAGTGCCCGAGCACATCGAAGTGATCAAGCGCGTGGTCAAGCAGGTTGCCGGCCGTATCCCGGTTATCGCCGGCACTGGTGGCAACTCCACCCGTGAATCGGTCGAGCTGACCCGTGCCGCGCAGGAAGTCGGCGCCGACGCTGCCCTGCTGGTCACCCCGTACTACAACAAGCCGACCCAGGAAGGCCTGTACCTGCATTTTCGCCACATCGCCGAAGCCGTCTCGATCCCGCAGATTCTCTACAACGTGCCGGGCCGTACCGTCTGCGACATGCTGCCGGAGACCGTCGAGCGCCTGTCGAAGATCGACAACATCATCGGCATCAAGGAAGCCACCGGCGACCTGCAGCGCGCCCAGGACGTGCTGAATCGCGTCAGCAAGGATTTCCTCGTCTACTCCGGTGACGACGCCACTGCGGTCGAGCTGATGTTGCTGGGCGGCAAGGGCAACATTTCCGTCACCGCCAACGTTGCGCCGCGAGCCATGAGCGACCTGTGCGCGGCTGCCATGCGTGGCGAGGCGGCCATCGCCCGCGCCATCAACGACCGTCTGATGCCGCTGCACAAGGCACTGTTCCTCGAATCCAACCCGATTCCGGTGAAATGGGCGCTGCACGAAATGGGTCTGATGGGCGACGGTATTCGTCTGCCGCTGACCTGGCTCAGCCCGCGCTGTCACGAACCGCTGCGCCAGGCCATGCGCCAGTGCGGTGTATTGGCTTAACTCAAGGATTCTACGCATGAAGCGACTGGCCGGATTTTCCGCCCTTGCTCTGATCGTCTCCAGCACCAGCGGTTGTGGCTGGCTCTGGGGTGAAAATGGCTACTTCCGTGATCGCGGTAGCGACTACCTGGAAGCACGCCAGACTGCACCGATGCAATTGCCGGCCAACGTCCAGGCCAAGCGCCTCGACCCGCTCCTGCCGGTGCCTGCCCAGGTAGCCAGCAGCACCGCGACCCCGGCCGAATTCGAAGTGCCGCGCCCGCAAGGCCTGCAGGTGCGTGCCGACGAGCGCGAGTTCAGTCTGCAGCGTAGCGGCGACTCGCGCTGGGTCGTGGCCCAGCGCGTACCGGCCGAAGTCTGGCCGCTGGCGCGTCAGTTCTTCGAAGACAACGGTTTCCGCATCGCCAGCGAGCGTCCGCAAACCGGCGAATTCATCACCTCCTGGCAGCGTTTCGATGAGCTCTCCACGAGCATGGCGCGCAGTCTGAGCAGCCGCGTTTCCGGCGTGGCGGCGGATGCCGAAACCCGCGTGCGCGTGCGCATCGAGCCAGGCGTACAGCGCAACACCAGTGAAGTCTTCGTCACCAGCGCCGAGCGTCCTGCCGGCAGCAGCGCCGATGTCGATTTCGCTGCCCGTAGCGGCAACGCCAGCTTCGAAGCTGCACTGCTCGACGAAATGCTGGTGAGCATGGCCCGTGGGGTGGAGCAGGGCGGTTCGGTATCGTTGCTCGCCGCGCGCGACTACGATGCGCCCAGTCGCGTCAGCCTGAGCGAAGACGGCAACGGCAACCCGGTGCTCAACCTTGGCGCCGATTTCGACCGCGCCTGGTCCGGCGTCGGCCGTTCGCTGGAGCTCGGCAACGTGCGCGTCGACGACCTCAACCGCAGCCTTGGCCTGTACTACATCAACATGGCCGAGGGCGCTCAGATCAACGAGGAGAAGCCAGGCTTCTTCGGTCGCCTGTTCGGCAGCGAGCCGAGCAAGGAAGAGATCGAAGCCCGCGCCGAGCGCTACCAGGTGCGCCTGACGCCGGTTGGCGATGGCGTCCAGGTCACCGTGGAAAAAGACCTCAACACCATTGCTCCGGCTGAGGTATCGCGCCGCGTGCTGAGCCTGATCCAGGATAATCTCGGCTGATCAGTGCCAGCAGGCCGTTGAAAAGCGGCCTGCAGCGCGCCCCAGCCGTTAATCGATGGGCGAAACCCGCAAAGGTTTCGCCTTGCTTAGTGTGAAAGTCGCGTAGCGACGTCTTCCTTCAGTCCTTCTCCCTCGGGGAGAAGGTGGCGCGAAGCGCCGGATGAGGGAGGGCATGCCGCGAAGGCTTTCATCATTCGGGATGCCTCTCGCGGCATACCCGTTTGCCAGAAACGGAAATGCCGACATGAGCACACCCACCACCCTGAGCCTGAAGAAGATCTACTCGGGCAAGGTCCGCGACCTCTACGAAATCGACGACAAGCGCATGCTGATGGTGGCCACTGATCGTCTGTCGGCATTCGACGTCATTCTCGAGCAACCGATTCCGGAGAAGGGCAAGATCCTCACCGCCATCTCCAACTTCTGGTTCGACAAGCTGGCTGGCGTGGTGCCCAACCACTTCACCGGTGACAAGGTCGAAGACGTCGTGTCCGCCGCCGAGCTGCCACTGGTCGAAGGCCGTGCGGTCGTTGCCAAGCGCCTCAAGCCGGTCGCCGTGGAAGCCATCGTGCGGGGCTACATCGTCGGCTCCGGCTGGAAGGAATACCAGAAGAGCGGCACCGTCTGCGGCATCGCCCTGCCGGCCGGCCTGAAGGAAGCGGCCAAACTGCCGCAACCGATCTTCACTCCCTCGACCAAGGCCGCTGTCGGCGATCATGACGAGAACATCAGCTTCGCGCAGTGCGAAGCCATCATCGGTGCCGAACTGGCTGCCCAGGTGCGTGACACCGCGATCAAGCTCTACACCACGGCTGTCGAGTACGCCGCCACCCGCGGCATCATCATCGCCGACACCAAGTTCGAATTCGGCCTGGACGAAGACGGCACCCTGACCCTGATGGACGAAGTGCTGACCCCGGACTCCAGCCGCTTCTGGCCGGCCGACAGCTATGCCGAAGGCAGCAACCCGCCGAGCTTCGACAAGCAGTTCGTGCGCGACTGGCTGGAATCCACCGGCTGGAACAAGCAAGCCCCGGCCCCGGCCGTGCCGGCAGACGTCGCGCAGAAAACCGCCGACAAGTACCGCGAAGCGCTGACTCGCCTGACCGCCTGAGCCCGGCGAGAGAAGGCCGGGTAGCCCCCGGCTTTTTCACAAGCGCCTGATAGAACACGAAAATTTTTCAAAATTAGCTTCGCCAAAGCGCATTCAGCTGTTATGATTCGCGCCGCTTGGGAAGATGCCGGAGTGGTCGAACGGGACGGATTCGAAATCCGTTGTGTCAGCAATGGCACCTAGGGTTCAAATCCCTATCTTCCCGCCATTCAAAGAAAAGCCCCTGAAGCTCCCAGAGCTTCGGGGGCTTTTGCTTTCTGCGATATGCAAGGTGTCGAAGAAGCGTCGAAAGCGGGTTGAGACGGCGGCTAGTTCTGGATCGGCGGCCACCTCCTGGCAACGTGCACCAGGGCAAGAATCCAGATCGCGTCACGCTCAGGTCCGATACGCAGGGCCGAAGTGCTCCTGAGGGATCGGCTCACGAGAGTTGGCAGCCTCTCCTTGTTGGCCCGTGCCGTGAGCTCTAAGAGGGCTGTCGGTGACGATCAGATATCCAGTCGATCCTGCAGGGGCTCGCCGTCCAGGCAACCTTCATTCCCAGCCCTTGGCGCGGCGAGCGGCGAACACGGTTTCGACGTCATCGTTGTATCGCCCAAGACCAGCCACTACCGATGCCCTGGCAACAGCGACCTTTAGCTGCGCGAACTCATCATGCTCTCTGGTCTGCTGTTGGCGGATGAAATCGCCCATCAGCTCACGCATGGCCTGGGAGGCTGGCCGGTGTACTGCTTTAGCGGCTGCCATGAATTCTTCGAGCAAACTGGGCTCCAGCTTCAAGTGGAAGACGGCTTCCTTGGCCATGCTGCTTCACCTCAGACAAGAAACGGGGCAGTTCTTTGCTGGAGCATACCTGGCTTGAACATGAATCTGTCGCCTTGTCCTTTCTGAGGCTCTGACACACCCATCCCTTGATTGTGATCCGCCGCGCTGATGATGCCGACCCAGGAGGGGCGTCAGGCAGTTATTGGGGCAAGGGTCGCAAGGAATTGGCCAGGTGCAGGGAGTGCTCTTCCTGACATTCAGATTTGTCCCATAGCCACCAAGTGGTGGTGTGCGCGCATGCTTGCCGCTCAATTCCTACAACCAAGGAAAGGGTATGGCAGTGGGTTATTTCATCCGCCGAGGCGATAAAACCACCTGCGGTGGCGTGGTCCTGGATGGTCACCCGAGCTTTCGCATGCACGGCATTCCTGTGGCGCGTGAGGGTGATCCGGTGACGTGCGGCAAGGACGGCAAACGCTATGTGATAGCAGGAGGTATCCAGCACTTCATGGCAAAGGGGCGCGTGGCGGGCACTTTGGACAGTTTCAGCACCTGCCCTTGCCAAGCCCGCTTGATCCACTCGTTGCCAAGTGCGACCTATCAGTCGGTTTCCAGCCCTGTCCCCAGCGCAGCGGTCAGCCCCTCACCGGTAGCATCTACGGTGCATGCTCAGGCCTCCCTGACCAGGCCGCCAGAGCACCCATCTGCCGGGAGTCCGACCAGATCGTACGTGAAGGACGTGCAGGTGTTCATCGGCGATCCCGAGCAGGCCTGCGTATTTGCCAAAACCTGCACCGTGCCACCTGCGTCAACCGAAGCCGGGACGCAGATCGAACCCGTGGCCAACTTCGGCCAGGCCGTGGTGATGGGTTCGACGGCGATCGTCAGCACGGAAGGCGGCGCAACCCTTGGTCGTGTAGCCGGGCAAGCTACTCTGGAAACGCTCGGCACCTGGAGCTTGCGCGGTACCGCCGCCGCGGCTGGTACAGCGGCCAGCACCCTGTTGTTGGCATTGTGGCCAACCAGTATGGGCACCTCGACCCTGACCGAGGAACAGTTACGCGAGATGACGATAGCCCCTACCCGGGTACGCTTTCAGTTTCGCCGTGATGCCGAAGGCATCATGCGGGTATATGGCATCCACACCAGCGCAACCTCGGGCATGGACCGCGTGCCGGTAGTCAGCCAGTGGCGCCAGGTCGGCAGCGCCATGGAAGCGCAGTTGGGCGGGGTCACCATCATCTGGACGCCGAACAATGGCCCGGTGGTGCAAGCGCCGACCACCTATCCGGGTGTGACTGACGCGCTGGATAATATCCTGGTGCATCCTGTCGCGGAGGGCACCGATAGCCAGCTCGAAATTTATCCTGCCTCGGACGATATGACCTGGCAGGACTGCATCCTGGTCTTCCCTGTTGAGTCCGGTGTACCGCCGCTGTATCTGGTGTTTGCCAAGCCAGCGGTCAATCCGTTGGAGGTAGACGTTTATGGTGCATTCAGCGGGAGGCCCCGCAATGGGTTGCATGTGGATCACATGCCTTCGCAGGCGGCGTTGAAGCGCTACCTGGAGGGAGTTGCTGACCTCGACGACGACGAAATTGAAGCTCTCATGAAGAATGTCGCCAGCATTGCTATTCCTGCCAGTGTCCACCAGAAAAATAGCGAAACCTATGGCTGGAGAAACACCCAGGCTAAGCAATTACTCGATGCAGGCAATCTCCGCGCGGCAGTAGATAGCAATTTCGATGCGATTAAGTCTTACATGCTTGGGGAAGGATTTGTCGAATCTGACCTTGAAAAAGCCCGTGCCAGAATGCACAAAATAAATGAAGATCAAGGGTGGTACTGAATGGACGCTTTAACGATTAACCGTTGGGTGGGTGGGCTTGGTAGCACCTATGATGAGCTTGTCACCAAAGGTGTTGTCCCTGACCAATTGTTGAAACCAATGTTTGATACCCGTGAAAATGAGGAACTACTCCAGAGTCCTGCCCCTGGCGTGAAGCTTTGGTTTTGGGCTGAAACCAAGTGTCTTGAAAAAGTAATGATTACGCTGATCCCTACGGTTAGCCAGCCGGTCTATACCGGAAGTTTGCCGGCTCCCTTCACTTTGTCCATGGATCAGAAATATGTGCGTGCTGCTCTAGGAGAACCGATGGTATCCAAAAAGCCTGTCAAACTTCCGGGCGGGCTGGGTATGCGGGGAGGCTCTGATACCTATTATTTAGACCAGGGAACCCATCCAAATATCAAGGTGACCCTCAGCTATTTGGAAAGCCTCGCGGTAAATAACATCAGTTTCACCCTGATCAACAAAGGCCACGACTGACCCGCGCAAGCCAGGGCGCTTCATGGAAGTGTCCTGACTGTCCGACTTCTGACCGAGCAAAAGCTGCGCTGGATGATGGTGGCCCCTACCCGGGTACGCTTTCAGTTTCGCCGTGATGTCGAAGGCATCATGCGGGTATATGGCATCCACACCAGCGCAACCTCGGGCATGGACCGAGTGCAGGTAGTCAGCCAGTGGCGCCAGGTCGGCAGCGCCATGGAAGCGCAGTTGGGCGGGGTCACCATCATCTGGACGCCGAACAATGGCCCAGTGGTGCAAGCGCCGACCACCTATCCGGGTGTGACTGACGCGCTGGATAATATCCTGGTGCATCCTGTCGCAGAGGGCACCGATAGCCAGCTCGAAATTTATCCTGCCTCGGACGATATGACCTGGCAGGACTGCATTCAAGAACGAGGAAACGGACTCGACCGGGACAGCCCATCAGGTTCGGCACTGGAGAAACTCTGCCATTAAAAAGCAGAACTGGTTGCTTCGAGTCTTGACGCCAGGCCGGCTAATGGGTGTCCCCATAGTTCGGGGCTCACTGAATTGAAAAGAACAGTGCTCGTTGCATGCTGCGGTCAGGCCGCGTTACCTGAGGCGTCAATTTACGCGAGGCCTTTGCCTACTGGCTCCGTCTCCCGGCAGTGGCATTTGCGGCATGGCATGCAGAGGGATCAGCGCTCCAGGGTGCTGGATCACCGCCCCCGCGAGGCGGTGGCCCCAGTACGCCGCTGTCACTGGATCGCTCGCCAGCAGGCGGGCAGCCAGATAGCCGGCACTGAAGGAGTCACCGGCGGCGGTAGTATCCACAACACGCTCCACCCGCTCCGCCATCGCTTCAGCACGACCATTCGGCGTGCTCAGCAGGCAACTTCGAGCGCCCCGTTTGAGCACCACCTCGCGCACCCCACAATCGGCGTAATGCCTGAACAACTGCTCCGGCGTTTCGAAGCCGAAGAGGGCGACATCGTCCTCCCAGGTTACGAGGGCCATGTCGGTGATGGCGAGTAGCGCTTCGTATTGAATGCGGGCATGGGCAGCATCCGACCAGAGACGCGCCCGATAATTGTTGTCGAATACTATGTGCGAACCACGACTCCGAGCCTGTGCCAGCGCACCGAGCAGACGTTCACGCCCTTCGCTGGTCAGGATCGCCAGGCTGATGCCGCTCAGGTAGAGCACTCCGTAGTCCGCGAGTGACGCCAATAGATCTTCGGCACCTGGCCCGTCGAAGCAATGGCGCGCCGCGGCTTCGCCACGCCAGTAGAGGAAATTTCGCTCGCCATGCGCATCGGTCTGTATCAGATAGAGGCCGGGCAGCCTGTCCGGCAGTACGCGAACCCGACCATCGCCAACGCCTTCTTCGCGCCAGCGCTCGCGCATCGCCTGGCTCAGTGCATCTTCGCCTACCGCAGTGATGTAGTCGGTGACGATGCCGCTGTCTCGGCACAGACGGTTCAGGTAGATGGCCGTATTGAGCGTGTCCCCACCGAAGGTCTGCCGCACACTTCCGTCAGGACGCTGCTGAAGCTCGACCATGCATTCGCCGATCAGCCCTACCTTGATTGGGGCGGAGGAATTGAACAAGGCAGTCATATGCACTCCTGATGCTTGTGTGCAACCTGTGATCGCGGGAGAAGGGGGCGCTCAGCTCATCCGTGCTCTGTGCTGGCGACTTGCTTCTCAGAAGCGCGTCGCGAGCGTTTCAACGACCTTCAGCGCATCGTCCACCAGCAACACCTGGCGCCATTTATCGAAGGTCAGGCAGGGATGGGATGTGCCGAAGGAAAGGATGTCGCCTACGGCAAGGTCCGTCCCGGCCGGTACGCTGAGGTACAGGTGCTGGTCCATGAGGCTTCGCACGGTCCAGTCGAATACATCCTGTGGCGGTTTCCCTTCGGCGTACCAGCGCTGGGGCATCGGCAGGTCCGGATCGCAACCGATGTCGCGCTTGCCGAGCGCAATGATCGCGAGCCCCGGCTCGGGTAGGGATTGAACGTGGGCGAACACTTCCAGCGCTGGCATCAGCTCACCCTGCAAGTCTGGATGCCGGGCCTTCACGTCCTCCATCGCACCGGCATACAGCTTGTGATCGTGCACGACATAGCAGCCAGGGCGGAGCAACGGTATGTATTCGTCGCGCAGGTCGGCCCGATCGAAGGCTTCGGCGATCAGGTCGAACCACTTCGATCCTGACGCCGTGATCAGCGGCTTGGGCAGCGCGAGTGCATTGCTCCGCTTCAGCCGCCTGACCGTATCCACTAGCCGATCGGCATAGGCGCGGACGCCGGCAATCGGGTCCTGCCCGCCGATGAGGCCCTCGTAGCCCTCGATGCCGGTCAGGGAGAGGGCCGGCAATTCGGCGAGTGCAGCGAGTAGCGCATCCAGTTCCCCGTCATTGCGTACGCCACAACGGCCGCCTTCGACTCCCAGCTCGATCATCACTTGCAGGCGCAACCCGCGTTCCGCGAAGAAGGCATTGAGTGCCCGGGTGTTTTCCACCCCATCCACCAGGCAATGGAACTCCGCGCCTTTCGCGATCAGGCCGGCCACCAGCGACATGTTGGCGGTGCCGACCAGTTGGTTGGCCATCAGCATCCGAGTCACGCCATGCTCAAAGGCCGCCACGCACTGAGTCGCGGTGGCCAGCGTGATGCCCCAGGCGCCGGCTTCGAGCTGGCGGTGGAACAGGCCGGGGGTCATGGTGGTTTTGCCGTGGGGCGCCAACCGCGCGCCATGGCGCTCAGCGAAGGCCTGCATCCAGGCAATGTTATTCAGCAATGGGCGTTCGTAGATGACCGCCGCCGGCAAGCTGACGTCCTGCAGCAGCGATTGTCCCGAGCCTGCAATTGCGCCTTTTTCCAAAGCGGGCTGCGGCGTGGCGGACAGGGCAATGGGTTCCATGTTGGGTCCTTGGTGGATGTTCAGCGTGTCATGGGAGGTCACGCAGAGCCGCATTTGCTGGCGCCGAGTGGGTGAGTCGATTGAATCATGGAAAATAACTTTCACAAATATTTTTTCTAGGTTAGAAATTATCACAACCCGAACGCGACCCTTCAGTCGTGCCTTCGGCCAGCAATGGAGTCATCAAGTGAATTTGGAAATCGACATCCTGTCGCGCATCACCGAACGCTATCCCACCCTGCGCGAAGCCGAGCGCAAGGTTGCCGCATTGGTCATCGAGGACATCGATTTCGTGACCAGCGCCAATATCTCGACCATTGCGGCCCGCGCAGGTGTCAGCGATGCAAGCGTCACCCGCTTCGCCAAGTCCATCGGCTGCCAGGATGTACGTGATCTGAAGCTACGGCTCGCGCAATCGCTTGCGGTCGGTCGTCGCTTCATCCAGGAAGCAACCGAGGCAGACGGCATCGGCGTGGTGTACGAAATCGCCAAGCAGACCCTGGACCTCAATCGCGAACTCATGGCCAGCGCGGACCTCGATGGCGCGCTCGACCTGCTCGATGGCGCGCGGCAGATTGTCGTCTTCGGCGCAGGCGGCGGTTCGGCCGTCCTGGCGCAGGAACTGCAATTTCGCCTGGTGCGCCTGGGCTACGCCATCAGCGCCTATCCTCAGGCGCTGATGCCGCGCATGGTGGCCGCCACGCTCGACCCCAACGATGTGGTGGTCGCACTGTCACTCACCGGCTTTACCCCGGAGATTGTCGATGCGGCCCGCATTGCCCGCAGTTACGACGCGCAGGTGCTTGCGCTCACTGCGTCGGACTCGCCGCTGGCGCAGCAGGCCAATGTGGTGCTTCCCGTCGCGTCGCGCGAAACCGACTTCATCTACCACCCTTCGTCGTCGCGCTACGCCATGCTGGCGGCCATCGACGTCCTTGCGATGAGCCTGGCGCTGCGGCACCGACAGCGTTCGCGAGACAAGCTGCGTCGGTTGAAGCTCACGCTCGATGCCCATCGTGGCGGCGACAACCGCCAGCCGCTGGGAGATTGATGCATGCCCCAGCACGCCAACCTGCTGATCCGCAATGTTCAGCTCATCGATGGCACCGGTGCCGCGCCCTATAGCGGCGATCTGGCCGTGCGCGGCGAACGTATTGTCGCCCTCGGCGACCTCAGCGCTTGGTCCGCCGATACCTGCATCGAGGGCGACGGGCGCTGCCTGTCGCCCGGCTTCATCGACGTCCATACCCATGACGACATCAATGTCATCCGTACGCCGGAGATGTTGCCCAAGCTCACCCAGGGCGTAACCACCGTCGTCGTCGGTAACTGCGGCATCAGCGCTGCGCCGGTGCGCCTGCCCGGCGATGACGTCCCCGACCCGATGAATCTGCTGGGCCGTGTCGAGGACTTTCGCTATCCCGCGTTCAGCACCTATGCCGAATCGGTGGACCTGGCCCGCCCCAGCATCAATGTCGCGGCGCTGATCGGCCATACGGCGTTGCGCGCCAACTTCATGGATCGTTTCGATCGTCCCGCCAGCGCGGACGAGATCCAGCGGATGCGCATCGCCCTGCGCCAGGCACTGGCCGACGGCGCTATCGGCCTGAGTTCGGGGCTCGCCTATATCAATGCCCGGCAGGCTCCGGAAGCTGAAATGCGCACACTGGTTGAGGAAGTGGGCGCCGCGGGCGGCATCTACGCCACGCATCTGCGCGACGAGTTCGCCGGTCTTCTGGACGCGATGGACGAGGCGGTCGCTACCGCCCGCCATGGCGACGCGCCGCTGGTCATTTCTCATTTGAAGTGCGCTGGGGTAGGGAATTGGGGCACCGCGCCGCTGGCGCTCGAGAAACTCGAGCAAGCGGCACGGAACCACGCCTGCCACTGCGATTGTTATCCCTATACCGCGGGCTCCTCGACGCTGGACCTGGGACAGGTCACCGACGAGATCGAGATTTTCATCACCTGGTCCGATCAGCACCCCGAGATGGCGCGCCAGCCGCTGCAAGCCATCGCAGATGCCTGGAATGTCTCGCTGCTCGAGGCCGCCCGTCGCCTGCAGCCCGCCGGAGCGGTCTACCACAACATGGCCGAAGAGGACATGCGGCGCATCCTGAAGCATCCGCTGAGCATGGTCGGCTCCGATGGCCTGCCGAACGACCCCCATCCGCATCCCCGGCTGTGGGGCACTTTTCCGCGCGTCATCGGGCATTTCTGCCGCGACCAGCGGCTGTTCACCCTGTCCGAGGCCATCCACAAGATGACCGGGCTGTCGGCAAGCAGCTTCGGCCTGGGTGATCGCGGTGAGCTCCGCGTAGGCGCTTACGCCGACCTGACCCTGTTCGACTTCGACAACGTGCAGGACCGCGCCACCTTCGACGAGCCAATCGCCGCGGCACGGGGCATCGAGCTGGTCGTGGTCAACGGAGCGGTGGCATACCAGCACGGGCGCCTCGTCCAGCGCGCCGGCCGCCTGCTCAAGCGCACCGCCAAATCCTCTCATTCACTACCCAACACCAAGGAGCACGCATGAGCATCAAACGATATGGCGCCGAAGGCGGCACCGGCACCGGCGGACAGAAACTGCCTTTCTCGCGCGCCGTAGAAGCCGGCGGCTGGCTGTACGTTTCCGGACAGACGCCGATGAAAGACGGTGAGGTCGTCGAGGGCGGCATCATCGAGCAATCCCGCCTCGCCTTGCAGAACTGCCTGGACATCATGGCGGAGGCTGGCTACGGCGTCGAAGACGTCGTGCACGTGACCACAGTGCTCACCGACGCCCGCTACTTCAGCTCCTTCAACAAGGTGTTCAAGGAAGTCTTCGGCGACCACCCGCCAGCCCGCATCTGCAGCGTTCAAGACCTGGTCGTCGATTGCAAGGTCGAGGTCGACGTGAAGTGCTTCAAGGCGTCTCGCGCCTGATGCCACTGCCATCCGCTGCGAAGGAGGAAAACCACCACATCACCTGTTGACCGAGCCGGCGCCCCGCATTCTCCGGCTCGCATGACTGCTACCTCACTCAACAATCATTCCAATATGAGGTCCGGTATGAACAGCAACATCTTTCTCGGCAGTTTCTTCCTGTATCTCCTGGCCATGATCTGGCTGGGCTGGTGGGTTTCGCGAAACCACCGCTCCAGTGGCGACGACTTTCTGCTCGGCGGCCGCAGCATCCCGCTCTTTCTCACGATCGGCACGACCGTTGCGACCATGGTCGGCACCGGTTCGAGCATGGGAGCGGTCGGCTTTGGTTACAACAACGGCTGGGCCGGTGCGCTGTACGGCATCGGCGGGGCGGTCGGCATCCTCCTGCTTGCCGTGCTGTTCGCCTCGGTACGCAAGCTGCGCTTCATGACCATGAGCGAGGAGCTGGCGTATTACGTGGGCGGGAACAGGGTTGTTCGCAACCTGGTGGCCCTGCTGATCTACATCGCCAGCATTGGCTGGCTGGGTGCGCACATTCTGGGTGGCGGCATGTACCTGGCGTGGATCACCGGTATCGACCTGAACACAGCGAAACTCGTAGTCGCCATCGGCTTTGGCCTGTACTGCATCATCGGCGGGTACCTGGCCGTGGTCTGGACTGACACCATCCAGGCGATCTTGCTATTCGTGGGCTTCATCGCCATGGCCGTGTTCGCCTTGATAAAGATCGGCGGCTTCGAGCATCTCACCGATCACATGGATCCCGCCGCCACGGATGCATTCGGGATAGGCACGCTGGGGCTCATTCCAGCGATCTCCCTGGCTGTCGTGGTCGGAGTCGGCGTACTCGCGACACCCTCGTTCCGCCAGCGGATCTATTCGGCGGATTCTGTCAGCAGCGTGCGACGCTCCTTTATCTTTACCGGCGTGCTGTACCTTGGTTTTTCCGTCGTTCCCGCGATCATTGGCATGGCTGCCCACGCTCTCGCGCCGGATCTGGAAAACAGCAACTACGCCTTTCCTTTCCTTGCTACTCAGGTACTGCCGCTCGGGCTGGGATTGCTGGTGATGATCGCCGGCCTTTCCGCCACCATGTCCAGTGCCAGCTCGGACGCGCTAGCCGGCGTCTCCATCATGATGCGCGACCTCTACGCGCTGGTGACCGGCCACATGCCTGCGCCCGAACGCGTAGTGCGCTATTCGCGGTTCGCGCTGCTGTTCACCATCGGCCTGGCACTCGCATTCGCACTCACGTCGGACAACATCATCAGCTACATCACCAAGATGATCGCAACGGTCATGGCCGGCATGTTCGTTTGCGCAATGCTCGGCAAGTTCTGGTCCCGCTACAACTGGCAAGGCGCGATTGCCACTCTGATCGCCGCATCCGCGACCTCGCTCGCCATCATCGCCCATGCGGGCTGGACCGCCTATTGGGGCAACCCGAGCATTCCTGCGGTACTGGCTGCTCTGGTGGCTGGGGTAGTGGTTTCCTTGCTCACCCCGCGTTGCCAGGTCACCCATGAAGAAACACTGGCCCGGCTTGCTGAAGAACGCGAGGCAATGAAAATGCCGATCAAAGCGGCCTCGTGATAGCCACGCCCGGCACGCCGCGTATACCTGGGAATTTGAATGGGAGCGGGAGTGGTATACGAGCGATTCGCCGAGCCGCTGATGAAAAACGGGAAAGCGCCATCCGTGCCAGCGATCTGATGCTAGAACGCATACCGGACCGCCGCCAAAGCGCCTGACCCAGCATTTACCCCTTTAAACAAAGCCGACCGCTGCCGGACGGGAGAGCTTTGCCCAGCGTTCGGCGCGAGAACAATAGGGGACACGATTTACGTAACAACAGGCGAGCAATAGGGGGCAGGGACGGACCGCGATCTACGGAAGATTAATCGTGGTCTGTCCCCGGTTGTTCGCATTTCTGCAAAGCTTTCATGGGCGCCAACTCCGCCGCTTCTGACGCACTGCTCGGCGTTTCGCTGGGGAAATTCCTTCGCGATGAACAGGTGGATAGATTTTTCTGTTGGCCATTTTTAAAGTGGCCAAAAAAATAGCGCCAGCATGGTGATGGATGGTCGTTAACTGCCGCTGAGGGTGCCGATATTCTCCGCTGTAACGCTCGAAGCTTGCCGGCACGGTCATGGATAGATCGGGCGTACGACCGTCGTTCCTCTCTCGGAGTACCGCCCCCATGATCGATCTGTCCACCTGGAACCTGACCATCCCTGTCGGTGTTCCTGCCACTGTCATTGCCACCCCCGTTCTGGCCGGGGGGTATCAGGACCATTACTTTCAGTCGAAGGAGGGCAAGCTGTTTTTCTGGGCGCCGGTCAACGGTACCACCACTGCCAACTCGACCTACCCGCGCAGTGAGTTGCGCGAGACGTTCGCCAACGGCGCTCTGCGCAACTGGCGCTATAGCGCCGCGGATAACGTGCTGAGCGCCACGACGAGAATCACTCAGGTGCCGTCGAACGGGCTGATCGCCTTTTCCCAGATTCATTCGAAGAACAGCACCTCGC
Organism: Pseudomonas sp.; assembly: GCF_048269965.1. Classification (GTDB taxonomy): domain Bacteria; phylum Pseudomonadota; class Gammaproteobacteria; order Pseudomonadales; family Pseudomonadaceae; genus Aquipseudomonas. The sequence continues at coordinate 63,726 of NZ_JBLWTV010000006.1, read as the reverse complement.
CCCCCATGATGCTGGGCTATCAATCCTTGTCGCCCACCGGCTATGGCAATGTGGTGATTTCGTTTCGCGGCAATCCGGCCAGCAGCAATTCCACCAAGATCGTGCTGTCGAGCAAGATCAAGCTGAATCAGGATTTCAGCTATGAGGTCTTTCTGGCGAAGAGCGGCAGGCTGACGATTGGCCTGGTCGAGCCCGGTGGTGCGGTCAAGACCTGGAGCGCTGTGCTCAATTCGGCCTGGGCCAGTCACAACCTGTATTTCAAGGCGGGCGTTTACACGCTCGACAACAACGGCAATGAAACCAGCGCCGGGGCTGCCGTGTTTTCAGCGTTGAAAGTCGAACATCGCTAGTGTTCTGACCTGCACTCGGATCGGGAAGAGTGCAGGCCTTTCAGCCACGTCTGGCGTTGGTCAGTTGCTGCAGGTGGGGGCGTCTGCGCTGCCTGCGGTGCCGCTCAGCGGCTGGGATATCTGCAGGTGGCAGTTGCGCCGCACGGTGTCCTCGAGGATCTGGCTCTGCAGGGGCAGCAGATCGCCGATCAGCAGGTTCTGCAACAGCGGGTTGGCGCGGTACTGGTTGCTGCCCAGCACGGTGTTCTGCATGCCTTCGACGCGGATCATGGCTTTGCCGATGCTTTCCAGGGTGTTGCCGGTGATGACCAGTTGGCCGGCGGTGAGCTGCTCGTTGCGCAGGCTGATGGCGTATTCCGGGGTGGACTGGATGCGGTTGTCGATGATCAGGGCGCCGCTGAGGCCGCTGGCGTCGATGGCGCTGAGCCGGTTGTTGGCGATCAGGTTGTTCTCGATCAGCAGCCCGGCGCCGCCGTTGATCTGCCGCAGCATCACGCCGTAGCCCTTGGACGCGCCGAGGCGGTTGTTCTCGATCAGCAGGGCGCCGCTTTGCTCGCCGACTTCGATGGCGCTCTTGCCGGTGTGCAGGATCAGGTTGTTCTGAATGCGCCCGCTGCTGCTACCGCCGATGCGGATACCGCTGTTGTGCTTTACGCTGTCGATGCGGTTGTCTGCGATCAGGAAGCGGCTGTTGCCCAGGTCTATGCCGTATTGCTGCAGGTGGTTGAACTGGTTGTTGCGGATTAGGGCCTCGCTGTGGCGCAGTTCCAGGGCGCTGGCCATGCTGTCGAAGCGGCTGTTGTCGATCAGGATGCGCGCCGCCGGCCGGGTGGCGGACTGCTGCGCGCTGATGCCGCTGCTGATGCCGCGGGAGAAGTTGGCGTTGTAGCCGATCTTGACCAGATGCGAGTCGACAACCCGCAAACGGCTGCCGGCCCAGTTCATGATGAAGGGCCGGGTAGGGCGGTCGGTGGCCAGCGCGCGGCCGTCGCTCCAGCTTTCCAGACGTGAGCCCTGCACCTGCAGCAAGCCCTGGTTGATCAGTGCGGTGCCCGACGGGCCGAAGAGGTAGAGCACCTGGTCGTCGACGAGCAGGGCGGCGTCTTCGGCAATCATCAGCGGGTAGCTGAGCAGATAGCCGTCTTCATGCTTACGCAGCACCTTTGGGTCGTTCAGTTGCGCGTGCAGTTGCGCCAGGCTGACGCTGCCATCGCGAATGACCACGGCGCGTGGGTGTTGCGCCTGGTAGCCGGCGATGGCGCGGAACAGACCGTTGTGCACGAACGGCTCGAACGGCCAACTGCCCGCCTGCGCCGAATACATCGGCTCCAGGCTGGCGTTGCCGCGCTGCGACGGTGCCGGCAGGTCGAAGGCCGGTGGCTGGCTGTGTTGCATGATCTGCTGGCGGGTGCGCTGTTGCTGCTGCTGTTGCCATTGCGGGTCCAGCGTGTGCAACGCCGCCGGGCCGCCGAGGGCGCTCAGACTGCAGGCTGCGCAGGCCGTCAGCAGCAGCGCGCGGGGGAGGGTCAGTGCCTGGGACATGGTGGCATCCTGAGTCAGTTGAGCTGGGGGTAGAGCGGCTTCAGATCGCCGCCCACCTGACTGTAATGATTGATGGCTTTGCCGTGTGCCTGGTACAGGCGTGCGGCCCATTGGTGCTGCGGATAGCGAGTGAGAAAGGGCAGCACCCAGACCATCTTGTGCGGGCCGACTTCGCTCTGGCGCTCGGTCAGTTCCGCCAGGGTCTTGGGCTCCAGCGCGGCGCGCGCGGCAAAGTTGGCCAGGCCGGCGAGTTTCTCGCGCTCCTGCTCGGTGAGTGGGCGACCGTTATGTTCGGCAGCCTCCACCAGCAGCATCAGCGGTACCAGGGCGTAGTGGCTGTAGTCGGCCGCCAGGCGGCCACGGGCGACCTCCAGGGGCAGGTACTGGTATTCGCCCTCGCCGGGGGTGAGCTGGGTGAAGGCGCGGCGCAGTGCGACATCGGCCCAGGCCAGGGCGCGGTCATCGTCGAGCAGCATGGCGGTGGCGGCCACGGCCCAGGCGGCCCAGTAGTCGTGGTTGTTGAAGTAGATGCCGCTGTCGTAGCGGCGCGGCTCGTACTCGGCCATCACCTTGGCCGACAGCTGGCCCAGCCAGCGCGCCTGAACGGCGCTCAGGTGATAGCGCTGATCGCTCAGGGCCTGCACCTTGAGCAAGGTTGAGGCGATGGCAGCCAGTGCCCATTTGCGCGAGGCGACGCCGGTCTTGCTGGCGTCGTCGCTGAGCAGCGCCGATTGGCTGGCCCAGGCATCGAGCCACTGGTTCAGGCAGGCCAGGGCGGTGGTGGCTTCATCGGCCTTGCGGGTGCGCTGGAACACCTGAGTCGCTTTCACCAGGCCGCCGATGTAGTGCTTGACCTGCTGGCGGATGCGCTCGGTGTCCTTGCTCTGACGCGCCACCAGCCGCGATTTGCTGGCGTCGCTCTGGTCGTACTTGCTGTCCAGTTGCAGGTGCCCGGTGTAGGCCGCGGGCGGCTTTTTCGGGCAGCTCGCGTTGCGGTAGTCGCCCGTCATCTGCGCCGCCACGTTCGGCGTGTGGTTGCTCCAGATCGACTGCGTGGCGCTGGCGCTCATGGGGCCGGCGAGCAGCACCAGCATGGCCGTCAGGCGGCCGGGCGAAAGCCTCACAGACATAGCTTGGTCTCGATCTGGAAGGGTTGCTCCACCACCTGGGTGGGTTCGAGCAGCACCGACAGCAGGTTGGCGTCGCGGAACTCCGCAGCGCGGCTCAGCTCCAGGTAGTACTGGCCGCCGGTGACGATGGCTTCACGGCGGAACCACACCTTGTCGCGCGTGCCGTTGTCGTAGTAGGTGATGATGTAGAAGTTCTTGATGTTGGGGTCGCTGATGCGAATGTCGAGTACCGCGTCGCGGCCTTTGAGGTCCTTGCGCTGCGCACCGGCGTTGCTGAGCAGTTCGAGACGATCGTTGAGGCCCATGGCCGGGCGTTCGAGACGCGCTTCGAGCAGGCTGTCGCTGGCCTTGCAGCCGCCGTTGACCGCCGGGATCAGCTGGCGGTACATCAGGTCGCCATCGAGGCGGTAGTTGGCCGGCAGCTCCCAGATGATCAGCTTGGGTGCCTTGTCCGGTGCGTAGTTGGACGACAGCAGGTATTCCAGCAGCGAGCCGTCCTGGCCCGCGCCGGGCAGGGCGTAGTTGATCAGGTCGCTGCTCAGGTACTGCTTGAGAAATCCGTCGAAGTTGAACTGCTTGGTCTCGTCTTCACGGGCGGCGGAGTTACTGGTGCCGACCAGGACGATTTCCGGGTCGGGCTGGTCCTCGAACAGCAGGGCGGCGTCGTTGTCTTCCGGCACGGTCTGGTAGCCGGGCACGAACTGATAACCGAAGTGGTTGCCGCAGATCGCCGCCAGGCCGAGGTTGAGGGTGCCGTCCTTGGACAGGGTCAGGGTTCGCTCGGTGGTGTAGCCCTTGCGCGGGAGTTGCGCGTAGACCGGGTGCTGGCGAATGGCGTCGGCAGTAACCCGTGCGGTGGCCTCTGCGCCTACCGGGGTCCAGTGGTGGTCGCGGCGGAAGAAGAAGTCCTTCGGCGGTTGCTCCACCAGGGTCATGATGTCCGGGACGATGGCGCCGCCGTCACGCATCTGCTGCAGGAACTTGCGCAGGTTGGCGCTGGCACGCGCGTAGTCGAAGCCATGCATCTGCCCTGGCTGCAGCTGGGCGCGATGCATCAGGCCGCGAGTCGGTTGCACGGCCACCGCCACCTGGGTGCCATGGCTGGCGAACGCACGCATCAGACGGGTGAACTCCGGCTGCATGGCTGGCGGAATGCCGAACTCGTTGGTCAGGTCGACCTCCGAACGGAACAGCCAGCGATCGCTCCCCGGCACGATCTGCTTGAGTGACTTCATGTTGCCTTCGGCATATTCCTCGGGCGCACCGAGTTGCGGGCAGATCAGGCATTGCAAATCCGTGCATTCATCGGTCTTTTCGCCCTGCGCCGCCGCGCTGGCGTGCTGTACGCCTGCTGCGATCAGGCTGCCGATGGCCAGTAGAAAATAGTGCTTCATGCTCGTCGGGATCATCGTCCGCTCACTTGTTTGGCCGGCCGTTCAGGGTTCATTCGCTGGGGTCGATGCTGTTGGCCAGGGTTATCGCGCGGTAGCCGTTGGCGGCGGGTAGCAGGGCATAGCTGTAGGAGCGGCCCTTTTTCAGGAACAGCTCGTCGAAACCGATCAGTTGTTCGCTGCCGGCATAGGCGGCGAAGGCGATCTTCAGCTCGTTGACCATGCGGCTGCCGGTCTGGTCGCGCTCGATGGTGTCGACCACCACGTGCTGCCCGTCGACGGTCTTCAGCGCTGCCGGCTTGTCGGTGAGGTTGTAGAAGGCGATCTGCGCCTTGCGCGGTTCGTTGACGAACTGGTCGGCGATCAGCAGCAGCTGGCCGTCGCGGTAGATCACCGTGCTGGCGGTGTTGGCCTTCAGCTCATGCTCGATCGCCTGGTTGGCCACGGCGATGCGCTGCTTGCCCGGCACGACGAAGCGATAGCCACCGAACTGCCCGCCGGTGACGACCTGGGGCTTGTTCTTGCCGCTGAGGGTGACTTCGATGTTGCGTTCGCTGAGGTTGAGTACCCGCACGAAAGCCGAGTTGGCCGGGGCCACCGGATCGTAAAGGTCGGCGTTGCCGTCCTGGGCTTGGGCGGCGGCGCTGGCGATCGTCAGCAGGATGATCAGGGCGCGGGAAATGAAGGCAGGCATGCGACGGTACCTCGGTCAGTGTTGGGCAGTTTCTGGCGTAGCCAGGGGCGAAGGAATCTGGCGCTGGGCGAGCAGGGTGCGCAGGGGGAATTCCCAGATCACGGTCTGCAGCTCCGCGCTTTTCGCGGCTGGGCCGGCGAGAAATTCGTTCATCGACTGGAACGGGCCACGGGCTTCCAGCGCGACGCTTACCAGGTCGCGCTGCAGGGCTTCCTTGAGAAAGCCGACGAAGTTCCAGTCATCGATGCGTGTGTAGCTGGTGCCTACCAGCGCCAGTGACACGGCCGCTTCGCCGAACAGGCTGTCGGCGAGGTCGTTGCGGTTCTGCTGCAGGGTTTCGTAGAGCTGGATATGCACCGGCTCGAAATAGCTGGGCGCCAGCCTGGGGTCGAACTTGAGGTAGTTGAGCAGGTCGCCGGTGACTTCTTTTTCGCTGACCGCCTGGGTCAGGTAAGGGGTGTCGCCCTGCAGTTCAGGGAACTGTTTGGCCAGGGTTTGCGCTGCCAGTTCGGCGCCCCTCGGGCTCCAGTGAGTATCGTTACGCAGGAACAGCTGCTCATTGGCCGCCGCGTTCTGGTAGGCGCTGCGCAGGTCCACGGTGTCGATGCCGTGGTCCTGCAGGCGCTGGCTGAAGTGCTGGTACAGGTCGCTGATCGGCTGCGAGGGGGCATAGGTGGAATGTACGGCGTAGGTGTCCAGCTTCATCGGAATGGGCAGGACGATCAGCCGCGCGCCCTGTTGCGCCAGTTGCGCGCGTACCTTGTCGATCAGCACGATCTGTCGCTCCAGGTTGCCCTCGAGGTCCCTGGGTTGCAGGTATTCCTGATTGGTGAACAACCAGCCATCACGCCCCAGCACCACGCCGCTGGCGCCTTCACGAAAGATCGCGTGCTGGATGTTGGCCCACAGCTCGACGGACGGGTCGCGCAGGAACAATTGCTTGTCGTAGAACTGCTCGAACTTGCGCACCAGTTTGCCGTCGAGAAACAGCGACACAGCCTGGGTCTGCGTGCCGGCGAAGGCGAACACCGTCGGCAGCGAATACAGGAACATGGCGCACAGCATCACGCAGAAAAGAATCCCGTTGATCTTGCTGGCCGAGTTCATCACCGGAAACATGGGGGCATCCTCAGAACTGGAAGTACAGGAAGGGTGAGAAGGAGTTCGCGGCCAGGCGGGTCAGCGTCAGCAGGAAGCCGACCCACAGCAGCAGGGCGCTGAAACCGCTGACGTGCTGCATGAAGTACTGGTCCTTGTGCGTGCCGGCGTAGTAGCGAATGTTGATGCCGCCGGCGATGACGATCCACAGCAGGGCGATCAGGGTGAAGGTCATGGTCATGGCGGAGGTGCCGAACCAGTAAAGGTCCAGCGAGCCGATGCCGTTGAGGCCGATCAGCGCCTGATAGACCTGCAGCGCGTGCGGCAGGTTGCCGGTGAAGAACAGCGGCATGCAGGAGGCCAGCACGAACATGCAGCGGGCGTTGCGCCAGAAGTTATAGGGCGTGTTGACCTTGGTGGCGATGCCCAGCTTGCGCTCGACCACCATGGCGATGCCGAAGAACAGCCCCCAGAAGATGAAGGCGAAGCTCGGCCCGTGCCAGAGCCCGGACAGCACCATGGTGATGACCAGCCCGACGAGCATGCCGGTCAGGCGCTTGCGTACCAGCGGCATGTACACGTAGTCGCGCAGGAAGTCGGCCAGGGTCATGTGCCAGCGCTGCCAGAACTCGGTGATGCTCTGCGCGATATAGGGCTGGTTGAAGTTCTCGGCGAAGCGAAAGCCCATCATCATGCCCAGGCCGATGGCCATGTCGCTGTAGCCGGAGAAGTCGAAGTACAGCTGCAGGGCGGAGATCAGCAGACCGAACCAGGCGTCGGCCATCTGCAGTTCGCCACCGCCGCCAATGAACAGGGTATTCATCGGTGCCAGGGAGTCGGCGATCAGCACCTTCTTGATGAAACCGAGCATGAAGCGGCAGGCCCCTAAGGAAAACAGCTCCAGCGAGTGGGTGCGGTTCTTCAGCTGCTTGTCGATCAGGCTGTAGCGCAAGATCGGCCCGGCGATCAGTTGCGGGAAGAGGGCGATATAGGCGGCGAAATCGACGAAGCGATGGGTGGGTTCGGCATTGCGTCGATAGATGTCGACGATGTAGCTCAGCGCCTGGAACACATAGAAGGAGATGCCCAGCGGCAGGATGATGTGTTCCAGGGTGAAGGTATTGATGCCCAGCGGTTCCAGCACCGCCACCAGCACGTCGGCACCGAAGTTCGCGTACTTGAAGTAACCGAGTGTGGCCAGGTTGCCGATCACGCCGACGGTCAGCAGGCGAAAGGCGATCTTCTTCTCGCCGGCATCGATCCGCGCCTTGATGCGCAGGCCGAACCAGTAGTTCCAGTACGAGATGGCGACGAACAGCAGCAGGAAGTCCGGACGCCACCAGGCGTAGAACAGGTAGCTGCCGAGCACGATCACGTACGAGCGCCAGTGGTCCTTGGCTATGTAGTAACAAAGCAGGAACACCGGCAGGAACAGGAACAGGAAGACGTTGGAGGCGAAGATCATGCTAGCGCTGCTCTCGGTCAGTAAGTCAGGGTTATGCCCAGCGTCAATTGATAGTCATCACCGATTTCCAGCGCACTGCCGGCCTTGAAATAGCTCAGGCTGGCCAGGGTGTTGAGCTGTACCCGCTTGCCGTCGTAGGCCAGCGGGAACATGCGCCAGTAGTGGTTGATGTCCAGCACCTGGCCCAGATGGGACGAGCCGGTATCGCGCACCACGCCTTCGGTGGTGGTGCGCAGGGGCAGCTGCGCCGAACGGTTGCGCAGATGCAGATCGCTGATGCGCAGATCCAGCGCCGTGCGGTCGGTGGGCTGGGTTTCCAGCACGATGCCGTAGAAGGCCAGGTTGCTCAGGTTGACGCTGACCAGGTTGCTGACCAGGCGACTGCTGTAGCTCAGCGGATCGTTGCGCCGGTCGGACTGGATGCGGTTGAGGGTGAAACCGTCGCTGCCGCTGTCGTCCGGGCGATCGGTGATACCACCACTGATGCCCACGCGCGGTGTCCATGGCAGCGTTTCGAAGCGCTTGCCGACATCCGCTACCACGGCCCAGCCGGTCTTGTCGCCGCTGTCGCGCAGGCCATTGTTCTGCGTGGTTTCCTGCCTGCCGTCGAGTGCCGCGACTTCCAGGTGATAGTCGCTGACCAGCGAGGTCAGGTGGCGGGTGTCACCATGCAGGAATACGCCGTAACGCAGGCCGTCGAAGTCCTGGCGATCATCGGGCGAGCTGCCCGAGTAGTCGTCCTCGTGCAGCAGTCGCGCGCCGATCCAGTGATCGGCATGCCAGCGCCAGGCGTACTCGGCCATCAGGTAGCGAATTTTCTTGTCGCGCGGGTCGAGGCGGTTGTCGTCGGAGTTGTAGTAGTAGAACTTCTCGGCGATGGCGACGAAGCCTTTGCCGAAGCTGTCGTTGTAGTCCAGGCGCAGGGCTTCGATGCTGTCGTCCCACCAGATGCCGAAACGATCGCTGAAGCGCTGGCGGCCGAAGGTCGCGGAAAAACGCGGGTCGTCGCCCAGCAGGTTGCGGCGTACATAGAACTCGCGGGCTTCGCTGTAGGCATGGCGCCGGCTCGACAGGTTCTCGTCGTTGCCCTCGTCGCTTTGCAGGGCATTCGGATCGGTGTCGTAGTTGAGCCACAGGCGGCCGAAGGCTTCCCACTTGGCCCAGCGTTGTTCGGGGGAGTACCAGCGGTAGGACGGTTCGTAGCGCAGGCTGAAGAAGCTGCGGCGGTCTTCGCCCAGGCGCGTTTCGTCCGGCCCGTAGCCGGTGCGCAGGAACAGCTTGTGCGTCAGCAGCGAAGTGACCGGCTCCAGCTCGGGCGAGGCGATGCTGGTTTCGTCTGCGTGCAGCAGACCGAGCGGCAGGCACGCGAGCAGCAGGGCTGCGCGGCCAAGGGAACTAGGAGCGCTCACAGTATGGATTCCTCGATAAGACGGTTGCCTTCGGCGGCGGCTATGTCGCGCTGTTCAGGCGTGAGCCGGGTGCTGAGCGAGTGCATCAGGTCGGTGGCGCGCTGGTCGCCCAGCTCGTGGGCGGCATAGGCGAAGCTGTAGGCCTTGCCGTTATCGCGGCAGATGGCGCGGCCGTAGGTATAAAGGCGGGCGATGCGCAGCAGGGCGTTCGCCGAGCCCTGGCGAGCCTCTGCCATGTACAGGGTCAGGGCGCGATCCTGATCGGGTTCGTCCAGCCCGCCCTGGCTGTACAGGTCGCCTTCGAGCAGCTGTGCTTCGGGGTACTGCTCGGCCTGCAGCTCGGCGATCAGGCGTTGGCTCAACTGCGGATCGAGGGTGCGCCACAGCACCATGTGCAGGCTGGCGCGCAGTGCCTTGATGCGCTGCGGGGTGATCGGGTTTTCCCGTTCGGCCATGCTCAGGGTCAGGCTCTCGCCCTGGCGTTGTTCCAGCCGTTGGATCAGGGCCAGCACCGGCTCCGGGCTGTAGCGGTCCGGTGCGGTCATGAGAAAGCTGGCCTTGCTCAGCATGGCCGGGCCGAAATCACGCTCGATGGCGTTGTCCAGCCACTGCAGCACTTCCCGGTCGAGCTGTTCGACCAGGCTGGCATGGGCCTTCGCCTTGACTTCGCGGGCCTGCTTTTCTTCGTCGTTCTGCGCGCGAGTGGTCGGGCGGTTGTTGTTGAAGGTGCTGATCTCGATGTTGCGGATGTTCGCCACCTGCTGGGCGATGCGGTGCACCAGGTCGACCGGCAGGGCGTTGATGCGCGGCGCCAGGCGTTCGGCGAAGGCGCGAAACAGCAGGTTGCGCTGCTCGCCAAGAAACTCGTAGTAGCGCTGCACGGCGCGCGGGTCGCTTTCCACGGCCAGCTGGAACCACTTCTCGGCTTCGCTTCTTTCACCGTAGCGGGCTGCCGCCACCGCCCGGTACAGCGGCGCGTGGCAGTAGATCAGGCAGGCGCGGTCATAGAGCTCGATCAGGCGGGTAACCTCGTCCTGGGTGAACAGCTCGGGGTAGACCAGAAATACTTCCAGGCGCGTGTCGACGGCGATGAAGTCTCGTCCAGCGGTAAAGCGGCTGAGTGCCTGGCGCATGTATGCGCGATTGGCTTCGCGCCAGCGCGGCTTGTTGTCCACCAGCCGGGCCAGGGGGATCAGCGCGCCGATGTCACCGCGGCCATCGGCAAAGGCCTGCTTGAACAGGTCGATGGCCTGCGTGGTATTCGCCGGGCTGCGGCCGGCCAGCACTTCGCCGAGCAGGCGCGTTGCGCCCAGGTCGCCACGCGCGGCCAGATGGCGCAGGTCTTCTTCGACCTCCGCCTGGCTGTCCTGAAACAGCGCATAACGGACCTGCTCGAGGCTGCGCGCCGCATGCGCCGAGCTGGCGAGCACCAGCGTCAGGGCGGTTGTGCAAAGAAGGTATCTGACCGGCATGGCGACCTCAGAACGTCCAGCGCAGGGGCAGGCCGAGCTTGAAGTCGACGGCCGTCGGCAACTGATAGGCGCTGCGCGGCAACGCCTGATCAGGCTTGATGGTCAGCTCGACCATCTGCCGTTGGTCGTCAACGCGGCTGGCGACGATTTCGCCGCTGTAGAGGGCGTCGCTACCCAGCACACGCATCTCGACCGCTCGCACGCGCTCGATCTTGTCCATGCGCTCGAACGGCACGCTGGCCTTGACGTTCAGCGGCTGATCCTGCGGCAGCAGATGCACCAGTTGCTCCTGCTTGTAGGCGAAGCCGTCCATGCGCGGGCGGGGGAAGTACAGGCTGCAGTCGCAGGGGCTGGCGATCACCGTCTCGACGGTCACGCGGCCGAGCAGGGCGGCTGCATCCTGCTCGGAAAGGCTGGCCAGGGCGGCGATGTCGGTCGGGCTGGTCAGGCTGCTGGCCAGTTGCGTGGACACGCTGGCCAGCGGCTGGCCGGTGCTCACGCTGGTCTGCTCGGGGCCGATCAGGTACTTGAGGTTGCCGTTCTCCGGCATGCTCACCACGTAGGCGTTGGCGCTGACCACCGCCTGTGCGGCCGGCATCTGGAAGAACAGCAGGTAGCTCTTGTAGAGGATCAGGCTCAGTGCCGCCAGGCCGGCGCCGAGGAACAGCATCGAACCCAGCGCCGCCTTCAGGCGTTCCGTGGGCGTGCGCGAACTGGCCTGTTTGGTCTTGCGCTCCTTGATGTAGTTCTCGCGCTGCATCACGTTGAACAGGCCGTTGATGTCGGCGATGTCGCCGGACATGTAGGCCGAGATGATGTAGCGCAGGATGTCGCGCTTCTGCCGATCCAGCTCGACGAACTCGGCGCCCACTTCATGGCCGCGCTGGGAGACGATCTTCAGCTTGGTGTCGATGTTCAGGTCGACCCTGTTCAGCTTCAGCTTGATCGAGCCCTGGAACAGGCTGCCGAGCTTCAGCGGCTGCTCGTGGGACAGACCGATACCGCCCAGGGAGATGTCCAGGATCTCGCATTCCACGCCGTTCAGGCCGTGACCTTGCAGGCTGATGCGGGCGGGAATCTTGGCGCGGACGAACTGGCGCTCATCGATCGCTTCGTGAACAACGTTTGCAGGTAAGACAGTGGTGCTACTCATAGCATTCGCGCCTTTACTTAAGGTTGCGTGAGTTCTAGCAGGACCGAAATGACCCCGAAGAAGATGGCAATGGAGGACAACAACATCGTCTTCGACGTCCATCGATTAAGGGCCGCATCGAAACTGACGCTGCCATTGCTGAGCGTGGTCTTTTGCCGGGTCCAGCTCTGCTGGTCCATGTGGAACATGGTGTAAACCTTCATCACCGAGCCGACGATCTGGTTGTAATACAGAACGAAGGGGTACATCGGATGCACCGGGTGCTTGGCGAAGAAGAACAACAGCGTTACCAGGGTGCGCGACAACAGCACCCAGAACAGGTACAGCAACAGGTACTGGATGCCGAACAGCAGGCCGGCCACCACCGAGGCGCTCAGACCCATCAGGCAGGTCCACATGGACACGCGCTGGTCGTACAGCACGTACATGGTGAACAGGCCCAGACGGTCGAGGCCCAGCAGTCGGGTAGCGCGGAAGTTCTGCCGCAGCGAGTTGCCATACCAGCGGTACATCAGTTGCCGGGTCGCGCGCAGGAAGCTGTTGTCGGGTGGATGCTCCACCGTCAGGGTGTGGCTGTCGGGCACGTAAAAGGTGTCCCAGCCGGCGCGCATGAGGCTGAACCAGGAGGACTTGTCGTCGCCGGTGAGGAACTGGAAGCGCCCCAGCCGCCAGTGATCGAGGAAGTCGGCTTCCACGTCCTTGATGAATTCCGGGTTGGTCATCACGCTGGCGCGGAAGAACGACAGGCGCCCGGTCATGGTCAGCACGCGCTTGCTCAGCGCCATCGAGCACATGTTGATGTGCCGCTGGACGAAGCGCATGGTGTGCCATTCCTGCATCAGCCGGCTGCCTTCCACCTCGCAGAACTCGTTGGTGGTGATGCCGCCGACGCTGGGCAGATAGGCGAACATGCTGACGGCGCGCTCGACGCAGCCGGGCAGCATCATGGTGTCGCCATCGACCACACCGACCACGGCGTTTTCCAGCGGCATCTGCCGGGACAGCGCGCGGAAGGCATGCGCCAGGCCGTCGCGTTTGCCGGTGCCGCGTGCGCGTATGATGATCAGCTTGATGTCGTCGCGGTCGCGGACTTCCTGACGCATGATGTCCTTGATGAAGTTCTCGTCGCCTTTCTCCACGATCGAGGCGATGACGGTGCAGGGCACCGGCATCCGCTGCACTTCCTGAAACACCGACTGGTACACCTTGAAGGTGGTGTGGGTCGGGATGCGGAAGCTGGTCACCACCATGAACATGTGTTCGGGCAGTGCCGCGGCCCCCATGCGTTCGACGGCCTTGCGCATGCGTGGGAAGCGCCAGTGCAGGAAGTACATGCCGCGCAGATAGTGAGTGGCGGCGTTGCCATAACGCCACATGCCCAGTGCGCCGATCAGAAAAATGAATTTCTGATGCGACGGGTCGAGGTAGCTCGGGTCGACCATTTCCGAGGCAAGTGCGAGCAAGGCGATCAGGCATAGCCAACCGCACAGCTTGCCGAAACCGGATGAGGTGTCGACCCCATTGAATAACCTAGGCATGTGACGTGCTTCCTCCAGTGAAGCCCTGTACGAGCGTCAGGCGCGGTGACGCTGAAAGTCGCTAGCTGACCGTGGCGTCGGTGCGGCCGTAGACATCCTCGAAGCGCTCGATGTCGTCCTCACCCAGATAGCTGCCGGACTGGACCTCGATGATCTCCAGAGGAATCTTGCCGGGGTTGGCCAGGCGGTGAACGGCGGCGATGGGGATGTAGGTCGACTGGTTCTCCCAGAGCAGGAAGGTCTTGTCGTCACAGGTCACCCGCGCGGTGCCGGAGACCACGATCCAGTGCTCGGCGCGGTGGTGGTGCTTTTGCAGCGACAGGCTGGCGCCTGGCTTGACCACGATGCGCTTGACCTGAAAGCGGTTGCCACTGTCGATGGAGTCGTAGCTGCCCCACGGGCGATAGACCTGGCAATGGTTCTGCGCCTCGGCGCGCCCGTCGCAGGTGAGGGTGTTGACCAGTTGCTTGACGTCCTGCACGCGGTCCTTGTGGGCGACCATCACGGCGTCCTTGGTCTCGACCACCACCACGTCCTTCAGGCCGACCAGGGTCACCAGCTTGCTCTGGCTGTGGGCCAGGCAGTCCTGGCTGTCGTGGATCACCACGTCGCCAGAGCGGCTGTTGCCCTGGTCGTCCTTGGCCCGGACGTCCCACAGTGCGGACCAGGAACCGACATCGTTCCAGCCTGCCGCGAGCGGCACCACGCAGGCGCGATCGGTCTTTTCCATCACCGCGTAGTCGATGGAGTTGTCCGGGCAGCACTCGAAGGCGCTGGGGTCGATACGGATGAACTGCAGGTCGCTCTTGCTGCGGCTGAGCGCCAGCTGGCAGGTGTCGTAGATGTCCTGATCGTGGCGTTGCAGCTCTTCCAGGTAGCGGCTGCAGCGGAACAGGAACATGCCGCTGTTCCAGACGTAGTCGCCCTGCGCCACGAACGCGCTGGCGGTGGCCAGGTCGGGTTTCTCGACGAACTGCTCGACTGACAGAACACCACCCGGCAGCCCGGAGCGCTCGCCGGTCCTGATATAGCCGTAACCGGTTTCAGGGCGCTCGGCGGGGATGCCGAACAGCACCATCTCGCCCTGTTCGGCAGCCTTGCGAGCCACGCCGAGTGCGCTGTGGAATACCGGCAAGTCTTCGATCACGTGATCGGCCGGAAGCACCAGGAGCAGCTCGTCACGGCCGGCGGCGAGCAGGTGCATGGCGGCAATGGCCACGGCCGGCGCGGTGTTGCGGCCGAACGGCTCGAGCAGAATGGTCTGCGCCTCGTTGCCGATAGCGGCAAGTTGTTCGCTGACGATGAAGCGATGTTCCTCGTTGCACACCACGATGGGCTTGCTGATGCCCTCGATTGCCAGGCGGCCGAGCGTCTGCTGAAACAGGGTCTCGCTGCCAGTGAGGGCCAGGAACTGCTTGGGATACAGCTTGCGCGAGAGCGGCCAGAGTCTGGAGCCACTGCCGCCGGACAAAATCAGAGGAATCATGCTGTCACTCCTGTAAACATCGATTCGGATCGTATGGGCAGTGAACGGGCGACACGCCATAACCAACCAAGCGGCACCTGACCGGTGCCGCCTCTGTTCTTGTTAGCTTGCTGCTACCAGCAGATACCTTCCTTGTTGGCCTGGGTGGCATGCGCCATGAACCCCACGAGATCGACGATCTGTTTGTCGTCGCCGACGCTGTTCATGACCTCGGCGAAGCGCTGTTCGCCATTGCCGATGATCAGCACGTCGGATTGCGCGACCACCTCGTCGAGCTCCTTGCACAGCAGCGAGGAAACGTGGGGGATCTTCGATTCGATGTATTCCTTGTTCGCACCGAAGACCCGGGCGTACTCGACGTTGCTGTCGAAAATGCGCAGCTCGTAGCCTTTGCCGATGAGCATTTCAGCCAGCTCGACCAGGGGGCTTTCGCGCAGGTCATCGGTGCCGGCCTTGAAACTCAGGCCCAGCAGGCCGATGCGGCGCTTGTCGTAGTGGGTGACGATGTCGAAGGCTTTCTTCACCTGGGCGGCGTTGCTTCGCATCAGCGAGCCGATCAGCGGCGTTTCCACGTCCAGGCTGCCGGCGCGGTAGGAGAGGGCGCGCACATCCTTGGGCAGGCACGAGCCGCCGAAGGCGAAGCCGGGCTTCATGTAGTACTTGGAGAGGTTGAGCTTGTGATCCTGGCAGACCACGTCCATCACCTCGCGGCCGTCGACGCCGGCGGCCTTGGCGATGTTGCCGATCTCGTTGGCGAAGGTGACCTTGGCCGCGTGCCAGACGTTGCAGGTGTACTTGATCATCTCCGCCACTTCGATGGACTTGCGGATGATCGGGGCGTCCAGCTCGCTGTACAGCTCTTGCAGAAGATCGCCGGACTGTTCGTCCAGTTCGCCGATCACGGTCATGGCCGGGAAGTCGTAATCCTTGATCGCCGTGCTTTCACGCAGGAATTCCGGGTTGGTGGCCACGCCGAAATCGACACCGGCTTTCTTGCCGGACGCTGCTTCGATCAGGGGGATCACCACGTTCTTTACCGTGCCCGGCAGGACCGTGCTGCGCACGACCACGGTGTGGCGTTCCTGCTTGTCGCGCAGGGCGGTGCCGATCTGCTTGCACACCGATTCCATGTAGCCGAGATCGAGGTCGCCATTGCGCTTGCTCGGCGTGCCCACGGCGATGAAGGACAGTTCGCTGGCCAGCACTGCGGCACCCACATCGGTGGTGCCACGCAGCAGGCCGGAGTTGACGCCGGCTTCGAGCAGTTCGGCGAGGCCGGGTTCGACGATGGGGGACTTGCCTTGATTGATCAGGTCGATCTTGGTTTGCGAGACGTCGACGCCAATGACCTCATGGCCGCGAGCCGACAAGCAACCGGCGCAGACGGCGCCAACATAGCCCAATCCAAAGATGCTGATTCGCATAGGTCCCTCTCTCATATAAATGAGTTAGCCGGTTTGAATTGGCCAACATCCGTGTTCATTAAGTACGCCACCAAGATTGCGTAATGGTTACTGCAATCGAAGAGGGGTGCTCGAATTGGCGCGGATACTAAGTTGGCTGTTTTGGCATTTCAAGCAAAACCTGAACCAAAAGTTATGAATTGTTTTTTATTGCTATGCGTTAAAATTTTTATTAATAAAAACAATTACTTATATTTGCTGTTTTTTAGGCGCCAAAAAATAGTTGCAGCTTTTTAGTGTGTTATTTTTATGGCGCCATAAAAACATTGCTTGTTGTGCTTAGTTGTATTGCACCGCACTAAGGCTCTGCTCGGAAGTTGTGCATGAGTGCGCTGTGCCGTGTTCGACGCTGGGCGCGGGAATGCTGATTAGCCGTCATGCGAACAGGCAGGGGGATTTCGAAGGGCGACAGCGTGCGTTGGAGAGCTGCTCCGCTCTGTGCGTCATGCCACGTAATTGAGGCTTGGCACAGTGCCACTGCCTGGACTACTCTCCGGTCACCGGGCTAACGAAGTGGCCAACAGGCAGGATGCCGACCCCATACACTTCGTTAGCTCGGTAATCCTTTCCGCTGAGCAATGTGCAGCGAGTGGAAAAGCAAAGCCCTCCGAGAGAGGGCTTTGTCGTTTCTGCAAGACGCCTTGCGCGTCTGCTGCCTGTCAAGAGCATCCCTGCTGCCTTTCCATTCCCGCCCTAAGCATCGTTGCTGGTCAGCCTAGGCGATATCTGGCGTTTTGCCATGTATTCCAGGGAGGTTAGGCGTCAGCTGGTGCGCTGCACCTGCGCCCTGTCGGGTTTGGCGGCGATCAGGTGTTCCGGCAGGTCGAGCAGGTCGGTGTCGTAGGTCTCCAGCGGAGGCGGGCGGCGCTCGAAGCGGGCGCCGAGTACCAGCAGGCAGGGTGTGAGCAGCAGCGTCAGCACGGTGGCGAAGGCCAGGCCGCCGGCGATGGCGCTGGACAGTTGCGTCCACCACTGCGTCGAGGGCGCGCCGAAACCAAGGCTCGGGGTGAGCAGGTCGACGTTGATGCTGAGCACCATGGGCATCAGCCCGAGGATGGTGGTCACCGCAGTGAGCAGCACCGGACGCAGGCGCAGGCTGCCGGTTTCCAGCGCCGCTTCGCGCGGCTCCAGGCCCTGGCGGCGCAACTGGTTGTAGGTGTCGATGAGGATGATGTTGTTGTTCACCACGATGCCGGCCAGGGCGATCAGGCCCATGCCGACCATGACGATGCCGAACGACTGACCGTTGATCAGCAGGCCCATCAGCACGCCGGCAGTGGACAGGACGATGGCCGACAGCACCAGCGCCGCCTGGTAGAGGCTGTTGAACTGGGTTACCAGAATGATCGCCATGAGGAAGATGGCGACGACGAAGGCGGTCATCAGGAAGGTGGCCGCCTCGCGCTGGTCGGCATCCTCGCCGGCGAACTTCACCTTGACCTCGGCCGGCACCTCGCCGAGTGCTTCGCGCAATGCCTTGAGGCGTTCGTCCAGGCGCGCGCCTTCGGCCAGGTCGGCCTGCAGGGTGATGGTGCGGTCGCCATCGACGCGGCGCAGGGTGCCGACCTTGGGCGCGGGCTGCAGGTCGACGAAGTTGCTCAGCGGTACCTGGCCGGCCGTTGTATTGAGGGTCAGGCGGCCGAGCTGGTCGAGCGAGCGCCAGTTGCCGGGCAGGCGCACGCGGATGTCCACTTCGTCGGTGGCATCTTCGGGACGGTAGGTCGCCAGTTTCAGGCCGTTGGTGATCATCTGCACGGCGTTGCCGACGCTGAGCACGTCCGCGCCGAAGCGCGCAGCGGCCTCGCGGTCGACCTTGATTCGCCATTCGATGCCGGGCAGGGCGCGGTCGTCCTCGATATCGGCGAAGCCGCCGAGCTTCTGCATTTCCCCGCGGATACGCTCGACCCACTGCTCGCCCAGTGCCGGGTCCAGCGAGCTGATCTGCAGCTTCACAGGCTTGCCGTCGGTGGGGCCTTGTTCCTGCTTGCGGAACTCCAGCACCACGCCGGGAATACCGGCGGTGCGCTGGCTCATTTCGGCGAGGATGTCCTTGGCCGGGCGGCGCTGATGCCAGTCGACGAACTGGAACTGCAGGGTGCCGATCACGTCGGCGCCGAGCTGGCCCTGCTGGCCTTCCGGCTGGGCCAGGGAGCGTGCATACAGTGCCTTGACCTCGCGCATGCCGATCACCTGCTTTTCCACCTGCTGGAGCAGGGCGTCCTTCTCCTGCACCGACAGGTCGCCGCGTGCGCGCAGCCAGATCTGCGCGCTTTCCGGCTCGACGTCGGGGAAGAACTCCACGCCATGGTTGAAGCGGCCGTAGCCGACGTAGATCAGCGCGATCAGCGCGAGCATGCCGAGCAGGGTCAGGCCGGGGCGCTTGAGCAGTTTTTCCAGCAGGCGGCGATAAGCACTGCCCGCGCGGCTGGCGCTCTGTGCCTGCGGCCGTGCCTGGCCGCCGGTGACGGCGCCGAGCACCGGCAGAAACACCAGGGCCATGGCCAGCGACGCCAGCAGGCAGAGAATCACCGTGGCCGGCAGGTACTTCATGAACTGCCCGACCACGCCCGGCCAGAACAGCAGCGGCAGGAACACCACCAGGGTGGTGGCAGTGGAGGCGATCACCGGCCAAGCCATTCGCGTTGCGGCATTGGCCCAGGCCTGACGAGGCGTCTGGCCCTGCTGCAGGTAGCGGTCGGCCAGCTCGGAGACGACGATGGCGCCGTCCACCAGCATCCCGGCCACCAGAATCAGGCTGAACAGCACGACGATATTGAGGGTGAAACCGAGCATCCAGATCAGCAGGATGCCGGTCAGGAAAGCGCCGGGAATGGTCAGGCCGACCAGCAGCGCCGAACGCATGCCCATGCTCGCCACCACCAGGATCAGCACCAGGACGATGGCGGTGAGCACGTTGTTGAGCAGGTCGCCGAGCATGCTCTGCACTTCCTGCGACTGATCCATGATGTAGCTGACTTCAACGCCCGGCGGCAGCAGGGGTTTGGCCTGCTCCATCAGCGCCTTGACCTGGTCGATGGTCTCGATGATGTTGGCGCCGCTGCGCTTGGCCACTTCCAGCACGATGGCCGGCTGGCCGTTGATGCGGGCGAAGCCGGTGGGGTCCTTGAAGGTGCGGCGGATGGTGGCGACGTCGGCGAAGGTGACCACGCTGTCACCGACCACCTTGATCGGCATGCGCATCACGTCTTCGAGGTCTTCGATGACGCCGGGCACCTTCATGCTCATGCGGCCTGCGCCGGTATCCAGGCTGCCGGCGGCGACCAGGCGGTTGTTGCGGCTGACCAGGTTGAACAGCTCGTTATAGTCGATGCCGTAGCTGTCGAGCACCTGCGGGTCGACGACGATTTCCAGCAGGTCCTCGCGGTCGCCGCCGATCTCCACCGACAGCACTTCGGCGATGCCTTCGATGTTCTCCTTCAGGCGCCGGGCGATGTACACCAGCTCGGTCTCGGCAATCGGCCCGGACAGGCCCACCGACAGCACCGGGAACAGTGCCACGTTGACTTCGTTGACGGTCGGCTCGTCGGCCTCTTCAGGCAGCTTGCTGCGCGCGGTATCGACCTTCTCGCGCACGTCGGCCAGCGCCACCTTGGCGTCGAAGCCGGCGTCGAACTCCAGGGTCACCGAGGCGTGCCCTTCGCTGGACACCGAGCGCATTTCCTTGACGCCCTCGAGGCTGCGCAACTCCTGCTCCAGGGGGCGTACCAGCAGGCGTTCGCCGTCTTCCGGGCTGATGCCTTCGAGGGTCACCGAAACGTAGATGATGGGAATGACCACGTCCGGGTTGGATTCCTTGGGCATGGCGATGTAGGCCACCAGCCCGCCGCCGAGCAGGAACAGCAGGATCAGGATGGTGGTGCGGCTACGGTCGAGTGCGGCAGCGATCAGTGCGTGCATCTCAACTGCCCTCGGCCGCGAGTTGCGTGCGGACCTGCTGGCCGGGCTGGACGAAGCCCTGGCCGAGGGTGATCAACGCCACCTTCGGCGGCAGGCCGCTGACCCAGGCACCCTGGTTGTCGACGCTGATCAGTTGCACCGGGGTGAACTCCACGCGCTGCGCCTCGTTGACCCACTTGACGCCGTGGCGGCCGCTCTCATCGAGGCTGAGCAGGGCAGGGGACAGGCGATGGGCCATGGCTTCGCCGGTCTGGATGTGCAGGGTGGCGCTGGCGCCGGCCAGGCGCAGGCTGTCCGGGTTGTCCACCTTGACCTCGATGCGGAAACTGCGCGAGCCGGGGTCGGCAGCTGCGGCGATAAAGTGCAGTTCGCCTTGCAGTGTGCGGCCATCGAGCAGTTCCACTTTTACCGGTTGGCCCAGTTCCAGCTGGGTGACCTGCTGCTGGGCAATCTGTGCGCTGACCTTGAGGCGGTCGATATCCACCAGGGTCAGCAGGCTCTGGCCGGGCTGGACGAAATCGCCCAGCTCGACCATGCGCTGGTCATAGATGCCGGCAAACGGCGCCTTGATCTTGGTGTTGCGCAGTTGCAGACGGGCACTGTCGAGTTCGGCGCGGGCCTTGGCCAGCTCGCTTTCCAGGCGCATCAGCTCGTTGGCCGAGACCAGGCTGCGTTCGCGCAGACGCTTGGCGGCGCTGACGTCGCTCTGACGCTGGCGCACATCGGCCTCGCTGCGTGCGACCTGGGCCGGGCGGTCGTCTGGCGAGATGCTCAGCAGCAATTGATCGGCTGCGACGCGGCTGCCCTTGTCCTGATCCAGGTTCTGCACGCTGCCACTGACCTGGGCGCGCAGTTCCACTCGGCGCCAGGCTTCGACCTGCCCCTGCACCACATGCTCGCGCTGCATGAGTTGGGCTTGCAGCCATTGAATTTCGACGCGCGCCAGCTCGTTGCTGGTGACGGGTTGGTCGGGCTCGACCTCGTCGCGAGCGACGAAACGCTCGCCGCTGAACAGCCAGGCCAGCAGCAGGACTGCGATGACGATGGCGATGATCCAGGGACGCTTGCTGAGTTGGGCGAACATGTGGGGTTACTCGCTGAGTGCAGGCGCTGCGTGCAGCGCGGCGGCCTGGCCTTGCAGGCCGGCAATGATGAAATCGGTGACGCGCTGGAAATAGGCGTTCAGCTCGATGGGTTCGGCCCAATGGGCGAAGCCGCCGGAGGCGATGCGTGCCATCACGCCATTGACGCAAGCCTCCACGCCCCAGAGCAGGTGCTGGCAATCCGTGGGGGAGAGTGTCAGTTCGCCGAAGCTGCCCTGCAGCAGTTGGTTGAACAGGGCCATGTACTGACCTTCCAGCTCGAGGAACTGCTCACGGTAGGGCGCGTCCAGGCGTTCCTGGAAGGCGGGGCGGTCGCACAGCAGGCAGAGCTGGGCTTGCAGTGGGTCGGCCAGCAGTTGTTCGAAGGCGCGGCGAATCACACGGCGCATGGCTTCGCGAGGCGGAGCCTGGTTCGCGGTCTCACGCAGTTCGCTCAGATGCTGGCGCGAGCAGTCCAGCACCAGGCGCGCGTAGAGCGCCTCTTTGCTGGAGAAGTGCTTGTACACCGTGCCCTTGCCAATGCCGGCGTGACGGGCCACCTCGGCGATGGTGACGCGATCCCAGGATTGCTCCTGAAACAGCTGGCGAGCGGATTGCAGCAGGGCGTTTTCCCGCTGCTGGAAGAGTTGATCCTGGTAGCGCATGACGGTTCCGGGTTTCGTGACCGGTGGTCATGCTATGACTGTTGGTCACGACGCAGCAAGACGGGAGTTGTAACAAGTCAATTGGCGTGGACGGGCGTTCGCCCTGGCGTTGGCGATTGGAGAGGTGGTCGTAGGGTGCGCCGTGCGCACCGGGGCCGGCGGCGGTGAATTGTTGGTGCGCACGGCGCACCCTGCGTGCGGCCGTCAGCGCGCCACGCTGACGCCTTCGAGGCTGGCGAAGGAGGTGTCCTTGGCGGTGAGCAGGAAGTCACGCATGAACGGCGCGTCGAGCATGTCGGTGCGGATCGCCGCGTAGAGCGTGGCGAACAGCCCTTTTTCGCCCAGGCGCTTGGCGCTGACGTAACCGCGCGAGCTGTACTCGTGCAGCGCCCAGTTGGGCAGGCCGCACACGCCACGACCGCTGGCGACCAGCTGCATCATCATCACCGTCAGCTCGGAGGTGCGCACCTGGGCCGGCTCGATATCGTTGGGCTCGAGAAAGCGCGTGAAGATGTCCAGGCGGTCGCGTTCCACCGGGTAGGTGATCAGGGTTTCCGTGGCCAGATCCTGTGGCTGGATGCAGGCCTTGTGCGCCAGACGGTGCTGGTTGGCGACAGCCAGCATGGCCTCGTAGGTGAACAGCGGCACATAGGTGATACCGGCCAGCTCGATGGGGTCCGAGGTCACCACCAGGTCCAGATCGCCTCGGGCCAGGGCGGGCAGCGGGGCGAAGGAGAAGCCCGAGGCCAGGTCCAGCTCCACCTCCGGCCAGGCATCGCGGAACTGGTCGATGGTCGGCATCAGCCACTGGAAGCAGCTGTGGCATTCGATGGCCATGTGCAGGCGACCGGCCGTGCCACCGGCCAGGCGCGCCAGGTCGCGTTCGGCGCCGCGCAGCAGGGGCAGGGCGGCATCGGCCAGTTGCAGCAGGCGCAGGCCGGCGCTGGTGAAGCGCACCGGCTTGGTCTTGCGCACGAACAGCTGCAGGCCGAGGCGTTCTTCCAGTTCCTTGAACTGGTGCGACAGCGCCGACTGGGTCAGGTGCAGGCGCTCGGCGGCCTCCACCAGGCTGTCGGTTTCGCGCAGGGCGTGCAGGGTTTTCAGGTGGCGTAGCTCGAGCATGGCGGGTCTCTGCGAAGGTTTCACTCATCCAATGCCAGAACTGGATGAAGATGGTTCATGCAGACTACATGAGTAAATCTATAGATCAAGGCGAAAATCTTGAGTTTGTCTCATTCGTTGTCGGTGCCGAGAATGGCGCCATCTCGATTGATTCTGGAGCGTCACGACATGGCCCTGTCCCATTCCCTCGGTTTCCCGCGCATTGGCCGCGACCGCGAACTGAAAAAAGCCCTCGAAGCCCACTGGAAAGGTGAGTTGGACGAAGCCGGCCTGCGCACCGTTGGCCAGCGCCTGCGCGCCGAACACTGGCAACTGCAGAAGGATGCGGGCATCGATCTGCTGCCGGTAGGCGACTTCGCCTGGTACGACCAGGTGCTCGGTCATTCCCTGGCCTTCGGTGTGATTCCCGAGCGTTTTCGCCCGGCCGATGGCAAGCCGACGCTGGATACCCTGTTCGCCATGGCCCGTGGGGCCGTTGCAAGCAAGAGCAGTGGCACTTGTTGCGGAGGTGCCCACGCCCAGGAAATGACCAAGTGGTTTGACACCAACTACCACTACCTGGTGCCGGAATTCAGCGCGGACCAGCAGTTCGCCCTGAGCTGGGAGCAGTTGTTCGAGGAGGTGGATGAAGCGCATGCCCTCGGGCACAGCGTCAAGCCCGTGCTGATCGGTCCGCTGACTTATCTGTGGCTGGGCAAGGCCAAGGGTGGCGACTTTGACACGCTTGAGTTGCTTGAAAGCCTGCTGCCGGTCTATGGCGAGATCTTCCAGCGCCTGGCCGCGCAGGGCGTGGAGTGGGTGCAGATCGACGAGCCGATTCTGGTGCTCGACCTGCCGCAGGCGTGGAAGAACGCCTTCGAGCGCGCCTACAACCTGATCCAGCGCGAACCCTGCAAGAAGCTGATCGCTACCTATTTCGGCGGCCTGGAAGATAACTTGGGCCTGGCCGCCAACCTGCCGGTGGACGGCCTGCATATCGACCTGGTGCGTGCGCCGGAGCAGTATCCGACTATCCTCGACCGCCTGCCCGCCTATAAAGTGCTGTCGCTGGGCGTGGTCAATGGGCGCAACGTCTGGCGTTGCGATCTGCAGAAGGTGCTCGAGCTGCTGCGTCACGCTCACGAACGCCTGGGCGAGCGGCTGTGGGTGGCGCCATCCTGCTCGCTGCTGCACAGCCCGGTGGATCTGACGCGCGAAGACAAACTCGATGCCGAGCTGAAAGGCTGGCTGGCCTTCGCCGTGCAGAAATGCCAGGAGGTCGCGTTGCTCGGTAAGGCCCTGGAGGCGCCGGAAGATGCCTCTGTGCAAGCCGCCTTGCAAGCGAGCCGGGCGGTGCAGGCTGCTCGCGCTGCATCGACGCGCATCCACAAACCCGAGGTGCAGGCGCGCCTGGCAGCGACCCGTCCGCGTCATGCCCAGCGCCAGTCGCCATTCGCCGAGCGCATCGAGCAGCAGCGTGAGTGCCTGCAACTGCCGTTGCTGCCGACCACCACAATCGGCTCATTCCCGCAGACCTCGGCGATTCGCCTGGCGCGGCAATCGTTCAGGCAGGGCAAGCTGAGCGCTGCCGAGTATACCGAGGCCATGCACAGCGAAATTCGCCATGCGGTGCAGGTGCAGGAACGCCTGGGCCTGGACGTGCTGGTGCATGGCGAGGCCGAGCGCAACGACATGGTCGAGTACTTCGCCGAGCAACTCGACGGCTACGCCTTCACCCGCTTCGGCTGGGTGCAGAGCTACGGCTCACGCTGCGTCAAACCGGCGGTGATCGTCGGTGACCTCAGTCGGCCCAAGGCCATGACCGTGGAGTGGATCACCTACGCGCAGGGCCTGACCGACAAGGTGATGAAGGGCATGCTGACCGGCCCGGTGACCATGCTGATGTGGTCGTTCCCGCGCGAGGATGTTTCCCGTGAAGTGCAGGCCAGGCAACTGGCGCTG
The DNA here is from genome assembly GCF_048269965.1 of Pseudomonas sp. GTDB lineage: Bacteria > Pseudomonadota > Gammaproteobacteria > Pseudomonadales > Pseudomonadaceae > Aquipseudomonas. The sequence goes on along the minus strand of NZ_JBLWTV010000006.1, from coordinate 38,807 downwards.
GCGATTCGTGACGAGGTGGTGGACCTGGAAGCGGCCGGCATCAAGATCATCCAGATCGACGAAGCCGCGTTCCGCGAAGGGTTGCCGCTGCGCCAGGCCGCCTGGCAGCACTACCTGGACTGGGCCAGCGAGGCCTTCCGCCTGACCGCCAGCGGCGTGCGTGACGAAACGCAGATCCACACCCACATGTGCTATAGCGAGTTCAACGATGTGATCGAGTCCATCGCGGCGATGGATGCCGACGTGATCACCATCGAAACCTCGCGTTCGGACATGGAGTTGCTGGAAGCCTTCGAGACGTTCGCCTACCCCAACGAGATCGGCCCGGGCGTGTACGACATCCACTCGCCACGTGTTCCCGACAGCGCCGAGATGGCGGGGCTGTTGCGCAAGGCGGCGCGGCGTATCCCGCTCGAACGCCTGTGGGTCAACCCCGATTGCGGCCTGAAAACCCGCGCCTGGCCGGAAACCGAGGCCGCGCTGGTGAACATGGTGGCCGCAGCCAGGCAGTTGCGCGCCGAGCTGGCCTGATTCCCGCCAGTCGCGGTTGAACCCCCTCCCGCGGTTAACCAGGAGGGGCGTTCGCGACGCTCTGGGCTGGGCTTCTGGTCACCTGCAGAGCAACCGTTCGTCCTCCTTCATCAAACTGTCATGCATGTGTGGCAGCGCCATCGAACGACTTTCATCAGACTCGCGTTTCAATGGGGTTCTGCGTTTCTGGTGTTTCCATGCGTGCATTAATTTTCCTGGCCGCGTTGCTTTGTGGCCTGCCGTCTTTTGCGGCCAATCGTTGCGACCTGTCCGAGCCGACCCGTTATGCGGATGTCGGTGAAGTGCGCCTGGCTTATCAAAGCATCGGCAGCGAGCGCGATCCGGCTCTGCTGCTGGTGATGGGGCTGGGCGGACAGTTGATCCACTGGCCTGACGAGGTGGTCGAGCGCCTGTGTCAGCAGGGTTTTCGCGTCGTGCGCTTCGACAATCGTGACGTGGGGCTGAGCACCTGGCGGCGGCCGGCGCCGAGCATCAACCTGCCTTACGAGGTGCTGCGCTATCGCCTGGGTCTGTCGCTCGGTGCGCCTTATCACCTGCGCGACATGGCGGGCGATGCCCTGGGCTTGATGGATCGCTTGGGCGTCGACAACTTCCATGTGCTGGGCGCGAGCATGGGCGGCATGATCGCCCAGCACCTGGCCGATCTGGCGCCGCAGCGCGTTCTCAGCCTGACGCTGGTGATGACCAGTTCGAGTGCTCAGGGATTGCCTGCACCCAGCGATGCGCTGGTGTCGCTGCTGGCGAGGCGTGAGGCGGGGAGTCGCGAAGCGGCGTTGCAGCAGCAGGCCGACTTGCTCGCGGCGCTCGGCAGCCCTGCGGTACACGATGACCGTGCCTTGCTCCTGCATCAGGCCGAGCAGGCTTATGACCGCGCCTTCAATCCCGAAGGCGTACAGCGTCAGTTGCTGGCGATTCTTGCCGAGTCGAGTCGGGTCGAGCTACTCAATCGTCTGACAGTGCCGACGCTGGTGGTGCACGGTACGGCCGATCCGTTACTGCCGGTGATGCATGGCGTGCACGTGGCGGCGCATATCAAGGGCGCGGAGCTCAAGTTGATTCCGGGCCTGGCGCATCGCTTTCAGGATGCCTTCAAGGAGCCTTTGCTGGCCGCGGTGTTGCCGCATCTCGCAGCGCATCGGGGGGATTTGGGCCTGGCGCATCTGTAAGGGGCGAGCGCTCAGAGCTCCTGATTGTGCTTGATCGCTTCGCGGCGCTGCAGATGGTCGATGTGCTCGCTGCTGTGGCGTAGCAGCTTGTCGGCCATCGACATGCGCTCGATATAGCGCGTGATGCTCTGCTCGGCGTCATGGCGGGAGATGAAGGGGCCTTCCAGCGTGCCTTCGCGAGTGGCGAAGAAGTATTGGCCGTTGACGGCGCTCAGGCGTGAGCTGCGGTAATGCGTGCCCGGTTGGGGGTCGATATCGCGTTGGCCGAACATGGCGAGAACTCCATCTGCAGGTTCTGGATAATCCTGAGTCTACTGTGGCCAATACGGCGTGCTTGGCAAAACGACAGATGGTAGATTTTGGCCTCCTGTTAGCGGATTTTAGCGATTTTTATGGATTATTGGCGCCGGTCGGCTGGCGTCCTGCGGATGCTGAGCAGTACAGTTTCGCTCGGCAACCGGGCTGAACTGTTGCTGTGTAGGTGTGTATGCCTCTCCTAGAATGGCCTGCTGCGGTCGACGTGCTCTGTTGGCCGCCCGCTAGAGGTCGCCATGCACATTTCCTCCGGCCGTTGGATGTACGGCCTGCTGCTCGCCCTGATCACTTCCGTGCTCTGGGGCATCCTGCCCATCAAGTTGAAAGAAGTTCTGCAGGTGATGGACCCGGTGACGGTCACCTGGTATCGCCTGGCCGTGGCTGGTTCTCTGCTACTTGCCTATCTCGCTGCGAGTCGCCGGTTACCGCGTTTTCGGCCGCTGGGACGCAAGGGTGGTTGGCTGCTGGCACTGGCCATCGGCGGGCTGACGGCCAACTACGTGCTGTATCTGGTCGGGCTCAACCTGCTCAGCCCCGGGACCACGCAACTGGTGATCCAGGTGGCGCCGATACTGCTGCTGATCAGCAGCCTGTTCGTCTTTCGCGAGCGCTTCAGCCTGGGCCAGGCGGTTGGCCTGATGGTCATGCTGCTGGGCTTCGGCCTGTTCTTCAATCAGCGCCTGGGTGAGCTGCTGACCTCGCTGACCGCCTATACCACCGGCGTGCTGACCGTGCTGGCGGCTGCCTTCGTCTGGACCTTCTACGGCCTGGCGCAGAAGCAACTGCTGACCAAGTGGAATTCGGTGCAGGTGATGATGGTCATCTACCTGGCGTGCGCGCTGCTGCTGACGCCCTGGGCGCAGCCAATGCAGGCACTGGCGTTGAGCCCGCTGCAGGGCTGGCTGCTGCTGGCCTGTTGCCTGAACACCCTGGTCGCCTACGGCGCCTTTGCCGAGGCGCTGGCGCATTGGGAGGCTTCGCGGGTCAGCGCGACCCTGGCGCTGACGCCGCTGGTGACCTTCGTCTCCGTGGCCCTGGCCTCGACCTGGTGGCCGGACCACGTGCTGCCCGAGCAGGTCAACTGGATCGCCTACGCAGGCGCCGTGGTGGTGGTGCTGGGCTCGGCGCTCACCGCGCTCGGCCCATCGCTGATGGCCGCAATGCGGGCGCGCAAGGGCAGGCGCATGGCCTGATGCCGATCAGATAAGGCGTAATGTTTGGCACGGAAGGCCTTCGTAGGGTGCGCCATGCGCACCAATGAGGGCCGCACCGGTATTTCGGTGCGCACGGTGTTCAGCCGGGGGACATAGGTAACGGGTGTCGGGAGACATAGGTAACGCATTTAGGCTTACGGGGTTCAATCCAGCGGCAGCTCGGTGGTGCGTTTGACCTCGCTCATGGCGATGTGCGAGTGCGCTTCGTGCACGTGCGGGCGTTGCAGCAGGTGGTCGCGCAGGAAGCGCTCGTAATCGGCGATGTCCTTGGCCACGACCTTGAGCAGGTAGTCCGAGCCGCCGGCCATGCTGTAGCACTCCAGCACCTGCGGGTAGCCGACCACGGCCTGCTCGAACTCATCCAGATTGCCGCGACCGTGGGCCGACAGCTTGATGTCGACGAACACCGTGATGCCGAAGCCCAGGCGCTTGTGATTGAGCAGGGCGACCTTGCGTTCGATCAGCCCTTCTTCCTGCATGCGATGAATGCGTCGCCAGCAGGGCGACTGCGACAGCTCGACTTTCTCGGCGACCTCTGCGGCAGAGAGGTCGGCATCGTGCTGCAGCAGGCGGAGAATCCGGCGGTCGATGGGGCTGAGCTTGTCCTGCATGATTGTTTCCAATTTATTGTGATTGTTGGAAGGATCATGCGGAGTATCGCCTTCGCTACTCGAAAATAGAAAGAAAAAAGCGGAACCCTCCGGTCATGATTTAGGCAAATTCACAGCAGCGATCCTGCCGTGGAAACCAACGGAGCGTGTTTACCGTCGCGCTCCTCGTGCTCGCCATAAAAATAAAAGGAGCGCTCCATGTCACTGGCCGAAATCCGCCTGGATGACAAATACCGCCTCGCCACGGGTCACCTCTACCTGACCGGCACTCAGGCGCTCACCCGCCTGCCCATGCTGCAGAAGCAGCGTGACGCCGCCTTCGGACTCAATACCGCCTGCTTCATTTCCGGCTATCGCGGCTCGCCCCTGGGCGGTCTGGACAAAAGCCTGTGGGACGCGCGCGAGTACCTCAAGGAAAACCACATCCACTTCCAGCCCGGCGTCAACGAAGAGCTGGGTGCGACGGCGGTATGGGGCAGCCAGCAAGCCAACCTGTTCCCTGGCGCGCGCTACGACGGCGTGTTCGCCATGTGGTACGGCAAGGGGCCGGGCGTCGATCGCAGTGGCGACGTGTTCAAGCACGGTAACTCGGCCGGTGTCTCCAAACACGGTGGTGTGCTGCTGCTGGCCGGTGACGACCACGGCTGCAAGTCCTCGACCATCGCCCACCAGAGCGAGCATGCGTTCATCGCCGCGTCGATACCGGTGCTCAATCCGGCCAACGTCCAGGAAGTGCTGGACTACGGCATCATCGGCTGGGAGCTGTCGCGCTACAGCGGCTGCTGGGTGGCGCTGAAGACCATCGCCGAGAACGTCGATTCCTCGGCCGTGGTGGACGTCGACCCGCTACGCATCCAGATCAAGATTCCCGAGGATTTCCAGCTGCCGGAAGACGGTGTACACATCCGTTGGCCCGATCCTCCCCTGGCGCAGGAAAAGCGCCTCAACGTCTACAAGATCTACGCCGCGCGCGCCTTCGCCCTGGCCAACAACCTCAACCAGGTCAAGCTCGATTCGCCCAACCCGCGCCTCGGCATCATCACCACCGGCAAGTCCTACCTCGATGTACGCCAGGCCCTGGATGACCTCGGCCTGGACGAGGCGCTGTGCGCCAAGGTTGGCCTGCGCGTGCTCAAGGTCGGCATGAGCTGGCCGCTGGAGCCGGTGTCGGTGCACCAGTTCGCCGAAGGCCTGGACGAAATTCTGGTAGTGGAAGAAAAACGCAGCATCATCGAAGACCAGCTCACCGGTCAGCTCTACAACTGGCCGGTGGGCAAGCGCCCGCGCGTGGTCGGCGAATTCGACGAGCAGGGCAATTCGTTGCTGCCGAACCTGGGCGAGCTGACGCCGGCGATGATCGCCCGGGTGATCGCCAAGCGCCTGGCGCCGATCTACAGCAGCCCGACCATCGAAGAGCGCCTGGCCTTTCTCGATGCCAAGGAAAAGGCCCTGGCCGCGCCCAGGCACAAGACCGTGCGCACCCCGCATTTCTGCTCCGGCTGCCCGCACAACAGCTCGACCAAGGTGCCGGAAGGCAGTCGCGCTCTCGGCGGCATCGGCTGCCACTACATGACCCAGTGGATGGACCGCAGCACTGACACCTTCACCCAGATGGGCGGCGAGGGCGCGACCTGGATCGGCCAGGCGCCGTTCACCGACACGCCGCACGTGTTCCAGAACCTCGGCGATGGCACCTACTTCCACTCCGGCCACCTGGCCCTGCGCGCAGCCGTCGCAGCCGGGGTCAACATCACCTACAAGATTCTCTACAACGACGCGGTGGCCATGACTGGCGGCCAGCCCATCGACGGTGAACTGCGCATCGACCAGCTCAGCCAGCAGGTGCATGCTGAGGGCGTCAAGCGTATCGCCCTGGTCAGCGACGAGCCGGACAAGTACCCGACCCGCGCCACCTTCGCACCCGGTGTGACCTTCCATCACCGTCGCGAGCTGGACGCCGTGCAGCGTGAGTTGCGCGAGGTCAAAGGCTGCTCGGTGATCCTCTACGACCAGACCTGCGCCACCGAGAAGCGCCGTCGGCGCAAGCGCGGCAAGCTGGTCGATCCGGCCAAGCGCGCCTTCATCAACCCGGCGGTATGCGAGGGCTGCGGTGATTGCAGCGTCAAATCCAATTGCCTGTCGGTGCTGCCGCTGGAAACCGAACTGGGGCGCAAACGCGAGATCGACCAGAGTGCCTGCAACAAGGACTTCAGCTGCCTGGAAGGTTTCTGCCCGAGCTTTGTCACCGTCCACGGCGGCAGCCTGCGCAAGCCTGAGGCCGTTGGTCTGAGCGCGCTGTTCATCGCCTTGCCGGAGCCGAAGCTACCGGCCCTGAGTCGCCCCTGGAACATTCTCCTGCCCGGCGTTGGCGGTAGCGGCGTGACCACTGTCGGTGCGCTGCTGGGCATGGCCGCGCATATCGAAGGCAAGGGCTGTACCGTGCTGGACCAGGCCGGCCTGGCGCAGAAATTCGGCCCGGTGATCACCCATATCCGCATCGCCGCGCAGCAGAGCGATATCTACGCCGTGCGTATTGCCGCCGGGGAAACCGACCTGCTGCTGGGCTGCGACCTGGTGGTGTCGTCCAGCGAAGAGTCACTGGCCAAGCTCAACGACAAGATCGCCCATGCGGTGATCAACAGCCATGAAGCGGCTACTGCCGAGTTCACCCGCAACCCGGACGCCCAGGTGCCCGGCGCGGCCATGCGTGAGGCGATCAGTGAGGCGGTGGGCGAGGGCAAGACCCGTTTCGTCGATGCCACTCGCCTGGCCACTCGTTTGCTTGGTGACAGCATCGCCACCAACCTGTTCATGCTCGGCTACGCCTACCAGCAGGGCCTGGTGCCGGTATCGGCCGAAGCGATCAACAAGGCCATCGAGCTCAACGGTGTGGCGGTTCAGCTCAATCAGCAGGCCTTCCTCTGGGGCCGTCGCGCCGCGCATGACCTGGCTGCGGTGGAAAAACTCGCCGCGCCCAAGGTCGTCGAAGCGCCGCATTGCAGCACACTCGACGAGATCGTATCCGACCGCGTGCAGCGTCTGACCGCCTACCAGAACGCGGCCTATGCCGAGCGCTATCGCGAGCTGGTCGAGCGCGTACGCAAGGCCGACAGCGATGCCGAGCTGCGCCTGAGCAAGGCCGTGGCCCGCTACTACTTCAAACTGCTGGCCTACAAGGACGAGTACGAAGTGGCGCGGCTGTACAGCGATGCCACCTTCCGCAAGCAGCTCGAAGCCCAGTTCGAAGGTGACTACCAGTTGCAGTTCCATCTGGCGCCGAGCTGGCTGAGCAAGCCCGATGCGGTCACCGGCCAGCCGCGCAAGCGCAGCTTCGGCCCCTGGATGCTCAAGGCGTTCGGCGTGCTGGCGCGCTTCAAGTTCCTGCGTGGCAGCGCCCTCGATCCGTTCGGCCACAGTGCCGAACGTCGCCTGGAGCGCGAGTTGATCGAGGAGTACGAAGCCAACGTGGCCTACCTGCTCGCCGAGCTCAATACCGGCAACTACCGCACGGCGGTGGCGCTGGCCGAGATTCCCGAGCAGATCCGCGGCTACGGCCACGTCAAGGAGGCGGCGCTGGCCAAGGCGCGCGAGCAGGCGACGCAGCTCAAGGCGCGCCTGACCGTCAGTGAGATCGCCGCCGTGCAGCTGTTCGAACCGGCTGCCTGAACCTCAACCGATCCCCTTTGCCACCCTCTCCCGTGCGGGAGAGGGGCGGCTTTTTACGACCCGATAACCGAGGTAACCCGATGTCCGTCTTCACTCACGTCGACTTCGATCAGCACGAACAGGTGGTCCATGGCCACGACAAGGCCAGCGGCCTGAAAGCCATCATCGCCATTCACGACAGCACCCTTGGCCCGGCGCTGGGCGGTTGCCGCATGTGGAACTACAGCAGTGACGAGGAGGCGCTGCGCGACGTGCTGCGCCTGTCGCGCGGCATGACCTACAAATCGGCCCTGGCGCGCTTGCCGCTGGGTGGCGGCAAGGCGGTGATCATTGGCGACCCGCACACCGGCAAGAGCGAGGCGCTGTTCCAGGCCATGGGCGATTTCGTCGACAGCCTCGGCGGGCGCTACGTCACCGCAGCGGACTCGGGCACCGGCGTGGCCGAGATGCGCATCATGGCCGAGCGCACCCGCCACGTGGCTGGCGCCGGGCAGCGCGAGGCATTCGGCGGTGGCAGCCGTGACGGCGATCCGTCGCCCTCGACCGCTTATGGTGTATTCATCGGTATTCAGGCGGCTGTGGCGCATCGCCTGGGACGCCAGGATCTCAATGGCGTTCGCGTGGCCATCCAGGGCGTGGGGCAGGTCGGTTTCGGCCTGGCCAAGCTGCTCAAGGAGGCCGGCGCGCAGCTGTGGGTGACGGACATCGTCGAGAGCAACGTGCAGCGCGCCGTCAGCCAGCTTGGCGCCACGGCGGTCGGCCAGCACGACATCTACCGTCTCGATGTGGACGTGTTCGCACCGTGCGCGATGGGCGCGATCGTCAACCTGCAGACGCTGGAAGCCCTGCGCGCGCCGATCATCGCCGGTGCGGCCAACAACCAGCTGGCCGACGCCAGCCTGGCCGAGCTGCTGCGTCGCCGCGAGTGTCTGTACGCGCCGGATTACGCGATCAATGCCGGCGGCATCATCGATGTCTGTTACGAACGCACCGGTGGCAGCGCCGCCGACCTCAAGGCGCATATCGAAGGCATCGGCCCGACGCTGACGGAAATCTTCCAGCGCGCCGAACGCGAAGGCGCGACCACCACCGCGATTGCCGACCGCATGGCGTTGGAGCGTTTGCGCGGTGGCCTGCAGCCCGTGCGTGCGGCAACCGCATCCAAGTCTGTGGCTCAGGGCTGGCAGCGTTAGCAGGCTGTTGAAAAACTACCTGCGTTGGCAATACTGCGTTAAAAACAGCCTCAAAATGCTCATTTACAGCTCGTAAACTGCGCTTTTTCGGCTGTTTTTGCCTTGTCTTGCCTGCCTCGCCTACGTTTTTCAACGGCCTGCTAGACGCTGAGTGGGGCGCGACATGACAAATGTGCGCGCCGCCGCTAAGATGCGCCCCGGCCGTTGCCAATACGGCCCTGTCCCCTTAGTTCAACGGATAGAATAAGCCCCTCCTAAGGGCTAGATGCTGGTTCGATTCCAGCAGGGGACGCCAAAAGCATGTTTTCAGATGTTCCCATATGCCTCTGAAACCCAAGTAAACCGGCTTATGTAGCCGGTTTTTTTGTGCCCGTATGTTCCCGCATGCGTCTGTACATATACCTATTTTGGGTATACGTTTAGGTATACGTCGGTTCGATTGAGGATCGTATACCTATGGCACGCACCGTAACTCCCTTGAGCGATTCGAAGTGCGAGGCAGCAAAGCCTCGCGAGAAGGACTACACGCTGTTCGATGGGCAGGGCCTGTTCCTGCTGGTCAAAGCCAATGGCGGCAAGGTCTGGCGCTTCAAGTACACCAGGCCTGACGGCAGGGCAGGGCTGGCTACCTTTGGCAACTATCCGGCGCTGGGGTTGAGGGCTGCACGGGATCGACGTGCCTCGGCCCTTGAACTGCTGGCCCATGGCCAAGACCCGATGGAAGTCGCCAGGCTCGCCAAGCTCGAAGCAGCCAATGCCAGAGCCAATACCTTCCAGGCCATGGCCCAGGAATGGCATGCGGCCTGCGCGCTCAAGTGGTCGTCAGGGCACGCTGCTACCGTCTGGCGCAACCTTGAGTTGCATGTGCTGCCGGCGCTGGGCGCGCGCCCGCTGGCCGAGTTGAAAACCCGTGATCTGATGCCGCCGCTCAAGGCAGTGGAGAAGCGCGGCACCCTCGAGCTGGCCGGCCGGCTGCGTCAGTACATCACCGGCATAATGCGCATGGCCGTACAGCATGGGTTGATCGACAGCAATCCTGCCCATGACCTAGTGGGCGCCACGGCGACCCGCAAGAGTACCCACCGACCAGCCCTGCCGCTGGATCGCTTGCCCGAGCTGCTGCAGCGGATCGAGGCCGACTCAGGGCGGCCACTGACCCGCTATGCGGTATCGCTCGCCCTGCTCGTGTTTATCCGCTCCAGCGAGCTGCGTTTCGCCCGTTGGAGCGAGATCGACACTGATCGCGCCATGTGGGAGATCCCCGGGCAACGCAAGGCCATCGAGGGCGTCAAGTTCTCTCATCGTGGCGCCAAGATGGGCACCCCACACTTGGTACCGCTGAGCCGCCAGACACTGGAGCTTTTGGAAAATGTACGGCAGCTCTCCGGGCGGTTCGATCTGGTGTTCCCTGGCGACCACTATCACCACAAGCCCATGAGTGAGAACACCATCAACAAGGCCCTGCGTCGAATGGGCTACGACACCACGGTAGAGCTGTGTGGCCACGGCTTCCGCACTATGGCCTGTTCGGCGCTGGTGGAGTCAGGGCTGTGGTCGAAGGATGCCGTCGAACGGCAGATGAGCCACCAGGAGCGCGACACGGTGCGCGGCGCCTACATCCACAAGGCCGAGCATCTGCAGGAGCGCCGGCTTATGTGTCAGTGGTGGGCGGACTATCTCGATGCCAACCGGGAACGGCACATCACGCCGTATGACTTCGCTCACCCGGAAGAGAAGGGCGTGAACGTGGTAGGGATGAAGCGAGCATGAGCGAAGATGCCGAAGAAAATGCAAATGGCAGCGTGACCGTTCCGCAGGCTGCGGGGGCGTTTATTCAGCAGTTGATGCTGATGCAGCTGGCTAATCCAGACAAGGAAAACAGATTCAGGGTAATTCGCGAGATATCAGGGCTTCTGCGTGCCGGTCGGATATACGAGTACCCCTTGTTCGCAGAGCACCTGGCCAATGCCCTGGATGCAATCGCGCAGGGCAAAAGCGCTGATTCCGCCCTAATGCCTGTGCCGCGTAAGCGCCCTAAAACAGGCGAGGCTTACATGGATAGGGTCGCAATATCGGAAGTGGTGCGTTTCTACCACCTACAGGGGTATCAGTTGCGCTCGTCTAAAGACAGGGTAGGTGCCTATGAGTTAGCGCAAAAGCACCTTGAAGCAGCTGGAACCTTTAAGGCGGAGGCAACAATACAAGCCGCTTACCTAGAGCAGCTTGAGATACTGAAACGCTGCGAAAAAAGAGTCCGAGACGGAAAGGAATCCCCACCATGGTGGATGAGGCCCGATGCTCAGGTTAGATAAATGCCCCGATTTATCTAACCTGACCTAGGTGTTTTCCGAGCATAACTTAGGCATCGCCAAGCAACTGAGGATATGGCGATGCACACAACTACTCCCATGCAAGACCCCCAGCGTCAGACAGCCGGCCTGGCGCAACTGCTGACCTTCAGCGAGGTATGCAGCTTGCTACGAAAGTCCCGCTCCGGGCTGTACAAGCTGATGGCATCCGACCCCAACTTTCCCAAACCGGTCAAAGACGGCAGCGCTCGTTCTGCCCGTACCTTCTTTGTCGCTACAGAGATTGCCGCTTACCAAGATGCAAAGCTGGCCGAGAGGGATGCAGCATGATGACGCTTGCACTTCCTCGCCCGCAGGGCTATGGTTTGTCTGTCACGGTAAGTCCCGTGGCCGGGTTTGGCGACCCGAACTACAAGTTGGCGCACATGCGCCCCAAGACCATTGCTGGCGCATTTTTTGTGTCTGCAATGCCGCTCTATGGTGGCCGTGCGTGGGAGACCTTCGGGTCTGCCGGGTGCCAACTTGCCCGGTTCGCCAACCTGCGCACGGCTGCCACCCATAATCGTTTGGCGACGGTTCGTGGCAGCTCCACAAGTCAAGTTGGAGCCTCACCCATGAAACACGCTCTCAATCCGTCCACATCTCATGCCGCTGCCTGGAAGGCTCGTGCCTTCGCTGCTTTGCGCGGCAATTCCTCCCTGTCTGTCCGCCTGGCTCGCTACAACGAAGCCATGCAGCGCGCTCGTGCACTGGAAGCTGTAGGAGGTGCCAAATGAACGCAGCCACTCCCCAAGCCGTCCTTGACTCCTTCCAGGCCGCGCAGCTCAAAGAACCGCTTTATAACGCGGCCGTGAAGGGCCACATCGAATCCGTCAGCAAGCTCATCAATCAAGCTGGCGACGCCGTCTGCGGCATCTCCCAGTTGATGCAGGAAGACCAACTGCGCAAGGAGTCAGGCACCGGTGATGACTTCCTCAATGAGTTCAGCACCGGGTGCCTCCTGAGCGCTCTGCAGCTGATCTCTTACTCCCTTTGGGAGCGAGGCGAGGAACTCGAGAAGCTCGCAGCAAGCAAATCGTTGGAAGGGAGGGTTGAATGATGGGCCAGGCAACGACTATCCAGAATCGCTTCTGTGCTTTCGCAGGCGACACGAAGGAGATGCCACTGTTCTCGGTGAACGCCGGTGTGCCAGCCGACTCGGCGCTCGAAAGCGCTTCCTGCCTTCTCTACACCGTCCAGCGAATGTTGACGTCCGCCGCAGATGGTAAGGGCATGGATGAGGTGCAAAGCAGCGCCATTCTTATCCTCGTCGATCAAGCCAAGGCCGCTCTCGATGCAGCTTGGGAAGGTATTGACGATGCCAAAGGCCTGCTGCTGACCGCTCAAGCCGAGGAGTAACCGACATGACTACGAAAAACGGCGCCAATGCGCCGGTGGCCAAACTCGGCCCTAAGAAAGTGCTTACTCCAAACCAGATCTTCAGTCGCAGCCTGAAGCAGATTGGCGCCGCGAAGACGCTCGATGACCTGGTTCTTGCCGCCTACGTCGGCGCCGGCTGCGCGGATGCACTGCTGTTGAGTGGCCTGATCGATGCCGAGGCGTACCACGAGCAGAACAAGGAAATCGTTCACGTCACGACGACCCTGCGCGAGCAGCTGGAGGCTGAAGATGGCCAATCCAATTGATCAGCTATTGCCTCGGCTCGACAAGGTGCGGCCTACAGGTGCCAACAAGTGGAAGGCTTGCTGCCCGGCCCATGACGACAAAGACCCGAGCCTGAGTATCCGCGAGGCTGAGGACGGCAAGGTGCTGTTGCACTGCTGGGCCGGTTGCAACTCTGCGGATATCACCGCCGCCATCGGCCTCGAGCTGCGTGATCTGTTCCCTGGTGAAAAGATCATTCGCCGAGGGCCGAGCAAGCCAGCGGTTGAGCATGAGCGCACCGTTTACCAGATCGGCCTGTCGATGCAGCAGAGCGGCAGTCGACTCAGCGCTGACGATCAGGCCCGCTTCGAGCTGGCCAAGCAGCGCCTGGGGGTGACTGCATGAGTGGCGGCGATCGATTTGCCAAAGAGTGGGAGGGCGTTGCAACCCTCCCGGTACCGGAACCCATGAAGCGGCTCTGGCGAGCTGAACTGACACCAGCATCGACCATCAAGCCAGTTGCCATTCGCTGGCTCTGGCCTGGGTGGGTCGCACGAGGAAAGCTGACCGTCCTGGCTGGTGCTGGCGGTAGCGGCAAGACGACCTTGGCGATTGGCTTGATCGGCACGGTGACCAACTGCGGCCGTTGGCCTGATGGTGAGATCTGCTCAGAACCCGGAAACGCCCTGATCTGGTCGTCCGAGGATGATCCGGCCGACACCCTGGTGCCGCGGCTGATGGCAGCGGGTGCCGACCTGGCCCGCGTCCACATCATCGAAGGGCGTGTGAACTCTGCCGGCGAGCGAGAACCCTTCGACCCGGCCGCAGACTTCGACTTGTTGCGTGATGCCGTGGAGCAAATCGGCGGAGCTTCTCTGCTGCTGCTCGATCCGGTTGTGAACGTGGTGAAGGGCGACATGCACCGCGCCAATGAGGTTCGTCGCTCCCTGCAATCAGTGGTCGACTTCGCCGAGGCTCATCAATGCGCCGTGCTGGGTATCAGTCACTTCAGCAAGGGCAGTGGCGCTTCTTCACCAGCAGATCGGGTGATCGGTAGCCAGGCGTTTGGCGCACTGGCTCGTGCGGTGCTGGTGGCCGCCAAGCAGGAGGACTCTGACGTTCGCGTTCTGGCTCGGGCGAAATCCAACATCGCCGACGACCAGGGCGGTGTGGGGTATGTGATCGAGCCTTGCACCGTCGGTGATGGTATCGAGACGACCCGGGTGCTGTGGGGCGACAGGATCGAAGGTAGCGCGCGAGAGATCCTAGCCGAAGTCGAGAGCAATGTTGATGACGATCAGCGCAGCGAACTGGATGAAGCCTGTGACTTCCTACGTGACCTGCTGAAGTACGGCGCTGTACCCACAAAACAGATCAAGGCTGATGCAAGTGATGCGGGTCTGTCCTGGGCAACAGTGCGGCGCGCTCAGAAGGCAATTGGCGCTGTTGCGGTGAAAGAGGGCAGCCCGACTGTGGGTGAAAAGCAGCAGTGGGTTTGGCGCCTAGCTACCGAAGGTGCTCAACAAACTCCGAAGGTGCTCACTGAAAAGTATGAGCACCTTCGGGAAGACGTGAGCACCTTCGGGGCCGTTCCTGCTGCGTCCTTCGACGAATCCGACTCGGAGGCAGTGTGATGGCTGCCATCGATTACCTCACCGAACACGGATTTTCCGCCCGCGTATCCGGCAAGCGCCTGGTCGTTTCCCCGGCCAGCAAGCTGACTGAAGACGACCGCCAATACATCAAGTTGCACCGCCTGGAGCTGCTCGCAGAGCTGGCCGCCAATGACGGCCAGATGCGCTCGAGTAACTGGCGCGTGTTCCTGGAGGGGAAGGTCATCTGCGTGATGATCGGTGAACCCATGAGCCGCCAAGAAGCCTTGGAGGCCGCCCAATGGCGCTGGCCTGAATCCGACGTACGGTAGTGACAGATACTGTATGGATATACATATTAGGCCTAATTAAGGCTAATTTTGCCAAATCTGGCAGAAACACCATCTTCACGAGTGGAGATATCGACGATGAACAAACCGCAACGCGGGCGCCAATGCCGGCCAACCCGTCGCGAACTGGAAGCAGCCTGGGTACGCCTACGTGCCGCTGCTGATCAAGGCGATATCCAGGCCACGGCCTTGCTGGTGGCGCTCGCCGAAAACAAACCGCTATTTCCCGCACCTGCAGGAGCCTACGCATGAGCTTTGAGATTGTTCGAAACGACAACGGTACCGAGGTCGCATTCGAGGGCGGCCACCGTTTCACCATGCCGGCCATTTCAGACGAAGACTTGGCATCGCACCCGATCCAACTCCTAAGCAGTTCCATTGCCCTGGCCGCCGAGAACTTCGCGAAGCTAAAGGCCGTGCGTGATGACAAGACGCTCTCGCCTTTGGGTATTGACCAAAAAACCGAGCCCCTGAGAGCGGAAACGGTCGGCCGTGTTGCTGCTGCCGCCGGCTTGGTGCGGATGTTCGAAGGCAACATCGCGAACATGGAGGCCAGGCTTTACGCCTTCCCTACGATCGACCCGGGCAACGCCGTTGCCGCCATCGAAGACCGCGAGGTTCGCGACTGGTGGCGAACCATGAAGGTCAGCGAGCAAACCAAGATGCTGGAAGAGGTTAAGGCCGATCCTGGCAAGCATGAACGCCTGATGATCGCCCTAATGCGCGCGCCCGCGCCGCTGTCTCTGCTCGATTGGCAAACCAAGTTCGTGACCGAGACGTGGAAAGAGGCAAAGCGCGCTGCAGATCCCGTTACTGCCCACGCCATCGACAACGACCGGCGCTTGGTCGAAACGTCGCGCCGTGGTCTTGGTCACGTCGCAGCCATTGCCTCCAAGGTGGCCGGCTTCAAGGGTGATGCCTTGCTGCGTTCGCTGATCAACTCACCATTCGAACCCGTTACCCAAGGCTTCGACATTTTCGGCTTTGACGCTAAGTCGGTTGCGTTGATGCGCGACCGCATGGCGAAAGAGCAGAGACGCTAAGGAGGCTGCTGCGATGGTAGATATTGCCTCTTTGGGTTTCTCGATAGACACCAGCGACGTATCACGCGCCGAGGCTGCGCTTGATGGCCTGAACAACGCAGGCGCCAAGACAGAAGCAGCAGCCAAAGGCGTCGGCACTGCCTGGAGCGGTGCGGCTAAGAAGGCTTCAGGCTCGGCCGGTGAGTTTCAAAGGGGAACCGATGCCATACGGCAGCAGCAGGACGCACTGACCAACCTGCTCGGCCGCATTGATCCGGTAATCAAGAAGCTCGGCGACCTCGACGCCATGGAAAAGGAGCTCCGCAACTTTAAGTTGGCCGGTGTCATTGAGCTTGAGTCGTTCAACGAGTACCAAAACAAGATCGACTTCTCGCGCAGAAGCCTTACCGCGTTCGACGACATTTTATTCCGCACTGGCAACACCTCGAAGCAGACCGCTCAGGCCATTCGCCAGCTCCCCGCCCAGTTCTCCGACATCTTCGTTTCCCTGCAGGCCGGCCAGAGCCCGCTTCAGGTATTCCTGCAGCAGGGCGCGCAGATCAAGGACTCGTTTGGCGGCGTTGGTCCTGCGCTGGCCGAGACGGCACGTTACGCTCTTGGGCTGGTCAACCCTTTCACCGTCGCTGCAGTCGCGGTTGGCGCCTTGGCGCTGGCCTACAAGCAGGGCAGCGATGAAATCACCGCTTATCAGCGCTCGCTAATCCTCACCGGTAACGCCGCCGGCACTACGGCCGGCCAGCTTGGCGATATGGCCAAGGCCATCGACGGCACCGTGGGCACGCAGCGCCAGGCTGCTGCCGCCTTGGCTGAAGTGGCTGGATCAGGCAAGTTTGCTGCCGATCAGATACAGGCCGTGGCCACTGCTGCGGTTGCGATGGAAGAGGCCACTGGCAAAGCGGTCTCCGAGACAATCGCCGAGTTCAAGAAGCTGGCAGACGAGCCTGCGGCGGCATCGGCCAAGCTGAACGAGCAATACAACTACCTGACCGCGTCGGTGTATGCCCAAATCGCAGCCCTTGAGGCTCAGGGCGACGCCGTGGGCGCCCAGGAACTGGCCATCGAGACCTTTGGCGACGCTATGGAGAGGCGCGCCAATCAGATCGAGGGCAACCTTGGTCTGATCGAGCAGGCATGGAAAGGCATCAAGAACGTCGCTGCCGAGGCCTGGGACGAGATGCTTGGCGTGGGTCGTGAATCAACTCTTCAGGATCAGCTGGAGCAGCTGCGCCGCGCGAGGGTGGAGGCGGCATATGGGCCACGCGGTGACAGGGCATTTCCATCTCTGACCGACTCGCAGTCTTCGCGCTTTGACGCCGAAGAGCAGCGCCTGTTGCTGGGCATCCAGAGCGAAGGCTTGGACGCAGCCGCCGAAGGTTTGCGCGCCGAGAACCAGAAACGCGCCATCCTGGGGCTGGAGCTGATCGGTAAAGAGGCGGAGTCCGCCAGGTCAAACGTCGAGAAGCTGCGCGAGCGCCTGAACGAGCTTGGCGAAGCCCGGACGTTCAACATTGGTAACCGATCATGGACGGCAGAAGCCCAGGGGCAGTACGAAAAGAGCGTCGCAGCGCTGAATAAGCAAATCGCCGACGCAGAAGAGCGGGCGAACAGGAAGCCAAGGCAAGCGGCTTTCCGTGACGATGCCGCTACCAGAATGCTTCTCTCGCTGCGCCAACAGTCCGCGGAGTACCAGGCCCAACTTCTCAGCGAAACCAAACTGACCGATGCGCAGAAGAAGCGCGCCGAGTTCGAGTCGCTCATTGCTGACTTGAAGGGCAAGGCAATCCTGACCGCCGACCAGAAGTCGCTGTTGGTGAATCAGGAGGCGATTAAGGCGCAGCTCGATCAGAACGTAGCGTTGAGTGAAGAAGTCCGCATTCGGGCTCAGATCGCCGACGAGGCCAAGAAGCTGACGGCATTCCAGCAGACGCTGGCCGATCAGATCGCCAACGCCCGAGAAGCCTACCAGCTGCAGCTGTCTACGCTGGGCTTGGGGCGTCAGCAGGCCGAACGCTTGCAGGAAAGCCTGCGGCTGCAGAATCAGTATTCCCGCCAGCAGTCACGCCTGCAGGAGCAATTCAACCGAGGAGACATCAGCCAGAGCTTGTACGACGCAGAGACCGAGGCGCTACAACGCGCCTTGGACGAGCGCCAGGCCCTGCTGCGTGAAAGCTTCCGGGCGATGGATGAGGCGCGCGGCGAATGGAGCAACGGTGCCCGGGCAGCATTCGCTGACTACCTGACCAGCGCGCAGGACGTTTCCGGTCAAACCTATGACCTCTTCTCGAATGCCTTGGCCAGCACCGAAGATGCCTTTGTTCAGTTCGCTCTGACTGGCAAGGCGTCGGTAAAGGATCTGGTCGACTCATTCGTTGCTGACATCGCGCGCATGGGCGCCCGCCAGCTCACTGCAAACCTGTCTGAGGGGCTGATGAGCTTCCTGCCCGGTGCCGATCAATCAGCCAGCCTGACGACGGGTGCTGCTGCCGTATCCGCTTCGGCTGCGACGCTTTCTGCGGCCGGCGCCACTCTCGTTACTGGCGCCGCTGCAATCCAGGCTGCTGCCGCAAGCCTCGCAGCGGCTAGCGCTGGATCGTCTGTCACTGGCGCTTCCGGGGGGGCTGGTGGCCTTCTTTCTCTGTTCAGCGCTGGAGGCGGATACACGGGCGCTTTCGGCTTCGACGGTGGCGGCTACACCGGCAACGCCCCGCGCTCTGGTGGCATCGATGGCAAAGGCGGATTCCTAGCCATCATGCACCCGCAGGAGACCGTTATCGACCACACCAAGCCGTCGGCCAATGGGTGGATGGGAGGCAGCAACACCCAGAACAACTACTTCTCCTTCCCCGGCATCACCGACGCAAAAGAGGCGCGACAGGCAACCGCTACGGCAGCCCGCCAGTTCAGCGCTGTTGCACAGCAGTCTGCGAGGTACAGCTAATGGGCCAGGTTATCGAGTTGCCGACTGATCACCGCCGTAGCTGGCGAATGCTGGAGCCGGAGTATCGAAAAGTGCTCAAGCGCTGCGGCATCGCAGACCAGCAAATCAAATCCATCCTCGATGAGATGAAGGGGTATCTGATCGAGTGCGCCTCTGATCTGAACACCTCTTTCAGCATCCCGGATGGATTCACGCAGGATCAGCACGACGCGATTCTGCAGGAGTTCAATCGAGTCGTTGAGGACGTCCGGTCTCAGGCGACGGTGCCTTTCATGAGCGCATTTGGCGTGATTCTGCGGCTGCTGGTGCAAAAGCACCTGGGCCATTTCAACCTAGGAGCATGAGCTATGAGCACCGCATTCGGAGTTGCTGCAGCACCAGGCCAGACAACAGGCCAGAGAGTTGGCGGGATTATTGGCGCTGTCATTGGCGCATACGCTGGTGGGCCAGCGGGCGCTTTTTATGGATACCAGATAAGCGCTGACATTCCAGGTGCCCTCGACCCATCATTCGATCAACTGGATCAGGAGGCTGTTTTCAAGCACCTGAGCAAAGGAGCTAGCCAGGCATGAGCATTCTCAACGTATTTATCAAACCTGAAGAGGGCCTGATTGGTGTCGATAGCGAGGCTGTCTTTCCAGACGGATACATTGACGAGCAAGGGAAACTTATCGTTGCTCCTGCGGCTAATGCGGTAGTTGGCTTTCGTGGCAACAGTCGCGTACTGGATATGGCCTGTCCCTCAATCTATTGCTTTGGGGGGGAGGTTGAGCGGATGGCGGAAGGCATGCCGGGTTTAATTAAGGCTGCGATTGACTCGGCGAGAAAAAACTATCAAGTCCAAGAGCATGACCTTGGACTTAACCTGGTAATCGTCGGCTACTCGCAGGCTGAACGGAGCGTAGTGGGCCATTTGTTCAGAAGGGATGTAGGCAGCGAAGATATCCGTGTAGATCGAATACAGAGCCGTTTCATGGCGCCGTACTGGGGCGCCGAACATGTTCCTCCAGGGCTCCCTGATAATCGTGATGGGTTGTGCATGCTTGCGCGCAGTCAAAGCAGCATGGCCCGTGAGCAAGAGCCAGGATTTGCAGCAGGCGGCCGCTACTTCATCGCTTCAGTGAAGCGCCGCAGCATCTCGATTGTGCAGGCTTTCAAGTTCCCGCCACGACCTGAAAAGGTGGGCTGATGAGCGAGAAGAAAGACCTTCGCGGGTACACGGGAACCCGTAAGAAACCGCCGCGCGATGCTGCTGAAAAGCTGCTCGAGCTGGCCGCGGCCGGGTACAACAAGAAGGGACTGGCCTATCGGCTGGGCACCACGGTTGAGACCCTGAACAAATGGCTAGAACTCTATCCTGAGCTGAAGCAGGCCATAGATGAGGGGAGGGAGCGTGAGCACAACGCGCTGTTCACCGCTCTGTTCGACAGTGCCACCAAGGGCGGAAATGTCGCTGCGGCGATATTCCTGCTGAAGGCCCGTCACGGCTATCGCGAGGGTGACCAGGCGGAAATCGCCAACCGTGTCAGCGTGGTGTTCGAGATGCCCGGCGCCATGAAACTGGAGGACTTCACGAAAGACGTAACACCTCGCGGTGGGGAGCTTGGGCATGATTGAGTTCAATGGCTTCCAAGAGCGCTTGATGCTGCTGCCCGAGGAGCTCGACGTCTTCTGCGGCGGCGGCCGGGGAGGTGGCAAGTCCTATGGGCTGGCGCTGCTGTGCTTACGTCACGTCGAACAGTACGGTGAAAAGGCGCGGATCTTGTATCTGCGCCGCACCTACAAGGGCCTGGCCAATTTCGAGCTGGTCTGTCGTGAGCTGTTCGGGACGGTCTACAGCACTGCGGCACGCTATAACGCCGCCGAGCACGTCTGGCGCTTCCCGAATGGCGGTTACTTGGAGCTTGGCCAGCTCGAAAGCCACGCCGACTACACCAAGTACCAGGGCCGATCTTTCACGCTGCTGCTGGTGGACGAGGCCGGCCAGTACCCGACGCCTGACTTGCTGGATCTGATGCGCTCGAACCTGCGCGGCCCGAAGGACATGCCGATTCGCATGATCATCGCAGCCAACCCTGGCGGTCCTGGGCATTACTGGCTGGCCAAGCGCTACGTCTTCACCACAGCGCCCTGGAAACCCTTCCTCGAGCCCAAGAGCAAGCGCCAGTGGGTCTATGCGCCGTCGACCTTCGACAGCAACCGCTTCATCGATACCGAGCAGTACAAGGACCAGCTGGAGTCAGCGTGCCCGGATGACCCGGAGCTGCTGCGGGCATGGTCAACCGGTGATTGGGCGGTGAACCGCGGCGCCTACTTCGCGAGTGTGCTGGACGAAAGCCGGAACGCGGTAGACCCGTGGGATCACATACCGCATGGGTGGACGACTTACCTCACGCACGACTTCGGCAGCAGCGCGCCCAGCGCGACCTATGTGGTTGCCAAGTCGCCAGGTAGTGTCGGGCCTGATGGCAAGTTCTACCCTCGCGACAGCCTGGTGCTGGTCGACGAGCTGGCGACCTGCAAGCGAGACAACCCGAATGCCGGTTTGAACTGGACGGTGCCCATCCTGGCCGAGGAAATCATCTCGATGTGCAAGCGCTGGCAGATCAAGCCCACCGGCGTTGCCGATGATGCGATCTTTGCGAAGGGAGGACACGCAGCCGGCTCGATTGCGGACGAGTTCTCCCGCTGCGGCGTACGCTTCGACCCGGCCAAGAAGGCCGACCGTATCACCGGCTGGAACATCATGCGCCGGCTACTTGCCGATGCCGGCCAGGTCGATAAGCCAGGTCTCTATATCAGCCGATCCTGCAGCTACCTCTGGGAGACGCTGCCAACCCTTGCCCGCGATCAGAAGCGCATAGAGGACGTGGATAGCTCTGGCCCTGACCATGGCGCCGACGCTGTGCGGTATGGATGCTTAAGACACGCCAGGACCTGTACTTCACAGCCGCTCAGGATATGACTCCGGACTTCTCACCAGCCTCGGCGGCTCTTTTCTGGGCCGCCCCAGCTTTGCAGCTTTGTGCTCTCCCGCCTCGTACTCGCGCAGGAACGTGCGCACGCTCTCCAGCCTCCAGCAAATTCGTGTGCCTTGTTTGAAGTGAGGGGGAAGCCAGCTCGCTTTAGCCTGAATAGCGCTGCGAATCGATGATTCAGTTCGCCCGAGCAGCTTGGCCAGCTCTGGTACGTGAATGATTTCAGGCTCCATGGTGGCTTACTGCCTCAGGTCATCATCGGGTAGGTCGGAATGGCCCCTGATTACGGGAGATCAGGTTTTTAAGTAGCGCAACCGCTTCACTGGCTCATGATCTGCTGATACCGACGCTGGTATTCCTCGTAAGAAAGGCCAGTTTCGCTCTTAAGCTGCTGGAGTTGCTGCTGTTGCCATTGGTCTTTTGACAGAGCGCCTGATAGCGAGGAGGGGGCTTGTGTGCGTACAGGCTGAGCTTGTTGAGCCTCGTTGAGATTCCCGATGCACTGGTAGGTGTGGACGACCTGACCGGCCACGCAAGTCCCGAATCCGTCACGCTGATGGCAGTTCTGCGTCATGCCGCCGAAGGCCTCGGCATCGCTATAGCCCCAAACACGGCACTTCGACTTTGCGATTGATTGGGCCTGAGCGGGGTTCACCACTGGGGATTCGAACTGGCGGAAGTCATAGGCCATGTCGACCGTACCGTCGGCGCGGCTACCGCCCATCGCATAGAAGTCTTTCTTGGTTGCACAGCCTGTGATCGTAATGGCTGCGATCAGCGCCAGAAGGGCCTTGGTTGCGATTGACGCGATGTTCTGGTGGGAGTTATGCATTCTGACCTCCATGCCTGAAAAGTTTGTATAGTGCCACCATGATGGTCGCTCTGACTACACGACTAGGGGATATGTTGACGAGGCGTTGAAGCGCGCTTTCACGATGACCACGAACGCTAAAAAAAGGTGGTCAAAAAGTGATCGATTTTGCAGGGTGAGCGGGGGGTACTTCCGGTTTTAGGTATACGTTTAGGTATACGGCTCTGCTTTTCAGATCACTTTGTCTAGTATTTAAAGGCCTGCAATGGGTTTGTTCGATTCCAGCAGGGGCCATCTTCGTTTCTCTCCCTCGTGTTCATCGAACGCTCGTCGCAACGCGCTGTTCTGCACTTACTCCTTGATCACCTGCAGCCATGTTGGCCATCCGCTGATGCCACGGCGGCGTGATGCCGTGCGGCCATTTCAATTGTCGGCAGAGGATCGCCATATCAAGGCGTCTCGCCATTATTGCAATGAGAAGTGTTTGCATTCAGGATTGGCGCTCCTTGCCAAGAGCCTGACCTCACATGGAATGTTCTCAACAGTCATTGCCGGCCTCGGGTCGGAGAGGTTTTCGACCATCCTTTGCTGCCAATGCACCTGCTTATGGCCATGCTGTTGCGGTCATCGACCGCAAGGCCTTGCTGGCTGCCTATCAGGCTCAGCGTCATGCGTTGCTCAATCTGGCGACGCGGGTACTGGGGTGTCGCAGCAGAGCCGAAGATGTCCTGCAGGATGCCTTTCTCAAGCTGTGGGAGGGCAGCCTCAATCTCTCCCGGGTGGAGGCGCCCGAGCGTTATCTGAGTCGCCTGGTGCGTAACCTGGCCATCGACCATCTGCGCCGTTTGCAGCTGGAGCAGCGCTACGGTGCTGCCGCCGAACTGGCGGATCTGCAGCCTTCGGAAATCTCCCCGGAGCAAGCTGTGGGCGGGCAGCAGGCGGTGCGCCAGTTGCTCGCTGCGCTGGCCGAACTGACCCCGCGCATGCGCCGGGTATTCAAGCTCAGTCAGCTCGATGGCCTCACCCAGCGTGAGGTGGCGACTCAACTGGGTGCGTCACCGGCGCTCATCAATCTGATCCTGCGCGATACCCTAGGGCATTGCCGTGTTCGACTCGACGGGCAGTGTTCGCGCAACTGTCCCCTGGCCAAGAGGTTCTGAATGAAGCTGCTGCGTCTGGTTTTCCACGAATATCGCTGGTCCATCGCGCTGGTGCTGGGGCTCAGCCTGAGCAGCGCATTGCTCAGCGTGGCGGTGATCGCCTTCATCAATCAACGCATGCTCACGCCGGCGAGCAATCCGGGCGCGGCACTGGGGCAGTTCGTCGCCTTGCTGGCCTTGCTGCTGGTGCTGGCCTCGGCAGCGCAGCTGTCGCTGACGGCGCTGGGTCACCGCTTCGTCTATCGCATGCGCAGGGCGCTGGTGAAGCGGGTGCTGGACACGGCCGTCGAGCGCCTGGAGATCATCGGTGGCTCGACCATCATTGCCAGCCTGTCCAGCGATATTCGCAACATCACCCTGGCCTTCGTGCATCTGCCCGAGCTGATCTACGGCAGCGTGCTGACGCTGGCGGCCTTCGCCTACCTGGCCTGGCTGTCGCCCGGTCTGTTCGTCACCACGCTGCTGTGGATGAGCTTTACCCTCGGCGTCGGCTGGTTGCTGGTCGGGCGTCTCAATCATCACCTGCGTATGCTGCGTGAGTCCGAGGACCGTCTGTACGGCGATTACCAGGCGGTGATCGACGGGCGCAAGGAGCTGACCCTCAACCGCGACCGCGCGCAGCGTCTGTACGAGGACGAGTTCGACCTCAGCGCCCGCGCCTATCGCGATCACGTGACCCTGGCCGACCGTTACCACGGCCTGGCCAGCAACTGGGCCAACATCATGGTGCTGGGCACCATCGGCCTGGTGTTCTACCTGGCCAACGGCCTGGGTTGGGCATCCACGGCGGTGGCCTCGACCTATGCGCTGACCATTCTGTTCATGCGCACGCCGCTGGTGTCGGCGGTCGCGGCGATCCCGGCGCAGATCGCTGGGCGCGTGGCGCTGGACAAGGTCGAATCGCTGGCGCTGGCGCCGCATGTGGAGACCTTCGAGCATCCGGCCGACCCTTTGAGCGGCCAGTGGCAGGTGCTGGAGTTGCACGAGGTGGAGTATCGCTATCCGGCGCAGGACGGTGAGCCCGGCTTCGACGTGGGGCCGGTCAGCCTGCGCCTGCAACGTGGCGAGACGGTATTTCTGGTCGGCGGCAACGGCAGCGGCAAGTCGACCCTGGCGCGTCTGCTGACGGGCCTGTACATCCCGCAGCACGGCGAGATCCGCATCGATGGCCGGGTGCTCGGGCCGCAGGAGTGGCCCGCCTACCGTCAGCTGTTCGCATCGGTCTTCACCGACTACCACCTGTTCTCGCAGCTGCTTGGCCCGCACGGCGTGGCAGCGTCCGATGAAGAGCTCGATCACTGGCTCGGCAGCCTGCACATTCGCCACAAGGTGCAGGTGGCGGCGGGGCGCCTGCGCGACACGCGCCTGTCCGCCGGTCAGCGCAAGCGCCTGGCCTTGCTCCTGGCGCTGCTCGAAGCGCGCGACATCCTGCTGCTCGACGAGTGGGCCGCCGATCAGGATCCGCTGTTCCGTCAGGTGTTCTATCGCGAGCTGCTGCCGCAGCTGAAGGCCGCAGGCAAGACCGTATTCGCCATCAGTCACGACGATCACTACTTCGACCAGGCCGACCGCCTGCTGAAGATGGATGGCGGGCGGCTCCACGAACTGCAAGGCGAGCAGCGCGCCCGGGCCAGCCGCAACGCCCTGCTGGAGATCGGTGGCCGCGCCCATTCCTGAGCACTGGCTACCCTCACTGCGCCCGCATCATGCGGGCGCAGTCGTTTTAGCGAAGTGATTTCACTTTCCGCACAGCATTGCTCTAAACATTCCTTCCTCTCGTTCGTCAGTGTTAATGAGAATGTTTTCCAGTCATTCCGGCTGGCGAACCACCCATTCAGCACGCAGATATCGGGAGGATTTATGGGGCTCGTTCATGACTATATCGGGGTTGGCTTCGGGCCCTCGAACCTGGCACTGGCCATCGCCACCGAAGAGTTCGCCCAGCGCAGTGGGCGAGAGCCCAGCGTCTGCTTCATCGAGCGCAAGCCTTCATTCAGCTGGCATGAAGGCATGCTGATCGACGGCTCGAGCATGCAGATCTCCTTCCTCAAGGATCTTGCCACGCTGCGCAATCCGGCCAGCCGCTTCACCTTCATCAGCTACCTCAAGGCATGCGGGCGCCTGGAGGACTTCATCAACCTGAAGACCTTCTACCCCAGCCGTGAGGAGTTCAACGACTACCTCGGCTGGGCCGCCGATGCGTTCGCCGGGCAGGTGCATTACGGCGAGGAGGTGACCAGTATCGAGCCGTTCTACAGCGCCGGTGTCTGTGCCGGTGTCGAGGTGGTCGCGCGCGGCAGCGACGGGCAGAGCACGCGGCGCCGCGCGCGCAACCTGGTGCTGGGTATCGGTGGCGTGGCGCAGATTCCGGCGGCCTTCGCCGGCATGACTGACCCGCGCATCGTGCATTCCTCGCGCTACCTGGGCGCGCTCGATGCCCTGCTGGGCGATGGCAGTCGCCCGCGACGTATCGCCGTCATCGGTGGCGGGCAGAGCGCTGCGGAAATTTTCCATGACCTGGCGTGCCGCTTCCCGCAGATCGAGGCCAGCCTGCTGGTGCGCGGCGGCAGCCTCAAGCCGTCTGACGACAGCCCGTTCGTCAACGAGATCTTCAATGCCGACTTCACCGATCGCATCTTCGCCCACAGCCCCGTGCAGCGCGCGCAGATGCTCGACGAGTACCGCAACACCAACTATTCGGTGGTCGACCTGGAGCTGATCGAGAAGATCTACCACCTGTTCTACCAGCAGAAGGTTCGTGGTCAGCACCCTCACCGCTTGCTCACTCACCGTGAAGTCACGGCCGTTGCCGCCGACGACAACGCTGTGGAGCTGAGCCTGCGCAACAGCCTGGACGGCGACCAGCACAGCGAGCGTTTCGATGCGGTGATCCTCGCCACCGGCTATCGCCGCGACTATCACCGCACCCTGCTGGCGGGTTTCGCCGACTACATCGAAGGCGATGCGGTCGACCGCCAGTACCGCCTGCCGCTGCGGGCCGACTGTCAGGCGCAGATATTCCTGCAAGGCGGTTGCGAGGGCAGTCATGGCCTCAGCGACACCCTGCTGTCGGTGCTGGCCATGCGCTCCGAGGAGTTGGTCGGCTCGATGTTCGTCGAGTCCGCCGGCACGCAGGTGCGCGATTCGCTGCGTCTGGCCGCAGGGTCGCTCAGCTAGTCGGCTGACGCAGTTTTTTCCTTCTTCCGCGAGCGGTTCGGCAGTCACTGCCGGGCCGTACGCAGGCACGAGTTTTCACGGGTGACGAGATGAGATCGATGGTGGATCAGGCGCAGCATTTTGCCGATATTCTGGATTATCACGCCGAGCGCGCGCCGGGCCGTGTGGCCATCCGGCATATCGTGGCGGATCAGGGCGAGCCGCTGCTGACGACGTACGCCGAACTGCGTGAGCAGGCGCTGGCGGTCGCCGGCCTGTTGCAGCAGCGCATGGGCTGTCAGGGTGGCGAGCGTTGCGTGCTGATGCTGCCCAGCGGCGCCGATTACGCCGCCGCCTTCTTCGGCTGCCTGTATGCCGGCGTGATAGCGGTGCCGGCCTTTGCGCCGGAGAACAACCGGCAGATGCACATCGAGCGCCTCACCGGCATCCTGCTCGATGCTCAGCCCTCTGTGGTGCTGGCGCCGCGCGAGGTGATCCTGCGTTGCCAGGCGGCGCTGCAACCACTGCTCGTGCATGGCGCGGCGCTGATCGCCATCGAGGATGTCGATGTCCGCGACCGCGCCGGCTACCAGCCACGCCTGATCGCCAGCGATGCGCTGGCCTTCCTGCAATACACCTCGGGCTCCACCCGTGCGCCCAAGGGCGTGATGGTCAGTCACGCCAACCTGCTCGCCAACGAGCGCAGCATGAGCCGGGGCTTCAGCGCCGGCCGGGAGGAATCCTGGGTCAGCTGGCTGCCGCTGTATCACGACATGGGCCTGATGGCCGGGCTGCTGCTGCCGATCCTGCATGGCGGCACCCTGACGCTGATGGCGCCGAACTTCTTCCTCGCCCGGCCGACGCGCTGGTTGCAGGCCATCAGCCAATACGGCGGCACCTTCTCCGGCGGGCCGGATTTCGCCTATCGCCTGTGCACCGAACGCGTGCCGCAGAGCAGCCTGGAAACGCTCGATCTGAGCAGCTGGCGCCTGGCGTTTTCCGGCTCCGAGCCGATCCGTCTGGACACCCTGCAGGCCTTCAGTCAGCGCTTCGCGGCAGCGGGGTTCCGCACCCAGGCGCTGGCGCCGAGTTACGGCCTGGCCGAAGCGACGCTGTATGTGTGCGTCGATGCTGCCGAGCGTGAACCGCAAGTGGAAGCGTTCGCCGGCACGACAGCGGGCCAGGCGCACAGCCGCCTGCCGGCCTGTGGCTGGAGCGATGCCGAGCACCCGCTGCGCATCGTCGAGCCGCAGACGCTTCAGGTGCTGGGGGACGATCAGGTCGGCGAAATCTGGGTCGCCGGGCCGAGCATCGCCCAGGGTTACTGGCGCAACCCTGAAGCGACCGCCGAGGCCTTCGTCGAACGTGATGGTCAGCGCTGGCTGCGTACCGGCGACCTGGGCGTGGTGCGCGAGCGTCAGCTGTTCATCGCCGGGCGCCTGAAGGACCTGATCATTCTCAATGGCCAGAACCATTACCCGCAGGACATCGAGCAGGCCCTGGAGCAGGACATCGAGCTGCTGCGCCAGGGGCGTATCGCCGCGTTCGCCGTCACCGACGAGCAGGGGCTGGAGGGTGTCGGCCTGGCGCTGGAGATCAGCCGCAACGTGCGCAAGCTGATCAGCGCCGAGATGATCTGCCAGCGTATCGCCGATGGCATGGGCGAGCGTTTCCAGCTGGCGCCACAGCTGATCCTGCTGCTCGAGCCGGGCACCTTGCCACGCACCACCAGCGGCAAGCTGCAGCGCTCGGCCTGCCGCAGCGGTTGGCAGAACGGCAGCCTGGCGACCTTCGCGCAGTGGTACAAGGGGCGTCTGCAAGGGGCCGATGCGGCCAGTCCGGCGCCGCAAGCCGGCGCCGTGCTGCCGCAGGTGCTGCAGGCCTGGCAGGAGGTGCTGGGCTGCACGGACCTGGAGCCGGGCGATCACTTCTTCGCGCGCGGCGGGGATTCGGTGGGCGTGATGCAGGTGCTGGCGCGTCTCAACGCCGAGCTGGGGCTGGAGTTGCAGGCCGACAGCCTGTTCGAGCGGCCGCGCCTGGGGGCATTCAGTGCCTGGGTCGCGGCGCAGCCGCGTACGACGCGGCAGATGCCGGCACTGCTGGGCGAGGCGCGTGACGCACAGTGCGTGCAATCCTATGCGCAGCAGCGCCTGTGGTTTCTCGAGCGCTTGCAGGGTGACGCCAGCGCCTACCGACTGGGCGGTGAACTGCGCTTTCAGGGCCGGCTCGACGAGACGGCACTGCAGCGCAGCTTCGATGACCTGGTCAGTCGCCACGAGAGCCTGCGCACGCGTTTCGTCGCTGGCGAAGAGGATGGCGTACCGCTGCAGTGCATCGATCCGCCATTTACCGTCGACCTGACACGTTTCGACCTGCGTGGCGAGGTAGATAGCGAAGCAGCACTGGCGCGCCTACGCGATGAGCGAATGAACCTGCCGCTGGATCTGCAGCAAGGCCCCTTGTGGCACCTCGCCCTGGTGCGGATGGGGGAGGACGATCAGCGCCTGCTGTTGGTGATGCACCACATCATCTGCGACGGCTGGTCGATCCAGGTGCTGATCCGTGAGTTCGCCCAGCTCTACGCCGCCCATGTCCTCGGCCAGCCGGCGAGCCTGCCGGCACTGCCGGTGCAGTACGCCGACTACGCCATCTGGCAGCGGCGCTGGCTGCAGGCGGGCGAGGGCGAGCGTCAGCTGACTTATTGGAAGCAGCAGCTGGGCGATGAGCAGCCGTTGCTGCAACTGCCTGCCGACCATCCGCGCCCGGCTCGGCAAAGCCATCGCGGCGCGCGCCACGCCATTCGTCTCGATGAGGCGCTGAGCCAGCGTCTGCGCGCCCATGCCGCGGACCAGGGCATCACCCTGTTCATGCTGCTGCTGGCCGCCTTCAAGGTGCAGCTGCAGCGCTACAGTGGCCAGCGCGACATCCGCGTCGGCGTGCCCAGTGCCGGGCGCGTATGCCGGGAAACCGAGGCGCTGATCGGCTTCTTCGTCAACACCCAGGTGCTGCGCAGCGAGTTCGGCGGCGAGCATCGCTTCGCCGATGTCGTGGCGCAGGTGCGGACGGCGGCCCTCGGCGCGCAGGATCACCAGTTGCTGCCCTTCGAGCAACTGGTCGATGCGCTGGCGCCGCAGCGTAGCCTGAGCCACAACCCGCTGTTCCAGGTGAAGTTCACCCAGCAGTTCGCCCTGGCCCAGGACCTGGCCCTGCCCGAGGTGACCCTCAGCGCGCGCCAGCTGGACGAGCAGGCCGCGCACTTCGATCTGGGGCTGGACATCACCGACCTGCCCGAAGGCATCGAGGCCGCCTTCACCTATGCGCAGGATCTGTTCGAAGCGCCGCGCATCGCCGCCTTCGCCGCCGATTTCGAACATCTGCTGGAGCAACTGCTGGCGCAGCCGCAAGCGCCGCTGGCCAGCCTGCAACTGACGGCACAGCCTTCGCAGGTCGTGGGCGTCGAGCGCAGGTTCGCCGTTGCGCAGGTGCTCGATCTGTGGCAGCCGCAGGTGCATGGCGAGGCCGTGGCACTGATGCACGACGGCGTGCCCTGCAGCTTCGCCACGTTGGACGCCCAGGCCAATCAGCTGGCGCAGCATCTGCTCGCCCTCGGCGTGGCGCCGGAGCAGCGCGTCGGCCTGTGCCTGCAGCGGTCGCCGGCTTTTGTCATCGGCCTGCTGGCCGCGCTCAAGGTCGGCGCCGCTTTCGTGCCGCTCGATCCGGCCTGGCCGGCGCAGCGACAGGCCTTCGTCCTGGCCGACAGCGCCTGCGCCGTATTACTCTGTGAAAACGCCTCGGCGCAATTCTTCGCCGGCCCACGGCTGGACTTCAGCGCCGACGCGCCGTGGCGCCAGCAGCCCAGCGATGCGCCAACGGTGCCGGTGCATCCGCTACAGGCGGCCTACCTGATCTACACCTCCGGCACCACCGGCCAGCCCAAGGGCGCGGTGATCAGCCATGCGGCGTTGGCCGACTACGTACAAGGTTTGCTGGAACAACTGGCACTGGCGCCTGAGGCGAGCATGGCGATGGTCTCCACCGTGGCGGCCGACCTCGGCCATACCGTGCTGTTCGGTGCGCTGCTGTCCGGGCGGACCCTGCACCTGCTGAGCGCGGAAAGCGTGGCCGACGCCGATAGCCTGGCGGACTACCTGAGCGCGCAGCAGGTCGGCATTCTCAAGATCGTGCCGACTCATCTGGCCGGCCTGCTGCAGGCTGGCGCGGGGGCGCGGGCCGTCCCGGCTCATGCCCTGATCTTCGGCGGCGAAGCGCTGCCGGCCGAGCTGGTGAAGGAGGTCAAGCGCCTGCGCCCGCAGTGCCGGGTGATCAACCACTACGGCCCCAGCGAAACCACGGTCGGCGTGCTGACTCACGAGGTCACGGACGCCGAGCTGACAGCGCTGGACGGCGTGGTACCGATTGGCCGGCCATTGCCCAACGTCCGCGCCCTGGTGCTGGACGCTGGCATGACGCCGCTGCCGCAGGGTGCGGTCGGCGAGCTGTACCTGGGCGGGCCTGGCCTGGCGCGCGGCTATCTCGCGCGTCCGGGGCTGACGGCGGCGAGTTTCCTGCCCGATCCCTTCGCCAGCGGTGAGCGCCTGTATCGCACCGGCGACCGTGCGCGCCTGCTGGCCGACGGGCGTATCGAGTTTCTCGGGCGTGGCGATGATCAGGTCAAGGTGCGCGGTTATCGCGTTGCCCTCGGCGAGATCGTGGCGCAGCTGCGTGGCCTGGCGGGGATCGCCGATGCCCATGTGCAGCTGGACGAACGCGGCCAGTTGCTCGCCTACGTGGTCGTGCAAGAGTCTTCTCTCGACGCCGCACAGGTGCAGGCGCAGCTTGCCGAGCGCCTGCCGGACTACATGCTGCCGAGCCATGTGCTGCTGCTCGAACGCTTCCCGTTGACCGCCAATGGCAAGCTCGACCGTCAGGCGCTGCCGCAGCCGCAGGCGGCAGAGCAGGGCTTCGAGGCGCCGCACGAGGGCGTCGAGACGCAACTGGCGGCGCTCTGGCAGCAGGTGCTGAAGGTCGAACGTGTCGGTCGTCGCGACAACTTCTTCGCCCTCGGTGGCGACTCCATTCTCAGCCTGCAGATCATCGCCCGTGCGCGGCGCCAGGGCATTCGCCTGACGCCCAAGCAACTGTTCGAGAAACAGAGCATTGCCGAGCTGGCGCAGGTCGCCGTCGTTGCAGAGACGCCGGTGGCACCCGCAAGTGCCAGCGCCGAGGTGACGCACAGCTTCGCCCTGACGCCGATCCAGGCGCGCTTCTTCGCCCAGCCCCCGGCGCGTATCGGCCACTGGAACCAGTCCTTGCTGCTGGCGGCGGACGAGCCGCTCGACGCCCGTGCGCTGGCCGAGGCGCTGCAAGCCGTGGTGCGTCATCACGCCAGCCTGCGCCTGAGTTTCCAGCAGGATGCGCAGGGCAACTGGCAGCAGCGCTATCGCGACGCGCAGCCGGCGCAGGAGCTGCTGTGGGTCTGCCAGGTGGCTGCCGCCGACGACCTGCCGGCGCTGTGCGACGAAGCCCAGCGCAGCCTGGATATCGAACGCGGCCCGTTGCTGCGCGCGGTATTGGCGCAGTTGCCAGGCGGGCGCAACCGCCTGTTGCTGGCTGTGCATCATCTGGCGGTCGATGGCGTGTCCTGGCGCGTGCTGCTCGACGATCTGCAGCAGGCCTACACGCAGCGACTGGCCGGACAGGTGGTCAGCCTCGCAGCAGTGGCCGCGAGCTTCCAGCAGTGGTCGGCGCATTTGCAGGCCCTGGCCGGCAGTGCGGACCTGGCGGCGCAACTGGAGTACTGGCAGGGCTTCAGCGCGGCCGAACCCGGCCTGCCCTGCGACCGGCCCGAAGGCAGTGCCAGGGTCGCCGATGCTGGCCAGTTGCACTTGCAGCTCGATGCCGCCACCACCGCGCGCCTGCTCGGCGAGGTGCCGGCGGCTTACCGCACGCAGATCAACGACGTGCTGCTGGCGGCGCTGGCCCAGGCCTTGTGGCAGTGGAGCGGGCGCCGGCGCACGGTGATCAGCCTGGAGGGCCATGGCCGCGAAGGCGATCAGCTCGACCTGAGCCGCACGCTCGGCTGGTTCACCAGTCTCTATCCGGTCGCGCTGCAAGCCTGCGATGACCTCGGCGCTACCCTCAAGCAGGTCAAGGAAGGGCTGCGTCAGGTGCCGGACAAGGGCATCGGCTACGGCGTGCTCAAGTACCTGGCCAAGGCCCCGCTGGAGGAGCTGACGGGCCAGGGGCTGACCTTCAACTACCTGGGCCGTTTCGATGATCAGGCCGCTGCACGCTGGCGTCTGGCCGACGAAGCGAGCGGCGCGCCACGCGACGGCAGCGGCCCGCTGGCCAATGCCCTCGCCATCGACGGCCAGGTCCGTGGCGGTTGCCTGCAACTGGCGCTGACCTACAGCCGTGCGCGCTTCGAGACGCGCAGCGTCGAGCGTCTGCTGGCCCTCTACGAACAGGCGCTGCGGCAACTGATCGAGCATTGCTGCGCGCCTGGTGCCGGTGGCCTGACGCCTTGCGACTTCCCCCTGGCAACGCTCGGCCAGGCGCAGCTCGACACGCTGCCTCATGCGCCGCAGCAGATCGAAGACCTGTTCCCGCTGGCACCGATGCAGCAGGGCATTCTGCTGCACAGCCAGCTGGAGCAGGGCAGTGGCATCTACCTGATGCAGGACCAGTACGCCGTGGCCAGCGCGCTGGACGTGGAGGCCTTCACCCATGCCTGGCAACAGGTGGTGCAGCGTCACCCGGCGCTGCGCACGGCCTTCTGCAACCTCGACGGCACGCCGCATCAGCTGGTGCTGCGTCAGGTTCCGTCGCCGGTGCAGTTCCTCGACTTCAGCGAACTGCCGCGTGATGAAGCCGAGGCCAGGTTGCAGGCGATCCTGCGCGAGGAGCGTCAGTGTGGCTTCGACTTCACCCAGGCGCCTTTGCTGCGCCTGCGCCTGGTGAAGTTCGCCGAAGCCGATTTGCGCATCGTGCAGAGCCATCACCATGCCCTGATCGACGCCTGGTGCCGGGGCCTGATGCTGGCCGAGTTCTTCGCCCAGTACCGCGCTCGCCTGCTCGGGCGCAGCCTGCAACTGCCGCCGGCGCGGCCTTATCGCGACTTCATCGCCTGGCTCGCACGCCAGGACGAGGCGGCCAGCCGCCGCTACTGGCGCGATGCGCTGGCCGGCTTCGACACGGTCACGCCGCTGCCTTATCGCCGCCAGCAGGGCGAGGCGGGCATGCATGACGTCAGTCTCGCGCTCGATGCCGGGCAGACCCGCGCCCTGGCCGAGCAGGCGCGTAGCCATCAACTGACCGTCAACACCTTCGTCCAGGCCGCCTGGGCGCTGTTGCTGATGCGCTACAGCGGGCGCGACGACGTGCTGTTCGGCGTAACCGTAGCCGGCAGGCCCACCGAGCTGGAGGGCATCGAAGAGGCGCTGGGGCTGTTCATCAATACCCTGCCGCTGCGCGTTCGAGTGCCGGGCGAGGCAGTGACTGGCCTGCACCTGCTGCAGGCGCTGCAGGCGCAGAACGCCGGCATGCGCCAGCATGAGCAACTGTCCCTGGCCGAGGTGCAGAACCTTGCCGACACGCCGCGCGGCCAGCCGCTGTTCGACAGCCTGTTCGTGTTCGAGAACGTGCCGCTCGGTGGCGAAGTACAAGAGGCGGTCGAGACCTACCGCATTACGCCGCTGGCCAACCGCACCCACACCAACTATCCCTTGACCGTGGTGCTGCTGCCGGGTGCCAGCCTGACCCTGCAACTGAGCTTCGACACCCAGCAGTTCGCCGTGGCCGACATGCAGGTGCTGGTGGAGCATTTCCGTCGTCTGCTGTTGCAGCTGAGCGAGGCGCCGCAGCGTGCGCTGAGCGAGCTGCGCCTGCTCGATGAAAACGAGCGCGACGCCCTGTGTCGGCTGGGCCAGGGCGCCATGCAGCCGCACTGGTATGCGCAGAGCTACCTGGCGCGTTTCGAGGCGCAGGTGCAGCAGCAGGGCGCACGCACTGTCGCTCGCTGCCAGGGGCAGACGCTGTCCTACCTCGAACTCAACGAGCGGGCCAACCGTATCGGCCATGGCCTGATCGAGTGCGGCGTGCAGTTCGATGACGTGGTGGCGCTGTATGCACCCCGTGGCCTGCCGCTGCTGAGCCTGATCGTCGGCGCCTTCAAGGCCGGTGCCGCCTACCTGGCGCTGGACGAGCGCCATCCGCCGGCGCGCAGCGCGCGCATGCTGGCCAGCAGCGCCGCGCCGGTGCTGATCACCCTGCGCGAGCAACTGGCGCAGGTTCAGGCGATGCTCGCCGAACTGCCGCAGCCGCCGCGCGTGCTGGTCTACGAAGACCTGCTGGAGCATGGCCGCCGCGACAACCCCGGGCGCTACGCCGGCCCCGAGCACCTGGCCTACCTGATCTACACCTCCGGCTCCACCGGCGAGCCCAAGGGAGTGATGGTCAACCAGCGCGGCATGCTCAACAACCAGTTGGCCAAGGTGCCTTACCTGCAACTCGGCGAAGCGGACGTGGTCGCCCAGACTGCCGCCACCGGCTTCGATATCTCGGTCTGGCAGCTGCTCACCGCGCCGCTGTTCGGTGGCGCGCTGGAGATCATCCCCGATGCCATCACCCATGACCCGCAGGCCTTGCTCGCGTGCGTCGCTGCTACCGGGGTGAGCGTGCTGGAGGCGGTGCCGGCGGTGATCGACGGCATGCTCGAAGCTGCGCCAGTGGCGCTGCCGGCACTGCGCTGGCTGTTGCCCACCGGCGAGGCGCTGAGCCATGAGCTGGCCACGCGCTGGTTCGCCCGCTACCCGCAGGTGCCGATGATCAACGCCTACGGCCCGGCCGAGTGCGCCGATGACGTGGCGCTGTACCGCCTGGATGCGGCGCCGGCCCGTCGGCAGTCCATCGCCATTGGCCAGCCGACCGACAACAACCGCCTGTACGTACTGGGCGGCGACCTCGAGCTGCTGCCCGCTGGCGTGGTCGGCGAGCTGTACATCGGCGGCACCGGCGTGGGACGTGGCTATGCCGCGCGCCCGGGGCTGACGGCCGAACGCTTCGTGCCCGACCCCTTCGGCGCACCGGGTGAGCGCCTGTACCGCAGTGGCGACCTGGCGCGCTGGAACGCCGGGGGCCAGCTCGAATACGTCGGCCGGGTGGACTTCCAGGTGAAGATCCGTGGCCAGCGCATCGAGCTGGGCGAGATCGAAGCCTGCCTGCTGGCCAGTGCGCCGCTGCGTCAGGCGGTGGTGGTCGCCCACGAGGGAGCAGCCGGTACGCAGCTGATCGCCTATGGCGTGGCCGAAGCCGGCCAGAGCATCGATCAGCAAGCCTTGCGAGCGGAGCTGGCTGCGCAGCTGCCAGCCTTCATGGTGCCGGCGCAGATCATGCTGTTGCCGCGCCTGCCGCTCAACGCCAACGGCAAGCTGGATCGCCGTGCGCTGCCGGCGCCACAGGCGCAGGTGCGCAGTTTCGAGGCGCCACAGGGTGAGCTGGAACAGCACCTGGCGCAGCTCTGGCGCGACCTGCTCAAGGTGGAGCAGGTCGGCCGTCACGACCACTTCTTCGAGCTCGGCGGCCACTCGCTGCTGGCCACCCGCCTGCTGGCGCTGATCCGCGAGACGCGCGGCGTCACGGTGCCGCTGGCGCAGGCCTTCGAGGCCACCACCGTGGCCGCCATGGCCAGCCTGATCCGCACCCTGGAAAGCCAGGCCCTCAACGATGAACGGCTGGACGCGCTCGACGACCTGATGAGCGCTCTGGAGGAAATTCAGTGAATCTGTTGCATGACAAAGCCCTGCTGCTGTCGCGTCGCTTTCTCGGCCTGGGGCCACAGCAGCGCCGCGCCTTCCTCGACAAGCTGCGCGATCAGGGGCTCGACGCCTCGGCGTTGCCGATCCCGCCGGGTGCGGCCGATGCCGAGGGTAGCGTGCTGTCCTACGCGCAGCAGCGCCTGTGGTTCCTCGAACAGCTGCAGCCGGGCAACAGCGCCTATCACCTGCCGGGCGCCCTGCAATTGCAGGGGCCATTGGACGAGGCCGCGCTGCTGGGCGCCTTCGGTGATCTGGCGCAGCGTCACCCGAGCCTGCGCACGCGCTTCTTCGCCGATGCCGACGGCAACCCGCGTCAGTGCGTCGAAGCAGCGCCGGCACTGAGCCTGGAGCCGCTGCGGGGCGATGACTTTGCCGCCCTGGCGCGTGAGTTCGCCCAGCGCCCGTTCGATCTCGAGCAGGCGCCGCTGTGGCGCATCGGTTTGCTGCGCCAGGATGAGCAGCGGCATGTGCTGCTGGTCTGTCTGCATCACATCATCGCCGACGGTTGGTCGATCCAGCTGCTGTTGACCGAACTGGCGCAGCTCTACCGTGCGCGCGTGCAGGGCGAACCTGCCGCACTTGCCGAGCTGCCGCTGAGTTACGCCGACCATGCCCTGTGGCAGCGCGCCTGCCTGGATGCCGGCGAAGGCGAGCGGCAACTGGCCTACTGGCGCGAACAACTGGGCGACGAGCAGCCGTTGCTGGAGCTGCCCTGCGACCATCCGCGCCCGGCGCAGCAGAGCTTTCGTGGCGCGCGCCTGGCCTTTCGCGTGGAGCCCGCGCTGGCGGCGCGCGTGCGCGAGCTGGCCCGGCAACAGGGCTGCACGCCTTTCACCGTGTTGCTGGCGGCCTACAAGGTGCTGTTGCAACGCACCAGCGGGCAGCGCGACCTGCGCGTCGGCGTGCCCATCGCCGGGCGTACGCAGAGCGAAACCCAGGGGCTGATCGGCTTCTTCGTCAACACCCAGGTGCTGCGCAGCGAGCTGAGCAGCGAGCAGAGTTTCGAGCAGCT
This sequence comes from Pseudomonas sp., assembly GCF_048269965.1. Taxonomy (GTDB): domain Bacteria; phylum Pseudomonadota; class Gammaproteobacteria; order Pseudomonadales; family Pseudomonadaceae; genus Aquipseudomonas. The sequence continues at coordinate 1,282 of NZ_JBLWTV010000006.1, read as the reverse complement.
GCTGGCGCAGGTGCTGCGCACGGCGCAGGGTGCACAGGCGCACCAGGCGCTGCCTTTCGAGCAACTGGTCGAGGCGCTGGCGCCCGAGCGCAGTCTCAGCCATAACCCGCTGTTCCAGGTGCTCTACAACCATCAGCAGCGCCCGCAGGACAGCCTGCAACTGACCGCCGACCTGCGTGCCGAGCTGATCGCCCTGGACAGCGGCAGCGCCCAGTTCGATCTGGCGCTGCACACCTGGGAAGGCCCGGGCGAAGCGCTGGCCGGCAACTGGAACTACGCTCTGGACCTGTTCGAAGCCGCCACGGTGGAGCGTCTGCACCAGCGCTTCATCCGCCTGCTGGAGCAGCTGCTGGAACAACCGCAACTGGCCATCGGCGAGCACCGCCTGGACGATGATCAGGATCGTCTGGCGCTGACCAGCTTCAATGCTACCCGCGTCGATTACGGCGCGGTCGAGCCGGTGCATCGTCAGTTCGAACGGCGCGTGCGGGCGCAGCCGCAGGCCATCGCCCTGGTGTGCGGCGAGCAGCGTCTGAGCTACGCCGAGCTGGACCTGCGCGCCAACCAGCTGGCTCACCATCTGCAAAAACTTGGCGTGAACCGCGACAGCCTGGTGGGTGTGGCGGCGCTGCGTTCGGTGGAGATGGTGGTAGCGCTGTACGCCATCCTCAAGGCCGGCGGCGCCTATGTGCCGATGGACCCGGAGTACCCGGCCGAACGCCTGCGCTACATGCTCGACGACGCCGGCGTCAGCCTGCTGCTGAGCCACGACGCGGTGATCGACAGCCTGCCGCAGGTGGGCGGTGTGCAGGTGCTCAACCTCGATCATCTGGATCTTTCTCAAGAGCCGCAGACCGCGCCCGAGGTGGACATTCACCCCGAGCAGCTGGCCTACCTGATCTACACCTCCGGCTCCACCGGCAAGCCCAAGGGCGCCGGCAACAGCCATGCGGCGCTGTACAACCGCCTGGCCTGGATGCAGGAGGCTTACCAGCTCACGGCTGAAGACCGGGTGCTGCAGAAAACCCCGTTCAGCTTCGACGTGTCGGTGTGGGAGTTCTTCTGGCCATTGATCAGCGGTGCGCGCCTGGTGATGGCGCAACCGGGCGATCACCGCGACCCGGCCAAGCTGGTCGAGCTGATCGAGCGCGAGCGCATCAGCACCTTGCACTTCGTGCCCTCGATGCTGGCGGCCTTTGTCGGTCATGGTGACTTGCACGGCTGCGACAGCCTGCGCCACATCGTCTGCAGTGGCGAAGCGTTGCCGGCGGAACTGGCCGGC
>NZ_JBLWTV010000005.1:0-288565 GCF_048269965.1 Pseudomonas sp. | reverse complement strand
GATGGCGTCTACGATGTGGTTTTCATCCGCAAAACGCTACGTCAGATAGACCTGAGGCAACGGGCAACATGATCATCAACCTGTTACCCATGTCCCCCGACAGGTGTTTACCATGTCCCCCGGCTGAACACCGTGCGCACCAGAGCCACCGCGAAACAACCCCGGTGCGCAAGGTGCGCACCCTACGAAAAAGCCGCCCGAGGGCGGCCTTGATCGCTGGTGGTCAGCAGGGCGTGGGGATTGCACTTCATCGATCAACCAGAGCGGTGGATGTGAAAAGCGACATCCACCCTACGCCTGCTGCCGCTTTACTGCTGCAGCTCCTGCTCGGTGAACATGTCGCTGAACAGCATGCTCGACAGGTAGCGCTCACCGGAGTCCGGCAGGATCACCACGATGGTCTTGCCCTGCATTTCCGGCTTCTCCGCCAGACGCACTGCCGCCACCATGGCTGCGCCGCAGGAGATGCCGCAGAGAATGCCTTCCTCGCGCATCAGGCGCAGGGCCATGGCCTTGGATTCGTCATCATTGACCTGCTCGACCTGATCGACCATCGCCAGGTCGAGGTTCTTCGGCACGAAACCGGCGCCGATACCCTGGATCTTGTGCGGCGCGGGTTTGACCTCGTCACCGGCCAGGGTCTGGCTGATCACCGGCGAGCCCACCGGCTCCACCGCAACCGACAGGATCGGCTTGCCCTGGGTTTGCTTGATATAGCGCGAAACCCCGGTGATGGTGCCGCCAGTGCCCACACCAGCGACCAGCACGTCGATGGCTCCTTCAGTGTCGCGCCAGATTTCCGGACCCGTGGTCTTTTCGTGAATGGCGGGGTTGGCCGGGTTCTCGAACTGCTGCGGCAGGTAGTAATCGGGGTTGGCAGCGGCCAGCTCGTTGGCCTTCTCGATGGCGCCCTTCATGCCCTTGGCGGGCTCGGTCAGCACCAGCTCGGCACCGAGGGCCTTGAGCACCTTGCGTCGTTCCAGGCTCATCGAGGCGGGCATGGTCAGCACCAGCTTGTAGCCACGTGCGGCAGCGACGAAGGCCAGGCCGATGCCGGTATTGCCGGAGGTCGGCTCGACGATGGTCATGCCCGGCTTGAGCACACCGCGCTCCTCGGCATCCCAGATCATGCTGGCGCCGATGCGGCACTTGACCGAGTACGCCGGGTTGCGCCCTTCGATCTTGGCCAGAATGGTCACGCCTTTGGGCCCCAGGCGGTTGATCATGACCAGCGGTGTGTTACCGATGGCCTGGGAGTTGTCTGCGAAGATACGACTCATGACGGAAGTCCTTGCGGGCAGGGAAACCCCAAGCCTAAGCCTCCCCCTGGCACACGTCCAGCCAGCAGACCGAAAGCCGGGTGACTCGCCATTCAGTGACTGAATACTGCGTCTGCGTTCACAGCCACCGGAGCTGCGCGTTATAGTCGCGCTCTGAATTTCTGCTGCGGGCCGTCCCCGCGCGTTACCGTTCCGAGGATTTTCCGATGAAGTTCGAAGGCACCCAGTCCTACGTCGCCACCGACGACCTCAAGCTTGCGGTCAACGCCGCCATTACCTTGCAACGCCCGCTGCTGGTCAAGGGTGAGCCAGGCACCGGCAAGACCATGCTCGCCGAGCAATTGGCCGACGCCTTCGGCGCTCGCCTGATCACCTGGCACATCAAGTCCACCACCAAGGCGCACCAGGGCCTGTACGAGTACGATGCGGTCAGCCGTCTGCGCGATTCGCAGCTCGATTCCGACAAGGTTCACGACGTTCGCAACTACATCAAGAAAGGCAAGTTGTGGGAGGCGTTCGAGTCCGACGAGCGCGTGATCCTGCTGATCGACGAGATCGACAAGGCCGACATCGAGTTCCCCAACGACCTGTTGCAGGAACTCGACAAGATGGAGTTCTACGTTTACGAGACCAACGAGACGATCAAGGCCAAGCAGCGCCCGATCATCATCATCACCTCGAACAACGAGAAGGAACTGCCGGACGCCTTCCTGCGCCGCTGCTTCTTCCACTACATCGCCTTCCCCGATCGCGACACGCTGAAGAAGATCGTCGACGTGCACTACCCCAACATCAGCGGCGAGCTGGTGGCCGAGGCGCTGGACGTGTTCTTCGACGTGCGCAAGGTGCCAGGCCTGAAGAAGAAGCCTTCGACCAGCGAACTGGTGGACTGGCTGAAACTGCTGATGGCCGACCACATCGGCGAAGCGGTGCTGCGCGAACGCGACCCGACCAAGGCCATTCCGCCGCTGGCCGGTGCTCTGGTGAAGAACGAGCAGGATGTGCAACTGCTCGAGCGACTGGCCTTCATGACCCGCCGCGCTTCTCGGTAAACATCGGGCGGCTGCGCGTCGGCCAGGCTGCGTTGAGAGCAGGCTCGCAATGCTCATGTACAAAAGTACACTGCGCTTGCTCGCCTGCTCTCGCCTTGCCTGACTCTAGCTCGCTCGCCCTTCCTCTGGTGCGGGCAGTGGCCACAGGCAGTCACAGACTTTCATGAGGGCATAGCATGCTGCTCAACCTATTCAACGAAATGCGCGCAGCCAAAGTGCCGGTGTCGGTGCGCGAGTTGCTCGACCTGATCAACGCGCTCAAACATAACGTCGTGTTCGCCGACATGGACGAGTTCTACTACCTGGCGCGGGCGATTCTGGTGAAGGACGAACGTCACTTCGACAAGTTCGACCGTGCCTTCGGCGCCTATTTCAAAGGCCTGGAGAACCTCAACGAACATATCGAGGCGATGATCCCCGATCAATGGCTGCGCCAGGAATTCGAGCGCCTGCTGAGCGACGAGGAAAAGGCGCAAATCCAGAGCCTGGGCGGCCTCGACAAGCTGATCGAGGAGTTCAAGAAGCGCCTCGAGGAGCAGAAGGAAAAGCACGCCGGCGGCAACAAGTGGATCGGCACCGGCGGCACCAGCCCGTTCGGCTCCGGCGGCTACAACCCGGAAGGCATTCGCGTCGGCGATGCCGGCAAGCGCCAGGGCAAGGCCGCCAAGGTCTGGGATCAGCGCGAGTACAAGAACCTCGACGACCAGGTCGAGCTGGGCACGCGCAACATCAAGGTGGCGCTGCGCCGCCTGCGCAAGTTCGCCCGCCAGGGCGCAGCCGAGGAACTGGACCTGGACGGCACCATCGACCACACCGCGAAGGATGGCGGCCTGCTCAACATCCAGATGCGCCCGGAACGCCGCAACACGGTGAAGCTCCTGCTGCTGCTGGACATCGGCGGCTCGATGGATGCCCACGTCAAGGTCTGCGAGGAGCTGTTTTCCGCCTGCAAGACCGAGTTCAAGCACCTGGAGTATTTCTACTTCCACAATTTCATCTACGAGAGCGTGTGGAAGAACAACATGCGTCGCACCAGCGAGCGCACCTCGACGATCGACCTGCTGCACAAGTACGGCGCCGACTACAAGGTGGTGTTCGTCGGCGACGCAGCCATGGCGCCCTACGAGATCACCCAGGCCGGCGGCAGCGTCGAGCACTGGAACGAGGAAGCCGGCTACGTCTGGATGAAGCGCTTCACCGAGAAGTTCAAGAAGATCATCTGGATCAACCCCTACCCCAAGGACACCTGGAACTACACCGCCTCCACCGGCCTGGTGCGTGAGCTGATCGAAGATCGCATGTACCCGCTGACCCTGCAGGGGCTGGAAGACGGCATGAAGTACCTGTCCAAGTAAGGCTTCATGCCGCAACGAAAAACGCCGCGAACCCTGCACAGGATTCGCGGCGTTTTCGTAGCCCGGAAGCAATCCGGCAATAGTGCGAAAGAGCCCCCGGATTGCATCCGGGCTGCGGACTGAACTCAGCGCTTGTCGGCGTCGTCCGGCTTGTTCAGGTCCATCACCGTTTGCCCTGGCTCTTGTGGCTTGGCATCGGCAGCGGTTGCGGCAGGTGCGCTCACTGCTTCGGCCGGGTCTTGCTTCTTGCGCAGACCGATACGTTTGAACAGCCAGCCACCCAGCACCACCGGGATGAACCAGAACTTCTTCAGCAGTATCAGCAGCATGGCCAGCAAACCGGTCTTGGCGGCGACCTTGCCGGCTACCAGCGCGCCGAGGCCGTATGCGGCGACGGTGTCCAGATCCGGATCGAACTCGGCATAGCGCTGGCCCGGGTTGAACTCGGTCGCAGCCAGTACAGCCGGCACGCTGGCCTCGATCTCCGCCAACTGATCCATATTGGCGACGAAGTTCAGCACCAGCACACCCTTGCGACCCAGCACGCGGATATTGTAATTCAGGGTATTGACGTCGCTTTCGCCGAACTTCAGCTCCTTGGCCCAGTGCAGTTTTTTGCCTGCGGCATCGTAGTGCGGTTCGGCAGCCCAGCCGACCAGTTGCACGGCCTCGTAGCCGTTCTCTTCACGCCAGGTGTTGGCCTCGCGCATGTCGGCCTGCATGTCCTCGAGCATGTCGCCATAGTCGATATCGGCGGCGTCCTCGTCGGACACGTAACCGCTGTCTTCGTACTCGACCGTCACGCCCCAGGATTCGTCGGCCAAGGGCGATACGCCAGCCGGCAGGATCATGCCCAGCGGCGGGACGTCATCCGGTGGGTTGCCCCAGCCATCGACCAGCAGACGCTGAGCGTTCTCGCCGTCGAGAAACACCAGGGTATCGGGCAGATTGAGGGTGGCAAGATCGTTGCCCAGGACGACGCGCCCGGTCTTGAACTCCAGGCTGGCGACAAACTCTTCGGGACTGATGAACTGCGCTGCGTCCTCGGTCTCGATGACCTCTTCGCCGACCACGGCGTTTTCAGGCTCGGTCTCGGGATTGGCGTATGCAACACAGGTAAACGGCAGGACAGCAGCCAGCACGGCTGCCAGGATCGAATCCTTGATCGGCATGGAAACTCCATAAACACAGGTAGGTAAATGTAACCGTGTATTACATTACCACGCGAATGGAACTCGACATGCGTCCTGGCGCAACTTTTTGCGATATTTCCTCGCACCTGCAAAGAAGACCACGAAGCACCGCCCCCGCAGGCGATGCTCCGCAGTCAACCTGGCGCCGACCCTGGCTTATCGTGCGTGATCCGAACGCCAGGGATCACGCCACCTCATGCCAACTGAAAGTCGCTGATGGCCACGCTGGCGTGATCGGTCACACCGACCAGGCGGATACTGCCGCCATCTGCGCCGTTGACAGTCACCAACACATCGCTGCCGGCATCGGCGATTGACACGCGACTGGAGAACGTCTCGGCAGTCAGATTGAAGGCCGCGATATTGAGCAGGTCCTGCCCTCCTGTCGGGTTGGCGTCGAAACCGATGATGGTGTCGTCGCCGAAGTTGGGCCCGAACATGAAGATGTCGTTGCCCTGACTGGCATACAGGGTGTCGTTGCCGGCACCGCCGATCACGATGTCGTTACCGGCACCACCATCGAGGATGTCGTCACCGTCGCCGCCATCGAGAATATCGCTGCCGCCCTCGCCATAGAGGGTATCGGCACCGCTTCCCCCACTCAGGCTGTCAGCGCCAGCACCGCCATACAGCAGGTCATCGCCCTCCATGCCGTTGAGCACATCGTTACCTCCCAACCCTCTGAGGGTATCGTTGCCCACGCCCCCCACCATCATGTTGGCCAGGCCATTACCACTGGCTACCACGGCGTTGCTGCCAACCTGGACGAACATCTCCACGTTGGCACCCAGGGTGTAGCTGGAGGCAGTGGAGTACAGGGTATCGATCCCCGCGCCAGCTGCCTCGACCACCACATCGCCAGGCTGGTCGACATAGTAGCTGTCGTTTCCCGCCCCACCGACCAGACGGTCGACGCCGGCGCCGCCATCGAGCACATCGTTGCCTGCACCGCCGGTGATGGTGTTGGCCAACGCGTTGCCGTAGCCGACGAAGTTGCCGCTGCCGATAAAGGTCAGGTGCTCGACGTTCTCGCCCAAGCCATAGCTGAGCAGCGTGGTGCGCACGGTATCGGTGCCGGAGCCGACGGCCTCGATCACCTGATCACCGAGGTCGTCGACGACATAGATGTCGTTGCCCAGACCGCCGAGCATGACATCGGCACCGAGACCGCCATTCAGGGTGTCGTTGCCTGCGCCACCGTCGAGGATGTCGTTACCGGCAAGACCGTTGAGCACGTCATTGCCGCCCAGGCCGAGGATATGGTCGTCCAGCGCGGTGCCATTGAGCGTATTGGCCGCATTGGTGCCCATGATCACCGCACTGGCCACCACAGCGGTGGCCGCCGAGGTCAGCGACTCGACGGTGCCGCGGTTGTCGGTGTAGCTGACCTGCACCCGCACCTGCTGGCCGGCCTGAGCCGCCGTCAGGGTGAAGGACTGCGCGGTGGCGCCAGCGATAGCGCTGAAACTATCGCCGCTGCCGACCTGCCACTGGTAGGCGAAGGTCACCCCGACCAGACCATCGGCATCGGCGATCTGCGCGGCGGAAGCGATCAGCACCTGGCCGACGCTGGGCGAGGCGTTGCTGAGTTGCGGCAACCCGGTGGGTGCATCGTTGACGTTGAGCACCGGCGCGGTGACCTCAGACACCAGGCTTTCCGGGTTACCCCAGTCGTCGTTGAAGCTGACCACCACACGCAGCGCCAGCCCAACCTGGGCGTCACCGGGCTGGAAGCTCTGCCCCGTGCCGACCTGCACCCACTCACCGGCCACCAGCGCCTGCCAGGCGTAGCTGAGCACGGCGAACTCGGTGCCATTGGGGTCGCTGACGGTGGCGGCTGCCAGCAACATGTCGTCCTCGGCCGGCGCCATGTTGCTGATCGACACCGTGCCCTCGGCCGGCCGATCGATCAACCAGACCACCTGGTCGGCGAACTGCAGCCGTTCGATGTTGCGGATCAGGTCGGAGCCGTCGGTGCCGACGTTGTCAACCACCAGATAGCTGCCAGTGCCGTCGAACGTCTCGATCATCTCGTAGTTGGCGAACGCGCCGCTGAACACTGCGGTGTCGATATCGCCCTGCTGATTGCCGTCGAGAATCTCGCGCACGATATGCAGCTGGCTCGGGTTGATCTCACCGCTGAACAGCCGTGCCTGGATGTCCTTCATGCTATCGGCGCTGAACAGCTCGATACTCGGGTCGAGCGTGCTGCGCACGCTGATGCGTACGTTGAGCCAGGCGTCACCATCGATCACATCGTTGCCGGCACGGCCCTCGATCACGTCGTTGCCACCGCCGCCGAGGATGATGTTGCCGCCGCTGAATACCACCGGGTCGTTGGCATCATTCGGGTTGTCGCGTGGCTCGGCCATCATCCCGAGCACGGCCTCCAGCCCGGCGATACGGTTCATCCCGGAGAGGGTCAGCTCGTGGTTGAACAACGAGTTCTCGCCGGCCGTGGTGGCCTCCACGCGGTCGTCGCCGAACAGCTGATCGTCGTGAATCCAGCCGGACAGGCCTTCGACCTGATCGAAGCGGTCACGCAGAATGTCCTCGAAGTCGGTGGCGAATATCGGCGTGTTCAGATCGGAATAGGCCGCCAGGCCATTGCCCTTGTGGATGGCCCAGTCGAAGCCCCACATGCCCTCGTTACGATGGACGCCTGGGCCCTGGACCATGATGTCGTCGCCGGACTCGCCGTCGTAGTCGTTGTCGTTGCCGCCCCCCATCATCACGTCATGGCCGATGATCGGGCTGTTGAAGAACAACTCCGAGTTGTCGCCGGCCAGGGTGTCGAAACCGGCACCGCCCTCCAGCCAGTCGTCGCCCTCGTTGCCGAGGATGAAGCTCGGCCCGTCGCCGCTGAAGACGAAGTCATCGTCACGCCCGCCGAAGATCTCCTTACCGTCCGGCCCGCCATAGATGAAGTCCTTGCCGGCGCCACCGAACACCAGGTCGAGGCCGGGGCCGGTGTGGATCACGTCGTTGCCATCATCGCCATGGATCACATCGGCATCGCCGATATCGGTGATGATGTCGTCACCGGTGCCGCCGAAGATATGGTCGATGCCGTAACCGCCTTCCAGCCGGTCGTTACCGCCGTCGCCCCAGAGGGTATCGTCACCGGCCCCGCCGACCAGGATGTCATCACCGTTGGTGCCGCCCAGCACTACATGGGCATCGCCGGTGTAGCGCAGGTAATTGCCATCCGGTCCGGCTGTGCCTGGATTGTCACGTATCACCAGTGGCGCCAGGGCGTCGAGGACCGGATTGCTGCCCACCGGGTCGGCCTCCTGCTGACGGTTCATGTCCAGTTCGAGGATATGATCGACGCGCTGGAACAGCGTCCCCGGCAGGTGCGAGGCATTGGGATCGCCCAGGTCGGTGTTGCGCATCACCAGCGCGGCGAAGCTGTTGGCCTCCAGTTCGTTGAGCAGGTTCATGCCCTGGGTACGGCTGAGGTAGTAGAACCGGTCGCCGTTCTGCAGGTTCTCCATCTGCACTTCGAAGACGAAGTTGAAGGTGGAGCCGAGAATGCCGCCGAACGGCATGTTCTGCTCGGCCAACCCGCCGATCCAGAAGTCCACCAGATCCAGCCCGCCCTTGTTCACGGCATACTCGCCGCGCGCGTTGAGGAAGTCATCGCGGTCCGCCGGTGCGCCCGCTCCTCCCAGTACCAGTGCCATGGCGGCATCGCGCTTGGCCTCCAGGGTGGTGGCCGAGGTGATGCTGCTGTGTGTGCCGTAGGCGGCGATAAAGTTGATGATCGAAGCCGGCGTCTTGATGTTCAGGGTGAAGTCGATCCAGCTGTCGTAAGGCTTGAGCTGGCTATCGCCGGTCATTTCGTAGAACTGCGCACGGGCGTTGTTCAGCGAGGGAACCCCGGTGTCGCGACCACGGGCGATATTGATCGCCGCCAGGTCCAACGGCAGGCCCACCAGGTTGTTGCGCAGCGCCTCGGTGACGAATTCGTCGATCTCGTTGCCGGTCTGCCGGGTCATGCCGCGGATGATCGAGCCTGCGGCCTGATCGGCGCTGAGGGTACCGCCCTGGGTGAACTCGATGGGATTGAGGAAGGCCTCGATCAGGCCGATGTCGCTGGACTGCATGCTGTTGTCCAGACGCGCCACCGTCTCGTTGAGCATGGAGTGACCGAAGCGGTACACCACATGGGCAAACTCGGCAACGATGGCCGGATCGATATCCGCCGTGTTGGAGAATACGAACACATCCACCAACGGCTGCACGGTGCGGGCGAATTCCTCGAACACCAGGTGCTGGTACTGCATCTCGTTGACGAAACGCGCGGCCTGGAACAAGCGCTCGCCATTCCAGATCAGCCCGTCGACGCTTTCCGGCACAGACTCCACCGGCAGCAACAGCCATTCGTTGATAAAGGCCAGATCGCCGCTGTCGATAATGCTCTGCTTGTTGGCCTCGACCAGGCGATTGTGCTCGGAGTGGAACACATGGTGCACCGCAGTCAGGCCGATGTTCTCGTTGCCGCGGCCGTCACCCGTGATGAAGTGGGCATCGAGCAGTTCGTTGTCGTATTCGAGGTTGCGTCCGGTCATGGGGTTGACTGCCACGGCATTGCCGGCCACCTCATCGGCATCGGCCAGCAGTTGACCGCCGACTACTACCGGTACCGCGTTATGGGCGATATCGTCGAGGAAGGCATGGCCGGTGCGCACGGCCCCCTGGGTGCTGACGGGATTGTCCGGGTCGCCTTCCACCTGAACAGGCGGATTGCCCGGCATGATCAGCATGGCGAAACCATTCTCGCCACGGATGAACTGACCGTACTCGTCAGTGGCCAGCAGCGGCACGTTGGTCACGTCGGCATCGGTGAGTTCGATGCCGAGCATCTCGCGGGCCTGCGCCTTGATATCGGCCCAGGTAGCCAGGCCACCATTCTGGCCGTCGAGCATGTGCCCGGTAGCCACCGGCTTGCCGTCTACCATCACGTACTCGCGCAGGAACACCTGGTGCGAGGCGTGCGAGGTGTAGGTCTGGTTCTGGTCGATGAAGGGCGTGGTCTGGTTGGTGTGTTCGCGAATATCGTCAGCCGTGCCGAGAACGCCATCGGCACCGGGTTGGTTGGTAGCGCGAGTGAGCACCATGAAATTGCTCTGCGAACCCTCGACGTACAGCGGATCGTCCGGCTGCAGCGGGATGTATACAGTGCCACTGCCGCCCTTGTTGACCAGATCCAGGCCATGGTCGAAGAACTGGCCGAACAGGGTCATCCACGAGTTGAACGGCGCGGTCAGGCCTTCGTCCGGAGCGATATTGGGGATCAATACCGTGCCGTTCTCCACCACGATGCCAAACTCGTCCAGCAGCGTATCCAGCGCCGCCGAAGCGGCAACCACCGCAGCATCGTCGGCGGCAGCCTCGGCCAGTACGGCCTGGTGGGCAGCCGTGTCGCTGGCCAATTGCGTGGCAGCTTCCTGTGCCTGCTGGTTGGCGGCCTGCGCGGTAGCAGCAGATTCGGCGGCCACCGTGGCTTTGGCATTGGCATCAGCCTGGGCCTGGGCGGTGGCGATCGCTGCACTGAGGAAGGCCGCCTGGGCAGTGCCTTCGTCCGGCGTACCAATGGCCGCCATGTAGGCCTGCAGGGCCAGGCTCTGCACCTCCACCGCGCTGGCGACCACAGCCAGCGCATCGCTGTAGACCTGGGCATCCTGATCAGCCAGCGTTTGGGCGTCCGCGGCCGTGGCACTGGCGTCCTGAGCCGCAGCCGTGGACGTGGCCAACGTAGCTGCGCTGGCCTGTACCTGAGCGTTGTTGCCAGCTGCGGCGCTTTCGGCCGTTTTCAATGTGTTGTGCGCCTGCATGACCAGCAACGCATCGGCATAGGAGTTTTCCGCGCCTGCGTAATCCAGCGCCGCAATCACCGCCGCCATGTTGCCCAGGCTCTGGTCGACGATCAGGTTGCTGATCGTGCGCGGCTGCGAGTCGACCACATAGCCGTTGGTCTGGGCATAGCTGGTGCTTTGGCTGCCAGTGGGGAAACCGGGAGGAGCGCCCGGCCCATCGATACCATTTTCGGCATCGCGGAACACCGGATCGAGCAGGCGGGGCATCAGTTGGTCGGCCGCGCCATAGTACTGTTGGCCCGGCACCAGGTTGTTGTAGGTGCCATCGACGGTGCGCAGCCCCCAGGGCAACAGGGGGTTGCCGACCAGGTCATAGAGCGACTCGCCGGCGGCGTGGGCTTCGGAAATCTTGATCTGCTGGAGAATGAAAACAAGATCGGCTTGATTGACGGTTAGAGTGGCCATCTTTGTTCCCTCAATGCTGAGTACGACTGACGTTCAGGTCAGGAAAACCACATGCATACGGCAACATTGCAACGGCGTGGTCGGACGTTGGCGGACAAGTTCGGAAGTGAGAGGGGATGTGGCAGCTAACAGCTGCCACATCCCCCGCGACAGGTGACAAGCTTCGAGCTCGCCGATCATTCAGGGTGGTGGTGGGCCGTGAAAACGCAGCGCGAACGGATCGGCTGGGCTGTCCACCGAGCGACTTCTGACAATGAGGCGCAAAGCCATGGTTTACCTTCCCGGATGAGCAGGCTCGACGTTGCGCGCCCTCTCCTGCGCGACGACTCCAGCACGCTCACACTCGACTGCAAGGGCCCTGCGGGGGGCCTGGTCAAGCTAAGGTCCAGCCGATGCCTGCACCGCTCTACGGGCATCGTCGCTACTCCAGTCGAGGCGGCAACCGCTATAAAAGCCACCCTGCAGCGCATCCTGGACTAGCTTGTTGAGACAGGCGTCGACTGATTGCGTCGATTGCCTGCCCACAGCGCTTGTCAGCATCATCGGGGAGCACGGCGAATGGCCACAGAGGCAAAGGTCGAATCAAATTCGAAGACTTTCGTCGAGCCTGCCGACCAGACCATGGTCGAATCGCCCGACACCTGGCCCAAGCGCCTCTGGCATCCCCTGGCCGGGCTCAACCGCTCGACCCAGTTCATCCTGCTCGCCGCATTGATCCTGGGCCTGAGCATGGCCTTCGTCGGCAGCCTGGTCAGCCAGCAGGTCAAGCTGGCGGCCGCGCACAGCGCCGGCGAAGGCGCGGCCATCTACATGGAGGCGTACCTGGACGAATACGTGCAGGAACTGGCCTCGGCCAGCACGCTGAAAGCCGAGAGCGTGCAAGCCATCGACAACCTGATGAGAGACACTTCGCTCAAACAGCACATCCTCTCGGTGAAGATCTGGCTGCCCGATGGACGCAACGTCTACAGCACCAGCAAGCGACCGGTGTTCTACTATCACCCCGCCGGGCCCATTGCCGAGGCCATGCAAGGCAAGGTGGTAACCCGCCTGAGCCCGCTGGATCATGACGAGCATGCCTATGAGCGCAGCTTCGACCGGCCGCTGTACGAAACCTACGTACCGCTGCGTGAGTTCGGTAGCAGCAAGATCATCGCCATCGGCGAGTTCTACGAGATGGAGCACGAAATCGGCAGCATTCACCTGCAGGTCTGGGCGATCATCGCCGCTGCGACCCTGGCCATGCTGGTGCTGCTGTTTCTCATCGTCCGCCACGGTGACCGCATCATCAGCAAACAGCAGACGGCTCTGCGCCAGCAGATGCATGCACAGCTGGCGCTGCATCAGCAAAATGCCACCCTGCAACGACGCATTGCCACTGCCAGCCAGGAATTCGCCACGATCAACGAGCTGACCCACAGACGCCTGGGCGCCGACCTGCACGACGGTCCGGCGCAGCTGCTGACCCTGATTCTGCTGCGCCTGGATGAACTGGCGGCGTTGTCGACTGGCATGACCAGCGAGCCTCTGGAGACCATCCGCAATGCCGCCCAGGAAAGCCTGCGCGAGATTCGCGGTATTTCCCGTGGCCTGGCCCTGCCGGAAATCAACGAACTGAATATGGAAGAGCTGCTCAAACTGGTGGTGCAACGCCATGAGCAACGCAGCGAAACCAAGGTGCAGCTAGAACTTGGTGAGTTGCCCAAGACGTTGAGTCTGCCCTACAAGATCTGTGTCTACCGTCTGGTACAGGAGGCGTTGAACAACGCCTTCCACCATGCCGGCGGCCAGGGCCAGTTGCTCAGCGCCGAGTGCAGACAGGGCGTGCTGGAAGTACAGGTGGCGGACGCTGGCGCGGGCATCGATCAGGGACTTCAGGCCGCGACAGGGTCACATCGCTCGCGCCTGGGACTGGTGGGCATGCGCTATCGAGTGGAGTCTCTGGGCGGGACGTTCGAACTCGAATCGGCCCCCGGGCAAGGCACCCGGGTCACGGCCAGGTTCGATTTACGCGACGACGATAACCGCTAGGGTCTGTGCCTTCACGGCGCACCGATGCCCAGGGTCCAGGTCTTGTGGCTTTCCCAATAGCGGCGCACAGCTGCCACCGCCTCGACGCGATTGCGCGCATGCAGCTTCTGCATCACGTTGGTCATGTAGTACTTCACCGTCTTCTCGCTCAAGCCCAGCTTGGCCGCCACCTCGCGATTGGTCAGGCCGTTGGCGACCTCACGGATGATCTGTTCTTCGCGGTGGGTGAGGTCTACCCCGCGCTGCTCGGTCTGGTGCTTGCGAAAGTTGCTCAGCAGGCGTGTCGCCAGCGCCGGGGTGATAAAGGTCTCCCCCCTGGCCACGGTACGGATCGCCTGAATCAGCTCGGGACCACTGACGCCCTTGAGCACATAGCCCTGGGCACCACCCTCCAGGGCCGAGTACGCATCGTCCTCAGACTCCGACACCGTCAGCATCAACACCTTGACCTTCGGCTGCGCCTTGCTGATGGCACGCACCGCAGCGAAGGTATCGCCGGGCATGTTGACATCCATCAGCAGCACATCGGGCTGACAGCGCGCGGAAATTTCCCGCGCCTCGTCGGCGCAACCGCCCTGCTCCACCACCTCGAAGTCCTCGACCCGGCCCAGGGTCGCAGCGACCCCCTGACGCAGCATTGGATGGTCGTCGACTATGCCTACCTTGATCTTGTCGCTCATCGAATATGCTCCCCTCAAGGTTTATACCCTTGTCGCCATGGTGCCTGGACAGGTCCAGGCACCAGGCTTTCCGACTCAACTCAACTGGAAGTCCGCCGCCGTCACCGTGGTGTGGTTGACGACTCCGACCAGGGTGATGGTGCCGCCATCGACGCCATTGATGGTCACGACCGTGTCGTTTCCGGCATCGCCGATGGCGACCCGGCTGGCGAAGGTATCCAGCGTCAGGCCAAAGGCTGCGATGTTCAGCAGATCCTGGCCGCCAACCGGATTGGCATCGAAGCCGATGAGGGTGTCGTTGCCGAAGTTCGGGCCGAACACCAGGATGTCGTTGCCCTGACTGGCATTGATGACGTCATCACCAGCCCCGCCGGTCATCATGTCGTTGCCCAGGCCACCGTTCAGCACATCGTTGCCATCGCCGCCCTCCAGCAGGTCGATGCCGTCACCGCCCAACAGGGTGTCATTGCCGGCCTCGCCATACAGCAGATCGATACCGGCGCTCCCCATCAGGGTGTCGTTACCTTCGCCGCCATACAGCACATCGTTGCCACCTGCACCATTGAGCGTGTCGTTGCCGATGCCACCGAACATCATGTTGGCCAGACCATTGCCGTTGGCATTGGTAGCGTTGGCTCCGACATGCACCAGGATTTCCACATTGGCTCTCAGGGTATAGGTGGCGCTGCTGGAGTACACCGTATCGATGCCAGCGCTGGCAGCTTCGACCGTCACATCCCCAGCGGCATCGACGTGGTAGCTGTCGTTACCCGCACCACCGACCAAGCGGTCGACGCCAATTCCACCATCCAAGGTGTCATTTCCTGCACCACCGGTGATGGTGTTGTTGAGGGCATTACCTGTACCGGTGAAGTTCCCTGCGCCGATAAAGGTCAGATGCTCCAGGTTATCGCCCAAGGTGTAACTGGCCAGCGTGGTGCGCACCGTGTCGGTTCCTGCACCAACACCCTCTACAACCTGGTCGCCCAGACTGTCGACTACATAGGTGTCGTTGCCGACCCCACCGGTCATGAGGTCGTCACCTTCGCCACCGTTGAGCGTGTCGTTGCCGGCACCACCCTCCAGGACGTCATCCCCAGCCAGACCGTTGAGTACATCGCTGCCCGTACCGCCGACGATCTGGTTGGCCAGCTCATTGCCATTACCGGTGAAGGCGCCGCCGTTGATCTTGATCAGGTTCTCGACATTGGCGCCCAGGGTGTAACTGGCCAGTGTCGTGCGGACCGTGTCGATGCCCGCATCGGCTTCCTCGATCACCTGATCGCCGGCCGCATTGACCACGTAGGTATCGTTGCCAGCACCGCCACTCATGCTGTCGTTACCCGCACCGCCGTCGAGGAAATCGTCACCGACACCACCGCTCAAGGTGTCATTGCCGGCACCGCCAAGCAGCGTATCGTCGCCATCGCCACCTTCGAGCAGGTCGTTACCCGTTCCACCGTCGAGGGTATCGTTGCCCTCCATCCCCAGCAGGGTGTCATTGCCGCCCAGGCCATTGAGCACATCGCCGGCGACTTCGCCCTGCATCACGTTGGCCAGCGCATTGCCGTTGGCCAGGGTACTGGCACCGCCGCCATGGATCAGGTTCTCGACATTGGCATCCAGGGTGTAGTTGGCCAGGGTCGAGTGCACCGTGTCGATGCCAGCGCCTGCCGCCTCCACCACCAGATCGCCGGCATTGTCGACATGGTAGACGTCGTTACCGGCGCCACCGACCATGCGATCTGCACCCTCCCCACCATCGAGCACATCGTTGCCCGCACCGCCAGTGATGGTGTTGGCCAGAGCATTACCCGTACCGACGAAGTTACCCACGCCGATGAAGGTCAGGTGCTCAAGAACCGCTGCGAGGTTATAGGCATTCAGCGAGGTGCGGAGAGTATCGGTGCCACCGTCCTCCTCCTCGATTATCTGGTCGCCGAGGCTGTCGACCACATAGGTGTCGTTCCCTGCACCACCGGTCATCAGGTCGTCGCCTGTGCCACCATCCAGGGTGTCGTTGCCCAGACCACCGTCCAGCACATCATCGCCGGCCAGGCCGTTGAGCGTGTCATTGCCGCTGCCGCCGACGATATGGTTGGCCAACGCATTGCCGGTACCGTTGAAGTTGCCGCCATTGACCTTGATCAGGTTCTCGACATTGGCCCCCAGGGTGTAGCTGGCCAGCGTCGTGCTGACCGTATCGGTACCGCCATCCACCTCCTCGACCACCTGATCGCCTGCGGCATTGACCAGATAGCTGTCGTCTCCGGCACCACCGGCCATGGTGTCGTTGCCGAGACCGCCGTCGAGCAGGTCGCTGCCATCGCCCCCCTGCAGGCTATCGTTGCCGGCGCCACCGTTGAGCACATCATCGCCAACCCCACCGATGAGGGTGTTGGCCAAGCCGTTACCGGTGCCGCTGAAGGCATCCGTACCGAGGTAGGTCAGGTGCTCGACATTGGCGCCCAGGGTGTAGCTGGCCAGCGTGGTGCGAACCAGGTCCGTACCGCCTCCGGCGCCCTCCACCACCTGATCGCCAGCATCGTCGACCTCATAGGTGTCGTTGCCCGCTCCGCCGATGAGGATATCGGCCCCCAAACCACCGACGAGGGTGTCATTGCCGCCGCCGCCGTTGAGCGTATCGTTGCTGTCGCCCCCCTCGATCACGTTGGCCAGCGCATTACCGGTTCCAACGAACGGGCCCGCACCGATGAAGCTCAGATTCTCCACGTTGGCGCCCAGCACGTAGCTGGCCAGAGTGGTGCGCACGGTGTCGTTGCCGGCATTGGCCGCCTCGATGACCTGATCGGCGAAGTTATCCACCCTGTAGGTATCGTCGCCACCACCACCGCTCATGCTGTCTGCGCCCACGCCACCATCGAGCAGATCATTGCCGGCACCCCCCTGGAGCATGTCGTTTCCGCCACCGCCATTGAGGCTGTCATTGCCGGCTCCGCCTGCCACCTGGTTGTCCTGATCGTTGCCACTGCCGTTGAAGTCCCCTTCTCCGACGAACGCCAGATTTTCCAGGTTATCGCCCAGGCTGTAGCTGTTCAGGGTAGTGAGCACGGTATCCGTACCGCCACCCAGTTGCTCGATCGCCTGATCGCCCAGGCTATCGACCACGAAGGTGTCATTGCCGGCACCACCGATCATCTGGTCGTCGCCCTCGCCACCATTGATCAGGTCATTGCCGGCACCGCCATCGAGGATGTCGTTGTTGGCCAGCCCGAAGAGGCTGTCGTTACCGCCCAGCCCTTCGAGCAGATCGACACCCGGCGTGCCGATCATCACATCGTTGCCTTCGGTGCCTACTGCACCGAGACCGAGAACGACTGCGGACGAGGTGACGAACTCCAGCGTGTTGCCGTTATCGGTGTAGCTGACAACGACGCGGAGCGTCTGACCGGCCAGTGCCTGACCGGGAAGGAAGGTCGCGCTGTTGGCTCCGGGTATGTTGGCGAAGCTCTGCCCATCGCCGGCTTGCCATTGATAGTGCAGCTCGACGCCATCGAGCCCATCTGCATCAGTGAACGCAGGCGTTGCTTCAATCTGCTGACCGGTGACAGGTGTCAGATTGCTGAGCAGCACGGTTCCCACCGGCAGATCGTTCGGATCGCCACCTTGCACGACCAAACTGGTCGGCGCCGAGAGCACGGTTTCCAGCACGCCGTGGGCGTCCTTGTAGATCGCCTTGACGCGCAGGGCCAACCCCTCGAACTCAGGGGTCACGGTGAAGTTCGGGCCGGTGGCACGGGCAGCCTCGCCGCCGATGTTTTCCGTCACGATATCCTCGAAGGTGCCGTCACCCTCGGGGTCCACCTGCCAGTAGTAGCTGACGGGGCCGGTGATCGAACCACCCAGGTTACTGGCGCTGACGTTGTCGCCGTCGGTGATCCAGGCGGCCGAAACACTGAGCACCTGGCCGACGCTGGGCGAGCCATCGCTGATGCGCAGCGCACCTTCCACCTCGGCGTTGCGCCCTTCGACCAGCACCATGACCTGGTCGTTGAACTGGATGCGCTCGATATTGCGGATCATGTCCGCGCCATCGGCACCGACTACGTCGAGGAAACCGTCACCGTCGTTGTCCAAACCATCCAGACCGACGTGGCGTACACCGAACAGGCCATCGCCCCACTCGAGCACTTCATACTCGGACATCAACCCGGAGTAGACTGCCGTGTCGAAGGACTGCCCGAGGTCGTCCGGGTCGACCGTGCCGGACATCAGCTCGCGGACGATGACCAGTTGCCCCGGGTTGTAGGTGCCGTTGAGCATCAGCGGGATCATCGGCACCATGCTGTTGAAGCTGGCGATTTCTGCGCCGCTACCATCGTTGTTCTCACGCACGCTGATGCGCACGTTGAGCCACATGTCACCGTCGATCAGATCGTCGCCGCCGTTACCGGCAATCAGGTCGCTGCCGTTGCCACCGAGGATGATATTGCCCGCTCCGAAGGAGGTGACCTCGCCGAAGCTGGTCAACGGATCGGCCAGTTCGTTGATGAACGCCCGCAAGCCGTCGACCATGTCCATGTAGTCGTCACTGAGCACGCTGCCGTAGGCGCCGGACAGCGCAATGGCCGTGGCGTCACGGTCGTCGCCGTTGAGGATGTCGGCATGCTGCGAACCCGACAGCCCTTCCATGAACTCGAAGCGCGCCAGCGCCGACACATCGGACGGTGCCACCGGTGTTTCGTCGAAGGCGCGCAGACGGAAGTCCACGTTGACCCCGAACGGATCGTCGCGGAAGCCCGCCCAGTCGAAGCCGGAGCCGCCGACGTAGCGGTCACCCTGGCCGCCGTTGCCGAACATGATGTCGTCGCCACCCTCGCCGTCCATGCGGTCGATGATGCCGAACTCGCCGATGAATACGTCGTGGCCGATCACGTCGTCCAGGCCGAACTCATTGAAGTTGTCGCCGCCGTTGCCGTCGGGACCGCCCAGTTCCAGCCAGTCGTTGCCTTCGTTACCGAACTGCGCCTCGTTGCCACGGGTGCCGAGGATGAAGTCGTCGCCCGGGCCGCCGAACACCTCGGTGGAATCCTCGCCGGAGACGACGAAGTCCTTGCCGTGGCCGGCCATCACCAGATTGATGCCATTGCCGGCATGCACCACGTCGTTGCCTTCGCCGGCGCGGATGATGTCGTCACCGCCCATGTCGGTAATGATGTCGTCGCCGGCCCCGCCCATGTGCAAGTCGTTGCCGAAGCCGCCCTCCAGACGATCATTGCCGGCGTCGCCCCACAGGGTGTCGTCGCCGATGCTGCCGATCAGGGTGTCATTGCCGTCCGTGCCGCCGAGCACCACGTGCTCGTCGCCGTTGTACTGCAGGAAGTTCGGCCCGCGAATCACTTCCGGTAGCAGCGGGTCGCCGCTATCCGGATCGGCGCGGCCGTCGACGCCCAGGCCGGTGTACTGCTGAGCCTGGTTCACTTCGAGGATAAAGCCCGGCGTGGAGAAGATATCCCCCGGCAGGTGGGTGGCATCGGTGTTGGCCATGACCATGCGCGAGAAGAAGTTGTTCTCCATCTCGGTGAGCATGTTCAGGCCAGCCAGCCGTTCCAGATAGTAGAAGCGGTCGGCATCCTGCAGCGCCTCCATCTGCGTCTCGAAGACGAAGTTGAAGCTGGAGCCGAGCATGCCGCCGAAGGGCATGATCTTCTCGGCCAGGCCGCCGATCCAGAAGTCGATGGCGTTGACCCCGGTGGTTGCCGCCGGGCCATTGAGGAAGGCCATGCGGTCGACGCCTTCGGCGTCCGCATCGAACAATCGGCCCTCTGCCGTACCGTCATCGATCAGTGCCGTGCCGCCGAATACCAGGGCGAAGGCCACCGCGCGTTTCTCGGCCAGAGTATCGACATCGAGTGCCTGCAGGGCGGCATGCGTACCGTAGGCCGCGATGAAGTTGACCAGCGAGGTCTGGTGCTTGAGGTTCATGGCGAAATCGATCCAGCTGGTGTACGGCTTCAGCTGGCTATCGCCGGTCATTTCGTAGAACTCCTGGCGCGCCGCATTGAGCGACGGCACCCCGGTCTCGCGACCGCGTGCCAGGTTGATGGTGGCCAGGTCCAGCGGCAGGCCGAGCAGGTTGTTGCGCAGGGCCTCGGTGACGAACTCGTCGATCTCGTTGCCCAACTGCCGGGTCATGCCGCGCGCCAGGGCGCCAGCGGCCTCTTCCGCCGAGACGCTGATGTACTGTTCATTACCCGGCCCTACCGGCTGCAGCGGATCGAAGTCCGGATTGTTCAGCTGGTTGAACATCAGTGGGTTGAGGAAGGCCTCGATCAGCCCCAGTTCGCTGGAGACGAAGTTCGGATCGAAGCGATCCACCGTCTCGGTCAGCATCGAGTGGCCGAAGCGGTACACCACGTGGGCGAACTCGGCCATGATTGCCGGATTCAACGTGCTGTCGTACACCTGGGTGGCGTTGAAGAACACGTCCACCTGCGGCTGCACCTTGCGCGCGAACTCCTCGAACACCAGGTGCTGATACTGCATCTCGGTGGCGAAACGCGCGGCCTGGAACAGTCGCTCGCCATTCCACAGCAACCCATCCGGGCTGTCCGGCAGACTATCGACCGGCTCCAGCAACCACTGGTTGATGAAGTCGATGTCGTTGGAGGCCAGCACCACATCCTTGGTATGCGTCACCACGCGGTTATGCTCGGCGTGGAACACATGGTGGATGGCGGTCAGGCCGATATTCTCGTTGCCACGGCCGTCGCCGGTGATGAAGTGGGCATCGAGCAGCTCATCATCATAGGTGTTGCCGCTGCTCTGCCCATCGCCGAGGGTCAACCCCACTGCCGCATCACCGTCGGCGGTCTTCAGTGCGCCGGTCTGGCTGTTGAAGGGACTGGCGTTGTGCGCGATATCGTCGAGGAAGGCGTGATTGGTACGAATCACATCATTGGGTACCGCCACCCCGCCAGGCCCGGCAGAGACCAGACCGCCGCCCGTGACGAACTGCGGATAACCGTCGGGGCCGGGGATGAACTTGCCGTACTGGTCGGTCGCCAGCAGCGGCACATTCACCACATCGGCATCGCTCAGCACGATGCCCAGCATGTCGAGCGCCTGAGCCTTGACCTCGGCCCAGGTCGGCAGGCCGCCATCGGCACCATTGAGCAGGCGCCCGGTGGCCACCGGACCCTCGTCGGTCATGGCGTATTCACGCAGGAACACCTGGTGCGACGCATGCGAGGTGTAGGTCTGGTTCTGGTCGACGAAGGGCGTGGTCTGGTTGACATGCACATGCACGTCGTCCGAGGTGCCGAACTCGCCATCCTCACCGGCCTGAACCGCCTGATTGGTGGCCCGGGTCAGGACCATGAAGTTGGCCGAGCCGCCCTCGACATAGAGCGGGTCGTCCGGCTGCAGCGGGATGAACACCGTGCCGTTGCCGCCCTTGTTGACCAGGTCCAGGCCGTGATCGAAGAACTGGCCGAACAGGGTGAACCAGGAGTTGAAGCCGGCCGACAGTCCTTCGTCCGGTGCGCTGTTGGGGATAAACAGCGGCATACCTTCCTCAATGGCCACCCCGTTCAGATCGAGCAGCGTGCCCTCGGCATAGGGATTGCCGTCCGGGTCCAGGTCGGTGGTGCCATTGGCCAGGAAACCAAGCTCGGCATCGACATAGGCCTGCACCGCCGCCAGGTTGGTGATGGTCTGGTCGACGATCAGGTTGGAGATGGTCCGTGGATCGGCATCCACCACGTTCCAGGGCGCGCTGGGATCGTTCGGATTGGTCACATCGGCCGGATCGTAGGCATAGTTGCCGTTGCTGAATTCACCGCCCGGAATGCCCGGTCCATTGAAGTCGATGGTGTCGCCATCCGGGTCGTTGATGAAGTCCTGCGTCGTCGAGGTCGGGAACGGCTGATCTGCCGCACCGAAGTGCTCCTGCCCGGAGACCAGGTTGTTGAACGTACCATCCACCGTGCGCAGGCCCCAGGGCAGACGCGAGTTGGGGATGATGTCCATCAGCTCCTCACCGGCGGCATGGCGCTCGGCGATGATGATCTGGTCGAGGATGAACTGCAGGTCGGAGCGAATCATCCGCAGACCGTTGCCGGGGCTGACTACCTCGCTTTCCACCGGCAGCGGAGCCGGCGGCAACGGCAGTTCGCCGCCCGCCACCGGGTCTGTGGCCGCCGAGGCCACCCGCTCCAGCACGCCGTTATCGTCCTGGTAAATGGCGATCACGCGAATCGCCAGACCGTCCAGGTCGGGGCTGACGCGATAGGAGACGCCATCCTGGGTGGACGGCCGCGCACCGCCTTCTTCGACGATATCCTGGAAGGTACCCGAACCCGGATCCGCCTCGTATTGCCAGATATAGCTGACCGGCCGACCGTTGATCAGGCCATTTGCATTGTCCTCGTCGCCGACGCCTGCAGCGGAAACCCGCAGCAGCTGACCCACGGCCGGAGCATCGACGGGGTCGCCATTGACGTCGAGAATCTGCAGCGCGCCGGTGGGCGAGAAGTTGCCGCCCTGTTCGCTACCCGCCACTTCCTCGACGAACACACCGCCGACCAGCACCAGGGCGCTGTCGGCGAACTGAATGCGCTCGATATTGAGCAGGCGGTCGGTGCCCTCGTCGCCGACGTTGTCGGTGACCGTGGTCATGCCGGCCAGTGTGGTCACCGTGTAGTTTTCGCGAAGCCCGCCGTACAGCGCGGTGTCGAAGCTATCGGCGCCATCGAGAATCTCGCGCTGGATCACCAGTTGCCCAGGGTTGTAAACGCCGTCGAGCATCAGCGTGATCATGTCCTTCATGCTGTCGAAGGACGCGATCTCATTGCCGGTACCGTCGTTGTTCTCACGCACGCTGATGCGCACGTTGAGCCAGCGATCACCGTCGATCAGGTCGTCGCCGCCGCGACCTTCCAGCACGTCGCTGCCGCCGCCGCCGAGGATGATATTGCCACTACCGAAGGAGGTCTGCGGCGCCCCGAAGAACTCGGTTAGCATCTGCTGCAGGTTGGTGATGCGAGCGATGCCCTCGGCAGTCAGCAGACTGCCCTGGGCACCGGCCTGGGCGATCAGCGCTGCGTCGGCGTTGTCGCCGCGCAGGATATCGGCCTGGGCCGAACCGGACAGGCCTTCCACCTCGGCGAAGCGGTCGAGGATACCGGCATTGGATGGCGCCACCGGCGGCTCGACGAAGTCGTCGACGATCAGGTCGACCTTCACCCCGACCTGATCGTCCTTGTACACCGCCCAGTCGAAGCCGGAGTTGCCGTCGAAGTGATCGGCGCCTTCGGAGCCGATCATGATGTCATCGCCGCCCTCGCCTATCACCTCGTCGAAACCGGGCCCGCCGACGAACACGTCATGGCCGTTCACGGTATCGGTGGAGAACGGCTCGAGGTTGTCGCCGGGGGCGCCGTCCTGGGTGCCGATCTCGATCCAGTCGTCGCCCTCGTTACCGGCGGTCTGCAGATTACCCTTGGCACCGAGGATGAAGTCGTTGCCGGTGCCGGCGAAGACCTCCGAAACGTCCTCACCGGTGATGATGAAGTCGTTGCCATGGCCGCCGAGGATCAGATTGAAGCCGTTGCCGCCGTGGATCACGTCGTTGCCGTCGCCACCCTTGAGCACATCGTCACCGCCCTTGTCGGTGATGATGTCGTCGCCGGCGCCGCCTTCGATCATGTCGTTGCCGTCGCCACCTTCCAGGCGGTCATTGCCGCCATCGCCCCACAGGGTGTCGTCGCCGATACTGCCGACCATCACGTCGTCGTCAGCGGTGCCACCGAGCACCACGTGCTCGTCGCCGGTGTAACGCAGGTAGTGGGTGTCGACCTCCGGCGTCTGCGGGTTGTCGCGGATGACCAGCGGGATCAGCGGATTGTCGCCAACCGGGTCGGCGCTACCGAGCCCGTCGTTGAACTGCGCCGACTGATTCACTTCGAGGATCAGCCCCGGCCTGGAGAAGATATCCGCCGGCAGGTGCACCGCATCGGTATGGCGCATCACCAGCTTGGCGAAGGAATTGTCCTCCATCTCGGTAAGGAAGTTGAGGCCGTCCAGGCGCGCCAGGTAGTAGAAGCGGTCACCGTTCTGCAGCGCCTCCATCTGCGTCTCGAAGACGAAGTTGAAGCTGGAGCCGAGCATGCCGCCGAAGGGCATGATCTGCTCGGCCAGGCCGCCGATCCAGAAGTCGATGTCGTTGACCCCGGTGCTGGCCGCCGGCCCGCTGAGGAAGGCCATGCGCGCGTCGTCGGAGATCGCGCCGCCACCGAGCACGATATCCATGGCCGCAGCACGCTTGGCCGCCAGCGAGGTCACCCCGGTGATGCTGGCATGCGTGCCATAGGCGGCGATGAAGTTGATCAGCGACTCCGGATGTTTCAGGTGCAGGGCGAAGTCCAGCCAGCTGGTGTAGGGACGCAACTGGCTATCGCCGGTCATGGCGAAGAATTCGGCGCGCGCCTCGTTCAGCGACGGCACGCCCGTGTCGCGGCCCCGGGCGATATTGATCGCCGCCAGGTCCAGCGGCAGGCCGAGCAGGTTGCTGCGCAAGGCGCCGGTGACGAACTCGTCGATCTCGTTGCCCAGTTGCCGGGTCAGACCACGGACGATGGCACCGGCGGCCTCTTCGGGCGACAGCGTGCCGTTATCGTCGAATGCCAGCGGGTTGAGGAAGGCCTCGATCAGCCCCATGCTGCTGTCGTTCTGGAAGCTCGGATCGAAGCGATCGACCGTCTCGGTCAGCATCGAGTGACCGAAGCGATACACGGTGTGAGCGAACTCGGCCATGATCGCCGGGTTGATGCTGGCATCGTAACCGTTGGGGATGAGGAACTCGTCCACCAATGGCTGCACCTTGCGCGCGAACTCCTCGAACACCAGGTGCTGGTACTGCATCTCGGTGCCGAACTTGGCGGCCTGGAACAGCCGTTCGCCGTTCCATACCAGAGTCGACAGATCGGCCGGAATCGCACCGACCGGCTGCAGCAGCCACTGGTTGAGAAAGGCGATATCGCCATCGGCGGCGGCCTGCAGGGCCACGTCCTTGGTGTGTTCGACCAGGCGGTTGTGTTCGGCGTGGAACACATGGTGTACGGCAGTCAGGCCGATGTTCTCGTTGACCCGGCCGTCACCGGCCATGAAGTGGGCGTCGAGCAGTTCGTCGTCGTAGCTGCCAGCCAGGCCGTCGTTGACCCCGGCCACGTCATCGGCATCGGCCACCAGCGGCGCGCCGGTCTGGCTGTTGAACGGGTTGGCCGAATGGGCGATGTCGTCGAGGAAGCCATGACCGGTGCTCAGCGCCAGGGACGCGTCCACGGGTGCAGCCAGGCTGGCCTCGACCAGGCCACCAGCCGTGACCAGTTGCGGCATGCCGCCTGCACCCGGGATGAAGTTGCCATACTGGTCGGTTGCCAGCAACGGCACCCGGCCGACGTCTTGATCGTCCAGTTCGATGCCCAGCACGTCGCGGGCCTGCGCCTTGAGCACGCCCCAGGTCGCCATACCGCCCAGCTCCACGTCGTCCTCGGTGCCGAAAATGCCGTCGCCGCCCAGATCTCGGTTGGTCAGCAGTTTGCCGGTGACCATGGGTTGGCCATCCACCAGCACATAGGCCCGCAGGAACACCTGGTGCGAGGCGTGCGAGCTGTAGGTCTGGTTCTGGTCGACGAACGGCGTGGTCTGGTTGACGTGCACACGGTTACCGTCCGCGTCCACCTCGACGCTGGCACGGGTAACCACCATGAAGTTGGTCTGCGGTGTGGCCGGGTTGTACAGCGGGTCGTCCGGCTGCAGCGCAATGAAGACGAAGCCGTTACTGCCCTTGTTGACCAGGTCCAGGCCATGGTCGAAAAACTGGCCGAAGAAGGTGAACCAGGTGTTGAAACCGGCCGAAAGCCCTTCGTCCGGCGCAGTGTTGGGGATGAATAACGATTGGCCGGCAGGAATCGCCACTCCGTCGAGATCCAGTACGGTGCCAACGGGATAGGGGTTGCCATCCGGGTCCAGCTGGCTACCGTCGGCCAGCATGCCCATCCCGATATCAATGAAAGCCTGCACCGCCGCCGGATTGCTGATGGTCTGGTCGACGATCAGGTTGGAGATGATCCGCGGGTCGGCATCGGCCACATTGCCGGTGGCGCCGTAGTCGGTGTTGGTCACCTCTCCGCCCGGCGCACCGCCGTTCATATCGAAGGTGTCGCCGTCCTGGTCATTGCGAAACTGCTGGTCCAGCAACAGGAGGAAATCCTGGTCGGCGGCACCCCAGAAGGTACGGCCCTCCACCAGGTTGTTGTAGCTGCCATCCACTGTACGCAGCCCCCAGGGTACCTGGGAGTTGGGCAGCAATTCACTCAGGCTCTGCCCGGCGGCATGCGCCTCGGCAATGAATATCTGCTGAAGGATGAACTCGAGATCGGACTTGATGAAATTGGCCATTTCCTTGCACCTCGGATACCCAGCAACTGAATGCGCGAAGTCGGAGGAATCCCTGGCAAAGAAGCAACCCACTCCGTCCGTTGCGCATCGCGCAATCGTCAGAGCGTTCCCGGGATAGAGGCCAGACGCTGCCACGCCGACATGCTGGGCTGATCGGCGTGCAATCAGTGCTTGGTATGTCCCTATGCTGACGCCGGCAAGAAACCTTGCGTCAGAAATCAGGCACCCTGAGACCCGTGCAATTGCGGGTCGGCGAAATGCCCTGGCAAAGACGCCTCAGGCGTCCGGTAAAGCGTGATTCCGATGGTGATCGCCCCCATGCCGGAGCTCGCCAAGGAGAGCCGTGTCGACTTCTTGGCTTGGATCACACGACTAGACTTAAGTCCTAGCCAATAGGATTGTCAAGATACCGTCAGTCGCCTCATAGACCCTCAGACATTTATATAAGCATTTATTGAATAAAGATTTTTTTTGACGAAACAAAACGAAGCATCGAAAAAATAAGACGCTTGAATCCCTTGTACATCGACGAAAATCCCATCTATACCTAGAGAGCGATACCTTAGGAGACAAAAAAACGTCTCCAATAGACAGTCCTGCACAACAATCGTCGAAAAGCCGTCACCCCACGCAGGACGCCCAGCGAACATGCAGTGCCGGAGGGTCCCATGGACGTCCCGCAGCCCCCGCGTTCCGAGCTGGCCGAGGTGCTGTTTCGCCTGCGCCGCACCTTCTACGCCCTGGCCGCCTTCAGCGGGGTGATCAACCTGCTGATGCTGACCCCGGCCGTTTATATGCTGCAGGTCTATGATCGCGCCCTGGTCAGCAGCAACGTCACCACCCTGCTGATGCTCACCGTGCTGGTGATCGGTCTGTATGTACTGATGGCGCTGTTGGAGGTGGTGCGCTCGAGCGTGCTGATCCGCGTCGGCAACCGTCTCGACATGATGCTCAACAAGCGCATCTTCGGCGCCGCCTTCGAGCGCAACCTGCGCCGCGCCGGCGGCAACCCGGCACAGGCGCTGCAGGATCTCTCGCAGGTTCGCCAGTTTCTCACCGGTAACGGCCTGTTCGCCTTCTTCGACGCCCCCTGGACCCCGATCTTCCTGCTGGTGATCTACCTGGTACACCCACTGCTCGGCCTGATCACCCTGATCGGCTCGTTACTGCTGGTGGGCCTGGCCTGGCTGACCGAAGTCAGCACCCGCAAGCCGCTGGCCGAGGCCAATCAGGCCTCGCTGGTATCCGGCAGCTTCGCCAACAACAACCTGCGCAATGCCGAAGTGATAGAGGCCATGGGCATGCTGCCGGCGATTCGTCAGCGCTGGTTCGGCAACCACCTGAAGATTCTCGAGCTGCAAACCCTGGCCTCCGACCGCGCAGCCTACATCGCCGGGGCCAGTCGCTTCGTGCGTGTCACCCTGCAGTCGCTGATCCTGGGCGCCGGCGCCTTGCTGGCAATCCAGGGCACGATCACCCCGGGCATGATGATCGCCAGCTCGATCCTCTCCGGTCGTGCCCTGGCGCCGGTGGAGCAGGTGATCTCGGCCTGGAAGCAACTGCTCTCCAGCCGCGCCGCCTGGGCCCGGTTGTCCGGGCTGCTGAGCGATTTTCCTGCGCACAAGCCCTCCATGCCGCTACCCAAGCCACTGGGCATGCTCCACGTGGAGAACGCCTTCGCCAGCGCACCGGGTTCGCCCACGCCGATCCTGCGCGGCGTCAGTTTCAACCTGGCGCCCGGCGAGGCTCTGGGCATCATCGGGCCCTCGGCATCGGGCAAATCCACCCTGGCACGCCTGCTGGTCGGCGTCTGGCAAGCGCAAGGCGGCAAGGTGCGCCTGGACGGCGCCGATATCTATCAATGGAACAAGGCCGAACTGGGTCCCTGGCTCGGCTACCTGCCGCAGGACGTCGAGCTGTTCGAGGGCAGCGTCGCCGAGAACATCGCGCGCTTCGGCGCAATCGACAGCGAGGCAGTGATCCTGGCCGCCAGGCAGGCCGGCGTGCACGAGATGATCCTGCACCTGCCGCAAGGCTATGACACCCACCTGAGCGCCGACGGAGGCTCGTTGTCCGGCGGCCAGAAGCAGCGCATCGGCCTGGCCCGCGCGCTCTATGGCGAGCCCTCGCTGATCGTTCTCGACGAGCCCAACGCCAGCCTCGACGACGTCGGCGAAGCGGCGTTGCTGCAAGCGCTGCTCGACCTCAAGCAACGCGGCAAGACCCTGGTGCTGATATCCCACCGCCCCACCGTGCTGAGCATGGTGGACAAGGTGCTGGTACTGCGCGAAGGCGCCGTGCAGATGTTCGGCAGCCGCGATGAGGTATTCGCCGCGCTGCGCCAGGCCAACGTGGTCCCCACCGGCAAAGGGGCGCCGACCCTGGCCTCGGTACGGGCCAAGGAGTGACATGTCATGTCCGATCTGCAGTTCGAAAGCAAGGGGCTGATACTGACGGATAGCCCCTGCACCGTTGACATGGACGACGGCAAACCCAGTCGCTGGGGCTTGTCGCTGGTGCTCGCCGGCTTCGGCGGATTCATTCTCTGGGCCATTCTCGCGCCACTGGATGCCGGGGTGGTGGCCAATGCCACGGTCAACGTCACCGACAACCGCAAGACCATCCAGCACCTGACCGGCGGTTCGGTCGGCGCCATCCTGGTGCGCGAGGGTGATCTGGTGCAACGCAACCAGCCGCTGATCGAACTGGACGCCACCCGCGCCATTGCCGAACAGGGCATGGTCCGCGCGCAGTACATAGTGGTCAGCACGGTGAAAAGTCGCCTGCAGGCCGAGCGCGACGGCGCGGCACAGGTCGAGTTCGACCCTGAGTTGCTCAGCCGCTTCGCCGACGACCCACGCCTGCATGCCTCCGTCGCCCTGCAGCAGCGGCTGTTCACTACCCGCCGTAGGGCGTTGACCGGCGAAGCCGAGATTCTCCGCGAGAACATCCTCGGCGCCGAGGAACAGCTCAAGGGCCTGCGCCAGGTCCAGTACTCGCGCAGCGCGCAGATCAGGCTGCTCGACCAGGAGCTCGACGGCGTGCGCAGCCTCGCGGCGGAAGGCTATGTCACGCGCAACCGCATGCTCGAACTGGAACGCAACGCCGCCGAACTGAGCGCCTCGCTGGCGCAGAACATCGCCGACACGGGGCGTACGCGCAATCAGATCGCCGAACTCAAACTGCGCATCCTCCAGCTTGAACAGAATTACCAGCAGGAAGTGCAATCGCAGCTCAGCGATATGCAGAAAGAGGCCGCCGCCCTCGCCGACCGCCTGCGGGCACTGGACTACGAAGTCACCAACACGGTGATCCGCTCGCCCATCGACGGCGTGGTACTGGGGTTGTCCGCCTCCACCATAGGCGGGGTGATCCAGGCCGGTTCGCGGATAATGGACGTGGTGCCGGCCAATGAACCGCTGCAGGTCGATGCCATGGTGCCGGTGCAGGCCATCGACAAGATGCAACCCGGACTGCCGGTAGACATCGCCTTCCCGGCATTCAACCACGCGCAGACGCCGAACATCCCCGGTCGCGTGCTGACGATTTCCGCCGATCGCCTTATCGACGAGGCCAACAAGCAGCCCTACTACCTGGCCGAGATCGAGGTCACCGCCGAAGGCATGGACAAGCTGGGCAGCAATCGCATTCGCCCCGGCATGCCGGCCACCGTGACGATCAAGACCGGTGAACGCAACCTGATGAGCTATCTGATGAAGCCCATGCTCGACCGTATCGACGGGGCCTTCAAGGAGCAATGACATGCTCGTACGCCAGCTCCTGTCAGGCCTGTGCTGCCTGATCAGCCTGCCCGCCCACTCCATGGACCTGTTACAGGCCTGGGAATTGCTGCAACTGCAGGGCCCGACCTATCGTGCGGCCGTCCACGAACGTGCAGCCGGTCTGGAAAACCCCGCCATCGGCAGAGCCGGGCTGCTGCCGCAGGTCACGGCCAGGGCCAGCAAAAGCCAGGTCGACGGCACCCAGGAGCAACAGAATGTACTTGGCCGGCGCATCGAGAACGATCTGGACTACGACTCGGAAAACCTCAGCGTGCAATTACGTCAGCCGCTGTACAACCGCCAGAAAATGGTCGAGTACCGCCAGGGCAAGCAACGCGCCAGCTACAGCGAAGCGGTGTTCGACGCCAAGACCCAGGGCGTTGCCGTACGTCTGGCCAGTCGCTATTTCGATGTGTTACTGACGCGCGAGACCATCGACCTTTCGCGCGCCAAGCTCAAGGCTTTCGAGCAGCAGGTAGCGGCCGCCAAGCGCCGCTTCGATCTGGGCGACGGCACCATCACCGACGTCGACCAGGCCACCGCCCGACGTGACCTGGCGCAGGCCGGCGTGATCGAAGCCGAGGACAATCTGGTGGTCGCCCTGCGCCTGCTGCAGGAGTTGCTCGGCAACAACCTGGATCAGCTCTCCACCCTGCACGCGGACTTTCCAACCCCGCCCCTGCAACCGGACAACCTGCAGGACTGGCTACAAAAGGCGCAATTGAACAATCCCTCGCTGCGCGCGCGACAGCTCAATCACGGCCTCGCCGAAGAGGAGGTCAAACGCGCCAGCAGCGCTCACTGGCCCACGCTTGATCTGGTACTGGGCTATACCGATAGCGAGAGCGATTCGCTGTCCACCATCAACCAGACCAACCGCTACAGCTCCATCGGCCTGGAATTCACCATGCCGCTTTACTCCGGCGGCGGAGTCAGTGCACGGGTGCGCCAGGCCACCGCGAGCCGTGAACAGGCCGGGGAAGAAGTCAATGCCAGCCGCGAGGAGGTGTTCTCCGCCACAACCCGTGAGTTCCGTGGCGTGCAGAGCGGCCAGGCGCGCATTCGCGCCCTGCAGCAGGCCGTCATTTCCAGCGAGCGGGCGCAGGATTCGGCGCGCAAGGGCTTTCTCGCAGGCTCAAGTACCAATGTGGATATCCTCAACGCCGAAGAACAGGTGTTCATCGCCCGCCGCGACCTGCTCGAAGCCAAACTGCGCTATCTGCTCGCACGCCTGCAGCTGGCCGCGGCGGTCGGCCTGCTCGGCGAGGACGATATCCTCCAGGTCAATGCCTACCTGGGGCCGGAGCTGGCACTCGACTATTGAGCGCCGTGCTCAGCAATCACCGGTGTTCTGCCCGGATATTCAGCGCCAGTGACGCTGCTGCGCACGCCGGGTCTGCCCTGCGCCGAACATCCAGCCGCACAGCACCACCAGCAGCTCCGCCAGCCAGGCCAGCAGCAGCGCGCTGATCACGCCCCAGAGAATCGCATCCGGGGTAAACAGCACCTGATAACGGTATGCCTGCAGGGTTTCCTCGAACAATGCCTGATCCGCGCCGCTCGCCAGGTGCCAGGCCTGGGCGTACCAGGGGCCCTGCATGGCCTGCCATTCGCGTTCGAGCAAGGCCGAGCGCTGCACCAGGTGCGCCACGCTATTGGCATCGCTGCGCATCACCGGGTCGTCGCTGACACGATAGTGCGCGACCAGCGCGTCCATATCGCCCTTGAAGAAATTGCGCGCAGTTTCCTGAAAGCCTTTGAGACTCTGCTGCGACTCCAAGCGATGAGCCTCGACGCGCTTGGCGTAGTCATCGACGAAGCCCGGCACCTGCACGCCGAACAACAGGCCAAGAGCGAACAGCGTCAGGCGCAGGTAACTTCTGAGCATGGGATCAGGCCTTGCCGTCAGTGATGCATTCGCCGCGGCGCCACAGGCGCCATTCGCCCGGCTGGTACAGCGACCATTGTTCGTTGTCGGTCAAAGGTTCGGTGGCAATCACCGTCACCACGTCGTTGGGCGTGGTTTGCGACTGGAAATCCACCTTCAGGTCGGCGTCCTTGAGTTGCGCGGGGCCGAACGGCGCGCGGCGGGTGATATGCGCGAGCTTGGTCGAACAGAAGCTGAACAGCCAGTCGCCATCGCTGAGCAGGCAGTTGAACACGCCGAGCTTGCGGTAGCTGGCACAGGCCGCCACCAGCACCGGCAGGAGCATTTCCACCGATACCTGCTCGGGAAAGGCGCGACGCACGCGGTTGAGCAGATCGCAGAACGCCGCCTCGCTGTCAGTTTCGCCGACCGGTCGGTAGAAGGTGGTGGAACCTTCCAGGCCCGCCAGTTGGCCATTGTGCGCGAAACACCAGTTACGCCCCCACAACTCGCGGCTGAAGGGGTGGGTATTGACCAGGCTGACCTTGCCGACATTGGCCTGGCGGATATGGCCGATCACCACCTCGCTCTTGATCGGGTAGCGCTGCACCAGCTGCGCCACCTCGGATTCGCTGCTCGCCCGCGGGTCCTGAAACAGACGCAGACCACGCCCCTCGTAGAAGCCGATGCCCCAACCATCGCGGTGCGGCCCGGTGCGGCCGCCACGCTGCATCAGCCCGGTAAAGCTGAACACGATATCGGTGGGTACATTGGCGCTCATGCCGAGCAATTCGCACATCGAATCAATTCTCCTTGCCGAGGATCAGGCGCAAGCGATCGGCTTCGTCCTGCAGGCGCGCGTCGAGGCGCTTGCGGCCCATTGGCAGAAAACGCACCAGCAGTCGCCAGAGCAATGCCGGCAGGTCACCCGGCCGACGCGGAATCAGGTGTAGATGCAGATGGGGCACGTGCTGATTGGCATCCGGGCCGTCGTTGATCAGCAGGTTGATGCCATTCTTGCCAAAGCCCGCCTCACGCAGTGCAGCGGCCACACGCACGGCCAAGGCCAGCAGACCCTCACGAACCGCTGGCGGCAGCTCACCTAGAAACGGTGCATGCAGGCGACTGACGATCAGCACATGGGCCGGACGCATCGGGAAGATGTCCAGCAGCACGATGAAATCGTCGTCTTCATACAGACGATGAGCCGGTAGCCGTTGCTCGGCAATGGCACAGAACACGCAATCCATCGGGCCTCCCTTGCACAAGGCGTTCATGCTGAACGCCTGGGCCGACAGGCGCAAGGGGTCAGATCAAATACGCGGTTCCATACGGCCAGAGCGATCGCGCTCGTAGTCGCGAATCGGCAGGTCGTCGTCCTCTTCCATACGTTCGCGCAGGGTGCGCGGGTCTTCGTCGGGCTCGGCTACAGGTTCGCTCTTGCGCCCCTTCCACCAGCGTTCGATGGGCCAGCGAACAGCGACGAACACCAGGTAAACGGCAAGCGCGATCAAGCTGTAGAGCGCCAGGTCGGCGACCGCGCGCCAGGCGTTGTTGCCCACCTTGAGCAGTACGTCCATGGCGGTGACCGCGAGGGCGGGCGCGAACAGCTCGCGTACCGGGTCGACGATGGTCGGGCTGAACAGCAGCACGGCCATCAGCACCGCGAGCGGCTCGCGCAGGTAGCGCCACATCCAGCTGGTCAGGCGCATCCACACCAACAGGCAACCCAGGGCGGCAATGCCGTAGGCCGCCCAGGCCAGGAGGTAGTCGTTTTCAGTCATCATAAGCAGGCGCCGGCGTGGCAGGTCAGGCAAAGGGGCGCTTATGATAACGGCTTTTGCCCAGCGCGGCGCCCCTGCCGTCGCCCTCTCGTTCTCTGGAGCCACGTCATGTCCTCTGCCCCCATCGCCCGCCAGGAAGCCGGCAACGATCCCTATCACTGGCTGGAAAACCGCGACAGCGACGAGGTGCTGGCGCATCTGCAGGCAGAAAACGCCTACCTGGACGCCGTGCTGGAGCCGCAACGGGCCCTGCGCGAGCAGCTGTTCGAGGAAATCAAGGGGCGCATTCGCGAGACGGATCTGTCACTGCCGACGCCCTGGGGCGACTACCTCTACTACCAGCGCACCACCGCCGGGGACGAATATCCACGGCACTACCGTTGCCGCCGCCCTGCCGATGGCTCGCTGGACGTCGACGCGGCCAGCGAAACGTTGCTGCTCGACCCCAACGCGCTGGCCGGCGGCGGCTTTCTTTCCGTCGGTGCGTTCAGCATCAGCCCTGACCAGCAGCGCCTGGCCTACAGCCTCGACAGCAGCGGCGACGAAATCTACCGCCTGTTCGTCAAGGAACTGGACAGCGGCCAGATCAGCGAACTGCCCTTCGACGACTGCGACGGCAGCATGACCTGGGCGGGCGACAGCCAGACGCTGTTCTTCACCGAACTGGACGACACCCACCGTCCCTACAAACTCTACCGTCACCGCCTCGGCGACGCCGCAGCCCACGCCGTATTCGAAGAAGCAGATGGCCGCTTCTTCCTG
The DNA here is from genome assembly GCF_048269965.1 of Pseudomonas sp. GTDB lineage: Bacteria > Pseudomonadota > Gammaproteobacteria > Pseudomonadales > Pseudomonadaceae > Aquipseudomonas. Next base: position 254,069 of record NZ_JBLWTV010000005.1, on the reverse strand, counting down.
CATTGCTACCGCGCAAGCTCCGAGCGCCAGTTGATCCTGCAACTGGGCAGCAAGACCACCAGCGAAGTCTGGGTGCTCGACGCGCAGCAGCCGCAGGGCGACTTCAGCTGCCTGGCACCGCGTGAGGAAGGCCACGAATACGATGTCGATCACGGCATGCTGGACGGGCAGTGGTGCTGGCTGATCCGCAGCAACCAGAGCGGCATCAACTTCGCGCTCTACCGCGCCACCGAGGCGCAACCGCAACGCGCGCACTGGCAGCAGATTCGCGCCCACGACCCGCAGGTGATGCTCGAGGGCGCCACGCTGAACCAGCGCGCGCTCACCCTTGCCCTGCGCGAAGGCGGCCTGCCGATTCTGGAGGTGCAGCCGCAGGGCGCTGACGCCTATCGCGTGCAGCTACCGGATGCGGCCTACAGCCTCTATGTGCAGGACAGCCTGGAGTTTCACAGCCCGGTGATCCGCCTGCGCTACGAAGCGCTGAACCGCCCCGCGCAAGTGCGCCAACTGGAACTGGCCACGGGCGCTCAGCAGGTCCTCAAGCAGACACCGGTGGAAGGCCCATTCGATGCCGACGCCTACGAAAGCCGCCGCCTCTGGGCCACTGCGACTGACGGCACGCAGATACCGATCAGCCTGGTGGCGCGCCGCGAGGTATTCGCCGCAGGCAAACCGGCGCCGCTCTATCTCTATGGGTACGGCGCCTACGGTGCGAGCCTCGACCCCTGGTTCTCCCACGCCCGCCTGAGCCTGCTGGATCGCGGCTTCGTCTTCGCCATCGCGCACATACGCGGCGGCGGCGAGATGGGTGAGGCCTGGTACCGCGCCGGCAAGCTCGAGCACAAACACAACAGCTTCGGCGACTTCATCGCCAGCGCCGAGCGCCTGATCGCCGAAGGTCTGACCACCACCGCGCAACTGGCGATCAGCGGCGGCAGCGCCGGCGGCCTGCTGATCGGCGCCGTGCTCAACCAGCGTCCCGAGCTGTTCGCCGCTGCCATTGCCGAAGTGCCTTTCGTCGATGTGCTCAACACCATGCTCAACCCGGACCTGCCGCTGACCGTGACCGAGTACGACGAATGGGGTGACCCGAATCAGCCCGAGGTATTCGAGCGCATCAAGGCATACGCGCCCTACGAGAACGTGCGCGCCCAGGCCTACCCGCCCATCCTCGCCGTCGCCGGCTACAACGACAGCCGCGTGCAGTACTGGGAAGCGGCCAAATGGGTGGCCAGACTGCGTCGCGACAAGACCGACGCCAACCTGCTGCTGCTCAAGACCGACCTCGGCGCGGGCCATGGCGGCATGAGTGGGCGTTATCAGGGCATCAAGGATGTGGCGCTGGAGTACGCCTTCCTGTTCCGTGTGCTCGGGATGGCACACCCGTAGGAGCGGAATGCCGCCCAACCGCTCCTACGCCGATCACTCCGCCTTGCGCTGCCCGTCCAGCCCCTGGCTATTGCGGCGCAGTTGCTCATCGAGCTGCGGAATCGATTGATCGCCAGTGGATTTCGGCGCAGTCCCTGGGGGCGTTTGTCCCTGGGGCGGTGGTAAGAGGGGCGCCGATCCCTGGCGCTTGATCGTAGTGGGCGTGGAAGGCTGGCCGTAAGGCTGTGGCGTCGCAGTGCCCGGCGCACCTGCCCCAGGCGCGGACGGCATGCGCATCGGTTCCTGAGCCCAGGCCAAGCCGCCAAGGCTGGAGGCCAGAATCATCACGGCGAACATAGGCAAGCGCATGACATATCTCCTGTGCAGCTGGCTTTCGTTCTATTCTGGCAACATATCCAGTCAAGCGTTCACCTCCCGATAACAGGTTCTGTCATGAGCACCAATAACAACCGCTACTACCTGTCCGCCCAGGCCGAAGAGGGCTACCGGCAGAAAGCGCTGAAAATGTACCCCCATGTCTGCGGCCGCTGCGCCCGCGAGTTCTCTGGCAAGCGCCTGAGCGAACTGACCGTGCATCACCGCGATCACAACCACCACAACAACCCGGCCGATGGTTCCAACTGGGAGCTGCTGTGCCTGTTCTGTCATGACAACGAACACTCGCGCTACACCGACCAGCAGTATTTCGCCGAAGGCTCCACCGCCAGCCCTCAGGCTGCCAAATCGACCTACAAGGCCTTTGGCGATCTGGTCAGCCTGTTGAAAAAGGACTAGCAGGCCGTTGAAAAACGTAGGCGACGACTGCATGGATGCAGGAGGTAGAGCGACGCAGGAAGCCAAAGCCGAGGTAGTTTTTCAACAGCCTGCTAGGGGCCGGCGGTTAGCACCGTATAATCGGCGTTTTTGCGAGTGCCACCGTGGCCAACAAACGATACGCCTGCATCGGCCTGTTCAACCCGAAATCACCGGAAAACGTCGGCTCCATCATGCGTGCGGCGGGCTGCTATGACGTCAGCTCGGTGTTCTACACCGGCACCCGCTACGACCGCGCCAAGGATTTCATCACCGACACCAAGAAAGTTCATCAGGATATCCCGCTGATCAACATCGACGATTTGCGCAAGATCCTGCCGCTGGGTTGCACCCCAGTGGCGGTGGAGCTGGTCGATGATGCACGCGCCCTGCCCGCCTATACCCATCCCGACCGGGCGCTGTACATCTTCGGCCCAGAGGACGGCTCACTGCAGCAGGAGATTCTCGACTGGTGTGGCGCTGAAGTCGTGTACATCCCTACTCAGGGCTGCATGAACCTGGCCGCGACGGTCAACGTGGTGCTCTACGACCGCCTGGCCAAAGGTAACAATACTCGCTCCGGCCCCTTGTTCTGACTCGAACCAGCAGACAGGGAGCGAAGCGGTAACACTCAGCGCAGCAAACGCGTATCCAGCGTATTCGACGGGCCGCCGATGACGTTCTCGGTGATATCGATGAAGTCCTGGGTGCTGACCTTGTCCAGACGCATCAGCCCACGGGTGACGTCGTCCAGCGACAGGTTGCCCTTGTCCTTGGTCTTCTGGCGGATTTCCCGGTCCAGCTCCTGCAACAGCAGCACCGCACGCGCGGTGACAGCGCCGCTGGCATTGTCGGTACGCAGGCTGTTGACCGGTTTGCTCCAGCGAATCAGCTGCTCGCGGATCTTCTGATAACGGTCTTCGCTGATACCGCCCGCGCGGCGCATCAGTTCGATGGCGTAGTACTCTGCCAGGCCTTCGGCGATCCAGTCACTGCGCTCGCGGCCATAGATGCGGCCGAACACGTGCACCAGTTCGTGCACCAGTGAGCTGGTGCCGTTCTCGCTGACCAGGGGACGGTCGGCGTGCATGTAGTAGGAATTGGCCGCCGACAGGCCGCCACGCCACATCGGATTGCCAGCGCCGACGATCAGCAGTTTGTCCGGATCACGCGGGAACACCTGCTGCATCTGCGGCCAGACGAAGGTCAGGAACGTCATGATATCCATGCGCCGCATGCCCTCGCCGATTGGCGCGGAGATGGCCACTTCGCTATCGCCCAGACGAGTGCGTCGGGTACCCAGCTTGCCAGCGAGCATCCAGCCGGTCGGGCGGTCGAACCTGCGCTGCGGGTTGTCGATGCGGAAGCGGTTCTTGCCGATGCGCGGCCAGCCGGTCTCGACGCTCTTCCAGCCCTTGGGCAGATCGAACTGCAAGCGCGCCACCAGCTCGGTCTTGTCCTGCTGATCGAGCTTGGCCGCCGGAATCAGGTCGTCGCCCCTGAACAGCGCCCAGTCGTCGGTCATCCTGGCGTCGTAGCGCCCCGGCTTGCGTTCGCTGTCGATCAGCACGCGGTAGCTGAGTACGCTCTTGCCCTCGCCCGGCTGCCACTTGCCGCGCCCGGCGGTCTCCTGCGACCACTGGCCGTCAGCCTTGAAATCGCTGAAGCGCCCGTCCTCGCCAAGATTGAAGTCGAGGCTGCGCACCCGCTCGCCTTTCTCCAGGGTAATGCTGACTTCCGCCTGATTGCTCTCGGGCAGAAAGCGCACCCGGTAATCCAGATCGACCTTCTGCGTGGCGGCGAAGGCCGGCAGACTCAACAGCAGCAGAGACGCGTACAACGGCAAGCGAAGGGACATCGAGCAAACTCCTGATGCGGCACGTGGCAACTTGAGACAGCTGCGCCGCAGGGCAAATTCCATGGACGGGGGACAGATTTGCCACGAAGCCGCGCGGCAATCAACCCGCGCGGAAAATCAGATGATCTTCCCAGTCGTCTTCGGCCACGCTGTTCTCACTGAGCATGCGCCCCGACTGGGAAATTCGCTCGGCGTGCACAGCGTCAGGGTCGCCGCTGACCAGGTGGTGCCAATGCGGCAAATCCTTGCCTTCGCTGACCAGGCGATAAGCACAGGTCGGCGGCAGCCACTGGAACTGATCGGCCTGCGCCGGGGTGAGCTGAATGCAATCGGGCACATGCCTGACCCGGTTGGGATAATCGCTGCAGCGACAGGTCTGCAGGTCCAGCAACTTGCAGGCGATGCGCGTGTAGTAGACGGCGCCGTCGTCTTCATCCTCGAGCTTCTGCAGGCAGCACAGACCACAACCGTCGCACAGCGATTCCCACTCGAGCTGATCGAGTTGGGCGAGGGTCTTGCGTTTCCAGAAGGGTTCGAGGTCGGCAGCCATGGCAGCAGTATGCACTCAAGCGGAAAAAGCGCGGCAGTCTAGCTTGAGGCCCAGCCCCGGCCAAGCGGCGCATGCCGAACGGCGCCATCAGGGATTGATCATACGAGCCAGTCATCGCCGCTGGCGGGTTGCACCCGCCCTACAGATCTGCACCCGTAGGGCGAGTGCAACCCGCCAAGTGCCTCAATAACCGCGAGCGAAATCCACTTCACCACGCAACGCCTCTGACGCTTGCCAGCGCGCCAGGTTGTCGATGAACAGCTCACTCATCAGCGCCGGATCGGTAGGCGCCGAGCTGTGGCCGGTGAGCAACAAGCGTGGCGCTGTCCAGAACGCATGCCCGGGCGGCAGCGGTTCTTCGCGACAGACGTCGATCACCGCGCCGGCCAATTGGTTCTGCTCCAGCGCGGCCACCAGATCGGCCTCGACCACGGCGACGCCGCGCCCGGCATTGATCAGCAGCGCCTGCGGACGGAAGCGGGTGAACAGGCGGGCATCGTACAGATCGCGCGTTGCCGGCGTGTCCGGCAGCAGGTTGACCACGTAATCGGCCCAGGCGACCAGGTGCGGCAGCTGCTCCATGGCCGCCACTTCGAAAAAAGGCGCCTGCTCACGCGCCTGACTGGCGACACCACGCAGCTCCACGCCGAAGGGCTGGAGGAAATCGGCGACGGCCTGACCGATATCGCCGCAACCGACCACCAGCACCCGTCGCCCACGCAGGCTGCGTGGCTGGCTGTTGTCCCAGCGCTGCGCGACCTGCGCCGCCAGCCGGGCGAACAGGCGCCGCTCATGGGCCAGCAGATGCCCAAGCACGTATTCGGCCATCACCTGACCGAAGATGCCGACGGCGCGGGTCAGACGGTAATCACGTGGCAGATCCGCTGCCAACAGCGGCGTGACCCCAGCCCAGGTCGACTGCAGCCACTGCGGGCGCGCTCCGTCGTGCAACAAGGGCGCGAGCAGATCGGGCTGCCCCAGCCACAGGTCGCAGTCGCCGGCGACCGCACGCAGCTGTTCGAGCTGCGCACCGGCCACCAGTTGCAGTTCAGGGCAGGCGCTGCGAATGCGCTCGGCATAGAACGCATGATCCTCTTCGGCGATCAGCAGGCGCATGGCTTACACCGGATCGTTACGGCGCAGCAGCTCGTCGGGCAGATGCTGAATGTATTCCTCCTCGGGAGGCGGCATCTGCAGGTGATAGCCCTGCTTGTCGAGATTTTCCAGCACGGTGGCGATGTCTTCCCGGGACAACTGCCGCTCCGGGCTGAGCACCAGATCGAAGGCGTGCGCAGGCGGGCCGAAAACGGCGAGCAGCCCCTCGGGCACACGCTTCAGTGCATCGGCCTTGAGCACGTAGAGATACATCTCATTCTTGCGCGGGCTTTTATAGATGGAACAGATGCGTTTCACGCAGATTCTCCTTCAGCGGCCAGACAATCCAACAGGGCCTGCCCCATCAACTCCCGGCGCCAGCCGCGCAGGGAGTCGGGCAATTGGTACGGACCATCGGGATAACCGCTTTTCAGCAGGGCTTCCAGGGTCTTCTTGCGCAACATCAACTCGGGCACGATATCCAGGCGCTCACCCTCGCGCTGGCCGACGGCACGCAGCTTCTTCAACAGCGCAGAGGCTTCTATCGGCAGCGGCTCGGGCAAGGCTTCGGGCCACTGCCCGGGCGGCAGCGCTGCGGCATCACGAATCAGCTGCAGCAGCGTCTCTCCGTCCTGACGCACGGTTTTCGGGTGCATGTCCTCGATCCGCGCCAGCGCTACCAGATTGTCCGGCTGGGTACGTGCCAGCGGCCACAACGAATGCTCACGCAAGACGCGATTGCGTGGCTGGTTGCGCGCACGCGCCTCGCGCTCACGCCAGGCGCACAGCGCGCGCAGCACGGCCTGCTGCTGACGCGAGAGTTTCCAGGCCAGCTTGGCATCGCGCCAGGCATCCTCCGGCGCGACTTCACGCCCGAGATTGGCGACCAGCTCGGCACCGTCTGCCAGAATCCACTCGACCTTCTGCGGCGCCAGGCGGGCCATCAGGGCGTGGTATACCTCGACGAGATGCAGCACGTCCTCGGCGGCGTAACGCACCTGCAGTTCGGACAGCGGCCGCTGCAACCAGTCGGAGCGGGTCTCGCCCTTGGGCAGCTCGATATCGAGCAAGGCCTGCACCAGGCGCGAGTAACCCATGGAGAAACCGAGGTTGAGGTAACCGGCCGCCAGTTGCGTATCGAACAGCGGTGCCGGCAGGCTGCCGGTCAGGCGCAGAAAGACCTCCAGGTCCTCACTGCACGAGTGCAGCACCTTGACCACGCCCGGCGCTTCGAGCAGCGCGGCGAACGGCCGCCAGTCGCCGATGTGCAAGGGGTCGATCAGATAGGCGCCATCGCCAGCGCTGACCTGCAGCAACCCGGCGATGGGATAGAAGGTGTCGACGCGCATGAACTCGGTGTCCAGCGCGACGAAGGGCTGCGCCTGCCAGGCGGCGCAATGCTCGGCCAGGCTGGCGTCGTCGAGAATCCAGTGAATGTCTTTAGCCACGCGGCTCTCCCGTTAACGGGCATGCCGCACAGGCACCCCGCATTATCAAATGCCTACGCGGCATACCCGCCCCCTCATCCGGCGCTTCGCGCCACCTTCTCCCGGAGGGAGAAAGGCCCTAAGGAAGGCGTCGCTACGCGACTCTCACGCTAAGAATGCCGCGCAGTATATATGCCCACGCCATCGCACGGGGCAGCGACCTGCCGCCGATCACGGGAACTGTGTAATCTGTGCCGCGCACTACCTCCGACCCGGAAGAACAACAATGCTGAAGAAACTGCTTGCCCTGCTCGTCATGCTGCTGGCCGCAGCGGCCAGCTACCTGGCCCTTACCCCCAGCCCGATCGATCCGCTGCCCTGGGATGCCGACCCCGCCCCGGCGATGACGGGCGCACTGGAGCCCAACGACACCCTGATGAAGGCCGAACTGCTGGCGCGTGGCCAGGTGCATGGCCCGGAAGACACCGCAGTAGACGGCCAGGGCCGGGTATACGCCGGCCTGCATGACGGCCGCATCGTTCGTGTGCTGCAAGATGACAGCCTGGAAACCTTCGCCGACACCGGCGGCCGCCCGCTGGGCATGAACTTCGACGCCAGTGGCAACCTGATCGTCGCCGACGCCTACAAGGGCCTGCTGAGCATCGACCCGCAAGGCGCGATCAAGGTACTGACCACCGAGGCAGAGGGCTTGCGCTTCGCCTTCACCGACGACCTGGACATCGCCAGCGACGGCACCATCTACTTCAGCGACGCCTCGTCACGTTTCGAACAGCCGGACTACCTGCTCGACCTGCTCGAGGCCCGTCCCCACGGCCGCCTGCTCAGCTATGACCCGGCCAGCGGCGAAACCCGCGTATTGCTCAAGGATCTGTATTTCGCCAACGGCGTGGCCCTGTCGGCGAACGAGGACTTCGTGCTGGTCAACGAGACCTATCGCTACCGCATCACCCGTTACTGGCTCAAGGGCGACAAGGCCGGCCAGCACGACATCTTCATCGACAACCTGCCCGGCCTGCCGGACAACCTGCAGGGTGACCGCAACGGCACCTTCTGGGTCGCGCTGCCGACACCGCGCAAGGCCGACGCCGACTTCCTCCATCGCCACCCCTGGCTCAAGGCGCAACTGGCCAAGCTGCCGCGCGCGCTGTGGCCTAAGGCAATCCCTTACGGCTTCGCCATCGCCCTCGACGAGAATGGCGAGATCATCCGCAGCCTGCATGACACCAGCGGAACTCACCTGCGCATGGTGACCTCGGTGAAACCGGTAGGCGACTACCTGTACTTCGGCAGCCTGGACAACGACCGTATCGGCAAACTGCAGATTCACTGAGAGTCTGCCCACGATCTTTCGACGCGATTCCACCTGCGAATAACAGTAAAAAGGCGAAGCGGTCATTCGCGGTGGTGCGCCCAGTTGGTGGGCGCAAGCCCACCCCAGGGTAGGGTGGGCCGGGCGGCGATCCGCTTCAGCCCACCAAATCGAAAGGCTGCGGGCTCAGACCTTCTGGGCAATCCAGATGGTGTGCCGCGTGCCCCGATTGCCATGGGCATACACCTGCACCGCCTCGCCCTTGAAACCGGCCTTGCGCACCTTCTCCGAGAATGCCCGGTCGGCGCTGGACGACCACACTGCCAGCATGCCCTTGGGCCTCAGCGCCTTGGCGCACTGACGCAGGCCGTCCATGCTGTACAGCCAGTCATTACCCTTCTGGGTCAGTCCTTCGGGGCCGTTGTCGACATCCAGCATGATCGCGTCGTAGCACTGCTCGGCGGCCTGCAATACCTTGGCGACATCCTCCTGAATGATCAGCGCACGCGGGTCATTCAACGGATAACCGGATTTCGCCCCGAGCGGGCCACGGTTCCACTCGATCACCCCGGGCACCAGCTCGGCCACCGCCACCTCGGCATCCGCGCCCAAGTGCTGCAGCGCCGAGGCCAGGGTAAAGCCCATACCCAGACCACCGATCAAGACCCGCACCTGTGGCCGGCCGGCGATCTGCTTGCAGGGAATCGCCGCCAGGGCATCTTCCGAGCCGTGCATACGGGTATTCATCAGTTGCCCGCCATCGCCGCCGGCGATCTTGATGACGAAATCTTCGCCGTATTCGAAGAGGTTCAACGCACCCTTGGTACCCGGGATCGCAGCGGTATCGAGCAAGACAAAACGTTTCATGCAGGGCGAAGGCCTGTGTAGCGAGCGTGAGGGCAGGCAGCATGCCTGAGCCTGAATCGCTCGAGCAACACAGCCCCGTCAGAAACGACGAGGCCCCGTGTTCGCACACGGGGCCCCTGTCTACTGCAATGCGTTCAGACCACGCCTTGCGCCAGCATGGCATCGGCGACCTTGACGAAGCCGGCGATATTGGCGCCCTTGACGTAATTGATGCGGCCGTTCTCTTCACCGTGGTGCACGCAGGCATGGTGGATGTTCTGCATGATGCCGTGCAGACGCTCGTCCACCTCGCCGGCGCTCCAGTGCAGGCGCATGGCGTTCTGGCTCATTTCCAGGCCGCTGGTGGCCACGCCACCGGCGTTGGAGGCCTTGCCCGGCGCGTAGCAGATGCCGGCCTCGACGAACAGGTCCACCGCCTCCAGAGTCGAGGGCATGTTGGCGCCTTCGGCCACGCAGATGCAGCCATTCTTCAGCAAGGTGCGAGCGTCCTCACCGTCCAGTTCGTTCTGCGTCGCGCAGGGCAACGCGATATCGCACGCCAGGCCCCAGGGACGCTGACCCACGAGAAACTGCAGGCCATAATGCTCGGCCATCTCGCGCAAGCGACCACGGTGCACGTTCTTCAGCTCCATCAGGTACTGCCACTGCTCGTCGCTGAGACCACCTTCGGCATACAGCGTGCCTTCGGAGTCGGACATCGAGATCACCCGACCGCCCAGCTCCATCACCTTTTGCGCGGCGTATTGGGCGACGTTGCCCGAGCCGGAAATGGCCACGCGCTTGTCCTCGAACCCCTGGTCGATACGCTTGAGCATCTCCTGGGCGAAGTACACGCAGCCATAGCCAGTGGCTTCCGGGCGAATCAGGCTGCCGCCGTAGCTCAGGCCCTTGCCGGTCAGCACCGAGGTGAACTGGTTGGACAGGCGCTTGTACTGGCCGAACAGGTAACCGATCTCACGACCGCCGACGCCGATATCACCGGCCGGCACGTCCAGATCGGCGCCGACATGACGGTACAGCTCGGTCATGAACGACTGGCAGAAGCGCATCACCTCGCCTTCGCTCTTGCCCTTGGGGTCGAAGTCCGCACCGCCCTTGCCGCCGCCCATGGGCAGCGAGGTCAGGGAGTTCTTGAATACCTGTTCGAAGGCCAGGAACTTGAGCACGCCCAGGTTCACCGAGGGATGGAAACGCAGACCGCCCTTGTATGGGCCGATGGCGCTGCTCATCTGGATGCGGTAGCCGCGGTTGACCTGCACCTGGCCACGGTCATCGACCCAGGGCACGCGAAACAGGATGGCGCGCTCCGGCTCGACCATGCGCTCGAGAATGCCGGCCTGGCGATAACGCGCATTGGCTTCGAGGAAGGGCCACAGGCTGCGCACCACCTCCTCCACCGCCTGGTGGAATTCCGGCTGATCGGGGTCGCGCTGCTTCAGGCGCGCCAGGAAAGAATCGACGGACAACGACATACGGCACCTCGACACCACGAAAACAAAGTGGCCGGCACTCTATCAGGCAGCAAAGCACCAAAACAGATCAAAATGTCGCTTTGATGAAACTTTTTAGTGCATGACTCCACATGCAAAGATTGGAAGGCCTCTGGATCGCCATTCACTTGATCAAGGGGCGCCCCAAATAATGGCCTTAAACGCACGCATATCGATCACGCATATCGAATCGAGGCTCACCACTGGCACTGCAGCTTTGCCGAATGAGCTGAAAAGGCGCCTTGTTGGCGGAGTATCGGATAGCAGGCCAGGCGGTATGATGCCGCAAACCCTGCTACGAAACAGGAGGCGCCATGCCACTCGCTCAACTGATCAGCGCGGAACACCTTCAACAACGTCTGGGACAGGAAAACCTGCTGATCCTGGACTGCCGTTTCGCCCTCGAAGGCCCGGCCTACGGCCGTCGCAGCTACCTGGACGGACATATCCCGGGTGCGCATTTCCTCGATCTCGAACAGGACTTGTCCGCGCCCGTGGTCAAGGGCGTCACCGGTCGTCATCCGCTGCCCGACCCCAGCGCCCTGGTCGAGCGCCTGCGCAGCTGCGGCCTGCGGGCCGACAGCCAGGTGGTGCTGTACGACGACGGCCCTGGCGCCTTCGCCGCACGCGCCTGGTGGTTGCTGCTATGGCTGGGCAAACGTGAGGGCCTGTACCTGCTCGATGGCGGCCTGAAAGCCTGGCGTGAAGCTGGCCAGGAACTAACCATGGCGCCACCGAGCAAGGCTCCCGGTGATTTCTCCGCGCAACCCGACAGCAGCCTGCTGCTGACTGCCGATCAGCTGGCCCAGCGTTTGGGCAACCCGGACCTGACCCTGCTCGACGCACGGGCACTGCCGCGCTTTCGTGGCGAGGTCGAGCCGCTCGACCCGATCGCCGGACACATTCCCGGCGCACAGTGCGCGGCATTCACCGACAACCTGGGTTCCGATGGCCGCTTCCTTCCGGCAGAGGCACTGCGCGAGCGCTTCGACGATCTGCGCGGCGAGCGCCCAGTGGAAAATCTGGTGGCTTACTGCGGCTCCGGTGTCACGGCCTGCCACAACCTGTTCGCCATGAGCCTCGCTGGTTACCCGCTGGCACCGCTCTACGCCGGTTCCTGGAGCGAGTGGATCAGCGATCCGGCACGGCCGATTGCCACTGGCGACTGACCGGTGGTTTCTAAGCACTAATCGAAATATGCCCAATAACTCAGATCTGGAATCAATTTAAAAACAGTCCTTTACGGCTGAAATATCGCACTAGACTTGAAAATGAGCGGCTAACCCTGCTCCCGGTGGGGCCTTTATCGAAAAACCACTAGAAAAGCTGCCATGCGCCCGGCCCCACCGGTACCCTCTGCGAGGATGCCATGGGAATTGCCGCCTGCGATCTCAGCCAACATGTAATCCGCCCTACCCTGCTCTATCTCGAACGCCATAGCGCCACGGCCGAAGCGCTGCTGCTGGGGGCTGCGGCCTGTCAGTCGGCACTGGGCAGCGCGCTGGACACCCCGCAAGGTCACGGCCTGTACCGCATCAGCGAACAGCGCCACCAGATGCTCTGGGACCAGCATCTGGCCTTCGACCCGGAGCTGGCCAGCCGCGTACGCGGCCTCGCCAGCCAGCACGCCTTTCTTGAAGCGCCGCACGTGGAGCTGACGGTCAACCTGCGTTATGCCACGGCCATTGCCTGGCTGCTGGTCGAACGCGAGAAACTCGAGTTACCGGCCGCCGATGACCTGCTGGCTCTGGGCCGAATCTGGTGCAAGGTTTTTCAGCCACAGGCTCGCCAGGATGACTTTCTCGATGCCTGGCAACGCTGCGTCGAGCCCGTCAGCCAGGTAGCCTGACCGAATCGCCAGAAAAATCAGCGTGGAAAATCCACGCATTATCAAAACAATTGTCAGACAATCCGCTCTATTTCGGGAACTTCAGCGTCTTGGCAGGGGTCAGGAAAAACTGTAGCGTGCGCCCCCTCGCCTCACCACAGGAGCTTCCCCGTGAGCAAACGTCTTCTCAAGACCGGTCTTGCCATCGCCATCACCGCCACCTCGAGCCATGGTTTCGCCAGCGGCTTCGCCCTCAACGAACAGAGCATTTCCGGCATGGGCACCTCCTTCGCCGGGCGCTCATCATCCGCCGATGACGCCAGCACCCTGTTCGGCAACCCCGCCGGCATGGCGCGCCTCAAGCGCGAAGAAGTCTATGCAGGGGCGGCGGCGATTCATGCCAAGAGCGACATCGACCAGGTCAGCGCCCGCTCCCCGGCCGGCTCGATCAGCGGCGGCAACGACGGCGACATGGTGCCGACCACTGGCGTCCCCATGGGCTACTACGTCAAGCCACTGGACGAGAAGGTCGCCTTCGGTATCGGTGTCTACGTGCCCTTTGGCCTGATGACCGACTACGAGAGCAGCTTTCAGGGCCGCTACTACGCCGACAAGAGCTATGTGCGGGTTATCACCGTGCAGCCGACCCTGAGCTATCGCTTCAACGACAAGCTGTCGGTGGGTTTCGGCCCGACCTTCAATCACATCGAAGGGGAACTGACCTCCTCGCTGTTCACGCCGCTCGGCGATGGCAAGGTGAAGGTCAAGGGTGATGACGTGGCAGTGGGCTTCAATGCCGGCGTGCTCTACGAGTTCACCCCACAGACCCGCGCCGGCCTGACCTACCACTCGCGCGTCAAGTACGAACTGGAGGGTGACACCCGTGTCGAAGCGTCGCCACTGGCAGGCATCGCCGGCAAGTACGACGCCAATCTGGACCTGACCACGCCCGAGTCGGTCGACATGTCCATCACTCACGATCTGAGCGATGCGCTGACACTGTATGTCGGCAGCACCTGGACGCGCTGGAGCCGCTTCAAGGAAATCCGCGTGGAGAACGACTCCGCGACGCTGCCGGCCAACCTCTCCACCATCGTCGAAGAGCAGAACTGGCACGACACCTGGGCCCATGCGGTCGGTCTGGCGTACAAGGTCAGCCCGCAGTGGACGCTGCGCACCGGTATCGCCATCGACCAATCGCCGACCAACAACGTCGACCGCTCGCCGCGCGTGCCCTCCGGTGACCGCACCATCTTCAGCGTCGGCGCCGGCTGGAGCCCCAACCAGGACATGACCATCGACGTGGCCTACTCCTACCTGCAGGAAGAGTCGGTGGACGTGAACCACGTCAGCGCTACCCGTGGCACCTACCGTGCGCGTTACAAGAACAGCGCTCACGGCCTGGGGGCTTCACTCAGCTACCGCTTCTAATCGAGGCGCGGCATTGGCCAGACTCACGCGGCAGAACAACAATAAAAGCCGCGTGAGAGCGTCATGACTGCCCTCTGCACCATCCTGCCCGACAATCTTCGCCTGCTGCTGGTCGACGACCACCGCATCTTCCTCGACGGCCTTTCCCTGGCCTTGTCGCCACTGAGCCAGAACCTGCAGATCCACACCGCGCACAGCGCTGCAGACGCGGAGCAGTGTCTACGCCAGCATGGCTACGACCTGATCCTGCTCGACCTGCGCCTGCCTGACGAACCTGGCATCGAGCTGCTGCAGCGCTGACTGGTGCTCCAGCCTGTTTTTACTCAACAGACTTTGAACAGGCTCTCAGGGCTGCGAAGCGATCGCCTTTTCCACCGCTGCAATCAGCTCGGGATCATCCGGCTTGGTCAGGCTGGAGAAACTCGCCACCACCTTGCCCTGACGGTCGACCACGTACTTGAAGAAGTTCCAGCGCGGCTGCCGACTCTGCTCGGCCAGACCCTTGAACAACGGGATGGCATTGGCACCGGAAACCGGCTGCGGCTCGGTCATGGCGAAGGTCACGCCGTAGTTGACGTAGCAGACGGTGGCCGTCTCCTTGCTGTCGGCGGATTCCTGGCGGAAGTCATCGGACGGCACGCCCAACACCTCCAACTCCTGATCCTTGTAACGCTGGTACAGCGCTTCGAGCCCTTTGAACTGCGGGGTGAAGCCGCAGAAGCTGGCGGTATTGACCACTACCAGCGGCTTGCCGGCGTACTGACAGAGATCGATGCTGGCGTCCTTGCTGCGCAGTTTGGGCAGCTCCCCCTGGAGCATGGCCGGACAGTCGGCAGCCAGCACCGGCAGCGCCAGGCTGGACAGCAACAGGGAACAGGCAAGACGGCGAAGAGACATGGCAGTGACCTCAGGCGATGACGCGATCTCACCACGCTACTCGCAGGCCCAGCCGCAAGCAACTAGCAGATACCGACGCCCAACTGCAGCAGAGCCAACCCACCCTGACGCCAGCCCCACCAGGCCAGTGCCAGCAGCAGGGCAAGGCCCAGCGTCAGACCGGCGAAGAGCAATACCTTGTGGCTCACGCCGGCGCACCTTGCAGACGCGCCACCGGCACCTCACGCACCGGCCAGTTCAGCGCGGCCGCCATCACGCTCAGGCCGATGGAAATCTGCCAGACCAGGTCGTAGCTGCCGGTGGTGTCGTAGAGGTAGCCGCCCAGCCAGCCACCCAGGAAGGAGCCGATCTGGTGGAACAGGAAGACGATACCGCCAAGCATCGACAGATTACGCACGCCGAACAGGGTCGCCACGGTGCCGTTGGTCAGCGGTACCGTGGACAGCCACAGCAGCCCCATGGCGATGCCGAACAGGTAGGCGCTCCACTGCGTCAGCGGCGCCAGCAGAAACAGCGTGATGACAACACCGCGCAGCAGGTACAGGATGCTGAGCAGGCGCGGCTTGGCCATGCGTCCACCGAGCCAGCCGGCGATGTAGGTACCGAAGATGTTGAACAGCCCCACCAACGCCAGCACCGTGGTGCCCGTCAGCGCCGGCAGGTGGTGATCGACCAGATAGGCCGGCAGGTGCACGGCGACGAACACCACCTGAAAGCCACAGACGAAGAAGCCCAGCGCCAGCAGCCAGAAACCGGAGTGACTGGTGGCCTCACGCAGCGCTTCGAGCAGCGTCTGTTGCGGGCCATTGCTCGCCGGTGGCGGCGTCTCCTTGATCATCACTGCCAGCGGAATCATCAACGCCACCAGCAGCCCCAGGGCCAGCAGTGCCGCCGACCAGCCGAGCCAGCCGATCAGACCGAGCGTGCCCGGCAGCATGGCGAACTGACCGAAGGAGCCGGCTGCAGCAGCGATGCCCATGGCCATGCTGCGCTTCTCCACCGGCACGGCGCGGCCAACCACGCCGAGAATCACCGAGAACGACGTACCGGACAGACCGATGCCGATCAGCAGGCCTGCGCTCAGCGACAACGACAGCGGCGAGTCGGCCATGCCCATGCACACCAGACCCAGCACGTAGAGCACGCCGCCGATGACGATCGCCTTGCGCGCACCGAAACGGTCGGCCAGCGCGCCGGTGATCGGCTGGGCCAAGCCCCAGATCAGGTTCTGCAGGGCGATGGCGAAGGCGAACACTTCACGGCCCCAGCCGAACTCGGCACTCATCGGCGGCAGGAACAGGCCGAAGCCATGGCGCGTGCCGAGCGACAGCGCCAGGATCAGCGAGGCGCCGAGCAGCAGCCAGGTGGTTGAACGCCATGCAGTTGTCATCGGTCTCTCCAGCGGACGGTCGCCTGCGACCGTGTAGGCAGTGATGCGGCCATCAGGCCAGTTCTTCGAGCAGGCTCATCAGCTCGGCGCGGCGATCTGCGCCCAACCGGGCATTGAGCTCACGCTGCGCCTGTTCCCACAGCGGCAGCGCCTGTTCGATGCGTTGCAGGCCGGCTTCTGTGAGCCGTACCTCGCGAGCGCGCAAATCGCGCCCCTCTCCCAGTTGCACGAGCCCCTGCTCCTCCAGCACCCGCAGGTTACGCCCGAGCGTGCTGCGATCGAGCCCCATGGCGTCGGCCAGCAGGGAAATGCTCGGCTGACCGAGCCGCTGCACGTGGCGTAGCAGGGAAAACTGCGCAGCACCCAGGCCGACGACAGCCAGGGCGTCGTCGTAGCGGCGGGTGACACCACGGCTGGCGCGGCGCAGCTGGGTACAGAGACAGGAAGTCGGCAACATGAATGCAGGTATATACCCGCATCAGCGATTGGCACTCATACAGTTGCCGGCCACCTCGGCATAACAGTTGCGATCAGAGACTCAAGACCAGCGCCAGAAGCACCGTGCACTCGGCCAGTTCGACCAGCGCACCGGCCGTATCGCCCGTGGTACCACCGAGGCGCGACAGCAACGCGCGGCGCAGCCAGATGAACAGCAGCAAGCCAGTCGCCAACGCCAGCAGCCCCGGCCAGCCGAACAGCAGCATGCCCAGTAGATGCGCGCCGAGCACCCAGGGCAGTTGGCCGCGCGGCAGATGATCGACCAGGGCCTGGCCCAGCCCACCGGCCCGCACGTAGGGCGTGGTCGCCAGCAGCAGCGGCAACAGGCTGCGGCCCAGCCAGGGCAGCAGCAACAGGTAGATGCCCTGCCCGGCGTGCAAGAGCGTGGACAGTGCGGCGAACTTGAGCAGCAGCAACAGCATCAGCACCACGACCGCAATGGGACCGCTGCGCGGGTCCTTCATGATTGCCAGGGTACGTTCGCGATCACCGAAACCACCGACCCAGGCATCAGCCGTGTCGGCCAGGCCGTCCAGATGCAGGCCGCCGCTCAGCCCCGCCCAGAGCGCCAGGATGATCGCCGCCTGCAATAACGCCGGAGTCTGCCCCAACAGCAGATGGGCGAGCCACAGCAGCAGACCGAGCAGCAATCCAACGACCGGATACCAGAGCAGCGAGCGCCCCACCTGCTCGGGCGTCGGCATGCCCGGCAGGCTGACCGGCAGACGCGTGAGGAACTGCAAGGCGATCAGCAACGCGATCATGGCAACTCCGCCAGTTGCCCACCGGCATCCAGGCGCAGGCGAAAACGCTGGGCATAGCCGACGTTGACCTGCAGCAGATCCTGGCGTGGCAGGCCGCGCGCGCGCGCCAGCAGCAGGCGCATCACACCGCCGTGGGTGACCAGCAGCAGGCGCTCACCCGCGTGGCGCTGCTGTAACCGCTGCAAGGCAGCCAGCACACGCGCCTCGAACTGCAGCAACGGCTCGCCATTCGGCGGTGTGAACGCATAGGGATCGGCCCAGAAGCGGCCCAGCGCCTCGGCATCGCTGTCCATCAGCTGTGCAGCGGTACGCCCTTCCCAATCACCGAAATGCAGCTCTTGCAGATCCGCCTCGTAATGCAGCGGCAAGGCATTGGCCAGCGCGACTTCCTCGGCAAAACGCGCGCAGCGCTGCAGTGGCGAGCTGACCAGGCGATCCCAGGGGCCGGCGCCCTGCACCGCGTCGCGCAGCTGCGCCCAACCCTGCTCGGTCAGCGCATCATCCAGGCTGCCACGCAGCCCACCGCCCAGCTCGGTCTCACCGTGACGCAGCAATTCCAGATGCAGCATCAGCTCGGTCTCTCGGCGACAGCAGCTTCGGCGAAGGTCGCCATCTGCCCGTGCAGGGCACAGGCCAGACGCAGCAGCGGTACCGCCAGCGCGGCGCCACTGCCCTCACCCAGGCGCAGACCCAGCTCCAGCAGCGGCTCGGCCTCCAGCGTCTGCAACACGCGAACATGACCCGGCTCGGCGCCATGGTGGGCGAACAGCAGCCAGTCGCGGCAGCCGGGATTCAGGCGCACGGCGAGCAAGGCCGCAACGCTGCAGATGAAGCCATCGACCAATACCGCGACGCCCTGCTGCGCAGCGGCCAGATAGGCACCAGTGAGCGCGGCGATTTCGAATCCACCGAGGTGAATCAGCGCCTGCAGCGGCCCGTCGATCTGCGTGTGGTGCAGGGCCAACGCGGCATCGATCACCCGCGCCTTGTGCGCCACACCCGCGCCGTCCAGCCCGGTGCCGGGGCCTGCCAGCTCGCTCGCCGGGCAATCCAACAGCCAACAGGCCAGCGCCGCCGCCGCCGTGGTATTGCCGATGCCCATCTCGCCACCGACGAACAGGTCGCAACCAATGGCGCACGCGCGCTGGATGCTGTCGCGACCGGCCTCCATACAGACCACCAGCTGCGCCGGGGTCATGGCCGGATCACGGGCGAAGTTCTGCGTACCTGCGCCAACCTGCAGATGACGCACGCCAGGCAGCGGCGGCAATGGCTCGGCAGTGCCCAGATCGACCACCTCCAGCGCTGCGTCCAGCTGACGCGCCAGTACGCTGATCGCCGCACCGCCCGTGACGAAGTTGGCCAGCATCTGCCCCGTCACCGCCTGCGGGTAGGCGGAAATGCCTTCGGCCACCACGCCATGGTCACCGGCAAAGATGGCGATCCACAGCTTGTCCAGGCTCGGCCGCTCGCGCCCCTGCAGCGCGGCCAGATGGATGGCCAGATGCTCCAGCCGCCCCAGCGAACCGGCCGGCTTGGTCAATTGCTGCTGACGCGTCTCGGCCTTGACCCGCGCGACATGATCGAGCGGCTGACAGGGCCCTTGCCACCATTGCAGACTCATAACGCATCCCCCTTCAACACCATGGGCAAACCGGCGACGGTGAACAACACGCGCTGGCTGCGCTCGGCCAGCGCCTGGTGCAGCCAGCCGGCCTCATCGACATAACGGCGGGTCAGCTCGCCCAGCGGCACCACCCCCAGCCCGGTTTCGTTGCTGACCAGCAGGATGCGACCGGACAGCTCATCCACACAGGCGAGCAGCGCATCGCGTTCGGCTGCCAGCCGAGCCGGATCGTCCTGCAGCAGCAGATTGGTCAGCCACAGGGTCAGGCAGTCCACCAGCAGGCAGCGCCCGGGCGCGGCTTGCTCGCGCAGCACACGGGCCAGCGCCAGCGGTTCCTCGACCAGCGCCCAGTGCGCCGGGCGACGCGCGCGATGCTGGGCGACGCGGGCATTCATCTCGCCATCGAGCAGCTGGCTGGTGGCGATGTAAACGACGTCCAACCCGGACTCGTCGGCCAGCTTCTCCGCCAGCCGGCTCTTGCCGGAACGGGCACCGCCGAGGATCAATTCAAGCATCTTCACTCCCTAGGGTGCGCCATGCGCCCCATTCAATCGCTTTGCCGGTGCGCACGGCCCAGGCGGCCCCGCGACAGCCTATCCGATGCCGCAAAGTGCCCTGAGTTTTTCGCGATCCAGATGCAGTTCCACCTGATCGGCCAGGCGCTCGATATCGCGCTCGCGCAGCGCCTGGTAATCCACCGTCTGCACCTCATGCAGCCCGGCCCAGCGCACCAGTGCGGCGAATGCCGAGGGTTGCTCGAACAGCCCGTGCAGGTAGGTGCCGAGCACCTGACCATCGGCACTGAGGCCGCCGTCGCTGCGGCCATCATCGAGCTGCACGGCGCCGTTGAGACCGGGACCGCGACTGACGCCGGCATGAATCTCATAGCCGCTGACATCAGCCTGCTGCAGACACAGCCGGCCGCGCACGTTGCGCAGCTGTTTCTGCGGCTCCAGCAGCGTCTCGAAATCCAGCAGGCCGAGGCCCACGCTGCTGCCGGCCGCGCCTTCCAGAGCATGCGGGTCGTGAATCTGCCGACCGAGCATCTGCAGACCACCACAGATGCCCAGCAGCTTGCCGCCATAGCGCAGGTGGCGGGCGATGGCCGTGTCCCAGCCCTGCTCGCGCAGGCGCGCGAGATCGGCACGCACACTCTTGGAGCCCGGCAGGATGATCAGGTCGGCCGGCGGGATGGCCTGGCCTGGCCCAACGAAGGTCAATTGCACCTGCGGGTGCAGGCGCAACGGGTCGAAATCGGTGTGGTTGCTGATACGCGGCAGCACTGGCACCACCACGCGCAGCGCCTGCGCATCCTTGGCCTGCTGACGGGTATCGACGGCATCCTCGGCTTCCAGGTGGAAATCCATCAGATACGGCAGCACGCCGAGCACCGGCTTGCCGGTGCGCTGCTCCAGCCAGTCCAGCCCCGGCTTGAGCAACGCGATGTCACCGCGAAAACGGTTGATCACGAAACCCTGGATGCGCGCCTGCTCGCTCGGGCTGAGCAGCTCCAGCGTGCCGACCAGATGGGCGAATACGCCGCCCTTGTCGATGTCGGCGATCAGGATCACCGGACAATCCACTGCCTCGGCAAAACCCATGTTGGCGATGTCGCCGGCACGCAGGTTGATCTCGGCCGGCGAGCCGGCCCCCTCGACCAGCACCAGCTCATGACGCCCCTGCAATCGGGCGTGGGACTCCAGCACCGCCGCCATGGCCACCGGTTTGTAGCCGTGATAGGTCAGCGCCTGCATGTTGCCGATGGCGCGGCCGTGGATGATCACCTGGGCGCCCATGTCGCTGTTGGGCTTGAGCAGCACCGGGTTCATGTCGGTATGCGGCGCCAGGCCGGCCGCTTGCGCCTGCACCGCCTGTGCCCGGCCGATCTCGCCGCCGTCGGCGGTCACGGCGGAATTGAGCGCCATGTTCTGCGGCTTGAACGGCGCCACGGACACACCCTGACGCCGCGCCCAACGACACAGCGCCGTCACCAGTGTGCTCTTGCCGGCATCGGACGTGGTGCCCTGCACCATCAGGGTGGCCATCAGGGCGTTTCCTCGAGACTGGCCAGGATCGGTGCACATTCCAGCAGCCCCTGCTCCAGCCGCAGCCAGCCACATTCGTCCGCCGGCAGACCGAAGCGCAGGCTGTCCAGCTCGGCGAACAGGCGCACCAGGATGCCCTGCCGCGCCAGCAGCTCGGCGCAGGGCACGGCGCGACGGGTGCAGCAGAACTGGAACAGCGACGAGCCGCCGGTCGACGGCAAACCGCAGTCGCGCAGCAGCGCCTTGAGGCGCTCGCCGTCAGCCAGCAGGCGCTCGCGTTGACGGCGCTGGCCCTCGCCATCGGTCAGCAGGCTGCGCGCCACGCTACGTGCCGGGCCGCTGACGGCCCAGGGCCCGAGCAGCGTATCCAGCTCATCGAGCATCGCCTGCGCGCCCAGGACAAATCCCAGCCGCAAGCCCGCCAGACCGAAGAACTTGCCGAACGAGCGCAGCACGATCAGCCCCGGCATGTCGCTGTAGGCAGCCAGACTGTGCTCCGGCGTGCAATCGATGAAGGCTTCGTCGACCACCAGCCAGCCGCCGCGCTCGGCCAGTTCGTCGTGCCAGTCGAGCAGGCGCGCCGGCTCGATAAGGCGGCCGGTCGGGTTGTTCGGGTTGACCACCAGCAATACATCCAGTTGCGGCAGCGCGCGAGGCACCGAGCCCTCGCTCAGCTTGATCACCCGATGTCCCTCGCGTCGCCAGGCGGCAGCGTGCTCGGCATAGGTCGGCGCGAGGATACCCACGCTGCTGTGCCCGCGAAGACGCGGCAAGGCCTGGATCGCTGCCTGCGAACCGGCTACCGGCAGCAGGCTGACGGCACCGTAATAATCGCGCGCCGCCTGCTCCAGGCCGTCATCCGTTTCAGGCAGGCGCGCCCAGGCCGAGCCCGGTACGGCCGGCAGGTCCCAGCCGTAGGGTGCGACCCCGGTGGACAGATCCAGCCAGTCCTCCAGGGCAATGCCATAGCGCTGCGCCGCTGCGCGCAGACGACCTCCATGCTCAAGCAACCCAAACCTCCCAGACGATCAGGCATAACAGCCACAAACCAACGCCGGCGATGACTCTGTTCATCGCCCGTTCGATATCCCGCGCCCGCGGCGGCGGGCCTTCGCCCAGCTGCGGGCGCTCATGCACCTCGCCGTGATACTCCGCCGCGCCGCCCAGACTCACGCCCAGGCTGCCGGCACCAGCGGCCATCACCGGGCCAGCATTGGGACTGTCCCACAAGGGCGCCTGACGGCGCCAGCAGCGCAGGGCCAGGACCGTACGCCCAAGCAACGCATAGGTCAGCGCTACCAGACGCGCCGGGATGTAATTGAGCAGGTCATCGATCTTCGCCGCCGCCCAGCCGAAGCGCTCGAAGCGTTCGTTGCGATAACCCCACATGGCATCGAGGGTATTGCTCAGGCGGTACAGGACCACGCCGGGCGCGCCCGCGACGATGAACCAGAACAAGGCGGCGAACACCGCGTCGGAGCCGTTCTCCAGCACCGACTCGGTGCCGGCGCGGGCCACCCCGGTTGCGTCCAGCTCGGCGGTGTTGCGGCTGACCATCCAGCCGACGCGCTCACGTGCCAGCGCAAGGTCGCCCAGACGCAGTGCGCGGGCCACCGGCTGCGCGTGCTCGTACAGGCTGCGCAGGCCAAGGGCGAAGTACAGGGCGACAATTTCCACCGCCCAGCCAAGCGAAGTCAGGTGCACCAGCAGCCAGGTGAGCAGGGTCAGCGGCAGCACCGCCAGGCACCAGGCCGTTACCCCGTGGCTGCGCCAGCCGCCGCCAGCCGGGTTGAAGCGCTGCTCCAGGCGCCCCGCCAGGCGCCCGAAAGCCACCAGCGGATGCGCGCGCCGAGGCTCGCCCAGCACGGCATCCAGCGCCACGCCGGCGCAGGTGATCAGTGCCAGGCTCATCGTTCAGTCACCCTGCATTCCCCATCGATTCTCGAACAGCAGCTCGCTCAGCGGGCGTGGTTTGGCCCAGCCCTCTTGCACCAGCATCGGTTTTTCGTAGAAGGCCTCTACCGGCCCCAGGCACAGCAGCGCCACCGGCTTGCTGCCCACCGGCATGCCCAGCAACGCGGCCAGCGCCTCGGGGTCGAACAGCGACACCCAGCCGAGCCCGAGCCCTTCGGCACGCGCAGCCAGCCACAGATTCTGAATGGCGCAGGCCACCGAGGCCATATCCATTTCCGGCAGCGTGCGTCGTCCAAAGACATGTGCGTCGCGTCCCTCCATCAGCGCCACCGCCAGTAGCTCGGCGCAGTCGCGAATACCCTCGACCTTCAGGCGCATGAACTCGTCACTGCGCTCGCCCAGGGCCTCGGCAGTGCGCACCCGCTCGGCCTCCACCAGCGCATGAATGGACTCACGCAGGTGCGAATCACGGATGCGCACGAAACGCCACGGCTGCATCAGCCCGACGCTGGGCGCGTGGTGCGCCGCTTCGAGCAGTCGCGCCAACACCTCGGCCGGCACCTCGCCGCCGCTGAAATGGCGCATGTCACGGCGCTCGGCGATGGCGCGGTAAACAGCTGCGCGCTCCTCGGGACTGAACGCATGCTCGCTCATGGACGCAGCAGCGCGGCGGCCGCCTCCGGGCTGGACGGCAGGTAGAAGTGGATATAGCTGGCCGTGAGTCGCCCCAGGCGATAGACCGCCTCCGCCACCGGCTTGCCGTTCGGGCAGCGGCCGAGCGCCAGAGGCTGCAAGGGGCTTTGCAGCCGAGAGTGATGATAGCTGTGACCACGCAGCTCGCCTTCCGGCAGCGTCACCTGCTGCAAGGCCAGGGCGGTCAGTCGCGGTTGCAGGGCCGCGCTGCCGCTGAGCAGGCCGAGCATGCGCCCACTGGCGCCCTGCTTGTCGCGCAGTTCATCGAGCAGATAGAGCATGCCGCCACATTCGGCGAGCAAGGGTTTGCCGGCCTGATGATGGGCACGGATCGCCGCAGCCATGGGCTGATTGCCTTCCAGCTCGGCCAGGTACAGCTCCGGATAACCGCCGGGCAGATAGAGGCTGTCCACCTCCGGCAGCGCGCGATCGGCCAGCGGTGAGAAGTAGTGCAGCGTGGCGCCGAGCGCCTGTAACAGATCGAGATTGGCCTGATAGAGAAAGGCGAACGCCGCATCGCGCGCAATACCGATGCGTACGCCCGCCAGCAGCGGCGCCGGTTCATCGACCTGCGGCGCGGCGAAGCTCACCGCTGGCGGCAGGTCGACGTTGGCACTGGCTGCCAGCGCATCGGCCGCCGCGTCCAGGCGCGCATCCAGATCGGCCAGTTCGGCCGCCTGCACCAGCCCCAGGTGGCGGCTGGGCAGCTCCACCGCGGCGCTGCGCGGCAACGCACCGAACCAGCGAATACTCGCTGGCAGCGCATCGCGCAGAATCTCGCCATGACGGCCGCTGGCAACGCGATTGCCGAGCACCCCGGCAAAGGGCAAGTCTGGCTGGAAGGTGGCCAGGCCGTGGGCCAGGGCGCCGAAGGTCTGCGCCATGGCCGCACCGTCGATCACGCCCAGCACCGGCACACCAAAGTGACGCGCCAGGTCGGCCGCCGAGGGCTTGCCGTCGAACAGGCCCATCACCCCTTCGATGAGGATCAGATCGGCGTCGCCGGCGGCCTGCCAAAGCAGTCGGCGACTTTCCGCCTCACCGACCATGGCCAGATCGAGCTGATACACCGGCGCGCCACTGGCGCGGGCGTGGATCATCGGGTCGAGAAAGTCCGGTCCGCATTTGAACACCCGAACCCGCCGCCCCTGACGTGTATGCAGGCGCGCCAGCGCGGCGGTGACGGTGGTCTTGCCCTGGCCGGAAGCCGGCGCAGCGATCAGCAGCGCCGGGCAGTGACGTGCGCTCATCAGAACTCGATGCCCTTCTGTGCTTTGACTCCGGACTTGAACGCGTGCTTGACCAGGCTCATATCGGTGACGGTATCGGCCGCCTCGATCATCCCGGGCAAGGCGCCACGGCCGGTCACCACCACATGCTGCAGCAGCGGCCGGGCCTCGATATCGGCCAGCACCGCGTCCAGTTGCAGATAGCCGTGCTTGAGGGCAATGTTCAATTCGTCCAGCACCACCAGGCCGACGGCGTCATCACTGAGCAGGTGCCGGGCCACCGCCCAGGCTTCCTGCGCCTTGGCGATGTCGCGCTGGCGATCCTGAGTCTCCCAGGTGAAGCCCTCGCCCATCACGTGATAGCTGACTTCCTCGGGAAAGCGGCGGAAGAAGGTTTCTTCGCCGGTGCTGGCCGCGCCCTTGATGAACTGCACCACGCCAACCTTGATGCCATGACCCAGGGCGCGCGCGACCATGCCGAAGGCGCTACTGCTCTTGCCCTTGCCATTGCCGCTGTGCACCAACAGCAGGCCATATTCATCCTGGGCCTGGGCGATCTTTTCGTCGATCAGGGCTTTCTTGCGTTGCATGCGCGCCTTGTGGCGGGCGTCGCGTTCGGCGGTCTCACTCATGCTGTGCTCCTGCACGTCAGGCACCCGCGCCGCCTGTTCATCGAACAGTACGAACGGCAATGAGGAAGAAGATCGCGATGATCCACACGCACTCATCCAGGCGCCAATGGCTGGTCAGGCGAGCGGAAGACGAAAAAACACGAACGCCCCGGTAGAGCCGGAGCGTTGGCCGGACAGCGCCCTCCGCGATGCCGTGTAACTGCGACAGGCCGGTCTCCGGGCTTGTGAGTGAACCATGGGTTCGACGCCGCGCCTTCCCGTGCATAGCACAGTGGCTTCGAGCAGCGTTTGACTCACCTACCGTTGCGGGGGCAGCGCCGGCATTGGAACCGGCTTCCCTGTTTCACCCCTTGGCCGCCATTGACGGCAATGCGGGGCACCTGAAGCAAGGCGCGCAGGGTAGAGGCTGGCAGCCCTGCCCGTCAACGCTGCTCAGTGCCTGGGCATGAACCCGGGCGGCTTGCTCGCCAACCAGTCGACGAACGTTCGCAAACGCTCGTCGCCCAGCAGTGCCTCGCGGCTGTTGTAGGTCAGCGCCAGCTCCTTTTCGCTGAACAGCCGATGAATCTGGTTATGGCAGGCGCGGCAGACCCACAGCGTGGCGGTAATTCGTTCATGACGGGGGTAGCGCTTCTGCACATACACCTTGTCGTGCAGCGCCTTGGGAATCAGGTGGTGACGGGTCAATGCGACTGGGCGTGCGCACAGCTCGCAGAACTCGGGCTGAGGCGGCAGGCGAATGGGCTCTACCATGGCTGATCAGGGATTGCGCGCGAGCTCTGGGGTGATGACCCGCTTGGCATCGAGGTAGACACGCTGCCAGTAGACGTTGTCGAGGCTATCCAGACGCACCGTGCCGCCACTGGACGGCGCATGCACGAAACGCCCTTCGCCGACATAGATGCCGGCATGACTGACGGCGCGCCCGCCATTGGTGGCAAAGAACACCAGATCACCACTTTGCAGGGCATCGCGGCGGACATCAGGGGTGCGCATGGCACTCAGCTCACGCGTCGAACGCGGCAGGCTGATACCGGCCGCATCGCGATAGACGTAGCCGATCAGGCCACTGCAGTCGAAACCGCCTTCCGGGGTATTGCCACCGTAGCGATAAGGCGTACCGACCAGGCCAAGGGCGCGAAACAGCACGTCCTCAGTCCCGCCCTGATAAGAGGATGGAGAGACAGAAGGTGTGTAACCAGGCTGGGGAGAAGGAGCGCGACTGCTGCAGGCACTCAACAGCAGAACGAGAGCGATGAGGGCAACACGGGTCGTGACGGGCATAAGCGAGGCGATCCTGAGCCTGGATGCACTCTACTCTGCCGATTCACGACGAACGGCGCAACCCTTGGGTTACGCCGTGATCCATCAGTTTTGACGCTTGGCGGTGACCTGCTCGTCCACCGGAGCCAGCGCGAGGACGCGCTTGGCCTGCAGATAACTGCGGCTCCAGTAGCTGTTGTCGAGGCTGTCGATGCGCACACCACCGCTGCGGCTGCTGCTGGAGTGGATGAACTGATCATCCCCCAGATAGATGCCGGCATGGCTGACGCGACCACGACCACGATCATTGAACAGGATCAGGTCGCCCGGCTCCAGATCGGCGCGCGCCACCTTCGGCGCATCGAGCTTGATCAGCTCACGCGTGGAACGTGGCAGCTCCAGGCCGACTTCTTCGCGGAACAGGTAGCCGACGAAACCGCTGCAATCGAAACCGGATTGCACCGAGGTGCCGCCGTAGCGATAGCGAGTGCCGATCAGCGAGCGCCCGAGATCGAGCAGGCTGTCTGTCAGCTGCGGCATTTCATAGGGTTTGTCGTCGGTAAGCGCGTTGATTTCATCGTCAGCAGACTCCATCTGCCGAGAGAGCGAACGAGCAACTGGCTCTGTCGCGGCAACGCCTGTCTGCGGCTGTGGCGAGTGGCCGGCGCAGGCAGCGAGCAAGACTGTGAGTGCAAGAGGCACGAGGGGTGCGAAGCGTTTTAGCATGGGCACGACCGTGTCGGTTGAATTTACAAGTCGGCGACTATGCCCTCTACAAGGCTCATTTGCAAATTCTATCGTTAGAAATGTGACCCAGTAGTTTCGCCGCGCCATCTAAAGCGCCCGACCGTTCGCACGGCCGGGCGATTCAGGGCTAGCCGAGAATCTCGCTCAAGGGAATGAAGCGCAGCATATCCCCTTCGGCCAGCGTGCCGCCTTCCATCACCTCGGCCAACCCTTCGGCCCAGGCGGCGCTGCGCAGCACGCCCGAACTCTGGTTGGCATAGGGCACCGCACGGCCATTCTCCAGGCGCGCACGCAGGTACTCACGGCGCATGCCTGGCTTGGTCCAGGCAAAACCCGCCGGCACCGCGAAGCCCAATGGCTCGACCCGCTGCACACCCAGACGCCGCAACATGTACGGGCGCGCCAGCAGCCCGAAGGTAACCAGTGTCGAAGCCGGGTTGCCCGGCAAACCTATTACCGGAACGCCCTGGTAGTGGCCGAACGTCAGCGGCTTACCCGGCTTGATCGCCAATTTCCACAGCGCCAGCTCGCCCGCCTCGCGCAGGGCCATGCCGAGAAAATCTGCCTCCCCAACCGAAACGCCACCCGTGGAGAGGATCAGATCGACCTCGCCCAGCGCGCCCAGCGCTTCGCGGGTACGCTGCAGATCATCAGGCAATATGCCCGCATCGACCACGCTGCAGCCCAGCCGTTGCAACCAGGCAATCAGCAGACGCCGATTGCTGTTGTATATCTGCCCCGGGCCAAGCGCCTGCCCTGGCTCAACCAGTTCGTCGCCGGTGGACAGCACGGCAACGCACAGGCGCCGCCGCACCGACAGCCGTGCAGCACCAAGCGAGGCTGCCAGCCCTAGCTCGATCGGCCCCAGACGGGTACCGGCCGGCAGCACGCATTCGCCGATGCGGGTTTCCTGACCCTGGGCACGAACGTTCTGCCCGAGCTTCAAGGATTCGCGGAAAATGACGCGTCCCGACTCATCGAGCTCGGCGTTCTCCTGCATTTCCACGGTGTCGGCACCTTCCGGCAGCGGCGCACCGGTGAAGATGCGCGCACAGGTCCCAGGCTGCAGCGGCGTTGGCGCGGTGCCGGCCTGAATGCGCTGGCTAATCGGCAACGCCTGGCCATTCCAATCGGTCAGGCGCAGGGCGTAACCATCCATGGCACTGTTGGCCCAGGGCGGCAGATCCAGCGCCGCGATCAGCGGCTCGGCCAGCACGCGACCATCGGCCTCGGCCAGCACGACCTGCTCGACCTGCTCGATTGGCGCCGCTGCTGCCAGAGCCAGCAGACGCTCCAGCGCCGCCTCCATCGGCAGCAGACCGGGATGATCGCAACCACTCATCCGCGCGTCTCGCAGGCGCCCACCTGTTTCAGATGCGGCACGAAGTTGCAGGGACGATGCCGTGCATCCAGTTGCTCGCCGAGAATGCCATCCCAGGCGGTGCGACAGGCGTTGGTCGAACCCGGCAGGCAGCACACCAGGGTGCCGTTGGCCAGACCGGCCAGCGCGCGCGACTGGATGGTGGAAGTGCCGATATCGGCCACGGAGATCTGGCGGAACAGCTCGCCAAACCCATCGACCTGCTTGTCCAGCAGGCAGGTGACCGCTTCCGGCGTGCTGTCACGACCAGTGAAACCGGTACCGCCGGTGATCACCACCACCTGCACCTGATCCTCGGCAATCCAGGTCGCCACCTGGGCGCGGATCTTGTAAAGGTCATCCTTGAGCAGTACACGAGCGGCCAGTTGATGCCCGGCGACGGTCAGACGGTCGACCAGCAATTGACCCGAAGTGTCGGTCTCCAGCGTGCGCGTGTCGCTGACGGTCAGCACGGCAATGTTCAGCGACACGAAAACAGCGTCGGCCTTGTGGTTCATGGCAGGCATCCAATTGGGAGAGAATGGGCGCTGTTATATCACACAGCCTGCCTTCGGAGACTGCACACATGCCCGCATCCAACGCCCGCCCCACCTGCTCCGTGCTGCTGCTCTCCGGTGGCAGAGGCCTGCGCATGGGCGGCCGCGACAAGGGCCTGCTGGAGTGGCGCGGACGGCCGCTGATCGCGTGGCTGCATGACCTGACTCGGCCGTTGAGCGACGACCTGATCATCTCCTGCAACCGCAACACGGAGCGCTATGCGCCCTATGCCGACCAACTGGTCGCAGATCAGGATCAGGACTTTCAGGGGCCGCTGGCGGGTATCCGCGCCGGCATGGCCGCGGCACGCCATGAGCAGATGCTGGTGCTGCCCTGCGACGCCCCGCTGGTCGACCCTGCACTGATCGAATCACTGCTCGCCCACGCAGGGAACCGACCGGTAGTGATCCGTCAGGGCAACTACTGGCAGCCACTGTTCTGCCTGCTGCCCACTCGGCTCAAGGGCGATCTGGAACACGCCTGGCAATCCGGTGAACGCAGCCCGCAACGCTGGTTCGGCAAACTGGTGCCCATCGCCGTCGACTGCGCGCTGGACGATGCCCGACTGGCCAACCTGAACACACCGGAAACGCTCGCGCACGGCATCCCTGCTTGCTGAAACGGGACGCCCTGCGCGGAACTCATGGGGCAGTTTCACGTCTGAGCGAGGGTATAGCACCTCTTTAGCACCCAAGGAGACAGACCATGACCAAACGGATCATCCCCGCCCTGCTGATGGCAATCGGCTTCACTGTACTGGCCGGCTGCTCCACGCCGTCGGTGATCACCCTGAACGACGGGCGTGAAATTCAGACGGTGGACAAGCCCCAGTTCGATGAAGATTCCGGCTTCTACGAATTCGAGCAGCTTGACGGCAAGCGCGCCACGATCAACAAGGATCAGGTGCAGACCGTCAAGGAACTCTGAAGCACCGCTGAAGAACACTCGAGCCCGCACCGGCCGCAGAAGAAGATGATCAGCCTGCAGTTTTTTCAGGCTAACCCCTTGTGCGGTAAAAGTTTTTCGGTAGAATACGGCTCATTCGGAGTGTAGCGCAGCTTGGTAGCGCGTCTCGTTCGGGACGAGAAGGTCGCAGGTTCGAATCCTGTCTCTCCGACCAATCAAAAAACCCGCCCTAACCGGCGGGTTTTTTATTGCCTTCGATTTGTCGGTACCGCCGTTCAGCTCAGAAAAGCCACCACCTGCTCGGCATCGAATGGCCAGTTCAGTTCGCTGCCACTGTCGCAACGGCGCAGCACCGGAATGCGCAAGCCGTACTGCTCGACCATCCCCTCATGCTCGGCGATGTCGATCAGTTCGACCAGCAGACCATTCTCCACGAATGGCATGAGCAGCGCCTCGGCCACCTCGCAAAGATGGCAACCCAGGGTTCCGAAAAGTTGGCATTCAGGCGTCATGAGCGCACCTCGGTATCAGCAAGGTACGCAGTTTAGCACCGGCCGGAATCAGCTCGCGTCAGCACCCGTGTCGCCCGCCTGACCGGCGAGCAGCGACTGCAAGCCGTCGAGCAGGCTGCGGTTGAGGCTGTCGGCCTTTTCCAGACGCGGCAGGTCGAAGCGCTCGTCGAGCGAGAAACCGCCCTTGAGCAACTCTTTGAGCATGCCGCCGGCATCCTGCGCCAGGTCCTCGGCACTGCGCAGCGCATCGAGCAGGCCCTGGGCATAGTCCTGCAGCCCGGCATTGACCGCACTGGCGCCCTGTCCGGCCACGGCGCCATAGGCATCGGTGGCCTGGCGCACAGTGGTCTGCGTCAGGCGCAGCGACATCGAAGCCAGTTGCTCGCCGTCCATATCCAACGCCATGGCTCGGTCGAAGGCACCTCCCAGATCGCCAGCGTAGAAGGTATCGGAAAGATCCTGAACCTGACTGAAAAGCTTCTCCAGCGCCTTGATCTCGTCATCGTCCAGCTCGCCTTCGACGTCCACCTGCCAGCCACCGATGCGCAGGCTGCCAGACTGGCTGCTGCCCGCCACGATGGTGGACTTACCGTCGCTGGAAGCGGCGAAACTGCTCTGCGACCAGTTGGCCGAGGCCTGCGCCACGGAAATGCGCAGGCGGTCACCATCACGGGTGGTGACGGAGAGGTCGAAGGTCTCCGCCAACGCGCTGAAGCGCTCGCTGTAACCCGCCACCGCAAGCTTGTCCGAGGCACTCGGGGCAGCGCTGCCGAAGCGCTTGTCGAGATCGCCGAAGCCATCCTGGATGCGCTTGTAGGTGTCATCGATATCGCCAGCCACCTGACCTTTGAGCACGCCCATGCCATCGAGAATCTTGCGCGCCTCGGCGAAGCCTTTCTCCACACCATCACGCGCCTGGGACAGCAGCTTGTCCAATTTGGCCGGATCAGCGCCAGCCGCCGCCTCGCTCTGCAGGCGCTGTTCGATGAACCCCAGAATCCGCCCCGCCACTTTCTCGGGGGTGTACTCATCACGCGTCCCAGCCAGCGAGCCCGAC
This sequence comes from Pseudomonas sp., assembly GCF_048269965.1. Classification (GTDB taxonomy): domain Bacteria; phylum Pseudomonadota; class Gammaproteobacteria; order Pseudomonadales; family Pseudomonadaceae; genus Aquipseudomonas. The sequence continues at coordinate 221,920 of NZ_JBLWTV010000005.1, read as the reverse complement.
GGCACGCCGAGTTTCTCGGCGAGGCGGTTGGCCAGGGTAGCCTGCGCATCGGCGGCACTGTTGCGCGCAGCCATCGACTGGCTGGTTTGCGCAGCGCGGGAAGCGGCGGAGTTGAGTGAGCTCAGAGGATTCATGACCGGGTACCTGAACAGGTTATCTGCCGAACTTAACGGCCGGCAGAAGCCAAGCTTTAACCCTCGACGACCAACGGTTGCCAACTTTTCTCAGTTGCCGAGCAGCCGATCGGGATTTATCCGATGGCTGGCAAAGCCGAGCAAAAACCTGTCAGCCGCGAGATAGAGCCAAGCCCCAGCGATGCCGCCGCTTGGCTCAAAGCCCCGCCAGACTAAAGTCTTACAGTCGACTCGCAGGCGAAATGCTTTATTTCATCGCGCCGTAACTGGCCGGTCACATCGTGGCCGACCTGCTAATAACAACGAGGAGACAACAATAATGAGTAAGACTCCCCTCGCCCGCGCCGTGGCCCTCGCCACGCTGGGCGCCAGCCTGACCCTGCCGAGCCTGGCACAGGCTGACTTCATCGGCGACAGCAAAGCGACGCTGGAACTCCGTAACTTCTATATGAATCGCGACCTGCGCGACCCCGGCGTCGCCCAGTCCAAACGCGAAGAATGGGCACAGGGCTTCATCCTCAAGGCCGAGTCCGGCTTTACCGAGGGCACCGTCGGTTTTGGCCTGGACGCCTATGCGGGCCTGGGCCTGAAGCTCGACTCGTCCGACGAGCGCGCAGGCACCGCGCTACTGCCCAACAGTTTCGGCAACGAGGGGCCGGACGAGTATTCCGAACTCAGCGGTGCAGTCAAGGCACGCATCTCCAAAACCGTCGGCAAGGTCGGCGGGCTGATGCCCAAGCTGCCTATCGTCTCTTCCGGCGACTCGCGCCTGCTGCCACAGGTGTTCACCGGGGGCATGATCACCTCGCAGGAAATCGACGGCCTGACCCTCAATGGCGGTCAGCTGCGTGAAGTCAACCAACGCGCGTCCACCGACAGGGTCGATATCACCGCCACCAACGTCGGCGGCGAAAGCGACCGCTACAACTTCGCCGGTGGCGACTACAAGTTCAATGGCGGCAACACCACCGTTGGCGCGTGGTACGGCGAACTGGAAGATATCTACGACCAGAAGCTGTACAACCTGATCCACGTGCAGCCGATCGGCGACTGGAAGCTGGGCGCCAACCTGGCCTACTTCGACTCCCAGGACAACGGCCGCAAACTCGGCGGCAAGCTGGATAACGACCTGACCTCGGTCAACCTCTGGGCGGGCATCGGGGCGCACACCTTCCGCGTGGGTTACCAGAAGGTCGGCGGTGACAACGCCTTCCCCTTCCTGACCGAGACCGATCCCTACATCGTCAACTACCTCCAGATTCTCGACTTCACCCGCAAGGATGAGAAATCCTGGCAGGCACGTTATGACGTCAACTTCGCCAGCTATGGCATTCCAGGCCTGACGGCGTTCGTCCGCTACGTGACCGGCGACGGCTTCGACGGCGTGAGTGGCGCAAGCGGCAAGGAATGGGAACGCGACGTGGATATCAGCTACATCATCCAGCAAGGCCCGTTGAAGAACCTCGGCGTGCGCTGGCGTAACGCGATGGTGCGCTCCAATGCGAGCATCGGTGACCTGGACGAAAACCGCCTGATCGTCAGCTACACCATCCCCCTGATGTAAACACTCCGCCAACACGAAAACGCCGCAGCGCCCGTACCGGGTTGCGGCGTTTTTTTGTCTGCCTGAAAAACACCCGGAACCATTTCTCGGCTAGGCTCTGGCGAGTGCGGAGGAAAACTCGATGGACGACTACCAACCCCTGGCCTGCGATCTCTACGACTACCTGGAGATCGCCTGCATGCATCACTATCAGCTGGACATCGAACTGGTCGATGGCACCCACCTGCAAGGCGAGGCGCTGACCACGGAAACCACGGCGAGCAAGGAAGAGTTTCTGCTGGTGCGTACCGCCGACGGCGAGCAGCGCCTGCGCATGGATAGCCTGCTGGCGATCACCCCGCAGAATGCAGGCGCCAGTTTTGGCCGGGTACTGCTGAACGACAACCGCTGCTGACCGCAACGCACCTGCAAGCAGGGTGCGCCATGCGCACCAGCAGCAATCGCACTAATCTGCGCTGCGCACGGCGCACCCTACTCGAGCGTGCAGCGCCGCTGCGTCACCACATCAGATCATCGGGAATCTGATAGGCCGCGTAAGGATCATCGGCATCCGGCTCTTCGACATGGGTGTTGAGCAGGACGATGCGCGAGGCATCGCGCTCCTGAATCCTCAACGCCGCCTCGCGCGGGATGATTTCGTAACCACCGCCATGGCGGACGATGGCCAGCCAGCCGTTGGACAGTTTGTTGCGCACCAGGGTGTTGACCGGCAGGCGCTTGACCTTCTTGTCGTCGACGAAGTTGTAGTAGTCCTCGCCGTCGAGCTTGGGCAGGCGTGAACGCTCGATCAGTTGCTTGACCTGCGCAGTACGGGCTTTCTGCTCGGCCTTTTCCTGCTGCTGACGATTGAGTTCCTGGTCACGTGCAGCCTTTTCGGCTTGCGCCTGCAGCGCGGCCTGCCGTGTGCTGTCATCCAGTTCGGCCTGGCCCTTTTGCACCAGGCGTTTCTGCTTTTGCTGTTGCTTGCCAGCCTGCTTGGCCTGTTTTTCATTGACCAGGCCGGCTTTGAGCAGCTGGTCGCGCAGGGAAAGACCCATGGCTAAAGATCCCGAACATGATTCAGTTGCGGCAGCGACGCAGATTCGTGCTGCCAGTCCAAGGCGCCCAGCATAAGGGCTAAGCAGCGGCGGCTCCAGCCTGTAGGAGCGACCGGGCGGCGAACCGCTTCAGTCGCGAAAGGCAATGGATGAATCGGTTCACCGCCCTCTGCCGCCGCGCAACACTCATGAGACTGCTTTGCGCTCTCCCCGGATTGCATCCGGGCTACCTCGCCTCAGCAACCAGGCGCCTGCTTCTCCAGCTTCTTCGCCTCGCCCCACAGGGCATCCAGTTCCTCCAGCGAGCAACCGTCCATGCTGCGCCCGGCCTCACGCACGCTGTGTTCGATAAAGCGAAAACGCTGCTCGAACTTGCCGTTGGCCGCGCGCAACGCCGCTTCCGGGTCGACCTTCAAGTGGCGCGCCAGGTTGGTGACGACGAACAGCAGGTCGCCGATCTCCTCGGCCACCGCATCGGCGTCGTTCTCGCTCATGGCTTCGAGCACTTCGTCCAGCTCTTCGCGCACCTTGTCCACCACCGGCAGTGCCTCGGGCCAGTCGAAGCCGACCTGGGCTGCACGCTTCTGCAGCTTGGCCGCACGCGAAAGCGCCGGCAGCGCGCTCGGTACGTCATCGAGCAAGGACAGCTGCTCGGGCACAGCGGCCTTCTCGGCGCGCTCCTGCGCCTTGAGTTCTTCCCAGCGTTGCTTGACCGCCGCCTCCTCCAGCTTCGCCGCATCCGGCGCGCCATACAGATCGCCATCGGGAAACACATGCGGGTGGCGGCGAATCAGCTTGCGGGTGATGCCATCGACCACCCGGGCGAAGTCGAAGCGCCCCTCCTCCTGCGCCAGCTGGCTGTAATAGACCACCTGGAACAGCAGGTCACCGAGCTCACCCGGCAGATGCTCGAAGTCGCCACGCTCGATGGCGTCGGCGACCTCGTAGGCCTCCTCCAGGGTGTAGGGCACGATGGTCGCGTAGTTCTGCTTGAGGTCCCAGGGGCAGCCGTGTTGCGGGTCGCGCAGACGGGCCATGAGGTGCAGCAGGTCGTCGAGCTGGTACATGAATACGTCCTGTCATGCCACGCGGTGGCGGCGCGCCTCGATGATATTGGGCAACTGGCCGATGCGCGCCAGCAGGCGGCCAAGGGCATCGAGCCCCGGGATCTCCACGGTGATCGACATGGAGGCAGTGTTGTCCTCCTTGTTCGAGCGGGTGTTGACCGCCAGCACGTTGAGCTTCTCGTTGAGCAGCACCTGAGTGACGTCACGCAGCAGACCGGAACGGTCGTAGGCCTTGATGACGATTTCCACCGGGTAGGTCTGCACCGGCACCGGCCCCCAGCTCACCTGGATCATCCGCTCCGGCTCGCGCGCAGTCTGCTGCAACGCCGTCGGGCAATCCTGACGGTGAATGGTGACGCCACGGCCGAGGGTGATGTAACCGACGATCGGATCGCCCGGCAGCGGCTGGCAACAGCCGGCCATCTGCGTCAGCAGGTTGCCGACCCCCTGGATCTGGATATCGCCACGCTTGCCCGGTTTGAAGCCCTGCGCCTTGCGCGGGATCAGCTCCAGTTGCTCGTTGCCGCGTTCCGGCTCGAGCAGCTGCTGGGCCAGGTTGACCGCATGGGCCAGGCGCACGTCGCCGGCGCCCAATGCCGCGAACAGGTCCTCGGCGGTTTTCAGGTTGGCCTTCTCGGCCAGCTTGTCAAAGTCCGCACCGACCAGGGCCAGGCGCGCCAGCTCGCGTTCGAGCAACTGCTTGCCGGCGGCGACGTTCTGGTCGCGATCCTGCAGCTTGAACCAGTGAACGATCTTGGCCCGTGCACGGCTGGTGGTGACATAACCCAGGTTGGGGTTGAGCCAGTCGCGGCTGGGCGTGCCCTGCTTGCTGGTGATGATCTCCACCTGCTCACCGGTCTGCAGGCTGTAGGTCAGCGGCACGATGCGGCCGTTGATCTTGGCGCCCCGGCAGTTGTGGCCGATCTCGGTGTGCACGCGGTAGGCGAAGTCCAGCGGCGTGGCGCCCTTGGGCAGGTCGATGGCGTGGCCGTCGGGAGTGAAGACGTAGACCCGATCCGGCTCGATATCGACGCGCAGCTGTTCGGCCAGGCCGCCGATATCGCCCAGTTCCTCGTGCCACTCGATGACCTGACGTAGCCAGGAGATCTTCTCTTCGTAGTGGTTGGAGCCGGATTTGACGTCGGTGCCCTTGTAGCGCCAGTGCGCGCACACGCCCAGCTCGGCCTCTTCGTGCATGGCGTGGGTGCGAATCTGCACCTCCAGCACCTTGCCCTCCGGCCCGAGCACCGCGGTGTGCAGCGAGCGGTAGCCGTTTTCCTTGGGGTTGGCGATGTAGTCGTCGAATTCCTTGGGAATGTGCCGCCACAGAGTGTGCACGATGCCCAGGGTGGTGTAGCAGTCGCGCACCTCCGGCACCAGCACGCGCACCGCGCGCACGTCGTAGATCTGGCTGAACTGCAGGCCTTTGCGCTGCATCTTGCGCCAGATCGAATAGATGTGTTTCGCCCGACCGCTGATGTCGGCCTTGATGCCGGTGGCTTCCAGCTCCTGGCGCAGGTGCGCCATGGCGTCGTTGATGTACTGCTCGCGATCGAGGCGACGCTCGTGCAGCAGCTTGGCGATCTGCTTGTACTGCTCCGGCTCCAGGTAGCGGAAGGACAGGTCCTCCAGCTCCCACTTGATGTGGCCGATACCCAGGCGGTGAGCCAGCGGCGCGTAGATGTCGAACACCTCGCGCGCCACGCGCTGACGCTTCTCTTCGTCGGCTTCCTTGACCGCGCGAATGGCGCAGGTGCGCTCGGCCAGCTTGATCAGTGCCACGCGCACGTCATCGACCATGGCCACCAGCATCTTGCGCAGGTTCTCGACCTGCGTCTGCGAGCCGACCACCACCGATTCACGCGGATTGATACTGGCGCTGATCGCCGCCATGCGCAGCACGCCTTCGATCAGCTTGGCCACCACCGAACCGAAGCGCTGGTGCACCGCAGCCAGGGTGATCTTGCCTTCACGCACGCCGCGATAAAGGATCGCCGCGACCAGCGAATCCTGATCGAGTTTGAGATCGGCGAGGATTTCCGCGATGTCGAGACCGGCGCGGAATGTCGATGCGTCCTCACTCCAGTGATGCGGTGTGGTGTTGGCCTGCTGCTCCAGATCGCGGGCGAACTCGCAGGCTTCCTGCAACGCCTGACGATCCAGCGCCGGATCGACGCGCGTGACATGCTCCAACCAGGCCTCGAGATTGATGCTGCCGTCATCGTTGACTGGCTGATGCGCTCTCACCTGAACCATCGTCTTACCTTCCCTACGGCGCGCATAGGTCGCACCGAGCAGTCGCCGGCCTTCTCTGAGCCGGTCGGATTAACTGAAAGAATGCGCATCCTGCACATCCCTGCGGTACCGAACGCACCGCTTTGGCCCAAGACCTAAGTCTCGGGTTTTTCGAACAGAGCCATCGCCTCGACATGCGCCGTCTGCGCGAACATGTCGAGAATCCCGGCGCGGCGCAGCCGGTACCCCTGCTGCGCCAGCTCGGCCGCATCGCGTGCCAGGGTGGTCGGGTTGCAGGAGACGTAGACCAGGCGCCGCGCGCCCAATTTACTCATCCCTCGCACCGCCTCCAACGCGCCATCGCGCGGTGGGTCGAGCAGCACAGCGGTAAAACCACCACGCGCCCAGGCCTCGTCAGCCAGCGGCTTGGACAGGTCGGCACGGAAAAAGTGCGCATTGTCCAGGCCATTGTCGTGCGCGTTGCCAGCGGCCCGCTGCACCATCGCCTCGACGCCCTCCACCGCCACCACTTCAGCGGCCTGACGTGCCAGCGGCAGGGCGAAATTGCCCAGGCCGCAGAACAGATCCAGCACCCGCTCGCCAGGCTGTACTGCCAACCAGTCTAGCGCCTGGGCGACCATCGCCTCGTTGACCAGACCATTGACCTGCACGAAATCGCCCGGCCGATAGGCCAGTTGCAGGTGCCAGCGCTGCAACTCAAAGCCCAGCTCGGCGGACGGATCGTCAGGCTGCGGCTGCCCTTCACCCTGCAACCACAGCTGCGCACGATGCTCGCTGCAGAAGGCGCGCAGGCGGCTCAGATCAGCCTCCGTCAAGGCTGCGGTGTGGCGCAGCAACAAGGCTTCGGCAGTACCGCTGAACAGTTCCACGTGCCCGACTGCCTGCGGCTTTTCCAGGCTGCGCAGCAACGCCGGCAACGCGCGGAAAACAGGCTGCAAGGGCTGTACCAGCACCGCACATTCATCGATGGCGACGATGTCCTGGCTGGCCTCGGCGCGGAAGCCGACCTGCAGTTGACGCGCCTTGGCGTCCCAGCGCACGGCAACGCGCGCGCGGCGGCGATAGCCGAATTCAGGACCGGCCAGCGGCGCTGCCCACTCATCCGGCTGCAGGCCGCCCAGGCGTGACAGCTGCTCGGCCAGCGTGCGCTGTTTCAGGGCCAGCTGATCGGCATGGGGCATGTGCTGCAGGTTGCAACCGCCGCAGCGGTCGGCGTGCATGCAGGGCGCCTCACGGCGCTCGCTGCTGGCGGTGATGATGCGTTCGGCGCGCGCCTCGACGGTCTGGCTGCGGGCACTGAGTACTCGCGCCTCGACCTGCTCGCCGGCCAGGGCGCCGCTGACGAACCAGGTGCGCCCGCCGTCGAAGGCGATGCCGCGACCGTCACCCGCCAGACGCTCGATGGCGAGCTTCTGCTTCTTGCCGATCGGAACCTGCGCCGCGCGACTGCCGCCGCTGGGCTGAAAGCGCAGGTTGGAGCTGCGTCTGGCCATCAGTGCGCCGGTTCTTCGTAAACGCCGGTGGACAGGTAGCGGTCGCCACGGTCGCAGATGATCGCTACCAGTACCGCGTTTTCCACCTGCTGCGACAGGCGCAGCATGCCGGCCACCGAGCCACCGGAGGAAACGCCGCAGAAGATGCCCTCTTCCCGCGCCAGGCGGCGCATGACGTGCTCGGCCTCGGCCTGGCCCATGTCGATGACCTGATCGACGCGTTCGGCCTGATAGATCTTCGGCAGGTACTCCTGCGGCCAGCGACGGATGCCGGGAATGGCCGAGCCTTCCTGGGGCTGCAGACCGACGATCTGGATCGCCGGGTTCTGCTCCTTGAGGTAGCGCGAGGTGCCCATGATGGTGCCGGTGGTGCCCATGGAGCTGATGAAGTGGGTGATGGTGCCGCCGGTCTGGCGCCAGATTTCCGGGCCGGTACCGCTGTAGTGCGCCTCGGGGTTGTCACCGTTGGCGAACTGGTCGAGCACCTTGCCACGCCCTTCGGCCTGCAGGCGCTCGGCCAGATCACGAGCGCCTTCCATGCCCTCTTCCTTGCTGACCAGGATCAGCTCGGCACCATAGGCGGTCATCGCCCACTTGCGCTCGGCGGTGGAGTTGTCCGGCATGATCAGGATCATCTTGTAGCCCTTGATCGCCGCCGCCATGGCCAGGGCAATGCCGGTATTGCCGCTGGTGGCTTCGATCAGGGTGTCGCCGGGCCGGATATCGCCACGCAGCTCAGCGCGGTTGATCATCGACAGTGCCGGACGATCCTTGACCGAACCGGCCGGGTTGTTGCCTTCCAGCTTGACCAGCAGGGTGTTGCTGGTTTCACCGCCCAGGCGCTGCAGGCGCACCAGGGGGGTATTGCCGATGCAGTCGGCAATGGTGGGGAATTGCAGGGTCATGGGTCGCTCGAATCCAGACTGAGGCGAAGGGGCATCATGATACGCCGAACCCGTCGCTTCATCACGCCATGATCGGTTGCAGGGCGTGATCGAGCCTTGACCCGAATGCTATGCGAGGTTGCCTGAGGGTGGCCCGGACGGCATCCGGGCCACGCCACTTCCTTTATTGCGCGGCAGCGAAAGCCTTCAGGGTGCTCATCAGCCCCTGGTAGCCACCAGTGGCGATGTACCAGGTCGCCGGCTCGAGATGGAACACCTTGCCATCGATCCAGGCCTTGCTGGCTGCTATACCGGCATGCTTGCCCAGGGTTTCGTCGGCCTTGCCCTCGCCACCGGTCGCCGCACCACGATCGAGGACCACCAGCCACTGCGGCTGTTCTTGCAACGCTGCCTCCAGGCGCACCTTCTGCCGCTCGCGCAGTTGTCTGGCCTCCGGTGAATCCGGCGCCGGGCGCCCCTGCGCCACGCTCGCCGGGTCCACCGACTCGACCACCGAGCGAGTACCCAGCACCTCGTTGAGCATGCCGAAACGCTCGCCCGGCGCATGCAGCATCAGCGCGTCGTTGACGGTGAACAGCGTCAGCGAGCTCAGGCCGGCCGACTTGGCATGAACCGCCGCCAGCGCCTTGTTCAGTTGCGCTTGCAGTTGCGCAGCCTGCGCCTGCTTGTCGAAGATTTCGCCCAACACCTGCAGATTGCGCTGAACGCCCGCCAGGAACTGGTCGGGAGCGATGCTCAGATCGAGGGTCGGCGCCAGTGCCGACAACTTCTCGAACTGATTACTGGAACGACCGCCAATGATGATCAGGTCAGGCTTGAGGCGTTCCAATGCTGCCTGATCCGGCTCGAACAGGGTGCCGATGTTGACGCTCTCGCGTCCTGCGTATCGGGTTTTCAGGTAAGCCGGCCCGGCCATCTGCGGCACGCCAGCGGCGGCGATGCCAAGGGCGTCGAGCGTGTCGAGCACGCCCAGATCGAAAACCGCGACGCGCTTGGGCGCCTCGGTCAGTGTCAGCGTGCCCTGGCCATGTTCGATGGCCAGTGGGTAGGCAGCCTGGGCGGCCGACACGGCGCACATCAGCGCGCCAAGGTGCAGCAGGTTCGTCAGGGTACGCTTGAACAGCGTCATATCGCTTTCCTCGCTTTTTGAGTGTCCGTCATGTTCGGTGCAATGCCGTGGCAACGCGCCAGGAGCTGGCGGCAAAGGCCACCCGGAGAGGCTCCTGGGCGGCCTGGTTAAGGCGCTGCGGATCAGAAGTTCTGCGTCAGGCCGAACACGTACCGCCTGCCATCGAGGTTGTAGGCATAGTCATCCTCGGTGGTGACTTCCTTGTTGGTGACGTTGTACACGCCGAACTTCAGACTGAGGTCCCTGGTCGGCCTGTACACCAGACCGACGTCGGCGAAGGTATAGGACGGGTAGGTCACGCCGTTGCTGGACGCGCCACTGGTGCCGGTCTGCCAGCGACCGGATGTCTCGCCCCGGTAGTTGAGCTGGGTCCAGAGGTTCAATTTCTCCGTGGCCTGCCAGTCCAACGACACATTGAGCATGTGCTTGGCCATGTCGTTGAGCGGCTCGCCCTTGTACTGGCCGGTCTTCTGTTCCGTGCTGGTGTAGGTGTAGCTGTGGCGGTACATCAGGTTGTCGAGCAACTGGTAATCGAGGGTGAACTCCACGCCCTTCAGCTCTGCCTCGTCGACGTTCTCGTAGGCGGTGTAGCCATACTGGTGCGCCGGGTAGGTGGTGCCGTTGTACACGCAGGGCACGTTCGGCTGGCAGACGCGGCCGGTGCGGTTGATCTTGTCCTTGTAGTCGGTCTGGTAGACCGTCAGGGTCGTGTTGAGGCCCAGGTCGACGTTTTCGTAACCGATGCCGATCTCACGGTTGAGGCTGGTCTCCGGCGTCAAATCGGGGTTGCCGATGATTACGCCGCCCCTTGAGCTGGAGCCGAAATCGGTTGCAGCCTGACGCAGGCTGGGCGCCTTGTAACCGGAGGTCACGCCACCCTTGAGGGTGAAGTTCTCGGTCAGGTGATAGACGGCATAGACCTTGGGACTGACTTCACTGCCGAACGCCTCGTTGTCGTCGTAGCGGGCACTCAGGGTCAGCGACAGGTCGTCGGTCAGGCCCCAGTTGTCTTCCAGGAAGATCGAATTCTGGTAGCGGTCCATTTCCACCACGGCATCGGCAACCGGCACGACCGGCGGACGCAGGCCGCTGCTGGCACCGTCCTTGAGCTCTTCGTACTTGTGGGTCAGGCCACCGGTCAGTGCATGGGCGCCGAGGAAATAGGTGGCCTGGGTGTTGGCCGTCAGCACGTTGTACTCGATGCCATTGCCGGTATTGGCGTTGACCCGGGTCGGGTTCTCCGAGGTGTCGTAGTTGACGTAGGTGTCCAGCAGCAGGTTGTCGTAACGCCCTTCGTGGGTGATGGCGTAGGTCTTGAGGATCGACTCGTTGTAGCTCGGCTCGTCGGCCAGGTCGATGCTCTTGCCCGGATTGGCCCAACGACGCTGCAGCGCCTCGTTGTAGTTGAAGGTGACCAGGTTCTGCTCGTCGATGTTCCAGCCCAGCTTGCCGCCCAGGTTGCTCCTTCTGTACCTGGGATCGGAGGCAGCGCTGTCGTCACCGCCGAGGAAATGGCTCTCGTCCTGGTGCAGGAAGGAACCGTTGACCTGCAGGGCCAGCACATCCTCGATCAGCGGCGCATTCAGGTAGGCACTGGTCTGATAACCGTCCTCGTTCACCTTGTTGGCGCCATCGGCCAGGCTGTACTCGGTAGTGATGCTGCCGGCGAACTCGTTGCGAATTTTCTTGGTGATGACGTTGATCACCCCGCCCATGGCATCGGAGCCATACAGGGACGACGCCGGGCCACGAATGACCTCGATGCGCTCGATCGCCTCGATGGGCGGCAGGAAGTTGATCGGCGTGCCGTTCTGGGTACCGTTGAGGCCGAACGAATCGTTGCCCTGCAGCGGCCGCCCATCGATCAGAAACAGCGTATAGCCCGAGGTCATGCCGCGAATCTGGATCGAGCGCTCCACGCCGCCACCGGCAATCTGCACCCCGGCCACGTTCTTCAGCGCGTCAGTGATATCGCTATAGGAGCGCTTCTTCAGTTCTTCTGCGGAGATGACCGTGATGGCGGCGGGAGCATCCTTGACGCTTTGCTCGAAGCCTGTGGCGGTGACCACCACCGCCCCAAGCTCCAGTTGCTCGGCCTTCTCGTCGGCACCCGCCGAACAGGCCAGCGAGGCCAGCGTGACAGCCAGCAGGGTTTTGTTGAATCGAGGCCGAGACGATGCAGCGAGACGTCGCTGGTTGAGTGACATGTGGATTGCTCCCAGTGATCAAGGTAAATCGAGTTGTCGGCTTGTTTCCAGCGGCCATCCTGCACAGGCACTCGAACCCTGCACTCCCCCGGACTTAGGCTTCGCTGGCTGACCCATCTCGGAACGTCGGCGACACGCTCCGCCTTGGTCAGCGGAAGCAGCCGGCATGCAATGGCCGAGATCGAAAGGGCCGTGGCAAAGCCTCGGATGGACAACACGCCATCGAGAGCGAGCACTAGGAAGAAAAAGAAGCGCTACTACTTGCCGGCCCTGTCGGGTCAGACGCAAATAGTAAGAATTTACATTTGAGAGTAAATCTAATTTACGAACTATACACTTTGCAGCCGCAGCTTCAGCCGCAGACCGGGCCGTGCATTCTCCGCCCACAGATGCCCGCCCTGAGTCGCGATCATGCTGCGCGCAATGGCCAGCCCCAGGCCGAAGCCGTCCCCCCCCGGACGGGCCGCACTAAGGCGGGTGAACGGACGGAAGATGGTCTCAAGCTCGCTCTCGGCGACACCCGGCCCCTGATCCTCGATCCACAACAGCCATTGCCCAGCGTCGCGCTGTCCGCCCAGGCGCACCACTGCGCCTTCAGGCGAGTGGCGAATGGCATTGCGCAGGATGTTCTCCAGCGCCTGCGCCAGGCCGTTGAGATTGCCCAGCACCCGGCAATCGGCCGGCAGCTCGCAGGGCATGCGCTCGATGGGCCAGCCGGTCTCGAAGCCGGCGTTCTCGCGCAGCACATCCCAGAGCCTGACGATGTCCACCTCTTCCAGCGGCAAGCTGGGCCGTTCGGTGTCCAGCCAGACCAGCTCCAAGGCATCGCCGACCAGCTTTTCCATTTCCTCGACTTCACGAGCCAGACGCTGCCGCAGGGCCTCGACGTCCTGCTCGCTCTCCCCCGCCACACGCAAGCGGGCCAAGGGCGTGCGCAGCTCATGGGACAGGTCGCGCAGCAGCTGGCGCTGGAATGCCACGGTGCCCTGCAGGCGCTCGGCCATGTGATCGAAGGTTCGTGCCAGCTCTCCCAGCTCATCCTTGCGCTGCGTCACCTGCGGCCCGAGCCGGGCGGACAGGTCGCCTGCGCTGAGTGCCGCGGCCTGACGCCGGAGGATCGCCAGCGGCGCGATCAGCAGGCGATACAGCAGAACGGCCACCAGCACAGCCAGCACGGCCGGCAGCACGCGCTGCAGCAGCAACTCCCATAGCGCGTTGTACTTGCGCGGGTTCAACCGCTGCGGCAACTCCATGACCAGCCGAGCATTGCCGTCGCTGAACGGAATGTAAAAGGTCGGCGTGCCGCCTGGCCGTCCTACCGGGAACTCCAGCCTGCGCACGAAATCGAGGCGCTGCGCCTGTTCGGCGGTCAAGGCTTGCGAGGACAGCGAATCCTTGTGCTGATCGACCACCACGGCCCAGACCTGCTCACGTTCCTGCAGCCGCTGGACGAAGGCATCGACGCCCGCTGCACCCTCCTCGCGCCACGCTGTTTCCGCCTCCCGGGCATAGCCTTCGAGCGTCTGCCGGGTGGACTCGGGCAGATAGGACGTGGCATCGATCAGCACGCGGCCGACATCCACATGCAGACTGACCAGCAACAGGCAAAACAGTGCAAGCGCTCCGGCCAGCCGCCAGAGCAGCGAATGTCGCCCCGGCAGGTTCATGCCCCGGCCTGCGTCAGGATGTAGCCCTTGCCCCAGACGGTATCGACACGCGTCGCCTCGTAGCCGACGGCCTGCAATTTACGACGGATATGGCTGACGTGCATGTCCAGGCTACGGTCATGCTGGGCATAGGCGCGGCGCAGCGCCTGCTGATAAAGGAAGGGCTTGCTCAACGCCTCGTCCTTGTGTCGCCAGAGCAGCTCCAGCACCCGGTATTCGCTGGGCGTCAGGCCGACCCAGTCACCACGGAAGGCCACATCGCTGCGTCCCTCGTCGAACTGCAAACCGTTGCCCTCGGCACTCGACTGCGGCTCGCGGCGCTCATAGGCGACACGCCGCAGGATCGCATCCACGCGCACGCTCAGTTCGCCGAGACTGAAGGGCTTGGGCAGATAATCGTCGGCGCCCTGACTGAAACCGGCGATGCGATTCTGTTCATCGCCCAGCGCAGACATCAGCAGAACCGGCACACTGCGGCGCTGGCGCAATTGCTGCAGCGCCACCAGGCCATTGGTGCCGGGCAGCAGGATATCCATCAGGATCAGATCGAAATCCTCGTTCTCAGCCAAGCGCAACCCATCGCTGCCGTCATGGCTGAGGGTCACGTCGAAACCACGGGCCATCAGGTGAGCTTGCAGGTGACTGGCAAGCAGCGGGTCGTCCTCGACAGCGAGGATTCGGGTTGCAGAACAAGAGCTGGCATTCATGGAGAGAAACCGACGAGGCAGAATGAGAACAATTCTACCTACTAAACGACAATCGCTCACCTACAGATTCCGGCGCGCCGAATCGCTACACTGCCGGAACGTCATTAAGGAGGAACGTCGTGTTCAAGGATCTAGGCATCAAAGGCCGCGTGCTGCTGCTCACCCTGTTCCCCACCAGCCTGCTGGCGCTGGTGCTGGGTGGTTATTTCACCTGGGTGCAGCTGTCCGGTTTGCAGACGCAGTTGCTGCAGCGCGGCGAGATGCTGATCGAACACCTGGCGCCCCTGGCGGCCCCCGCGCTGGAACAGAACGCCCTGACAAAACTCGAGCGCATCGCGCAGCAGACACTGGAGCACCCGGATGTGCGTGCGGTGGGTTTTCTTACGCCTGAACGCACGTCACTGGCACACGCCGGGCCCAGCATGCTCAACCCATCACCCGGCGCTCAGGCGGGCGTCAGCCTGCTCAGCGGCCAGGACGCCACGCGTTTTCTGCTACCGATCTACGACCAGCACCTGGTGCTCAGCGACGACCTCGCCGAAGACCGCCAGCCGGAACTGCTCGGCTGGGTCGAGCTGGAGCTTTCGCATCAGGGCACCTTGCTCAGCGGCTACCGCAGCCTGTTCGCCAGCCTGCTGCTGATCGCCGGCGGCCTTGCCGTCACCGCCCTGCTCGCCCTGCGCATGGGCCGCAGCATCAACGAGCCACTGCGCGCGATCAAGGCCGGTGTCGCCCAGCTCAAGGACGGCCATCTGGAAACCCGTCTGCCACCGCTGGGCAGCCATGAGATGGACGAGCTGGCCGCCGGCATCAACCGCATGGCCGAAGCCCTGCAGAACGCGCAGGAAGAACTCCAGCACAGTATCGAACAGGCCACCGAGGACGTGCGGCAGAACCTGGAAACCATCGAGATCCAGAATATCGAGCTGGACTTCGCGCGCAAGGAGGCCCTTGAAGCCAGCCGCATCAAGTCCGAGTTCCTGGCCAACATGAGCCACGAGATCCGCACCCCGCTCAACGGCATCCTCGGCTTCACCAACCTGCTGCAGAAGAGCGAGCTCAGCCCGCGCCAGCAGGATTACCTGTCGACCATCGAGAAATCCGCCGACAGCCTGCTTGGCATCATCAACGAGGTGCTCGACTTCTCCAAGATCGAAGCCGGCAAGCTGATGCTCGAATCCATCCCCTTCAACCTGCGCGATCTGCTGCAGGACACCCTGACCATCCTCGCCCCGGCTGCCCACGAGAAAGAGCTGGAGCTGGTCAGCCTGATCTACCGCGACACCCCGCTGGCCCTGCGCGGTGATCCGTTGCGCCTGAAGCAGGTACTGACCAACCTGGTCAGCAATGCGATCAAGTTCACCCGCGAAGGCACCATCGTCATGCGCGCCATGGTCGAGGACGAAAGTGCCGACAGCGCGCAACTGCGCATCAGCGTGATGGACACCGGTATCGGCCTGTCGGATGAGGACCTGCGTGCGCTGTTCCAGGCCTTCAGCCAGGCCGACAACTCGCTCAGCCGCCAGGCCGGCGGCACCGGCCTCGGCCTGGTGATTTCCAAACGCCTGATCGAGCAGATGGGCGGCGAGATCGGCGTCGACAGCACGCCGGGCGAAGGCTCCGAATTCTGGGTCACCCTGACCCTGCCCAAGGCCCGCGACGACGCCGAAGACCTGCCACGTGCCGTCTTCCAGGGCCGCCGCGCGGCCGTGCTGGAAAGCCACGAGCTGGCACGCCAGGCGCTGACCCATCAACTCGAAGACTGCGGCCTGGAGGTGGAAAGCTTCGCCGACCCCGGCCAGCTCTTCGAGGCAGTGAAGCAGCAGCAGAACCACGAACAACCGCTGAGCCTGGCTGTTCTTGGCATCACCGCCAGCCAGCTACCACCCGACACCCTCGGCCAACGCATCCAGGAGCTCGAGCGGCTCGGCTGCAAGGCCCTGGTGCTGTGCCCGACCACCGAACTGGGGCTGTTTCACGAATCGCTGCCCGATGCCTACGCCCAGCTCCAGGCCAAGCCCCCCTGCACACGCAAACTGTACAAGGCGCTGGTGGAGCTGGTCAGCCCGCAACGCCCGGCCAGCGAGTCGCTCACCATCAGCAACACGCGTCGGCCGCACATCCTCTGCGCCGACGACAACCCCGCCAACCTGCTGCTGGTGCAAACCCTGCTCGATGACCTCGGTGCTCAGGTTACCGCCGTGGACAGCGGCTACGCGGCCATAGAAGCGGTACAGCGCGACAGCTTCGACCTGGTATTCATGGACGTGCAGATGCCTGGCATGGATGGCCGCGAAGCCACCGAAGCGATTCGCCAGTGGGAAAGCGAACAGGGTCGTGGCGCCACACCGATCATCGCCCTCACCGCTCACGCCCTGGCCAACGAGAAGCGCGCACTGCTGCAGAGCGGCATGGACGACTACCTGACCAAGCCGATCAACGAACGCCAACTGGCCCAGGTGGTGCTCAAGTGGACGGGGCTGAATCTGCGCAACCAGCCCAGCCCCAGGGTCGCCCCGGCTGCTGCGCCGCAATCGCAGCCCAAGGTGCTCGACGCCGAGGAAGGCCTGCGCCTGGCTGCAGGCAAAGCCGACCTGGCGGCGGACATGCTGAGCATGCTGCTGGTTGGCCTGCCCGGTGACCGCCAGGCCATCCGCCAGGCACGCGATGCCGGCGAGCGCACCACACTGATCGAGCGGGTTCATCGCCTGCACGGTGCCACGCGCTACTGCGGGGTACCGCAACTGCGCATGGCCTGCCAACGCAGCGAGACACTGCTCAAGCAGGACGACCCCGAGGCCCAGCGCGCCCTGGACGAACTGGACGCAGCGATCGAGCGCCTGACCGAAGCGGCGGCACAAAGCGCCTGAGGACCTGCCATGCGTATCTGCCTGTTCAGCAGCAAACCCTATGACCGCGAATCCTTCCTGGCGGTCAACGGCTCGTCCGATTGGCACCTGCAGTATCATGAAGCGCGCCTGACCCGCGACAGCGTGGCCCTGGCCACGGGCAGCGACGTGGTCTGCGCCTTCATCAACGACGACCTGTCGGCGCCGGTACTGGAACAACTGGCCGCTGGCGGCACGCGCCTGATCGCCTTGCGCTCGGCCGGCTACAACCATGTCGATCTGCTGGCGGCGCAGCGCCTCGGTCTGCCGGTGGTCCGCGTGCCGGCCTACTCACCGCATGCCGTGGCCGAACACGCCGTGGCCCTGGTACTGGCCCTGAACAGGCGCATCCACCGCGCGTTCAACCGCACCCGCGAGGGGGATTTTTCCCTGCATGGCCTGACCGGCTTCGACTTGCATGGCAAGACCGTCGGCGTGGTTGGCGGTGGCAAGATCGGCCAGGTATTCGCCCGCATCATGCACGGCTTCGGCTGTCAGGTGCTGATCCACGATCCGTTCCCGCTGACCGGGCTCGGTGAACTCGGCGCACGCCAGGCACCACTCGAAGAGGTGATCGCCAGCAGCGACATCCTCAGCCTGCACTGCCCGCTGACCGACGACAGCTACCACCTGATAGACGCCGCACGCCTGGCTCGGATGAAACCTGGCGCGATGCTGATCAACACCGGCCGCGGCGCGCTGGTCGACGCCCCCGCATTGATCAAGGCCCTGAAAAGCGGCCAACTCGGCTACCTGGGCCTGGATGTCTACGAGGAGGAATCGGAGCTGTTCTTCGAGGATCACTCCGACCTGCCACTGCAGGACGACACCCTGGCTCGCCTGCTGAGCTTTCCCAACGTCATCGTCACCGCGCACCAGGCCTTTCTCACCCACGAAGCGCTCGACGCCATCGCCCGCACCACGCTGGACAACATCGCCGCCTGGCTCGCCGGCCAGCCGGGCAATGAGGTCAGGGCCGGCGCGTGATAGCATGCCGGCTGATCTGGAGGACCCATGGCCGAACACGATTTCCGTTATTCCCTGCTCAACCCGCAACACACCCTCACCGAGTGCCGCGCACTGACACCGGGTCGCTACCAGGTCACCGGCAACGGTGGCTCGATCAAGGCCAACGACGTGCTGCTGGTCACCCTCAAGGGCAGCCGCGACCTGCACATGCGCCTGGAGGTGGAGAAGGTTCGTCACCTGATCAACCCGCCCGGCCAATGGCTGGCCGTGTGCAAGGGCCCGCAGTTCAAGGAACTGGCCATTCACAACTGGCAGGTGAACTGTGACGGTTGCGGCAAGCAGCTGGATTTCGAATTCGCCGTCGATGCCGCGCTCGGCAAGGCCGCACATGCTCCGGCTGCCGAGGCGCGTATCGCCGAACTGGGCTGGCGCAACGACGCCGGCCGTCACCTATGCCGCACCTGCCAGGAGGCCTGACACCATGTACCGCACCCTGCCCCTCGCCCTGCTCGCCGCCACTTTGGTCGGCTGCGCCAGCGACGCCCCGCAGCTGGAAACCGAACGCAGCTACCAGGTGGAATGGATCGGCGAACGCCCACTGATCGACCGCAGCCACCTGACCATCACCTTTGCCGCTGACGGTCGCGCTCACGGGCATGCCGGCTGCAACCACTGGTTCGCCGGCTACACGCTGAAAGATGACGCCGTCCGTTTCGAACCCCCGGGCAGCACCCGCAAGATGTGCGCACCCTCGTTGATGGAGCAGGAGCAGCGCTTCCTCGCGGCCTTGACTGAAGTGCAGCGCTGGGACTTCAACGACATCGGCCAGCTGCAGCTGTGGCCGGCCAGCGGCAAGCCGATTCGCCTCTGGCCGCAATGACGGCGTAGCCCGGATGCAATCCGGGGCGGTTGCCCGAAAGCCATGATCGAGTTGGCTGTTGCACAGGGTTGTAGGAGCGGATTTATCCGCGAAATTCGCGCCTGAAGCAGTGTGCCGCTCGGTCACTCCTATAAAGGTCAGAGCGGAGCATCAACAGATAGCGCGCAAAGAGCTCCCGGATTTCATCCGGGCTACGCAAACAGCTCCAGCTGCTCCTGCCGGCCGCGCAGATCGTGCAGCCTGACGCCCACCCCGAGCAGGCGCACCGGCTTGTCGCCGCGGGCGAAAGCGTTGCTCAGCAACAGCCGATAGCTTTCCAGATCCCGACTGGCCCCCGCCTGCTCCAGGGTGGTCTGGGTGAAATCATGAAACTTCACTTTGACGAAAGGCTTGTCCGGTCGATAGCTGGCGTCCAGACGCTGCAGGCGGCCGTTCATCTCCTCGAGCAGCGCCGGCAGTTTCTCCAGGCAGCTCTGCAGATCCGGCAGATCCTGATCGTAGGTGTTCTCCACGCTCAGTGACTGGCGGCGGCTGTCCACCTGCACGGCACGTTCGTCGATGCCGTGGGCCAGGCGCCACAGGCGCTCGCCGAAACTGCCGAACTCGCGCACCAGCGTCAGCTTGTTCCAGCCGCGCAGATCCAGGCAGGTGCGAATCCCTAAGCGCGTCAGCTTGTCCGCCGTGACCTTGCCGACACCATGCAGCTTGTTCACCGGCAAATCAGCCACGAAAGCGTCGACCTGATCCGGGGTAATCACGAACAACCCGTTGGGTTTGCGCCAATCGCTGGCGATCTTGGCCAAAAACTTGTTCGGCGCGACGCCAGCCGACACGGTGATGTGCAGCTCCTGCGCCACACGACGGCGAATGTCCTGGGCAATGCGCGTGGCGCTGCCGGCGAAATGCGGCGAGTCGCTGACATCCAGATAGGCCTCATCCAGCGACAGCGGCTCGATCAGGTCGGTGAACTGGCGGAAGATGCCGTGAATGTCACGAGAGACCGAGCGGTAGACCTCGAAGCGCGGTTTGACAATCAGAAGATCCGGGCACAGTTTCAGCGCATGCCGCGACGACATCGCCGAACGCACACCATAGGCGCGCGCCTCGTAGTTGCAGGTGGCAATCACCCCACGCCGCTCGGCCGAACCGCCCACGGCCAGCGGACGACCGGCCAGGCTCGGGTCGTCACGCATCTCGATGGCGGCGTAAAAGCAGTCGCAGTCGACGTGGATGATTTTTCTTTGCTTCATAACGTATTGATTTTAAAGGTCATTAACAAAGAAAACTGCCTATCGATACCCGCTCTTTCTCACGCTGCATGCCGCCTGGACTTGCCGGACCTCAGCCGCCAATCAACCGACGAACGGCGCCCCATGTTACCCGCCCACAGACCGGAGAGCATCGACATCCGTCGTAAAACTCCGGCTCGTCGTCTCCGGCTTCATCCCTCACCCAGGCGTCGGCGCTGCCACGGCTGGGCGCAGGGTTGCCCTGCCCCACTTCGCGTTCACGGCATCGAGCACCACCATGATCAGGCGGGCGCCTTGCATCTGGGCGGTGCGCACGGATCGTCGGCGTACTCGCCGCGCTGGCAGGGATCGAGCTGCAGCACCTCGGTCTGGCTGCAGGCGAAGCCGGGACGGCAGACCTGTTTCAGCCCGTCCGCCGCGCCCAGGTCGGCAGCGGTCTTGATACTCAGCTCGCCCAGGCGCGCAGTCAGCCGCCGGCCAACCACTCAAACCTCACTGATCGGCGCACGGCTGCAGGTCACGAATGTGAGAATGATCGCCTCAATGCACTGGCGAGGTACAGGCGCCCAGCGACGGCACCAGTTGAATGTCGACACGCCGATTGCTGCGGCGTCCACTCTCGGTTTGGTTATCCGCAATCGGCTGTTCAGCGCCTTTGCCCTGAGTGACAAAGCAGCTGTCGGGGATGTCGCCCACGCGTTGCATCCACTGTTTTACGGCCTCGGCCCTCTGCCGTGACAACACGCGGTTGCGTTCTGGATCGCCAGAGGCGTCGCTGTGCCCGCTGATGACAATCAACCAACCCGGTTGCGCCTTGATGTCGATCAGGCTGTTGACCAGGACTTTGGTCGACTCGGGTTTGAGTTCGGCGCGGCCCGGCGGAAACAGTACCTGGTTGTCGAGGTGCGTGAGGTTTTTGGCTTGCTGCGCAGGCGCCGTCGCTGAAAACACCGCAGGCGACAGCCACTCTATCTGGGCGCTCGTGCTCCCTTTTACCCACCACCCGAACAGCCCGGCCAGCAGGATCATCAGCACCAGTAGCCAAAGCCATAACGACCTCAGCGCAGGCTGTGCAACGGGTCCGGCTGCTGGCTCCGTGGCATCCAGCTTGAGCACGATAAAGGCCGGCGCTGAACTCGCGCCCACAGGCCTGCGAGTGACGGCCACCGCCTCATCTGCCGGCGCTGCCAGGGGTGGCGCTCCCTCTGTGACATCACTTGTCAATCGCTGTAACGCACCCTGCAACTGTTTGCACAAGGCCTGCAAAGGC
Source organism: Pseudomonas sp. (assembly GCF_048269965.1). GTDB lineage: Bacteria > Pseudomonadota > Gammaproteobacteria > Pseudomonadales > Pseudomonadaceae > Aquipseudomonas. Next base: position 200,497 of record NZ_JBLWTV010000005.1, on the reverse strand, counting down.
ACCAGCGGCACCTGAACCTGCATCTGCAGTCGCTCACTCAGCTGACGCAACTCATCATCAAGCCGGCTGAGTTCCGGCAACCGGGCACGGGTCAGTTCCTGTTGTCGAAACAGCGGCTGCAGTTGGGTGAACAGCCAGGCCAGTATCTCCAGGCGAGCCGGCAGTGCGGGGGGCCACAGGCGCTCCCAGCCCTGGGCCAGCAGCCGATTGAGCAAACACAGCGCATCGCCCATACCGGCGAGTCCGTGAAGGTGCGAATGAGCCAGAGCGAAGGCGGCGGCCGATTGCAGCTCCACTCCGTTCTCGCGAAACAGCCCGATGGCCAGCTGCTGCACACGTGCCCAATCCACATCGGGGCATGCAGGATGATTCAGCTTGGCGAGTTCCCCGCCCAGCGTGATGAACTCGGCACCTTGGCTGGGGTCACCGCCAAGGCGCAGGGTTTCCTCTGTCAGCATCGACATGCTGACCCCTTTCATGAGCAGCGGTGCTGTCATCACGGCGCCAGGTACTCGCGTTGCTTCAGGTGGCGCATCAGCACCTTGCCCTCCGGGGCAAGCGTCGCACCGAAGGTCGCGCACATGCCGTCGTGCAGCTCCACTGCAACGCTGTATTCCAGGTGACCGGGAAGGACTTGCGGGAGCAATTCGATATCGACCTTGGCCACACGTGGCTCGTACTTGAGCAGCATCTTGGTCATGGTGCCCATCAGCCCGTGGGCGCTACCGGGCATCCCGTGCAGGATCAGGCTCATGTCCGGCAACCCATAGTCCGGTAGATGACTGAGGGTGCCGGCGAGGCAGTTGAGGATGCGCTGCAGGTTATCCAGCACCGACAGCAGAACCTGGTCCTCCTCCCGTACGCGATGCAGATCGAGCTCGCCGGTGAAGTTCTGCAGCAACAATTCGTAGAGCGACGGATTCTGTTCACTCACCACCAGGAATCCTTTTTCGGCAATGGCACCAGGTTCAGCGCGTTGTCGCCCAGCTCGATCACCCGTGGCTGGTCCGGATCCAGGTCCTCGCGGGCCAGTACGACGCGCCAGGTATCCTTGTGCATCTCCGGTGAACGGAACAGTGCGACCACGGCGACGTACTGCGCATCTGCAGACAGTGGCACGTTCAGTTGTGCCCCCTCATCGGGCTTCACCAGCAGCCGCTGCGAATCCAGCAGGTCTGCACCCAGGACGCTATCGCCCTGGTCGAGCAAGCCCTGGTAGTCCGCCGAGTCGAGGGATTTGCGCGCCTTCAGTTGGTAGACGCGCACCAGCGTCGAGACCGACAGGCCGGACATGTCGGTGCTGTCGGTATTGAGTGCCGCCCGGCCATTCAGGTCCAGGTGCAGGACCTTGACCTGCTTGTAGAAAATGCCCTGCGCAACAGCGCTGCCCCCATCCACAGCGCGCTGCGTCAGCCCGCAGCCGCCGAGCATGCAAGCAAGCGCCACGACGGCCAGTGGCGTCTTAGATCCGATACGCGACATGCTGTGTCTCCCTGGTTTTGGTGTTCTCGGTCAATCCCTGGTAGCGGCCGAGGTTGATGGTGATGCCCGGCTGATCGGCACGGTCTGGATGGTCAGGACCCAGGCCCAGCAGGCCGGTCAGCCCCAGCCATACCGGTGGACCGCCCAGCACCGGTTTGGGCAGGCATTTCAGCGGCAAGGTGAGCACAAGCTTGGCGGTGCAACGCCAGCCCAGGTAAACGCGCAGGAGCACCAACAGGTCGGTGTGCAGCTGTCGCCCTGGCAACCAACCCTGGGCCTCGGTGAGGTCCTCGGTGATCAGCTCCAGCCGCACCTGGCTGTTGGCATCCACGCCCATGGCTCCCAATGGCGTGCCCTGGCAGAGGCTGACCGGGTTTTCCCGCGACAGACGGGCCGGCTGAGCCAGCAGCACCTTGCGTGGCCAGTGCGGCGTTACCCGTACCTGGGTGTTCGCCGCCAACAACGTCACCAGGGCACCGATGCCCTCGGCATTTCGTGTAGGCAGGCGCATCACGCTGAGCAGGGCCAGGAAGCGCGAAACCGGCGTGGCGACATGGTTCGCCGTTCCCGGGATGCCCAGGCCGATCAGGCCCAGCAGGCATTGCGAGGTCTTGTCAGTGCCGCCCGCCTCGAAGGTGGCCGGGTAGGAGTACTTGCGCCAGATCCGGTAGAACTGGGTGAAGATGCGGTGGTTGAAGATGTCGAGGAAGGCCTCCAGTGCCTCATGCCCCTCGCGACGCTGGGCGATGTCGTCCAGGTAGGCCGTCGGCAGTGGCGAGTCGACCCCGTACAGACCGAGCAAGCGCGTGCGCACCGTCGGCGGACGTTGTGGCTGCTCCTCGTCGTACTCGATGGCCTTCAGCTCGCCGGCGGGGAACCCCATGCCAGGGTGCGGACGAAAGCGCACAGCATCGTCACTGGGGCGAGTCGTGGTGCCCAGCGGTGGATTGTCCGGTGCCGCCGCTTCCAGCAACTGGCAGAAGCGGTACAGATTGGCTTCGGAAATACGCCCCGCCACGGCCTCCAGCAGGCCGCTGGCCTTCAGCCTGGAATACGCTGACTGTGGTTCTCGTTCCATCGCAGGCACTTTCCGGTGGGTTGCAGGATCAGCGTGAGCTGGTTGAACAGATGGATATCGGCATACAGGGCGAAGAAGCGATTGAGCATCTCGCCGAACAGGCTGATGTCGCCTTCGCCGCTGAAGCCGTTGGCGTCCAGCGTTACCTCGACGTCCACGCCGCGCAGCAGGAAGCCCTTTTCGAAGCGCTGGATCAGGTGATGGCGCACCTCGACGATGGCCGCCAGGCGCCGGCGATTCAGTTCGCTGTGAGTCCAGTCGTAGAGCGCCAGGGTGCCGCGCAGCACTTCGGCGTTGTCCAGCATGGGCAGGAAGTTCGAGCCCAGGTGGCTCAATACCCGCCAGTGGAATCGGTCCTGGTTGGGCGGGTAGCACGGCAGCGTCGGCGCACAGAGGTTGCGCACCTTCAGACCGGCCAGCGGCGACTTCACCAATGAGTCCAGCAAGGTGCTCTGCAGTGCCTTGCGCGGGAGTTGGCCGTTGGTGCCGGTCAGACGCAGGGACAGACTCTCGGTCTCGCTCAGGCGATCGGCATCGAACCCTTCACCACCGAGTATCAGCCAGGTGTCGTGCATGCCATTGGCACCGCGCTTCATCCGCGTGTGGAAGTAACGCTCCGGCGCCTCATCGCGCAGCATGCCGCCCTTGTGGCGGAAACTGCTGAAGGGCACGTAGTCGCGCTGGGTCGTGTGCCTGGAGGACGAGACGCTGTCCACCGAATAGATCTCGGTGTGGCCATCCTGCAGGCGCATCGGCCGCAACAGATAGTCGGTCTGCAGCGGCAACAGCGTCAGCGGGTCGGATTCCAGGACGAACAGGTTGATCACCGGCACGGCGTGGAGTCGAAGATGTTCGGCCGTCACCACGAATTCATGCGGCCACTGCTCACTCAGCACCACGTCCAACTCGAAGCCTGACAGCTCCGGCACGACGGGCATTTGCTCCAGACCGCAGAGCGTGACGAACATGAATTTCTCGCGGAAGGTGAAGTACTCCAGCAGCAACTGGTAACCGCTGAAGGCACTGTCGCCCTTGGGCCACAGCCGGTCATCATCAGCAAAGCCCTTGGGCGAGAAATGGCCATCGAGCTGCACGCGGTCGGTCTGGCCCGGCATCCGCACGTAGAGTGTCTGGGCATTGAGCGTCAACGCACGGTGCAGCGCGCAGGCCAGCGGACCATCGGCATTGAGGTACAACGGCAGGCGGCTGAGGTCGTTCAACGACCAGTCCGACAAGGGGCTGCAGGCGAAGCGCAGGCGCAATACCGAGCGCCCGTCCGGCTCGCTGGTCACGCGCAGCGACTCGATGCTCATCGGGTTCAGCGCCACGTCCTGGGTGGTGGTATAGCGGCAGCGTGTCCGTTTGGGGCCTACCGGCTGCGACAGGACTTCGAAACCCTTGGGGACGATTTCGCAGCGCTTCATCTCGCGAATGTCCGGCACCAGTTCGACCACCGACAGCGAGGGGATGGTGCGCAGATAGTGCGGCCACAGCAGGCTCACCAGGCCCTCGGTCAGCTCCGGCAGGTCGTCGTCGAGCTTCTCGCGCAGGCGTCCCATGAGGAAGGCGAAGCCTTCGAACAGCCGCTCCACATAAGGATCGCGCGCACCGGCCTTATCCAGGTTGAGCTGCGCCGCCCGATCCGGGAACGCCTCGGCAAACTCCTTGCCCGCCTCACGCAGGTAGCGCATTTCCGCATCGAAATAGCGCAACGTCAGATTGTCCATGCTCACCACTGAACTCCAAAAGGTAAAAGGGGCTTAACCACACAGCACCGCAGCGCGAACCGGATCGACGGCCACCAGGGCAGACAGCAAACCATCCATGCGTTGCGCCAGGCTCGCCTTGTCTACGTCATTGCGCTGCGCTTTCTGACGCAGCAGCTTGAGCAGGCGTGCCTTGACCTCGAAACCCAACTCCGGCTCCCAGGCATTCAGGTGTTGTTGCTCGGCGACGCAGTCGAGTTCGACCAGCAGATGAATCGCCAGGTCGCTCTTGCCGTACTGCTCGGCCACCCGCGCCATCAGCAGGCGCAGCAGCCAGCGCTGCCGGCCGGTGTGCACGTCGGGGCGGGCCGCCAGCCAGGCCAGCGCGGCCTCGACGCCATCGCTGTCGGCCTGGGCCAGTGCTCCGCTTTCCAGCGCCAGAATGTCATCCGTTGCCGAGGTGGCGATGACGGCCGTGGATATCCAGTTGGCCGGCTGATTGCCGCTGACGTGCTGCGTGATCCAATCGCGGGTGGGCTCATCGGCGAACGGCGTGCCGTCGCTCCAGCGCAGTTGTTCGAGCCCCGGCAGGCGCTCGAGCAGCAGCCTCAGGTCACAGGTGATGATGTCCGCCCAGCCCTCGTAGGGAACGCCCAACTTGCTCAGGCCCTGGTAGAGGTACCACTGCAGATCCAGCCAGAAGTGGTTCACCCCTTCGGCATACATCCGCTCCACCTGATCCAGCAACTCGGTCCAGTTCTGCTGCAGGTACAGACGCCTGAGGTGTGCGCGGTACTCCGTGCGCGGCGGCACCAGGCGGGTATTGCCGTTGGCCTCCTGTGGCGGCGATTGATGCACGGTATCCCAGCGCAGGCTGGTCAGCAGGCGGTGGGCGGCCAGCCAGCCCTGGGGTTGGTCACGCAGGTAATTGGCCAGGGCCTTGCCGCTGTCCAGCAGATCGCGGCCGGACTTGATCGCCGGCACTACCGGCGCCGCCGTGCGGGGTGTGGGTTCACCCTGCGCGGCACTGTTCTGCGGGACCAAGGCGTTGACGCCGCCCGACTGGGTGAGACGCGCGCCCAGGGCCGCATACAGCGATCCCCACTCCGGCCGTTCAGCTTCCGGCCACGCGGCAACGATCTGCTCCAGCCAGGCCAGCGCGGCAACGGTGCGCTGCGCCTCGGTCTTGACCACCTCGGGGAACAGCGACAGGCTGTCCAGCACCTTGCCGCTGGCCAGCCACTCCAGCGCCATGCGCCGGCTGTTCGGACGCACCGGCAGCACCTGGCCGGCGAAGCGTTCGAGTAGCGCCGCCAACAGCTCCAGGCCATCGGCGAGCCCCGCCTCACCATCACGCTGCGTACGCGCCCAGAGGTAATAGGTGGCGATCCGCAGGTCCTTGCAGCGCTGCTTCAGCAGTTGCTCGGCCAATCGCATCTGCTGATCGATCATCGGCTGTTTGTCCCGGTCCAGGAGCTGCTGCGCCGACTTGATCAGCGAGTCGCTGAGGGCCTCGCCCCGGGTCTCGGTCTTGCCCTGGTAGGCCAGGGTGTTCATCAGGGCGATCAGCGGTGATTGGCGCACGTCGCTGAGCAGGGTGAGCTGGCTGATGGCGTCGGACAGGTTGTGCCACCACTTCGACGCTACCTTCGCGCTGTTGCACGTCGACCGAGCCTTTGATGTCCGCACCGCCATCGTCTTTGAGCCACAGATAAACTGGAATAGCCATGTGAAGTTCCTTCTACAGATGCACATTCGCCGACGGCTGTTGCCGCGGCTGGGGTTGGCCGCCGGATACCTGAGGCGCAAGCGCGCAGGCTCCCGACTCAGGTACCAGGCGGATGTCGACCCGGCGGTTGGCTGCTCGCCCCTCCGGGGTTTCGTTACTGCTGACGGGTTGATCTGCACCGAAGCCCTGGACGGCGAAACAGCTGTCGGGAATGTCGCCCATCCGTTGCATCCAGTCGCGCACGGCGCCCGCACGGGCACGGGACAACAACAGGTTGCGCGGGGGATCGCCGGTGGCGTCGGTATGCCCGGCAATCACGATCAACCAGCCTGGCTGGGCCTTGATGCCTACCAGGGCATTGATCAGCACCTTCGCCGAACCGGGCTTGAGTTCGGCGCTGCCGCTGGCGAACAACGACAGGCTGTCCAGGCGGACAGGATCAGGAATGTTCGCCAGCACCGGCTTGGGCGCCGGGACGCGGTGAGCGGCGAGCGCGGCCAGAACCAGCGGACGAATGCGTTCGGCGCTGTACAGGCCAAGCCCCAGGGACAGCGGTTCACCTTCACGGTAATGGCGGTCCAGCGTCACCGCATCACGACGCAGCACGGTGACGGCTTGCTCACGCAACTGATGTTCAGGCTGTTCCAGGGTGGTCGGTTCGGGAATCGCCTGGTATCGCCGCAGATCGTCGCTCACCTGGCGCACCAGCAGGCGGTTCTGCCAGGCCGAGCTGCACAGTGCAATCACGGCAGCGAGCACGAACAGCCACAGCCCACGCACCACTGCGCGGCGAGCCGGCGTGAGACTCGTCTGCTGCGGCAACAGGCTGAGGAGCGGATCGGGAAATGGCAGCGACGCCGTCCCGGGTGCTGACGTAGAGGGTTCAAGGGCGGTTCTGTCGTGCAACCACTGTGACCACAGGTTGCCCGGTGCGTTGGCCATGGAGCCGGTGGCCAAGGTCATGGCGCAGGCGACGGCTGGGCAGCGCGCGTCCCGCGAGTCATGGCAGACCAGATGCGGTAATACCGACTGGGTCAGCCAGTGCCCCAGGCTTTCGATCTGCACGCAGGTGCGCAGGCGCGCAGAGCGGCTCGGCAGGTCCGTGGCGCGCTGCTGCCACTGCGCCATCGATAGATGGCCTGTGTCTTCACGCACGGACAGGCCCTGTTGCTCCGCTTCCCAGGTGAACCACTGACCGTCATCGCGTGAGGATGACAGGTAGCTGCCCAGCAGGATCGGCAAGGCCACCCCGCTTCTGCGGATTCGGCAAACCTGATGCCGGAAGGTCCGAATCGTCCCGACGAGCTGGGCGTGGTCTGTCTGCTCGGCGGGGTTGACGATGTAGAGCACCGCCAGTTGGCCAGCCCAATGCGGACGATGGGCCAACAGGTAGTCGATGATCGTGGGCAGGCGATCCAGGCTGGGAACCCGGACGTAGCAACCCTGCTCGGTGACACGCAGCGCCAGTTGATCGTCCGGCACGGCACCGAACAGCGAGTGCAGGCCATCACCACAGACAGCGACCAGCGGATGGCGATAGCCGTCCGCTGGCAGCGCACTATCGGGGGCCATCACCAGCGCGTGGCGCTGCCGCAAGGCAGCTCGGCCAGCGAGCAGCCAACCTGAAACCACCAGGGCAATCACCGCGAGCGCCCACAGGGTTTGCGCGAGCCTGGACAGCGGCAGGATCGACAGGATCAGCACGAGGCCCAGCGCCCCGACCCAGAGCCAAAGAGCACGTGTTCCTTTGAGCGGCGTGGTCATTGCTAGACCTGACCGGACAGCAGCGAAGTGACGGTATCGCCGAGTACTCGGTGCAATACCAGCCAGAGGCCAACCAAGAGCAGCGCAGCAGCCGTCAGATGTAACCAGGGTAGGCTGAGGCAACGGCGCCAACTGCCGCCACGGACGCTGACCAGTAGCGGAGTGGAGCCCGACGCCGCGAAGGGTTCAACCTGCTCGCAGAGGGCCGCCAGCAATTGCTCGCGCTCCGCTGCGCTCTCAGTGCGATAGCGCCCCAGGAAACCCAGCATCAACACGCGGTGATAGCAGGTCAGGACTCGCAGGTCGGGAGCAGGTTCAGCCAGGGCTTCGCGCATGTCCTCGTAGAGTTGCTCACCTGCCTGGTGACGGTTGAAGAAATGCGCCTGCAGCGGCTTGGCCGCCCATACCGCATGCGCCTGCGTCGAGGCATGACGCAGCACGGTCTCATCGAGCAGTGCGCACTGCGCATAGCCAATCTGATTGACTGCGCGCTGACTCACGCCGGCGTCGATCAGACGGGTGCGACACTGCTCGACTTGCGCCATGCAATGCTTCCACAGCTCTTCGCCATCCTTGGGTGCGGCCTTCTGTTGCAACTCCACGACCAACAGGTAGCTGTCCTGCAGCAGGGCATCGATATCCACGATTGGTGATGTTCCAAAGACCTTGGTCATGAGCGCAGCACCGCGAACAGATCCAGCTGGACCTCTCCGAGCGTGCCGGGGACGTACAGGGCGCAGGTACCTGAAGCCAGCATGTCGCGTGCCTTGGGATGGCTCAGGTCGAAGGCGAAGTACAGATTGCCCAGGCGCACCGGAATCGCTGCCGGCACGTGGCCGAGCGGCACCAGCGGCACACCGTCGAGGGCCACGTTGACGAGATGGTCGACATCGTCCGGAGCCCCTACCTTGCACAGGCGCGGGAACTGGCTCTGTACCTGAGCAGCCGGCAGGCTGGAACGCACCGACAGGTAGAAATCGACAGCCTCGGCATCGCGCAGCCGAGCATCGTTCAACGCCACTTGCCAACGGTGTGCGTTGGGATGCTCGAGATCCAGTGCGATGACGCGGGACGGCAGGCTGGCCTCGAGCAGGGTGGAAATCAGCGTGAACAACGGTGGGAAGACCGCCTCCAGCTGCTCATGCCGATAAGCCGGTATGGCGCCGATGTCGTGTTCGAGTGAGAAGGTGAGAAGACTGCCCGCCAGCTTGATGAGCTCCAGGTAGACCACCTCGGGATGCCTTGCCGGGTGAGCCAGCAGATCAGCCAGCACGGGCTGATAGCTGTTCAGGGCATTGAGCAGCCAGAACAGCGAGACATCGGCCACCGCGAAGTCGGCCATACGCTGGTTACTCTCGCGGCGCATCGCCATCAAGCGGCTACGTTTGGCGGCCAACTGGGTCATCAGGTTGTCCAGCTGAACGAGCAGTTGCGGCTGGGCATCGAAGCTGAGCAGCGGCGGGACAAACCGCTGATCGAGCGTCCAGATGCCCTGCACGTCGCGGACCACACGTGCAATCGGACAGGTCAGGTACTCGGCGTTCTCATCGCTGTCCAGACGCAGGGACAACACATGCTCGAGCACGGCGATGGACTGGCTCTCATCACCGAAGAGATCCTGCACCTCGCGCCAGTCTCGACGATAGCGTGTCGGTTTGCAGGCTTTGCCTTCGTCGAGCAGGCAGTTGTCGCCGCTGGCATGTTCGAGCGGCAACGCCAGCAGTAAGGTGACGGTAGAAACGCCCTCCTCGGTCAGCCGGCCAAGCTCTACCGCCGGCGGCAGACGGTCGGACGCATCACTGTCGATCAGCGTGCCGTCCTGCATCCGCACACGCAGACGCGTGGCCTTGAGCTTGCCAAGCCTCAGCGCGTCCAGATCGAACGCCGCAACCTGGACGCCCCATGGGTGAGCGCGTGAGAGACGTGCCAGGCATTCATTTGTCCAGGCCTCCCACCGGGCCTGCTGCTGGAATTGCTGCGGGGACAGCAAGGCCCCCGCCCCCCATAAGGGAAGATCGATCTTCATGGATGACTTCCGTGTGAACACTCAGGCTTTGGCCCTGGGCATCTGCGAGACCAGGGACAGGTTCACGTCCATGCCTTCCACCTGGAAGTGGGGAACGGCATAGAGCTTCACGCGGAAGAAGCCAGGGTTGTCCTCGATATCCTCAACCGTGACCTTGGCATCGCGCAGGGGGTGAGAGGCCTGCAGATCATCACCGGGGTCGGTCATTTCGGTAACCAGACCGCGAATCCAGTTGTTCAGCTCCAGCTCGAGGACACGACGGTCCTTGGTGGTACCAATGTTTTCACGCTGGATCAGCTTCAGGTAATGGGCGATGCGCGACAGCAAGAAGATGTAGGGCAGACGCGCGTTGATGCGGCTGTTGGCCGTCGCGTCCGCTGTTTCATAGAGCGCCGGCTTCTGCGCGCTATTGGCACTGAAGAAGCATGCGTAGTCCCGGTTCTTGTAGTACGATAGCGGAATGAACCCCAGGTTGGCGAACTCGAACTCTCGGGTTTCCGGGATCATCACCTCGGATGGAATCTTCACCTGGTTGCCGGTGCCCAGGTCGTAGAGATGGATCGGCAGGTCGGTCACGGCACCGCCGGCTTGCGGCCCACGAATCTGCACGCACCAGCCGTTGTTGATGAAGCTCTTCACCATGTTGGCAGCGAAGGCGAACGAGGCGTTGGTCCAGAGATACTTGTCGTGATCCGGTCCCTTCACACTCTCGATGTAGTTGAAGCTGCGCACCGGCACGGTGTCAGGGCCATAGGGCAGGCGACCCAGCACACGCGGCATGGTCAGGCCGATGTAACGGGAGTCATCGCTATCGCGGAAGGACTTCCACTTCAGGTATTCGGCGCGGTCAAAGTAGTTGCCGATGTCCTTGATCGCGGCGACCTCTTCCATCGACTCCTTGCCGAAGAAGGCCGGGCCGACCGAGCCGATGAAGGGCATGTGTGCGGCGGCTGCAACCTTGGAGATATTGCGCAGCAACGCGATGTCCTGCGGGCCACGACCAAATTCGTAGTTGGAGATGGCGGCGCCAATCGGCTCGCCACCGGGTGTGTCGTACTCATTGGTATAGGTGTGAACGTAGAGTCCGCTCTGGGCGATTTCCGGCGCGTCCTCGAAGTCCTGCACCAGGTGTTCCTTGCTGATGTCGAGCAGCTCGATGCGCACGTTGCGACGAAAATCGGTCTGGTCGATCAGTGACTTGACTCCACGCCAGGTCGACTCGACGCGCTGGAAGTCTTCATGGTGCATGATGGCGTCCAACTGGCGACTGATCTGCTGGTCGAGAGAGGCGATATGCTCATCGAGCAGCGTTTTATCGAGGCGCTCGACTTTCTGAGAGGACTGCTTCAGCAGATCCAGGAAAACACTGACCGCTGCCGTCACACGCTCGTCAGCGGAGGCCTCGGAAAGCGCGTCACTGTTTTGGTAAACCTCGATATCCGACAGTTTCGATACCGGGCTGAGATTGATCTTCTCGAACAGGCCGGCATAGATGCCCTGGCCTTCGTGAGCTACAGCACTTGCGCTTCCTGTGGGCGCAACAGCTCCTTCCGCAGATGCAGACATACGTCACTCCTTGCTATTGATTAGCGGTCTTGGGGGGGCCAACTGAGCCAGTTCGGCGCGCAGTTCGTCGCTCAGGGCGTCATCCTTGAGGATGCGCTCCAGCTCTCGGCGGAAGGTGGCGTTGTCGAGCAGGTTGGATTTGAGGTCGCGCAGCAGATTGCGCATGGCCAGCATCGCGCGCAGCTCAGGAATCTGACGAGCGACTCGCTCAGGCTCGAAGTCCTTCATGTCACGGAAGGTCAGATCGAGAGAGGCGTCAGAGCCATCGTCAACGAGCGTATTGGGCACGACCAGTTTCACGCTCGGGTGAAATTCGGCCAGTACGCTGTTGAAATTGTTCTTGTTGATGTCGACTTTACTGCGCTCAGACAGCGGGCGCTGCTCTCGGCCATTGCTGTAGTCACCCATGACCATCAACTTGAGCGGTAACTCGACCTTCTTTTGCGCTCCACCGGTATGCAGATCAAGTTTGATATTGACCCGCGCCTTGGGCACTTCATTCTGAAAACTATCGGATGCCATCGTGGCCCTGCCTTACAATTCCCTTGTTGATGCAAGCACGCGCGGCTATCAGCGATAGTCGATGCGCGCAATGACCTGAACCTTTGTCCAGTGAGGCTTTGTAAGCGACGAGCGCCCGGCGATCTATAAGACTTTTCTTAAAATTCCATCCTGTAGCGGTATCGCCAGAACCAACTGCCACGCGTGCGGATTTCTACATAGAGGCGGCGTTCATCATCGCGCTTGCGCGGCTTGTCACCAGGCGTGGCCGGGCGGATCCGGCCCTCGGGCAACGGCATGGCGGGTATCTCTGGCCGGTGGCGCGCGCCCTCTGATCCCCGTTTTTCATCGCCGCACCCGCACACCAGAGGATGCTCACGGACACAAACGCGGTGCAGGCTGGCATTACTGGATGCCATAGACGTATAAAAACAGAGAAATACATGGTGCGAAGTCAACGTGGATTGTCTTGCGCACAACGCCCTCGCAAGCCTCGTCCAGCCTGGCCTGGAGCCCGGAAGTCCAACAGTCGTTTAACGCTAAGCACCTGAGTTGAAAACACTTTTCTTGCAATTAGCGGTTGACAGCCAAGCTTCTGACTGTAGAATGCCGACCCACAGACGCGGGATGGAGCAGTCTGGTAGCTCGTCGGGCTCATAACCCGAAGGTCGTAGGTTCAAATCCTGCTCCCGCAACCAGCTTCACAAAAAGGCCACTCGATGAGTGGCCTTTTTGCTTTGACGAAAAATTAATTTTTTCGATCAAACGAAACAAATCGATTGACAAGATCTTAAGCAAGCGTAGAATTGTCGACGCGGGATGGAGCAGTCTGGTAGCTCGTCGGGCTCATAACCCGAAGGTCGTAGGTTCAAATCCTGCTCCCGCAACCACCTTCAGATAAAGGCCACTCAATCCAATCGAGTGGCCTTTTTCGTTTCCGCCCCTGACCAGCACTGGTCAAGCGTATGATCCGCCGCTAGAATTGCGCACTTTTTGATCAGAGGCGCCACCCAGGCGCCCTTAGAGGTTAGCCCGCATGTCCACCGCCACACCGAAAGTCGGATTCGTCAGCCTTGGTTGCCCGAAAGCGACCGTTGACTCCGAACGCATCCTGACCCAGTTGCGCATGGAAGGTTACGAGATCGTACCGACCTACCAGGATGCCGATGTGGTGGTGGTCAACACCTGTGGCTTCATCGACAGTGCCAAGGCCGAATCGCTGGACGCCATCGGCGAAGCGCTGGCCGAGAACGGCAAGGTGATCGTCACCGGCTGCATGGGCGTGGCCGAAGACAGCATCCGCGATGTGCACCCGAGCGTGCTGGCCGTCACCGGCCCGCAGCAGTACGAGCAGGTGGTCAACGCCGTACACGAAGTCATTCCGCCGAAGACCGAGCACAACCCGCTGATCGACCTGGTGCCGCCGCAAGGCATCAAGCTGACCCCGCGTCACTACGCCTACCTGAAGATTTCCGAAGGCTGCAACCACAGCTGCAGCTTCTGCATCATTCCGTCGATGCGCGGCAAGCTGGTCAGCCGCCCGGTGGGCGACGTGCTCAGCGAGGCAGAGCGCCTGGTCAAGGCCGGCGTGAAAGAGCTGCTGGTGATCAGCCAGGACACCAGCGCCTACGGCGTCGACCTGAAGTACAAGCTGGACTTCTGGAACGGCCAGCCGGTGAAGACGCGCATGCTCGAGCTGTGCGAAGCGCTGTCGTCGATGGGCGTGTGGGTGCGTCTGCACTACGTCTACCCCTACCCCAACGTCGATGACGTGATCCCGCTGATGGCCGCCGGCAAGCTGTTGCCGTACCTGGACATCCCCTTCCAGCACGCCAGCCCGAAAGTACTCAAGTCGATGAAGCGCCCGGCCTTCGAAGACAAGACCCTGGCGCGCATCAAGAAGTGGCGCGAGATCTGCCCGGAGCTGACCATCCGCTCCACCTTCATCGTCGGTTTCCCCGGCGAGACCGAAGAAGACTTCCAGTACCTGCTGGACTGGCTGACCGAAGCGCAGCTCGACCGCGTCGGTTGCTTCCAGTATTCGCCAGTCGAAGGCGCACCAGCCAACGACCTGGGCCTGGAAGTGGTACCTGATGACGTCAAGCAGGAGCGCTGGGAGCGTTTCATGGCCCACCAACAGGCCATCAGCTCCGCACGTCTGCAGGCCAAGATCGGCCTGGAGATGGACGTGCTGATCGACGAAGTGGACGGTGAAGGCGCCGTGGCCCGCTCCTGGGCCGACGCCCCGGAGATCGACGGCAGCGTGTTCATCGACTCCCCCGACGTCAAGCCGGGCGACAAGGTGCGCGTACGTATCGTCGACGCCGACGAGTACGACATGTGGGGCGAGCTGGTCTGACCGACCGCTAGCTGAAATGGGCCCCGCATCATGCGGGGCTTTTTCTTGATGCCCCTTGCGCGCTGAGCATCCATCTTTACCGGCCCTGATCAGCGCTTCCCCGTACAATGACCTCCTTTTACTGCCGAGCCATCTCATGAGCGAACCCACCCGCCTGTCCAAACGCGTCATCGAGCTGTTCGGATGCTCGCGCCGTGAAGCCGATCTGTACATCGCCGGGGGCTGGGTGACGGTGGACGGCCAGGTGGTCGAAGCGCCGCAGTTCAAGGTCGAAGATCAACGCGTCGAACTGCACCCCGATGCCCGCCTCGACCCCGTGGAGCCCGTCACCCTGCTGGTGCATGGCTCGACGGGTTGCAACGCCGCACAGCTGCAGCACCTGCTGGTGCGCGAACGCCACTGGGAAGAAGACCCGCACGCCCAGCGCGTCCTGCATGGCCACTTCCTGCGCCAGGAGCAGAGCCTGCCACTGCAGACCGGCGCCAGCGGCCTGATGGTGCTCAGCCAGGACTGGCGCACGCAACGCAAACTGCGCGAGGACGCCGCCAAGCTGGAACAGGAATACCTGGTCGAGGTAGCCGGCGAAGTGCCCGCCAGCGCACTGGAACGCCTGAAGAAAGGCTGGCTGCACAAGGGCACGCAGTTCCCGCCGTGCAAGGCCAGTTGGCAGAGCGAGCAGCGCCTACGCTTCGCGCTGAAGAATCCGGCTCCTGACCTGCTACGGCAGATCTGCGCGGCGTTGGGCCTGAAAGTGCTGGGCATGAAGCGCATCCGCATCGGCGGCGTCCCCATGGCCAAGTTGCCGGTCGGGCAATGGCGCTATCTGGGCGAGAAAGAACGATTCTGAGACCCTGTTAGGCTGTGTTCGTCACGCTCTGGAGACCACCATCATGCGTACCCTGCTCCTCATCGCACTGCTCGCACTGAGCCTGCCCGGCCTCGCCGCACCTGCGCCGTTCTTCCTCTGGCAGAGCAAGGTCGATGGCCACCTGACCTGCGCTCAGGTCAGCCCTGGTGAAGGCTGGATTCGTTTCACCGGCCCATTCCGCGATGCCGGCTGCCGGGTAGCGCACGACGCCCCCGTGCGTAGCCGCTAAGTAGAACAGCATGCAGCATCTGGTTTCTCCGGTCGGTATCGTTCGCTCCTGTTTCAAGGAAAAGTTCGCCATTCCTCGCCAGCCGCACCTGGCGCCCGCCGCGCGTGGCGTGCTGGAGCTGCTACCCCCCTTCGATCAGGGCGAGGCCGTGCAGGGACTGGAACAGGTCAGCCACGTCTGGTTGCTGTTTCTCTTTCACCAGGCGCTGGAAGACAAGCCGCGCCTGAAAGTGCGCCCGCCGCGCCTGGGCGGCAATCAGTCAGTCGGCGTGTTCAGCACCCGCGCCACCCACCGCCCCAACGGCATCGGCCAATCGGTGGTACGCCTGGAGAAGGTCGAACCGGGCCGCCTGCACCTGTCCGGCATCGACCTGCTCGACGGCACCCCGGTGCTGGATATCAAGCCCTACGTGCCCTACGCCGACGCCGTGGCCGATGCCCGCAACGACATGGCCGACGCACCGCCCCCCCTGATTGCCGTGGACTGGCAGGATGACGCGCTGCGCCTGGCGCGCCAACACGCGCTGCGCCTGGGTGAGCCCTTGGTGGAACTGATCGAGCAGTGCCTGGCGCAGGATCCGCGCCCGGCCTATCAGCAGCCGCAGCCCGAGCGGCGCTACGGCGCGTGCTTCTGGGACCTGGACGTACACTGGCACTATCCCGAGCCAGGCCGTATCCGGGTGCTGGATATGCAGATGGCACAAAGCACGGCCTGACCGAGCCAGGTCTTCGCAGCGACCTCTCTTCAGCGCGCTGGATTGAGCGCCAGCATATCGGCCTCAATGGCTTCCTGACGCTCGATCAGCGGCTCCAGCAGCGGCCGGCTGGCGAGGAAATGTGCGGTTCGCGTATGCGCCTCGAACGCCGCCTCGTCGACGTACACCTCGTACAGCCAGACCCGATCGGGGTCGCTGCGCTCACGCAGCACGTCGAAGGTCAGGCAGCCCGGTTCATCGCGCACCGAGGCGGCGGCGTTGACGCGCATGGCATCCATGAACGCATCGAAACTCCCCGGTTTGAGTTGGGTCTTGAGCAATAGCACGTACACGGCAAACTCCAATATGTTTTATATTTGAAAAATAATTGTATACATATTGGAGTGCAAAGAAATGCTCGAACGCCCATCCCGTCTCAATGGCTTGCGCCACCTGGCCCTGCTGGTACCCAACCTGGAGGCGTGCGAGCGCTTCTACGTGGATGTGCTGGGCATGCAGGTGCTGCATCGCGCCAACGAGGATCTGGTCTACCTGACCTGCGGCAACGACAACCTGTCGCTCGGCCGCGCGCATGCCGAGAGCCACGGCGTGGCGCTGGTGGATCATTACGGTTTCATCGTCGACAGCGTCGAGGAACTGGACGCCTGGTACCAGTACCTCAAGGCACGCGGGGTGACCCTGCTGGACCGGCCCTTCGACCATGGCGATGGGGCACGCAGCTTTCACCTGCTGGACCCGGCCGGCAACAAGGTCCAGCCGCTCTATCATCCTGCGATCTCGGGCCAGCGCTTCAGTCCAGCCCGAACCTGAACATATGGGAGCGAGCTCCGTAGGGCGTACTCGCGAAGCAGTACGCCGTTAGGACTTTTGCCGCACCGAAGATGGCGGACTGTTCGCTGACGCTCCTGAGTCCGCCCTACGCCCGCCCGCGGCCGGCGTCCCGGCTCGCCCGAGTCAGGTGCGGAACTGCCGCACCAGCTCCTGCAGCTCCACGCCCAGGCGCGCCAGCTCGGCGCTGGACGCGGCAGTCTGCTCGCTGGCAGTGGCGCTCTGCTCACCGATGTCTCTTACGCGAGTGACGCTTTCGTTGATCGCGTCGGCTACCGCGCTCTGCTCTTCGGCGGCAGCGGCGATCTGCTGGTTCATCTGCTCGATGGTGCTCACTGCCTGGGTGATGCGCCCCAGTGCGTCACCAGCCTCGCCCGCCAGTTCGACGGTGCGGCGGGTCAGATCACGGCTGCTGTCCATCTGCTGCACGGCGCCCTTGGCCATGCGTTGCAGGCCGGCGATCAGGCTCTCGATCTCTTCGGTGCTGTCCTGGGCACGCTTGGCCAGGGCGCGGACCTCGTCGGCGACCACGGCGAAACCACGGCCCTGCTCACCGGCACGCGCCGCTTCGATGGCCGCGTTGAGCGCCAGCAGGTTGGTCTGCTCGGCGACATTGCGAATCACCTCCAGCACACT
This sequence comes from Pseudomonas sp., assembly GCF_048269965.1. Lineage (GTDB taxonomy): Bacteria > Pseudomonadota > Gammaproteobacteria > Pseudomonadales > Pseudomonadaceae > Aquipseudomonas. The sequence continues at coordinate 183,010 of NZ_JBLWTV010000005.1, read as the reverse complement.
GCCGATCCGCGCGCTTTCCTGATTCAGGTCGGCGATGGCCTTGGCCGACTGTTCCACTTCGCTGGCCAGGCTGTCGATCTGGTCCACGGCCTGCTGCACCACGCGATTGCCCTGCTGCGCTTCCAGGTCGGCATCACGCGCGGCCAGCGAGGCCTGCTCGGCGTTCTGCGCCACTTCCTGCACGGTCGCGGCCATCTGGTGCATGGCGGTGGCGGTCTGCTCGGTTTCAAGCTTCTGCGTCTGCACACCGGCGCTGGTCTGCGCGGTAATGGCTGACAACTGCTCGGCGGCCGCAGCGATCTGCCCGACCCCACCGCCAATGCGGCTGACCAGATTGCGCAGGCTGACAGTCATGTCCTGCATGGCAGCAAGCAGCTGCCCAACTTCGTCACGGCGATCCTGCGGGATGTCCTGGCTCAGATCGCCGGCGGCGATGCGCTGGGCAAAACCCACGCTCTGGCGCAGCGGTGTCACGATCAGACGGCTGATCAGCAACGCGGCGCACAGGCCCAGCACCACGGCGGCTGCGCCCATGATGCCCAGCATCACCAGCGCGCGCCGGGAGTCGTCGAGCATACGGGTCTCGGCACTGGCCTGGGCTGACTCGGCCAGATCGACGACCGAACGTGCGCGCTCGATCATGGCCTTCTCGGTGGCCAGGTTCTGCTCGCGAAGCTGTTGGTAATAGAGAAAGGAACGCTGGTAAAGGGTCAGCGCCTGCAAAGCGGTTTCGATGGAGGCTTTCTGATCGTCCTCGAGCCAGACGGTCAGGCTGCGAGCGACGGTCTGCAGATCCTCGCTGACGTACTCCCACTCTTCCAGCGCTTCGGGCGAGCCGTCGATGATGTACAGACTTTCCTGGCCTCGCAGGTCGAGCATGCGCTTGCTCAGACCGGATGCGGTTTCCGCCAGGGTCAGCGGATCGCTGCCGCGCAGTCGGTCGCCCTGCAGGCGCAGCTCACGCACCGCGTCGTACATGTCCAGCTCGATCACTTCGAACTGGTCGCGCGCTTCGGCGGCGGCACTGCGCATGTCCTGGCGGGCTTCACGAGCCTTGTCCTGCTGCTCGACATAGTTGTCGAACTGCTTCAGGTACTCAGCGGTAGCCTGTTGCATGGTCTGCACGCGCGTGCCTTCTGCGGCATCCTTGCCCAAGTGCACCAGCATGTCCTGCACCTTGAGCAGGCTTTCGCGGACGCGCTGTGCGCTCTCCGGGCTCTGCTCGATGGCGAAATTGCGTTCAAGACGACGCGCCTGGAGGATTTCCTGGTTCACCTGCGCCAACGCCCCGACCTGCTCATGCCCATGCAACACCGCCTGAACGGCAAGGTACCCGCTGACCGTCATGGCAGCAGTGAGCAACAGCACCAGGCCGAACCCGATGAGAAGTTTCTTGCCCACGGCAAGGTTGGCGAAAAAGCGTGCGGCAGGCTTGAACATAAGGGGCGACTCCGGTTCTTCTTATAGAGCCACGTCTCGTGAACGCGGCCTGGTCGGAAGGTAAGGCAACTGCTGTGCCAGATCGAACCCCAGATATCGGCAGCAAAGGCGCCCAGCTTGAGTGCTGGCAATTCGCCAACTCATTATTTCGAGCATGATCCGGGAAACCGCCACCACCGGCAATTATCCGCTTATTGACGCCGGATAAGTGGCGAGTTCTCGCCTATCTAGCAAACCCTGTGAGCAAGCCAGCAATAAAAAGGGCGCAGCGTCCAACGCAGCTGCGCCCTTCGAATCGAGGCCCGATCAGCGTCCGGCGAGCGCCGGTACCACCCTGGGCCGCAGGATTTCGCCCGCCACGGTCAGCAGGCCGATGGCGCCAGCGATCCAGTACCACTGCAGCACCGGGTCGAACATCAACCAGCCCAGCGCATGCAGGAACACCACCATGATCAGCACCGGACTGACGTAGCGCACCATGAACAGCCACAGCGCGTAGCCCGCAGGCGGCAGGCCCAGCTCGTCACGCATGATTTCGCCGCGCAGCGCATAGCCGGCGAGCACCACCATGAAGATGCCGCCCAGCGGCATCATCCAGCGTGAGGTGAGGTAGTCCAGCCAGTCGAAGAAGTTCTTGCCCAGCGGCGTCCAGCCCGCCAGCAGGTTGAACGACAGCATCGCCACCAGGCTGATCACCAGCAGCACCGCGCCAGCCCCCACCGCTGCGCGCAGACGACTGATGCCGTGCTTCTCGTTCAGGTAGGCCACGCTGGCTTCGATCATCGAGATCGCCGAGGTCAACGCGGCGATCGACACCATGGCGAAGAACAGCACGCCGAAGGCGGTGCCGAACGGCATCTGCTGGAAGGCCAGCGGCAGGCTCATGAAGATCAGACCCGGTCCGGCGCTCGGGCTCATGCCGTTGGCGAAGATGATCGGGAAGATCGCCAGGCCGGCCAGCAGCGCCACACAGGTATCGCAGAGGGCGACGACGAAGGTGGTGCGTGCGATGGATTGGCCGTCGGGGATGTAGGAGCCATAGGTGAGGATGGCGCCCGAGGCCAGGCTCAGGGTGAAGAAGGCATGGCCCAGGGCCGCGAGCAGCGCCTCACCGGTGATCTTCGAGGCATCGAAATGGAACAGAAAGCCGAAACCGGCGCTGAAACTGCCGCTGGTGAAGGCATAGCCAACCAGCGCCACCAGCATCAGCGCCAGGCCCGGCATCATCCAGCGCACCGCATTCTCGATGCCTTTCTGTACGCCCTTGGCCACGATCCACAGGGTCAGCAATGCCACTAGCACGCTCCAGCCACCGAGTTGCCAGGGGTTGGCGTTATGCGCCTCGAACACGCCGCCCAGCGCCTCGACACTGGTCGCGGCCAGCGAGCCGTCGAGCATCTTCCATGTATAGGCGAAGGCCCAGCCGGCCACCACCACGTAGAAGCACAGGATCATGAAACCGGCGAGCATGGCCATGCCACCGACCGCCTTCCACAGCGGGTTGCCGCCGTTCTCGCGCACCACGCGACCGATGGCGTCGATGGGACTGCCGCGGCCACGGCGGCCGATGGCGATCTCGGTCATCATCACCGGAATGCCGATGGCCAGGATGCACGCCAGGTACATCAGCACGAAGGCGCCGCCGCCGTATTCGCCCGTGATGTAGGGAAATTTCCAGATATTGCCCAGCCCGACGGCCGAGCCGGTTGCAGCGAGGATGAAACCCCAGCGCGAGAGCCAGAGGTTCTTCGGTTTTTCACGGGTCATGCGTCACCTGTTTGTTTTTATCTGTGACGGAATCGGACCCGCTGCGCTTGTGGCGCAGCGGAATGCAAGGCTTGGGTGAAGCCGAAAAGTGTCACTGGGCGTCGGTTTGTGCCTCCGGCAGGGCCAGTTGGAAGGCCTCCAGGGGTTCACAGCGCGCCGCCATGGCGACAATGCGTGGATACGCGGCAAGGTCACAGTTAAAACGCCGCGCATTATACAGCTGCGGGATCAGGCAGGCTTCCAGATATCCAGGCCGCTCGCCAAGCGAAAGGCGCCCGTCGAACGCGGCCAGGCCCTCCTCCACGGCAGCCAGACCCAGCGCGACCCAGTGCCGGTACCAGGCGTTCTTCGCTTCTTCGGCGACGCCCAGTTCGCTGGACAGATACTGCAGCACGCGCAGGTTGTTCAGCGGATGCACGTCGCAGGCGATATGCAGCGCCAGCGCCCGCACCTGGGCGCGCTCGGCCGGGTCGGCCGGCAACAACGCCGGCACCGGGAAGATCTCTTCGAGGTATTCGATGATCGCCAGCGACTGGGCGATGCGCACGCCGCCGTTCTCCTCGTCCACCAGTAGCGGCAACAGGCCCTGCGGGTTCAGCCCGCGATAATCGGCGCCGTGCTGCTGGCCGCCGTCCTTGACCAGGTGCACCGGCACCTGCTCGCAGGCCAGTCCCTTGAGGTTGAGGGCGATGCGCACACGGTAGGCGGCGCTGGAGCGCCAGTAGCCGTAGAGTTTCAACATTGCGGATTCCTTTCGAAACACGACCGGGTAGGAGCGGCTTCAGCCGCGATGCTTCAGCGACTGTTGGTGAATCGCGGCTAAAGCCGCTCCTACAGCCGCTGCTACAAATCAGCGGGCGTCGTACTTTTCCACCACCTGATCGATGGCGCCGAAGAGGCTCTGCCCGGCGGCATCGAACATCTCGATGCGCACCCGGTCGCCGAACTTGAGAAACGGCGTTTTCGCCTCGCCCTGCTCGATGATCTCCAGCATGCGTTTCTCCGCCAGGCAGGAAGAGCCCGCGCTGCGGTCGTAATTGGACACCGTGCCCGAGCCGATGATGGTGCCCGCGCCCAGCGGACGGGTCTTGGCCGCATGCGCCACCAGGGTCGGGAAGTTGAACGTCATGTCGACACCGGCGTTCGGCTGGCCGAACAGCGCGTCGTTGATGTGCGACACCAGCGGCCGATGCACCTTGCCGTCCTTCCAGCTTTCGCCCAGTTCGTCCGGGGTGATGGCCACCGGGGAGAAGCTCGACGACGGCTTGCTCTGGTAGAAACCGAAGCCCTTGGCCAGCTCGCCGGGGATCAGGTTGCGCAGCGACACATCGTTGACCAGCATCAGCAGCCGAATGTGCCCGCCCGCTTCGGCCGGCGTGGCGCCCATCGGCACATCATCGGTGATCACCGCCAGCTCGGCTTCCAGATCGATGCCCCAGGCTTCGTCTGCCAGGCGGATCGGACTGTGCGGCGGGATGAACGCATCGGCGCCGCCCTGGTACATCAGCGGGTCGTGCCAGAACGACTCCGGCATCTGCGCGCCACGCGCCTTGCGCACCAGTTCGACGTGGTTGACATAGGCACTGCCGTCGGCCCAGTGGTAGGCGCGCGGCAACGGGCTGTGGCAGGCGCTCTGCTCGAAGGCGAAAGCGCCCTCCTCCAGGCCGTCGTTGAGACGCTGATAGACCGCCTCCAGCTTGGGCCGGGCCACGGCCCAGTCGTCCAGCGCGGCCTGCAGGGTGAAAGCGATCTGCGGCGCGAGCACGGCGCGCGTCAGATCGCGGGAAACGACGATCAGCACGCCATCGCGGCCTTGGTTCAGTGATGCGAGTTTCATGGTTTCTACCTATTCGTCTGTTCGGGTGCGGGCTGTTCTCCCCTCTCCCACTTGTGGGAGAGGGGACGATTGGGCCCGCCCTTAAGCTTGTGTGCCCGGCGCGCGCCAGGAGTTGACGTATTCGGCCACGTCGACCGCGCTGGCGGCATCGGCTACCTCCAGGGCGCGGCGGGTGTCGATCATCACCGCCACCTCGTCGATGAAGGTCGCCGGATCGACCTGGCTCTTCTTCAGCGCCTTGGGGTGCGGTCCATGGGGGAAGCCGCACGGATGCAGGGTGACCATGCCCTGCTCGATGTTGTCGCGGCTGAAGAAGTTGCCACGGTGGTAGAACAGCACTTCGTCGTAGTCGTCGTTGTTGTGGAAGAACGGCACCTTGAGGGCGCCGGGGTCGGATTCCACCGGGCGCGGGGTAAAGGTGCAGATCACGAAACCGCTGGCGACGAAGGTGGTGTGCACCGACGGCGGCAGGTGGTAGCGATGGCTGATCAGCGGGCGAATGTCGCGCCAGTTCAGGCGCACCACGGTGTTGTCGCCATGCCAGCCGACCACGTCCAGCGGGTTGTAGGGGTAGGTCACGGTGCTGATCTGGTTGCGGCGCTTGATGCGAATCTGCCAGGTGTTCTCGTCCTGCTGCGCCTTGAAGGCGTCGTCGATACGCGGGTGCTCCAGCACGGCCAGGTCGAAGATCGCCTGCGGGCCGAGCAGGCCCTTGTCCGGCAACTGGTAGGCACCGTCGGTGTTCTCGATCAGCAGGAAGTAGCTCGGCGTGCTGGCCTCGATACGCCAGGCGGTGCCACGCGGGATCAGCAGGTAATCGCCGTCGCGGTACTGCAGGTGGCCGAAGTCGCAATAGAAGTGCCCGCTGCCTTCGTGCACGAACAGCAACTCGTCACCATCGGCATTGCGCACCAGATGGCGCATCGCGCCGTGAGTGCGCCAGACGCGCAGCTTGACGTCGGCGTTGTGCAGCGTCAGCGGCGCCGCCAGCGGGCAGTCGCGATCGCTGGGGATGTCGTTGAAGTTGAACGCGTGCGGGCGCAGCGGACCTTGCCAGTCGATCCAGCCGGTGGGCGGATGCTTGTGGTGCAGGTGCGCGGTGGGGCCGAAGAAGCCCTCGCGGCCCATCTCGCGCTCGTAGGTGCCCTGCGGCAGATCGCAGTGCGCCTGACGCGAGCACTCGCCTTCACGCAGGGGAAAGCTGATCCATTTGCGGCTCATGAGCAGGCTCCCGATAGGGTGCGCGGTTCGCACCGAGTGACACGAGGCTGATGGTGCGCACCGCGCACCCTGAAGACCAGGCGCATCATGGCGCCTCGGAGATCACGCCGCGACGCAGCTGGTCTTCCTCGATGGATTCGAACAGCGCCTTGAAATTGCCCTCGCCAAAGCCCTGGTTGCCCTTGCGCTGGATGATCTCGAAGAAGATCGGACCGATCACCGTGTTGGTGAAGATCTGCAGCAGGATGCCGTCGTCGCCAGGCGCACCATCGATGAGGATGTTCAGTTCGCGCAGTACCTCGGTCGGTTCGCCATGGCCGGCGACGCGGCTGTCGACCTTCTCGTAATAGGTGTCCGGGGTGGTCATGAAGTCGACGCCGTTGGCACGCAGCTGGCGCACGGTGGCGTAGATGTCGTCGGTGGACAGGGCGATGTGCTGGATGCCTTCGCCGTGGTATTCGCGGATGAATTCCTCGATCTGCGACTTGTCATCGGCCGACTCGTTGATCGGGATGCGGATCTTGCCGCAGGGTGCGGTCATGGCGCGGGAGAACAGGCCGGTGAGCTTGCCCTCGATATCGAAGTAGCGGATCTCGCGGAAGTTGGCGATGCGCTCATAGAAGCCGGACCAGACGTCCATCTGTCCGCGACGCACGTTGTGGGTCAGGTGGTCGATGCACTGCAGGCCGACGGCGTTGTCGTTGGGGCTGCGGCCTTCGATGTACTCGAAGTCGACGTCGTAGATGCTCTTGTCGCCGTAACGGTCAACCAGATACAGCAGGGAGCCGCCGATGCCTTCGACGCAGGGGATGTTCAGCTCGCCGAAGTTGGCGTGGCTGCCCACCAGCGTGGCGCCCTGCTGCTCGACGTAGGCGGCGGCCTGGGCCGCGTTCTTGACCCGGAACGCCATGGCGCAGGCGCTGGGCCCATGCTTTTCGCCGAAGGCGCGCACATGGCCGGTGGGGCTGCCGTTGAGCACGATGTTGATGTCGTTCTGCTGGAACAGCCAGACCTCTTTCGAGCGGTGCTTGGCGGTCTCGGTAAAGCCCATGGCGGTGAACAACTGGCGCAGTTGCTCGATGCCTTCGGCGTTCGGTGCGGTGAATTCGACGAACTCGAAACCGTCGGTTCCGATGGGGTTGTGCTGCTCGATCTTGGCCACGGCGGTCATTTCGCCTCCTGATTGTCATTGTTATGGCAGCCGCACGAATGCGTTGCGGACAACCTCATGACAACCGAGCGCAGAGCCGCTCTCAAGATGGTTTGCGACACGTCGACGCGGCGGTCGCGTGCGGCAGTGGCAAATTTTCCTTACGCCTCTGCGGCAAGGCAGGCAACGCCCTGACAACCGTAAAAAAATCCTTACACGGCGGTCAGCCGGCTTGCCGCTATTACTCAGCCCCGGCGCGAGAAGGTGTAGGCCCGTTCCACCTTGGCCACGCGCGTGGTGAAGGCCGCGTACCAATCGGCGCGTCCCCGTTCGCGAACGGCGCTGTGCTCGGCATGCTCGCGCCAGGCACGAATGGCCGTCTCGCTCTGCCAGTAGGACAGGGTGATGCCCAGGCCATCACTGCGCGCCGACTCCACACCGAGAAAGCCGGGCTGCTGCGCGGCCAGTTCCAGCATGCGCTGCGCCGCCTCGGCGTAGCCGGCGTCGACCTCCGTACGCTGGGAGGTGAACATCACCACGTAATAAGGTGGCTCAGGCGTGGCGGCGATCACACAGCTGCCTGCAGATGCGCTTCGTGTACCGACTGCACCGCGCAGGCGCCGACCAGACCGGCCACGACCGGCGGCAGGCGACCTTCCAGCGCGGCACGCTCGGGCTGAAACAGGGTGGCGATGAAGAACGGATGATCCTCCAGCTCGATGGCGCGCACCGCACCGGCCTGGTCATGCCCGGAGGCCTTCAGCGCCTGGGCCATCAGCGGTTCGACGAAGGCATCGACCAGACCATAGCGGCACAGGTACTGCTCGCTGATCTCGCGTACACCGTAGAGCTCGGCGATGCGCGAGCCCGAGACCAGGTGCACGTGCTCGCTGACGTCCAGCAAGGCACAGCTCAGGGGCGCGATCAGCGGGGTCTGCGCTTGCGGCGACAGCTCGGCGTGTTCGGCATCGGTCCAGCCCAGGCGGTTGCGCGCGTACTCCAGCAGCGCGTGCTGGAAGCCGCCACAGGTGCCCAGGAACGGCACGCCCTGCTCGCGAGCGAAACGAATGGCGCGCAGCGCACCCTCGGTGGCGGCATAGGGGCTGCCCGGTACGCACCAGATGCCGTCGTAAGCCATCAGGGTGGCGTCATCGACGAGACTGCCGGTGGCCAGCCAGTCATGTTCGACCGCCACCCCCAGTGCCTCACTGGCCAGGCGCAGCGCCTCGGGAATGGCCCGGTGCGCGGCAATCGCCGCATTGTAGTCACCCACCAGAGCGACCTTGACTCGACACTTGCTGTACATACGCCCATCCCCTTCTTGCATGGCGGTCTCCCTGCCACTATAAGATGGCGCTAACGCAATAATAATTGGCGTATTGACAAGCAGAGATTGCAGCCATGCAATATCAGATCGACCATACCGACCTGTCCCTGGTGCTCGCCCTGGTGCGTGGTCGCTCCCTGGCACGTGCGGCGGAACTGATGCAGGTCGACGTGTCTACGGTGTTCCGCGCCGTACGCCGGCTGGAGGCCGCCCTGGGCGTGGCGCTGTTCGAGAAGAGCCGGCGCGGCTACGAACCCAGCGAAACCGCGCGCGCCCTGGCCGAACAGGCCGAGCGCGCCGAACAGGCATTGGATGCCGCACGCGTGGCGCTGGAACTGGGCAAGCAAGTGGTCAGCGGCACGGTGCGCCTGACCTGCACCGATGCGGTACTGAGCAGCCTGTTGCTGCCGGCGCTGGCGCGTTTCATGCCTAGCTATCCGGCGCTGGCGCTGGAGCTGGTGACATCCAACGACTTCGCCAACCTCAGTCGGCGCGACGCCGACCTGGCCCTGCGCCTGACCAATCAGCCGCCGGAGCATTTGGTCGGCCGGCGCCTGGCCACCGTTTCTTACGTCGTCTGCGCCCGCGATGATGATCAGGATCGCAGCGACCTGGCGCGCCAGAGCTGGATCGCCCCGGACGAAGCGATGCCGGATCACGCCACGGTGCTCTGGCGCCTGCGTGAATTGCCGAGCGTCACCCCCAGCTATCGCTGCAGCAGCATGTACGCCGTGGCGCAACTGGCACGCGCCGGGCTGGGTGTCGCCGCCCTGCCCGACTTCGTGCTGCGCGCCCATCCCGAACTCAAGGCTCTCGGCCCGCCACTGACCGGCTGCGACACCGAACTCTGGCTGCTGACACGCCCGGATTGCCGCGCCTTGCGCTCGGTGCAGACGCTGTTCGAGGAGTTGAGCGAAGCGCTGATGAGCCATGACTGAGGTAGAGCGTCGCGGCTGAAGCGCCTCCCACGGAAGCGGAGCAGCATGCCATTGCCACGGCGAAGCCTTGTGGGAGGGGCTTCAGCCGCGACGGCCAAGGAAGCTGTGTAGCCCGGATGCAATCCGGGAAATGGCATGGCGAAACTCTCTCCGGATTGCATCCGGGCTACGGCCTGAGCAAAGCCTTGATGAGCCAGGGCCGAGGTAGAGCGTCGCCGCTGAAGCGCCTCCCACAGAGCGGGGGCAGCCGGTCATTGCAGCAGCGAAACCTTGTGGGAGGGGCTTCAGCCGCGACAGCCCAGGAAGCTGTGTAGCCCGGATGCAATCCGGGGACATTGGTTGCGCAAAAGGGCATCGCGGCTGAAGCGGAATGCCGCCCAGCCGCTCCGTAGAAGCGGTTTCAGATCCGTAGGGCGGGTGCAACCCGCCACTCATTTCTGGCGGGTTGCACCCGCCCTACAACATTACAGATGCCCAACTGCCCCGTAGGAGCGGCATTCCGTTTTAGCCACGAAAAATAGACACGTCAGCCCTGCTGCAAATGCCCGTAGAGCTTGGCGTAAAGACCACCATCAGCGATCAACTGCTGGTGATCGCCATCCTCGGCGACGCTGCCGCCATCGAACACCAGCACGCGGTCGGCCTGCTTCACCGCACTGAGGCGGTGGGCGATGATCAGCGTGGTGCGACCTTCAAGGAACTGCGCCAGCGCTTCGTGCAGGGCGTACTCGGTGGCGGCGTCCAGCGCCGAGGTGGCCTCATCGAGAATCACCACTTTAGGCTCGGCCAACACCATGCGGGCAATCGCCAGGCGCTGGCGCTGCCCGCCAGAGAGCCGCACGCCGCTGCGCCCGACCACGCTGTCCAGCCCCTGCGGCAGCTGCGCAATGGTGTCGTGAAGCTGGGCGATACGCAGCGCCTGCCAGCAGGCTTCATCGCTGCGTTCACGCCCCATGGTCAGGTTCGCACGCACGGTGTCGTTGAACAACGCCGGGTGCTGCAGCACCACGGCGACGTTGTCGCGCACGCAGCCCAGGCCGATCTCCTCCAGCGCGCTGCCGCCGAAGCGGATGCTGCCGGCCTGCGGCGTGTACAGGCCCAGCAGCAGCTGCACCAGCGTGCTCTTGCCGCCGCCGGAGGCGCCGACGATGGCGACCTTTTCACCCGGGCCGATGGACAGATCGAGGCGATCGAGCACTGGCTCGTCGCCGTAGCCGAAGGTCAATCCGCGCACCTCGATGCCGACCGTGTCGCGGCCCGTGAATGGGTCGACGCGCCCGTCGTATTGCGGCTCGTCCTTGCGCGCCAGCAGCTCGTTGATCCGCGTCAGCGCACCACCTGCGGCGTAGAAGGCGTACTGCAGGCTGAGCAACTGCTCGACCGGGCCGATCATGAACCACAGGTAACTGAACACCGCGAGCATCTGGCCGATGGACAGGTCGGAGAACAGCACGGTGAGCATCGCCGCCGCGCGGAACACATCGATACCGAACTGGAACAGCAGGCCGCTGGCACGGTTGGAGGCGTCGCTCTTCCACTGCGAGGCCACGGCATAGTCGCGTACTTCACGGGCGCGCCCACCGAGGCGGCCAAGGAAGTAGCCCTGGCGGTTGCCGGCGCGCACTTCCTGGATCGCTTCCAGAGTCTCGGTCAGCGCCTGGGTGAAGCGCGAGGTGCTGTCGTTCTCCAGCTTCTTCAGGTGCTTGACCTGCTTGCCCAGCAGCACGGTGGCGTAGATCACCAGCGGGTTGAACAGCAGGATCAGCAAAGCCAGTTGCCAATGCATCCAGATCAGGATGGCCGAGGTGCCGACCAGGGTCAGCACGGCCACCAGAAAACGGCTCAGGGTCTCGCCGACGAACTTGTCCAGGGTGTCCAGATCGGTGACCAGGTGGGTGGTCACGGTCCCGCCCCCCAGGCTCTCGTATTCGCCGAGGGAGATGCGCTTGAGCCGTTCGATCAGGCGCATGCGGATGCGGTAGACGATGTCTTTCGACAGCCTGGCGAACAGGCGCGCCTGCAACACGTTGAAGATCAGCGCCGAGCTGCGTAGCAGCAGCGTCAACAGCAGCATCAGGCCGATGTAACCGGCCGCCATTTCCCAGTCCGCTGGCAGGAAGTTGTCCATCACCTTGAGCGCCGCGTCGCCGTCATGCAGCAGCACTTCGTCCACCAGCAGCGGCAACAGCAACGGGATCGGCACACTGCACAGGGTCGCCAGCACGGCCACCAGATTGGCCAGGATCAGCGCTTTCCTGTGATGCAGGGCCAGGCGACGGATTTCTGCCCAGCTCAACCGATCAGGCATGGGCAGCGCGCTCCAGCCAGCGGCCCAGCAGCGGCGCCAGCACCTCGAGCGGTTGATAGCCGTTGGTCAACAAAGCAAGCTGGCCATCGCGCTCGGCCAGCAAGGTGGGGAAGCCGGCGATGCCCAGATCCTGTACCCAGGTGAAGTCGGCAGCAGTCGCCTCCTCCATGGCCTGGCTGTCGAAGGCCTCGGCGAACTCGATGCGCGGGATACCCGCCTGCTCGGCCAGTTGCACCAGCACGCTGGCCTGGGTGACATCGGCACCTTCGGTATAGAAGGCTTGCTGAACCAGCTTGAGCAGCGTCCAGGCACTCGGCGCATGCAGGTTGCGTGCGGTCACCAGCGCGCGGCAGGCAGGCTCGGTGTCATACACCAGCCCCTCGGGCAGACCGCGTTCGAAGTCGAACAGCTGCCCGGTGCTGGCGTTGACCGCCTGCCAGTAGCCCAGATAACGCACGCGGGCGGCAGCATCGACGGCCACCTGGTCACGGCGCAGGCCACCCACCACGATCTGCAGCGGCACAGAGGCTGCCGCCGCCTGCTCGGCGAGGGCTTCGATTACCGGTGCAAAACCCCAGCACCAGGAGCACATCGGGTCCATCACGTAGAGCAGGCGGCTAGCCATGGTCAGGCCTCGTTCAGTTGGCGGGGGTTACGGCCAATGGGGTGCGGCTGGTTGCGCTGGCGCGCCAGCTCGATCTGCTTCTGCCGCTCACGGGCGCTTTCGCGGGTTTTCTCCGGCAGCGAATCCCAGCAATGCGGGCAGCTGACACCGGGGCTGTAGAACGCGGACTGACGGTCTTCCACGGAAATTGGCGTGCGGCAGGCGTGACACTGATCGTAGTCGCCTTCGGACAGGTCATGGCGCACGGTCACGCGGTTGTCGAAGACGAAGCAGTCGCCCTGCCACTTGGTCTCTTCCTGCGGCACTTCCTCGAGGTATTTGAGAATACCGCCCTTGAGGTGATAGACCTCCTCGAAACCTTCGCCGAGCATGTAGCTGGAGGCCTTCTCACAGCGAATGCCACCGGTGCAGAACATCGCCACCTTCTTGTGCCTGCTCGGGTCGAAGTGCTCGCGGATGTACTCGGGAAACTCGCGGAACGACTTGGTCTTGGGGTCGATGGCACCCTCGAAGGTGCCGATGGCCACTTCATAGTCGTTGCGGGTATCGATCAGCAGCACGTCGGGGTCGCTGATCAGGGCGTTCCAGTCCTGCGGCTCGACGTAGGTGCCGACGCGCTGGTTGGGGTCGACGCCCGGTACGCCGAGGGTGACGATCTCTTTCTTCAGCTTGACCTTGGTGCGATAGAACGGCTGCTCATCGCAGTAGGATTCCTTGTGGTCGATATCGGCCAGGCGGACGTCCTGGGCGAACCAGGCGAGCAGTGCATCGATGCCGGTACGCGTGCCGGAGACCGTGCCGTTGATGCCCTCTTCGGCGAGCAGCAGGGTGCCCTTGATGTCGTTATCGATCAGGGTTTGCAGCAAGGGTTCGCGCAGCGCCTGGTAATCCGGCAGGGAGACGAATTTATACAGCGCCGCGACGACGATCTTGTCGGTCATGAACAGTTCTCTCAGTAGTCGCCCACGTAAAGGGCGGACTGGCGGGACATGAAAAACGCCGGCTCAGCAGGCCGGCGCGAAGGGCGATTGTAGCAAAGCCGAGAATCGCCAGGGTAAGTTGGCGACAGGGCGCGACAGCCTGTCGCGTAGCCCGGATGCAATCCGGGAAATGATCGCTGCCGCAGGTTGGGCTACCTCAATGACCGCCGCGACAGGTCGGCGAGGCCGGAGCCATGCCCTGCGCCGCCCACTCCTCCGGGGTGTAGGTGTGCAGCGCCAGCGCATGGATCTGCCCCATCAGCTCGCCGACCGTCGCATACACCTTCTGATGTCGCTTGACCGCATTCAGGCCGGCAAACGCCGGGCTGACGATCACCGCCTTGTAGTGGGTCTCCAGACCGCGACTGTGCATGTGACTCTCGTCCAGCACCTCGAGGTGCTCGGGCTGCAGCGCAGCCAGGGCGGTGACGATCAGGTCTTGCTTGGACATCTTGGGCTCCATCAGGGCTGTTTCGGCAGGCCGAGCTCGTTGCTCATGTCGGCCAGCAGCTTGTTCACCTCGGGCACGGCGGACTCCAGCTTGCTCTGGGTGATCTGCGCAGACTGCGCGGTGAGCGTCGGCATCTTCTGCAGCACCTTCTGCCCCAGCGGCGACTCGTAGAAGGCGATCAGCTTCTTGAGCTCCTGCTCGTCGAAGTTGCTGGTATAAAGCTTGACCATGTCCGGTTTGAGCTTGTCCCAGCCAACGGCCTTGTCCAGCGCGGTATTGGCCTTGGCCTGATAGCTTTCCAGCACCGCTTGCTTGCCATCCGGCGCCTCGGCGAAACGCTGCGCGAACATCTGCTGCACCTGACCGTAGACCGGCACGGTCAGCCTGTCGGCGTTGGCCAGTTTGAGGAAACGCTCGGCATCGGCGGCGTGGCTGGCGGCATCGGCCATGGCCAGGGATGCCGAAGCGCTGAGCAGAACGGCGGTGCAGAGTCTGGAAAAACGGAGCATGAGAAGGCGTCCAGGGTTATGAATGAGTCTGGGTAGACTGCGGTAGCAGCATTTTGTGCCCTGGGCCGAAATCCCTCAAGCCATGACAGTTGTGCACTGGCTCACACGCGCCATGCATATCAGCGCACCCATTGGTCAGTTGCCAAAATGCCAGTACTTGCTCATGCTCAGAAGGGCTCGGCATTCTCTGCGACCTCCGCCATCTTTCAACAAGGCGTGCGCACCTCAAGAGCCGGCAATTGATCGCCAGCCCGCGCACACACACGGACGTGCCCGATGACCAGCCTCACCTCACACGCGCCCCTTCCGCTCCAGCCGCTTTGCGACAGCAAAGGTCGGCTGCTGGACGAAGCCGTGGGTTGGTCCAACCGACCACAGGTGGACTGCACCCTGCATGGTCACGCCGGGCGGCGCAAACGCTGGAATCACTGGTGCATCACCACACCGCAGTGGATGCTCTCGCTGACCCTGGCCGACCTCGATTACCTGGGCTACGGTGCCGCCTACTTTCTCGATCTGGGATCCGGCCAGGCCGTCGCCCACGCCCAGTTCCGCCCATTCGCCCTGGGCTGCCAACTGCCAGACCTGCCGCTGGAGAGCCACGCCTTCAGCCACTCGCGCCTGCAACTGCGCATCGACGAGCACCCCGGACGCCTGCGCCTCACCGCTGCCGCCCCGGATATCGGCGGCCAGCCCCTGCAGGTTGCCCTGGACATTCAGCGCCCTGCCCATCTGCAGTCGGTCAATCTGGTCGCGCCGTTGCAACATGGCGGCTTTCATGCCACCTGTCGACAACTCGGCCTGCCCACCGCCGGCAGCCTGCAGTTGGGCGGCAAGCATTACAGCTGCGTGCCGGGCCAGAGCTTCGCCGCGCTGGACTTCGGCCGTGGCGTCTGGCCGATGAACACTTACTGGCAGCGGGCAGCCTTCGCTGCAGCGGGCGGCATCGCCGGCAACTTCGGTGCTGGCTGGCTCGATCACAGCGGCCTGTCGGAAAATTCCCTGTGGTTCGGCGGTGAAGTGCAGCTGCTCGACAGCCCCCTGCATATCGAACGCAGCTCACAGGCGCCACTGGCGCCCTGGCGCCTGGACAGCGAAGATGATCGCGTGGCGCTGCGCTTCACACCTCGCCAACTGCACAAGGCCTGTCCCAAACTCGGCCCCTTCCACGCCAATACCGTACAGCGTTTCGGTCATTACGACGGCGTGCTGCGCGGCCCGAAGGGCGAGCGCGTGCCGGTGGACGGGGCACTGGGATGGCTGGGTGAAACCCACGCCCGCTGGTAGACGCCCTCTCAAGGTTCCAATCAACCTGATAGATAAGTTGTGGAACCAGTCGTCGGCGGCACGACCTAAACTGCCAGCAACCTTGCACTTGCCCCGGAGAACGCAATGAGCCGCACCGAAACCGACAGCATCGGCCCCATCGAAGTCCCTGACGACGCTTACTGGGGCGCGCAGACCCAGCGCTCGCTGATCAACTTCGCCATCGGCCAGGAGCGCATGCCACTGGCCGTGTTGCACGCCCTGGCGCTGATCAAGAAAGCCGCGGCACGGGTCAACAGTCGCAGCGGCGAGCTGCCGGCGGACATCGCCCGCCTGATCGAACAGGCCGCAGACGAAGTGCTCGAAGGCCAGCACGACGCGCAGTTCCCCCTGGTGGTCTGGCAGACCGGCAGCGGCACGCAGAGCAACATGAACGTCAACGAAGTGATCGCCGGGCGCGCCAACGAACTGGCCGGCGGCAGCCGTGGCGGCAAGACCCCGGTGCATCCCAACGATCACGTCAACCGCGCGCAGAGCTCCAACGACTGCTTCCCCACGGCCATGCACATCGCCGCCGTGCAGGACGTGCGCCATTGCCTGCTGCCGGCGCTGGCCGAGTTGCGTGATGGGCTGCAGGAGCAGGCGCAGCGTCATGCCAACCTGGTCAAGACCGGGCGCACGCACATGATGGACGCCACGCCGATCACGTTCGGCCAGGAGCTGTCGGCCTTCGTCGCCCAGCTCGGCCACGCCGAAGCGGCGATTCGCGCTGCCCTGCCCGCAGCCTGCGAACTGGCTCAGGGTGGTACCGCCGTCGGTACCGGCCTCAATGCTCCGGCCGGCTTCGCCGAAGCCATCGCTGCCGAGCTGGCCGCGCTTACTGGCCTGCCACTGACCAGCGCGCCGAACAAATTCGCTGCGCTGTCCGGCCATGAACCTCTCGTACACCTGTCCGGTGCCCTGAAAACCCTGGCCGTGGCGCTGATGAAGCTGGCCAACGACCTGCGTCTGCTTGGTTCGGGCCCACGTGCCGGCTTCGCCGAGGTGCGCCTGCCGGCCAACGAGCCAGGCAGCTCGATCATGCCGGGCAAGGTCAACCCCACCCAATGCGAAGCACTGTCGATGCTCGCCTGTCAGGTACTGGGCAACGACGCCACCATCAGCTTCGCCGCCAGCCAGGGCCACCTGCAACTGAACGTGTTCAAGCCGGTGATCATCCACAACCTGCTGCAATCGATCCGCCTGCTCGCCGATGGCTGCCGCAACTTCCAGCAGCACTGCGTCGCCGATCTGCAGCCGGATGCCGCGCAAATGGCCGCGCACCTGGAGAACGGCCTGATGCTGGTGACCGCGCTCAATCCTCATATCGGCTACGACAAGGCCGCTGAAATTGCCAAGAAGGCCTACGCCGAAGGCAGCACCCTGCGCCAGGCCGCGCTGCAGCTCGGCTACCTGAACGAAGAGGAATTCGACCAATGGGTACGACCACAGGACATGCTCGGAGCCGGGCGGTATGACTGAGGGCAAGAGCGGCGCCACACCGCTGGAAGGCGATGGCAAACGAATCCTGCTGATTCTCGGCACGCCGAAAAATGACAGCCTCTGCCACGCCCTGGCCGAGTCCTACAGCCAGGGAGCCCGCAGCAAGGGGCACGTGGTGCGCCAACTCCGGCTGGGCGAGATGCAGTTCGACCCGATCCTGCGTGAAGGCTACGAGCAGAGCCAGAATCTGGAGCCGGACCTGCTCGAAGCTCAGCGTCTGATCCACTGGGCCGAGCACCTGGTGTTCGTCTACCCGGTCTGGTGGGGCGGCATTCCTGCGCTGCTCAAGGGCTTCTTCGACCGGGTGTTCCTGCCCGGTTTCGCCTTCAAGTACCGCAACCGCTCGCAACTCTGGGACAAGCTGCTCACCGGGCGCAGCGCCGACCTGCTGGTGACCATGGACACGCCACGCTGGTACTTCCGCTGGGTCTATGGTGCCCCGGCCCATCGGCAGATGGTGCGCACCATCCTGGGTTTCTGCGGCATCAAAACGCGGCGCCTGAGCGAATTCGCCCCGGTGCGCCCCTCCAATGAGGAACAGCGCCAGAGCTGGCTGCGCCAGGCTGAAGCACTGGGAACGAAGGCGTGACGCAGCAGGCACGTCGAGCCTACAAACCAGCAGCACCCTCGCGTGCCCTGCCCGCCCACCACAGCGCCAGCGGGCCCAGCGTCAACAGCAGGCCCATCAGCGCGAACGCCGCCCACCAGCCAAGCAACTGCTGATCGCCCAGGGCATCGAGGGTCATACCGAACAGCAGCGGCCCGAGAAAGGCGCCGCTAAAGCCGGTGCAGGAATACAGCGCCATCGCTGCCCCACGGTGACTGGCCGGGGCGACGCTGACCAGCCCGGCGGTCAGCGCGGCGGAGTCGGCGGTCACAGTCACTGCGTAGAGCAGCACCAGCGCCAGCATCACCCAGAACGGCAATGCCGCACCCAGGCCGACCACCACTGCCAGCAGCGCGGAGGCGAGCATCACGCCGATCAGCCAGCGCTGACGACCGAAACGCAGCGCCAGCTCATTGCCAAGGATGCTCGACGGCATACCGATCAGCGTCGCCAGCATCGCCACCCAGGTGCCCGACAGCCAGGGGTCGACACCCTGCAGGTGCCCGGAGAACACCACGAAAGCCACCAACCAGGCGCGCAGGGCGAAAAGTTCCAGGTTGTGCATCGCGTAAGCCAGGCAGTAGGCCAGCACCGCACGACTCTTCAGGGGTGCCAGATCCAGCAGATTGCGCGGCGCATGTTCCACCACCGGTTTCGGCGCCAGGCCCCGGTACACCAGCGCCCAGGCCAGCAGCGCGCAGCCGCCACTGAGCAGCGCCGGCACCTGCCAGCCACCGAGCTTGGCCAGCTCACCGGACAGGGTGAAGGACAGCGCCGTGCCCAGGCCAAAGCTGGCGGTGTAGAAAGCGATTGCCCGCGACTGCGAGGCGCCGTCGATGCGTTCTGATAACGCCTTGAGCCCCGGCATGTAGGTGCCCGCCAAGCCGATGCCGGCGAGCACACGCCAGAGCAGCGCCGACCAGAAACCATCGGCGAAGACGAAACCGGCGCTGGCTGCGGCCGTCAGCAGCATGGCCCACAGGTAGATCAGTCGGGCATCGTGGCGGTCGGTCAGGCCCGTGAGCACCGGCACGGCCAGCATGTAGCCGAGAAAGAAGCCGCCGCCGATCCAGCCGGCCTCGGTATTGCTCAGCCCCCAGAGCACCTGGAATTGCGGCAGCAATGCGGCGAACAGGGCAAACCCGGCCATGCCCAGGGTTTCGGCCGTACACAGCAGCAGGGTAATGCGGCGAGCGTTCATGCTTTTCTTACGGCAAAAAGTCAGGAGGCTTTGCCATGTAACGGCAAAGCCGCGCGAATCGAAATAGTTGGTTGCACCAAGTTCAAAGCACCAGGCCGTCGCTGGCCAGGCTCACGCCGGCTGGCAACGCGTCGGGATGATCCAGCAACCAGGCGTCGAAGGCATGGCCGATATGGGTCAACACCGCCTGCGTCGGCTGTAACCGCTCGATGACCTCCAGCGCGCGGGTCAGGTCGTTGTGGTTGCGCGGTGCGACAGGTTGCGGCGCGGTGGAGCAATCGAGCACCAGCACATCCAGCGGTGCACGCTGCAATTCAGCGCAACTCGCTTCCGGCACACCGAGGGTATCGGTGAGGTAGGCGATGCGCCTGCCCTGCCCCTGCACTCCGTACCCTTCGAACCCCTGCCCTTCGAACCCCTGCCCTTCGAACCCCCGCCCTTCGAATAGGTACCCGAAGGTCGGCTTGGAATGATTCAGCGGCAAGGCCGTGACGCTCAGCTCACCCAGCTGACGGCGCTCGAAGGCGGCGAATGGCTGGCTGAAGTCGAGAATGCCGGGGTGCTTGTACAGATCGGCCAGGCCCTCCGGGTCGTCCGGGCCATGCACCGGAATCACCAGCCCCTGGCCCCAGCGCAGGTGCAGCAGGCCCTGGGCATGGTCGGCGTGGTAGTGGGTCTGCAGGATGCCGCTGAGGCTTTGGGGCGGGAAGCGCTCGGTCAGGTCGGTCAGGCCGCTGTCGATCAGCCAGCGCTGCGCGCCGCACTCGATCAGCGCGCAACAGGGGCCACGACGACGCGCCGGATACACACGCGCCGCATCGCAGGCCGGGCAACTGCAGTTGTATACGGGCACCTGGCGGGCATCGCCGGTACCGAGCAGGGTCAGGCGCATCGGCGGGCCTCGTCGAGCAGGTGCAGCAGACGGGTGACGGTTTGCTGCAGGGGGCCGGAGTTGTCCAAGACGACGAGACTCTCCGCAGAGACCATTGTGGGAGGGGCCTTCGGCTCGGGCATCCTGCTTCGCTCTACCTCCTGCATCGCTGCAGTCGCCGCTGAAGCGTCTCCCACAACAGCAAAGCTGCGGCTGCGGGCCAGGCGCTGCTCGATCTGCGCAGGCGTCTCCCGGCCACGGGCCAGCAGGCGTTGGCGCAGCACTGCCTCATCGACCTGTAGAAGAACCGCCAGCAAATCCGGATAGCGCTGGCGCGCAGCCTCGAGATGACCGCGCGAACCATTGATCAGCACATCCTGCCCGGCGCTCAGCCAGTCATCGATCTCGCACGGGATTCCATAGGCCAGGCCATTGGCGCGCCAGCTCAGGGCAAAGGCGCCCTCGCCCTCCAGGCGCTCGAACTCTGTCGGGGGGACGCCTAGCGCATCTTCCCCTACCGATTCAGCGCTGCGGGTGATCACCCGTCGGGCGAAACGGCAGCCGTGCGCTTCCAGCGGCGCGCGCGCGGCTTGCAACAGGCTGTCCTTGCCCGAGCCCGAAGGCCCCATCAGATAGATCAACCTGCCCTGCATCAGAACACCCTTCGTGCTTGGCGCCACACCTGCTGGATCACCGGCTGCTCGCCATGGGCCCTGGCCTGCACCAGATCGGCGCGCAGGCCGACGCGAATCTCGCCGCGATCATCCAGCCCGGCCGCCCTGGCCGGCGCGCGGCTCACGGTGGCGATGGCCGCAGGCAAATCATAGTCGTTGTCCTGCCCGACGAGCAGCCAGGCCGCATGCAACAGGCTGGCCGGGTAGTAGTCGCTGGAGAGGATATCCAGCACGCCATGGCGCGCCAGCTCAGCGGCGGCGATATTGCCCGAGTGCGAGCCGCCACGCACCACGTTCGGCGCGCCCATCAATACATTCAGACCCAGTTCATGGCTCGCCCTGGCCGCCTCCAGGGTGGTAGGGAACTCGGCGATGGCCATGCCGAAATCCGCCGATTCCTGTACATGGGCCAGGGTCGCGTCATCATGGCTGGCCACGGAGATGCCACGGCTGTGGCAGTCCTCGACGATGGCGCGGCGCTGACGGTCGCTGTACTGGCGCGAGTTGGCGATCTGTTCCTGGAGGAAGTCCTCCATCTCTGCCGGGCTCAGGTGGTACTTGCCCATGTAGTACTCGCGGTACTTCTCCACCTTGGCGAACTGGCGCTGGCCGGGCGAGTGATCCATCACCGAGACCAGCGCCACCAGCGGGTGCTCCACAAGGTCGCGGTAGATCGTCAGGGCATCCGGGTGGCACAGCTCGCAACGCAGGTGCAGGCGGTGCTCGGCACGGGTCTGCCCGGCCGCCTCGCTGGCAGCGATGGCCTCGATCATCGCCGGCAACTGCTGCATGCGCCGCCCGCGCGGGTTGATGTCGCCGATGGACAGCGCGTCGAATACCGTGGTGATGCCGGCGGCGACGATCTGCGCGTCGTGGGTCAGTACCGCCGAAGCCGATGGCCAGTCCACGCCAGGGCGCGGGCTCATGTGTTTTTCCAGGTTGTCGGTGTGCAACTCCACCAACCCCGGCAGCAGGTAATCGCCGCCGAGATCCTGGGCCTGCGGCAGGCGGCTGGCGCCCTCGTCCACTGCGGCGATCAGCCCGTCACGCAGCAGCAGGCTACCCAGGAATTCCCGCTCAGCGGTGACGATGCGGGCGTTGCTGAGAATCTGTTCAGACGACATAGACGTACTCCGGTTGCGCCGCCTCGGCGCTCATGTCGAGGTAGCGGTCGGCCACCGCCTCGCGGGCGCTGCGGTCGTGGAAAATGCCAATCAGTGCGCTGCCGGCGGCCTTGGCTTCGTTGATCAGCTCCAGCACCACCTGGCGGTTGGCGTCGTCCAACGAGGCGGTGGGCTCGTCCAGCAGCATTACCGGCCACTCGACCATGAAGCCGCGGGCGATATTGACGCGTTGCTGCTCGCCACCGGAGAAAGTGCCCGGCGCCAGTTGCCAGAGCGCCTCGGGAATGTTCAGCCGCGCCAGCAGCGTCTTGGCCCGCGTCTCGGCGTCGCTGCGCGCCCAGCCACGCGACAGCGCCGGTTCCATCACCACGTCCAGGGTCGAGACGCGCGGGATCACCCGCAGGAACTGACTGACATAACCCAGACTCTGGCGCCGCACGTCCAGCACCTGGCGTGGCTCGGCGCCGACCAGTTCCACCGGCGCGCCCTGGTGACGGATGCGGATGCTGCCGCCAGCGGCCAGGTAGTTGCCGTACAGCGTGCGCAGCAGGGTCGACTTGCCAGCGCCGGACTGGCCGTGCAGCACCAGGCACTCGCCGCCCCGCACGCTGAAGTTCAGGTCACGCAGCACCTGCAGGACGACGCCGTTCTGCTGGTGCAGGGTGAAGGTCTTGCTGAGGCCGCTGACCTCGATCAGGTTGTTCATATACACCTCGATTACGGTAGGCACGATCTGCCCCCTCTCCCATTTATGGGAGAGGGCTGGGGAGAGGGTGGTGCAGGCGACTCGATGCAAGCGAAGCCCCTCTCCCCCGGCCCCTCTCCCGCAAGCGGGAGAGGGGAGAAAAGCGCCCACAAGGGTTGGCGGTTGTAGGGTGGATGGCGACTCACTGGTGGATGAGAAGAGCGTCATCCACCCTACGCCGCACCAGTTCGCAGTAGGCTCATGGCTGCAACACCGACGACACCAGCAACTGCGAATACGGATGCTGCGGATCGTCGAGAATCTGGTCGGTCAGCCCCGCCTCCACCACCTTCGAGCGCCTCATCACCATCAGGCGGTCGGCCAGCAGGCGCGCCACCGCCAGGTCGTGGGTGACGATCACCACCGCCAGGTCCAACTCGCGCACCAACCCGCGCAGCAGATCCAGCAGGCGCGCCTGAACGGAGACATCGAGGCCCCCGGTCGGCTCGTCCATGAACACCAGGCGCGGCGCGGAGACCAGGTTGCGGGCGATCTGCAGGCGCTGCTGCATGCCGCCGGAGAAGGTGCGCGGCAGGTCGTCGATACGCGCCGGCTCGATCTCCACCTGGCTCAGCCAGTCGAGCCCGGCGGCGCGCAGCTCGCCATAGTGGCGCACGCCCTGGGCCATCAGCCGCTCGCCGATGTTGGCGCCGGCCGATACCGCCATGCGCAGGCCGTCACGCGGGTTCTGCTCGACGAAGCCCCATTCGGTGCGCAGCAACGTGCGCCGCTCGGCCTCGCTGGCGCTGTACAGGTCGAGCCACTGGCCGTCGCGACCGCGATAACTCACTGCGCCGCGATCTGGCGGGCAGCGCCCGGAGAGCAAGCTGAGCAAGGTCGACTTGCCCGAGCCGGACTCGCCAACGATGCCCAGCACCTCACCGGGATAGAGGTCGAAGCTCACCCCCTGGCAGCCCTTTTCCGGCCCATACAAGCGGGTCAGGTCACGCGCCGAGAACAGCGGTTCGGCCGTTGCCAGGGCAGGTTGCAAACGTTCGGCGGCGCTCATTGCAGGTTCTCCTCGAGGCGTTCGGTGCGCTGGCGGCAGTAGTCGGTGTCGGAGCAGACGTAGCGCTTGCTGCCGGCGTCGTCGACGATCAGCTCGTCGAGAAAGGACTCGTTGCTGCCGCAGAAGGCGCAGCACTCGTCCCACTGCTGCACGGCGAAGGGGTGATCCTCGAAGTCCAGGCTGATCACCTTGGTGAACGGCGGTACCGCGTAGAGGCGCTTCTCGCGACCGGCGCCGAACAGCATCAGCGCCGGGCTCATGTCCAGCTTGGGGTTGTCGAATTTCGGGATCGGCGACGGGTCCATCACGTAGCGCTCATCCACCGTCACCGGGTAGGCATAGGCGGTGGCGATATGGCCGAAGGTGGCGATGTCCTCATACAGCTTCACGTGCATCACGCCGTAGTCCTCCAGCGCATGCATGGTCCTTGTCTCCTGCTCGCTCGGTTCGATGAAGCGCAGTGGCTCGGGAATCGGCACCTGGTAGACCATGATCTGCCCGGCCGAAAGTGGCGTTTCGGGGATGCGATGGCGGGTCTGGATCACGCTGGCCTCCAACGTGCGCTCGGTGGTGGCAACGCCGGCGGTACGGGCGAAGAAACGGCGGATGGACACCGCGTTGGTGGTGTCGTCAGCGCCCTGGTCGATCACCTTGAGCACATCATCCGCACCGAGAATGGCGGCGGTCAGTTGCATGCCACCGGTGCCCCAGCCGTAGGGCAGCGGCATCTCGCGGCCGCCGAAGGGCACCTGGTAGCCGGGGATGGATACGGCCTTGAGCAGGCCTCGACGAATCATGCGCTTGGTCTGTTCGTCGAGGTAGGCGAAGTTGTAGGCCGACGCCTCGCGGGCGCCGCTTGCAGTGGACAGGTTCATCAGCGGTTCTCCTCTGCCGGCGCCTGGCGGCGCAGCTTGCGGATCAGTTCCAGTTCGGCCTGGAAGTCGACGTAGTGCGGCAATTTGAGGTGCGAGACGAAGCCGGCGGCCTCGACGTTGTCGCAGTGCATCAGCACGAATTCCTCCTCCTGCGCCGGCCCCTGCACTTCCTCGCCGTACTCGCCGGCGCGCAGGGCGCGGTCGACCAGGGCCATGCCCATGGCCTTGCGCTCGGCATAACCGAAGGCCAGGCCGTAGCCACGGGTGAACTGCGCCTGCTCGGCGCTTTCGCCGACGAATTGGTTGACCATCTCGCACTCGGTGATTTCGATGTCGCCCAGCGGCACGGCGAAGCCCAGTTCGGCGGGCGTCATCCACACCTCGACATCACCGATACGGATCTCCCCGGCGAACGGGTGGTTGCGGCCGTAGCCGCGCTGGGTGGAATAACCCAGCGCCAGGAGGAAGCCTTCGTCGCCACGGGCCAACGCCTGCAGGCGCTCGGCACGCTTGGCGGGAAAGTCCAGCGGCTCGCGGGTGATGTCCGGCACCGGTGCGCCGTCGTCCACCTCGCGGGCCATCAGGCCCTCATCAGCGAGAAAATCGAGCACGCGAGGACAGGGCTTGGGCTCATCGGCGACAACCGCTTCCGGCGCCGGATACTCGCCCTCGGCCAGCAGGGCAAAGTCCAGCAGGCGGTGGGTGTAGTCGAAGGTCGGGCCGAGCAGCTGGCCACCGGGCAGGTCCTTGAAGGTGGCGGAGATGCGGCGCTGCAGCTGCATCTGCGTGCTGTCCAGCGGCTCGCTGGCGCCGAAACGCGGCAAGGTGGTGCGGTAGGCGCGCAGGAGGAAGATGGCTTCCATCAGGTCGCCGGCCGCCTGCTTGATGGCCAGTGCGGCCAGTTCCTCGTCGTACAGCGAGCCTTCGCTCATCACGCGGGCCACGGCCAGCGGCAGTTGCTGACGCACCTGCTGCACGCCCAGTTCGGCGACGGCGGTGTCGCCACGGCGACGGCTGGCCAGCAGTTGATGGGCATTGTCGATGGCGCGTTCGCCACCCTTGACGGCGACATACATCAGGCAGCCTCCTCGGTTTCGATCAGCACGCGGGTACTGCGCGGCAGGCCGATCACCTCACCGCCTGCGGCGAAGAAGCAATCCAGGCCACGGGGAAAGGCGCTGCGCGCCTGGCGCTGCTGCCAGAACGAGGCCGGCAGCGGCAGGTTGACGCTACGCACGTCCTTGATGCCCGGCCCACGCCAGCGCAGAGCGGCACCGGCGTGCAGGTCAGCGAGCTGAATCAGCAGCGTGCAGGACTGATCCGGGTAGCGCTCGCTGCCGTTGTCGAAGTCCGACAGGTCGGCGAGCTCGCTTTCGTCGAGCAGGGCAAACAGGGCGATCTCGCGCTCGGCGACGATCGGGCAACCACAATGGAAAGCCAGATTGGCGCGGATCAGCGGCGTGTCGAAGCGCGGCGCGAGCCACAGCGGTGTGTCGCTGTCGAGGAAGGCCAGGCACAGGCCATAGGTGGCCGGCGCCAGATCACCCAGGGCGTGGGCGCGGGCCATCGACTGGGCCAGGCCGGGTTCGGCCAGGGCAGCGAGGGCGGCGCGGAAGCTGACCTGAGCGTCCAGCACCGGGTCGTCGAAAGCCGGTTGCAGCCAGTGCGAGCTGTGCGGCGTAGTCATCAATCCTCTCCTCTGACCAGGGTGAAGAACTCCACCTGGGTGGTGGCAGTCTGTGCGGCCCGGGCCAGGCGCTGTTGGCGCTGCTGGCGGACCAGTGGTTCGATCAGATCACTGAGCCAGCGCGCCTGGTCGCTGCCCTGCAGGTGGGCGTCGGCCAGCGCCGCCAGTTCGGCGCGGCGCTTGTCGCGTCCGGCCAGATAGCTGTAGCCGGTGCGCCCATCGGCCAGGCGCACCACGCAGCGAGTCACGGTCATCTCGCCGAGATTGAAGGCGCTGCCGGTGCCCCCCATGCGTCCGCGCACCAGGGTCATACCGACCTCGGGGGAGCGGATCAGTTGGTAGTCGCTGTCCTTGAGCGCCGCCTCATGGGCGTCGAGGGCGTCGCCGGCGCGGGCCAGCACGCCCATCCAGCGCTGGCGCGCGGCGATGTTCGGATCATGGTCGTTCATGCGGGTCTCCATCAGGTCGCTACCTGGTACTGGAAGCGGTCGGCGCGGCTGCTGGACTGCGCCAGCTCCACCGCACGACCGGCAGGGTCGCGGGACAGGGTGAGTACGCTGAGCAGCGGCGCATGGCGTGGCATCAGCAGGTGCGCGGCTTCTTCGCGGCTGGGCAGACGCGCACCGATCAGGCTGAAGGTGCGCGCCAGCGGCAGGTCGCGCTCGGCCAGGTACTGGCGCAGCGAACCACCCTGGTAGTCGGCCAGCAGCGGCGTCAGGCTGGCGCAGAAACGGTGACGGATCAGGCTCATCGGCTGGCCGTCGAGCAGGCGCAGCGTGGCCAGTTCGACCAGCTCGCTGCCATCGGGCAGTTGCAGGTGGCGGCACTCCTCGCTGCTGCCACTGCGGCGCAGGCGCTCGATCAGTTGCGCCTCGACCCGATGGCCGAGCGCCGACAGCGACTGGCTGAAGGCACTGCCCGCCTCCACCGGATACACCAGCGGCTTGGCCAGCACCTGAGTGCCCTTGCCCTGGCGACGCAGCAGACGGCCTTCGAGCACCAGTTCGTCCACCGCGCGGCGCAGGGTGTGACGGTTGACGGAAAACCGCGCGGCCAGTTGCATCTCGCCCGGCAGGTAGTCACCCGGACTCATGCGCTGCAGGTCTTCGCGCAGCACGGCAGCCAGTTCGCGGTACAGCGGTTCGCTTTGTCTAGACAAGTTCATCGTTTGAAAAGGGCGCACGCAGGCGCCCTCCCTCTCCTTCAGATAAAGAGCTTGCGCAGGCGCTGGGACAGGATGTCGATGGCGCTCACCACCAGGATGATCACGATCAGCAGCGCGCAGGTCTGGGCGAACTGGAAGCCACGGATGGCCTCCCAGAGGATCACCCCGATGCCACCAGCGCCGACCATGCCGACCACCGTGGCCGAGCGCACGTTGGACTCGAAACGGTACAGCGAGTAGGAAATCCACAGCGGCAGCACCTGCGGGATGACGCCGAAGATCACTTCCTGTAGCGCGCTGGCACCAGTGGCGCGCACGCCTTCGACCGGGCCAGGGTCGATGGCCTCGACCGCTTCGGCGAACAGCTTGGCCAGCACCCCAGTGGTGCTGATGAACAGTGCCAGCACGCCGGCGAAGGGGCCGAGGCCGACCGCGACGACGAAGAGCATGGCGAAGACCATTTCGTTGATCGAACGGCAGGCATCCATCACTCGGCGTACCGGTTGATAGATCCACCAGGGCACGATGTTCTCGGAGCAGAGAATGCCCAGAGGAATGGCGCAGACGATGGCCAGCACCGTGCCCCAGAGGGCGATCTGCACGGTGACCACCATCTCCTTGAGGTAGTGCTGCCAGTTGCTGAAGTCCGGCGGGAAGAAGTCGGCGGCGAAGGTGGCCATGTTGCCGGCATCGCGCACCAGCGCCAGCGGGTTCATTTCCGCGCCCTGCCAGGACCAGGCAAGTACGGCGAAGAACAGGCCCCAGCCGATCAGTTGCGGCCAGCTGCGCTTGCCGTCGGCGACCGGGGTGGCGGTGGTCAGTGTGGTCATGGGTAATTCTCGATCCTGTTAGAGACGCTTCAGCGGCGAGCATTGCGCGAGCCGCCCCACCAGCGCGGGGCGGCTCCCGGGGTCAGCCGGCGCTGGCGCCGCCTTGCTTCTCACGCTCGGCCATGCGCTGCTCCAGCTTGGCCAGCTCGGCGTCCAGTTCCTTGAGCTGAGCCTGCTTGTCGGCGTCATTGAGCGTGGCGTTGTTAGCCACTTCGGTGCGCTTCTTGAACAGTTCGAGCTGGCGAATCGGCAGCAGTTGATCGTTGTCGGAGGCCTTGAACTGGCCCCACTGCAGGCCTGCGAGCACCTTCTTCTCTTCCGGCTTGGCGCCGTAGCTCATGAAGAAGTCACGCAGTTTGTCGCGGGTTTCCTGCGGCAGATTCTTGCGCCAGACGATGGGGTCGGACGGGATCAGCGGCGAGGTCCAGATCACCTTGAGCTGCGCAGCCTTGTCCGGCGCGGTCACTTCCAGACGCTCCATGCCCTCGCTGTTGAAGGTGCCGACGTCGACCTGCTTGTTGGCCACCGACAACGCATTGACCTCATGGCTGCCGTTGAGCGAGCGCTTGAAGATCTTGCCGGCGTCGGCATTGTTCTGGGCGAACACGTAGTAACCGGGCACCAGGTAGCCGGAAGTGGAGTTCGGGTCGCCGTTGGCGAAGGTCAGGCTCTTGGCGTTCTTGAGCATGTCCTCGGCCGAGTTGATCGCGCTGTCCTTGTGCGCCACCAGCAGGCTGTAGTAACCCTGCGCGCCGTTGGCCGACACGGTCTGGGCGAAGATCTCGCCACCGGCGCGGTCGACCGCTTCCATCGCCGACTTGTTGCCGTACCAGGCCACGTCGACCTTGTCGAAGCGCATGCCCTGGATGATCCCGGCATAGTCAGGGGCGAAGAAGGCGTTGATCTTCACGCCGGTCTGCTTGCTCATGTCGGCCAGGAAGGGTTCCCACATGGCCTTGAGGTTCTGCGAAGACTCGGTGGAAATGATGCCGAAGTTGAGTTCCTCGGCAGCCTGGGCCGAGCCCAGCAGGGAACCGGTGACGAGCGCGGAGGCAGCCAGCACCTGGCCGATGCGTTTGAACATGGAGCACACTCCTGTTGCGGGTTGGCGTTGTTGTTTCGAATGAGGGAGGTGACGTCAGGCCTTGGCCAGCGTCAGCGGACGCTCTACAGCCCGAGGGCGCTGCCCTTGCGGCAGCAGCAGGCTGATATCGAGATCGCCGCCGTAGAGATCGTTGAGGAAATCGGGGTTGAAGCCCGTGGTCGGGCCATCGAAATGGATGCGCCCGCCCTTCAGCGCAACCGCGCGCTGGCAATAGCGCACCGCGTAGTCGACCTGATGCAGAGTCACCACCACCGTCTTGCCGTCGTGACGGTTGATGTCGGCGAGAATCTCCATCACCTTGCGCGCCGACTCCGGGTCGAGCGAGGCGATCGGCTCATCGGCGAGAATCACCTCGGCCTGTTGGCACAGCGCGCGGGCGATGGCCACGCGTTGCTGCTGCCCGCCCGAGAGGGTCGAAGCACGCTGAGCAGCGAACTCGGCCAGGCCGACCCGCTCCAGCGCCTGCATGGCACGCTGATTTTCCTCGGCATTGAACAGGCCGAGACTGCCACGCCAGCGCGGCATGCGCCCCAGACCGCCGAGCAGCACGTTCTGCAGCACACTGAGGCGCCCCACCAGATTGAACTGCTGGAAGATGTAGCCGATATCGGCGCGCTGGCGACGCACGTCGCCGTTCAGACGGCCATCGGCCTGCACCTGACGCCCGAGCACCTCGATACTGCCGGCATCGCCGCGCGCCAAGCCGGCGAGATGGCGCAGCAGGGTCGACTTGCCCGAACCCGACGCGCCGATCAACGCCACCATTTCACCCGGCTGTACCGAAAGAGCCAGATCGAACAACGCCTGTTTACGGCCGAAGCTCTTGTTCAGACGGTCGACTCGAATCGCTGCGCGCATGGGCTGGCCCTCTACTATCATTGTCGATACGAAGGCAGCGAGCTGGCGCCTTCTGGTGTAGACCAAGGTAGGCGCAAGCTGTGTCAGACTTGTGAATCAGTGATGACGATTGAGTGACCGAAACTTTTATAATCGAGCACAGCACCGGCATGACTTCTGCCGAATACCGCGCATTTCAGACAATCGGTGCTGGCATAAAGCCGCCACCTGATTCACAATCCGACACGTATTTGGCGTCAAGGAATTGTTCAGATGACTCTCGGGTCATAATGACGCAGAACGCGATACCGGTTGAACGGCTAGTGCGAAACACGGTCAAACCGGTGACAATCTCGACACTGACTACCAGTATCGCTCCCTGAACTAACCGGTAATGTATGCGCCCTATGAAACAGGCTATTTATTCCAGCCGCACGGCTGACAAATTTGTCGTTCGCTTGCCAGATGGCATGCGTGAGCGTATCGCTGACGTAGCACGCAACCATCACCGCAGCATGAATTCGGAAATCATCGCCCGCCTGGAGCAAAGCATGCTTCAGGAAGGTGCTCTGGATGACGATCTCAGCCTGCGCCTCGACAGCCCCGAACTGAGCCTCCATGAGCGTGAATTGCTGCAGCGTTTTCGTCAGTTGTCGCGCCGCCAGCAGAACGCGCTGGTCGCTCTGATTGCCCACGACGTGGAAATGGCCGCCGAAGAAGCCTGAGGCGAGCCCATAAAAAAAACCGGCCTTGAGCCGGTTTTTTTATGGGCAACGAAAAGGCGCGGAGCGAACGCCGCGCCTAAATCAGCCAACGAAGCTGAGCAACACCCCCGCCGCCACTGCCGAGCCAATCACCCCGGCCACGTTAGGCCCCATGGCATGCATCAGCAGGAAGTTCTGCGGGTTGGCCTCCAGGCCGACCTTGTTCGAAACCCGAGCCGCCATCGGCACTGCCGACACGCCGGCCGAGCCGATCAGCGGATTGACCTTGTGCGTGCTGAACAGGTTCATCAGCTTGGCCATCAGCACACCGGCCGCGGTGCCTGCGCAAAACGCCACCATGCCCAGCATGAGAATGCCCAGGGTCTTGAGCTGCAGGAAGGCCTCGGCCGACAGCTTCGAACCCACGGTCAGACCGAGGAAGATGGTGACGATATTGATCAGCGCATTGCGCGAGGTATCGGCCAGACGCTCGACTACACCGGCCTCGCGCAGCAGATTGCCGAGGGCGAACATGCCGATAAGCGGCGCGGCGTCAGGCAGCAGCATGCCAATCAGAACGCACAGCACGATGGGGAAGATGATCTTCTCGGTCTGCCCCACCGGACGCAGCTGCTGCATGACGATGGCGCGCTCCTCCTTGGTGGTCAGCGCACGCATGATCGGCGGCTGCAGCAACGGCACCAGCGCCATGTAGGCATAGGCCGCGACGGCAATGGGACCGAGCAGGTCGGGCGCCAGCTTTGAGGTAACGAAGATCGAGGTCGGCCCGTCCGCCCCGCCGATGATGGCGATGGACGCCGCCTCCTTGAGGGTGAACTCCATGCCGGGAATGCCCAGCGCAGTGATCGCCAGGGCGCCGAGCAGGGTACCGAAGATGCCGAACTGCGCAGCGGCGCCAAGCAGCAACGTCTTCGGATTGGCCAGCATCGGACCGAAGTCGGTCATGGCGCCGACGCCGAGGAAGATCAGCAGCGGGAAGATGCTGGTCGGCAGGCCCACTTCATAGATCAGGTGCAGAAAACCCGCGCCCTCGGCCATGTTGGCCACTGGAATGTTCGACAGCAGGCCACCGAAGCCGATGGGCACCAGCAAGAGGGGCTCGAAGCCCTTCTTGATGGCCAGGTAGATCAGCAACAGGCAGACCGCGATCATGAATGCCTGACCGGGCTCCAGATGGTACAGACCAGTGCTCTGCCAGAGCTTGAGCAGCTTTTCCATGGTATGCCCCTCAGCCGATGGTCAGCAGGCTTGCGCCCACTGCCACTGCATCGCCGACCTTGACGTTGACGGCACCGATGGTACCGGCCCTGAAGGCGCGGATCTCGGTTTCCATCTTCATGGCTTCGAGGATGATCACCAGTTGCCCCTCCTCCACGACCTGGCCAGGCTGCACCAGCACCTTGAAGATATTGCCAGCCAGCGGCGCGGCTTGCGGCTCGCCGCCGCCCACTGCGACAGGAGCCGCGGGTGCGGTGCTCGCCGCCCCCCCGACGGGCTTGATACCTTCGATATCGCCGCCTTCGTTCACCTGCACGACGAACGACTTGCCATTGACCTCGACGGTGTAGACCTCAGGCTTGCCGGCCTCGCGAGCCGGGGCTTGCCTGCCGGTCGGCACAGGCTCGAAGGCCGCCGGATTGCCGCGATTTTCCAGGAACTTCAAGCCGATCTGCGGGAACAGCGCATAGGTCAGGACGTCGTCGATTGCGTCGACAGCCAGCTTGATGCCTTTCTCCTGAGCAATGCCCTCGAGTTCGGCAGTCAGCTTGTCCATCTCGGCCTCGAGCAGATCAGCCGGACGGCAGGTGATCGCTTCGCCACCGTCGAGTACACGGGCCTGCAGTTCGGCGTTGAACGGCGCGGGCGCGGCGCCGTACTCGCCTTTGAGCACGCCGGCGGTTTCCTTGGTAATGGACTTGTAGCGCTCACCAGTGAGCACGTTGATCACCGCCTGGGTGCCGACGATCTGCGAAGTGGGCGTCACCAGCGGAATGAAACCCAGGTCTTCGCGCACGCGGGGAATCTCGGCCAGCACCTGATCGAACTTGTCCTGGGCGCCCTGCTCCTTGAGCTGGCTTTCCATGTTGGTGAGCATGCCGCCAGGCACCTGAGCGACCAGGATGCGCGAGTCGACGCCCTTGAGGTTGCCTTCGAACTTCGCGTATTTCTTGCGCACCTCGCGGAAGTACGCGGCGATTTCTTCCAGCAGCTCCAGGTTCAGCCCGGTGTCGCGCTCGGTACCCTGGAACATGGCCACCACCGACTCGGTCGGCGAATGACCATAGGTCATCGACAGCGAGGAAATCGCGGTGTCGACGTTGTCGATACCGGCTTCCACCGCCTTGAGAATGGCCACCGACGACAGCCCGGCAGTGGCATGGCACTGCATATGGATCGGGATCGCCAGGCTGGCCTTCAGGCGCGACACCAGCTCGAAGGCGGTATAGGGCGTGAGAATGCCGGCCATGTCCTTGATCGCCACCGAGTCGGCACCCATGTCTTCGATCTGCTTGGCCAGGTCGACCCACATTTCCAGCGTATGCACCGGGCTGGTGGTGTAGGAGATGGTGCCCTGGGCATGCTTGCCCTGCTGCTTGACGGCCTTGAGGGCGGTTTCCAGGTTGCGCGGGTCGTTCATCGCATCGAATACGCGGAACACATCGACGCCATTGACGGCGGCGCGCTCGACGAACTTTTCCACCACGTCATCGGCATAGTGACGGTAGCCGAGCAGGTTCTGCCCGCGCAGCAGCATCTGCTGGCGGGTATTGGGCATGGCTTTCTTCAGTTCGCGGATGCGCTCCCAGGGATCTTCGCCGAGATAACGAATGCAGGCATCGAAGGTCGCGCCGCCCCAGGACTCCACCGACCAGAAGCCGACCTGATCGAGCTTGGGCGCAATCGGCAGCATGTCTTCGAGACGAACACGCGTCGCCAGGATCGACTGATGCGCATCACGCAGCACCACATCGGTGATTCCGAGTGCTTGTTTTACAGCAGTCATACAGGTGCTCCCTCTGAACCTGATCAACCGCGGCGCGCGCGGTGCTGGGCAATAGCGGATTGGATGGCGACCAGTGTTTCTGCATCCGGCTCATGGCTGGCCGACCTGACACCAGGCGCTGGAGAAGAAATAGCCGGGCTCGGCGCGGGCGGAGCGAAGGTCGCGATCAGACGTGACATCAGACTGACCACACCCACCAGCAACACCAGAAAGACAAATACGAAGCCCATGCCGAACAGCATGAGTTCGACACCCTCGAGCAGCAGTTCACTGGAGGTCATCTTGGCTCCTTTGGCCAGCAGCCAGGCGGCTGCGTTCATTATTGATTAGGAGCGCCCAGCGTCAGCGCCTGGGCAAAGCTGGCGAACCTTAGCGTGAAACGAGCGTTTGAAGCAAACGCCAAAGGGGCCGTACGGGCTATTTATGTAGTGGTTTATAAGCATCCACTACCAAAGAAGCATAAAGGCCCTGCGAGCGAAGCCTCAGGAGGCGGAGCGAGCCACGCTATCAACGGCAGGAGCAAGCCTCAGCAGGGTCTTGAAGTGGCGCGTCTCATCGCCAGGGGTGCGCCCGAACAGACGCTTGAACTCCCGATTGAACTGCGACGGGCTTTCATACCCGACGCACTGCGCAGCACTGAGCGCACTCATGTCGCTGCGGATCATCAGCAGCCGCGCCTGATGCAGGCGAATGGCCTTGAGGTACTGCAGCGGCGAACGGCTGGTCATCGCCTTGAAATGCACATGGAAGGTCGGCACGCTCATGCTGGCGACTTCGGCCAGCGAGGGCACATCGAGCGACTCCTGATAATCCCGGTGAATCCGCTGCAGGACGCGCGCGATACGACCGAAATGGCTGTTCTGCGCCAGGGTCGCGCGCAGGCCACTGCCCTGCTCACCCTGCAGCACGCGAAAGACGATCTCACGCAGAATCGATGGGCCGAGCAGGCGCACCTCGTCAGGGTCGGCCAGGGCCTCCAGCAGGCGCAACGTGGCGTCACTCAGGCGCGCATCCATCGGGCTGGAATAAAGCGTTGCCGGTTGAGTTGGCTGGGGCTCTTCCAGATCCATGACCAGCTCGGCCACCAACAGCGGGTCGACACGCAGCGCCACCCCGAGCATGGGCTCTTCGGCACTGGCCTCGGTTTCGATGGAGAACGGCAAGGGCAGCGCCAGCACCAGATAGTGCTGCGCGTCGTAGACATACAGATTGCCGTCGTGCAGCCCGCTCTTGCGCCCCTGGATCACGATCACGATGCTCGGCTCATACAGCGCCGGGGTAACCGGTAGCGAGCGATTGGAGCGCATGAAGGTAACCCCGTCGAGCTGCGCTGCGGTGTACCCCTCCTCGGGGGCCAGGCGCAGCATCAGTTCGACCATGCGCCGCTTGATGCTCTCGGAACTCATGCTCATGCGCCGCTTTCGACTCGTGATCAATACCCGGCCATTGTAGGAAGCATTCAATAGAAACAGGCAATATCGAAAGAGTAACGAGACTTAGCAGCCGGCCCGCCCCTGCCTAGCATGGATGCTCCATAACGCAATGGAGACCGACATGAGCAAAGTCATCCTCATCACCGGCGCCAGCAGCGGCATCGGCGAAGCCACCGCCAGACACCTGGCAAGCCTGGGTCATCGAGTGGCACTCGGCGCCCGACGCATCGAGCGCCTGCAGGCACTGGTGGAAGAACTGCAGGCACGAGGTCAACATGCCTCCTGCCGCGCCGTCGACGTCAGCCAACTGCATGACATGCAGGCCTTCGTCGAGCATGCCGAAACGCATCACGGCCCCATCGACGTGATCATCAACAATGCCGGCGTCATGCCGCTGTCGCCGCTCAACGCCCTGAAGGTGGATGAGTGGAACCGCATGATCGACGTCAACATCAGGGGCGTGCTGCACGGTATTGCCGCCGTGCTGCCAGGCATGGAAGCACGCGGACGCGGTCAGGTCATCAATATCGCCTCCATCGGCGCCCACGCCGTATCGCCGACAGCGGCGGTCTACTGCGCCAGCAAGTATGCCGTCTGGGCGATTTCCGAAGGCCTGCGCCAGGAAAGCGAGCGCATCCGCGTCACCACGATCTGCCCCGGCGTGGTCGAGTCCGAACTGGCCGACAGCATCTCCGATGCCCATGCGCGCGAGGCGATGAAAGCTTTCCGTCGCGTCGCCATCACGCCAGACGCCATCGCCCGCGCCGTGGCCTATGCAGTCGAACAGCCCGACGACGTCGACGTCAGCGAACTGATCGTGCGCCCGACCGCCAGCCCCTATTGATGGAGTCCAGCATGTCAGCGAAGAACACTGCCACGGCACTGTTGATGAGCGGTGCCCTGCTAACCGGCGTGGCAATCGCGCAATCCGAGCACCCGCATCCTTATGTAGGCATGTGGGTAACGGACGACGGCCGTGTCCGCCATGAGTTATTGGCCAACGGCCGGTATGACGAGGCACGCGGCAATCGCGAAAGCGCCTATCAGGGTCACTACCGCGTCACCGGCAACCACATCGACTACGTCGACGACAGCGGTTTTACCGCCGACGGTGAGTTCGTCGACGACGTGCTCTACCACGGCGGCATGGTACTGCGCCGCAAAGCCCTCCCAACCAACGAGTAACGATACCCATCAGCCAAGAGAAAAAGCCCATGAACATGCAAAAGATCATCGCTGCATTGCTACTGAGCGCATCACTCTGCCTCCCGGCCTGGGCAAGTGACAACACGGCGGCCAATCAGGCCCTGATTCAAAAAGCCTTCGATGATTGGCGCGCAGGCCAGGGAGGCATCTTCCAGTTGCTGGCCGATGATGCCACCTGGGTCGTGGCCGGCAGCAGCCCGTACTCCGGGACCTACCCTACACGCGAAGCGTTCTTGGAAGATGCAGTCAAACCCATCACTGACAAACTGGCGACACCCATCGTGCCCACCGTCCGCCAGATCGTGGCGCAAGGACCCTACGTGGTCGTGCACTGGGATGGCCAGGCGACTGCCAAGGACGGCAGCCGCTACGAGAACAGCTACTCATGGCACATGCAGCTGGACAACGGCCGGATCACAAGGGTCACGGCCTTTCTCGATACCTGGCGACTGGTCGAGCTGATGAACTGAAGCGACCTACAGCAAGAAGATCGACGCCAGCCCCAGGAAGATGAAGAAACCGCCGCTGTCGGTCATGGCGGTGATCATCACACTGGCCCCCATGGCCGGGTCACGCCCCAGGCGTGCCAGGGTCATGGGGATCAGCACCCCCATCAGCGCTGCCAGCAGCAGGTTCAGGGTCATTGCCGCCGTCATCACCACGCCCAGCGACCAACTGCCGTAAAGCCCATAGGCGACGGCGCCGATCACCCCACCCCAGAGGATGCCGTTGATCAGGGATACGCCGAGTTCCTTGCGTACCAGGCGCTTGGTATTGCCGGTGCTGACCTGATCCAGCGCCATGGCGCGGACGATCATGGTGATGGTCTGGTTACCCGAGTTACCGCCGATACCGGCGACGATGGGCATCAGCGCCGCCAGCGCCACCAGCTTCTCGATCGAGCCTTCGAACAGGCCGATCACCCGCGACGCCAGAAACGCGGTGACCAGGTTGATCGCCAGCCAGGCCCAACGGTTGCGAACCGACTTCCACACCGAGGCGAAGATGTCTTCTTCCTCGCGCAGACCGGCCATGTTCAGCACTTCGCTTTCGCTTTCCTCACGGATCAGGTCGACCATCTCGTCGATGGTCAGACGACCGATCAGCTTGCCGTTCTTGTCCACCACTGGCGCGGAAATCAGGTCGTAACGCTCGAAGGCCTGGGCGGCGTCGTAGCCGTCCTCATCCGGGTGGAAGCTCACCGGATCGTCGGCCATGACTTCGCCGACCTGCTTGTCCGGGTCGTTGACCAACAGGCGCTTGATCGGCAGCACGCCCTTGAGCACGCCGTCGTAATCGACCACGAACAGCTTGTCGGTATGGCCCGGCAGCTCTTTCAGGCGCCGCAGGTAACGCAGCACCACTTCCAGGCTGACATCTTCGCGGATGGTGACCATCTCGAAGTCCATCAGCGCACCGACCTGATCCTCTTCGTAGGACAGGGCCGAACGCACGCGCTCACGCTGCTGAGCGTCGAGCGACTCCATCAGCTCATGCACGACGTCGCGCGGCAGCTCCGGCGCCAGGTCGGCGAGTTCGTCGGCGTCCATGTCCTTGGCCGCAGCGAGAATCTCGTGATCGTCCATGTCGGCGATCAGGGTTTCTCGTACCGCGTCGGACACTTCCAGCAGGATGTCGCCGTCGCGCTCAGCCTTGACCAATTGCCAGACGGTCAGACGCTCATCCAGCGGCAGGGCTTCGAGGATGTGGGCGATATCCGCAGGGTGCAGATCTTCGAGCTTGCGTTGCAGTTCGACGAGATTCTGACGATGCACCAGGTTCTCGACCCGGTCGTGATGCTGGCCTTCCTGACGATGGGTCAGGTCTTCGACCAGTTTGTGCCGATGCAGCAGTTCGATCACCTGGGCCAGGCGATCCTGCAAGCTCTCTTGCGGCTTTTTGGCTTCTACTTCAGTCATAGCGCGCTCCACCCCCAGTTGGCAGGCACGCCAGAGGGGATCAATCAGGTCTTACACGATTGTGCGAGGGGAGTATTGAATAACTACTGGGTAAGTCCATGGTGGTATTCCACAAGCCCCGGCGGGGCTGACGCGGCGAATGATAACACCGCAAAACAGCTTTGTACGTGACAAAAGCGCGGCAAGAACAATTGCTTGCATCACAAACATCGATCTCGCATGAAAACCTGGCTATGCGACGCCAGCGATGCGCACCGGGACACCCTGGCGAGCGCGAAAAAAGGGTCTAACCTGAAGCAGGCGAACGTCACGGAGGACGGTTCATGCGAGCAAGGCACTTCGCAGCGCTATTGGCCGCTGCGCTTCTCTACCCTATTGAAGACAGCTCGGCCGCCAGCGTGTTCCGCTGCGTAGGGACCGACGGCCATGTCACCTTCACCCGCCACGGCTGCGCAAGCGATCAGGAGCAGCATCTGCAGGATGCGCGCAACCCTACGCCCAGCAGCAGCAAGACCATCCCCCTTGCCGACCCAGACCGACGCGCAACGCCCAACCCAACGAGCGCCGGGGAGCTGGTCATAGTTGGTCAACAAGACGACGGCTGCGGCAACCGGCTGACCAGCAGCGAGAAGCGCCAGGCAATCATCCGCAAGGAAGTCCGCAGCGGCATGAGCCGTGCCGACGTGGAGAACAGCCTGGGCAAACCGGACAGGGTCACCGCCAGCAACGGGCAGCAGCGTTATCACTACACAGAAAAACGCAAAGGCGGCAGCAGCCGACAGGTCAGCTTCGACGAAGCCGGCTGCGTGAAGAAATGACGCGCAAAGAAAAAGGGCCTGCATCACTGCAGGCCCTTTGGGTATGGCGGACTCAGGAGGATTCGAACCTCCGACCGCTCGGTTCGTAGCCGAGTACTCTATCCAGCTGAGCTATGAGTCCGTTGCAGAACGCCTTCAAGGCAGTGCCTTTCGTGCGATCTTATGGTGTTTTTAGACCAGACCACCACTGGGTGAAACAAAATGGCTTGCAGCGATGCAAGCCATTGAAAATGGCGGACTCAGGAGGATTCGAACCTCCGACCGCTCGGTTCGTAGCCGAGTACTCTATCCAGCTGAGCTATGAGTCCGTTGCAGAACGCCTTCAAGGCAGTGCCTTTCGTGCGATCTTATGGTGTTTTTAGACCAGACCACCACTGGGTGAAACAAAATGGCTTGCAGCGATGCAAGCCATTGAAAATGGCGGACTCAGGAGGATTCGAACCTCCGACCGCTCGGTTCGTAGCCGAGTACTCTATCCAGCTGAGCTATGAGTCCACTTTTTGGTGCTTTTATACCAGATCACCTCTGGTTGATTCGCCAGCCCGGCTCGCGCCCGACTCGCTGAATAATGGCGGAGAAGGGGGGATTCGAACCCCCGACACCCTTTTGAGGTGTACTCCCTTAGCAGGGGAGCGCCTTCGGCCACTCGGCCACCTCTCCGCAACACGGGGCGCATGATAAACATGTTTTCCCCGTTTGCAAACAAAAATTTGTAGAAAAATTAGTGGCTTGGTTCGTCACCCTTCTCTTTCTGGATGCGCTGGTAGATTTCTTCACGGTGTACGGCAACCTCTTTCGGCGCATTGACACCAATACGCACCTGGTTACCTTTCACACCCAACACGGTGACAGTCACATCATCACCGACCATCAGGGTCTCTCCGACCCGGCGAGTCAGAATCAGCATTCCTTTCTCCTCAACGGATTACATTTTCAGGACAACAGTCTGCAAAAAGAAAATGGTGCCGGCTTCCTGCTAAATCAAGCCTGAAAGCCTCCACCCAAGTATTGACCAGCCCGCGTAGAAAGAAAGTTCCCGCGTGCCAGTCAAAAAGACGAAAGGCGCGGAACCAGCCGCGCCTTTCAAATCAGTGCAATCACTCGCCCTGTCGGGCCGGGGCATCCAGCTCGAAAGCGGTATGCAGAGCGCGTACCGCCAGCTCCAGATACTTCTCCTCGATCACCACGGACACCTTGATCTCGGAGGTGGAGATCATCTGGATATTGATGGTCTCCTTGGCCAGGGCCTCGAACATGCGACTGGCGACACCGGCGTGAGAGCGCATGCCGACACCGACGATGGAGACCTTGGCGATATTGGTATCACCGACCACTTCACGAGCGCCCAGCTCGTCTGCAGTCTTCTGCAGCACGCCCAGCGCGTTGTTGTAGTCGTTGCGGTGCACGGTGAAGGTGAAATCGGTGGTGTTATCGTGCGAGACGTTCTGCACGATCATGTCCACTTCGATGTTGGCCGCGCTGATCGGGCCGAGAATCTTGAAGGCGATGCCAGGAATATCCGGCACCCCACGGATGGTCAGCTTGGCTTCGTCGCGATTGAAAGCGATGCCGGAAATGATCGGCTGTTCCATGGATTCCTCTTCATCAAGGGTAATGAGGGTGCCCGGCCCCTCCTGGAAGCTGTGCAGGACGCGCAGCGGGACGTTGTACTTGCCGGCGAACTCCACCGAGCGAATCTGCAGCACCTTGGAACCGAGGCTGGCCATTTCCAGCATCTCTTCGAAGGTGATCTTCTCCAGGCGCTGGGCCTTGGGCACCACGCGCGGGTCGGTGGTATAGACACCATCGACGTCGGTGTAAATCTGGCACTCGTCGGCTTTCAGCGCCGCAGCCAGGGCCACACCGGTGGTGTCGGAACCACCACGCCCCAGGGTGGTGATGCTGCCGTGCTCGTCGACACCCTGGAAACCGGCGACGACGACGACACGACCAGCCTTGAGATCAGCGCGAATCTTCTGGTCATCGATCTGCAGAATGCGCGCCTTGTTGTGTGCGCTGTCGGTGAGGATGCGCACCTGGTTGCCGGTGTAGGACACCGCCGGCACGCCACGCTTGATCAGCGCCATCGCCAGCAGGGCGATGGTCACCTGCTCGCCGGTGGACACCATGACATCCAGCTCACGCGCAACCGGGTCGCCATCAGTGATCTGTTTGGCCAGATCGATCAGGCGGTTGGTTTCGCCGCTCATGGCGGAAACCACGACGACGATGTCGTCACCGTTCTCGCGGAACTTCTTCACCTTGTCGGCCACCTGCGCGATACGCTCGATGGTGCCGACGGAGGTGCCCCCAAACTTCTGTACGATCAAAGCCATTTCAAAAAGCCGCCTGATTCCTCGAAGGGCGCCCATTAAACCCGCATCGGGTCATACTGCCAAGGCCCGCCGGGCGCACTGCGGGCCCCGCTCTCGCTCGTTACGAAGCCTGCTCGACCAAGGTAGCGGCCAAAGCCAGGGCTTCATCCAGTTTGCCGGCATCTACGCCGCCGCCCTGCGCCATGTCCGGGCGACCACCGCCCTTGCCACCCACGGCTGCAGCGGCCTGACGCATCAGGTCACCGGCCTTGACCCTGGCGGTCAGATCCTGGGTCACGCCGGCGACCAGCACCACCTTCTCATCGAACACACCGCCGAGCAGGATCACGGCGCTGCCCAGCTTGTTCTTCAGTTGGTCGACCAGTGCCAGCAGCGCCTTGCCGTCCAGGCCATCGAGACGCGCAGCCAGCACCTTGGTGCCCTTGACGTCCACGGCCGAACCGGCCAGGTCGTTGCCGGCGGCACTGGCGGCCTTGGCCTTGAGCTGTTCCAGCTCCTTTTCCAGCTGACGGTTGCGTTCGATCAGCGCCGAGAGCTTGTCCAGCACGTTGTCGCGGCTGCCCTTGACCAGGGACGCGGCTTCCTTGAGCTGCTCCTCGGCACCATTGAGCCAGGCCAGCGCTTGCGCGCCAGTGACCGCCTCGATACGACGCACGCCAGCGGCCACGCCGCCTTCGCTGGTGATCTTGAACAGGCCAATGTCGCCGGTACGGGATACGTGAGTGCCACCGCACAGTTCGACGGAGAAGTCGCCGCCCATGCTCAGCACGCGCACCTGGTCGCCGTACTTCTCGCCGAACAGCGCCATGGCGCCCTTGGCCTTGGCGGTCTCGATATCGGTTTCTTCGGTCTCGACCTCGGAGTTCCTGCGAATCTCGGCGTTGACGATCTCTTCCAGCTGCTTGATCTGCTCGGGCTTGATCGCCTCGAAGTGGCTGAAGTCGAAACGCAGGCGCTGACTGTCGACCAGCGAGCCCTTCTGCTGAACGTGATCGCCCAACACCTGACGCAGCGCGGCATGCAGCAGGTGGGTCGCGGAGTGGTTCAGCGCGGTCGCCTGGCGCACACCGGCTTCGGCTTCGGCCTTGACGCTGGTGCCGACACTCAGACCGCCCTTGGCCACCACACCGTGGTGCAGGAAGGCGCCGCCGGCCTTGGTGGTGTCGCGCACATCGAAACGCACGCCAGCGCTTTCCAGGTAGCCGCAGTCGCCGACCTGACCACCGGACTCGGCGTAGAACGGGGTCTGATCCAGCACCACCACGCCCTCCTCGCCTTCGGCGAGGCTGTCGACGGCGCTGCCGGCCTTGAACAGGGCGATGATCTTGCCGCTGCCGCTGGTGCCGTCGTAGCCGAGGAAACGGGTGTCACTGTCGACCTTGACCAGGGCGTTGTAGTCCATGCCGAAGGCGCTGGCGGAACGGGCGCGCTCGCGCTGTGCCTCCATTTCACGCTCGAAACCTTCCTCGTCCACCGACAGCTCGCGCTCGCGGGCGATATCGGCAGTCAGGTCGACCGGGAAACCGTAGGTGTCGTACAGCTTGAACACGATATCGCCAGGAATGACCGAGCCCTGCAGGCCGGCCAGATCCTGCTCGAGAATCTTCAGGCCCTGCTCCAGAGTCTTGGCGAACTGCTCTTCCTCGGTCTTCAGCACGCGCTCGATATGCGCCTGCTGTTGCTTGAGCTCGGGGAAGGCTTCGCCCATCTCGGCCACCAGCGCGGCGACGATCTGGTAGAAGAAGCTGCCCTTGGCGCCCAGCTTGTTACCGTGACGGCAGGCACGACGCACGATGCGGCGCAGCACGTAGCCGCGACCTTCGTTGGACGGGGTGACGCCGTCGGCGATCAGGAAGCTGCAGGAACGGATGTGGTCCGCCACCACCTTCAGCGAGGCCTGGCCCTCATTGGCACAGCCAATGGCCTTGGCCGAAGCGGCCAGCAGGTTCTGGAACAGGTCGATCTCGTAGTTCGAGTTGACGTGCTGCAGCACGGCGCTGATGCGCTCCAGGCCCATGCCGGTGTCCACGCTCGGTGCCGGCAGCGGGTGCAGGACGCCATCGGCCGTGCGGTTGAACTGCATGAACACGTTGTTCCAGATCTCGATGTAGCGGTCGCCATCTTCTTCCGGGCTGCCGGGTGGGCCGCCCCAGATGTGCTCGCCATGGTCGAAGAAAATCTCGGTGCACGGGCCGCACGGACCGGTATCGCCCATCGCCCAGAAGTTGTCGGAGGCGTACGGCGCGCCCTTGTTGTCACCGATGCGGATCATGCGCTCGGCGGGAACACCGATTTCCTTGTTCCAGATCTCGAAGGCCTCGTCATCGGTGGCATAGACGGTGACCCAGAGCTTTTCCTTGGGCAGGTTCAGCCACTTGTCGGAGGTCAGGAATTCCCAGGCGTAATGAATGGCATCGCGCTTGAAGTAGTCACCGAAGCTGAAGTTGCCCAGCATCTCGAAGAAGGTGTGGTGGCGCGCGGTGTAGCCGACGTTTTCCAGGTCGTTGTGCTTGCCGCCGGCGCGCACGCACTTCTGGCTGGTGGTGGCGCGGGTGTAGGCGCGCTTTTCCAGGCCCAGGAAGCAGTCCTTGAACTGGTTCATGCCCGCGTTGGTGAACAGCAGGGTCGGGTCGTTCGCCGGAATCAGCGAGCTGGAAGCGACACGGGTGTGCCCTTTTTCTTCGAAGAAGCTCAGGAAGGCTTCACGGATTTCTGCGCTTTTCATAGGGATATCCACGGAGTCAGGCGGCCACGGCAAAAGCCGGCAAAGCAGACCACGCGAACAGGGCGAGCAAGGGCCAGGCAAGGTCAAACAGGAGAAAACGCGGTGTACAAGCTGTAAATGAGCATGTCGACCGAGCTGGCGAGCAGCCTGTTTTTGACGCCACATGACCGAGCGCAGCAGATTTCGCGCAGTCTGAAAGGGCCGCATTATATCGGGCCTACAGCCCGCGGCTAGTGCCTTTCTCGATAGTGCTGCCCTATCACCTGCAGAAAATCGAGCAAAGCACCATCGATGCAATGGAAGCAGGAGCCACAGGTTTTTCAGATACGTCTTATACAGCCCCTACCCGCCCATCTTTAGAGTGCCCGCAGCTGTCGTCGGTCGGGAGGCCCCATGCGTGCACTCAAGATACTTCTTCTCGAACACAACCCCTACCAGTTGCTGGCCATGCATCAGCAGTTGAACGCTTGCGGGATCTACCAGGTCATGACCGCCGACCACACCGCGCAGGCCGCTGACCTGATGGAGCGCCGGAGCAGCCTGGACATCCTGATTTGCGACCTGCTGCCCGATGACGAGGCGCGCCTGGCGTGGCTCAGACAATTGAACGAGCAACGTGCCTTCTACGCCCTGATCGTGCACGGCAACAGCCACCGCGCACAGCTCGAGCAGGCAA
The DNA here is from genome assembly GCF_048269965.1 of Pseudomonas sp. Lineage (GTDB taxonomy): Bacteria > Pseudomonadota > Gammaproteobacteria > Pseudomonadales > Pseudomonadaceae > Aquipseudomonas. Next base: position 138,077 of record NZ_JBLWTV010000005.1, on the reverse strand, counting down.
CCCTACGAGCCGGGCAGGCTGGCATACAGGCGTTGGGCTTCGTGCAGAAACCCGCCTCTCCTCTCGCCTTGCGCAGGCTGCTGGAATCCTACAAACCGCCGCCCCTGCCGCTGCCGGCGGTCATCGAACCGCCCCCTTACGGCGAGCTGCAGAGCCCGTCCGCCAGCCTGTGCCTGCGGAACTTCCCGAGATGATCAGACGCGGGAAAACTCGGTAAAGGCCTGCACAACCCGCTCGACCTGCTCGGCCCCGACATCCAGATGGGTGACCAGGCGCAAGCGGGGCGCGGCACTCACCGCGATACCGCGCTCGGCCATGAAGGCCTTGACCGTGCCGGCCCGCTCACCGAGTTGCACGTAGACCATGTTGGTCTGCACCGGCTCGACGCTGTAGCCCAGCTCGGCCAGCCGCTCGCCCAGGCGTGCCGCGTTGGCATGATCCTCGGCCAGGCGCTCGACCTGATGCTGCAGTGCATACAGGCCTGCCGCCGCCAGCACACCTGCCTGGCGCATGCCACCGCCGACCATCTTGCGCAGGCGTCGCGCCCTGGCGATCAGCGCAGCGCTGCCGCACAGCACGGAGCCGACTGGCGCACCGAGCCCCTTGGACAGGCACACCGAGACCGAATCGAAGTGCTGGGTGATCGCGCGCGCCGGCACACCGAGCCTGACCGCCGCGTTGTACAGGCGGGCACCGTCCAGATGCAGCGCCAGGCCGCGACGCAGGGTCAATTCGCGCGCAGCAGCCAGGTAGTCGAGCGGCAACACCTTGCCCTGCATGGTGTTTTCCAGGGCCAACAGACGGGTACGGGCGAAGTGGAAGTCGTCCTGCTTGATCGCCGCTTCGACCTTGGCCAGATCCAGAGAGCCATCGGCTTCGCCGTCGATCGGCTGCGGCTGGATGGAGCCGAGTACGGCCGCACCGCCGCCCTCGTACTTGTAGGTGTGCGCCTGCTGGCCGACGATGTATTCGTCGCCGCGTTCGCAATGGGCCATCAGGCCCAGCAGGTTGCTCATGGTGCCGGTGGGGACGAACAGCGCCGCCGCGAAGCCCAGCTCATCGGCCAGCCAGGCCTCCAGACGGTTTACCGTGGGGTCTTCGCCATATACATCATCACCCAGCTCGGCAGCCATCATGGCTTCGCGCATGGCGGCGGTAGGTTGGGTGACGGTGTCGCTACGCAGGTCGATCAGGGGCATGACAGGCTTTCCCGGCAATTGGCGAAAGGCTCATGCTAAAGAGGTCGCTGGGGCGGTGAAAGATACAGTTACGCGATAAAGCAACTTACCAATACCGTAGCCCGGATGAAATCCGGGGAAAGTGCAGCGGTAATCCCCGGATTGCATCCGGGCTACGCCAGGCCGGCGCCATCGTCCGGGACGATCAGGATGGCGGCGCGCAGGCCGTTCTTGACCTTGGGATTGGGGAAGATGACCCGCGCCCCCTTCTCTTCCACTATCCAGCGGCTGTCGGCGATGTCTTCGGCAAGCAGGTAACCGGGCTCCAGTTCGGTGAAATTTTCGATGTCGTCCGGCAGGTGCAACTGGAAGCTGTCGCTGTGCTTGATGACCTCGCGTGATACCGAAAACAGCTGCAAGCCATCGAGCGTCGGCTCGCCGCTGATCACATCGCGCCCTTCGATCAGCGCGTGCAGCGCATGCTCCAGCAGATCGAGGTTGGCCAACTGGTTCTGCCCGAAGGCACGTGCCTTGCCCAGCTCCAGGGTGAAGGCCTCGGCGCCAAGCTGCGCGTAGGTGTAGGCGCTGAAGGTGATCGACGCCTTGTTCTGCAACAGCACCGCCTCGATACCCGCAGCGCGCAGGCGCTCCAGCTCGCGACGCGAGTGGGCGCGACCTTCCTGCCAGGGATAGAGGGCGAACTGCTCGATCTTCGAGCCGCGAATGGCCGTGTGCAGGTCGTAATGCAGGCGAGTGCGGCCCGTTTGCTTGCCGAAAAAGGTGGCGGCCAGATGCTCCAGGTCGCAGGCCCGAATGGCCTCGAAGCCACTGGATTGCTCGTGACGACCACTGAACAGGCGATTGAGGTCCTGCTCGACATAGCGCTCGCCACGGCGCATCGCCTCGGGGTTGCCAAACAGAAAGAGAATACGCGCTGCCGGATGCAGCTCATTGCGCGCGATGCCGCGCAGCAGACGGTCGAGCAGTTCGATTGGCGCGGTTTCGTTGCCGTGGACGCCGGCCGACAGCAGCAGGTCGAGGCCATTGTCGCGCGCTGCAGGCGGAGTCACCTCTAGCGCACCTTCATCGAGCCAGCGCAGGCGCGTGCCATCGGGCGTCAGTTGAATCTTCGCCGACGGCTCGTGGCCGGCCAGGGTCAGTTCAAGCAGTTTGCCGAGGGCAAGCATGGGGACTCCTTGGTTCGCAGCATTTTCGTAGGGTGGGCCTCAGCCCACCAACAGCGGCCAGCCTTGGTGGGCTGAAGCGGAGCGCCGCCCGGCCCACCCTACAAGATTCAATCAGTGGTTGCAGTCCGGGCCATGAACATGATCGTCCTCATCGGCGATCATCGGCTCCATCTCCAGCTGCAGGCTCACCAGGTTGGTGGCCTGCGGACGCAACAACAGGTTGACGTACTCGGTATCGCCCTCTTCCACGTCGACACCGATCAGCAACTGATCACCAACGGCCTGGACCCACAGCTCCTTGCCCTGCCAGACCACGGCGAAGCGACTGCAGGAGGTCTCCAGCTGGGTGCCGTCGTTATCTTCAAGAATCAGTTGCAGCGCGTCGCTCATAAAATCTCCGGGAATCGAGGTCAGGTTCAGGCTATCTGGAAAGGATAGACCGAGCCCAGTTTAAGGATCTGCGTCAGTTCATCCAATGCCGCGCGACATTCGTTCAGCAATTGCGGGTCGGCCAGATCGGCTTCGCTGAGGCGGTCGCGGTAGTGCTTGTCGACCCAGGCCACCAGGGTGTCGTGCAGCGCATCGCTCATCAGCACGCCCGGATTGACCGCAGCCAACTCCTGCTCATTGAGCGCCACACGCAGGCGCAGGCAAGCCGGACCACCGCCGTTCTGCATGCTCTGCTTGAGGTCGAACACGCGCACCTCACGGATCGGACCGCCACTGCCGGTCAGTTGCTCCAGATAGCGCCAGACGCTGGCGTTGCTCTTGCACTCCTCCGGCACCACCAGCAGCATGCTGCCATCGGCGCGGGTCAGCAGTTGGCTGTTGAACAGGTAGGAACGCACCGCATCCTGCACGCTGACGGCAGAAGCTGGCACGCAGATGGCCTGGAAGTTGCCGCCGCGCCGGGCCAGTTTTTCACCCAGTTCGGCCAGTACCTTGTCGGTGCCCAGGAAGGCATCCTGGTGATAGAGCAGCACCTCGCCGTTGCCCACGGCGATCACGTCGTTGTGAAACACGCCCTGATCGATCACCTCCGGATTCTGCTGGGCGAACACCACACCGGCCTTGCCCAGGCCATGCAAGCGAGCCACCGCATGAGAGGCTTCCAGGGTCTGCCGCGCCGGGTAGCGCTGCGGGGCCGGATAGCGGCTGTCGAAAGCGCTGCGGCCGTAGACGAAGAACTCCACACCGGCGTCGCCGTACCCCTTGCAAAAGCGCGTGTGGTTGGCCGCACCCTCGTCGCCGAACTGGCTGACCGCCGGTAGCGCCGGGTGATGAGCGAAGTGCGCATCGTTGGCGAACATCGCCTGCAACACCCGGCTGGTGGTGGGGTGCTCGATGCTGCGATGGAACTTGCAGTTGAGGTTGGCAGCGGTGAAATGCACGCGTCCATCGGCCGTGTCGGCGCTGGGGCTGACAGTGCAGGCATTGGCGGTCCACATGCTGGAGGCCGAACAGCTCGCAACCAATAAAGGCATGGCGCCCTTGGCAGCCTTGGCGATCACCTGCGCGTCGCTGCCGGTAAAGCCCAGGCTGCGCAACGCAGCGACGTCCGGACGCTCCTGCGGTGCCAGCACGCCCTGCTTGAAGCCCATGTCCATCAGCGCCTTCATCTTCGCCAGGCCTTGCTTGGCAGCCTCCTTGGGGCTCGACACGGCCTGACAGTTGCTCTGCGACGCGACGTTACCGTAGGACAACCCACCGTAGTTGTGAGTCGGCCCGACCAGGCCGTCGACATTCATTTCATAAGCGGTCATTACAGAATCACTCCCGGGGTCAGAGTCGCGGGCAAGGCCAGGCTTTCGCTCTCGAGCCCGGCCACCGGGTACGCGCAGTAATCCGCCGCATAGTAGGCACTGGCGCGGTGGTTGCCCGAAGCGCCGATACCACCGAAAGGCGCAGTGCTGGCGGCGCCAGTGAGCTGTTTGTTCCAGTTGACGATACCGGCGCGGCTGTGCAGCCAGAACTGCTCGAAGCGCGCACGTGAGTCGGACAGCAGGCCCGCCGCCAGTCCGTAAACGGTGGCATTGGCCTCGGCGATGGCAGCCTCGAAACTGTCGTAGCGGATCACCTGCAGCAGCGGACCGAAGAATTCTTCGTCAGGACGATCGTTCACGGCCGTGACATCGAGAATGCCGGGCGTCAGTAGCGCGGCACCTTCCTGCGGCTGGGTCATCGCCAGCAATGCGGTGGCGCCGCCCGCCAGCAGGTCCTGCTGGGCCTGCATCAGCTGCGCGGCGGCCTGCAGGGAAATCACCGAGCCCATGAACGGCGCCGGCTGCTCGTCGAAACGACCGACCTTGATCTGCCCGGCGACCTGCACCAGACGCGCCAGCAGAGCGTCGCCCCACTCCCCTTGCGGCACCAGCAGGCGGCGCGCGCAGGTGCAGCGCTGGCCGGCAGAAATGAACGCGGACTGGACGATGGTGTACACGGCGGCATCGAGGTCCGCGACCTGATCGACGATCAGCGGGTTGTTGCCGCCCATCTCCAGCGCCAGGATCTTGTCCGGGCGCCCGGCGAATTGGGCATGCAGCAGGTTGCCGGTGCGGCTGGAGCCGGTAAAGAACAGCCCGTCGATACCAGGATGGCCAGCCAGGGCGACACCGGTTTCGCGGCCGCCCTGCAGCAGGTTGAGCACGCCATCGGGCAGCCCGGCCTCGATCCAGCATTGCACAGTCAACTCGGCTACCTTCGGCGTCAGCTCGCTGGGTTTGAACAGCACGCAGTTACCCGCCAACAGCGCTGGCACGATATGACCGTTGGGCAGGTGACCGGGAAAGTTGTAGGGACCGAACACCGCCACCACGCCATGCGGTTTGTGGCGCAACACTGCGGTGGCGTCGCCCAGCGGGCCGCTCTTCTCGCCGGTGCGCTCGCGATAGCTCTGAATCGAAATGGCGACCTTGCCCACCATGCTGTTCACTTCGGTGGCGGCTTCCCACAACGGCTTGCCGGTCTCCTCGCCAATTGCCCGGGCCACTTCGTCGGCACGCGACTTCAGGCAGGCGGCGAAGCGCTCCAGCACGGCGATACGGCCATCGAGCGAGTGCGCGGCCCACAGCGAGAACGCGCCACGCGCAGCGGCAACGGCTGCATCGACCTGCGCAGCGGTGGCGCCCTGGCCCTGCCAGAGCACGGCCTGGCTGACCGGGTCGAGCGATTGCAGCGACTCGCCCTGACCGGGCTGCCACTGACCTGCGATGTAATGAGTGTTCATCTTGTTTTACCACTCCCAGCATTTTCCAGCGGCCTGCTTGGGCCGCCGCGCAAAATCAATAACTCAGCCGTGCGCCGCCAGCGCCACGGCGCGTACCTGATCGCCGGCGGAAAGGCGCAGGCGCTTGGCGGTCAGCGGATCGACCACCAGAGTGCCGGCCGCCAGGCGCGCAGGCGCAGCGGTGATGCGGCAGTCCTGGCGCTTGCGGTTGTGCACCAGGAACGGCTTGGCGTCATCACCCGGCGTACCGATGGCCAGCACCAGGCTTTGGCTGTCCTGCACGGCGCGGATCTTCGCGGTTTGCGCCTCGATGGCCGGGCCTGCATCGAAGATGTCGACATAGCCCTGATAGCTGAAACCCTCGGCCTTGAGCATGGCCAGCGCCGGCTCGGTGTCCGGGTGCACACGACCGATCACGGCGCGCGCATCCTCGGAAAGAAAGCAGGTATAGAGCGGAAACTTCGGCATCAACTCGGCAATGAAGGCCTTGTTGCCGACGCCGGTGAGGTAGTCCGCCTGACAGAACTCCATCTTGAAGAAATGCCGGCCGAGGCTCTCCCAGAACGGCGAGCGCCCGCGCTCGTCGGACATGCCGCGCATCTCGGCGATCACCTTGTCGCCGAACAGCTCGCGAAACTCGGCGATGAACAGAAAGCGTGCCTTCGACAGCAGGCGTCCGTTGAGGCCAGTGCGATAATCGGCGTGCAGGAACAGCGAGCACAGTTCGGAGTTGCCGGTCAGGTCGTTGGCCATGAACAGCGTCGGCACCTGGCGATGGATGTTCAGCTCCTGCGAGGCGCTGACGGTCAGGCCGACCCGGTAGTTGTACCAGGGCTCGCGCAGACCGACGGCGCCGGCCACCGCCGAAATGCCCACGACCTTGCCTGCATCGTCTTCGAGCACGAACAGGTAGTCGGCGTCGGCCCGTTCGGCCTCACCGCGAAACGCCTTCTCCGCCCAGCCGACCCGATGCGCCAGGCGCTCCTCGTTGGCCGGCAGCGTGGTCAGGCCGGCGCCGGTGCTGCGAGCCAGGTCGATCAGGGCCGGCAAGTCGGCACTGCGCACGGGACGAACAATCATAAAGCCTCCAGATTCCTCAAGAGCGCCGCCGGCACTCTCCTCTGCCCTTGAAGGGCGCCCACTCCAGCCGGAGAGAGCCTGTTAAATCGCTACCAACCTGACGCTGGCGCCTTCGCCGACACCCAGGGCCTCGGCCGCCTGTGCGCTGAGCACCACAGGCTTGCCCGGCACCCAGTCGAGGTCGGCGACGATGGCGCGGAAATCCTGCAACTGGCCGTTGCTCACCAGGTACTGGCGCCCGCCCACATCGGCCTCACCGATCTTCACCGGCACCAGGCGACTCTGCGCGATGCTGCGGATACCCGAGGTGCGCGCATGCAGGGTCGGGCCACCGTCGAAGATGTCGATGTAATGATCGGTCTCGAAGCCTTCGCGCATGAGGATGTCGAAGGTGATCTGCGCGCGTGGATGCACCTGGCCCATGGCCTCCTGCGCCTCGTCCGAGAGCAGCGGCACGTAGATGGGGTAATGCGGCATCAGCTCGGCGAGGAAGGTGCGGCTCTTGAGCCCGCACAGGCGCTCGGCCTCGGCGTAGGTCATGTCGAAGAAGTTGCGCCCCAGTGCGTCCCAGAACGGCGAATCACCGTTCTCGTCGCTGTGGCCGACGATTTCCACCACCACGGCATCGGCGAAGCGCTCCGGGTGACCCGCCATGAACAACAGGCGCCCGCGCGAATTGAGCTCGGCGAACACGCTGCTGACCAGCGGGCGCTCGACGTAGAAGCTGGTGAGCAGGCTGTTGCCGGTCAGGTCGTGACACAGCGACAGCACGTGGATCTTGTTGTGAATCTTCAGCTCACGCGAGTTGTGCACGAAGGTTTCGTTGCGAAAGCTGTAGAAGGGTTCGGAATAGCCCGCCGAGGCGACGATGCCGGAACAGCCGACCAGGCGGCCGCTCTCGGTGTCCTCGAGGACGAAGAAGTAGCTTTCCTCGCCATTGAAACTGACTTCGGCGGCGAACGACGCATCCGAGGCGGCGATCTTGTCGCCCAGCCGATCTGCATCGTCGGGCAACGAAGTGACACCCACCGGGCTGTCAGCAGCCAGTCGCTGCACTTCGGCCAGGTCCGCCATTTGCGCAGGGCGCATCACCAGCATGGGTCACTCCTTCTAAACAGGGTATTCGTAGCCCGGGTCGGGCAAACAGCCGTGGGAAGCGCTTTCGGCTCGGGCATCCTGCTTCGCTCTACCTCCTGCCTCCATGCAGTCGCAGCGGCGATCGTCGCGGCCAAGGCCCTTCCCACGGTCAGTCGGCAAAAACTCAGGCGGCCGTCAGTTTGCTCAGCGCACGCTCGAAACGCGCCAGGCCTTCGTCGATATCGGCCTCTTCGACCACCAGGCTCGGGGCGAAACGCACCACATCCGGACCAGCCTGCAGAATCATCAGCCCCTCGGCGGTGGCGGCATCGAGCACCTGCTTGGCCTTGCCCATCCACGCCTCATTGAGTACACAGCCGAGCAGCAGGCCCATGCCACGTACCTGCTCGAACAGACCGTACTGCTTGCCCAGCGCCAGCAGGCGCGTCTTGAACTGCTCGCTCTTGGCCTTCACGCCGTCCAGGGTCTGGCGGGTGTTGACGATATCCAGCACCGCTTCACCGACCGCACAGGCCAACGGGTTGCCGCCATAGGTGGTGCCGTGGGTGCCGGGCGAGAAATGCTTGGCCAGATCGGTGGTGGTGAGCATCGCCGCGATGGGGAAGCCACCGCCCAGGCTCTTGGCGCTGGAGAGGATGTCCGGTACCACGCCGTAATTCATGTAGGCGAACAGTTCGCCGGTACGGCCCATGCCGCTCTGCACCTCATCGAACACCAGCAGCGCGTTGTGCGCGTTGCACAGCTCGCGGGCGCCTTGCAGATAGGCTTTATCCGCCGGTAGCACGCCGCCCTCGCCCTGCACGGGTTCCAGCACCACGGCGCAGGTCTTGTCGGAAATGGCGGCTTTCAGCGCGTCCAGATCGTTGTACGGCACATGGGTGATGCCCTGAATCTTCGGGCCAAAGCCGTCGGAGTACTTCGGCTGACCACCGACGCTGACGGTGAACAGCGTGCGGCCATGAAAGCTGTTGGTGGCGGCGATGATCTCGTGCTTGTCCGGGCCGAAGCGGTCATGGGCGACGCGACGCGCCAGCTTGAACGCCGCCTCGTTGGCCTCGGCGCCGGAGTTGCAGAAGAACACGCGCTCGGCGAAGGTCGCTTCGACCAGCTTCTTGCCCAGGCGCAGGGTCGGCTCGTTGGTGAAGACGTTGGAGATGTGCCACAGGGTATTGGCCTGCTCGGTCAGCGCCGCGACCAGTGCCGGGTGGCAGTGGCCGAGCACGTTGACGGCGATACCGCCGGCGAAGTCGATCAGCTCTCGACCGCTCTGATCCCAGACTCGCGAACCCAGGCCGCGCACGGGTACGAAGGCAGCAGGGGCGTAGTTGGGGACCATGAACTGGTCGAAATCGGCGCGTTGCACCGCATCGTGCTGAACGGACATCAAAGCTCTCCTGATGAGAAATACCCGCCGCTGGCAGGCGGCGAAGCGCCCGAAACGACAGGGAATGCAAGGATTGTAGGGACTGAATCAGGGCCGGCATTGTCGCCATGCGACAACTTCTTACAGCGCCACCCCGGGTTTTCCGCGGGTTTTCGTCCAAGCGACAGAAAGCGTCGGAAAGGCGCAGTTTAATCGCAGATCGCCGCCCGGAGCACGCCGCTGGAAAAATTCTCCGCAGGCTGACTGGCCGGTATCGAAAGTCCTGCTTGCGTAGCTCGGATGCAATCCGGGGGCCGACAACAGATCGCCCCGGATTTCATCCGGGCTACCGCCAGCGCATACCGTGGGAGGGGCTTTAGCCGCGACCGCCCCGATCAACCACGCTCGACCGGCGTCGACGTCAGCTCGAAGGGGCTATTGCTGCGACGCTGGTTGCGATCATCGCGCGGCGTGGCGCCGAAGAAGTTGCGGTAGGCACTGGAGAAGTGCGGCCCCGAGGAGAAACCGCAGGACAGGCCGATCTGGATGATCGACTTGCTGGTCTGCATCAACAGTTGGCGCGCCTTGTTCAGGCGCAGCTCCAGGTAATACTGGCTGGGCACGCGGTTGAGGTATTGCTTGAAGATGCGCTCCAGCTGACGACGCGACACGCATACATGTTGGGCAATCTCGTCGGTGGTCAGCGGCTCTTCGATGTTGGCTTCCATCAGCAGCACGGCCTGGGTCAGCTTCGGATGACTGGAGCCCAGGCGATTCTGCAGCGGAATGCGCTGACGCTCACCGCCCTCGCGAATACGCTCGACCACCAGTTCCTCGCTCACCGCACCAGCCAGTTCGGCGCCGTGATCGCGCGCCAGCACCGCCAGCAGCAGATCGAGCACCGCCAGGCCGCCACAGGCGGTCAGCCGATCACGGTCCCAGTCGAACAGATGGCTGGTGGCGATGACCTTGGGGAAGCGCTCGGAGAAATCGTCCTGCCAGCGCCAGTGCACGGCCGCGCGATAACCATCGAGCAAACCGAGCTGAGCCAGCGGATAGACCCCGGCAGACAGCCCGCCGATCACACAACCACTGCGCACCTGCTGCTTGAGCGCCGCCGCCAGACCGGCGGAAACCTGCGCCGGCGGCGAATCGGCCAACAGGAACAGCTTGTCCAGCCCCTCCAGATGCCCGGCCCAGGGCTCGCCCGGCAGACGCCAGTCACCGGCCACCAGCGGCTCGGCCTGGAGGAACACCAGCTCGTACACCACTTCCGGATGCACGCGCTGGGCGACACGCAGGGCCTCCTCCGCCAGGGACAGGGTCAGGGCCTTGGTGCCGGGCCAGTATAAAAAGCCGATTCGATGGGGGGTCATTAGTGTCTATTCAATGGGTTCAACGCACCAGTCAAGTGCGAAGTCTAGCTTCTTATTATTTGAGACTGCCGGATAGGAACTGCTGCAGTCGCTCGGATTGCGGATTGGCCAGCACTTCCCTCGGGCAACCGCGCTCCTCGACCAGCCCCTTGTGCAGGAACACCAGTTGATTCGACACCTCGCGGGCGAAGCCCATTTCGTGGGTCACCACCACCATGGTGCGGCCTTCGGTGGCCAGGTCCTGCATCACCTTGAGCACTTCGCCGACCAGTTCGGGGTCGAGCGCCGAAGTGGGTTCATCGAACAGCATCACCTCCGGCTCCATGGCCAGGGCACGGGCGATGGCCACGCGCTGCTGCTCGCCACCGCTCATGTGCGCCGGGTAGGCGTCCTTGCGGTGCGCCACGCCAACCTTGGCCAGATAGTGCTCGGCCTTGTCGCGGGCCTCGGCCTTGCTCACGCCGAGCACGTGCACCGGCGCTTCCATCACGTTCTCCAGGGCGCTCATGTGCGACCACAGGTTGAAGTGCTGGAACACCATGGCCAGGCGCGAGCGCATGCGCTGCAACTGCCTGGCATCGGCGGCGCGCAGCGAACCGTCCTTGGCCGGCACCAGCCTCAGCTCTTCGTTGTTGAGCAGGATCTTGCCGGCATGCGGCTGCTCGAGCAGGTTCAGGCAGCGCAGGAAGGTGCTCTTGCCCGAGCCGCTGGAGCCGATGATGCTGATCACGTCGCCCGCCTTGGCCGCCATCGACACGCCCTTGATCACCTCATGGCTGCCGTAGCGTTTGTGCAGGTCCTGAACTTCGAGTTTGTACATGTTCGGGTTCTCTTGAATCGTCAAGGCATCAGGCCTTGCGCGGCGCCATGTAGGCCAGCCAGCGGCGCTCGGCCAGCTTGAACAGACGCACCAGGATGAAGGTCAGCGCCAGGTAGAGCAGGCCGGCGGTGATGAAGGCCTCGAAAGGCATGTAGTACTGCGAACTGACCGTGCGCGCGGCGCCGGTGATGTCGATCAGGGTCACGATCGAGGCCAGCGACGTGGTGTGCAGCATCATGATCACTTCGTTGCTGTACTGCGGCAGCGCACGGCGCAACGCCGACGGCAGCAGGATGCGCCGGTAGAGCTTGCTGCGCGACATGCCCATGGCCTTGGCTGCCTCGATCTCGCCGGGCGGCGTGGCCTTGAGGCTGCCGGCGAGGATTTCCGCCGTGTAGGCGCTGGTGTTGATGGCGAACGCCAGGCAGGCGCAGAAGGTCGCGCTGGAGAAATATGGCCACATGAAGCTGTCACGGATGAACTCGAACTGGGCCAGGCCGTAGTAGATCAAAAACAGCTGCACCAGCATCGGCGTGCCGCGAATCACGTAGGTGTAGAGCCAGGCCGGGAAGTTGACCCAAGGCGATTTAGACACCCGCATCAGCGCCAGAGGCAGCGCCAGGCTGAGGCCGAACGCCAGGGAGATCAGCAGGATTTTCAGGGTGACCAGCACGCCGCCCCAGTACAGCGGCAGGTTCTCCCAGATCATTTGATAGTCGAAGATCATAGGTCAGCCACCTTGGCACCCACCGAGTAGCGCTTCTCGAGAAAGCGCAGCGCCAGCAGCGAAACACTGGTCAGCACCAGGTACAGCCCCGCCACTGCCAGGTAGAAGGTGAACGGCTCACGCGTCGCGTCGGCCGCGCTCTTGGCCTTGAACATCATGTCCTGCAGGCCGACCACGGAAATCAGCGCGGTGGCCTTGGTCAGCACCAGCCAGTTGTTGGTGAAACCGGGAATGGCGAAACGGATCATCTGCGGCACGAGGATGCGAAAGAACACCTGCATCGCGCTCATGCCATAGGCTGCACCCGCTTCCGCCTGCCCCTTGGGGATCGCCATGAAGGCGCCACGGAAGGTCTCCGACAGGTAGGCGCCGAAGATGAAGCCCATGGTGAAGACGCCAGCGACGAAGGGATTGATGTCGATGTAGTCGTCATAGCCGAGCATCGGCGCGACACGGTTCACCATGTCCTGGCCGCCGTAGAAGATCAGCAGGATCAGCACCAGGTCGGGAATGCCGCGAATCACCGTGGCGTAGGTATCGCCCAACGCCGCCAGCCAGCGGATCGGCGACAGACGAAAGGCCGCGCCGAGCAGGCCGAGAAAGATCGCCACTGCCATCGACGTCAGCGCCAGAAGCAGAGTGAGCCAGGCACCATCGAGAATGGTCGAGCCGTAGCCTTGAAGCATGCGCTAATACCTCTCAGGCACCCCAGGCGCCGCCTAGCACAAAGAAAATTCATGTCGCTCGCGCGACGGACCGCAGGGTGAATACCAGCATGGGTATTCACCGACTCCGCAGAACCAAGAAAAAAGTGGCACAACCTCAAAAGGTTGGTGCCACTTCATCTGCCTGGGACGCTTACTCGCCGTAAACGTCGAAGTCGAAGTACTTGTCCTGCACTTCCTTGTACTTGCCGTTGGCGCGGATGGCCAGGATGGCAGCACTGATCTTGTCGGCCAGCGCCTTGTCACCCTTGCGCACGGCGATGCCCTGGCCTTCGCCGAAGTACTTCACGTCGGTGAAGTCCGGGCCGGCGAACGCGAAGCCCTTGCCAGCGTCGGTCTTGAGGAAGCCGTCATCGATGTTCACCGAATCGGCCAGGGTGGCGTCCAGGCGGCCGGACTGCATGTCCAGGAACACTTCGTTCTGCGAGCTGTAGCGCACGACTTCGGCGCCAGCCGGAGCGAAGATGTCGGTGGCGTAGCGGTCGTACACGGACGAACGCTGCACGCCGACCTTCTTGCCTTTGAGGTCGACCAGCGGGTCCTTGATCTCGGTGCCGGCCTTCATCGCCAGCTTGGCAGGCGTGGCGTAGTACTTGCCAGTGAAGTCCACGGACTTCTTGCGGTCTTCGGTGATCGACATGGACGACAGCACGGCGTCGAACTTGCGCACTTTCAGTGCCGGGATCAGGCCGTCGAACTCCTGCTCGATCCACTTGCACTCGACCTTCATCTCTTCGCACAGGGCGTTGCCGATGTCGTAGTCGAAGCCGGCAATCTGGCCATCGGGAGTCTTGAATGCGAAGGGCGGGTAAGCCGCCTCGATGCCGATGCGCAGCGGCTTCTCGGCCATGGCCAGGGGCGACATCAGGGACAGCGCCAGGGCGCCGAGCAGTGCGATCTTGTTCATTCTTTGCTCCTTCGAATTGGGTATGACATCGAGGCAGTGAGGGGCCCGGACCTTTTAGGATTGTAGAAGGCGGTGCTGCGCTGTCGTGGTGGACGAGCGACACAGGGGCCTTGGCTGGGTGTGCGGCATTCTAGCGGCAGGCAATGAGGCGATATTTCCTCAATGCGACAACTAATTACAGAAGCACAGGAAGCGCCGGCGACAGATATTGACAGCCAGGCAAAGGAGTGATCAAGCGAAAAGGGCAAACGGATACTTACAGCAATACTCAGGCCAGGAATCAACGAATGTCCATTTCATGGGCATCAACGCCTCTAACGCGTTCCAACCCGCGCTGAAATTTGCACCGTATCGGCACGCCCACGTTCCCTAACCGCCCAATTGAGTGCGCACTGTTACCGCGGCGCCATGCAAACCGTAGGGTGCGCCGCGCGCACCGAGACAAGCGAACCTGATAGCGACGACCACAAACAGCCGGTGCGCATGGCGCACCCTACCCGTCCACGCGCAGGCTCAGGCGCGCGCTCACACGGTTTTCCTCGGCGCGGTCCAGCCCGGCTTCCTCGACGCGCACGCCCTGCCCCTCCAGCGCCTGAATCCAGCGCAGCAACTGAGCGAATGCCACCGGCTGCAGGTTGACCTGCACCACGCCAAAGCCTTCGGTATCCAGACGCTCGATCACCAGCCCCTGCTCAGCCGCACTCGCCGTGACCACCCCCTGCAGGCGCGCCGGGTCGAGGCTGGCGCGTGGCTGCAGGTCGCGCCCCTGCACCTGTGGCGCACGGCTCTGCATATAGGCGTACAGGGCGCGCTGCTCTTCGAATGCGCTACGCGCGGCCTGAGCATGACGCTGCACCGGTTGCCACAACGCCAGATAAAACAGCACCAACAGCAGGAAAACGCTCAGCGCCACAAGTGCCAGGCGATCACGCGCCGGCAGCGTCTGCCAGCGCTGCGCCAGCGGCGAGCGCTGCCAGTGCAGTTGCAGACGTTCGCTCAACCCCGTCCTCGACATGCCCATCATCCTCCTATCACCACGCGTGCACTGACGCCCTCGGCTTCACGGCTGGCCGAGCCCATCTGCACCGACAGGCCGGATTCCTCCAGACGCTCACGCAAACGCTCCAGCTCGGCAAAGCCCGGCGCCTGCAATTGCAACGACAGATCGCCACGGGTCGCGCTGTAATCGAGCTGATTGACCTGCACCAGCGCTGTGCCCTCGGCCTGCAGCGCCGCCGCCACCTCGGCCAGCATGCCCAGCACCGGGCTGTCGCCACCCGAGGACTGCGTCAGATGCTGATCGAACTGCGCACGCAGGTTGATCAGCTTGCTGTCCTGCGGAAACAACTCGCGGTACAGCGCCTCGCTGGACGCAGCGTAAGCATCGGCCTCGCGCTGCAGGTACCAGCCCTGCGCGAGCGTGAAGCTCCACTGCAGCACGAAGCACAGCGCCAGTACCCCGGCCAGCGGGCGCCAACGCCGCCAACTGTCGCCACTCTGGCGCAGGGCGAACGCCCCCTGGGCCAGATCGACGCCGTTGCCCTGACGCACCAGCCATTGGTGCGCGTCCTCCAGCAGATGCACCTCATCGACCGGGTCTGGCAGCACCTGCCCATCTGGCGCACTGGCAATGCAGGGCGATGGGCAACGGCCTGCTAGCGCTGGCCAATCCTCGTCCTGCAAAGCCAGGCGCCAGGGCGCCTCGCCACCGAGCAACCAGCGCGCCTGCAACCAGAGCAGCTGACTGCCCTGGCGTGGCAGCAGATCGGCATCGACGCGAATTGCCTGCGGCGGTTGCGCCGCGCACAGGGCCAGGCACTCGCGCAGCCAACTGGCGCGCAGCGCATAGACGCGGTGACGACCATCGGCCAGTTGCTCAGCCAGCGCCAGGTGCATCAGCTCGACATCCTCGGCCAGCAACTCCTCCACCGCGAACGGCAGCGCCTGGCGCATCCAGCGCGCCTTCTGCGTAGGCAGTTGCACGGCGCAGGCGGTGACCGCCTCCACCGGCAGCACCAGCTCCCAGTGTGCCGGCAGATCGACCAGGGCCTCGGCCAGGCTGAGGGTGCGGCTATCGCCTGTCGTGACGCGCTGCACGACTAGATCCGCTGAGAGCGCATGGCACGCCTCGGGCGGCAGGAAAATCCATGTCGGGTTCATTCTTGTTCTTCCTCGATGGGACGTGGCGGCACACCGCCATGCCCCAGATCACGAGCCAGGACACTGACCTGGCCATCATTGCCGCGCTGCAGCAGGCTACGCAATACCACCCGGCGTTCGCCCAGGCTCACCTCGCTGAACACCTCGAAATACTGGCTGCCGACCGCCAGCCCCTGTACCACCTGTTCACCCAACCCGGCGAGCGCAGGCTGAGCGGCGAAAGCGGCCGGGCTCGGATACCCCTCGTCACCACGCCCGGCGAGCAGGGCCAGGGCCGCGTCCGGCGTCAGGCCATCGGACAGGCTGGAGAGCACCATCGCGCTGGCGGTGTTGACGTTGAGCAGCGCCTCGCTCGGCAGCGCGCTGACGAAGGGCAACAAGCGACGGTAGTCGGCCTCCTCCATCTCCAGCAGCAGGCGCAGTTCGGACACGTCGGTGATCTCGCGATTGGCGGTGCGATAAGGCGGTGTCGCCAGCAGATACTGGCCGTCCTCGGCGCCATTGCCGCCCCGCAGCTCACTGTCGCTATCGAGCCAGTCCAGCAAGCGCTCGGCATAGGGTTTGTCGATGCCCAGACGCAACAGCAGGCGGCGCAGGCGCAGCACCGCCAGCTCGTTGGGCCGGCCCTGGCGCACCAGGCTGTTGAGGTTGAAACGGCCGTTGGGGTCGACGATGCGCACGCGCAGCTCGCCGCCTTCATCCAGCGGGAACGTCAGCGGCCTGGCCCAAGGTTCCAGCAGGTGATCAACCGGCTGACGTGGATCACCCCGGCGCAGGTCGCGCTCGAGCATCGCCTTGGCCAGCGTCTCGCCCCCCAGGGCGTAGTGCCAGGCCTGGGTCACGTGCAACTGGTTGGCGCTGCTGCGGATCGACAGTTGCTGACGGGCGATCAGCCCGGCGCACACCACCGTGACCACGGCGACCACCAGCAGCACAGTGATCAACGCCACCCCATTCTGCCGCTTCATGACGGCGGCGCCTCAGCAGGATCTTCCGGCGGCGCGCCGGCAGCGTTCTGCGCCGGCAGATCGGGCAGGCGCAGCAGACGCCGCAGCTCGCCATAGCGGCGATGCTGCAGGCGCAGTTCCACGGCGCGCGGCAGCTCGGTGAGCAACGCGTCGCCAGAAGCATTGGCTGGCGGCCAGTCAGGCTGCCACTGGCCGTCCTTGTCCAGATAGCGCAGGCTCAATGACTCGACGCCATCGAGCGCCTGCTGGATCTGCGGCGTGCTGTCCTGCGCGCGATCCAGCACGCGCCAGTAACGCCGCTGCCACTGCTCGCCACTGAGCTGCCAACGCACCCGCTGTACCTCGGCACGCGGTTGGCCGAGCGGGTTGCGCCAGCCGACGCGACTCAGTTCCAGCGCCGTGGCATCAGCCAGATCGCCGTGCAGCGCCGGCTGGGCATCACCGAAAGCATCGCGAATCGGCCGTACCGTGACCTGGCGCAGATCGCGCTCGAAGGCTGACAGGGCGCGGGTCAACTCGCGTAACTGACGTTCGTGCTCGCGAGTGACGGCATCGGCGCTGAGCACGCTGTCGAGCATGCGGTAGGTGGCCAGGCCCAGCAGGGCGAAGATGGCGATGGCAATCAACAGCTCCAGCAGGGTGAAGCCGCGCTGAGCGCTCCCACACTTCATGGAGCCCCCAGAAAACCGCTGAGGGTCACCAGTTGGTAGGGTGGGCTTTAGCCCACCAAGGCTGGCCGCTGTTGGTGGGCTGAAGCGGAGCGCCGCCCGGCCCACCCTACGGACTGGAGCGAGCGTCGCGAGCGAAATGGCGTCGCCACGGATTCGCGAGCAGAGCTCGCTCCTACGCATCATGGCGCCCCCAGGAAACCGCTGAGCGTGACCTGCGCCCGCTCACGCAGATCGCCCCTGGCGCCGCGCTCCTCGGCGGCGACCCACAGCGTCACGCGGCGCATGGCCGGCTCGCTGGTGGCCTGGATTTCGCTTTGCCACGACCAGCGACGGCCGGCGAACTCCACCTGGCCCTGGTCGCGGCCATCAGCCGGTGGCGTGTCGGCCAGCTGCAGCTCGGTCAGCTGGTTGTCCGCCACCCACATGGCCAGGGTCTTGTTTTCGAGCTGGCTGGCCGTGCGCACGCTACGTGCGCTGGCAGTCAGCACGCTGGCGGCAATCAGGGCGAAAATGGCCAGGGCCACCAGCACTTCGAGCAGGGTAAAGCCGCGTACTGGCCTCATCGCGCGCGCCTCGTGCCCAGTTCCTCGACACGCGGCAGACCGAAGCCATCGCTGGACAACTGTAGGCGCAGGCCTTCACGACGACGTTCGGCCAGGCGCAGACGGAAGGGCGTCATTTCACCGCTGGAGAGGATCAGCAACTGTGGCGTATCAGCACTGTCATCAGTTGTCAGGCTCAAGGCCTCGCCCTCCACCTCGAATGCCAGCTCGGCCCACTCTGGCAGGCGATGAGCCTGGCGATCCAGCGCCTGCCACTCGCCGCGCTGCGGGTCGTAGCGCAGCACCCGATAGCCTTCGCGAGTGAAACTCAGGCCATATTCGCGATTGTCCAGCACCGCCTCGTCGACCAGCACGCCGATCAGCCCACCGAGGCGCTCGGCCTCGCTGCGCAGCTCGCGTGCCGGCCCGGCGACACCGGTGCTGAGTACCGCCAGGCCGATCAGGCTGCCGAGAATGACCAGTACCACCAGCAGCTCGATCAGGGTAAAGCCGCGCTGCGCCTTCAACGCAGGAGCGAGCTCTGCTCGCGAACATGGGCGATGTCGAACGCTTCGCTCGCTCCCACAGGCGAACAGCGGCATGGTCGGGTCAGAGATCCCAGTTGCCGATATCGGCGTTCAGGTCGCTGCCACCCTGCTTGCCGTCGGCGCCGAGCGAGTAGAGATCGAAGGCACCCTTGGTACCGGGGGCCAGGTACTGATACGGGTTGCCCCAGGGATCGATGGGCAGGCGCTTGAGGTAGCCATCCTTGCTCCAGTTCTTCGCCGGCGGGTTGCCGCTCGGCTTGCTCGCCAGCGCCTCCAGGCCCTGCTGGGTGCTGGGGTAGTTGTGGTTGTCGAGCTTGTACATGTCCAGCGCGGCGCCGATGGCGCGAATGTCGTTCTGCGCGGCGGTGACCTTGGCCTGATCCGGCCGGCTCATCACCTGCGGCACCACCAGCGCCGCCAGAATGCCCAGAATCACCACCACCACCATGATTTCAATCAGGGTGAAACCTGCTTGTCTGCTATTCACCTAGCTACCCCACCATCTGGTTCAAAGAAAGAATCGGCAGCAGGATGGCCAGTACGATCACCAGCACCACTGCCCCCATGAAGACCAGCATGAACGGCTCGAACAAGCCGACCAACAGGGCGATCTGAGCGCCGAGGTCGTTCTCCTGGTTCTTCGCCGTACGCGCCAACATCTGATCCAGCTCGCCGGAGCGCTCACCGCTGGCGATCATGTGCAGCATCATCGGCGGGAACTGTCCGGTGGCCTCCAGCGAGCGGGTCAGGCTGCCACCTTCGCGCACCTTCTGCGCCGCCACCAGCACCTCGCCACGAATCACACGGTTGCCGATCACCTCGCCGGCAATCGCCAGCGCCTCCACCAGCGGCACACCGCTGCGGGTGAGGATCGCCAGGGTCGAGGCAAAACGCGCGCAATCGGTGGCGCGGCCCAGCTGACCGACCAGCGGTATGCGCAGCAGAAACCGATGCCAGCGCAGCCTGAACGCCTCGTCACGCAGGGCTGCGCGCAAGGCGACGACCGCCAGGATCAGCGCCACCAGGGCGACCAGCCCCCAGGTCTTGACCCAGTCGCTCAGGGCGATCAGCCCGCGCGTCAGCGCCGGCAGGGTCTGCCCCGAGTCGACGAACACCTTGACCACGTCCGGTACCACGTAGCCGAGCAGAAAGCCGACGATCAGCAAGGACGCGCACATCAGGATCACCGGGTAGAGCAACGCCAACTGCACCTTCTGTCGCGACTGCTGACGCTGTTCGGTGTAGTCGGCCAATTGCTCCAGCACCGGGCCGAGGTGCCCGGCATGTTCTCCCGCCGCCACCGTGGCGCGGTACAGCTCGGGAAACGCGGCCGGAAATTCCTTCAGGCTGCCGGCCAGGCTGTGGCCCTCCAGCACGCGGGCGCGCACCGCCAGGAGCATGCTCTGGATACGCGAACTGGTGGATTGCGCAGCAGCGGCGCGCAGCGCTTCTTCGATGGGCAGCGCCGCCTGGATCAGCGTCGCCAACTGGCGAGTGACCAGCGCCAGGTCGCGCGCTGACAGGCCACGTACAAAACCCAGACGCGCCTGACCACTGTCCTGCTCACGGCTGCGCGTGGCCTTGACCTCCAGCGGCGCCAGTTGGCGCTCGCGCAGCAGTTGGCGCACCTGGCGCGCGCTGTCGGCCTCCAGCACACCCTTCTGCTGGCGGCCGCGCCCGTCGAGGGCGATATATTCAAAGGCAGCCATCGGCCAAGCGCTCCGGTTGTTCCCGCAGCAGCGGCATCAGCCGCGATCTGCATCGACTCGCGGCTGCAGCGCAATGCCGCCCAGCCGCTCCTACAGGAGCCCATGCCAACATCCCGATTGTCATCATTCTTCTCGCGTCACGCGCAGCACTTCCTCGACCGTGGTCACCCCTTCCAGCACCTTGCGCCGGCCATCGTCGCGGATGCTCGGGCCCAGGCTGCGGGCGTGGCGGCTCATGTCCTGCTCGGAAGCGCGGCTGTGCACCAGCGTGCGCATGGTTTCATCGAAGACCACCAGTTCGTAGATGCCGGTACGCCCACGATAGCCCTGCTGATGGCAATGGGCGCAACCGCGAGCGTGGTACAGCGTCGGCGGCGAACTGGCCGGCACGCCGAGCAACGCGCATTCGGCTGCATCGGCCGCATAGGGTTCCTTGCACGCGGGGCACAGCACCCGCACCAGGCGCTGGGCCAGTACACCCAGCAAGGATGACGACAGCAAAAAGGGCTCTACGCCCATGTCCACCAGGCGAGTGATGGCGCCGATGGCGCTGTTGGTGTGCAACGTGGAGAGCACCAGGTGGCCGGTCAGCGAAGCCTGTACGGCGATCTCGGCGGTTTCCTTGTCGCGGATCTCGCCGACCATCACCACGTCCGGGTCCTGGCGCAGGATGGCGCGCAGACCGCGGGCGAAGGTCATGTCCACCTTGGTGTTGACCTGGGTCTGGCCGATGCCTTCGAGATGGTATTCGATGGGGTCCTCGACGGTGAGGATGTTGCGCGTATGGTCGTTGAGGCTGACCAGGCTGGCGTACAGCGTGGTGGTCTTGCCCGAGCCGGTGGGGCCGGTGACCAGCAGGATGCCGTGCGGCTTGCGCACCGTTTCTTCCATGAGCTTGCGGTCCTCGGCGCGCATGCCCAGGTGCTGCAGAGACAAGCGTCCGGCCTGTTTGTCGAGCAGACGCAGCACCACCCGCTCACCGTTGGCCGAGGGCAAGGTGGACACGCGAATGTCCACCTCGCGCCCGCCGACCTTGAGCGAGATGCGCCCGTCCTGCGGCACGCGCTTCTCGGCGATGTCCAGCCGCGCCATCACTTTCACCCGCGAGACCAGCAACGCGGCCAGCTCGCGTTTGGGTTCGAGCACCTCACGGAGGATGCCGTCGACGCGAAAGCGCACCACCAGGCGTTTCTCGAAAGTTTCCAGGTGAATGTCGGAGGCGTTTTCCTTGATCGCTTCGCCGAGGATGGCGTTGATCAGGCGGATGATTGGCGCGTCGTCCTCCTGCTCCAGCAGGTCTTCGGTTTCCGGCACCTGATCGGCCAACGAGGCCAGATCGAAACTGCCGCCGATGTCCTCGGCCAATTGCATGGAAGCGGAATCGTGCTGATAGGCCGCACCCAGCACCAGGGCGAACTCAGGTGCGCTCAGCGCCTGCAGCGGCAGGCGGCGACCGGCGAAACGCTGCGCCTCGGCCAGCGCCACCGGGTCACAATCGGCGCGATGGGCCAGGCTGGAGCGTTCGTCCTGCATGACGAACACCACGCCGTGACGCTTGGCAAAGCTGAAGGGCAGACGGCGCAGCGGAATTTCGGGCAACGAAGTGTTCATGCGTGACCTTGGAACAGAACCTTATTCGGGTAGCACAGCCAAATCTGACTGTTTGACCCAATGGCTACCTCTAGGACGGTCTTTTTTGTGCGTACATTCGACTATCTTTAACACATCGTCTGTAACTCTACACCCACCCCATTTAGGGGATGCCAACCTCGCGCAGGCTGCTATGATCAGCGCGCGACGCCCAGCACATAAGAAGAATCGGACTGTCGTTTGCGGAGTAATGCTTTTGCCCATCTCGGCCCTTTCCCAGCGGATCAAGGACAATGCCCCGAGCCTGATCGGCATGCTCGTGCTGATCGCCCTGAGCGTGAGTCTGGCCTGGCAAAGCGCAGAATTGCTGCGTCTGGTGCGCGGCCCCGTAGAGCAACCGCTCGGCCAGACCGCCCCCGATCTGCAACAGCGCGCGCAGGCGCCCATCGCCCAGTTGTTCGGCAGCCCGCGCGAGGCCGACAGCGGTACGCCACCGGCCACCAACCTGCAACTGACGCTGCTCGGCAGTTTCGTCCACAGTGACCCGCAACGCTCCAGCGCGGTGCTCCAGCGCCAGGGCCAGAGCGCCCAGCGTTATACCGTTGGCATGCAGGTGGACAGCGGCGTGCGCCTGGATGCCGTCTATGCCGACCGCGTCGAACTGCTGCGCAACGGTCGCCGCGAAAACCTGGCCTTCCCTCGTCAGCAGAGTGGCCAGTACAGCGTCTATACGCCAGCGGAAGAAACGCTCGACGACCCCGTCGAACAGCTCGACCAACTCGACCAGAACAACCTCGAACAACTGCGCCAGCGCATGCAAGACCTGCGTGAACAGATGGAAGCCTCCGGCACACTGCCGGAGGAAACGCCCGCCGATCAGCTCATGGAAAGCGACTGAACCGATGCATGTTCTCCGAAGCAGACTGACCCTCGCCCTCCTCGCCGCCGGCCTGGCCGCTGCCCCCTTGCCCTTGCTTGCGCAAATCGAGCAGGTGCCGGCCAGCGCCAACCAGCAGGAAGAAAGCTGGACCATCAACCTCAAGGGCGCCGACATCCGCGAGTTCATCGATCAGGTCGCCGCCATCACCGGGCAGACCTTCGTCGTCGACCCGCGCGTGAAGGGCCAGGTCAACGTGATCTCCAGCACGCCACTGGGGCTGTCCGAGGTCTATCAGCTGTTTCTCTCGGTGATGGCCACCCACGGTTTCAGCGTGCTGACCCAGGGCGACCAGGCGCGCATCGTGCCCAACGCCGAGGCCAAGGCCGAAGCCGATGCCGGCCGCCCGGCGCCGGATCGCCTGGAAACCCGCCTGATCCAGGTGCAGCACGCGCCAGTGGCCGAGCTGATCCCGCTGATTCGTCCACTGGTGCCGCAATATGGCCACCTGGCTGCCGTCACCTCGTCCAACGCGCTGATCATCAGCGACCGTAGCGCCAACATCGAACGCATCGAAGACCTGATGCGCCAGCTCGACCGCAGCGGCGCGCAAGACTTCAGCGTGGTCACCCTGCAGCACGCCTGGGTGATGGACGCCGCTGAAGTGCTCAATACCGCCATCGCCCGTGGCCAGGCCAAGGGCACCAGTGCCACCCAGGTGGTAGCCGATGCCCGCACCAACCGCCTGATTCTGCTCGGCCCACCGGACGCCCGCGCCAAACTGGCCGACCTCGCGCGCTCGCTGGACAGCCCCACCAGCCGCTCGGCCAATACGCGGGTGATCCGCCTGCGCCACAACGATGCCAAATCCCTGGCCGAAACCCTCGGGGAAATCTCCGAAGGCCTGAAGAATCAGGAAAACAGCGAAACCACCGGCAGGCAGTCGAACATCCTCATCCGCGCCGACGAGAGCCTCAACGCCCTGGTGTTGCTGGCCGAGCCCGATCTGGTCGCCACCCTCGAAGACATCGTGCGTCAGCTCGACGTACCGCGCGCCCAGGTGATGGTCGAAGCGGCCATCGTCGAGGTCTCCGGCGACATCACCGACGCCCTCGGCGTGCAGTGGGCCGTGGATGCCCGCAGCGGCAGCGGCGGCAGGGGCGGCCTGGGCGGGGTCAACTTCGCCGGCACCGGCCTGTCGGTGGGCAGCGTGCTGCAGATCCTGCAGAGTGAGGAAATACCGGAAGACCTCACCCTGCCCGACGGCGCCATCATCGGCATCGGCAGCGACCGTTTCGGCGCGCTGATCACCGCGCTCTCGGCCAACAGCAAGAGCAACCTGCTGTCCACGCCGAGCCTGCTGACCCTGGACAACCAGAAGGCGGAAATCCTCGTCGGGCAGAACGTGCCCTTCCAGACCGGCTCCTACACCACCGACGCCTCGGGTGCCGGCAACCCCTTCACCACCATCGAACGCCAGGACATCGGCGTGACCCTCAAGGTCACTCCGCACATCAACGAAGGCGCCACCCTGCGCCTGGAGATCGAGCAGGAAATCTCCTCCATCGCCCCCAGCACCGGGCTCAACGCCCAGGCGGTCGATCTGGTGACCAACAAGCGCTCGATCAAGAGCACCATCCTCGTCGACGACGGTCAGGTGATCGTGCTCGGCGGCCTGATTCAGGACGACGTCACCCAGGCCATCTCCAAGGTGCCGCTGCTGGGCGACATTCCTTTGCTCGGCGGGCTGTTCCGCTCCACCCGCGAGTCCCATATCAAACGCAACCTGATGGTCTTCCTGCGGCCGACCATCGTCCGCGACGGCGCCGGCCTGGCTGCACTGTCGGGCAAGAAGTACAGCGACATTCGCATCCTCGGCAACGGCGGCCCGGACAACGGCCGCCCCAGCATCCTGCCCAGCACCCCGGGCCAGCTGTTCGACGGCCAGGGCGCACCGGCGGTGGATTTGCGCCAGTAACGATAGGGCGTCATCTCGTGGGCGGGTGTAATCCGCCGCAATGGCGATGGCGGGTTGCACCCGCCCTACGCGCTGAATTGTGGAGCGCCACAAACCGTGGGAGGCGCTTTAGCGGCGACAATCTCTGCAGCAGTCGCGGCTCAAGCCCCTCCCACTGAGCCAGCGCGACTTGCCTCCCCTCTTCAATTCACAGGTGAACGATACATCGTAGGGCGGGTGAAACCCGCCAGAATGGCGATGGCGGGTTGCACCCGCCCTACGCGCTGAATTGTGGAGCGCCACAAACCGTGGGAGGCGCTTTAGCGGCGACAATCTCTGCAGCAGTCGCGGCTCAAGCCCCTCCCACTGAGCCAGCGCGACTTGCCTCCCCTCTTCAATTCACAGGTGAACGATACATCGTAGGGCGGGTGAAACCCGCCAGAATGGCGATGGCGGGTTGCACCCGCCCTACGTGTTGATTGTGGAGCGCCACAAACCGTGGGAGGCGCTTCAGCGGCGACGATCTCTGCTGCAGTCGCGGCTGAAGCCCTCCCACAGGGTGGCAGGTTCAGGTCACAACGCCGGCGTGCGCAGCGGAACCTGACGCTTGCTGCCAGTCGACTCATAGGCCGCCGCGAGCTGCAGCAGTGCCGAATCATCATAGGCACGGCCGGCAAAGGTCAGCCCCACCGGCATACCGATATCGGCCATCACGCCCATCGGCACGGTGACGGTCGGCACACCCAGATGACGGATCGCCAGGTTGCCGTTGGCCACCCACACACCGTTGCTCCAGGCGATATCGGCGGATGCCGGATTCACGTCGGCATCCGCCGGGCCGACATCGGCCACGGTAGGGAACAACACCGCATCCAGGCCCAGTTTATCCATCCAGTCTTCCAGGTCGATCTTGCGTGTGTACTCCAGGCCGCGCAGACCGTCGGGCAGCGTGGAGATCTGATCCAAGGGCTTGATGCCGCGTTTGGCCATGTTGACGTATTCCTCCATGCCCGCCGCCAGGTCGCCCTCACGATTCGGCAGCGTGCCGGGGTCATGCGGAAAAATCTGCGGCCCGTCCACATCGGCCAGGCGGTTGAGTTGCGGATCAGCATTGGCGCGCAGGAAGTCGTCGAAAGCCCAGCCGCTCAGCTCCCACAGCTCGTCATGCAGGAACTCGGGCGTGACGATGCCACGGTTGAACACGGTCGGCGCACCGGGACGGTCGCCCTCACAGTTGGACACCAGCGGGAAGTCCACTTCGACCACCTCGGCGCCAGCCGCTTCCAGCGCCTGACGCGCCGCTTCCCACAGGTCGATCACCGTCGGCCGGGTGTGAATGCGCTGGCCCGTCGGCCCGCCGATGCCAGGGTTCTCGCTGGTACCGGCCTCTTCGTCCTTGTTGATGAACATCCGCGGCACGCCCAGGCGCTTGCCGGCCAATGCATCGGCCCTGGCCGCAAGTGCCAGGTAGGACGCGGGGCGCACCTCGGAAGCCTTGGGGATTGGCACCCAGGGCTGCAAACGCCACAGATCGCCACGGCTGTCGGCATCGTCGGCCACCACCACGTCGAGCACTTGCAGCAGGTCGGCCATGGTGCGGGCATAGGGCACCACCACATCCATGGTCGGCGTCAGCGGCCAGTTGCCGCGCACCGAGATCACCCCGCGCGACGGCGTGTAGGCGCACAGGCCGTTGTTCGAGGCCGGGCCACGCCCGCTGGACCAGGTTTCCTCGGCCAGGCCGAAGGCGGAGAAACTGGCGGCGGTGGCAGTGCCGGCACCGTTGGACGAGCCCGAAGCGAAGGGCGCAGTCAGGTAATCGGCGTTGTACGGGCTTTCGGCGCGGCCATAGACACCGCGCTGCATGCCGCCATTGGCCATCGGCGGCATGTTGGTCTTGCCCAGGCAGATGGCGCCTGCCGCACGCAGGCGCTCGACGGTGAAGGCATCACGCTGCGCCACCAGATCCTTGAACGCCGGGCTGCCGGAGGCCGCCGTCAGACCCTTGACCAGGTAGCTGTCCTTGGCGGTGTAGGGAATGCCATCCAGCGGGCCGAGGGTTTCGCCACGGGCACGGCGCGTATCGGAGGCCTCGGCCTCCTTCAGCGCATCGGGGTTGCGCACCACCACCGCATTGAGCCGGGTCGGCGTATTCGGGCCATCGTAGGCGTCGATACGCGCCAGGTAGGCCTTGACCAGCTCGACGGCCGTGGTGCGGCCAGACTCCAGCGCGGCGCGCAGCTCGGCAATGGAAACTTCGGTTACCTCGATCATCGTGTCATCACTCGCAATAGCCGGGCCTGCCGATCTAGGGCGACCCTGAATACGGAAAACGGCGCTTTACCGGACCGACACAGCACCACACAGTCGCAAGTCAGGTCATCGGAACAAAGCAGCGTTCAGCCTGAAACAGGCGACAAGAACAAATGATACATGCCAAGCCCAACCGCTTGCGATGAGCATCACGGTATGGCGACAGGCACGATTTCCACCCGGTCGAAATGGCTGATCAGGCGAAAGGCGCGCAACCGCGCATTGTCATAACCATGCTCATCAATGAAGCGATCGCTCACCAGCACGATCAGGTCCGGGTAAAGAAACACGCCCGGATTGAAGTGCGCGACCGACAGCAGGCTACTGGTTTCCCGCTCGACCAACGGCGGCGCAAAACTGACCAGCTTGCCCCGGTGATAGACACGGTACTCGACTCTCACACCGCCGGCAGGATGGGGCTCATGCACTTGCCGAATCGACCACCAGTTGCCTCCTTCATAAATCACCCGCTCGCTGACACTCCGGCTGCATCCGGGTAGCCAAGCGATGACCAGAGCAAGAAGAAAATGAAAAAGTTTCATCACCAGTCCCTGTGCCGAGAAAGTCGGTAGAGGTCACCCTCGCCAAACCAGGCAGGGCGACGCTGACAACATAGCGGCAGTGTAGCCAGATGACACGTGCAACACGGAGCGCAGCGCCTGCCAGCCGTGGACCACCGCTACCGCGTCGTTCACCTGATCGCAGGATCAGCCCCATGCACTCCCCCTGCTATGGTCTCAGTCACCGAACACGAAACAGGAGAATATCGCCATGCCCCACCTCACCGGCGGCTGCCTCTGCGGCCAGGTACGTTTCGAAACCAGCGGCCAGCCTTATCGGGTCGGCCTCTGCCACTGCATGGACTGCCGCAAGCACCATGGCGCCCTCTTCCATGCTTCGGCGATATTCCCGCAGGACGCGGTGCAGGTAGAGGGCGAAACCGGCCAGTACGCCGGCCGCCACTTCTGCCCGCGCTGCGGCTCGCCGGTGTTCGCGCGCTCGGCGGATGAGGTCGAAGTGAACGTCGGCTCGCTGGACGAACCGAACCGGTTCACCCCCACCTACGAACTCTGGACCATCCGCCGCGAAACCTGGCTACCGCCCTTGCCCTTCGACCGCCACTACCCGCGCGACCGCGACCGCAGCACGCGCCACGAGTAGAACCGCTCAAGCATCGGCTTCGCGCCGGCTTATCCAGCCGTGCATCAGCCCGGTCTGGAAGAGCTGCACCGGCGCGTTGAACCCGGCGGCCTGGATGATGCCAGCCACCTGCGGCGCCGGCAGCACCGCCACATCGCGGGCGTAGGCCGCACGTGCACGCTCCAGCGTCTGCGCATCGACCCCGGCCGATGCCATCAGCGTCATCCAGCCAGGCAGCAATACCTCGTAGGCCGGCGACTGGGTATCTGCCGCCAGGTCGGCACTGGCCAGCAGCCCGCCGGGTTTCAGGCGCTGTGCGATCTGGCTGAAGAACCCGGTGCGCGCGGCAGGTTCGAGCAGAAACTGCGACACCAGGAAACAGGTGGCGCCGTCGTAGACCGCCCCAGGCGCCAGCGTATCCAGATAGCCCTGGTGAAAGTCGCAGCGTTCGGCAAAGCCGCCGCGCTGCGCGCGCTGGCGACACAACTCGAGCATCGCCCCGGACGGGTCGAGCGCGGTGAAACGCCAGCCCGCAAAGCGCTCGGCCAGGTGCGCGATTTCCGCCCCCGTGCCGGTGCCCACGCACAGCATCCGCGCGTCGGCCGGCAGGTCGATGAACAGCGCATCGAGCAGCAGATACAGCGCCTCACGAATCGGCGCCATCCCCGCCCATTGCTTGTCGTAGCCCGCTGCCTGCTGATCGAACAGCGCCCTGATTTCCTCGTCACGCATGGCCATGCCTCCGTCGAATGATCAGCCTCACGCCTTCCAGTATCCCAGAGCTGTCAAGCCCCCCACTGCATCGCCCCAGGCCCACTCCAACTTTGTCGGCACTTTGCCAGAGCATCGGGGGACTAACTGGCATGTCCCTTGCCAGCGAACCCGATATGCAGAGCCCGACCTTCGAACAGAAAGCCTTCATCCTGCTGCTCGTCCTGGTGACCATCGCCTTCTTCTGGATACTGCTGCCGTTTTACGGCGCGGTGTTCTGGGCCATGGTCCTGGCCGTGGTGTTTTCGCCCCTGCAGGAGCGCCTGATCCGTCGCATGGGCGGCCGAGGCAATCTGGCCGCTTTGCTGACGCTGGTCATCTGCCTGCTGGTGGCGATTCTGCCGGTGATCTTCATCACCTCGGCCGTGGTGGCCGAAGGCACCGCCCTGTATCAGAAACTGGAGTCAGGCGAGCTGGACGCAGGCGCCTACGTCACCAGCGGCATACGCATGCTGCCGCCCTCGATACAGGAACAGCTCGCCCGCGTCGGCATCTCCAACCTCGACGGCCTGCGCGAACAGATCTCCAAGGGCGCCATGGCCGGCAGTCAGTACCTGGCCACCAAGGTGTTCGCCATCGGCCAGGGCACCTTCGAGTTCTTCATCGGCTTCTTCGTGATGCTGTACCTGCTGTTCTTCCTGCTGCGCGACGGCAAGGACCTGGTGCATAGAATTCGCACCGCCATCCCGCTGGCCGACACCACCAAGCGCCGCCTGCAGATCAAGTTCACCCGCGTGGTGCGCGCCACGGTGAAAGGCAACGTGGTGGTCGCCGCCGTGCAGGGCGCGCTCGGTGGCTTCATCTTCTGGGCGCTGGGCATCTACAGCCCGCTGCTGTGGGGCGTGCTGATGGCCTTTCTGTCACTGCTGCCGGCAGCCGGCGCCGGTATCATCTGGGCACCTGTGGCCATCTACCTGATGCTCAGCGGCAGCCTGGTGCAAGGCATCATCCTCACCGCCTTCGGCGTGCTGGTGATCGGCCTGGTGGACAACATCCTGCGCCCCATTCTGGTCGGCAAGGACACGCGCATGCCCGACTACCTGATCCTCATCTCCACCCTCGGCGGCCTGGCCCTGCTGGGCCTCAACGGCTTCGTGATCGGCCCGCTGGTGGCGGCGCTGTTCGTCGCCAGCTGGAATCTGTTCGGGGCGAAGAAGAAGGTCAGGTTGCCGGAGTGAGGACCGCTGAGTGGAGCAGCACTGATCGCCTGCTACCGACCTCACCAGTCAGTCCCGGGCCGGATCTTCTGCGCTGCAGGAGTCGGGATCATCACTGAGCAGCATACGCCCGATTCGGCCATCGTCGAAGTAAGGTACTTCGGGGCAATAGCGTTGGCCGGCAGAGGTCTCGGTCGATTTCCAGACAACGTTTTCTGACCGCAGGAGAAGCGGTTTCTCCCCGGGTTTGGCGGGTTTCCAGATGTCGATATGCGTGCGATGCAGAAAAGTCCAGTCGTCGATTTCGCAGGTGTTCGGGTCGATCTGATGCAGACGCAAGCGGCCATCTGCGGACTGCTCGACCCGGCCCGAATACTCGATGAAACCGTCACGGTAACCGGGGGCGACATAGCAAAGGCGCCGCGTATCGCCAACCATCACAGGCAGGAAATAACTGCTCTGGCTATCGACTTCCTCCAGTTCGTCGCCCCGCCAGCGGTAGATCGATACGCCATGCTCACAACAACTGGCGCGCCAGAATGAATAGACGATCTGCTGCTCCGGGTCGAAATCTGGCGACGTGATGCCCTGCAACGTTGCAGGTGCATCGACGAAGCGCCCCGTCGCCGGATCATAGAGCCAGGTCTGATGAGGGATGTTAGGGCCCGCGGGCAGAAACTGGGCAATGCTCAGATCGGGCCAGCCATCGAAGTTCGCATCGAACAACACGGGCGTGAAAATACTGCAGGTCCCCTGGGACTCGGTTTCCAGGGTCTGCTGCAGCGCACCGTCCTTGTACAGACGGATGGCCGACACCAGCGGGGGCGTCGGACAACCATCGCCCTCCGGCTCGGCTAGCCCATCCGCCAGCAGCCGTGTCTCATAGGGAAAGCGCGCCTGCAAATCGCCCTCGGCCTCATCCCTGCGCAAAGCCAGTGCAAGCCTGCGCTTGCCGTCAGGCGCAAGCCAGGTGCCGGTGATCCCGTCTTTCAGCGACTCGATCTGCCAGATGCCGGTAGTGGCCGCTTGATTCGTGCGATCTCGCTCGATCAGCTCCGCCCCGGCGCCTTGCATCTGCCCCTCCAGCACGAGCTGGATACGCGTCTGATTACTGCACGGTTGATAGCAGTAGGTGCCCGACAGGGTATCGGCAACCCGGTGCAAGGAAACCTCTACCTGCTTGCTGCCCAGCGTGCCGACAAAGGAGTGACTCCAGACAGGAAATTCCACCGAAGCGGCGGTGGCTTCAGTGGCACTGACATGCCGCGCGGGTATGCAGAGGGTGGTAATGAGGAGCAAAAGAACAGGGAAATTTCGCATTGAAGGCATACAACGTCCTTGTTTCGTGGGGAGCCGGATAGCGTGCAGTATGCCGCCACACAGGGAGGGAAGACGACTATCGACTGGAGCGTGCGCAGGGAAACGCCATCGTCTACCTGAAGGTAGAGGACTCCCTTTTCCCTCGGGGCCGACAGGGACACCCGCTTGCCCGACAACCTGATCCTCGTTTGTACCCCCGGCGGCCTGGCCCGGCCGGGCCTCGACGGTTGGTGATCGGCCCGCTGGTGGCAGCGCTGTTCGTCGCCAGCTGGAATCTGTGCGGGGCGAGGAAGACGGTCAGGTTGCCGGAGTGAGGGGGCCCCGCTCACGTGCGCTCTGAAACTCGAGGGCAATGCGTCAGTTCGCCCCAGCGCTTATCCAACGCGGCAGTGATACAAGAGCGGAACATCACACCACCCGGAATGAGAAATGCACTACACCGAATACGGAAATCCGGCAGGCAAACCGGTCGTTTACTGCCACGGGGTGCCGGGCTCGCCGTATGAGGCCTCCATATTCGACGCGCCAGCCCGGGAACAGTGCCTGCGCATTCTCTGTTTCGACCGTTTCGCCATCGATCCATCCATCACCGGCGCCGACTACCACCGGCATACCGCACAGGCGATCAGCGAGACGGTGCAAGGTGCTCGGCTCGACCTCATCGGATTTTCCCTCGGCACGCATGCCGCATTGGAAGTCAGCGCACTTATGCCGGGCCAGGTTCGCAGCCTGCATCTGGTTTGCGCCGCCGCCCCGCTCGATGCAGGGGACTTCCTCGATGAAATGGCCGGCAAGGCCGTGTTTTCGCTGGCCCAGCGCAGCCCAGGCTTGTTCCAGTGGCTGGTGAAGTGGCAGGCGCTGCTGGCCAAACGAGCACCGCAGATGCTGTTTCGCATGCTGTTCGCCAGCGCCCGGGGGCAGGATCGGGAGCGGGTGAAATCACCTGAGTTCAGGGCGCTTATCTGCCAGGTACTGCAGCAATGCTTTGCCCAAGGCGCGTCCGGCTATACGCGGGATATCCAGCAGTACCTGAAGCCCTGGTCAGCCAAGGTCTTCACCTGCGAGACAGATGTCTGCCTATGGCACGGCACTGAGGACAACTGGTCGCCTTTCGCTATGTCGGCCTATATGGCCGAACGCTTCTCACGCAAGGCACGCATCGAGCGGATGGAGGGGTTTTCTCATTACTCCTGCCTGTATGCCGCAGCGCCGATGATTTGTGCACGGATTGCCAGCGAGTGACGCAGAACGCCGATTTACACTTCGAACGAGCCGTTTGGATGGGTCAGATGCATTTCTAATGATCGGGCCGCTTTCGGCTGATGCTGTTGAAAAAGCAGCTGCCACCCCATGCCGTTGGCAAAATTGCCCTGTCAGCGAGCGTGGGCAAACAGCATGATGGGACGGTTACCGGGAGGACAGCAGTGCCTGTTCTACTTTCAACAGAATCGGCTAGAAGCGGCCACTACTTCAGGGACCGTGCTGGATAGTCGGTTCGTGAAGCTCATCGCCTGGCAGCGCTCAAATGATCAAGCAGGAAACCGCAGCAACAGAATGCTGCGGGAGCGTTCATCGTGAGGCCCCGACTCAGGATCGTTCCTCTCGGTGCTGGGGCCTCAACCAGCCGGCAAAGGCGCGCGTGGCGATGGGCATAAATAGATACACCACGAGCAGGACGATGCTCAAGGTGATGAGTGCATCGCTTATAAGATGATCGCTGAGCCAGGGAACACGCTGGAACAGAGGTTGCCAAAGCAGTGGCATCAGCAGGCTCAGTGGCAGGATCACGAGAAAGGTTACGCAGCTTTGTTTCCAGCGTGGCGGAGGCGCCTGGACGGTTTCCGGTACGAACCAGAAATCCTTGCCTTGAGCGATCTCCAGCTGGTCGCCATCGCAAAGAAGCGGCACGACCTCAGCTACTAGCTGGCGCCTTTGTTCCGAGCGAATCCAGTCTTGCAACTGCTCTAAGCTGGTGAAGCGCAGCACGCATGTGAATTGCGCCACGTCGGTTCGCCAGCCACGTATCACGTCCACCCCGAGGTGGCCGGGGCATTGGTTGGCCGTGATGATGATGCGACGCAACCAGGTCTCGTAACTCGGCACGTGGTTTGGGCGAACCTGATGGCGCACCACCAGGGTTGCGGCTTCAGGTTGCGTCTCGCTCATGTTGGATACTCTGTTCAAAGCCTTGGCCTTACCGATCCAGTGGCGCGCATCGATGCGTGCCACCGGTCGAGTCAAGGGCCGTTCGAGCGTCATGGGGCCAGATAATCTCGCTCTAGCCGTGCAGCTTTGATGCGATCCGAGCAACGTGTTCACCCTGATGACGTGCTACTTCCAGTTCACGCTCATCTGGCTGTCTGGAACCGTCGCCACCGGCAATGGTAGAGGCGCCATAAGGAGTACCTCCTCCTACCTTCGAGACATCGAAGAGTGCTGGGGTGGTGTAGCCGATCGGTACGATGATCATTCCGTGATGTGCCAACGTGGTCCAGGTGGAGGCAATGGTCATTTCCTGGCCACCGCCCGTTCCAGTTGAGGTAAACACGCTGGCGACCTTTCCTGCCAGGGCGCCTTGGGCCCAGAGCCCACCTGTTCGGTCGAGGAAGTTGCGCATTTGTCCGGACATATTGCCGAAGCGCGTCGGGGTACCAAAGATGATGGCATCGAAATCGGCCAGGTCCGACGGTAATGCCTCTGTGGCACTTTGATTGGTCTTGCCGCCTGCTGCGGCAAAGGCTTCCGGGCTCATCGTTTCAGGAACCCGTTTGATCGCGACCTCCGTTCCCGGAACGCTGCGGGCACCTTCAGCGACCTTGTTCGCCATGGTCTCAATGTGGCCATACATGGAGTGATAGAGCACTAGAACCTTAGCCATCATTATTTCCTCTGCACAATGTGCCGTTACATGTACAGCACAGGGTTATAGGTGTGCTGATCAACTCAGCAGTCTAGTCAACACACGGCGATGAGTCGGCCTGTATGTCCGTTGGCTTACTTCTGCAAGAAGTCCAAAAGGTCCTGATTCAGGCGCTGCTTGTGGGTGTCTGCCAAGCCGTGTGGCGCGCCGGCATAGACAATCAGCTTGGCACCCTTGATCAGCGCTGCCGAAGCCTTCGCCGAAGTATCCACCGGCACGATCTGGTCGTCATCACCGTGAATCACCAGTGTCGGCACATCGAACTTCTTCAAATCCTCACGGAAGTCGGTGGCTGAAAATGCCGCGATAGAGTCATAGGCGTTCTTGTGGCCAGCCTGCATGCCTTGTACCCAGAATGACTGGATCAGGCCCTGCGATGGGGTGGCACCTTCCCGGTTGAAGCCGAAGAAAGGACCGGACGCGATATCGAGGTAAAGCTGCGAGCGATTGTCCACCGAGGCCTTGCGCAGACCATCGAATACTTCCATTGGCACGCCGCTGGGATTGCTCTCCGTCTTGAGCATCAATGGCGGAACGGCTGCGACCAGCACCGCTTTTTTCACGCGACTGGTACCGTGACGCCCGATATAGCGAGCCACTTCACCGCCACCCGTGGAGAAACCGACCAGGGTGACATCCTTCAGGTTCAGGGTCTCGATCACGGCTGCCAGATCGTCAGCATAGTGATCCATGTCGTTGCCTTCCCAGGGCTGGCTGGAGCGGCCATGGCCACGACGGTCATGGGCGATCACCCGGTAGCCCTTGTCGGCCAAAAACAGCATCTGTGCTTCCCAGCTGTCGGCGTTCAGCGGCCAGCCATGGCTGAATGTAACGACTTGACCGTTCTTCGGCCCCCAGTCCTTGTAATACAGCTGCACACCATCCTCGGTCGCGATGTAGCTACTGGCATGTGCCGTGGTGACCTCGGCGAGACTGACGTTTGCCGCCAAGGTGGCGAACGCCGCGCTAGCTGCCAGAAGGATATTGGTGATTGTGCTCATTCTTGTTTCCTCGGTGCTTAGGCAATCGAATGATTGTGTTTGAATCGCGTTACCTAAAGATGAACACTCATCAGGCCTGGGTTGAGCGTGATCGTTCTGATCTCGGTGAAGTCATCAATCGCAGCCACACCGTTCAGACGGCCGAGCCCCGACTGCTTGGAACCGCCTTCCTCGATATCTTCGCCGAGTGCGCCCCACTCATTGATCCAGACCATACCCGCTTCGATCCTGGGTGCGATCCGCAGCGCCTTGGAGAGATCGCGCGTCCAGATGCTCGCTCCCAAGCCATAGATGCTGTCGTTGGCCAACGCAACGGCTTGCTGTTCCGTAGCAAACCTCTGCATGGTGACCACCGGCCCGAACGTCTCGTCCTGGACGATTGGCATCGTCGGATCGCTCACCTCCAGAAACGCGGGGCGAAAGAATGCGCCTTTCGACAGCGGGCCTTGTGTAACCGGACCGCCTCGCACAATGACCTCCGCGCCCTGCGCAATGGCGCGCTCAACCAGGTTATCGACGCGCTCGACGTTCTCGCGGTCGATCATCGGGCCCATGTCGCTCGACAGGTCTGCCGCAGGCCCGACCTTTACCGCACGCAGGCGTTCGGCAAAGCGTTTGCGAAACTCGTCGGCGATCCCTTCCTGCACAATCACACGTTGACCCGTCACACAGAACTGGCCCGCAAACATCGTCACTGACTTTTCCAGGATGGGTAGCGCGAGATCGAGATCCGTATCGTCGAACACGATCGATGGCGTCTTACCGCCGAGCTCCAGTCCAACGCGTTTGAAGTGCGGTGCGGCGCTGAGCGCGATCGCCTTGCCGGTGCCAGTGCTACCGGTAAAGCTGATGATCGGCACCTGTGGCGAGGCGACGAGATGCTTGGCGCCATCACCAGTCTCGTCGGTGAAAACATTGATGACGCCGCGGGGCAGTGCCGTTACGTTGCTGAATATCTTGGACAGGGTCGCGGCGATCTGCGCGCTCTTGCCCGGCACCTTGATGATCACCGCACAGCCGGCCGCCAGTGCAGGTGCGAGTGATCGTACCGTCAGGATGACCGGGGAATTCCAAGGCACGATGATTCCCGCCACGCCCATCGGCTGTCGCATCATCATCGCGATTCTGCCCGGTCTGGAGTCCACGACCCTGCCGGCATCAGTTCGCGCGATGCCGGCAAAGTACCGCAGTGACGGCGCACAAAGATCGACTTCGAAGCTGGCCTCGCGTTGAACCTTGCCGTTTTCGGTGCAGAGGATCTTGATGAGCTCGCCCCGATTGCGTTCGAACGCGTCTGCAAGGTTGTCGAGCACGCGCGCGCGCAGTTTTCGGTCGTGCACCCAATCGGTCTCGTGCATGGCACGTTTCGCCGCGGCGATGGCCGCTTCGGCGGTTTCAACACCCCCTTCGGCATAGGTACCTATGACCTCATAGGTGGCAGGGTTGATGGAGCCACGGATCGTATCCGCGCCCATCCACTCGCCACCGACCCAATTCAACGCATGTCTGGACGTGTGTGGGGTATGAATATTCATGGCTAACTCCTGCGTGTTGCCTGGTGTGAATGATCGGGCCCTGCCTCGCATGGCTGCGATCCGTCGGCGACCATCAGGTCACCCTGGCTGGCGCCAGCGGCATCTCTGGAAATGGCGCATAGAAGGAGTGGGTGGCAATGATGTGCTCTCCCATCTGGGCGCCATCTGCCGGCACGCCAGGAGTGCTTTCACCCTCCGGGAGCCGGCACAAGGCTTGGTCCTCGCGATCGAAATCGTTAATCCGCGGCCACCGTAAAGGGGGCAGCGTTCGCAGAGGTCTTCACAGTCCAGGAGCCAGACTGTCGGAAGGAACTGGCAGACGCGTAGGTATCTTCCATGAACTGGAAATAGGTCATCTTGCCGTCACGCACCTTGGCATGGATGGAGAACGGCGAGGTGAACACCTGGTCGACCGCCACGGACCGGTAGGTGAACTTACCGAAAATCGCCACGTCTTCTCCGGAGGCGATTTTGGTGCTGATGGTGAAGTCTTCGATTTTCCAGTAATCCTGGACCTGCAGGAATAATGAACTAAAGGCTTTCGGCCCTTTGTTTGTGCCAGTCCAAGGCAAGATTTTCCTTAGTTCCGGGTTGTCGAAATTGAGAGAAACGTAAGTGGCGTCTGGAGCTGCCAGCTTTTCAGCAGCTGCTTCAACCTTATCGGGCGCGGTATTGGCCAGGAACTCCATGACTACCGAAAGCGAAGCCGTGGCCTGTGCTTCGCTAGTTGACTGCGCGACCGCGGGAGTGACAGTCACAATGCACGCAGCGAGCATGATTGCAGCAGCGAGCGATTTAATTTTAGGGGTGATCATGCGTTTTCTCCGTTTAACTACCATTTGTGATGCGTGAGACCTAACAGGTCGCCAAGTACTGGTGCGCACCCAGCAACTGGGAGTACTTCAGCAAAGGGCATGCCATCGCAACAAAACCTGGAGAAAACCTATATTTATCAGCGGGATGAACGTTTAACGGAAGAGATTTAGCGTAAATCGATTACTTCTCGAAGAGGGACTGAATTTATCATTTGATAAATCATGGCAGCGCATTGATTATTTGGTTAATACCACAACACTTCGCACTCGATTTGATCCATCCGCGAAGACAACCGGAGTCACTCAGGCGCATCCTCATCAAGAATGCCGCTTTTCTTGAGACGGTAAGCCAACGCAGGTCGAGTTAATCCGAGGATTCGAGCGGCTTGCGCAACGTTTTGCTGAGCAAGGTCCATTGCGCGTCGCATCAGCTGTTCTTCTACCGCTTCCAGGCTTATGTTCCGTTCGAAGATTTGCGTGACCCAGTCGGCCGCGCTTCCTGTGTCCTCGGCCTGAACCAGCGCGCCGTCAGCATTTAGACGATCCCCATGCAGATTGCCTGCCTTTGGGAAAACCGCAAAGAGCGCGTCCTGTCCTATGGTTTCGTTGCCATCGGTCAGGATCACGCCGCGCTCAATCACATTCTCCAGTTCGCGGATATTTCCCGGCCAAGCGTAACTGAGACACAGCTCCAGAGCCTTGTCTGACAACCCTAGCGTGCGCTTGTGATACTGCAGATGAAACTTGCTTAAAAAGTGCTCGACCAGCAGCGGCAGGTCCTCAAGCCGCTCGCGCAGAGGGGGGACCTGAACCGGAAACACATTCAGGCGGTAATAAAGATCCGCGCGAAACCGGCCCGCCTCGACCGCATCGGCGAGGCTCTCATTGGTGGCCGCAATGACTCGCACATCGACCGTATGGATCCGAGAGCCGCCCACCCGCTCGAGTTCTCCTTCTTGCAGCACCCTGAGTAAGGCCGCCTGTGCTCTGGGCGTCAGTTCTACCACCTCGTCCAGAAAGATGGTCCCGCCGCTGGCGCGCTCGAAGCGCCCTGGGCGGGTCTGATTGGCGCCGGTAAACGCCCCTTTCTCAACACCGAACAGCTCGGCCTCGATCAAGTCCTGCGGGATGGCAGCGCAGTTCACCGCGATAAATGCTTGCTCGGCACGATCGCTGCGAAGATGCACGCTCCGTGCGATGACCTCCTTGCCGACGCCGGTTTCTCCGAGCAACAGGACCGAAATCTTGCCCTTGGCTGCCTTGTCGATCGTCTTGCAGACCTTAATGTAGGCGGGGGAGCGTCCAATGCCGTAGTACTGGCCCTCTTGCTTCTCCAGACACGTGCGCAGCGAGCTGATCTGCGATTGCAGTTCATACAGCTCCTCGATGATTGGATCGGCTTGAAAGTACCGTCTGAACTCTGCGGCGTTTTCCCACTGCTCGGCGGGTTTACCAATGATGATGCAGCGCTCATCGCCGCACCCGCGACAGCTCGTTTCCTGGATGATGATTTCGCGCTTCATGAACGAGGAGCTGTATGCACATGCGTAGCCCAGCAAGGACCAGCAAACGGGCTCATCCATCAGGCCCACCTCGGTCAGGCAGCTCTCGACCTCAAAGGAATCAATCCATTCAAGTTCGCAGTAGAAATGGCCGGCCTCCTGATCCACTTCCAACTGGATGGGCTGCGCATTGACCATGCCCTTCAAGGAGTGCAACTGCGGTCCAACCAGGAACATCTCCAGCTCCGGACTGTTTGGCCTCAGCTTGCGGGCCATTTCGGCGTCTTTGAGTCCGGATTGATAGCCAAGTCGCAGGAAAAAACCCTTGGCGCGCTCGATCCCCAGACTATTGATGAGTTCACGGCGGAAATTAGCCATCGCCGACACCTGCATCAGCAACATGCGCTGCTCACCGAACCAGATCTTGCCTTCTGTGCTTTGAAAGCGAATCTGTTCGCTCAGGTCCTGATAGTCCGAATACTTGATCCCTGAGCTGTAGCTGATAGTCATTGAAGGAGGCCTCGATTATTGTTTTGAGCGGCTTGGTTGATCTGTGCCACCGAATGAGAGGAGCGAAACGAGTGATTGCATATTTCACGTTTCTGGTCAGTGTGGGCGCGTAGAGCGGGCAGGCCCCGAAGACGCAAAACGGCTAGGACGGCACAGGGAGCATCGGGGCAATGATCGAGGCGTCATCGACAGGGGTTGACCACATACGC
Source organism: Pseudomonas sp. (assembly GCF_048269965.1). Lineage (GTDB taxonomy): Bacteria > Pseudomonadota > Gammaproteobacteria > Pseudomonadales > Pseudomonadaceae > Aquipseudomonas. Next base: position 98,175 of record NZ_JBLWTV010000005.1, on the reverse strand, counting down.
CGGCCACTGCTCAAGTCGATAGATCGAGGTAAAGCCTCACGCCATACGAACACTCTCCCCGGCTGGTTCGATTACCGGGCGAATGCCTGCTCGAGGAGCATGTGAACTAGGTGATTGACTCTTGCACCTGCAATGTCAGGCAATCGCATGATCGTTGCTCTGAACGTTAGCCTGGCCACAGCCTTTACCGGCCTGCCAAGAGGACCCGCTCCACGCACCAAGCCAGTGCCCATGCGAGTTGGCCAAATACACCCTGTCAAACACAGTACAGCGAGTGATATGGCGCATTGAGATTGATCCTTTTCCCAACAAACGCGTATGGCGCGCTCCGCCAGGAAAAGGATAAGTCGGGCAGACCCTCGCCATAAGCCTGGAAAAATCGAATCGGTGTTTCGCTTTTCGCGAACGACTCACAGCTATGATTGCTGACTGGTGGCCAGCATCTGATCCCAGATTGGCGGGTTGCCTATTTGCTCGCTTAGGAAGCTGCTCAGCGCGTGAAGCTTGTGCGAGCCCTTTTGCGATTGACGATAGACCACAGAGATATTGCCTCCTCGGGGAGCGTGAGGCCCCAACACCTCTATCAGTTCACCGTCCACAATGGCCTGCGCGGCCAGAAATGTGGGCAATATAGCCAGCCCGAGACCCGCTTTCGCCCCCTCCATGAGTTGATGACCACAGTTGGTGCGCATTCGGCAGCGCACACGAAATGACTCCAAGGTGTCATTCACCGGTAGCGTCCACATGCCATGAGGTTCCCGATTGACGTAGAGCAAGGCGAAATGCTCAGCGAGGTCCTGCGGTATCTGAGGCGTGCCATGAGCCGCCAGATAATCGGGGCTGGCACAGATGATATGGCGGTTGGGAGTAATGATCTTGGCCATCAGCGAAGAGTCAGGTAGCTCACCAATGCGCACAGCTGCATCAAAACCCTCTTCATGCAAGTTGACGCGCCGGTCATCGAACTCAACGTCCAGGTACAACTCAGGATACTGCTTGGCAAAAGACGCCATAACCGGCGTCAGATATCGCATACCGAAAGCCATCGGAGCTGCAACACGCAGATTCCCACGGACACTCGACTGAGACGTCAGAACGGCATTCTCGGCATTTTCAATATCAGCAAGAATTCCGGTGCAATGGCGGTAAAAAACCTCACCAGACTCAGTCAGGCGAGTCTGCCGGCCACGCTCGAGCAGGATGCTTCCCAGACGTTTCTCCAGTTGCTGAATGCGCTGAGAAACCATCGACTTGGCAGAGCCCAAACGACGAGCGGCTTCGGAAATACTCCCGGTGTCCACCACAGTCACGAAAGCCTGCATTTCAGATAGTTTATTCATACGCTTGATCCACAGAAATTGACGTGCATGCTTTTTCAGGCTGACAGCCACAGCGCCGTCTGTTCTGCACAATACCAGCAGAAAGCAGATTTCTCGGCGAAATCAAGGGACGTCTACGCAGCGGAGGCTGCTCATCAGGAATGTCTGCTTTGGGCCGATTATCATGAAAAGTAGCGGCTTCCGGCCCTCGGCAGAATTGCTTTGTCAACGAGCGCTGGGGCGAACAGCATGATGGGGCAGTTGCAGTTGCGCCTGTTCTACTCGTGCAACCTGGAAGATCACGTCCCGCCCCAACAGCTCATGCGCAGCATCGGCCAGGACTTGGATCTCAGTCATCGGTAGGCGAAAGCACGTCAGGTAGAAAGGCGAGGTTCCCATTTGTCCGCATGCTGTGACTCAACTAATTGAGTGATGAACTCACGGACCCATCTGAAGCCGGCATGCCCGTCGGACCGCTCATGCCAGAACATGCCGATTGCAAAACCTTCAACCGGTAATGGCGGGTCCATGCACTGCAGTCGTTCGTCGCGGCCATCTACAAGACGACGCGGAACCAGGGCAACACAATCCGACTGCATGACCAACTCAGGTACTGGAAGAAACGACGACGCCGATAGGACCACGTTGCGCCGTTGCCCCAATGCCACCAAAGCATTGTCCACAGAGGTTGAGAAGCCTCCTCCGCGCAGCGACACCACAACATGCTCCAACTGCGCAAACTCTTCTATCGTCAGGCCCGCGCGCAAGCTGGGATGGCCGCGGCGCCCGATCAACACATAGCTCTCATCAAAAAGGTGTCGTGAGTGCAGACCAGGGGGTACCCCTTGCATGTTTATCACGGCGAGATCCACCTCGCCGCGGGTCATCTGCAACTCCAGCTGCGGCACGTCCAAGATGCGCAGTGCAGTGCGGACACCCGGCGCTTCGCGCCGCATGGCGGCAACGACATGCTTGATCAAGGCCGCCTGTACGTAGTCCGTGCATGCGATTGAGACTGTAAGGCTTGCCGTCTTGGGCTCGAAATCCAGATGAGTAGTGACCGTGGCTCGAACCTGATCAAGCGCCTGGCGGAGTGGGACAAGCAGTTCCAGAGCTTTGACGGTGGGAGTCATTCCGCGTCGCGTTGGAATCAGAAGAGGGTCATTGAAGACGTCGCGCAGGCGACTCAGTTGCGCACTGACCGCCGGCTGGCTCAGGTGCAGCCTGGCGGCCGCTCTGGTCACGTTTTGCTCGACCAGCAACGCCTCCAGTGTAACGAGCAAATTGAGATCAAGGCGCCTGGTATCCATCGCGTCGATAGTAGCAGGAATATTTTGCGATTTCACAGCTCGCCCAAGGGCCGCGACACTTAGCCGACATTACAGCTGAGGCGTCATATATGTGCAAACGAGTACTGATCATTCATGCCCATCCCGAGCCGTCCTCGCTGACTCGGCAACTGGTGGAGGTTTCCATTGAGCATTTGACGACGCTGGGGCACGAGGTGTTGCAGTCCGACCTGTACGCAATGGGCTGGAAAGCTGCTTTCGACGAATATGACTTTCCCCAGCGGGCGAACCTTGAGCGCCTGTCGTTCGGCGCAGAGTCCGCTCACGCCTATCGTCACGGCTGCCAGACAGCGGACGTGGCGTTAGAACAGGACAAGGTCTTAGCGGCAGATGCCGTCATCTTTCAGTTCCCGCTCTGGTGGTACGGTATGCCGGCCATCATGAAGGGATGGATAGATCGGGTTTGGGCAGCCGGGCTTGCCCACAACTTCAAGGATGCAGGCAACACCTATCGCTACGGAGATGGGGCCTTCAAGGGCAAGCGGGCCATGTTGTCGGTCGCCGTCGGGGGCCCCTCCGTGGACTACTCACCGCGCGGAATCAACGGTCCACTCGAACAGTTGCTGTTTCCGATTACGCACGGCTCACTCTATTTTCCTGGGTTCGAGGTGCTCCCCACGTTCGCCGTATACGGCACTGGAAACTTGGACGCCGCCGGAGCTGCCGCAGCCAAAGAGGCTTGGCGCAGCCGTCTGGAGACACTCTTTGAGGAGACGCCTATACCGTTCCGGCCCCAAGCTGGAGGTGATTACACGCCCGCTCACGAGCTTAAGCCTCACGTCGCCGCCGGCCAGACTGGAATCATGGCGCACATTGCGTACGACGAGAAAACGCGGGCGCAGTGACCGGAAACAGAGGCGCTTTTCTCTATCCTGACTCGCCGTGCTGATGAAGCAGCGGAGGACTTCAAGCGCCTGGCCAAGCCAGAGGTTCAGCACATGTGGCAAGGCTTCGCTGACGGCAGCGTGCGTGGAGTCCATGGACTGGCCGATGCTCCGGGCACTGCGTTCGAGTTCGAGTTCGAGTTCGAGTTCGAGTCCATGATTGTTGAAGGCGCTCGTCAATATATCGAGTCACGCCCCTACGTCAGAGAGAATCTTGGGCATGTGCAGTATTGCGCGCTCAAGTATCTTTACGATCAAGAGAGGCTCGTGAGCTCCCGATTAGTGATCGGATCAGCGTCAGTCGCTCATGAAAGTTGCAACATGCGCTAGCACGTTCTTTGCGCTTCGCATGCCCTGCGCGCGCAGGCCTCAACAACTGGAAAAGTTGATTTCTCATAGTGAAATGCGCCGAGTCGTGTTGGAGTAAAGTTTAGAAATCAATGCAGCCGAACGATCGCAGATCCGCACAAGGCGATCACCTTGCCAGGGATGCAATCGGACGAAGCAGCCGTGCGTCTTTCAACCGTTCCACGGAAAACTCGAATATAGGAATTCATATGATGACTGCTCAAAACAAGCGTGTCGTGCGAGATTTTTTCAGCAGCTTTGAACTTGAATATGCTGACCGAATCCTGGGCTTCATGACTGACGACGCCACTTGGTGGGTGAATGGCAAGCCTCATCTATTTTCTTTTGCTGGATCAAAGAGCAAAGCAGATATGACGCCTGTTCTTTATGGCCTGTTTGCGTTGTTTGATGGCGGCTTGAAAATGGAGGTTAAACGTCTGATCGCTGAAGAAGACTGCGTCGCTGCGGAGGCACGTTCGTTCGGTGCTACAAAAAATGGAAAGCAGTACGAAAACGACTACCACATTCTATTTCGGCTCCGAGAGGGGAAGATCGTTGAAATTCGTGAATACACTGACCCCATGCATGCTGTCGAAACTTTCAGTTGACGAGCAGTAGCGATTTTCAACGCTGTCGATTATCTCCCACTGAGCGCGTATTGGCTTAATGCTCCCGGTCAGCCGACTTAGTTACAAAAGCAACAGGCCTAGGCCGAACTGACAGCAATTCTCACCAAGGCACCCCCTCAACTTGCGATCGATGGTGCTTGTTGGCGCGCACGGTTTTCGGCTCGGACAACCAGGCGTACAGGCTGTGCGCGGACACGCCTGGAGGCTCTGCCTTGTTGGCAACGCGCAAGCCTCGCTCAGTGATGTGCTTGACCGCTTCGATCTTGAATTCTTCGGTGCTCATGACAACTCCTGATGGGCTTCATCATGATGCTTGGAGGTACCTACGAAGCCAGGGGCGATTCAGTCTGCCCCTGCATTCAAGGCGGCATGGGTACGCAGTTCCTCTTCAATGAATGCGGCAATCATCGCCCGGTAAACCTGCTCCACGACTTCTGTCGATGCACCGCGCTCATCGGCGAGCGCACGTACCTTGGCGATGACCTGCTCGACGCGCGCAGGGGCGCGAACGGCCGTAGTGTCTTTCTTGAAGCGAGCCGCCTGGGCGACGAATCCGCCGCGTTGGGCGATGAGGTCGACCATGGAGCGGTCGATCTGGTCGATGCGCTCGCGCACCTCTTCAAGGGAATTGCAGTGCACGTCCATATGACGATTTCCTGTGACAGTTCGAACAGGGCAACCACGTTAGTCAGCATGGCCCCGAGCGTCCAGCGCAAATGCCCGCCGTTTTTGCGCTGCGGGCCTTGGCTGTGACGCGTGTCTCTGGCGGGTGATTGAGCCTGGCTGGCGGCCTGAGCCAGCCGCCGGTCAATGATGCTCGATGCGATTACGCCCGCCGCGCTTGGCGCAATATAGAGCGATATCACTGCGCGACAGGGCGGCCTCGACGCTGGCATCGCTGGCGTTGAGCGATGAGATGCCGACGCTGACGGCGAGGAAGATCGGTTCCCCCGCATGCAGGATCGGCGTCCTGGCCAGTTCATTCTGAATGCGCGTGGCGAAGTGCATGGCCTTGTCCAGGTTCGCGTCGCTGAGCACCACGGCAAACTCTTCGCCACCCAGGCGCCCGGCGGTGTCGGTCTTGCGCAGCTGACTGCCGAGGATGAGCGCGAAATGGCGCAGCGCCTGGTCGCCGACATCGTGGCCCCAGCGGTCGTTGATGGTCTTGAAGTAGTCCAGGTCGAACATCAGGATCGCCGCGCTCTGCTCGGGGCTGCGTTGCAGGCGCGCCAGCTCTGCCTCGAGCTGACACATGAAGTGCCTGCGGTTGGCGAGCTGGGTGAGAAAGTCGGTGGTGGCGAAGGCCTGCAACTCGGCCTCGATCTGCTTGCGTTCGGTCGCGTCGGTAATGAAGCCATGCCAGATCACGCTGCCGTCTTCTTCGCGGCGCGGGCAGGCTTCACCCTGGCACCAGGCGACTTCACGCCCCGGCACCTGCACGCGGAATTCCAGATGCCAGGGCGTCAGTTGCTCGGCCGATCGCTGGAAGGATTCGATGAACGCCACGCGATCATCCGAATGCACGATGGCCGTCAGCGCCTCGGCGTCCTGCATCAGTTGCATGGCGCTGAGGCCACAGATGGCTTGCGCACCGGCGCTGGCGTAGGTAACGGCGAACCTGCCGTCGGTCTGCCGACGGAACTGGAAGACCATGCCGGGGATTTCATTGGTCAGGTCGGTCATCAGATCGGACAGACGGCGGATGGCGGTGATGTCGGTGGTGGTGCCGATCATCCGCAGCGGCTTGCCATGCTTGTCGCGCTCGACCACCTTGCCGCGGCTGCACACCCATTTGTACTGGCCGTCGCGGCAACGCAGGCGGTGCTCCACCGCATAGGCATCGGTACGCTGATCCAGATGCGCCTGGATGGTCGCGCGCACGTAGTCGAGGTCGGCGGGATGTACGCGGGTGTAGCTCTCTTCGATGCGATTGCCGATTTCGTGGTCGGCGTAACCGAGCAGCGCCTTCCAGCTGCTGGAATAGTAGATCTCGCCGCTGCTGATGTCGCGATCCCAGATGCCGGTACCGCTACCGGCGATGGCCAGCGCCATGCGTCGTTCGCTATCGCGCAGGACGGCGATCTCATCACGCTGCCGGGCTTCGGCCGCTGCACGCTCCAGCAGATCGAGAGCCAGGGCGGCGAAATCCTGCAGGGCTTCGCGCTGCTTGGCGTCGAGTGCATGCGGCTGGTCGAACTGCAGGTACAGCGTGCCGAGCCGGGTACCTGCCTGCACCAGCAATGGCCAGACGAGCGTGGTGGGCGTGGTTTCGCCGATGCCGATGATCTTCGCCAGCCGCGTATCGCTCAGGCCAGGGCTGGCCCAGATATGGCGCGCAGAACCGGCACCGCCGACCAGCACGGCGGCCGAGTCGAAATGCCGGCCAAGCAGGCGCACGACCCCGTCGAGCGGCTCATCATTGGCGCTGCCAGGCGCATTGACCGAACACAGGGGCTGCATAGTGATTCTGCTTGGGTATAAACACGAAAGGCGCTTGATATTGATACGCCATTGGCGGGCTGGCGTCTAATCGTTCGTGCAGGTCAGGCCACTGTTCATCGGCCTTTGCGTCGATTGCTCAGCCACAGAAGGCTCTGGCCAGAGCCTTCTGTGGCCACGGCAGCTTGATTTCGAACTGGCCGAGCGCGTTAAAATTGTTATGATATAACATCTTTTATCAAGGCAATTCGTCGCTACGTTCCGGCTAACCGGACAACCCGCTGCCGCCTGGAGACCCGCGCAGCAAACCAGCGTAACGCCCTCCCCTCACTTAGAAAATGCAACGCTAGGAATACCCATGAAAGCCACCTCGGCCTCCCTCGCCGTCATGACCGCCCTGGTCACGTCCCAGCTTCACGCCGCCTCGTCCGGCAATTCCACCGTCTCACTCGGCTCGGTCTACGTCACCCCACAGGCCAGCGGCACGCTGCGCACCGAGAGCATCCTGACGTCGGTCGACATCATGGGCAGCGACAAGATCGAGGATAAGAACGTGATGAACAGCTGGGAGCTGGTGGGCCAGATGCCCGGCATCCAGCTGACCGAGACGCGCATGGGCGCAGAGTCCGGCAAGGTGACCTTCCGCGCCTTCAACGGCGAGGGCTACATCAATGGCATCAAGACCCTGATCGATGGCGTACCGAGCAACGTCAACAGCGGCAACCAGCGCTTCATCGACATGGTCTTCCCGCTGGACATCGACTACATCGAGGTGGTGCGCGGCACCAACGATCCGCGCTACGGCCTGCACAACATTGGCGGCAACATCAATTTCGTCACCCGCCAGGGCGGCAACTACACCGACGGCCGCCTGACCTACGGCAGCTTCAACACCCGCGAATTCCAGCTGGCCGTGGGCCACGAGGAAGGCAACTTCGCGCAGAACTACTTTCTGGCCAAGCAGGACTCCGACGGTTTTCGCGACAACAGCAACTCCAACAAGTATTCGCTGGGCGGCAAGTGGTTCGTCAGCGATGACGAGCAGACCATGAAGCTCGGTGTGGTCGCCCGCCTCTACCACCATCAGGCCGAGGAGCCGGGCTTTCTCACCGCGCAGGAGCTGGCCGCGAGCCGCTCGCAATCGCCGGAGAAGAACGCCAACGACAGCGACGACCGGGACATGAAGCACCTCAGCGCGCATGCCGACTTCCAGCTCGACGACGACCTGAGCCTGAGCAACAAGCTGTACTACAACAGCTACGACGATGACCGCACCGTGACCTTCACCCGCTACCCGGTCGGCAATGCTCCGCGCCAGCGCCGCCAGTGGGAAGAACGCCAGACCGGCGTGCTGAGCAACCTGACCTGGCGCGCCCACGAGATGCTGACCCTCGACGGCGGCATCAACTACGAACAGCAGAACAACGAGTACCGTCGCTACCGCTACAACTTCGGCATTCCCACCGATTTCGACGCGCCGCCTGCGCGCACGCAGAATGACGACAGCTACACGCTGTACAACACCGGCGCCTATGCCCAGGCGATCATCCAGCCCATCGAGCAGCTCAAGATCATCCCGGCGTACCGCGTCGACACGTTCTCCGGTAATACCGAGCTGATGAGCGGCGAGAAGGCCGAGTTGCAGGACTACGGCTGGGTCGAACAGCCCAAGCTCAGCGTGGTGTACAGCATCACCCCGGACGTGAACGTCTACGCCAACTGGGGGCGCACCTTCCAGATCCTCACCGGCTCCACTGCGCCGGCCTACCTGAGCGCCGGCCAGGCTTCGTACAAACCGTCGATCAACACCGGCAAGGAAGTGGGCGTGAAGTTCAAGCCCTTTGCCGGCTCGCAAGCGCGCATCGCCGTGTGGCAACAGGACGCCACCGATGAGGTTTCCAACATGCCCGCGACCGGCACCACGGTCGGGCTCGGCGAAACCCGACGTCGCGGTATCGACATGCAGCTCACCGCTCAGTTGAACGAACAGTGGACAGTGTGGGGCTCGCACGCCATTCAGGAGGCCAAGGTGGTCAGCGCCTTTACCGACGGCGGTCGCTCGCTGGCAGGCACCGAGGTGATTTCAACGCCACGCTACATCAGCAACGCTGGCGTCGACTATCAGTTCAACGACGCCTGGCGCTTCGGCCTGCAAGCTCGCGCGCAAGGCGATTACTACATCGACACGCTCAACGAACAGGGCAAGTACGGCGGCTTCGCGGTGCTCGATGCCAACGTGCGCTATCAGGTATCGGCCTCCACCAGCCTCGACCTGCAGATGAAAAACCTGACGGACCGCGATTACGAGTACGTATGGTTCGACAACTTCTTCTGGGCCGCTGGCGACGAGCAACCGATGTTCTCCCCCGCTCCGGGCCGCTCGGCCTATCTGTCGGTAAACATGAAGCTGTAAGCCGCAGCCACGCTGAAGAAGCGCTGCCACGCACGGCATCGCGCCGAACGTAGGGTGCGCCATGCGCACCAACTGCGTCACCGCGAAACATCCGGTGCGCGGGCGCAGCCTACGACAGCCGCTCTCAGAGGTATTTCAGCCAGCGAATATCACGACGCCGCGCCTTGAGTCGGGCAAACCATTGCGTGGGTGCAAACAACAGCACCGCCAGCAGCAGCGTCGCGCCCCATACCCAGGCCATCGAATCGAAGCCGAAGTAATGCCCCTGGTTCGCGCCCCAGATGGCGAAGGCGGCGATGTAGAGCAGCTTCAGCAGGTAAAGATGGAGCAGGTAGAAGAACATCGGCGCGCTGCCGAACACAGCCAGGGCACGCACCATGCGTCCATCGTTGCGGCGCTCGAAGTACGCCAGCAGCAACAGGCCGACGCCCAGCGTCAGCGCCAGGAACAGCACCGACGGCGGGTACTTGGTGATGTTGAGCAAGCTCATCAGCGTCTGCACCCAGGTCTCCCCGACCGCCCAGGGTTTCTCGCCATAGCCATTGACCAGGCGCAACAGCACGAACAGCGCCAGCGCAGCGAAACCGGCGCGACGCAGCCATTGCAGACGTTGCTCGGGCGCGCTCGAGCCGCGGAACCACGGGCCGATCACATAGCCCAGGGCAATCACCCCGATCCACGGCAACAGCGGGTAGGAGGTACGCAGGCGCAGCGCGTCGGGAAACTCGATCCAGCCACGGTCATGCAGCACTGCCCAGGGAATGTGCATCGCCGACTCCGGGCCGAAATGCAGCCCGTCGAGCAGATTGTGCCCCGCCACCAGCATCAGGCCCAGCGCCGCCAGCCACACACGCGGCAGCCACAGCAGCACGGCGAGCGCCAGCATGCTCAGGCCGATGGCCCAGATCACCTGCAGATAGATCACCGTGGGTGGAAACTGGAAGGTCCAGGCAAAGTTGACCAGGGTGAACTCCAGCACCACGAGAAACAGCCCGCGCTTGAACAGGAAGGCGCTGGTCGCCGCCCGGCTCATCTGCTTCTCGCCATAGAGAAACGCCGAAAGCCCGGTGAGCAGGATGAATACCGGCGCGCACAGATGTGCCAGGGTGCGGCTGAAGAACAGCGCAGGATCGGTGGCGGTCACGTCCATCGGGTCGCCGACCTGCTGATGCAGGTAGAAGGTTTCGCGAACGTGATCGAGCAACATGAAGAGGATGACCAAGCCACGCAGGGCGTCGATCGAGAGCAGGCGATTGGAGGACATGGAGGGCTTAGAATGGGGCGTGGAAGAAACGTAATACTATAACTCTTTCGCGCTAGCGATGTGCCCAATCTACCGCCGCCATCACGCGCCATGCGGTCACATCATGCTGAACGATGCACGGCGAAGGCAGTCGGAAAAGCAGGACAATCGTCACGGAAAACCTGCCCCATGCTGCCCAACCGCGCCCTCTTTTCCGCCTTAGTCGTGGCCCTGCTCAGCCCCCTGGCCGAGGCACAGGAGCCGTTGCGCATCCAGAGCCTGCAACGCTGTGGCGACTTGCTCGCCAGCGCAAAGCAGGACTGGTGCATGCAGGTGCGTGGCCTTGGCGAGAAGCTGCCCAGGTTGCGGCTCGGCGAGGACACGCTGCCCGCCTCGGCAGTCGAACGCAGTGGCAATGGCCTGCGCCTGCAGCTGAACAGTGACGAACAGCGCAGCGCACCGCTGTGGCTGGAGGATGGCGCGCGCGCCAGCAATCCGGTGTGGCTGTCGCTGCATCGCAGCCATGTGCTCGCGGCGGGTCCGGATGAAGTGGCGAAGAACATGGATGGCCTGACCACCTATGTCGATCTGGTCAGCCTGCTGATCGAGGAGAGCCACGACGGTCTCGACGAGGCCAGGCGTCTGGCGAAGAAATACGACGCCAGGGTGGTCGGCGCCATTGCCCCGCTGAACGTCTACCAGTTGCGCCTGCCGGTGAACAACCTGACCGAGCGCGACGCGCTGGTGCTGCGCATCGGCAACGAAACCAGCGTCGATGCCGTGGTGGTGGAAGAAAGCGCACCGGAGCGCGGCGAGGAGCGCGAAGCCGCGCGTCAGCCGATACACAAACCGGAAAAGAACTCCGAGGAGTGGGCGGCGAACCGCTTCATGGATGCGGTGAACTATTACCAGCGGCGTATTCCGGCGGGCGACACCCCCATCGAAGTCGAGCCGATCCGCGTCGGCGTGATCGAGCGCAACGTCGATTTCGACGCGCCCGATTTCGCCGATTACCTCGGCGCCTGCCCCGATGGCAAACCGCGCACCTGCGTCTACGCACGGGACGCCGACGAGCCGGACAACCATGGCAGCACCGTGGCCGGCATCCTCGCCGCGCACTGGGACAAGGGCGGCAACACCGGCTTCCTGCGCGGGCTGGACAAGGCCAGCCAGGGCTTCGAAGTCATAGTCGAGCGCAACTCGGACGCCGGCATCACCGCCAACATCGCCGCCTCGGTCAACCTGGTGGAAGACGGCGTGCGCGTGCTCAACTGGAGCTGGGGCATCCACCGCGTCGGCACGCGCAACGTCGAAGGCGACGAGATCGATTCGCTGGTGCGCTCCGGCATCGCCATGAGCGGCTACGAAGAACTGCTGGAGGAGTTCTTTCTCTGGTTGCGCGAGGAGTACCCGGACGTGCTGGTGATCAACTCCGCCGGCAACGGTTCGTCCTACTCCGGCAGAGACGAGTACCGCCTGCCCTCCTCCTTCATCACCGAGCAACTGCTGGTGGTCGGCGGGCATCAGCGCAGCACGGACAAAGAGGTCGACATCGACGACCCGGGCTACGTCGTCAAGCGCGACTCGTCGAACGTCGACATGCGCGTCGACATCACTGCCGCTGCCTGTGCTCGCGCCTCGACACGCGAGAGCGATGCCACCGGCGACGTGCATTGCGGCACCTCCTACGCCACGCCACTGGTCACCGGCGTGGTCGCCGCCATGCTGTCGATCAATCCGCGCCTGCAACCGGAACAGGTGCGCATGCTGCTAAGGCGCAGCGCCATGACCATCGGCGGCGATTACGACTTCGAGCCGATGGACGCCGAAGACCTGACTGCGCCGATCCTGCCATCTGAGCGCAACTACAAGATGAGCGACAAGGACGTGGGCCGCTCGGCGCGGCTGGATATGCAGAAGGCGCTGGACCTGGCGGTACAGAGTCGTGATCGGGTGCGTTGAGCCGCAGCGGCTCAACGCAGCAGAGCGGGCACCTTGCGCTGCAACAGACTGATCAACTCCGGCTGCATGCAGGCGTAGTCATCGGGAATATCCAGACAGATCACCCGCTTGCCCGCCAGGACTTGCCGGTACTGGCGGGTCAGCTTGCTGCGCTGGCTCTTCTCCATCACGAAAATCAGCGTTGCCCAGTCGAGCTGTTCTGCCGAAACACGAACCTCGGCGTCAGCGGCGAGCCCGGCTGAGTCGGTCTCGACACCTGGCCACTGCGCGAATACCCGCTCGGCTGTCGGGCTGCGCAAACGGTTGCGACTGCAGATGAACAAAGCGCGGATCACTCGCCGGAAACCCGCTCGTAGAGTTCGACCGGTTCCAGCTTGCCCTGGCAACCGCACTGGCTGTGGCCCAGGCCCAGATGGCGGAACCCGGCCTTGAACAGCACACGGCCGGATTGCGGATTGCGCGCCAGATGGCTGGCGTGCAGACGGCGCAGGCGCAGTTGCTGGAAGGCGAAATCCACCAGGGCATTGCAGGCTTCGCTGGCGTAGCCACGGCTCCAATAGGGCACGCCGATCCAGTAGCCCACCTCGGCCTCGCCCCGGCCAATATCCATGAGCGCCATGCTGCCGACCAGCTTGCCGCTGCCGGACTCGGTGATGATGAAGTTGGCCGCCGCACCGCTGGCCCACTCCTGCGCGCAGCGTTCGATCCACTGCTGCGCCAGCGCGGGCGGATAGGGATGGGGAATGCTGCGGGTGACATCGGCGATGCGAAAATCACCGGCCAGGCGCTGTATCTCGTCGGCATCCTGCGGCTGCGGCGGGCGCAGCGTCAGGCGTTCGGTTTCGATGCGATGCTCATCCATTTGCGTCTCCTGTCACTACCGTAGGGTGCGCCGCGCGCACCAGCGCCACTTGCGCATCGCCCCTTCAGGCCGGAGAAGGCCCGATGGGATAGAACGCCCCGGCACTCCACACGCCCAACCAGGGCTCTCCGTCTATTTCGCGCTCCACCGCCAGTTCTACCAACTGGTAGAACACGTTGCGGTGAATCAGCGCTTCGAGGTTACGCCGCACCAGAATGTAGGGCGAGGGCTCGAGTGTCGCAGGATCGATCTCGACGCGAATCGGATGCTCGGCACCGGCCACGACTTCGTCCTCGACATTGGTGGTGAAGCGCAACACCTGCGTCTCGCCCTCACCTTCCACCTGCAGGGTCACGGCAACGAAGGGCGCGTCCTCGACCTGGATACCGACCTTCTCCACCGGGGTGATCAGAAAATAGTCGTCACCGTCACGGCGAATGATGGTGGAAAACAGTCGCACCATGGGTTTGCGGCCGATCGGCGTGCCCAGGTAATACCAGGTGCCATCGCGGGCGATACGCATATCGATATCGCCACAGAAATCAGGGTTCCACAGGTGCACGGGGGGCAGGCCCTTGCCTTCGCCCTTGGGGATCTGCGCCAGCAGGTCGCCGGCCTTGCCTGGATCGCTCATGCTCTCTCCTCGTCCGTTGCCCGGCACGCCGGGTCAGACAAACGAGGATACACCAGCTGAGAGGTGATCCCTGTCCAGCAGCCCGTCCCGGGATTGCGTCACGGCGCCCATAGCCGGCGGACTGACCCAGGACTGACGCACGAAAATCCGTCAATCGTGGTCACAGCCCTGCACGCCGGTCACTGAGGAATCGGCAACTCTATGGCTTGCATGTCGAGTTGCAGGCTTTCATCGGTTTCCTTGATGGCCAACGGCAAAGTGAAGTTCGGGAAAGCAAGTGCCAGCACAGCACCCTCATTCAGACTTGCTCGAACGGGCTTGGGCAAGGGGTCAGAGAATGTGGCGCAACCGTTCTTGTCGACACGTCCTTCGATGGAAAGGTGCTCGGGCCGCTCCAGCGAGCGGTGAACCTGCAATCGCCATGACGTATTGATACCAAGGTTGTAAGTACTGCCATATAGCTGGTTCAGATCCAGGCCACAGGCTTGTAGGTACAAAGGTTTTTCTGGCAAGACCTTGGCCTGCTCGCGCTGACGCTGCAGGAAGCGCCCCCACTCCAAGCGGGAGGTGACTGAGCGAGTCCGGTAGCCATCACCCTCGGGGCCCTGCAACAAGGCCAACCGGCTGACGCCATCCTCGAGAGTGGCCAGGTCAGTCTCGCTGCGAAGCAACTCCAGCAGATGATCGATGGCAGGCCGAACGGCCGCCTTCAGGCCCAACAAGGCCGCCTGCTCGTAGTGATACGCCTCTGCCTGCCGGTCAACAGCGGGCAGCCCCAAGCCGTTGGCGGCCATACGCGCCAGATGATAGTGAGCTGCAGCGACCTTGCGATCAGCACCTTGTTGCAAAGCCTGACGGGCACCGTTGAAATCCCCCTCCTCCAGCAACATCACTCCGTAGTTGGTCCATGACTGCTCGTTATCGCGAGTCTTGCCCTTGTCCAGCCACTCCACTGCCTTGGCTCGCAGCCGGGTACGGTCGTCTTCTGTCGAGGTGCTGAAGTAGTTGTTACGCAGCGCCAGATAAGCCTGCAGATAATTGCGCGAGGCCTCCGTCAGCCACGCGATGTCTGGTTCCTGTTCATACGCCTGGGCAAAGTAGTCACCCGACTGCTCCGCTCTGACAACTCCAGCATACTGCTGGATCTGATAGTCGAGATCGGAAGGGCTGTAGGCTCGGCCGAGGTTGATCAGCGTCGGCATCAGCAGGCCGCGTTGCAAGGCCTCTTCAAACAAAGGAATCGCATCGTTGGGGCGTTTTTCACTCATCAGCATGGAGCCAAGATTGTGGCTGGCTCGAGCCGAACCGCCTGCCCGAGCCTTCTCGTAATAGCTTCTGGCGAGCGCTTCGCTCTCGTCCACGCCCTGCCCAAGGTGATAAGCCTTGCCAAGCAAGAACAAGGCTAGCGTATCGCCCTTCGCCGCAGCGCTTTCGGCCTTTGGCAGAAACTCGCTGTAACGCTGCTCGTTGAACAGGGCTTCCAGGTCGGCAGCATAAGCAGCCTGCGTGAGACACAGGCTGAGGGACAGGGCAATGAACAGTCGCGACATGACATCAATCTCGGTGTGGATAAGGAACACAAACCGAATGCCAGGTACGACTCATTGACCGTGAACCGGTCAGGCGGGGATGTTGGCCAAGGGGAAAACCAAGGCAGCAACAGACAACCTCTCCTTGGTGCTTATGAGTCTTCCCTGACATTAACTGTGCGCATGATACCTGCGTTTGCCACAGCGCAAGCAACCAGGGCGGAAATCTCTCGACGCTGTCTCAGTTTCCTGAGCGCACTCATGCGCTCCTCAGTTGTTTTTCGTGAACCCGACTCAGCGCGCTACGCCAAGCAGGCTGCGCGCATAGTCATGCAGCGGCGGGCCGATCAGGTCCTGCGGCTGCGCGTCGTAGAACGTCAGGAATCCGCCACGGCTGCGAATCCGCGCAGTGTCCACCAGAAAGCGGGTATTGGTTTCGATCAGCATCAGCTGGATCGATGCCCGGTCAGTGCCGAGACGATCCAGCGCTTGCTGATCCTCCCACTCTTCCTCGGTACCGATACGGTCGTCGCTGTAGGCGAAGCGGGCGTACAGCAGATAGTGCGCGCCAGCGCCGCGCGCCTCGGCCATGGCTTCATCCAGGCCTGCCGGCTGACGTGCGCGGCGCACCAGCGGGAAGTATTCGACGAAGCCCTTGAAGGCCTCTTCGGCCACCACGTTGGGGCGCGGGTAACCGTGGCCCGGCGGCACGAAGTGGCCCTGGGCGATGTAGATGAAGGAGTCCTGCTGCAGACGCCGCGAGGCCATGCGCTCGGTGCGGCCGTGGTCGAGAAACCCGGCATCGCGCAGGTGATACTCGGTGCCGCTGGCCAGATCGCTGACCTTCATGCAGCCGGTCAGGCCCAGCAGCGTCACCAGTAGAAGCAGGTTACGCATGAATCCATCCTCCTCGTGCCGGTGACGGAAAACCGGCGGATAGCGCATAGATGCAGGTTCTGCGCCAGCATTATTCAAGCCCATCTTGCCGCACCTAAAGCGCAGGCCTGAAAGCCTCCCCTGCGAACGGCTGGTCAGTCCTGCCGAGCGGTATCGTGGTGTCTGGGCAAGGCGATGGAAATCAGCGCGGCGGCCAGCACGAACGCGCTGGACACCCACAGGCAGGCCTCCAGCCCATGGGCCTGGAAGACCCAGCCCGAGAGCAGCGTGCCGATCAGCCGTCCCAGTGCGTTGGACATGTAGTAGAAGCCCACGTCCAGCGATACGCCGTCTTCCTTGGCGTAACTGACGATCAGGTAGCTGTGCAACGAGGAATTCACCGCGAACAGCACGCCGAACAGCATCAGTCCGCCCAGCAAGACCCCCTGCGCCGACCAGCCAGTGCCCAGCCCCAAGGCGATCAGCGCCGGCAGACCGGCCAGCAGCGCGGCCCAGACGAAGGCGGCACGGCCGTCCGGCACATGGCCACTTTGCTTGCCGGTAATGCGTGGGGCCAAGGACTGCACGATGCCGTAGCCGATCACCCAACTGGCGAGAAAACCGCCGACCAGCCAGAAGTCCCAGCCGAACACCGTGCTCAGGTACACCGGCAGCGCCACCACGAACCAGACGTCACGCGCACCGAACAGGAACAGCCGGGCAGCCGAAAGAATGTTGATCGCCCGGCTCTTGGAGAGCATGTCGCGAAACTTCGGCTTGGCCTTGGCCTTGCCCAGATCCTTCTTCAGCAGCACCAGGCTGGCCAGCCAGATCAGCGCCAGCACGGCGGCCATGACCAGCACCGCGCCGCTGAAGCCGAGCACGGCGAGCAGCGCACCACCGAGAAAAAAGCCGACGCCCTTGAGTGCATTCTTCGAGCCGGTGAGGATCGCCACCCACTTGTACAGCGTGCCCTGCTGATTGTCCGGCACCAGGAGCTTGATCGAGCTCTTGGCGCTCATCTTGTTCAGATCCTTGGCGATGCCGGACAGCGCCTGCGCACCCATGACCCAGGGCACGCTCAGCCAGGCGGCCGGCACGGTGAGCATCAACAGCGCCAGCACCTGCAGGCCGAGGCCGATGTTCATGGTGCGGTTGAGGCCCAGGCGCGCGCCCAGGTAGCCGCCCACCAGGTTGGTGACTACACCGAAGATCTCGTAGAACAGAAACAGCGCGGCGATCTGCAGCGGCGTGTAGCCCAGGCTGTGAAAATGCAGTACCACCAGCATGCGCAACGCGCCGTCGGTGAGGGTAAAGGCCCAGTAGTTGCCGGTGACCAGCAGGTACTGGCGCACTTCGGGGGCCAGGCGGGATAAGGCATGCATAACAAATCCTGTGTAACCCGTGAGAGGGGCTTTAGCCGCGACAGCAGACTGTAGGGTGGATGACGCCTTTTTCATCCACCTTGGTTATCTGGTGGATGGATAAAGCGTCATCCACCCTACGGATCAATCGGCTGCCCCGACCAGCCTGGCCAGCTCCACCGCGCGGTTGGCATAGCCCCACTCGTTGTCGTACCAGGCGTAGATTTTCACCTGAGTGCCGGCCACCACCAGGGTCGACAGCGCATCGACGATGGATGAGCGCGGATCGGTGCGGTAGTCGATGGACACCAGCGGGCGCTCCTCGTAACCCAGGATGTTCTTCAGCGGGCCATCAGCCGCCGCCTTGAGCAGCGCGTTGACCTCCTCGGCCGTGGTGGCGCGCTCGACCTCGAACACGCAATCGGTCAGCGAGGCGTTGGCCAGCGGTACGCGCACGGCATGGCCATTCAACTTGCCACGCAGCTCGGGGAAGATCTCGGCAATCGCCGTGGCAGAACCGGTGGTGGTCGGGATCAGGCTCATACCCGAGGCACGCGCGCGACGCAGATCCTTGTGCGGCGTATCGAGGATGCTCTGCGTATTGGTCAGGTCGTGAATGGTGGTGATCGAGCCGTGACGAATGCCCAGCGCCTCGTGGATCACCTTGACCACTGGCGCCAGGCAGTTGGTGGTGCAGGAAGCGGCGGTGACGATGCGGTGCTGCTCAGGGTCGAACAAATGCTGGTTGACGCCCATCACCACGTTCAGCGCGCCCTGCTCCTTGACCGGCGCGCAGACCACCACGCGCCCCACGCCCTGCTGCAGATACCCCTGCAGCACGGCGACCGTCTTCATCTTGCCGCTGGCCTCGAGCACCAGGTCGCAGCCACTCCAGTCGGTATCGGCGATGGCCTTGTTGGCAGTCACCCTGATGCGCTTGCCGTCGATCACCACACTCTCGCCCTCGCTGATCGCCTCATGCTGCCAGCGGCCATGCACCGAGTCGAAGTTGAGCAGGTGCGCGTGGGTGGCGGCGTCGCCTGCCGGGTCGTTGATCTGCACGAACTCCAGTTCGGGCCAGCCCCAGGCAGCGCGCAGAGCCAGACGGCCGATGCGGCCAAAACCGTTGATGCCTACTTTGATGCTCATGTCGATGCCTCTGTCAGTGGGTCGCGTCGAACTGGTTGATCCAGTTGACGTGCGCAGGATGCTGGATGGCCTTGGGCCGCAGTGCCTGTACCAGAGCGATGGCCTCATCGCGCGCGACGCCGGCTTCGATGAGGATGCGCGCGGCAATCAGCCCGGTACGCCCGGAGCCGCCCTTGCAGTGAATGGCCAGCGAGCGGCCGCCACGCAGGTGCTCGATGAGCGCCTGGCGGGAGGCCCTCCAGCCTTCGCCGAAGGCTTCCAGCGGCACCTGTTCGTCGGCCACCGGCAGGTGATACCAGGCCAGATCCAGTGAATGGCACTGCTGGGCGATCTGCTCGGCGCCGTTGGCGGCAAGCTCGCTGTGGGGCATCAGCGTGATCACGCCCACTGCACCGGCCTGCTGCAGAGCCAGCAGCGCCTGTTCGAGCGTGGTTTCCCGGGTGCCCGGGCAAGGCGTGAAGATCAGCGCACCGGCCAGGCCGGGCACCTTCAGTACGTCGTAGGGATGCGTCATGACGGGCAGTTCCTTCGCTCAGATGGCGCGCTGATTGACGCGCTTGGAGAGTTCTTCGGCCGACTCCTTGCGCTCGGAGTAGCGATCGACCAGGTAGTCGGCGCGATCACGCAGCAACAGAGTGAACTTGACCAGCTCCTCCATCACGTCCACCAGGCGGTCGTAGAACGAGGACGGTGTCATCCGGCCTTCAGCGTCGAACTCCATGAAGGCCTTGGGCACCGAGGACTGGTTGGGGATGGTGAACATGCGCATCCAGCGCCCCAGCACACGCAGTTGATTGACCACGTTGAACGACTGCGAGCCGCCGCAGACCTGCATGACCGCCAGGGTCTTGCCCTGGGTCGGGCGGACCGCGCCCATGGCCAGCGGCACCCAGTCGATCTGCGCCTTGAACACGGCACTCATCGCGCCGTGGCGCTCGGGGGAGCACCACACCTGGCCTTCCGACCACTGCATCAGCTCACGCAGCGCCTGCACCTTCGGATGACTGTCCGGCGCATCGTCCGGCAGCGGCAGGCCGCGCGGGTCGAAGATGCGCGTCTCGGCGCCGAAGTGCTGCAGCAGGCGCGCGGCTTCCTCGGTCAGCAGACGGCTGAAGGACTTTTCGCGGGTGGAGCCGTACAACAGCAGGATGCGCGGCGCGTGGGTCGAGGCCGACTCGAGGCTGAACTTGTCCGCAGTCGGCAGATCGAGCAGTTGCAGGTCAGCATTGGGCAGATCGTCTTGCACGCTATCACTCCAGAAATGGGTCAGAACAGGATCGCCACGAGGCTCGCCGCTCAGTCACAGGCCGGCTTTCGACCAGGGCGGTCACGCATCTGCCATAGGCGCTGCACATCCGGGCGCAGCCACTCGGCATTGCTGTCCAGGGTGCGCTTGAGCACATCCCGGACCCACTCGGGCAACTGCGGATGCAGGCGGTAGTAAACCCATTGGCTATTGCGGCGGTCTTCCAGCAGACCGCAACTGCGCAATAGCGCCAGGTGCCGGGAAATCTTCGGCTGGACCTCTTCCAGCGCAGCGGTCAGCTCGCAGACGCACAGCTCCTGCTCCAGGGTGACGAGCATGGCGATACGCGCCCGCGTCTCGTCGGCCAGGCACTTGAACAGTTCGGTAGGCGTCATGCCATCGCTGACAGCACTGGCAGGCTTGCTCTTGATCAGCACGAACATCTTTATCCGTTCGTGGATCTCGTGCAGGGTCTTGCGATAGGCATTCTCCTGCGAGCTGGTCGCCGGATCTTCGAAATTCCAGGCGATGTACTCGCCTGTGCCGGGCAGCGCCAGACATTCCAGCGCGGACTTGTCGCACAGGGTGATCACATAGTCGAACGGCTCGCCCGCGACCTGCTCCAGAGACTTGCTGAACAGCCCTGCGGTCGAGACACCCAGATGCTCCAGCACATCGCGGGTACGCGGGTCTACCTCAGTGGGCGCGCTGCCCGCACTGAAAGCCTCGAAGTGTTCTGAGTCGGTGTGGCGCAGCAGCGCTTCGGCCATCTGCGAACGCGACGAGTTGGCCACGCAGAGGAACAGGACACGCTTTTTCTGGCTCATGTTGATTTCCATCAAGGACGCACACGAGCGAATATATTATTTTGCAGATATACAGTAAAGCGAATATGTTTGAGCCATTCACCCTGACGAGTACAGGCAACGAAGATGACAAATGCATGTGACACCGCCCTGAAGCGATCCACGGGCGCACCCCTGGGTTTCTTCGAGCGTTACCTGACCCTGTGGGTGTTCCTCTGTATCGCGGCCGGTACGGTACTCGGCCTGGTCGCTCCGCAGGCCGCCCAGGCGGTGGGCGCCATGGAGATTGCCCAGGTCAACATCCCGGTCGGTCTGCTGATCTGGGTGATGATCATCCCGATGCTGATGAAGATCGACTTCGCTTCGCTGCATGAAGTGCGCGAACAGAAAGCCGGCATCGGCGTCACCCTGTTCATCAACTGGGTGGTCAAGCCCTTCTCCATGGCCCTGATCGGCTGGCTGTTCATCAAGATCCTGTTCGCCGACTGGTTGCCGGCCGAGCAACTCGACAGCTACATGGCCGGGCTGATCCTGCTGGGCGCCGCGCCTTGCACGGCGATGGTGTTCGTCTGGAGCAACCTGTGTAACGGCAACGCCAATTTCACCATCAGCCAGGTGGCGCTCAACGATCTGGTGATGGTGTTCGCCTTCGCCCCCATCGTCGCCCTGCTGCTGGGCGTATCGTCGATTCCGGTACCCTGGGACACCCTGCTGCTGTCGGTGGCGATGTACATCGTCATCCCCCTGGCCATCGCCCAGATCGTGCGCGCCCAACTGCTCAAGCGTGGCAAACCTGCCTTCGATGCGGCGCTGGCGAGAATCGCCCCCCTCTCCATCCTCGCCCTGCTGGCCACCCTGGTGTTGCTGTTCTCCTTCCAGGGCCAGGCCATCGTCGAACAGCCGCTGGTGATCGGCATTCTGGCCATGCCGATCCTGCTGCAGACACTGTTCATTGCCGCGCTCGGCTACTGGCTCAACCGCTCTCTCAAGGTGCGCCATGACGTGGCCGGCCCCTCGACCATGATTGGCGCGTCCAACTTCTTCGAGCTGGCCGTGGCGGTGGCCATCGTGCTCTACGGCTTCGACTCCGGCGCCGCGCTGGCCACCGTGGTCGGCGTGCTGATCGAGGTGCCGGTGATGCTCTGGCTGGTGCGCATGGTCAACAAGAGTCGCAGCTGGTACGAGCAGGCTCTGTAGGTCGTACGCGAACGCAAGGCCGTTACACCTGGCTAGACGTACTTGTTGGCAAGGTGGTGAAGAAGACTGCGCCGCATCCGGCTTGCGCCTGCTTTTCAGAGAGCGGCTCAGGCAAGCACCGAGCCTTGAAGAATCGTGCACCAGAACAGCGAGCCGAAGCGTCAGCCGCCGATGATCTTCATCACCGTCACGCCACCGGAGAAGGCCAGGTCCTGCTTGTCCCCCAACGCCTTGACCAGCAGGCGCTGCAGCGCTGGCAAGGCCTGGTGACGGGGTTTGTCCAGCAGGTCACCGACGAAGTGGCGATTGCTCGACGACAGGCAGCCGTGCAACCAACCGGTAGACGACAGGCGCAGGCGCGAGCAGGTACGGCAGAACGGCACGCTTTCGTTGGCGATCACACCGAAATGGCCGGCGCCGGGAATGGCGTAGCGCATCGCGGTAGCATCCACCGGCGCGCTGGCCTGAACGTACTGGTGACGACTGCCGATCAGCGCCAACAGCTCGGGCAGACCGACGAATTGCTGATTGAAGGCATTGGGATCACGCGCCAGGTGGCCCATGCGCATCAGCTCGATGAAGCGCAGTTCGAAGCCACGCGCCAGGCAGTACTCGAGCAGCGGCAGCACCTGGTCGAGGTTCTGCCCGCGCAACGGCACCATGTTGACCTTGACCTTCATCCCGGCTTCACGCGCCGCTTCCATCCCGGCCAGCACGCTGGCCAGGTCGCCACCACGGGCGATGCTGCGGAAGGCGTCGGCGTCGAGCGTATCGAGGGAAACATTGAGGCGACGGATGCCGCATTCGACCAGCAGCGGCAGCTTGCGCTCGAGCAACTGGCCGTTGGTGGTCAGGCTGATGTCGTCGAGACCGAGCTGACTGACCTGACGCAAAAAAGGCTCCAGGCGCGTGCTGACCAGCGGCTCACCACCGGTGATACGCAGGCGCTCGATGCCGGCTGCTTCGATCAGGTAAGCCACGCCGCGCGCCATGGCGTCAGCGGAGAGTTCGTCCTGAGCGGCGACCAGGCGCTTGCCGTTCGGCACACAGTAGGTGCAGGCGTAGTTGCAGGCGGCGGTCAGACTGACGCGAAGGTTGCGAAAGCGTCTGCCCTGGCGGTCGACGATCATTGAGAGCTCCAGTTCGTTAAGAATCGGAGTATATCGCTATGTCGGCCACGGCACAGTCCCGTGGCCGACCTGCCAGGCATCAGGCGTCGCGCTTGCGCTTGTTGCCCATGCGCACGCCGATGTCCATGAGGAACTGGAAGAAGCCTTCCTGATCCTCGAGCACATTGCTCCAGAACGGCGAGTGGTACAGGGCCACGGCGCCATGCACCAGGGCCCAGGCGGCGCAGTAGTGGAAGTACGGCGGCACGTCTTCCAGCTTGCCCTCGGCGATGCGCCCCTTGATCAGTTGGGTCAGACGCTCGAAGTTGGACGCACGGATCTTGTGCAGCTGCTCGACCATTTCCGGCACCTGATTGCCCTTGACCACCTTCTCTTCCAGGCGGTCGAACAGGCGATAGCGCTGCGGATCGCGCATGCGGAATTCAAAGTAGGCACGCGACAGCGCTTCCTTGTCACGATCCACGTCGGCCGAATGCAGCAGCTCGTTGAGATCGCGCTCGTAGTCGAGCATCAGGCGCAGGTAGATCTCCGCCTTGGACTTGAAGTGCTTGTAGATAGTGCCTTTGCCGATACCGACCGCATCAGCGATCATCTCGACGGTCACGCTGTCTTCTCCTTGTTCGAGGAAGAGTTTCAGCGCGGTATCGAGAATTTCTTGCTCGCGGCGACGGAATTCGCGGACCTTACGGGGTTCTTTCTGCATAAAGGGACTACGGGGTCAAAAATCGAAGCCGCCTATTATGCCCAAATGCGGCCAAATTGCACGGATCATCCGACCATGTACGTGTTTCATGATGAGTTCCCCCTGGAAAATGGACTGCGCTATCTGAATCATGCGGCAGTCGCCCCCTGGCCAAAACGCAGTGCTGAAGCGGTGCGGCGGTTCTCGGAAACGAACGTGGCCAGCGGTGCGCGTGACTATCCCGACTGGCTGAAACTGGAGCGTAGCCTGCGCGAACGCCTTGTGCGCCTGATGAACGCACCAAGCACCGGTGATATCGCACTGGTCAAGAATACATCCGAGGCACTGTCCTTCGTGGCCTTCGGCCTGGACTGGCGAGCCGGCGACCAGGTGATCATCAGTGACGAGGAATTCCCCTCCAACCGTATCGTCTGGCTGGCACTGGCGGCGCAGGGCGTGGAAGTGATCGAAGTCAGCCTCAAGGGCGATGACCCGGAGGCAGCACTGCTCGCCGCCTTCACACCGCGAACCCGCCTGTTGTCGGTCAGCGCCGTGCAGTTCGCCAGCGGCCTGCGCCTGGATTTGCCGCGCCTCGGCCAGGGCTGCCGCCAGCATGGCGTGCTGTTCTGCATCGATGCCATCCAGCAACTGGGCGCCCTGCCCTTCGATGTCCAGGCCTACGATTGCGACTTCGCCATGGCCGACGGCCACAAGTGGATGCTCGGCCCGGAAGGCCTGGGGGTGTTCTATTGCCGCAGTGCGGTACGCGATCAACTGAAACTGCACGAGTACGGCTGGCACATGCTGGAGCATGCCGGCGATTACACCCGCACGGACTGGCAACCGGCCCGCAGTGCGCGGCGCTTCGAATGCGGCAGCCCGAACATGCTCGGCGCCTTCGCCCTGGAGGCAAGTTTGTCGTTGCTCGAAGAAGTGGGCATGGAGCGGGTCGGTACACGCCTGGAAGACCGCGTGCAGCGCCTGGATGAGGGTATTCGCGCACTACCCGGCGCGGTAATGCATAGCCCGCTCGCCCCGGCGCGCCGCGCCGGCATCCTCAACTTCAGCCTGGCAGGCTGGGACAGCCCGGCGCTGTACCAACGCCTGCGCGAGGACCAGGTGATCTGCGTGCAGCGCGGGCCTGGAGTACGCCTGTCGCCGCATTTCTACACCGGCGAGCAGGTGATCGAAGAGACTCTGGCTCTGCTAACCCGGCTGGCAAAAGGGTGAGAATCTGCGCACGGCCTGCTGCGCGTCGGCCCTGCCGCGTTAAAAACAAGCTCGGGCGGCTCATTTGCAGCCTGCTAACCCAGTTGGCAAAAGGGTGAGGACTCAGCAGCGTCCGTGGTATTCCAAATCCGTTTAAGAAACTCAGACCTGGGCCTGGACGCTCGCTGATCATGGCTAATACTGGAACTTACTGGTGTGCGGCATCTCCCCCCAAGTGCCCCGCCAGCCAAGGTACCGTGGACCGCGTACCTTGATTTACTCCTAATGGTCTTGACCCGGATTCATCCCCCAGAATCCGGGTTTTTTTTGCTCAGTAGATCGCCGTTCCCGTGGGTTAGCCGCCTGTCACGGTCGCTGATTGCTTCGCTGGATCTGGGTGCGGCGTAGCCTGCCATGGCTGCAACGTCTTACATCGCCTGGTGCGCGCGGCGCACCCTACGGGCTCAGAAGTGCGGACCGTAGCCCGTATGCAATCCGGGGAATATCTACCGACAGCTTCGGATTGCATCCAGGCTACATCATCATGGTTTCAGGCCACGCCAGCCAACGGAAACAGACGCTTGAAGTTGCTCGAGGTCTGCTCGGCCAAGGTCTCGTAGCTGACGCCACGCAGCACCGCCAGGTATTCGGCCACTTCACGCACGTATTGCGGCAGGTTGGGCTTGCCACGATGCGGTACCGGCGCCAGGTAGGGCGAGTCGGTTTCCACCAGCAGACGGTCCACCGGCACCTGGCGCGCCACATCGCGCAGCGCCTCGGCATTGCGGAAGGTGACGATGCCGGACAGGGAAATATAGAAACCGATGTCCAGCGCGGCCTTGGCCATCTCCCAGTCTTCGGTGAAGCAGTGCAGCACGCCGGCCTGCGGCAGCGCCGCTTCGCGCAACAGCGCCAGGGTGTCGGCGCGGGCCTCGCGGGTATGCACGATTACCGGCTTACCCGTGATGCGCGCCGCCTCCAGATGCAGACGGAAGGAGGCCTGCTGCAGCGCAGCGGATTCCGGCTCGTAGTGATAATCCAGGCCGGTTTCACCGATGGCCACCACCTTCGGGTGCGCCAGCTCGCCGAGCAGCCAGTCCAGTGCGGGTTCTGCGCCTGGTTCCAGATCCAGTGGATGCACGCCCACCGAGCAATCGACATCGTCATAACGCTCGGCCAGGCCCTTGACCGTGGCGGCGTTGTCGGCGCTGACACCTATGCACAGGAAATGGCCCACGCCAGCGGCGCGAGCGGCATCCAGGGCAGCATCCAGCGAGCCGCCATGGGCAGCGAGGTCGAGACGATCAAGGTGGCAATGGGAATCGATCAGCACAGCGGGAAAACTCGAGCAAAGGGAAAGCACGAATTGTAATCGAAAGCGGCAGGTGCCTCGACGCTGAGAGATTCCGCCGCGAGGATGGTCAGCTCGCGGCCAGTGGGTTACATGGTGTGGGTCGGGCGGTCGGACTTCAGCGCGCCAGCGAGGTAGGTTTCGATCTTGTTGCGGGCGGTGTTATCGCCGTCGTTGAACTGCACGCCGACACCGGCGGCACGGTTGCCCTGAGCGCCTTTAGGGGTGATCCACACCACCTTGCCGGCCACCGGAATCTTCTCCGGCTCGTCCATCAGGTTGAGCAGCATGAACACTTCGTCACCGAGCTTGTAGCTCTTGTTGGTGGGTATGAAGAGACCGCCGTTCTTGATGAAAGGCATGTAGGCCGCGTAGAGCACGGACTTGTCCTTGATGGTCAGGGACAGAATTCCGTTACGGGGACCCAGATTGGGTGGCAGGCTCATCAGCGCATTCCTGGCGTTTATTGCTTAATGGCTGATTCTAGGGCTTGTTCATGCCCATGCGCAAACAACCGGGTGGCAGGCAACCAGCAGAATGTGACGCCCTGCCGAATCCGCTCGCCGCGCTGATCAGCCGCGATCCTGCCCTGGCAAGGCGGCCCACTGCACCAGCAGGGCTTCCAGCAGCAGTACACGATTGAGGTTGGCTTTGCCCATCACCTTCTGCCTTTGCGCGAGCAGCCATTGCTGAATCGCCAATACCTTGGCCTGCGCGCTCTTGTCCGCCAGGTACTGCACCACCTTGCGCATATCGGCCTGGCCCAGGCCTTCCTCGTCCCTGGTCAGTTGGTAGCGCAACATCAGTTGCGCCCAGTCGCAAAACCAGTCGAACAGCAGATTCAGCGGCAGTGAATTCCAGCTTTCCGCCAGTTGGCTCGGGGAGACCTGCTGCTTGAGCAGCTTCTTCACACCTTCCACGGCCTGGGCACGCTGCTCGCGCACACCCTGTGCCTGCAAGCGCGCAGCCTCCAGTGGCGAACCCGCTGCCAGAGTCAGCAAATCGACACGTTCATCGTCGCCCAGTTCAGGCAGTGCCCGGGCCAGCCAGGCCAGGCTCATCGCCTCGCTCGGCAATGGACAGGCCTGCTGCACGCAGCGACTCTTGATGGTCGCCAGCAGACGACTGGGCTGGTGACTGATGAGCAGCAGCACGGTATTGCCGGAGGGCTCTTCCAGGCTCTTGAGCAGCGCGTTGGCGGCGTTGAGGTTCATCGCCTCGGCCGGCTCCAGCAGCACCACCTTGCGCCCACCAAGTTGGGCGGTCTGCACCACGAAGTCGACCAGCTCACGCACCTGATCGACCTTGATCGGTTTGTCCGCTTCTTCGGGCTCCAGCACGTAGTTGTCCGGATGAGTGCCAGCGGCCAACAGATGACAGGACTTGCAGGTGCCGCAGGCATCCAGCCCATTCGGGCTCTGGCACAGCAGGCGCGCCATCAGGCGCTCGGCCAGCGCACGCTTGCCGATACCGGCCGGGCCATGCAGCAGATAGGCATGAGCATGCTGGCTGCGGCCGGCCAGATGCTGCCAGAGCGCTTGTTGCCAGGGATAGACCTCAGCCACGGCAGGCCTCCAGCAGACTCGGCAGCAAGGCGTCGATATCGGCCTGCACCTGGGCCAGGGTCTGTCCGGCATCCAGCACGCGATAGCGTTGCGGCGCCTGCGCAGCGCGCTGCAGATAGGCCTGGCGTACCGCTTCGAAGAAGCCACGGCCTTCCTGCTCGAAACGATCCAGACGACCGCGAGCCGCTGCGCGAGCCAGACCGATCTCGATGGGCAGATCGAAGATCAGGGTCAGGTCCGGGCGCAGCTCGCCCTGGACGAACTGTTCCAGCTGCGCGATGCGCTCCATGGAAAGACCGCGACCACCGCCCTGGTAGGCGTAGGTGGCATCGGTGAAACGGTCGCACAACACGACGCAGCCCCTGGCCAGAGCCGGGCGAATGACCTGCTGCAAGTGCTGGGCACGGGCAGCGAATACCAGCAGCAACTCGGCATCGGCAGCCATCGGCTCATCGCTCGGATCGAGCAGCAATTCGCGGATACGCTCGGCCAGCGGCGTACCGCCGGGCTCACGCGTCAGCAGCACATCGACGCCCTGCTCGCGCAGGCGCTCGGCCAGGTATTCGCGATTGGTGCTTTTGCCGGCGCCTTCCGGGCCTTCCAGGGTGATAAACAGACCGGTCACGGATTGCCCTTATTCGGTTTCGGCCGCCGCGCGTGGCGCGGGGCTGGAGCGGTAGTCGGCGCGACGCTTGAGCTGGTATTCGCGCACCGCGCGGTTGTGCTCGGCCAGGGTGTTGGAGAACACGTGGCTGCCGTCGCCTCGCGCGACGAAATACAGGGTGGTGCCATCGAGCGGGTTGAGCGCCGCGTGAATCGCCTCGCGGCCGACCATGGCGATCGGCGTCGGCGGCATGCCGTCGATGGTATAGGTGTTGTAGGGCGTTGGCCTACGCAGGTCGGCGCGAGTGATGCGGCCGTTGTAGCGCTCGCCCATGCCGTAGATGACAGTGGGGTCGGTCTGCAGGCGCATGCCGATACGCAGGCGACGGACAAACACGCCAGCGATCTCGCCACGCTCTTCGGGTACACCGGTTTCCTTCTCGATCATCGAGGCCATGATCAGCGCATCGTAGGGCTCGCGATAAGGCAAACCTTCGGCGCGTTTCTGCCACTCCTCGGCCAATACGCTCTCAAGACGAGCATTGGCCTGCTTGAGCAGGTCCTCGTCGCTCATGCCGCTTACGTAGCGATAGGTATCGGGAAAGAAACGCCCTTCCGGGTTCTGCCCGGCCAGCCCCAGGCGTTCCATCAACTGGGTATC
This sequence comes from Pseudomonas sp., assembly GCF_048269965.1. Classification (GTDB taxonomy): domain Bacteria; phylum Pseudomonadota; class Gammaproteobacteria; order Pseudomonadales; family Pseudomonadaceae; genus Aquipseudomonas. The sequence continues at coordinate 68,725 of NZ_JBLWTV010000005.1, read as the reverse complement.
GCTGAGATCGGCCAGACGCTGCTCCAGGCGCTCCTCGCGGCCCAGAGCCGCGCGGACCTGGCGGAAGTTCCAGCCCTCGACCAGGGTCAGGCTGTACTGCACCACCTCACCGCGCTGCCACAGGCCGAGCATGTCTCGCGCAGTTTGCTGCGGCAGCAGACGGTATTCGCCGCTGTGCATGGCCGGAGCGCGCAGGTTGAAGCGCCAGTACAGACGCAGCCAGAAGGCGTTGTCGATCACGCCTTCCGCCTCCAGGCGATTGAGCAGGCCGCTCGGCGTGGCGCCGGAGGGCACCTCCAGGAGTCTTTCCTCAGTCAGCTGCAGAGGCTGTTCCAGCGCTCTCTGCTGCTGCCAGGCGGCACCCACGACGAGCAGCGCAGCCAGTAGCACGCCGCACTCAAGCAGCACCAGGATTTTGCGTAGCACCAGTTATTTACTCAGTAGGTCGCAGACAATGGCCTGCAGTTTACGGGTGAGCGGCCCGACCGACCAGTGTCGCTCTTGCAGCGCCCGCACAGGCCAGATGCCGTAAAGGCTGTTGCAGAGAAAGACTTCGTCGGCGCCCAGCAGTTCGTCGAAGGAAATATCGCGTAACTCGACAGGCAGCCCGAGCCACTGCGCCTGCTGCAGAATCTCCGCGCGCATCACCCCGGCCACGCCACAGCGCGACAGCTGCGCACTGACCAGCGCGCCGTCGACGACCAGGAACAGGTTGCTGTACACGCCCTCGATGACCCGGCCACTGCTGTCGCGCATCAGCCCCTCGGCGCACTCGGCGCCCTGCCACTCGGCGCGCGCCAGCACCTGCTCCAGGCGGTTGAGATGCTTGAGCCCGGCCAGCAAGGGCTGCTCGGCCAGACGCGTCACGCAAGGGAAGAGACGAACACCCTGCTCGGCATGCTCGGCGGGGTACTGCGGCAAAGGCGCCGCCTGCAGGATGCGCAGCGGCTGGCAAGGCTGCGGCGGCGCGTAGCCGCGCTGACCTTCACCACGGGTGACGATCAGCTTGGCCACGCCGTCGTCCAGTTGCTCGGCGAACGCCTGCAGCTCTTGCTCAATGAGAAGCAGATCGAGGGGAATGGACAAACGCCGACACCCATCGGCCAGGCGCGCCATATGCCGCGCCAGCAGCGGGATGCGTCCGCCGCGCACGGTGATGGTCTCGAACAGACCATCACCGTAAGCCAGGCCACGGTCGCGAACCGACAACTGCTCGCCGGGCGCGCCGTTGACCCAGCTCAGCATCAGCCGTTGAACCGACGGAACAGCAGCGAGCCGTTGGTGCCGCCGAAACCGAAGGAGTTCGACAGAGCGATTTCGATCGGCATGGCCTTGGCCTGGTGCGGCACGAAGTCCAGGTCGCAACCTTCGTCGGGCTCATCCAGGTTGATGGTCGGCGGTGCCACCTGATCACGGATCGCCAGGATGCTGAAGATCGCCTCCACCGCACCTGCGGCACCGAGCAGGTGACCGGTCATGGACTTGGTCGAGCTGACCGACAGCTTGTAGGCATGCTCACCGAACACGCTCTTCACTGCCGCGGCTTCGGCCAGGTCGCCTGCCATGGTCGAGGTGCCATGGGCGTTGATGTACTGCACCTGATCGGCATTGATACCGGCATCACGCAGGGCAGCCGCCATGCAGCGCGCCGCACCTGCGCCATCCTCGGGTGGTGAGGTCATGTGGAAGGCGTCTCCGCTCATGCCGAAGCCGATCAGCTCGGCATGGATGGTGGCACCACGCGCCTTGGCGTGCTCCAGTTCTTCCAGCACCAGGGCGCCGGAGCCGTCGGACAACACGAAGCCATCACGGCCCTTGTCCCACGGACGGCTGGCCCTGGTCGGATCGTCGTTGCGCGTCGACAGCGCGCGCGCCGCACCGAAGCCGCCCATGCCCAGGCCGCAGGCTGCCATCTCGGCGCCGCCGGCGACCATCACGTCAGCTTCGCCATAGGCGATGTTGCGTGCGGCCATGCCGATGCAGTGAGTACCCGTGGTACAGGCCGTGGCGATGGCGTAGTTAGGCCCCTGCAGACCCAGGTGGATCGACAGGAAGCCGGAAATCATGTTGATGATCGAGCCCGGCACGAAGAACGGCGAAATACGCCGTGGCCCCTGCTCGTGCAACGACTTGCAGTTGTTCTCGATATTGGTCAGGCCGCCGATGCCGGAGCCCATGACCACACCGATCCGCTCACGATTGGCGTCGGTGATATCCAAGCCGGAATCACGCACGGCCTGGAAGCAGGCAGCGAGACCGTACTGGATGAACAGATCGAGCTTGCGCGCCTCCTTGGCAGAGAGATATTCCTCGACATTGAAGCCCTTGAGCGACCCGCCAAAACGGGTGGAGTAGGCCGACAGGTCCATATGCTCGATCAGGCCGATGCCACTGCGCCCGGCCAAAATGCCCTGCCAGCTGCTCGGCACATCGTTACCCAGCGGCGACAACATGCCCATACCGGTAACCACGACGCGTCTACGCGACACAGCAATCTCCTCTTGTTCTACTCAGGCGCCACATGCGCCTTGCACGTAAAGAAAAACCGCACGCCTGATTAGGGCAGTGCGGCTTTTCTCGATCAGAAAGCTGACGGTGACTTATTGCGCGTGGGCAGTCACGTAGTCGATGGCTTCCTGAACGGTGGTGATTTTCTCAGCTTGCTCGTCCGGGATCTCGGTCTCGAATTCTTCCTCGAGAGCCATCACCAGCTCAACGGTGTCAAGAGAGTCGGCACCCAGGTCTTCAACGAAGGAAGCGCTGTTGGTGACTTCCTCTTCCTTGACGCCAAGTTGCTCAGCAACGATTTTCTTGACGCGTTCTTCGATGGTGCTCATACCTTGTTTTCACTCCTATTGGACAAATCCAGGCAGCTGGTAGCGGCCAAGTGTATAGAAAGGGTTTTTAGCATTTCAAGCTGAATGCCGGGGAGCCCCCAGGAACACTTCAACGATCTGTCTATAAACCTGTTGCAGCTTTATAACGGATTTTAGACAGCCACTATGACAGTTTTCTGATGGCTCGCGTCACATTCGAGTGCCTCCGGACATTCGGAGGCGCCCTTTTTAGCTCATGTACATACCGCCGTTCACCGGGATAGTAGCCCCAGTGACGTAACCTGCGCCATCGGAAGCCAGGAAACCGACTACCTTGGCGATCTCTTCGGCCTGACCCAGACGACCCAGCGGAATCTGCGTCAGCAGCGCGTCACGCTGGCCTTCCGGCAGCTCACGGGTCATGTCGGTGTCGATGAAACCTGGGGCCACCGAGTTGACCGTGATACCGCGCGACCCCACTTCACGCGCCAGCGCGCGACTGAAACCTTCCAGACCGGCCTTGGCTGCAGCGTAGTTGACCTGACCGGCATTGCCCATCGCACCGACCACGGAGCCGATGTTGATGATGCGCCCGAAACGCGCCTTGGTCATGCCACGCAGCACAGCCTTGGACAGACGGTAGAGGCTGTTCAGGTTGGTATTGATGACATCATGCCATTCGTCGTCCTTCATCCGCAGCATCAGGTTATCGCGGGTGATGCCGGCGTTGTTGACCAGGATCAGCGGCTGACCAAGATGTTGCTGAATATGTTCAAGGGTGGTGGCAACCGATTCGTCATTGCTTACGTCGAGCACCAGGCCGGCGCCTTCGACGCCATTGGCCTTGAGGGTTTCAGCGATGCGCTCGGCACCCGAGGCGCTGGTGGCAGTGCCGATGACGATGGCGCCCTGACGACCCAGTTCCAGGGCGATTGCCTGACCGATACCACGGCTGGCGCCGGTGACCAGCGCGACCTTACCTTGCAGACTCATATTCGCTCTCCTTTCTCAAGCCAACGCAGCGCGAGCGGCGGCGAAAGCTTCGGGGGTATCCAGATTGTAAGTGTTGATGCCTTTGACACAGCGCTTGTTCAGGCCGCCCAGCACCTTGCCAGGACCGCACTCGACCAGATCGGTCACACCCTGCTCTGACAGCCGCACCATCGACTCGACCCAGCGTACCGGGCTGTAGAGCTGCGCCAGCAGATCAGCCTTGAGAGTGGCCAGATCGGACACCACGGCGGCACTGACGTTCTGCACCAGCGGGATCTGCGGCGCCTGCCAGTTCAGCGCCTCGACCGACTCGGCGAAACGCTCGGCGGCCGGCTTCATCAGGGCGCAGTGCGACGGCACACTGACCGGCAGCGCCATGGCGCGCTTGGCACCACGAGCCTTGCACGCCTCGATGGCACGCTCGACGGCAGCCGCGCTGCCGGCGATCACCACCTGGCCAGGGGCGTTGAAGTTGACCGCGCTGACCACATCGCCCTGCGCGGCTTCGGCACAGGCGGCCAGCACATCGGCGTCTTCCAGACCGAGGATCGCGGCCATGCCGCCCTGCCCGGCCGGCACGGCCTGTTGCATCAGTTGACCACGACGCTCTACCAGCTTCACCGCATCGGCAAAGGCGATGCTGCCTGCGGCGACCAGCGCGGAGTATTCACCCAAGCTATGACCGGCAACGAAAGCCGGCTTGGCACCGCCATCGGCCTGCCACAGACGCCACAGGGCGATGGAGGCAGTGAGAATGGCCGGCTGGGTCTTGTCGGTCTGGTTCAGTTGCTCTTCCGGGCCTTGCTGGGTCAGAGCCCAGAGGTCGTAGCCGAGCGCTTCGGAGGCTTCGCCGAACGTATCGAGCACCAGCTTCTGCTGGGCGCCGTGGTCGGCAAGCATGGCCAGGGCTTGCGAGCCTTGGCCGGGAAAGACGAATGCGAGGGATGCAGACATGAATAAGTCCCTTGAGTCGAAAAACCAACGCCAGGCGAGCCTGGCGCAGCAAACTGACAGTTGGATGACAGGCTGCGTGCCGCGGTCACATCAGGCCGCCAGTCACGCACCGAAAAACGTGACGAGTTTACAGCAACAAGTCCTCGAGGCGACCATGCAGTCGCTGCGGCAAATTCTCCTGCACCTCGCGCAGCGCACAGCGTATGGCACTCTGAAAGCTTTCCTGACCAGCTGCACCATGACTTTTGACCACGATGCCCTGCAGACCGAGAAAGCTCGCACCATTGTGCCGCGCCGGCGCCAGGTCGGCCTTCAGGCGGCGCAGCAGCGGCATCGCCAGGGCACCTATGGCCTGGGCGAACAGCCCCTCGCTGAACAGCGCCTCGACCCGCCCGGTGATCATTCGGGCCAGGCCTTCGCTGGACTTGAGCAGGATATTGCCAACGAAACCGTCGCACACCACGACATCGGCTTCGCCGCGATACATACCGTCGCCCTCTATGTAGCCGATGAAGTTCAGTCCATGCGCCTGCTGCAGCATATTGGCCGCCAGCTTGACCTGCTGATTGCCCTTGATGTCTTCGGTACCGACATTGAGCAAGGCGACCCGTGGCCGGGACACGCCCAGCGTCTCGGCCGCCACGGCCCCCATGATCGCGAACTGATAGAGATGCTCGGCGCTGCAATCGACGTTGGCGCCCAGGTCCAGCAGGTAGCAGTGACCGCGCTCGGTGGGAATCGGGCTGACCATCGCCGGTCGGTCGATGCCCGGCAGCGTCTTGAGCACATAACGCGACAGCGCCATCAACGCACCGGTATTGCCCGCACTGACGCAGGCATGCGCCTGGCGCTGGCGCACCAGCTCCAGCGCCACGCGCATCGAGGCATCCGGCTTGCCACGCAGAGCCTGGGCCGGACGCTCGTCCATGGCGATCACTTCGCTGGCGTGATGAACCTGCAGGCGCGAGCGATCGACGCCGGACTGGCGAGCGAGCTGTTCTTCGATGAGGGGAGCTTGGCCGACGAGGGCCAGGTGCAGCGAGGGGAATTCGGCTAGCGCAGAAATGCAGGCCGGAACAATGCAGTGGGGACCGAAGTCCCCACCCATTGCATCAATCGCGATGATCGAGGCAGACAAGGATTACTCGTCAGCGCCCTTGTCGATCACTTTGCGACCGCGGTACACGCCTTCCGGAGAAACGTGGTGGCGCAGGTGAACTTCACCTGTGCTCTTCTCTACGGACAGGGTGCTGGCCTCGAGGGCGTCGTGCGAACGACGCATGTCGCGGGCGGAGCGGGATTTTTTGTTCTGCTGAACAGCCATAATTGATTAACTCCTAAACGTTTGGGTCACGCTTTAACTGCGCCAATACACTGAACGGGTTGGACCGCGATACCTCGTCCTCGCCTGGCTCGGGCTCATCGAGACCGTCCGGCTGCTGGCAATCACCTGGGGCATGAGCAGGAACGATGGGTAAGGCGAGAAGCAACTCTTCCTCGACCAGACCAAGCAGCTCCAGCGGCTCTTCGCCCACTTCCAGCACGTCGTAGCCCTTAGGCAAGGACTGAGTGTTCGCTCCAACCCGAACCACGGCGTATTCACATTCGCTGCGGATGGGTAGCGCGACCAGCTCCAGACAACGCTGGCAGACCATTTTGACCTCAACCTCGAGCTCACTGCGGATGACCACAGTTTTCTGCTCGTCACGGGCGAAATGAAACTTCGCCTGCACCGCGCCAACCGTATCGGAAAGCGGGTCGCAGAGACGCGGCAGGCTGGCCAGTTCGAGCTGCCCCTCTAGGGTAGCTTCGCGGTCGGCGAGCTTGCGCGGATCAACGTGAGGTGGAATCGGCCCATTCAACATAGGCGCAGCATTCTAGGGATGCACCCCGCCCATGTCAAAGGAAATTCAGCCTGTCTTCAAGCAGTTGCGATCAGTAGAATTTCTCACCCCCCATATATAAGGAAGAGAACATGCCTGCGCTGCTGCTCGCCTCCAGCTCCCCCTACCGTCGCGAGCTGCTCGACCGCCTGCAACTGCCCTTTACCTGGCAGTCGCCGAACATCGACGAAACCCGCCTGCCCGGTGAAGCAGCCATCGACCTGGTCAAGCGCCTGGCCGAAGAAAAGGCCCGCGCCCTCGCCACCAGCCATTCTGAGCATCTGATCATCGGCTCGGACCAGGTCGCCGTACTCGGCGATGGACAAATACTCGGCAAACCCCACGACCTGCCGAGAGCCCAGCAACAGCTGCGCGCCGCCAGCGGCAGCAGCGTCACCTTCCTCACCGGCCTGGCGCTGCTCAACACCAGTAGCGGCAGGTGCCAGGTGGACTGCGTGCCTTTCACCGTGCACTTCCGTCAACTTAGCGACGAGCAAATCTTGCGCTATCTGCAACGCGAGCAACCATTCGACTGCGCCGGCAGCTTCAAGTCCGAAGGGCTGGGCATCAGCCTGTTTCGCAGCACCGAAGGCGAAGACGCCACCAGCCTGATCGGCCTGCCGCTGATTCGCCTGGTGGACATGCTACTGAACGAAGGCGTCGAGATTCCTTGAGCCATCAACGAAGAAGGCCCGCTACGCGGGCCTTCTTCATATACATCAGCGTAGTGTCGGCCCCTGAAAGCCCATCCACAGCGCGATGCGATCCGCCACACTGGTACCCAGGCGCTTGGCGAAGCGATCGAATGGCGTATCACGCTGAGTGAAGTCGACCATCTCTTTCTGGCCAATCACCTCACGCGCCACATAGCTGGCACTGCCCAGCGCATCGACCAACCCCAACTGCAGCGCCTGCTCACCCGACCAGACCAACCCCGAGAACAGCTCGGGATGCTCGTCAGCCTTGAGACGCTCACCGCGCCCTTGCTTCACGCTTTCGATGAATTGGCGATGCGTGGTATCCAACACCCCCTTCCAGAAGCGGGTTTCCTCTTCCTTCTGCGGCTGGAACGGATCGAGAAACGCCTTGTGCTCGCCCGACGTGTAGACACGGCGCTCCACGCCAAGCTTCTGCATGGTCTCAACAAAACCGAAACTGGCCGCCGTGACCCCGATGGAGCCGACCAGGCTGGCCTTGTCGGCATAAATTTCATCGGCTGCACTGGCGATGTAGTAGGCACCGGAGGCACCCAGATCACTGATCACCGCATAGACCTTGGTCTGCGGATATTCGCCGCGCAAACGACGGATCTCGTCATAGATGTAGCCGGACTGCACCGGGCTGCCGCCCGGGCTGTTGATGCGCAGGATCACACCCTTGGTATTGCTGTCCTCGAAGGCGGCGCGCAGGCTGCCCACCACCTTGTCAGCACTGGCCTCCTCACGATCGGCGATCATGCCGCGAATTTCGATCAGCGCGGTATGCGCCTCGGTGGTCGAGGCCTTTTTCAGGTCGAGCGCCGGCAACACCAGCGCCAGCGCACCGAACAGATAGATAAAGGTCAGCAGCTTGAAAAAGATACCCCAGCGACGCGAACGACGCTGTTCCTGAACACTGGAAAGCAGGGCCTTTTCCAGCAACTTCCAGCTCTTGGCATCCTCGCCCGACGAAGACGATGACTTCCACTCATCCGACATGCTCACTCACCTCTGCAGGACGCTGCGCATGACGGCCTTCCAGCCATGCACGCAGCTCATTGAATTCATTGATCGCCAAACGCGGCGAACACTCGCGCAGCACCGACAACGGCTGCGCCCCGAAACCGACCGCCACGGCATCCATTCCGGCATTGCGCGCCATCAGCAGGTCGAAGGTCGAATCCCCCACCATCAGCCCGCGCTCGGGCTGCACCCGACAATGCGCAAGAATCTCATGAAGCATCAAAGGATCGGGCTTGCTCGCAGTCTCGTCAGCGCAACGAGTGATATCGAAGTAATCCAGCCACCCCTTGTCAGCCAGCACTCGATGCAACCCCTTGCGCCCCTTGCCAGTGGCCACGGCGAGACGATAACCCTGATCACGAAAGACCTCGAGCGACTCGCGCACACCCTCGAAAAGTGGCGACGGCTCGGTTTCCAGCGCCAGATACTGCTCACTGTAGGCACGCCGGATGGTTTCGATTCGCAGCGGTTCATCGAGTTCCGGGTAAAGCGTGCGAATTGCCACACCCAGCTCCAAACCAATGATCCCGCGCACCTCGACATCCGTGCAGCGCGGCACGCCCGCCACATCTGCCGCGCGATGCATGGCCTCGACGATACGACCGATGGAGTCCACCAGCGTGCCATCCCAGTCGAAGATCAGCAGTTGATAATCAGGCACTCAGACGCTCCAGGGTCTTGGCCCACATCTCATCCACCGGCGCCTCGAGCTTCAGCACGCCACCATCGGGCAGCGGCACGTGCAACTCATAGGCATGCAGGAACAGGCGTTTACCGCCCAGCTCGCGAATTTCGCGGGAGAAGTCGTCGTCGCCGTATTTGCTGTCGCCGGCGATACCATGACCCGCATATTGGGCGTGCACACGAATCTGATGGGTACGACCAGTGATCGGCCTGGCTTCGACCAGCGTGGCGAACTCACCGAAACGGCGCAGCACGCGAAATACCGTGAGCGCCTCCTTGCCCTCGGGATTCACCTCGACCATACGCTCGCCGGAGCGCAGGTTGCTTTTCAGCAGCGGCGCGGCGATCTGCTTCTTGGCGGTCGCCCAGTGGCCACGCACCAACGCCATATAGCGTTTGTCTACGCCATCGCCGCGCAGCGCTTCGTGCAGGTGGCGCAGCATGCTGCGCTTCTTGGCGATCATCAGCAGGCCGGAGGTATCGCGATCGAGGCGGTGCACCAGTTCCAGATCCTTGGCATCGGGACGCAACTGGCGAAACGCCTCGATCACACCGTAATTCAAGCCGCTGCCACCATGCACAGCGATACCGGCCGGCTTGTTCAGCACGATCAGCGCCTTGTCCTCATAAACGATGGCGGCTTCGAGGCGCTGCAGCAGCCCCTGCGCCAGCGGCTCGGGCGCATCGCGCTCAGCCAGGCGCAGCGGCGGCACGCGCACCACGTCACCCGCCTGGAGCTTGTACTCGGGCTTGATCCGCCCCTTGTTAACCCGCACTTCGCCCTTGCGCAGAATGCGGTAAATCAGGGTCTTGGGCACGCCCTTGAGCTGTGTCCTGAGGAAGTTGTCGATGCGTTGGCCGGCGAGTTCCGGTGCAACCTCGATCAGCTGAACGCCGGAGGTTGGAGAGGCAGGAGTAGTCATCGCGCAATCATAACAATTTTTTATGGAATTGAAGCACTTAATCATTGCTGCTATAGTCGCGAACGCCGCCAAAAGCGGCCTGGCTTGCGGATGAATGCCAAACTTGCCATCCCCTGCCCGCGCAAACGTATTTGGACGTGAGGCCGTCCGACGGATTCTTCAGGTTAGAAAGGCCGCTAAAGGCCACGAAGACTTCGGAAATAAAGCCTTGAGTATGATGCGCGATTCGCCCACCGGGCGGTCGCGGTAACTGACAACCGCTGCGGAATCCGCGCGCGGCACCCGATTTTCAGCGATACGTGTAGGGTGGAGATGTACAACTGTCGGACTGCGTAGCATATCGCTTGATCAAAGACGCCTCATCTCGTCCGCTACCGCCAGTTGATTCCTCTTCCTGACTGAGTGCTTTCTGTCACCACAGCAAGCAGGAGACGTCCGTCGCGACCGCGGCCTGATAATGGCTGACCGTCGCTAGACAGTGGAACGATTTACGACCGTTTCTGACGCGCCTGACACCGACCCTGAGAGTCGTGTGTGCCTAACGTGGCTTCCGCTAGCCCCGGAACCCATTGGTACCACATGAAAAGAATGCTAATTAACGCGACTCAGCCTGAAGAGTTGCGTGTTGCCCTGGTAGATGGCCAAAAACTCTACGATCTGGACATCGAGTCCGGTGCCCGCGAACAGAAAAAGGCCAACATCTACAAAGGCCGCATCACCCGCGTTGAACCCAGCCTCGAAGCCGCTTTCGTCGACTTCGGCTCAGAACGTCACGGCTTCCTCCCCCTCAAAGAAATTTCCCGCGAATACTTCTCCAAAGCCCCTGAAGGCGGCCGCGTCAACATCAAGGACGTGCTCAAGGAAGGCCAGGAAGTCATCGTCCAGGTCGAGAAGGAAGAACGCGGCAACAAGGGCGCAGCCCTGACCACCTTCATCAGCCTGGCCGGTCGTTACCTGGTGCTGATGCCGAACAACCCGCGTGCCGGCGGCATCTCCCGCCGCATCGAAGGCGAAGAGCGCAATGAACTGCGCGAGGCGCTGAACGGCCTCAACGCCCCGGCCGACATGGGCCTGATCGTGCGCACCGCCGGCCTGGGCCGCTCCAGCGAAGAAATGCAGTGGGACCTCGATTACCTGCTGCAACTGTGGAGCGCCATCAAGGAAGCCTCCACCAGCCGCCCTGCCCCGTTCCTGATCTATCAGGAATCCAATGTCATCATCCGCGCCATTCGCGACTACCTGCGCCAGGACATCGGTGAAGTGCTGGTCGACAGCGTCGAAGCCCAGGAAGAGGCCCTGTCCTTCATCCAGCAGGTGATGCCGCAGTACGCCAGCAAGATCAAGCTGTACGAAGACAGCGTGCCGCTGTTCAACCGCTTCCAGATCGAAAGCCAGATCGAGACCGCCTTCCAGCGTGAAGTGAAGCTGCCGTCCGGTGGCTCCATCGTCATCGACCCGACCGAAGCCCTGGTGTCCATCGACATCAACTCGGCGCGCGCCACCAAAGGCAGCGACATCGAGGAAACCGCGCTGCAGACCAACCTGGAAGCAGCCGAAGAAATCGCCCGCCAGTTGCGTCTGCGTGACATCGGCGGCCTGATCGTCATCGACTTCATCGACATGACCCCGGCGAAGAACCAGCGCGCCGTCGAAGAGAAGGTGCGTGAAGCCCTGGAAGCCGACCGCGCCCGCGTTCAGGTCGGCCGTATCTCGCGCTTCGGCCTGCTGGAAATGTCCCGTCAGCGTCTGCGTCCGTCCCTGGGTGAAACCAGCGGCATCGTCTGCCCGCGCTGCAACGGTCAAGGCATCATCCGTGACGTCGAATCCCTGTCGCTGGCCATCCTGCGCCTGATCGAAGAAGAAGCGCTGAAGGATCGCACCGCCGAGGTCCGCGCCCAGGTGCCGATCCCGGTCGCCGCCTTCCTGCTCAACGAGAAGCGCAACTCGATCACCAAGATCGAACTGCGTACCCGTGCGCGCATCGTGATCCTGCCGAACGACCACCTGGAAACGCCGCATTTCGAAGTGCAGCGCCTGCGTGACGATAGCCCGGAAGCCCTGAGCGGCCAGACCAGCTACGAAATCGCCGCCACTGCGGAAACCGAAGAAACCGCTGCCCAGCCAGCCGCCGCCACGCGCACCCTGGTTCGCCAGGAAGCCGCAATCAAGGCTGCGCCGCGCAGCAGTGCCCCAGCCGCTGTCGAGCCGCAGGCACCGCTGGCTCCGACCAAGGCGCCTGAGCCTAGCCTGTTCAAAGGCCTGGTGAAGTCCCTGGTCAGCCTCTTCGCCGGCAAGGAAGAAGAAGCCCAGCCTGCAGTAGTCGAGAAGAAGAGCAACGAGCGTCCGCCACGCGAAGAGCGCCGCAACGGTCGTCAGCAGAGCCGCAACCGTGGCGGTCGCCGCGATGAAGAGCGCAAGCCTCGCGAAGAGCGCGCCCCACGTGAAGAGCGTCCGGCCCGCGAACCGCGCGAAGAGCGCCAACCTCGCGAAGAGCGTGCTCCGCGTGAAGAGCGCGCCCCACGCGAGCCGCGTGAAGGCCAGGAAAATCGCCGTGAGCGCAAGCCGCGCGAAGAACGTGCCCCGCGTGAAGAGCGTGTACGTGAACTGCGTGAACCACTCGATGCCGATGCTGGTAACGAGCAACGCGAAGAGCGTGCCGAGCGCCCGCCGCGTGGTGAACGTCAGGAGCGTCAGCGTCAACCGCGTGAAGAGCGCCAGCCGCGTGCCGAGCAGGCCGAGGCCCTGCAGGACGAAGCACTGCCGAACGAAGAGCAGATGCAGGACGACGAACAGGACAGCAACGATGGCGAGCGTCCGCGTCGCCGCTCCCGCGGTCAACGTCGTCGCAGCAATCGTCGCGAACGTCAGCGTGATGCCGATGGCAACCTGATCGAAAGCGCCGAAAACAGCGAAGCGGCCGGTAACGAAACTCAGGCAGTCACCCCGGTCGCAGTAGCTACTGCCGCCGCAGCGGTTGCAGAAAGCGTCGACAGCAGCGACACCGTGGCCAGCGAGGCTCCGGCCATTGAAGCTCCAGCGGTACAGGTTGAAGCCGCCCCAGCCGCTCAACCCGTCGAGGCGCAAGCCGAGACAGTAGTGAGCGAAGTGGTCGAAACCGCTCCGGTTGCAGAGAAAGCAGTTGAGGCAGAACCGGCCGTAGTCGAAACACCTGCTGTCGTTGAAGCGCCAGTTGCTGAGCCGCTCGTTCAAGCTGAGCCCGTTGCAGAAGCCGCACAGGAGCCGCTGCCCGCCGTAGAAGCCCCTGTCGCCGAAACCCCTGCCGCAGTGCCGGCCAACGCTACCGGCCGTGCGCCGAACGACCCGCGCGAAGTGCGTCGTCGTCAGCGTGAAGCAGAGCGCCTGGCGCGCGAAGCTGCGCAGGCCGCCGCTGCAGCCCCGGTTGTAGAAGCTGCCCCGGTAGTCGACGCCGCTCCGGTCGCTGAAGCAAGCGCCCCGGCAGAAGCCGAAGCGCCAGCAGCAGAAACCGCTCCTGCGGTCGAGCCGGTCGCCGAAGCCGAAGCCGAAGCCGAAGCCACCGTTATCGCCAACGAGCAAAGCGTGAGCGAAGCGGCAGAGCAAGCGCAGCCGGAAGAAGAAACGCAAGCCGACAAGGAGGAGGTCAAGCCTCAGGCTTGATACTCCTGCGGCAAGTAAAAAGGGGATGCCTAGGCATCCCCTTTTTCATTTCCGTGTCTGGCGCTGCAGGCGCGTAGCCCGGATGCAATCCGGGAGCGGCAGTCACCGGATCACGTCCGCACCACAGATCAGAGCACGTTGGGTTCGATTTCCAGCTCTACCCCAAACCGCTCCAGGATATCGCCCTGGATACGCTGAGCCAGGTGCAGCAGTTGCGCCCCCGTGGCGTTGCCATAGTTGACCAGCACCAGCGCCTGCAAACGATGCACACCGGCATCACCCTCACGCACGCCCTTCCACCCTGCCCGTTCGATCAACCAACCCGCGGCCAGCTTGGCCAGACCAGCGCCAGCCGGATAGCTGACCAGATCGGCATGCTCGCCGCGAATGCGCTCGGCCAATTCGAATGGCACCAGCGGATTCTTGAAGAAGCTGCCGGCGTTACCCAGCTCGGCGGGATCCGGCAGTTTTTCGCTGCGAATGGCGCAGATTGCCCGGCTGACGTCGCTCGCGGTGGGCGCTTCCACGCCCATCTCGGCGAGACGCTGGCGCACCGGACCGTAATCCAGACGCAGCGAAGCCAGACGGCTCAGACGAAAGCGCACGCGCAGGATCAGCCAGCGCCCAGCTTCGCGCTTGAACAGGCTGTCGCGATAGGCGAAGGCGCATTCATCAAGCGCGAAGTCACGCAGCTCGCCGGTCTGCCTATCCAGCGCGGTCAGGCCAGCGAACAGATCCTTGATCTCCACACCATAGGCACCGATGTTCTGCATCGGCGCCGCGCCGACGGTGCCGGGAATCAGGCTGAGGTTTTCCAGGCCGTTCAGGCCCTGTGCCAGGCTCCACTGCACGAACGGATGCCAGGGCTCGCCGGCCTCGGCCTCCAGCAGCACCTGCTCGCCGTCGTCCTCGAGGATACGAATGCCGCGGCTGGCCATACGCAGCACCAACGCCTCGACATCACGGGTGAGCAGCAGATTGCTGCCACCGCCAATCACCAGCAGTGGCAAGCCCTGCTGACTCGCCAGGCTCAGCGCCTCGCGTACATCGTCATCGTCCTGCGCTTCGGCGAAACGCCGTGCATGCACATCGACACCGAAGCTGTTGAAGGCCTTGAGCGAAACGTCGCTCTGCAGATTCAGGCTCACAGGCGCCCCTTGATCTCGATCAGCAACGCGTCACTGGCTTGCTCGATCAGGTCCAGCACCTGCTCGAAGCCATCCTCGCCACCGTAGTAAGGATCAGGCACCTCATCCAGCGTCAGCGCGTAGCGACGCAGGTAGAGATCCAGATCGGCACAGCCATCGGCAGGGCGCAATGCCTCGAGGTTGCGCAGGTTGCTCTGGTCCATGGCCAGAATCAGGTCGAAACGCTGGAAATCGGCAGCTTCGACCTGGCGCGCACGCTGCGCGGACAGGTCATAACCACGGCGCAGGGCTGCCTGACGCGTGCGACTGTCGGGCGCCTTGCCGACATGCCAGTCGCCGGTTCCGGCGGAGTCCACCTGGACCCGATGGTCCAGACCAGCCGCGCGCAGCTTGTGGCGAAAAACGCCCTCGGCCGTGGGCGAACGGCAGATGTTGCCCAGACAGACAAAAAGAACCTTCATCAGGCCCCCAGCAGGTTGCGCACCCGCTCCAGGTCTTCGGCGGTGTCCACGCCGGCCGCCGGTGCTTCAAGGGCATCAGCGACATGAATACGTACGCCGTTGTACAACGCGCGCAGTTGCTCCAGACACTCGGTGTCTTCCAGCCAGCACGGGCCCCAGGCGACGAAGTCATGCAGGAAGCCGGCGCGGTAGGCGTAGATGCCGATATGACGGCGATATGGCACGCCGGCCGGCAGCACATCGCGACTTCTGGCAAAGGCATCGCGCGCCCAGGCCAACGGCGCACGACTGAAGGTCAGGGCCAGGCCATTTTTGTCCGCGACCACCTTGACCACATTGGGATTGAACAGCGCGGTGACGTCCTCGATGGGCTCGGCCAGGGTGGCGATACCGGCCTGCGGGTTGGCCGCCAGGTTGGCCGCCACCTGATCGATGATCACAGGCGGAATCAGCGGCTCATCACCTTGCACGTTGACCACGATGGCATCGGCAGGCAGACCAAGCTGGGTGGCCACTTCGGCCAGGCGGTCGGTGCCGGAGTTGTGATCCTCGCGGGTCAGCAGCACCTCGGCGCCGAAGGCCTGGCAGGCTTCGACGATGCGTGCATCGTCGGTAGCGACCACTACACGATTGGCAGAGCTCTTCTGCGCCTGCTCCCAGACGTGCTGCACCATGGGCTTGCCGGCGATGTCCTGCAGCGGCTTGCCGGGCAGGCGGGTGGAGGCGTAACGGGCAGGAATGACGACGGTGAAGGCTGCGCTCATTTACTTGTCCAGACGCTCGTCGGTATTCAGGGTGCGGGCTTCGCTTTCCAGCATCACCGGAATGCCGTCGCGAATCGGATAGGCCACGCCGGCGCCCTTGCTGATCAGTTCGGTCTTGTCTTCGGAAAGCTGCAGCGGGCCTTTGCAGATCGGGCAGGCGAGGATATCGAGTAGTTTGAGGTCCATGGCGCAGTCCTTGATGGGGTCATCAAGACCCCGGTATGAGGCGGGCCAACTCTTTATCCAGCCAGTCGACGAAAGCCTGCGTGGGCACGGCGTCGACGGCCAGGTACCACCAGTCGGCGGCGGCGAAGGCCCGGCATTTGACCGCATCCTTCTCGGTCATCAGCAGTGGCAGCGACGGCTCGAAGCTGAGCTGCGCGGCATCGTACTGGGCATGGTCGGCGAAGGGATGCGGAACCGGGCGCCAGTTTAGCGCTTCGAGGGTATTGAAGAAACGTTGCGGGTTGCCGATACCGGCCACCGCATGCACCGCCTGACCGTGCGGCAGATGATCGAGGCCGACGCGCTCACCGCTGGCCAGGTTGACCAGGGCGGTGGGCTGCAAGCGAAAGGTGTAGCCATCGGCGCGATCCGCCTCAGCACCGTTGAACAGCACAGCATCCACCTCGTCCAGACGCTCGGCCGGCTCGCGCAGTGGCCCGGCCGGCAGGCAGCGGCTATTGCCCAGGCCACGCGCGGCGTCGATCAAAACCAGTTCCAGATCGCGTGCCAGGCGATAGTGCTGCAGGCCGTCGTCGCAGAGGATCAGGTCCAGTGACTCCTCGGCCAGCAGCGCACGCACGGCGCGACTGCGATCCGGGTCGATCATCAAGGGCACACCCGTACGCTGGACGATCAGCAGCGGCTCGTCACCCGCCTGCGCCGCCGGCTGCTCGGCGCGCACCCGCCACGGCAGACTGGGTGGCGTGGCGCCGTAACCACGGCTGACCACGCCGACCCTGAGGCCACGGGCACGACAGTGTTCGATCAGAAAGAGAATGAGCGGCGTCTTGCCGGTGCCACCCACCGTGATGTTGCCCACCACCAGCACGGGCACCGGGGCACGGTAGATATCGCCTTCGCCAGCCAGGAAACGCGCGCGCTTGCCCTGCACCACGCGGCGATACAGCCACTCCAGCGGACGCAGCAGCGTCAGCGCCGGGTGGCCGCGATACCAGGCCTCGAGCAAGCGATCAGCAGCGCTCACTCAAGGGGTTTCCTGTGCTTCCACCGTGGTGATGCGCAGATGCGAGAAGCCCAGCTTGCCGGCCGCATCCATCACAGTGATCACCGACTGGTGCGGAGTCTTGCCGTCGGCACTGATGATCAGCGGCAGGCTGTTGTCGCCATCGGATTCCTTCTGCAGTGCCGCCATGAGATTGCTCAGGTTGCTCTCCAGCAGTGCTTTGCCATTGACCGAAAACGCGCCGTCGGCGCCGATCAGCACCTCGACCTGCTTGAGCTCGGTCTGTTCGGGCGGCGTGCCACTGGCCGCCTCGGGCAGATCGACCTTGAGCTGGGTCTCGCGGGTGAAGGTGGTGGTGACCACGAAGAACAGCAGCAGGATGAATACCACGTCGATCAACGAGGCCAGGTTGATCTCGACGTTCTCCCGCGGTTTGCGCCGGAATTTCACGCCTTGCCCTCACCCAGGTCGACGTCGCGATCTCCCTGCACCATTTCCACCAGCTTGATCGCTTCCTGCTCCATGCCGACCACCAGCTCGTCGACGCGACGCTGCAGGTAGCGATGGAAGAACAGTGCCGGGATCGCCACCATCAGACCGGCCGCCGTGGTGATCAGCGCCTTGGAGATACCACCGGCGAGCATCGGCGCGTTGGCCATGCCCGAGCCCATGAAGGAGCTGAAGATCTCGATCATGCCCAGCACGGTGCCGAGCAGGCCAAGCAGCGGCGCGATGCCGGCAATGGTGCCGAGGGCATTGAGGTAGCGTTCCAGGTCATGGATGACGCGGGCTGCTGCCTCCTCGATGCACTCTTTCATGATCTCGCGACCATGTTTGGAGTTGGCCAGGCCGGCGGCGAGAATCTGCCCCAACGGCGAATCTTCGCGCAGTTCCTTGAGCTTCTGGTTGTTGAGTTTCTTGTCCTTGATCCAGCGCCAGACCTGAGCCAGCAAATTGGCCGGGGTGACGCGGGCGGGCCGCAGGGTCCACAGGCGCTCGGCGACGATGCCGGCAGCAGCGATGGAACAGAGAATGATCGGCAGCATCATCCAGCCGCCAGCTTTGACCAGTTCCCACACGGTAGAGAATCCCCCTCGAAAAAGTGGCGCCACTCTAGCATAGGGTGCCGCCCTCGCCGACCGTCGCCGTTCTCATTTTTACCGCCAGAAACGTGGCTCGCGTCGCAACCCATGCGGCGCAGCATGCTCACCCAGACGCAAATGCAGAGCGCCGTCCAATGCAGTGTCATGGACCTCGACACCGGCTGCCCGATAGCGCTCCAGTACCTGCGGGTGAGGATGCCCAAAGGCATTGTGGCGGCCGCGGGTGATCAGCGCATGCTGCGGCGCGACAGCATCGATGAAGGCTCGGCTGGATGACGTGCGGCTGCCGTGATGAGGCGCCAGCAACCACTGGGAGGCCAGGGGAAAGTCGGCCTGCATCAGCGCGCGCTCGGCCAGGATGTCGATGTCACCGGTCAACAGCAGGCGCTCGCCACCGGCCTCCACCTGCAGCACGCAGGAGCGCTGATTACCGGAGCTGGCCCGCTGCCACTGCCACAGCCTGAAAGTCACGCCATTCCATTGCCAGCTTTGCCCCGACTGGCAAGCCTCAGCGCCGAGCGCCTTGGCCACCCGCAGCGGCTCGCCACTGATGACCCGCGCCACCGGCATCCCGGCCTTGATCGCAGCGGCGCCACCGACATGATCATTGTCGGCATGACTGAGCAGCATCAGATCGAGACGCCTGAGGTTCATCGCACGCAAGGAAGGCAGGACAATGCGCTCACCGGTATCGAAATCGCCGAAGCGTGGCCCGGCGTCGTACAGCAGGCTGTGGTCTCGGGTGCGTACCAGCACCGCCAGCCCCTGCCCCACATCCAGCACCCAGACATCGGCACGGCCATCGTCCAGTTGCTGAGTGGGCAACAACAAGGCAGGCAACAACAGCGCAAGGCCGGGTAGACGCAGCGGCACCCCGGCAGGCAGCAGGAACAACAAGGCACCTGCCGCTGCCAGTAGCCAGGCCCAGAGCGGCAGGTTGCTGGGCAACCAGGCAGGTAGCCAACCCGCGACGACACCGAGCAATTCGAATAACAGATGCAGTGCCCCACCGGCCAGCCACAGCAGCCCCTCCCCAACCACGGGAACGGGCAGCAGCAAAGTACCCAGCAAGGCCAGGGGCACGACGACCAGCCCCACCCAGGGCACGGCCACCAGGTTGGCCAGTGGCCCGCTGCTGCTGACTGGCAAACCGAGGATCAGCATCATCGGCAACAGACCGATGGCCATGGTCCACTGCGCCCGTGTAAGCCCACGCCACCAACCCCAGGCGCCAAGCCGGCCACCGAATACCAGCACGAGAATCGCCACCGCCGAGAACGACAGCCAGAACCCCGCTTGCAAGGACGCCAATGGCTCGAGCAGCAGCACTACGATCAGCGCCAGCAACAATGGCCACCAGGCGCCCAGGTGACGAAAGCGCATACGCCACAGCAGCACCAGCGCAACCATCACGCAGGCCCTGCGCACCGGCACCTGGAAACCCGCCAACATTCCATAGACCAGGGCCCCGCTCAAGGCCAGCGCACAGGCGCAGGGCAGCCAGGGCCAGCGCCTTGGCCAGGCACCGACTCTCGCCAGCAACGCCACCAGTGCGTAAAGAAAGCCGGCCAGCAGCGCGATATGCTGGCCGGAGATGACCATCAGGTGCACCGTGCCCGTATGCTGCAACAGGCGCCAGTCGCCCGCGCTCAGACCGGATCCATCACCCAGGACCAGAGCGGCAATGGCGCCCTCTCGCTGGAATGCCGGCACAGCCAGCAGATGCTGACGCAGGCTGTCGCGCCAGCTACCCAAACCTGTCGCGGGGGATAACCTCTCGCCAGACTTGATCGTGCCCGTCGCGCCAATGCGCTGGGCCAGCAGCCAGGCCTCGTGATCGAAGCTCTGCGGATTGACCAACCCATGCGGGCGCTTCAGGTTGACCACCAGCCGCCAGCGCTCGCCGCCCTGCACCGGCGGCCCGCCATGCCAGGCCAGACGCATTTTTTTCGGCAACTCGGCACGCCGTGAGCGCGCTTCCTCGAACTGGAAGCGCACCACACCATCGGACACCTCCGGCAGGCCGACCACTCGGCCTTCCAGCCACAGGGTACGGCCATCGAGCTGCGGGTCAAGGCGGTCATCCAGTGCCGATTGCGCCGAGCCGCAGGCCCAGGCCAGCCCCAACAAGAAGAACCCCAACGGATAAAGGCGTGAGAACAACAGCGCCAGACCGACGCAGACCGCCACCAGCAACAGCCAGCCCGGCGGCAGGCTGGGCAGAAAGCGCAGCGCCAATAGCCCCAAGGCTAGCGCCAACATCCCTGTTCGCATGGCTTCTCCTTGCTCATCGAGCCAAGGCGCGCGCGTCCAGCGCTCACCTCCAGTCACAATATGGAAACGCTGGCCAGGCTGAATCCGTGCATAATACCGGCGCTTTTGCCTGCCCAGAGACTCTTCATGCCGCGTCGTTTATTCAAGCGCTACATGCCCAACCCCGACAGCATCAAGGGTAACAAGTCCCTGCGCTTTCTCGGCAAACTCATTCATGACCCCAATCTCTGGCATCTCAACCGCCATTCGGTAGCCCGTGGCATGGCCATCGGCCTGTTCTGGGCGATGATCCCCATGCCCATGCAGATGCTGGCCGCCGCCGCCGTTGCCATCCCGATGCGCGCCAACCTGCCGATTTCCATCGGCCTGGTTTGGCTGACCAACCCCATCACCATGCCGCCGGTTTTCTACTGCACCTACAAGCTGGGTGCGTGGATCATGCAGACGCCTCCGGTGCGCATGCCGACGACCCTGAGCCTGGAATGGATCACGGCCGAGGTGGCAGTGCTGTGGAAACCCCTGTATCTGGGCTCCTTCGTCGCAGGGATCATTCTCGCGGCGGCAGGCTATGTACTGACCATGCTCTACTGGCGCTGGTGGGTCCAGCGCAGTTGGCGCAAGCGTCAGGAAAAACGCCGACTGGAACGCCACTGAAAAGAAAAAGCCGTCGAAGTCGACGGCTTTTTCATTCTTACTCGTAGCGCAGCGCTTCGGCCGGCTGCACCTGCGCCGCTCGCCATGAAGGGTAGAGTGTGGCGAGGAAACTCAGGATCAATGCCGCCGAACAGATCAGCGCCACATCCAGCCACTGCAGGTCCGACGGCAAGCTGCTGATGAAGTACACATCGGAGCTCATCACCTGCTGACCGGCGAACGACTCCAGCCAGGCCACCAGCGCGCTGATATTGAGCGCCGCCAGCACACCTAGCAGCGTGCCGATCAGCGTACCGACCAGACCGATCACCGAGCCCTGCACCATGAAAATCGCCATGATCTGCCGCGGTGTAGCGCCCAGGGTACGCAGGATGGCGATATCGCCGCCCTTGTCAGCCACTACCATGATCAGCGTGGCGATGATGTTGAACGCCGCCACGGCAACGATCAGCAAGAGCAGCAGACCGATCATGGTCTTCTCCATTTTCATCGCGCTGAACAGGCTGCCCTGGGTATGAGTCCAGTCATCGGCACGGTAACCGGCGCCCAGTTCGGCGACCAGCGCCTTGGACACTTGCGGCGCCTGGTAGAGATCCTTCAGCGCCAGGCGAATGCCCGGCACCGTACCTTCCGGCAGGCGCTGCATGGCAGCGGCATCGGCGACGTTGATCAGTGCCAGCGAGCTGTCCAGCTCGGCGCCCACCTTGAACACCGCCGCCACGTTCAGGCGCTGCATGCGCGGGGTGACGCCGCCGGGCGCGCTGCTCAGCTCGGGAATGATCAAGGTCAGCTTGTCGCCCACCTGCAGGCCGAAACGGCGCGCGGTGATATCGCCGATCACTACGCCGAATTCGCCGGGCTGAAGATTGTTCAGGCTGCCCTGGCGGATGTGCTCGGGCAGGATCGATACCTTACCCTCCTGCGCCGGGTCGATGCCGTGGATCTGAATCGGCTGCATCAGCCCGCGATGCGAGAGCATGCCCTCCAGCTCGGCATAAGGCGCCGCGGCCTGTACCTGCGGGTTGGCCATGGCCTTGTCCGCCAGGGCGCGCCAGTCGGCGACCGGCTCGGCGCCGTAGAGCATGGCGTGCGGCACCATGCCGAGAATGCGCGAGCTCATTTCCTTCTGGAAGCCGTTCATCACCGACAGCACCACGATCATCGCCAGCACGCCAAGCGCCAGGCCGATCATCGAGGTCAGCGAAATGAAGGAGATGAAATGGTTGCGGCGCTTGGCCCGTGTGTAACGAGCGCCGATGAAGAGACTCAGCGGACGAAACATCAGAGGGTCACCAGTTTGCCGTCCTGCAGGCTGAGCACGCGATCCATCTGGCGTGCCAGCTGCATGTCGTGTGTCACCACCAGGAACGCAGTGTTGGAGTCGCGGCTGAGCTCGCGCATCAGCTCCTGAATGCCTTCGGCAGTGTGCTGATCGAGGTTGCCGGTGGGCTCATCGAGCAGCACCAGCCCCGGGCGGTTGACCAGGGCACGGGCAATCGCCACACGCTGGCGCTCACCACCGGAGAGTTCTGACGGCTTGTGATTCAGGCGATGCCCCAGACCTACACGCTCCAGCAACGCCGTCGCGCGCTGACGCGCTTCGGGGATCGACGTCTTGCCGATCAACAGCGGCATGCAGACGTTCTCCAGCGCGGTGAACTCGGCCAGCAGGTGGTGAAACTGGTAGACGAAGCCCAGCGCGCGGTTGCGCAGCAGGCCACGAGCGGTCTCGCTCAGCGCCGACAACTGCTCGCCAGCCAGCCAGACACTGCCTTCGCTGGGCGTATCCAGGCCACCGAGCATGTTCAGCAGGGTGCTCTTGCCGGAGCCGGAGCTGCCGACGATGGCCACGCGCTCGCCGGGCAGCAGCTCAAGCTCCAGACCATCGAGCACCACCACCGACTCGGGGCCCTCGTCGTAACGCTTGCTCAGGTTGCGACAGCTGAGCACGGCATTGTGCTGTTTCATGGCGTTCTGGTTCATGGACTCACTCATAGCGCAGGGCCTCGGCCGGCTGGGTACGCGCAGCGCGCCAGGCTGGATACAGGGTGGCGAAGAAGCTCAGCAGCAACGCCGCGGTACAGACCATCACCACGTCGGCGCTCTGCAGTTGCGAAGGCAGGTAATCGATGAAGTAGACATCGGCATTGAGAAACTTGATGCCCAGCAGACGCTCGATGCCGGCGATCAGGCTGCTGACGTTCAGTGCTGCGAGAATCCCCAGCACGGCGCCGATGAAGGTGCCGACCACCCCGATGACCGTGCCCTGCACCATGAAGATGGCCATGATCTGCCGCGGCGTGGCGCCGAGGGTACGCAGGATGGCGATGTCGCCCTTCTTGTCGGTCACCACCATCACCAGCGTGGAAATGATGTTGAACGCGGCCACCGCGACGATCAGCAGCAGCAGCAGGCCGATCATGGTCTTCTCCATGCGAATGGCCTGGTACAGGTTACCGTGGGTTCGGGTCCAGTCACGGGCATAGAAATCACCGTCGAGGGTCTGGGCGATCTCCCAGGCGCTGCGCGGCGCCTGGAACAGATCATCGAACTTCAGTCGCAGGCCCTGTACCTGATCCGGTTTCCAGCGCTGCAGGCGCGCCAGGTCGCTGATGTTGGCCAGCGCCAGTGCACCGTCGATCTCGCCAGCGCCGACGTGGAAGATGCCGGTTACGGTAAAGCGCTTCAGGCGCGGGAACATGCCGGCGGGGGTCACGGTGACCTCGGGCGCGACGAAGGTGACCTTGTCTCCCAGTTTCAGGCCGAGCTTGGCCGCTGCCTTGTCGCCGATGACCATGGCGAAATCGCCGGGTTTCAGGCTGTCGAGACGGCCCTGCTGGAAGAAGCCGTCGATGATCGACACCTTGCGTTCCTGCTCAGGGTCGATGGCATTGATCAGCACCTTCTGCACCTTGCCGTCGTGCGTCAGCAAGCCCTGCATCTGGGTGAAGGGCGCCAGCGCCTCGACACGCGGGTGGCGCTCGACCTGACGCGCCAATGCCGGCCAGTCGCTGACCGGGGTCGGCGATTCGACCGTGGCATGAGGAATCATCCCCAGCACGCGGGTGCGCATTTCGTGGTCGAAACCATTCATCACCGACAGCACCAGGATCATTACCATCACCCCGAGGGTGAGGCCGAGCATGGACGTCAGGGAAATGAAGGAGACGAAGTGGTTGCGACGCTTGGCCCGCGTGTAGCGCGTACCGATGAATACGAACAGAGGTCTGAACATGTCGGAGAGATTCGGGGGAAAGAAAAACGTCCTTGTGGCAGGGCCAGGTCAGCAGCCTTACACTCAGAAGCAACTCGAGGTCTGCTGCGTATCGGGCATGCTGCGTTTAAAGACACTTGGAAAGCCGCTTATGGCTGGTGCGCTTCAGTGTGGCCCCGAAGGGGCGAGCGAAGCGAGCAATGCTCGTTTACCATTCGTAACCGACGCTTGCCTGGCACGCATCCCGTTCGCGAGACTTTCAACAGGGTCTTCGACCACCACCGCTTTCATGGGTTCGCCATGTCGACTAACGATGTAGATGATCGCCGCGAATACTATCGTATCGACGATACGATCGCACTGGAATTCAGCCTGCTGTCGGGGGCCGAAGCCCATGCCAGCGACGCGCTTCACGATCCATCGCCGCTGTTCAACCTGCTCAGCGACCTGCACCTGACGGACTTCGAATCCCAGCATCTGCTGCGCCATATCACCGAACGCGACCGTACCCTGGCCAACTACCTGAAGGTGATCAACAAGCGCATCGACCTGCTCGGCCAGGCCGTGGCGCAGAGCCTGCTGCGCGACATCGGCGCGCCACGCCAGGTCTCGCTGTCCGAAGGCGGCATCAGCTTCAATAACGCCCAGGCCGTGGCGCCGGGTAGCCATCTGGCGATCAAGATGGTGCTGATGCCACAGGCCCTCGGCCTCTTGCTGCGTGGCCAGGTGGTGCACTGCAGTCAACGCGCGGACGGTCAATTCGAGATCGGCACCGAGTTCGAAGCGTTGACCGACGCACAGCGCCAGTTGCTGGCTCGGCATATCCTGCAGAAGCAGGCTCTGGAGCGTCGCCAAGCCCGCGAATGACAGCCGCCAAGGAACCGCCATGTATCGTCTCGCTCTGCTTTTCACCCTGCTCGCCCCTACTGCTCTACTCGCTGACACCCTGACCATTCCTCTGGGCAACCAGGGCGCCGAACTCGACCCCCGCACCCTGCCGCACAAAGGCCAGTCCAAGCGTTCGGTGCTGGAGCGTTTCGGCCTGGCCGATGAAGAGCACAAGCCTGTCGGCCAGCCACCGATCACGCGCTGGGACTACCGCGAATTCAGCGTCTATTTCGAATACGATCACGTGATCAACAGCGTGCGCCATCACCAGCCGCGCCACCTCGACACCGTCAAGGAGTAACAGTGACTCACATCTACGGCCATCGCGGCGCCAAGGGCGAAGCCCCGGAAAATACCCTGGCCAGTTTCCAGCGCTGCCTGGAACACGGCGTCGACCGCTGCGAGCTGGATCTGCATCTGTCGCGCGACAGCGAACTGATGGTGATCCACGACCCGACGCTCAAGCGCACCACCGGCCTGCGCGGCAAGGTGGTCGAGCACGACGCCGCCGAGCTGGTGAAGTACGACGCACGCAAGGGTGGCCCCGGCTGGGTACGCCCATGCCCCATTCCGCGCCTGGAAGAATTGTTCGAGCAGTGCACGTTCGCGCATTGGCAACTGGAGGTGAAAAGCGCCTCGAAAGTGCGCGCCGCGCGCACCGTGCTGGCCATTGCCGAACTCGTCGAGCGCTTCGGCCTGCGCGAGCAGATCACCATCACCTCCAGCTCGCGGGAAGTACTCAAGGCCGCGCGCGAACTGACCCCGCAGCTGCAGCTGGGTCTGGTTGCCGAGTACGCCTGGCTCGACCCATTGAAAGTGGCGGCGCACTACGACTGTCACCTGCTGGCATTGAACTGGACCCTGTGCACCCCGGAGCGCCTGCTCAAGGCGCAGAAGCAAGGGCTGCACGTGTCGGTATGGACGGTCAACGAGCCGGCGCTGATGCGCCGCCTGGCCGACTTCGGCGCCGACAGCATCATCACCGACTTTCCCGGCCTGGCGGTGCAGACGCTGCGCGGCTAGTCGCGCAGGACAGGAGAGCAAAGTCTCTTGTCCTGCAAGGCCCCCTGCACGGGCATTACCTCAAAGACCATAGGTCCCGTGCCTGCCTTGCCTTCTGGAAATGCAAGTGCCACTTAATGCAACCTGAACAGCATTCAATCAGTGGATTGCCAAGCGCTGGATGGGGAACTACGATTGCGCCCGTCTGAATCTTGGAGTTCTTGCTGTGGAAGGTTCCAGTAGTCGATCCAGCATCGACGAACCACAGGCAAGGTAATCGCGGGATCTTCTTCTCGCCACTGTCTTGCCGAACTGGCGGGTAGTGGTATCAAACGACCGTACTTCGGTCGCGCCTTACGACTTCCTACATACATCTGGCCGTTGCCATCAGCATTGGCGGCTTTCTAGCGCCTTTGAACTTGCATGCCCCGGCCGGAAAAACCGTAGCGTCTAGATTTTTCAGCGCAAGGTTTTCCAGCGACGGAAGGCTGTTGCCTGGAATTCTGGCATCGAACCGTAACGTGCCCAGGGGTTTTGAGCCCCTTGTCACTTCATCAACCTACTGGAGGCCGTCATGGACCCTGACCCTGGTCGATCTTGCCGTTTGAACCTCAATTACTTCACCCCGTTATCGGCCTTTGGCTGTCGGGGCGTGCCCATGGTCTGACAGATCAGGCATGCCCGCGGCCGCCTGAAAGGCCCGAAAGGAGCATGCCCATGAATCGCGAAGACCTGCTGTTTTCCGTTCGCACCCTGGCCCACTCGCTCGATGCTGCGAGCTTTGCCAGCCTTGCAACGCACACTCATTCTTCCGACCTGGTAGAGGCGCTCAATGTCCTCAACACGGCGGAAACAGTTTCTCTACTGCTGATCCTGGCCCCACTCGCCCGCGCAGAACTCTTCGCTCACATCCCGGAGAAGCGCCAGGACACCCTGCTCCGTGCGATGCCGCGCGAGGCTGTGGTAGAGCTGTTTGAACGCATGCCGTCGGATGACCGAGCCGACCTCTATAACCGCCTGAGCGAGAGGGCCAAGCAGAAGCTTCTGCCCGCGCTAGCCAAGGTCGAGCGCGATGACATCATCAAGCTGGCTGCCTATCCGGATGGAACTGTCGGATCGGTGACGACCTCGGATTACGTCCGCGTTTCACCCGAGATGACGGTGGCCGGTGCGCTGGAGCATATCCGCGCGACCGCCCCCGACAAGGAGACCATCTATGTCATCTATGTACTGGACCAGGAGCAGCGACTCGGCGGCACCGTATCACTGCGCGATCTGGTACTGGCGGATGCGAACGCCACCATCGGCGAAATCATGCGCGGCAGTCCAGTCTTTGCACGCGCTCAGTGGCCTCGCGAGCAGGCTGCGGAGCTGATTCGCCGTTACGATCTGCTGGCACTACCGGTGATCAATGGTGGTGAGCGCATGATCGGTATCGTCACGGTCGATGATGCCATGGATATCGAGAAGGAGCAGGACGCTACTCAGCTCGCCCGTTTCGGCGGTACTGCCGTATTGGACGGCCCCGACCTGGATGTGATCGCGTCCCCGTTCAAGCAGATGTTCACCGTACGCGTGTTCTGGCTGGTGGTCCTGACGTTCTTCGGCATTCTGACCAGCACCTTCGTGGCAGCGCAGGAGGAAATTCTGACTCAGGCCATCGTACTGGCTGCGTTCATCGCACCGATCGTGGACATGGGCGGTAATACAGGTAGCCAGTCGGCCACCCTGGTCATTCGGGCGATGGCCCTCGGAGAACTCAGGCTCACATGGCGTGATGTATGGCTGATCATCAAGCGTGAGTTACCCGTAGCGGCAGCACTGGGGGGCGTGATCGCGTTGCTCGAAGTCATCCTGGCGTTCTTCGCCAAGGGCGTCGGCTTCGATGTGCTGATGGTAGTCGGCTTTAGCATGCTGATATGCACTGTGCTCGGCGGCGTCATCGGTGCGCTGCTGCCGTTCCTCGCGCGACGCATCGGCACCGATCCAGCCACGCTGTCCTCGCCGCTCATCACCTCGATCATGGACCTGCTGGGTGTGTTCATCTACTTCGGCTTTGCCTACGCCTTCCTGGGCGACCTGCTGACCCAGGCAGCTGGCTGACTGCGCAATCGTGCCATGGGGCCCGGCTCGGCTGGGCCTCATTATTTAAGGGGGTAGCATGTATATCGCTCAACATATGGATCTGACCGCGTCACTCAATACCCTGGCGAGTCTGCTGACTGCGTTCCTGCTGGGTGCGGTGATTGGCCTGGAGCGTCAATATCGTCAGCGCACGGCCGGCTTGCGAACCAACGTACTGGTCGCAGTCGGTGCCGCACTGTTCGTCGATATTGCCATGCGCTTTCACGCCATCTACGGCGGCAGCCCAAGCCCTTTGCACGTGCTGGCCTATGTGGTCTCAGGCGTGGGTTTCCTGGGAGCCGGCGTGATCATGCGTGAGGAAGGCAATATTCGGGGAATCAACACAGCCGCGACACTGTGGGGCTCCGCCGCAGTGGGTGTCGCTACGGGTACCGGCATGCTGGTAGAAGCCGTGCTGGGGACCCTGTTTGTGCTGTCGGCCAACACCTTGCTACGCCCAATAGTCAATGCGATCAATCGCCAACCCCTCGATGTGGAGTCGGTAGAAGTAACCAATACGGTCTGTGTGATCGCCGACAAGGAACGTCAGCAGGTAATCATGAAGGCGCTGGAGGCTTCCCTTGAGAGTGGCCGCTTCCCTGTACGCAACCTGGAAGTCAACGCCTTCGGCGAGGACGCCGTGGAGATCGAAGCCACTCTCACCGTCACCTCGATCGATGGCGATGAGCTCGATGCTCTGATGCGCAAGTTGACGTCATTACCGGGTGTAAGACAGGCCTTCTGGAGTCCAAGCACAACCGGTTGAGATCCCCCGCAAGCTGATATCCGTGCTGGCTGTGAGATGCGCCGTGCCACGAGAGCGCCCTGGCATTGCGACAACGCACGACTTGTTAGCGTGTAGATCCTGCAGACGGTGGCGCGCTCGACAGCGCCGGAAAACTCACTGGCCAGCGTCGGCCCCAGACTCTCCCGGGGCAGCAGGATAGAAGGGTCAGGGCGTACGCAGGAAGGAAACGCGCATAAAAAATCCGACACCTGAAAACAGGTATCGGATTCTGCTTGCAACACCCGCCGACACCAAGGTCGAGGCTTATCCGAGCCGCCCTGGCCACATGGCCGCTTTCAACATTCTGCCGCCTGAGACGCTAGAAGCTCTCCCGATTCGGCCAGCGCCACTCGGAAGCCACTACCCAGCCTGTCTCCCCGACCGGCTCAGGCCGCCGGCCGGAGCCGCTCAAAAAAGCCGGTTGAGACCGTCGAACGCGGCAACCCGATAGGCCTCGGCCATGGTCGGGTAGTTGAAGGTGGTGTTGATGAAGTACTTGATGCTGTTGGCTTCACCCTTCTGATTCATGATCGCCTGGCCGATGTGGACGATCTCCGAGGCCTGATAGCCGAAGCAGTGCACGCCCAGCACTTCCAGGGTTTCACGGTGGAAGAGGATCTTCAGCATACCCACCGGCTCGACCGAGATCTGCGCCCGCGCCATGCCCTTGAAGAAGGCCTTGCCCACTTCGTAAGGCACCTTGGCCTGAGTCAGTTCCCGCTCGGTCTTGCCGATCGAGCTGATCTCCGGAATGGTGTAAATGCCGGTCGGTACGTCATCGACGAAACGCCAGCTGCCGTTGTCGACGATGCTGCCGGCGGCAGAACGCCCCTGGTCGGCGGCCGCGCTGGCCAGGCTCGGCCAGCCGATCACGTCACCGGCAGCGTAGATGTTGCTGACCTCGGTACGGTAATGCTCGTCGACCTGGATCTGACCACGGCTGTTGACCGCGATGCCGATGTTCTCCAGCCCCAGTTGATCCGTATTGCCGGTGCGGCCGTTACACCACAGCAGTGCGTCGGCCTTGATTTTCTTGCCTGACTTCAGGTGCAGGACCACGCCGTTTTCCACACCCTCGATGCGCTCGTACTCTTCGTTGTGACGAATCAGCACATTGTTGTTGCGCAGGTGATAGCTCAAGGCGTCGGAGATTTCCGAGTCGAGGAAGCTGAGCAGTTGATCGCGGTTGTCGATCAGATCGACCAGCACGCCCAGACCACTGAAGATCGAGGCGTACTCGCAGCCAATGACCCCGGCGCCGTAGATGATCAGGCGGCGCGGCGTGTGACCGAGGCTGAGAATGGTGTCGCTGTCGTAGATACGTGGGTGACGGAAATCGACATCGGCCGGACGATAAGGACGCGAGCCGGTCGCGATGACGATCTGCTTGGCCACCAGCTTTTCCACCACGCCGTTGATGCAGACCACTTCCACCGTCTGCTCGTCGGCAAAGCTGGCAGTACCGAAATAGGTATCGATGCGGTTGCGCGCATAGTAGCCCGTGCGCGAGGTGACCTGCTTGGCGATCACCTTCTCGGCGCTTTTCAGCACGTCGGGAAAGGAGAACCAGCGCGGCTCGCCAATCTGGCGGAACATCGGGTTGGTATTGAACTGCATGATCTGCCGCACCGAGTGGCGCAGTGCCTTGGAGGGAATGGTCCCCAGGTGAGTACAGTTGCCACCGACCAGCGGACGATTGTCCACCACGGCCACCTTGCGCCCGGCCTTGGCCGCGTTCATCGCCGCGCCTTCGCCCGCAGGGCCGGAGCCCAGCACCACCACATCGTAGTTGTAGACCGCCATGTTTACTCCTTCAGATCAGGCCGGAGCGCTTGTGGCGCACCCTCGGCGGGGCCGGCAGCGGGTTGCGGCTACCGGCTGTCAAACCATACTGGCAGCTCAGCGCTTGCTCGCGTCGTAAGCCAGGTCGGTATTCGGCGCTTCGCTCTGCTCGCGATTGACCTCTTCGCACTTCTCGCGGCTACCGCCGCAGATCGAGCACTCCTTCTCGATACCCAGGTTGGCGATGCCACCGCAGGAACCGGCGATGGGTTTGCGCCCCATGATCACGCCGACGGCCATCATGCCGACGACCAGAATCATGGCCAGAAATACAACCAGAAAAGTCATTGCTCATCTCCTGCAGCGAATAGCTGCTCGAATGCGGTCGTGCCCTGTGTGACGAAACCCTCGCCCTCACGCGTCACGAAAAACGCCGCGATACCGTTGCGCTCGGCGAAGGCCATGCCGGCTTCCGGCCCGAGCACCATCAATAGGGTAGACAAGCCATCGGCGCGCAAGGTCGATGGATCAGCCACCGTCACCGCCGCCAGCTTGTGGTTGACCGGCTTGCCGCTCAGCGGATCGAGCGTGTGCGAGTAGCGCTGGCCGTTCTCTTCGAAATAGTTGCGGTAGTCACCCGAGGTGGAGATACCGTAGCCATCGAGTTGCAGAATACGCTGAGCGACCCGCTGATCGTCGCGCGGGGCTTCCAGGCCGATACGCCAGTGGCTGCCATCGGGCTTGAGGCCTGCTGCCTTGAGCTCGCCGGTGGCCTCGACCAGATAACTGGTGACCCCCAGCTCGCCCAGACGCGCCACGATCAGATCGACGGCATAACCGGCCGCGATGCTGTTGAAGTCGACTTCAACGTCAACGTCCTTGCACAGCTGCTCGCCTTCGATTCTCAGGTGCTGTTGACCGACTCGCTGACGCACTTCGGCCAGGCGTTCGGCATCCGGCACCGCCACGCCCTGCCCTTTGGGCCCGAAGCCCCAGAGGTCGAGCAAGGGCTCCAGCGTCAGGTCGAAGTAGCCCTGACTCTCCTGGTGCAGACGATCACCGGCGCGAACCAGGTCCAGCACGCCCTCGGGCATGGCCTGGCAAGTACCCGCTGGCGCACGGTTGAACTGCTCGATCAGCGAATCATCGCGATAGGTGGACATCTGCAGATCGATCTCGGCGAGGATCGCCTCGGTCGCGGCCTTGAGTTCGGCTTGCGGCGCGACACCTTCACTGCGGACGTATTTGATCGAATAGGTGCTGCCCATGGTCGGGCCACCGAACTCTTCGATCCGTTCAGAATGCAAGCAGCCCGTTAGGGCTGCCGCCAGGGCGACAGCGATAACGGGCTGGAGTACAGCAGACCTCATGCTTAGCCGCCGAAGTCGTCGAGGAGGATGTTCTCCGGCTCGACACCCAGGTCGGTCAGCATCTTGATCACGGCGGCGTTCATCATGGGTGGGCCGCACATGTAGAACTCGCAATCTTCCGGAGCCGGGTGGTCCTTCAGGTAGTTCTCGTACAGCACGTTGTGGATGAAGCCCTTGAGACCAGTCCAGTTGTCTTCCGGCTGCGGATCGGACAGCGCCAGGTGCCACTGGAAGTTCGGGTTCTCGGCGGCCAGTTGGTCGTACTCTTCGTTGTAGAACGATTCACGCATGGAGCGCGCACCGTACCAGAAGCTGATCTTGCGCGTGGACTTCAGGCGCTTGAGCTGGTCGAAGATGTGCGAGCGCATCGGCGCCATACCGGCACCACCACCGATGAAGACCATTTCGGCGTCGGTGTCCTTGGCGAAGAACTCACCGAACGGCCCGTACACGGTGATCTTGTCGCCCGGCTTGAGGCTGAACACGTAGGAAGACATCTTGCCCGGTGGCAGATCGTCCTTGCCAGGGGGCGGCGAGGCGATGCGGATGTTGAACTTCACCAGACCGCGTTCTTCCGGGTAGTTGGCCATGGAATAGGCACGGATCACGGTCTCCTCGACCTTGGATACGTACTTCCACTGGTTGAACTTGTCCCAGTCGCCGCGATACTCCTCCTGGATGTCGAAGTCCTTGTAGTACACGGTGTGCGGCGGGCACTCCAGCTGCACATAACCACCGGCGCGGAAGTCGACGTTTTCGCCTTCCGGCAGCTTCAGCGTCAGCTCCTTGATGAAGGTAGCGACGTTGGGGTTGGAGACGACGGTGCATTCCCACTTCTTGACGCCGAAGACCTCTTCCGGGACTTCGATCTTCATGTCCTGCTTGACCGG
The DNA here is from genome assembly GCF_048269965.1 of Pseudomonas sp. GTDB lineage: Bacteria > Pseudomonadota > Gammaproteobacteria > Pseudomonadales > Pseudomonadaceae > Aquipseudomonas. The sequence continues at coordinate 35,465 of NZ_JBLWTV010000005.1, read as the reverse complement.
GGTCTGGCAGGAAAGACGCCAGCCCTCACGGGCCTCGCGCCGGGTGAAGTGCGACTCTTCGGTGGACAGCATCTCGCCGCCGCCGGATTCGACGACACACTTGCATTGTGCGCAGGTGCCGCCGCCGCCACAGGCGGAGGACAGGAAGATGTTGTTGTCGGCCAGGGTTTGCAACAGCTTGCCGCCAGCCGGTACCACGATGGTTTTTTCGCCGTTGATCTCGATGCTCACGTCACCGCTGGAGACCAGCTTGGCGCGCGCGGCGAGGATGATCAGCACCAGCGCGAGAACGATGGCGGTGAACATGCCGATGGCGAGGAAAATTTCGTAATTCATCTGTTCATCCTTTCCTTACAGCTGCACGCCGGAGAAGGACATGAAGCCCAGCGACATCAGACCGATGGTGATGAAGGTGATGCCCAGACCCTGCAGGCCAGCCGGTACATCGCTGTACTTGAGCTTCTCGCGGATACCGGCCAGCGCGGCGATGGCCAGTGCCCAGGACACGCCCGCACCGACACCGTAGACAGTGCTCTCGGCCAGGTTGTAGTCACGCTCGACCATGAACAGCGAGCCACCCATGATGGCGCAGTTCACGGTAATCAGCGGCAGGAACACGCCGAGGGCGTTGTACAGCGAGGGCACGTACTTATCCAGGGTCATTTCCAGGATCTGCACGATGGCCGCGATCACGCCGATGAAGGTCAGCAGACCGAGGAAGGACAGGTCCACCTCGGGCATGCCGGCCCAGGCCAGGGCGCCATCCTTGAGGATGTTGGTGTAGATCAGGTTGTTCACCGGCATGGTGATACCCAGCACCACGACCACGGCGATACCCAGGCCGATGGCGGTTTCCACCTTCTTGGAGATGGCGATGAAGGTACACATGCCGAGGAAGAACGCCAGCGCCATGTTCTCGACGAACACCGCACGGACGAACAGGCTGATGTAATGTTCCATTAATAGGCCTCCTTGCTGGATACCTGAGGCGCCATCTTGTAAGCGTTGGCCTCGATCTGATCCTTCTTCCAGCTACGAATGGCCCAGATGAACAGACCGATCAGGAAGAACGCCGAAGGCGGCAGCAGCAGCATGCCGTTGGGCTGGTACCAGCCACCGTCGTTGACCACCGACAGAATCTCGTAGCCCATCAGCTTGCCGGCGCCGAACAGTTCACGAATAACGCCCAGGGCAATCAGCATGGCGCTGTAGCCCAGACCGTTACCGATACCGTCGAAGAACGACAGCACAGGCGGGTTCTGCATGGCGAAGGCCTCGGCACGGCCCATCACGATGCAGTTGGTGATGATCAGACCGACGAACACCGACAGCTGTTTGGACAGACTGAAGGCATACGCCTTGAGCACCTGGTCCACCACGATTACCAAGGATGCGATGATCACCATCTGCACGATCATGCGGATCGAGCCCGGAATCTGGCTGCGGATCATTGAGATGAACAGGTTGGAGAAACCGGTCACCAGCGTCAGCGCGGCGGACATCACCAGCGCGGTCTGCAGATTCGAGGTCACCGCCAGCGCCGAGCAGATACCGAGAATCTGCAGGCCGATGGGGTTGTTGTTGAAGATCGGGTTGAGCAGGACTTCTTTAATAGTCGGCTGCGACATGATCAAGCCTCCCCTGCACGCAGGTTAGCGATAAACGGACCGAAGCCGTTCTGGCCGAGCCAGAACTTCAGCAGGTTGTCCACACCGACGCTCGTCAGGGTGGCGCCCGCCAGGCCATCGACCTGGTGGGTAGCGTTCGGGCTTTGCGGATCGACACCGCCCTTGACCACCTGTACGGCGAGCTTGCCGCTGTCGTCGAACAGGGTCTTGCCCGGCCACTGGCCCTTCCATTTCGGGTTGTCCACCTCGCCGCCGAGACCCGGGGTTTCGCCGTGCTGGTAGAAGCCCATGCCGACCACGGTATTGAGGTCGCCCTTGACGGCGATGAAACCGTGCAGGGTCGACCACAGACCATAGCCGCGAACCGGCAGGATCAGGGTTTCGACTTCGCCATCCTTCTCCACCATGTAAACGGTGGTGTAACGCTCCTGGCGCTTGATCCCGGCAATATCCTCGCTGCCTTTCAGAGCCTCGGAGGTTTTCGGATCCTTGGAGGCCTTGAGCGGATCGAAGGTGATCGGGTCGAAAGCATCGGAGAACGTGCCGCTCTCAAGATCCACCAGCTTGGCGGTGATGGTGCTGTCAAACAGCTCCTTGACCTTGGCGCCGGACATACCCGCTTCGCCCAGGCCGGCAATGGCCAGGATGCTGCGCTGCTTGTCCAGCAGGCGGTTTTCAACCTGAGTCGGCTTCAGTGCGATGGCGGCGCCGGCGACGAACACCGAGCACACCAGACACACCAGCACCGCCACCGTCAGCGTGCGGACGGTGGATTCTTTTTGACTAGACATTGCGTGCCAGCCTCCGCTTGATATTGGCTTGAACGACGAAGTGGTCGATCAGCGGTGCAAACAGGTTGGCGAACAGGATCGCCAGCATCATGCCCTCGGGGAAGGCCGGATTGACCACACGGATCAGAACGACCATCACGCCGATCAGGGCGCCGAAGATCCACTTGCCGGTATTGGTCATCGACGCCGACACCGGGTCGGTGGCCATGAAGAACATGCCAAAGGCAAAGCCGCCGACAACCAGATGCCAGTACCACGGCATGGCGAACATCGGGTTGCTGGTGGAGCCGATCAGGTTGAGCAGCATGCTCAGACCGATCATGCCCAGCATCACCCCTGCGACGATGCGCCAAGCGGCGATCTTGGTGATCAGCAGGACCAGGCCGCCGATGGCAATCGCCAGGGTGCTGGTTTCGCCGAGCGAACCGTGAATGGTGCCGACGAAAGCATCCATCCAGGTGATGCCGTTATTGATCACGTTCTCGATGCCGCCGGAGGCTGCCAGGCTCAGCGAAGTAGCACCAGCGAAACCGTCGACGGCAGTCCACACCGCATCACCCGACATCTGCGCCGGATAGGCGAAGAACAGGAAGGCACGGCCGGTCAGTGCCGGGTTGAGGAAGTTCTTGCCGGTACCACCGAACACTTCTTTGCCGATCACCACGCCGAAGCTGATGCCCAGGGCCACCTGCCAAAGCGGAATGCTCGGCGGCAGAATCAGGGCGAACAGCACGGAAGTGACGAAGAAACCTTCGTTGACTTCATGCTTGCGGATCGAAGCGAACAGCACTTCCCAGAAGCCGCCGACGATGAAAGTCACCGCGTAGACCGGCAGGAAATAAGCCGCGCCCTGGATGAAGTTATCCCACAGGCTGTTCGCATCGAAACCGGCCAACGAGCCGATCAGCGCGAAGCGCCAGCCTTCCTGGCTCGCCAGCAGCTCGGGGCTCTGGGCGAAGATCAGGTTGGCCTGGTAGCCGGTGTTCCACATGCCGAAGAACATGGCCGGGAAGGTGCACAGCCATACGGTGATCATCATGCGCTTGAGGTCGATGCCGTCACGCACGTGAGCCGTGGTCTTGGTCACGCTGCCAGGACGATAGAAGAAGGTGTCGATCGCCTCGTACAAGGCATACCACTTCTCGTACTTGCCGCCCTTCTCGAAGTTGTGCTCGATTTTATCGAGCAATGCACGAATACCCATGAGTTAACCCTCCTTCTCGATGCGGGTGAGGTTATCCCGCAGGATCGGGCCATATTCATACTTGCCGGCACACACGTAGGTGCACAGCGCCAGGTCTTCTTCGTCGAGTTCCAGGCAACCCAGTTTCTGGGCCATCTCGGTGTCACCGACGATCAGGTAGCGCAACAGTTGAGTCGGCAGGATATCCAGTGGCATCACTGCTTCGTAGTTGCCCACCGGCACCATGGCGCGCGGGCTGCCGTTGGTGGTGGTGGTGAAGTTGAACAGCTTGGCACCCGCCAGCTTGGAGACGAAAACGTTCAGTACCGAGTGCTTGTTAACGCCGGCACGCAGGTAATGCATCATCTCGCGGTCGTTACCCTCGCCCAGGCAGGACACCTGATTGTGGTAGCGCCCGAGGAACGCGAACGCGCCCTGAGCGGTGCGACCGCCAAATACCGAGCCGGAAATCACGCGATTGAAGCCCGGTTTCAGCTCACCGGCGGTGAGCTCTTCCAGGCTGGCGCCCAGGCGGGTACGCAGCAGACGCGGCTGCTCGGCAACCGGGCCGCCCAACGCAACCACGCGCTCGACGAACAGCTGACCGGTAGTGAACAGCTTGCCCACCGCGATCACGTCCTGATAACCGATTTGCCAGACACTCTTGCGGGTGCTGACCGGGTCGAGGAAGTGAATATGGGTACCTGGCAGACCCGCCGGGTGCGGGCCGGCAAAGGTTTCGCTCTGCACCTTGGCCAGCTTCTCGCCCGGCAGGCTGACGCCATCGGCCTTGCACAGGAAAATCTTGCCCAGATTACCGAGAACCTTGAGGCCATTTTCGAAGTCAGCGGCATGTTCACCGATGATCACCGCAGGATCGGCGGCAAGCGGGTGCGTATCGACGGCAGTCACGAAGATCGAGCTGGGCACGGCATCGAGCGCCGGCACTTTGCTGAACGGGCGCGTGCGCAGAGCGGTCCACAGGCCGGACTGTTGCAGATTCTCGCGAACCTGCTCGTCACTGAGCGCTTCAAGCTGGTCGGCCGCGTACTGAGCGAAGGTTTCCTGATCGTCGCCATCGATGTCGATGACCACGGACTGCAGAACACGCTTCTCGCCACGGTGAATGGCGCTGATCACGCCTGCAGCGGGGGCGGTGTAGCGCACGCCGGGTGTCTTCTTGTCGGTAAACAGCAATTGACCGAGTTTGACCCGGTCACCGACCTGCACTTCCATCGTCGGCTTCATCCCGTGATAGTCGAAGCCGATGACGGCGACACTGCGTACGGGCCTGGCGGCCTCGATACGCTGTGCCGGCGCACCCGTTATGGGCAAATCAAGCCCATGCTTTAGTTTGATCATAGGTTTGCCTAACCACTGATTTAGAAAGCTTTTTATAGGACAGGCGGCGCTAGCGAAGGTCTAATAGACCCAACCACGCCAATGCGATATGGGCGTGGAGGAAGGCGCCAAACCTGGGTAAAAAATCCGCTTGATTATAAAGACGCCCCCCCTCACTGACCACCCAAGCGCTTGCTTTTTTTGGCTTTTCGGTAACAGGGCGCAACAAGTTCGATGCTGACCCATATCAACGCGCCAACCTCCGCCAGGTCATTTTCTGCACATAAAAAAACGGGAGCCGAAGCTCCCGTTTTTCATGCGCCCCCGGCGCTTAGCGCGGGAAGGCCGGCGGGTTGACCCCAGCCATGTCTTCCATCACGCGAACCACCTGGCAGCTGTAACCGAACTCGTTGTCGTACCAGACGTAGAGCACGACACGGTTGTCGTTGGCGATGGTGGCTTCGGCATCGACCACACCGGCATGGCGCGAACCGACGAAGTCGGTCGAGACCACTTCCTGCGAGCTGACGAAGTCGATCTGCTTCTGCAGATCCGAGTGCATGGCCATCTGGCGCAGGTACTCGTTGATTTCTTCACGGCTGGTGGCTTTCTCGAGGTTCAGATTGAGAATGGCCATGGACACGTTCGGCGTCGGCACGCGAATGGCGTTGCCGGTCAGCTTGCCTTTCAGAACCGGCAGCGCCTTGGCCGCAGCGGTGGCAGCGCCAGTTTCGGTGATGACCATGTTCAGCGCAGCACTGCGACCACGACGACTGCCTTTGTGGAAGTTGTCGATCAGATTCTGGTCGTTGGTGTACGAGTGAACGGTCTCGACGTGACCGTTGACGATGCCGTACTGATCATTGACCGCCTTGAGCACCGGCACGATGGCGTTGGTGGTGCAGGAAGCGGCGGAGATGATCTTGTCCTCAGCGGTGATTTCGCTGTGGTTGATGCCGTGCACGATGTTCTTCAGCGCGCCCTTGCCAGGTGCGGTGAGGACGACGCGATCGACGCCCGGGCAGGCCAGGTGCTGACCCAGGCCCTCGGCATCACGCCATACGCCGGTGTTGTCCACCAGCAGCGCGTTCTTGATGCCGTACTGGGTGTAATCGACTTCCTTCGGCTCCTTGGCATAGATCACCTGGATCAGGTTGCCGTTGGCCGTCAGGGTGTTGTTCTCTTCATCGATGGTGATGGTGCCGTTGAACTTGCCGTGTACCGAGTCACGACGCAGCAGACTGGCACGCTTGACCAGATCATTGCTGGCACCCTTGCGCACGACGATGGCGCGCAGACGCAGGCCGTCGCCACCCCCGGTCTTCTCGATCAGGATGCGCGCGAGCAGGCGGCCGATACGACCGAAGCCGTAGAGAACCACATCAGTGCCTTCACGCGCCGAACCGTTCTGCTTGCCCACTACATCGGCCAGCTCGTCCTTGACGAACTGCTCGACGCCGCGACCAGCGCCTTCGGCCTTGAACTTGGCAACCAGCTTGCCCAGGTCCACCGAGGCGGCACCCAGCTTGAGCTCGCTCATGGCCTTGAGCATGGGGAAGGTGTCGTGCACCGACAGCTCGGCCTCATCGGCAAGGCGATGGCGAGCGAAACGGTGGGCCTTGAGGATGTCGATGACCGAACGATTGATCAGGCCACGGCCATAAATCGAGGTCACCACATTGTTGTTGCGGTAGAGCTGACCAATCAGCGGAATCATCGCTTCCGCGAGAGCTTCACGATCGATCCATTCACCGAGACACTGGTCGGGCTTCTGAGTCACGGGCAGTACCTTCCACATGTAGGGGCTGAAAAAAGGGGCTACATTATGACGGCGCGCGCGGGCATGAGCAATGCGCGCCTGTCGCGACTGACATTGACCACCAAGCCCCGCTACAATTCCCGGCCTTTCGTCACGACCGTGAGCCGCCCGTGTCCGTACTGCGTCTTCCGTCTCTACCGGCCAGCGCCGGCAAACAACAGTGGGGCAACCTGCCTGGCGCCGCCCTGTCCCTGACCATCGCCGAAGCGGCCAGCGGTGCTGGACGCTTCACGTTGGTGCTCACCGAAGGCAGCCAGAGCGCCGAGCGGCTGCAGGAAGAACTGGCGTTCTTCGCCCCCGATCTGCCGGTGCTGCACTTTCCCGACTGGGAAACCCTGCCCTACGACGTCTTCTCGCCGCACCAGGACATCATCTCGCAGCGCATCGCAGCACTCTATCGCCTGCCGCAACTGAGCCGTGGCATCCTCGTAGTGCCGATCACCACCGCCCTACACCGCCTGGCACCCAAGCGCTTCCTGCTCGGTGGCAGCCTGGTGCTGGATGTCGGCCAGAAACTCGATGTGGAGCAGATGCGCACGCGTCTGGAGGCCGCCGGCTACCGCTGCGTCGATACGGTGTACGAGCATGGCGAGTTCGCCGTGCGCGGCGCATTGATCGATCTGTTCCCGATGGGCAGTGACACGCCCTACCGCATCGACCTGTTCGACGACGAAATCGAAACCCTGCGCACCTTCGACCCCGAGACCCAGCGCTCGGTGGACAAGGTCGAGTCGATCCGCCTGCTGCCGGCGCGTGAATTTCCGCTGGAAAAGAAAGCCGTCACCGATTTTCGCGGGCGTTTCCGCGAGCGCTTCGACGTGGATTTCCGTCGCTGCCCGATCTATCAGGACCTTTCCACGGGCATCACCCCCGCTGGCATCGAGTATTACCTGCCGCTGTTCTTCGAAGAGACAGGCACCCTGTTCGACTACCTGCCAGGCGACACCCAGGTGTTCTCCCTGCCCGGCATCGAGAAGGCCGCCGAACACTTCTGGACCGATGCGCGCAACCGTTATGAGGATCGCCGGGTCGATCCGGAACGCCCGCTGCTGCCACCTGCCGACATTTTCCTGCCGGTCGAGGACTGCTTCGCCCGCCTGAAAAGCTGGCCGCGAGTGGTGGTCAACCAGGACGACATCGAGCCCGGCGTCGGCCAGACACGCTTCGACGCACGCGCCCTGCCCGACCTGGCGATTCAGGCCAAGGCTGGCGAGCCGCTGGCGGCGCTGCGCCGCTTTATCGAGGAATATCCGGGCCGCGTGCTGTTCTGCGCCGAATCGGCCGGTCGCCGCGAAGTGCTGCTGGAGCTGCTCGCCCGCCTCAAGCTCAAGCCCAGGGAAGTCGACGGCTGGCCGGCTTTCGTCGCCAGCCCCGAGCGCCTCAACATCTGCATCGCACCCCTGGATGAGGGCCTGCTGCTCGACGACCTGGCGCTGATCGCCGAGAGCCCGCTATTCGGCCAGCGTGTCATGCAGCGTCGTCGCCGCGAAAAAGGCCGCGAAGGCGGCGACAACGTGATCAAGAACCTCACCGAACTGCGCGAAGGCGCGCCGGTGGTGCATATCGATCACGGCGTCGGTCGCTACCTGGGCCTGGTGACCATGGAGTTCGACGGACAGGCCGCCGAATTTCTCGCCCTGCAGTACGCCGACGAAGCCAAACTTTATGTGCCGGTGGCCAGCCTGCACCTGATCGCTCGCTACACCGGCAGCGACGATGCCCTGGCACCGCTGCACCGCCTTGGCTCGGAGGTTTGGCAGAAGGCCAAACGCAAGGCAGCCGAGCAAGTGCGCGATGTTGCCGCCGAACTGCTCGACATCTACGCCCGCCGCGCCGCCCGCGAAGGCTTCGCCTTCCGGGACCCGGCGCTGGACTACGCCACCTTCAGCGCCGGCTTCCCCTTCGAGGAAACCCCGGACCAGCAGGCCGCCATCGATGCCGTGCGCGCCGACATGCTCGCCGGTAAACCGATGGATCGCCTGGTCTGCGGCGACGTCGGCTTCGGCAAGACCGAAGTGGCCATGCGTGCGGCCTTCATCGCCGTGCACAGCGGCAAGCAGGTCGCCGTGCTGGTGCCCACCACCCTGCTCGCCCAACAGCACTACAACAGCTTCCGCGACCGCTTCGCCGACTGGCCGGTGAAGGTCGAGGTGATGAGCCGCTTCAAGAGCACCAAGGAAGTCGACGAGGCCGTGCAGCAACTGGCCGAAGGCAAGGTGGATATCGTCATCGGCACGCACAAGTTGCTGCAGGATGACGTCAAGTTCCACAACCTCGGCCTGGCCATCATCGACGAGGAACACCGCTTCGGCGTACGCCAGAAAGAACAGCTCAAGGCGCTGCGCAGTGAGGTGGACATCCTCACCCTGACCGCCACGCCGATCCCGCGCACGCTGAACATGGCTGTAGCCGGTATGCGCGACCTGTCGATCATCGCCACGCCGCCGGCACGCCGCCTCTCGGTGCGCACCTTCGTCATGGAGAGCAACAAGCCGACCATCAAGGAAGCACTGCTGCGCGAGCTGCTGCGCGGTGGCCAGGTGTACTACCTGCACAACGATGTAAAGACCATCGAAAAATGCGCCAGTGAACTGGCCGAACTGGTGCCCGAGGCGCGTATCGGCATCGGTCACGGGCAGATGCGCGAACGCGATCTCGAGCAGGTGATGAGCGACTTCTACCACAAGCGCTTCAACGTGCTGGTGGCCTCGACCATCATCGAGACCGGCATCGACGTGCCCAGCGCCAACACCATCATCATCGACCGCGCCGACAAGTTCGGCCTGGCCCAGCTGCACCAGTTGCGCGGCCGTGTCGGTCGCAGCCACCACCAGGCCTACGCCTACCTGCTCACCCCGCCGCGCAAGCAGATGACCCCGGATGCGGAAAAACGCCTGGAGGCCATCGCGGGCGCCCAGGACCTCGGCGCCGGCTTCGTCCTGGCCACCCATGATCTGGAAATTCGCGGCGCCGGCGAACTGCTTGGCGACGGCCAAAGCGGCCAGATTCAGGCCGTCGGCTTCACCCTCTACATGGAAATGCTCGAGCGTGCGGTCAAGGCCATCCAGAAAGGCGAACAGCCCAATCTGGATCAGCCGCTGGGTGGTGGCCCGGAGATCAATCTGCGCGTACCGGCGCTGATCCCCGAGGACTACCTGCCCGACGTGCACAGCCGCCTGATCCTCTACAAACGCATCGCCAACGCCAGCGACGAGGACGGTCTGAAGGAGCTGCAGGTGGAGATGATCGACCGCTTCGGCCTGCTACCGGAGCCGACCAAGAACCTGATGCGCCTGACCCTGCTCAAGCTGCAGGCAGACAAGCTGGGTATCACCAAGGTGGATGCAGGACCGCAGGGCGGACGCATCGAGTTCGCCGCGCAAACCTGCGTCGACCCGCTGACGCTGATCAAGCTGATCCAGGCTCAGCCAAAACGCTACAAATTCGAAGGCGCTACCGTCTTCAAGATCCAGGTGCCGATGGAACACGCGCAAGAGCGTTTCAACACCCTGGAAGCCCTGTTCGAGCGCCTCGCGCCCACCACCTGAAGGACTCACATACATGCGCCCACTGCACCTGATCGCCCTGCTGCTCTGCCTGCTGGCACCGAGCGCCTTTGCCGAACGCCTTTATCAGGTCGAATTGCTGGTATTCCGCCAGGCCGGCGAACCTGTCGTCGCGCCCAAAGTGGCGCCGGACGACTGGGCGGGCACGGCATTGCCGATCACCGGCAACGAACGCCCGACAACGCTCGATGGCGAGGCAGCCAAGCTCAATCCGGGCAGCGGCTACCAGGTCTTGCTGCACAAGGCCTGGAGCCAGACCATCGGCAGCTCGCCGAGCCGAATGGCCGTCAGCAGCGGTGAAGAGCACTTCGGCCACCACGCGATCGAAGGCACCCTGAGCTTTACCCAGGAGCGCTTTGCCGACCTGGACCTGGAACTGTGGATCAACCGATTCAGCGTCGACGGCCTGCTCGAAAGCAGCGAACACATGAAAGTGGCTCAGCGCCTGAAGGACAACAGCCTGACCTACCTGGACCATGGCAGCCTGGGTGCGCTGGTACGCATCAGGCCGCTTTGAGCAGAAACCTGATGCCGCCAGGCCTCTCGTAGGAGCCAGCCCCGGGGCGAAGTCTTGCAAATGCGCGCCGCCCTGATTCGCGGCGGCGCCCCGCTCCTGCAGATTCGGCGCGTCGATGCCTGACTGGCGGGCACAGGCCGTTATCTTGGCAGAGAAGCTAGTTACTCAGCACACGCGCCAACACCGCCTTGACCGTCCCCATGCCCTGCTCGATCACTCGTTCGATCTCGGCCATGGTGATCAGAGCGCTGGATTTCCCCGCAGCCGGATTCACCACCAGCGCCAGGCAGGCATAGGGCAGCGCCAATTCGCGCGCCAATACCGCTTCGGGCATGCCGGTCATGCCCACCAGGTCGCAACCATCGCGCTCCATGCGGGCGATTTCCGCCGCCGTTTCCAGTCGCGGCCCCTGAGTGCAGCCATAGATTCCGTGATCGCTGAATGCCGCATTTTCGGCCCGCAGCGCCGCCACCAACGCCTCGCGTAGTTGCTTGTCGTACGGCTGACTGAAATCGACGTGGGTCACATGCTCCAGATCGCCTTCGTAAAAGGTGTGCGCACGCCCGGAGGTGTAATCGATGATCTGATGTGGCACGCAGAAATGCCCAGCGCCCATGGCAGCATGAATCCCCCCCACCGCATTGACCGCGACAATGGCCTTGGCGCCGGCCTGCTTGAGCGCCCAGAGGTTGGCCCGGTAGTTCACCTGATGCGGCGCAATCCGGTGCGGTTGGCCATGGCGGGCGAGAAACAGCACTTCGCGCCCGACGTAGCTGCCGCGCAGGATATCAGCCGAGGGCGCCCCGTAAGGGGTATCCAGCGGCAGCGCTTCGTGAATCGTCAAGCCCTCCAACTGGGTCAAGCCGGTACCACCGATAATGGCGTAGACAGTCATTGGCAGATCCTCAGTCAAGCAACTGGGCAGCTCTCAGGGCCGCCACAGCGGTAAGCCAGCGCGGGGCCTGGCGGTATTCGGTAGTGGCATGAACACGGCCACGCATGCGTTCGAGGCGCGCAGGCGGCGTCACTCGCAGACGCTGCAAGGCACTGAGCGCCAGCTCGGCCGCACCACGGTCATTGCATACCAGGCCCATATCGCAACCCGCAGCGAGCGCCGCCTCGATACGCTTGCCGGCATCACCGACCACGTGGGCACCCGCCATGGACAGGTCATCGCTGAAGATCACCCCCTCGAAGCCCAGCTCGCCACGCAAGATGTCCTGCAACCAGCGACGGGAGAAGCCAGCCGGCTGCTCGTCAACCTGAGAATAGATGACATGCGCCGGCATCACGGCATCGAGCTCGTGCACCAGACGCTTGAACGGCTGCATGTCGCAGGCGCGGATGTCATCGAGACTGCGCTCGTCGAGCGGGATGGCGACATGAGAGTCAGCCTCGGCCCAGCCGTGCCCGGGGAAGTGCTTGCCGGTAGCCGCCATGCCCGCCTGATGCATGCCACGGATGAACGCGGCTGCCAGCGTGGTGGCCCGTTGCGGATCCCCCTCGAAGGCACGACTGCCCACCACCGCACTGCGCTGGTGGTCGAGATCCAGTACCGGCGCAAAGCTGAGGTCCAGGCCAACCGCCAACACCTCGGTTGCCATCAGCCAGCCGCAGTGCTCGGCCAGCGCCTCGGCATTGTCGTTGTCGGCGATGGCGCGCATCGCCGGCAAGCGCAAAAAGCCCTGGCGCAGGCGCTGCACCCGGCCACCTTCCTGATCCACCGCCAGCAGCAGGTCCGGGCGCACCGCACGGATGCTCTGGCACAGTTCGCGCACCTGACGCGGCGATTCGATGTTGCGGGCAAAAATGATCAGACCGCCCACTTCGGGCTGGCGCAGCATCTGGCGATCCTCGGCGGTCAACCAGGTGCCGGCGATGTCCATCATCAAAGAGCCTTGCATGAGTCTATTTCCTCAGGTGAAGTCTTGGTCTGCAGCCCACTGCGGGCACGGCGCCTCATCGATACGCACGTTGCAATGCAGCGGCACGCACTCGAAAAGCGCCAGCATGTCGGCGTTACGCAAACGAATGCAGCCATGGGACAACGGCGTCCCCATGGGTTCCGTATCCGGCGTGCCATGCAGATAGATATAACGGCGAAAGGTATCGACCTCGCCCAGGCGATTGCGCCCAGGCTCAAGACCGCTCAGCCAGAGAATGCGGGTGAGAATCCAGTCGCGGCCAGGAAACTGCTCGTGCAGCTCAGGTGACCACACTTCGCCCGTCCAGCGACGACCGCGCAATACCGCCGCCAGAGGCAAACCAGCGCCGATTCTCGCGCGCACCTGATGCAGCCCGCGCGGCGTACAGCCTGAGCCGTTGAGCTCACCCGCCCCACCGAGCGCCGTGGAGACAGGCAAGCTCAGCAGCAGCCGCCCGGCATTGAAGCCGTAGAGCGCCTGATCGGCAATGGAGATATGCAGTAGATCGAGATCGGACATGGGCCGCTAGCTTAGCCGAAGGGCGAAGCCAAGCCCACCTGCCGCCAGGTCAAACCTTGGGCGCGGCGCTGGGAGTCTTGCTGCGCGGCTTGAGTTGCGCGCCGGCCAACGCCGGATCGGCGATACCCGTTTCCGAACGCATGCCGGCAGCCAGGAACGGCACCATCATGCGCATCACCTGCTCGATCGAGGTGTTGACGCCGAAATCGGTCTCGGCCATCGCGCGCAAGGCCTTGATACCGGACATGCTGAACGCCGCAGCGCCGAGCATGAAGTGCACGCGCCAGAACAGTTCCAGTGGTGGAATACGCGGCGCCGCTTCATGCACCAGCAGCATGTAACGACGGAAAACCTTGCCGTAGACCTCTTCCAGGTATTTGCGCAAGTGACCCTGACTCTGGCTGAAGGCCAGACCGAGCAGGCGCATGAAGATGGACAGGTCGTTGCCGCTGCGCGGCTTCACAGCCAGGGCCTGCTCGACCAGAAGCTCGAGCAGTTCCTCCAGGGACACCTGGGTTTCGGACTTGGCCTGACGGCGATCGAGTTCCTTCTCCAGGCTGGTACAGAAAGGCCCGAGGAAACGCGAAAAGACCGCCTGAATCAGCGCTTTCTTCGAACCGAAGTGGTAGTTGACGGCAGCCAGGTTGACCCCGGCCTTGCTGGTGATCAGGCGCAGCGAGGTCTCGGCGAAGCCTTTTTCCGCGAACAGCTGCTCCGCAGCATCGAGAATGCGTTCAACGGTTTCCGACTGAGCCATGAGTTATCACCTGACAAACACTTGTTTGAAACATACGTTTCATCCCACTGAATTGTCAAGCCGCATGAGCCGTCTTTTGGCCGGCTGGTCACAGCTTACAACAAGCAGAGACGCAGATGACCCGGCATGGGTAACGAGCCGGCCTGCAACCATCTACAAAATGGCGTTGCCAAGCCCCGATTACTGTATATAATCCCAGTCACTGTATAAAAAGACAGAGCCCAGCCATGCTGAAACTGACGCCACGCCAAGCCGAGATTCTCGCCTTCATCAAACGCTGCCTGGAAGACAACGGCTACCCACCCACCCGTGCGGAAATCGCTCAGGAGCTGGGGTTCAAATCACCCAACGCAGCAGAAGAGCACCTCAAGGCCCTCGCCCGCAAGGGTGCCATCGAGATGACGCCAGGCGCTTCACGCGGCATCCGCATTCCCGGCTTCGAGGCAGGTGCCGCGAACGAGGATACGGGCCTCCCGGTAATCGGCCGTGTCGCCGCCGGCGCACCGATCCTCGCACAGCAACATGTCGAGGAATCCTGCCAGATCAACCCGGCGTTCTTTCAGCCCAAAGCCGACTATCTGCTGCGCGTACGCGGCATGAGCATGAAAGACATCGGCATCTTCGATGGTGATCTGCTCGCCGTGCACACCACCCGGGAAGCCCGCAATGGCCAGATCGTCGTCGCCCGTATCGACGATGAAGTGACGGTCAAACGCTTCAAGCGCGAGGGCAACAAGGTCTGGCTGATTGCCGAGAACCCTGAATTCGCACCGATCGAAGTGGACCTGGAACACCAGGATCTGGTCATCGAAGGTTTGAGCGTCGGTGTAATCCGCCGCTGAGGAGACACCATGCACGTGCAGCAGTCGTTCGAGCGTCCACAACTTCCCCTTTTCGACGCCTTTCTTGCCGGAACGTCGAGTGCGCCACGGTTAGCGACCGAAGACATCTCTCGCAACGAGGATGATCAGGCGTTCAGCGAACTGGCTCTACGTGGCGCTGCCGGCCACTGCCTGCACTTGCTGGCCCCGATTCTGCGCGAGTTGAGCGAGAACCAGGATGCGCGCTGGCTGACCCTGGTGGCACCACCAGCCAGCCTTACGCAAAGCTGGCTGCGCGAGGCAGGCCTGAACCGTGAGCGCATTCTCCTGCTGCATCCACGGCAGGGGCAGAATGCCCTGGCACTGGCGGAAGAAGCCCTGAAACTCGGCCGCAGCCATACCGTGATCAGTTGGCTGCATCCGGTCGAGAGCAGCACTCGCCAGCGCCTTGCACAGGCCGCCAATGCAGGCGGCGCGCAGAGCCTGAATATCAGCCTGGGTTGAACTCGCCAGGTTGCATCTGCGCAAATGAAAACGGGGCTCCATTGGAGCCCCGTTTTCGTCGAACCGTGGCGACTCAGTGGAGAACGCGCGCGCCTTCTTCTTCACCACTGAAATCGCCCTCAGCCATTCGGCCGGCCATCTGCACGCCGACATTGAGCATGGCCTTGGCCACCTCGATGTGCTGACCCTGCAGGAAAGCCTTGGCATCGGCAGAGAAGTCCAGAGTCACCAGAGCCTCTTCATCCTCTGCGCGACGCAGGGCAATACGCCCATCGGGCAGTTCGACGATTTCCAGGAAGGATGTTGGCATGGCTCAGTCTCTGTGCAAAAACACGACATTGTAACAGTCTGCCGGGGTCATCCCCAGTCCACTGGTCCAGTTAAACCCAATCAGCACTCGCTGAGGCCTTCGCGAAAGCGCAGCACCAGGGTCTTGAGTTGCTGACGCCAGGCATCGACATCATCGAGGCTCAGCTCGGCCGCCTCTTCGCCAACGCTGACGGCCGTGATCAAGGGCAGGGACGGATCGACCTTGGCCTTGCGCTCCTCACGCGGCGGCTGGAACAGCGCAGCATAGGCCGCCAGCAGCTCGGCCAGCCAGGTTTCGCGCTGCTGCGCCAATTCGACCAACTCGGCCAGCTCTGGGCTGGGCGAGCCATCAAGCACGGCCTGCTGCACGAAGGACTCGACACGCGAGGGCGTCGCGTCGTTCATGCGGTAATAGCCGGCAATCTCATGACACAGCCCGAGCAACCCGCCATAGAGGTGAAACAGCGCCGCCTCGCGCTCGGCCTGCGCCAGTGCCTGCACATTGAACGCGGAGGAGGCTTCGGCCTTGCGCCAGTTATCCAGGGCAATACCGGCGAAGAAAATCTTCTGGTTGGTACGGGTATAGATTTCTTTGGCCATTACGGCGACCTCCACAGCAGATCGGGTCATGATACGCGCGTCTGCCCTGCCTGACGCGCATCTCATCAGGCACTCAGGGCGTCGCTGTTACGACGCCAGGCCGAGGCGCGGCAGATCGTGACCAAGCGCTAGCGCTTGTCCTCGACCTTCCATTTGCCGCCATCGAAGAACGCACGCCAGCCAGTCGGCTTGCCATCGACTTCGGACTGCACGTATTGCTCCTTGGTCTTGCGGCTGTAGCGAATCACCGCCGGACGGCCATCCGGATCCTTCTGCGGGGCATCGCAAAGGAAGTGGTACTTGGGGTCGATCTCATGCTTGTGCGGAACGATCTCCAGCACCAGCGGCGCACGCGTCTCGCGGTTCTTGGGGAACTGGCTGGCGGCGAGGAACAGGCCCGATGCGCCGTCACGCAGCACGTAGGTGTCATCCACCTTCTCGCACTTGAGCTCGGGCATCTCCACCTTGTCCATCTTCGGCGGCGCCGCTTCGCCGTTCTTGAGCAACTTGCGGGTGTTCTTGCAGCTGGCATTGGTGCAACCGAAGAACTTGCCGAAACGCCCCGTCTTGAGCTGCATCTGGCTGCCGCACTTGTCGCACTCCAGACTCGGGCCTTCGTAGCCCTTGATGCGGTACTGGCCCTGCTCGACCTCGTAGCCGCTGCAATCGGGATTGTTGCCGCAGATGTGCAACTTGCGGGTTTCATCCAGCAGATAGGCATCCATGGCCGTGGCGCAGATCGGGCAGCGATGCTTGCCGAGCAGCACCAGGGACTCGGACTCGCCCTCATCATCGGCAGCGATCTCATCGCCCGGTACCAGGTTGATGGTGGCCTTGCAGCGCTCCTTCGGTGGCAGCGCATAGCCCGAGCAACCGAGGAACACGCCGGTGGAGGCGGTGCGGATCATCATTGGCCGGCCGCACTCGCGGCAGGCAATATCGGTCAGCGTCGGCTGGTTGGCACGCATGCCGCCCTCACCCGCCTCGGCAACTTCGAGCTTCTTCTTGAAATCACCGTAGAACTCGTCGAGCAGGTGCTTCCACTCGCGCTCGCCCTGGGCCACATCGTCGAGATGCTCTTCCATGGTGGCGGTAAAGCTGTAATCCATCAGGTTGGCGAAGCTCTCGTCGAGACGCTCGGTGACGATGTCACCCATCTTCTCAGCGTAGAAGCGACGGTTGTGCACCGTGACGTAGCCACGATCCTGAATGGTGGAAATGATCGCCGCATAGGTGGAAGGACGACCAATCCCGCGTTTTTCCAGCTCCTTGACCAGGCTCGCTTCGGAGTAGCGCGCAGGCGGCTTGGTGAAGTGCTGGCTGGGGTCGAGCTGGATCAGCTTGAGGCCCTCGCCTTCCTTCATTTCCGGCAGGACGTCGTCCTCGCCCGGCTTGCTCTGCTGCGGCAGCACACGGGTGTAACCGTCGAACTTGAGGATGCGACCCTTGGCGCGCAGCTCGAAATTGCCAGCAGCCACGGTGACGCTGGTGGACAAGTACTCGGCCGGCGGCATCTGGCAGGCGACGAACTGACGCCAGATCAGGTCATACAGACGCTCGGCATCACGCTCCATGCCAGACAGCTGGGTCGGGCGCAGGTTGACGTCGGACGGACGAATCG
This sequence comes from Pseudomonas sp., assembly GCF_048269965.1. Lineage (GTDB taxonomy): Bacteria > Pseudomonadota > Gammaproteobacteria > Pseudomonadales > Pseudomonadaceae > Aquipseudomonas. The sequence goes on along the minus strand of NZ_JBLWTV010000005.1, from coordinate 17,564 downwards.
CTTCGTGCGCCTCCTGAGCGCCCTCCTTGCTCGAGTACAGGATCGGCTTGCCCGGCAGGTACTTGTCGCCGTACTCGCTGCCGATGAAGCCACGCACCATCTCCACGGCGTCGTTCGACAGGTTGGTCGAGTCGGTACGCATATAGGTGATGTAGCCAGCTTCGTACAAACGCTGAGCCATCATCATGGTCTTCTTCACCCCGAAGCCCAGGCGGTTGCTCGCAGCCTGCTGCAGGGTGGAGGTAATGAAGGGTGCCGACGGCTTGCTGCTGGTCGGGCGGTCTTCGCGCTTGACCACGCTATAGCTGGAAGCCTTGAGCTTCTCCAGCGCGGCCATGGCCTGCGCTTCATTGACCGGCTTGAAGGCTGCGCCACTTTCGCGCACTACCTCGAAACGCACCTTGGCGTTCTTCGCGGTGCCGAGATCGGCATGCACTTCCCAGTATTCTTCCGGGACGAAGGCACGGATTTCTTTCTCGCGCGCCACCACCAGCTTCACGGCTACAGACTGCACACGACCGGCAGACAGGCCACGAGCGATCTTCGCCCACAGCAGCGGCGAGACCATGTAGCCCACCACGCGGTCGAGGAAGCGACGCGCCTGCTGGGCATTGACGCGGTTGATGTCCAGCTCGCCCGGTTTGGAGAAGGCTTCCTGAATCGCCTTCTTGGTGATCTCGTTGAACACCACGCGCTTGTAGCGGCTGTCATCACCACCGATGGATTCGCGCAGGTGCCATGCAATGGCTTCCCCTTCGCGATCCAAGTCGGTTGCGAGATAGATGGTGTCGGCATCCTTGGCCAGACGGCGCAGTTCTTCGATCACCTTTTCCTTGCCGGGCAGGATCTCGTACTTGGCCTTCCAGCCATGCTCGGGATCGACCCCCATACGCGTGAACAGCTGGCGTTTGGCCTTTTCCTTGGGCGACAGCGCAGGCGCCTCAGCGGCAGCCTTGCCGCGCTTGGCAGGCTCCTTGGTGGCGCTTGCCGAGCCGCTGGTAGGCAGGTCACGGATGTGGCCGATGCTCGACTTCACCACGTACTGGCTGCCCAGGTACTTGTTGATGGTCTTGGCCTTGGCCGGGGATTCCACGATGACCAGCGATTTGCCCATGGATCAGAAGATTCCTGAATTGCGAAATATAGAAGGCACGAAGCCGAGGGTGTTTACAAAGCAGCGCGCGAAGGTCAGGCAAGGCGAAACAGTCGAAAAAGCGCAGTGTACGAGCTGTACATGAGCATTTTGAGGCTGGTTTCAACGCAGCATGGCCGAGCGCAGCAATTTGTAGACGCCCTCTAAGGCCCCGCTATATATAGTGGTGACCAAGCGAAGGTCAAGCGCAGGGGCTGCGCAGTCAGACTTGCGAAGCGCCGATGGGGCTGACTTCGGCCTGAATCAAAGCAAAGCGTGGAACGCGCTCGCCGTCCACTTCGATCTCTTCACAGAACATGCTCAGCGGCCTTACCCACAAGCCAAACTCGCCGTAAAGCGCTTGGTAAACCACCACCTCCTCCTCGTTCTCGGAATGGCGGGCCACCCCGAATACGCGGTACTGCGGGCCTTTGTAGTGGCGATAAAGTCCTGGCTGCAACTGCATGAGCGGTTCCCGATATAAAAAGCCGTAAAAAGCAAAACCGGGGCACTGGGCCCCGGTTTCTGTCCGCTGACGCTTAAACGCGCTCGAAGACGGTGGTGATGCCTTGGCCAAGGCCCACGCACATGGTGGAGACACCCAAGGTGCCGCCGTTCTGTTTCATGACGTTGAGCAGGGTACCGGAGATACGGGCACCGGAACAACCGAAGGGGTGACCCAGGGCGATCGCGCCGCCGTGCAGGTTGACCTTCTCTTCCATCTTGTCGAGCAGTTTCAGGTCCTTCAGCACAGGCAGGGCCTGAGCGGCGAAGGCTTCGTTGAGCTCGACGAAATCGATGTCAGCCATGCTCAGACCGGCGCGCTTGAGCGCCTTCTGAGTGGACGGCACCGGACCATAGCCCATGATCGCCGGATCGACACCGGCAACGGCCATGGCGCGCACCACGGCCATCGGGGTGATACCCAGGTCCTGGGCGCGCTGGGCGCTCATGACGATCATGCAGGAGGCACCATCGGTGATCTGCGAGGACGTGCCTGCAGTCACGGTGCCGCCTTTCGGGTTGAACGCGGGCTTCAGCGCAGCCAGGCTCTCGAGGGTGGTTTCCGGACGAATGGTTTCGTCGAAGTCGTACACCTTCAGGAAGCCATTCTCGTCGTAGCCTTGCATCGGGATGATTTCATCCTTGAACTTGCCTTCGACGGTCGCCTTGTGCGCCAGACGGTGCGAACGCTCACCGAAGGCGTCCTGCTGCTCACGGCTGATGCCGTGCATCTTGCCCAGCATTTCGGCGGTCAGGCCCATCATGCCGGATGCCTTGGCGGCGTACAGCGACAGGTGCGGGTTCGGGTCGACGCCATGCATCATGCCGACGTGGCCCATGTGCTCCACACCACCGACGACGAACACATCGCCGTTACCGGTCTGGATCGCCTGCACGGCGGTGTGCAGAGCGCTCATGGACGAACCGCACAGGCGGCTGACGGTCTGGCCGGCACTGGTGTGCGGGATCTGGGTCATCAGCGACGCCATGCGCGCGATGTTCCAGCCCTGCTCCAGGGTCTGGTTGACGCAGCCCCAGATCACATCCTCGACTTCGGCCGGATCGACCTTGGCGTTACGCTCCAGCAGCTTGCTGATCAGGTGCGCAGACATGGTCTCGGCGCGGGTGTTACGGTGCATGCCGCCCTTGGAACGACCCATCGGGGTACGACCGAAGTCGACGATCACTGCATCTCTAGGATTCAGGCTCATATTTCTACTCTCGCTCTGTTCGCTGCACGATTAACCGAAGAACTTCTGGCCGTTGGCGGCCATTTCGCGAAGTTTTGCGGTCGGGTGGTACAGGGCGCCCAGCTCGGCATACTTGTCAGCCAGGGCGACGAATTCAGCCACACCAATCGAATCGATGTAGCGCAGCGCACCGCCACGGAAGGGAGGGAAGCCGATACCGTAGATCAGGCCCATGTCGGCCTCGGCTGCGGTGTCGACGATGCCGTCTTCCAGGCAACGAACGGTTTCCATGCACAGCGGGATCATCATGAAGTTGATGATGTCCTCGTCGCTGACTTCACGCTCTTCGACCACGATGGACTTGAGCAGCTCGTAGGCCGCCGGGTCGGTGACCTTCTTCGGCTTGCCGCGCTTGTCGGTCTCGTAAGCGTAGAAGCCCTTGCCGTTCTTCTGACCCAGACGATTGGCGTCGTACATCACGTCGACGGCAGTCTTGCCTTCCACGGCCATGCGGTCCGGGAAGCCTTCGGCCATCACGTCACGGCCGTGGTGGCCGGTGTCGATACCGACCACGTCGGAGAGATAAGCCGGGCCCATGGGCCAGCCGAACTTTTCCATCACCTTGTCGATACGCACGAAGTCGACGCCGAAGCCCAGCAGCTTGGAGAAGCCGCCGAAGTACGGGAACAGCACGCGGTTGACCAAAAAGCCCGGGCAGTCGTTGACCACGATCGGGTTCTTGCCCATTTTCTTGGCGTAGGCAACGGTGGTGGCCACGGCCACTTCGCTGGACTTCTCGCCACGGATGACTTCCACCAGCGGCATCATGTGCACCGGGTTGAAGAAGTGCATGCCGACGAAGTTTTCCGGACGCTTGAGTGCCTGGGCCAGCAGGGAGATGGAGATGGTCGAGGTGTTGGAGGCCAGGATGGCGTCTTCACGCACCACGCCTTCCACTTCGGCCAGCACGATCTGCTTGACCTTGGGGTTCTCGACCACGGCTTCGACGACGATGTCGACGTTGCCGAAATCACCGTAGGACATGGTCGGACGGATGGCGTTGAGGGCTTCGGCCATCTTCGCCGGGGTCATGCGGCCTTTCTCGACGCGTTTGCCGAGCAGCTTGGAAGCCTCGGCCAGACCCATCTGGATACCCTCTTCACGGATATCCTTCATCAGGATCGGCGTGCCCTTGGAGGCCGACTGGTAGGCGATGCCGCCGCCCATGATGCCGGCGCCGAGTACGGCGGCCAGTTTCACGTCGCGGGCGATCTCGTCGTGGTGCTTGGCTTTCTTCTTCAGTTCCTGATCGTTGAGGAACAGACCGATCAGGCTCTCGGCAACCGAGGTCTTGGCCAGCTTGACGAAGCCGGCGGCCTCGACTTCCAGCGCCTTGTCACGACCGAAGTTGGCCGCTTTCTGAATGGTCTTGATCGCCTCGACCGGCGCCGGGTAGTTCGGGCCGGCCTGGCCAGCGACGAAGCCCTTGGCGGTCTCGAAGCACATCATCTGCTCGATGGCATTGAGCTTGAGCTTTTCCAGCTTGGGCTGACGCTTGGCCTTGTAGTCCAGCTCGCCGGAGATGGCGCGCTTGACCAGATCGAGAGCAGCGGCCTGCAGCTTGTCTGCGCTGACCACGGCATCGACGGCGCCCACTTTCAGAGCGTCATCGGCACGGTTTTCCTTGCCCGAAGCGATCCACTCGACGGCGTTGTCGGTACCGATCACACGCGGCAGGCGCACGGTACCGCCGAAGCCCGGGTAGATGCCCAGCTTGACTTCCGGCAGGCCAATCTTGGCGCCATCGCTCATGACGCGGTAGTCAGCGGCCAGGCACATCTCGAAACCGCCACCCAGGGCGATGCCGTTGATGGCGACGACGGTCGGCACGGCGAGGTCTTCGAAATCACTGAAGATCTTGTTGGCTTCCAGGTTGCCAGCCACCAGCTCTGCGTCGGGCAGTTTGAAGTTGTCGACGAACTCGGTGATATCGGCGCCGACGATGAACACGTCCTTGCCACTGGTGACAATCACGCCCTTGATCGAACCGTCAGCCTTGATCGCGTCGACGGAGGCGCGCAGCTCGTTGAGGGTAAGACGGTTGAATTTGTTGACGGACTCACCCTTGAGGTCGAACTTCAATTCGACGATGCCGCTCTCAAGAGCCTTAACCGTGATGGCTTTACCTTCGTAAATCATCAACTGATCTCCACGGTATGGAAGCTGAACAGTACACATCGGAGCCAACCGGCAGGCCAGCTCGCGGCAGCGCCGCACGAGCATAGCCCCAATCGGTACGACACACCCACCGACGCGATATTCGGGCTGCATATGGCGCGCCTGACAAGGCAAACGCTCAATTCATACGCCCGTTTGATTTGGGTGTGCACACCTTCAGGGAAAAGCCTGCACTTGTCAATTGGCCTCTTTTCGTCGATTTCCCGACGTTTTCTGCAGGCCTGGTCATTCGTGGCCTCCAGCCGGTTCCGATAAACAGCGTCAATAACGCGCCATTGCGAGCGCCTGCCTGCCTGGTATGGACAGGTCCAGGCGCCTAGCCAAATCGCCCCGCGCCGGGTACAGTCGTCTCACTTTCAGCTGGCACAGCGCCACCTGAGGGCAACACAAAAACAAATCGAGCCCCTCGATGGGCCATACGGAGTCGCCAATGTCGAGCCGCCGTTCGCTTGTATTTCCCCTGAGCGCCCTGCTCCTTTTCGTCTTCACGTCGCTCTCCTCCACCTTGCTCAGCGCCGCGCCAGCCAATGATCTGCTGCGCCTGCACCAGCTGCGCCTGGCAACACAGAAAAGCCTGGGCGACTTCTACATGTATAACGGCATGGAAGGCGACCAGCGCTACGCACGGATGATTGGCGAGTCCCTGCAGGAAGGCCAATCACACCTGAACGACCTGGGCGAAATGCCCGGCGATGCGAGCAAGGCGCTGCGCGCCCAGCTGCAAACCAATTGGCAAAGTTACCGCAGCGGGCTCCAGGTACTGATGGACGCCATGCGCAGCCAGGGTTTCACCGACCTGCAACCCGTCGCCGATCTGGCCGAGAACAACCAGCGCATCATGGCCATCAGTCAGGAGCTGTATCAGAAGATTCAGCAAGAAAGCGGTTTCAGCGTACCGCAGCTGACTCAGAAGAGCCGTGAGCAGAGCCTGCTGATGCAGAACATCGCCCTGGACTATGCTTCACGCAGTGCCTCGGTCGGCGCCAGCTTCTTCGGCGGTGGCGAAGAACGCGCCATTGACGAGCTGGCAGGCGAATTCGCCAGCAAGCTGGACAATCTCAGTGCCGCCCAGCAGAACACCCCGGAGATCAACGCAGCCCTGAACGCCATCGGCACCAAGTGGCGTTACATCGAGAACTCCCTGCGCAACTACAACGAAAACACCGTACCTTTCCTGATCAGCAAGTATTCCGACAGCATCATCGAAGGCCTGGAAGCCGTTGCCGCCCAGTACGCCACCAGCCAACACTGATGCCCATGTTTCCGGCCTGCCTGGCCCAACTATTGCCCGGTGCTCGCACCGGGCTTTTCTTTGCCTTTTTCATGACCGGTCGCCCTATCCCTCACAATGGGGCCATACTTGAAACAGAGCCATCTGCCCCTTAAGGAGGAGTTCACCATGCCCTATCAGCACATTCTGGTCGCCGTCGACCTGACCGAGGAATGCGACCCCGTAGTGGTACGCGCGCAGAAACTGGCCCAGGCCAGTGGCGCCAAGATGTCTCTGGTGCATATCGTCGAACCGATGGCCATGGCCTTCGGCGGTGACGTGCCGATGGACCTGTCGATGCTGCAGCAACAGCAGTTCGAACAGGCCCGCGAGCGCCTGGACAGCTTCACTGGCAAGTATCCCGAGCTGACTGCCGATCAGCGCCATCTGGCTTATGGCCAACCGCGCCAGGAAATCCACCGCCTGGCCGAAGAGCAGGGTTGCGACCTGATCGTGGTCGGCAGCCATGGTCGCCACGGCCTGGCGCTGCTGTTGGGCTCCACCGCCAATGACGTGCTGCACGGCGCGCCCTGCGATGTACTCGCAGTGCGTCTGAAGAAAGGCGAAAAAGGCGCTTGAGATCGCGTCGCGGCTGAAGCCCCTCCCACAGTAGCCGCGTTGGCTCTGCCCATGGGAGGCGCTTCAGCGGCGAGCTTTTTTGGCTTCGGCCCTACTCGAACGATTCGCCCGCGCTCATGACCAGCGGGCGGATCTTTTGCAGCTGGGTTTCCAGCGACACCGTCATGCTCGATGACATCGAGAAGAAGGTGAGGAAGGCCTTGAGGTTGGAGTCGCCTTCACAGGTGTCGTGAATGCGCTGCCAGAAGGCCTGGTTGACCAGTTTCAATTGCTGGAACAGGCGCACCAGGCCCTTCAGCTCCCAATCGGCCAAACGCCCCTCGCGCATGTTGAAGTACTGCCGCGTCAGGTACAGCGATACCGCGCGCAGGATGAACTCCTGATTATTGGCAAAGGGCAGATGGTGCTGCGCCATGGGTTTCAGGCGCGCCAGCACCGGACAGGCACTGGTGGCCATGATCACCCCGAGCAGCGCACGCAGACCTTCTTCCAACCCGACATGCTTGGTGTACTCACGCTCCGGCGTGCGCACCCAGACGCTGGCTTTCTTGAAGGCTGGCAGGCCACGAAAATCCTCGATCACCCGATGCAGATCAACTGCGGCCGGACAATGGCTGAACTGCTCGCGACTCAGCGGGCAATTGCTGCATTGCTGATGCTCAAGGCGCGTCCAGGCGGGTGCCTGTTGCGCCTGGACGGGGTCATACTCGCGGCTCAGCTCGATCCGATAGCTGAACTGATGATTGTCGTCGAGAGTAATGCGGTACTCGATGGCCATTGCCCGTTCGTTCCTTCGTCAGCCTTCCAGCTCTGCCCAGCGCTCGAGCAACTCGTCCATTTCCTTCTGCAAGCCCTCGAGACGCGCCAATACTTCCGTGGTGACCTGCACTGGCTGCTGGTAGAAGGCAGGATCGGATACCTGCTCCTGTACCGCGGCCATTTCCTGCTCCAGGGCATCGATCTGCCCCGGAATCGCTTCCAGCTCACGCTGCAGCTTGTAGCTTAGTTTCTTCTTCGCCGGCTCGGCGCTCTCCTGCACCGAAGCGGCCGCAGCGGGGGCTGGCGCTTCGACGATGGCAGTGGCCAGTTCGGCTTTGCCGGACTTGCTTTCACCCACCCCGAGCAGGCGCGGCGAACCGCCCTGGCGCAGCCAATCCTGATAGCCGCCGACGTACTCGCGCACCTTGCCTTCGCCCTCGAACACCAGGGTGCTGGTCACGACGTTGTCAAGGAAGGCACGGTCGTGGCTGACCATCAGCACGGTGCCAGGGAAATTGAGCAGTACTTCTTCGAGCAGTTCCAGGGTTTCTACGTCCAGATCGTTGGTCGGTTCGTCGAGCACCAGCAGGTTGGCCGGCTTGCTGAACAACTTGGCCAGCAACAGTCGTGCCCGTTCGCCACCCGATAGCGCCTTGACCGGGGTACGGGCGCGTTGCGGGCTGAACAGGAAGTCGCCCAGGTAGCTCAGTACATGGCGGTTCTGGCCGTCGATAGTGATGAAATCGCGGCCTTCGGCGACGTTGTCGATTACCGTCTTCTCCGGCTCGAGCTGGTGACGTAATTGGTCGAAATACGCCACTTCCAGTTTGGTGCCGACCTCGATCTTGCCGCTGCTCGGTTGCAGATCGCTGAGCAACAGCTTGAGCAGGGTGGTCTTGCCGGTACCGTTGGCGCCAAGCAGGCCGATGCGGTCGCCGCGCTGCAGGACCACGGAGAAATCCTTGACCAGGAACGGGCCGCCGGCGTGAGCGAAACTGACGTTCTCTGCCACCATCACCTGTTTCCCGGACTTGTCCGCAGTATCGAGCTGGATATTGGCCTTGCCCTGGCGCTCGCGCCGCTCGCTACGCTCCGCACGCATTGCCTTGAGCGCACGTACACGCCCTTCGTTACGGGTGCGACGGGCCTTGATGCCCTGACGAATCCACACTTCCTCCTGAGCCAGGCGCTTGTCGAACAGCGCATTGGCGGTTTCCTCGGCAGCCAGTTGCTGCTCTTTGTGTACCAGGAAGCTGGCGTAGTCACCGTTCCAGTCGATCAGGCCGCCACGATCCAGTTCGAGGATGCGCGTAGCGAGGTTCTGCAGGAAGGAGCGGTCGTGGGTAATGAACAGCACGGCGCCGCCGAAGTCTTTCAGCGCCTCCTCCAGCCAGGCGATGGCGCCGATGTCCAGGTGGTTGGTCGGCTCATCGAGCAGCAGCAGATCAGGCTCGGACACCAGTGCCTGCGCCAGCAGCACGCGACGCCGCCAGCCCCCGGAGAGCTCGGCCAGCGTCTTGTCGGCCGGCAACTGCAGGCGGCTCAGGGTGCTGTCGACCAGTTGCTGCAGACGCCAGCCGTCTTTGGCTTCCAGCTCCTGCTGCACGTGCATCAATTGCTCGAGGTCGTCATCCCCGTGGATGTTCTGCGCCAGGTGGTGATAACGCGCCAACAGCTCGCCAACGCCGGCCAGGCCTTCGGCGACCACGTCGAACACCGTGCGCTCGTCGGCGCGCGGCAGCTCCTGCGGCAGCTCGCCGATCTTCAGCCCCGGAGCGCGCCAGATCTCGCCGTCATCGGCCATCTGGTCGCCCTTGACCAAGCGCAGCATGCTCGATTTACCGGTGCCGTTGCGGCCGATGATGCACACCCGCTCACCCCGCGCGATCTGCCAGGACACCCCGTCGAGCAGGGGCATGGCGCCATAGGCGAGGGATACATCGGCAAACTTGAGCAGGGTCATGGGCATCTCCAGAAACAGGCGGCGCATTCTACCCGAGTTGCCAGCCGGCTGTTGCCGTTTCCACAGACGCAACAGATGTCGCCCCTGCTCATCATCTGGCGCAGGCAAAGCGCATCTTTGCTACATGTGTCCATCTGGCCCGACGGCATTCACCGCACCCCGATGAAGCGCTAAGCTAGAGCTATGCAACGACACGGATCGTGTTGCCCCATACCTCTGCTTCTCCTGGAAATGCCATGCGCAGTCGCTTTCTCTCTGTAGTTTCCTGTCTGATTATTACCGCCACCGCTGTCGCCAGTGTCGAAGCTGCCAGCCTCACCCAGCAGCGCCAGTACTATGATGAGGCCAAGCGGGCCCTGGCCAAGGGCGACAGTGGCCCTTATCGCCAGTATGCCAACGCGCTGCGCGATTACCCACTGACGCCTTATCTGGCCTATGACGAGCTGACCAACCGGCTCAAGTCGGCCAGCAATGCCGAGATCGAGAAGTTTCTCGCCGAACACGGGGACCTGCCCCAGGCCAGTTGGATGAAACTGCGCTGGTTGCGCTGGCTGGCCGAGCGTGGCGACTGGAAGCCCTTTCTCGATCACTACGACGCCAAGCTCAATTTCACCGAACTGGATTGCCTGTATGGCCAGTACCAGCTCAGCCACGGCCTGACTGCCGAAGGCAACGCCACCGCCGAGAAGCTCTGGCTGGTGGGAAAATCCCAGCCCAACGCCTGTGACCCGCTGTTCGAACGCTGGGCCGCCAATGGCCAGCTCACCGAGCAACGCCGCTGGCAGCGCACCAAGCTGGCGGTGGAAAGCGGCAACTACGGCCTGGCCAACTTCCTGATCAAGGGCCTGCCAACGCTCGGTGAGCGCGGCAAGCTGATGGTCGAAGTGGCGCAGAAGCCGCAACTGCTGAAGAACACTGCGCGCTTCGCGCCAGCCGATAGCACCATGAGCGATGTGGTCGGCCTCGGCTTGCGCCGCCTGGCTCGGCAGAACCCGGAAGATGCCCTGGCCCTGCTCGACGGCTACGCCCAGCGCATGAAGTTCTCCTCCGACGAACAGGTCGCCATCGCCCGGCAGATCGGCCTGCGCCTGGCGCAACGCTTCGACCTGCGCGGCCTGCAGGTAATGGCCAAGTACGACCCGCAACTGCGTGACAACACCGTCAGCGAATGGCGTGCGCGCCTACTGCTGCGTCACGGCCGCTGGGAAGAGGCCTATCAGCTGACCCAGAACATGCCGTCCGATCTGGCCAGCAGCAACCGCTGGCGTTACTGGAATGCGCGCAGCCTGCAACTGGCGCAACCCAACAGCCAGCAGCCGGCCGTGCTGTTCCAGGCGCTGGCCAAGGAGCGCGACTTCTATGGCTTCATGGCGGCGGATCAGGTCAAGGCGCCTTACGCGTTGAACAACCAGCCACTGGCCCTCGATCCCAAGGTGGTACAGAAAGTGCGCAACACTGCCGGCATCAAGCGCGCAATGGAATTCCATGAACGCGGGCAGATCGTCGATGGCCGCCGCGAGTGGTATCACGTCAGCCGCCTGTTCAGCCGCGATGAACTGGTGGCCCAGGCGCGCCTGGCCTACGAAATGGAGTGGTATTTCCCGGCCATCCGCACCATCAGCCAGGCCCAGTACTGGGACGATCTGGAAGTGCGCTTCCCCATGGCCCATCGCAACGAGCTGGTACGCGAAGCCAAGCGCCGTGATCTGCATTCGAGCTGGGTGTTCGCCATCACCCGCCAGGAAAGTGCCTTCATGGCCGACGCCCGCTCCCACGCAGGCGCCATGGGCCTGATGCAGCTGATGCCGGCCACCGCCAAGGAAACCGCACGCAAGTTCGGCATCCCCCTGGCTTCGCCGCAACTGGCACTCAACCCGGACACCAACATCCAACTGGGCGCGGCTTATCTCAGCCAGGTGTACGGTCAGTTCAATGGCAACCGCGTACTCGCCTCGGCTGCCTACAACGCCGGTCCAGGTCGCGTGCGCCAGTGGCTGCGCGGCGCCAATCACCTCAGTTACGACGTCTGGGTCGAGAACATTCCGTTCGACGAAACCCGCCAGTACGTGCAGAACGTGCTGTCTTACTCGGTGATCTACGGTCAGAAGCTGGGCGCCCCCCACCCGCTGGTGGCATGGAACGAGCGTTTCTTCGACGATCAGTAAAACGAAAGCCACGATCAGGCAGGTGTCTGATCGGGGCTCGCTTTTCCATACGCCACGCAGGGGCCAGAGGGCGTTCCGCGTCAATACCTCATGGGCATCAGGCCACCGCCGCGACAAAAGTTGCCGCGTCCATCAGATGTTCCGGCAGCTAGCGGATCACCCGGTGCGTACGGCGCACCCTACTCCAGGACTTCGACCGGCATTCCTACCTGCAGCTCACCGATGCCACGCGGCAGCAGGTTCTGCCCGAAATACACGTCGCCATCGCGTTCCCGATAGGTCTTGAGCGTGGCCAGCGGCTCACGCTGGACGCTACGCTCGCCCGTCTGCGGGTCGATGGTGGTGAGGATGCAGCGCGAGCAGCCCTTGGCCACCTCGAACTCCACCTCGCCGATGCGGATGCGCTTCCAGCTGTCTTCCGCGTAGGGTTCGCTGCCGGTGACCACCAGGTTTGGGCGAAAACGCAGCATGGACAGCGGCTGCCCGACTCGCAGGGAGAGATCGTCCAACGAGGCCTGGCCAATCAGCAGCAGCGGGAAACCATCGGCGAAGGCCACGCGATCCCCCGGCTGCGCATAGGCGGTGTCGACCTGGCGGGTACGTTCTTCCGGCACCTGCACCAGGCGACAAGGCTTGCCCAGCAGGTCGCTGAGCCACGCGGCCGCTTCATCACCGGCATCCGGCACGCGCAGGCTGTCACGCCAGACGATGACGCCACGCAGATCCTGCTCGGGATCGGGCAGCGCCACGCACAGCTCATTGCGACCGGGCGCGCTCAGGGTCAAGCCACCGCGCGCGTCGTACAGGGCGCTCAACTGGCTCATCTGCGGCAGCAGGCGCTGGGTGATGAAGCGGCCGTTGTCGGCGTCGACCAGCATCCAGCGCCGATCGCCCTGCAGGCCGAGACCGTCGACCGCACTGCGCTGCAGCACTTCGCCGCGACCGGACTTGAGCGGATAACGGTACAGCCCCGAAAGACTCGGCATGGGTCAGCTTCCTGTTGGCAAAACGCCGTTATACGAGCTGACGGCGATGCTCACAAGCGCTGCGAGGCATCAAGGGCTTAGCGAGCTTCGTCCAGCTCGAGACGTTGCCGAATTACATCCACCAGTTTGTCCGGCTGGAACTTGGAGAGGAAATTGTCGCAGCCGACCTTCTTCACCATCGCCTCGTTGAAGCTGCCCGACAGCGATGTGTGCAGCACCACGTAGAGATCCTTGAGACGCGGGTCGTTGCGGATTTCGCTGGTGAGGCGATAGCCGTCCATTTCCGGCATCTCGGCATCGGTGAAGATCATCAGCAGCTTGTCGGTCATCACCTCACCGGTGTCGGCCCACTTCTTCAGCAGGTTGAGGGCCTTGAGGCCGTCACTGGCCATGTGCAGGCGAAGACCCAACTGCGTCAGGGTATCGCGCAGCTGGCTCAGCGCCACGCTGGAATCGTCCACCAGCAGCACTTCGCGGCCACGGGCTTTTTCCAGCAGAGGGTCGGCGAGTTTCTCCGCGGAAACCTTGGTGCTCATCGGCACGATCTCGGCCAGCACCTTCTCCACATCGATGACCTCGACGATCTGGTCCTCGACCTTGGTGATAGCGGTCAGGTAGTGCTGACGTCCGGCGCCACCCGGGGGCGGCAGAATCGACTCCCAGTTGAGGTTGAGGATGCGGTCGACGCTGCCGACCAGGAAGGCCTGCACCGAGCGGTTGTACTCGGTGACGATGATGGTGCTGCGCTCATCCGGCACCAGCGGACGCATGCCGATGGCCTGGGACAGATCGATCACCGGCAGGGTCTGACCGCGCAGGTTGACCACACCGCAGACGAAGCGATGGCGCTGCGGCATCAGCGTCAGCTTGGGCATCTGCAGGACTTCCTGCACCTTGAACACGTTGATGGCGAACAACTGCCGGCCAGCCAGGCGGAACATGAGAATTTCCAGACGGTTCTCGCCGACCAGTTGCGTGCGTTGATCTACTGAATCGAGGATGCCGGCCATCATGTGCTCCGAGGTATGTAAGGTGATTCTAGTCTGCCGTTCGGGTTATCGGCGGACTGCCGGCAGACTGAAGCATTGCTGGCGCGCAGCCATCATGCCTCAGCGCTCTGTACCTGACCAGCGAGCAGGGATGAATGCTCGGGCAGATGCAGACGCAGGGCGCCAGGTTCGGCACGAAAGCGCAGACCTTTGCTTTCCATCGGCTCGCCGTCGAGATTCAGGTCCAAACCCTCCAGCGCTTCCACCTCCAGCCAGGGCAGCCGCGCGCTGACCGCAACGCTCTGCAAGCCAAGAATGCCCCCGGACAACAGCGTGCCCAAGGTACTGACTGCATCCTGCGCCGCCGGCACGATGCAGACATCGAGCAGGCCATCGTTGATGCTCGCCTCCGGACAAAGCAGATGCCCACCACCGGCCTGTCGCCCGTTACCGATGCCCAGGGCCAGGAACTCGCCCTGCCATTCGAAATCCGGCCCATGAAAACGACCGGCTGCCGCGCGCACTTCGGAAAACCGACTGAGCCCGGTGAGCAGATAAGCGGCGCCGCCCAGGACTTTCTTGAGTTCTTCAGGCGTATTGGCCGTCACGTTGGAGCCGAAACCACCGGTGGCCATGTTCAGAAAGGCCCGCTCGCCCGCCATGCCCACATCCACCGCCACCGGCTCGAACTCGAGCAGGGCCAACGCCGCAGCAGGCGTCAGCGGAATACCGGCAGCGTGGGCAAAATCATTGGCCGTGCCCAGCGGCAGCAGCGCCAGGCTGGCATCGCTTTGCGCCTTGACCAGCACCTCGACCACATCACGCAGGGTGCCGTCACCACCGCCGGCGATCAGCGTTGAATAACCAGCGGCCAATCCCTCCTCGACCAGCCGCTCGGCGTCGCCACCTTCCCAGGTCAGGCGCACGGCCAGATCCCAACCACGCTCGCGCAGCCCGTTCACCGCCGCCCTCACCTCTACGTTCAACGCTTGCTTGCCATGCAGGATCAACCAGGCCTTACGTTCGCGCATGGCGCGTCCTCCTTGAAAGAATCAGCGAAAGCCTAGTGCTTGGCCTTCATGAAGATTAATCAAATTAATCGATATCAATTCTGTAAAAATTGCGCTTTTAAATCGATCAATCCAAATGGATCATTCGCCATCAACGCGGCACGGGACTGAACTCGTGCATGACTGGAGGATTGACCATGATCGATGTACGTCCGTTCGAACAACTCGGTGGTGCTCACCACGGCTGGCTCAACGCCCGTCACCATTTTTCCTTCGCCGAATACCATGACGCCGAGCGGATGAACTGGGGCCGTCTGCGCGTGTGGAACGACGACGAGATCGCACCGCACTCGGGCTTCCCGCCGCACCCGCATCGCGACATGGAGATCATCACCTATGTTCGCGAAGGTGCCATCAGCCACGAGGACAACCTGGGCAACAAAGGCCGTACCGAGGCCGGCGACGTGCAGGTGATGAGCGCCGGCACCGGTATCGCCCACAGCGAATACAACCTGGAGGACGCAACCACCAAGATCTTCCAGATCTGGATTCAGCCAAATCAGGCCGGCTTGCCGCCCTCCTGGGGCGCCAAGCCGTTCCCCAAAGGTGACCGCTCGGGATCATTCGTCACCCTGGCCAGCGGTTACGAGGAGGATGTCGACGCACTGCGCATCCGTACCGACGCGCGTCTGGTTGCCGCAACGGTCAAGGCTGGAGAAAGCGCCGAATACGCCCTGCAAGCGGGCCGCAAGGCCTATCTGGTGGGCGCGACCGGTGCGTTCAGTGTCAACGGCGTAGCCGTCAAGGCACGTGATGGCGTGGCCATCGCCGATGAAACGCTGATCCGCATCGAAGCGCAGGAAGACAGCGAGATCGTGCTGGTGGATGTCGCCTGATGCACAAACCATCGCCCTCCACTTCGGAGGGCGATTGGTTTCTGTAGTGATGTAGGGCGGACTCAGGAGCGAAGCGAACAGTCCGCCGTTCCTCGGTGCTACACAAGTCCAGCGGCGTACTGCTTCGCGAGTACGCCCTACGTCCATACGCCCACCGCATGCCTCACGCCGGATAACCGGTGATCTTGCGAATGCGCTGGTACAGCGGCTTGAGCTGGCGGTACATGCGCTGATAGACCTGCCCGTAGAGCTGCTGGTAAACGCGCTGGGCCTCCGGGTTCGGCTGGAACACCTGACCAACCCGCGTCATGGCGGCGATTGCAGCCGGATAATCGGCGTGCAACCCCAGCCCCACTGCGCAGTTGATCGCCGCGCCCAGGCCGCTGGTTTCATAAAGGTGCGGACGCTCGGCCGGCAGGCCAAAGATGTCGGCAGTCAGCTGCATCGCCGCATCGCTCTGCGAACCGCCACCGGAGACGCGCAGGCGCTCGATGCAGGTGCCGGAGCGTTTTTCGATGCGCTCCTTGCCCTGGCGCAGGGCATAGGCCAATCCCTCCAGAATCGCCCGATACAAGTGCGCGCGTGTGTGTACGTCACCAAAACCGATGATCGAGCCCTTGGCCTCCAGGCCCGGCTCACGAATGCCCGGCGTCCAGTAAGGTTGCAGCATCAGGCCCATGGAACCCGGCGGCACGGCGTTGACCAGTTCGTCGAACAGCGCCTCGGGTGGCACACCCAGTGCTTCGGCGCGCTGCATCTCGCGCAGGCCGAACTCGCGCTTGAACCAGCTGACCATCCAGAAGCCGCGATAGATCATCACCTCGGTGTTGAAGTGATCCGGCAACGCTGCCGGATACGGTGGTATCAGCGCGATGGTTTCCAGATAACGGCTGCGCGTGGTGTTGATGGTGGCCGTGGTGCCGTAGGAGAGGCAGGCAGTGGTCGCCTCCAGCACACCCGAACCAAGGACTTCGCAGGCCTTGTCGGCTCCGGCGGCGATCAGTGGCAGCCCCTCTGGAATACCGGTATGGCGGCTCGCGGAGGCCGTGATGCTGCCCAGGCGCTCACCCGGTTTGAACAGCTCGGGCAGTTGCTCGCGACGCACCGACAGCGCCTGCCACTTCCAGTCACCAGGCGCGGCCCAGCGCAGGCGCTTGTAATCGAACGGCAGGTAGGCCACGCAACTGCTGGTCGAATCGACGAAGCGACCACACAGGCGATGGGTGAGAAAGCCCGAGAGCAACAGCACCTTGTGCGCGCGAGCGGCGATGTCCGGCTGATGCTGGGCGACCCAGTTGACCTCGGCCTGGCCACGAAAATGATTCACAGCCTCCTCGGCGCGCACCAGTTTGAACAGCCAGCCCCACAGGCCCTTGATACGCCCCGCGACCTCGGCACGTCGCTGGTCGAGCCAGAGAATCGCCGGGCGCAACGGCGCGCCCTGCTCATCGACGTGAATGATGCTACCGCGCTGGGTGGTGACGGCGACGCCCCTGATCAGACTGCGGTCGATATCCACCTGCTGCCACAGCAGGCGACAGGCCTCGCCGAGGCTGGCCCAGTAGTATTGCGGGTCCTGCTCGGCCCAGCCCGGCTGGCTGGAGAAATAAGGGTCGAGCTCCACCTTGCCCTTGGCCAGCAGGTTGCCCTGAGTATCGAACAGCAGCGCGCGCACGCTCTGGGTGCCGTTATCGATGCTCAGCAGGTAGCTTGGTTCGCTCAAGGTGTGATCCTTCTTGTTGTACCTATGCCCATGCGTAGCCCGGATGAAATCCGGGAGCGGCATCTTCACTCGTCCCCGGATTACATCCGGGCTTGTATGTTCGTCAGGCACTCTAAAGTGGAAGAGGTAAGCCAAAAGAGTGCCGAGGCGGAGGGACTAT
>NZ_JBLWTV010000004.1:0-321976 GCF_048269965.1 Pseudomonas sp. | reverse complement strand
ACGCGCGCCAGCGGGTCGTAGCTGCCTTCGTCGTAGAGGTAGAGGCTGTGCCGGCCGTTGCGGGTTTCGCTGAGCAGGCGCAGGCCGTCCCAGGTGAAGTCGGTCTGGCCGAGCAGGGCACCACGGGCGTCGTAGTGGCTTTTGCCGATACGCCGGCCCAGTGGGTCGTAGTGCATGACCACGCGGCTGCCGTCGTTGTTGGTGACTTCCCGTACGCGGTGTTCGGCGTCGTAGCTCAGGCGCTGCACCTGGTGACGGCCGCTGCGTTTTTCCACCAGGCGGCCGAAGGCGTCGTAGTGGTAGCGCTTGTCCTGGTAGGTGAGCAGTTTGTTGTGGCGCACCCAGCCGCTGCTGGCGGCATCGCCGCCGACCGGGTGCAGCAGGTTGGCGGCGGCGTCGTAGCTGTAGGTTTCCAGGTTGCCGCGAATCAGGTCCTGGCTGGCGATGATGCGCCCGCTGGCGTCGTAGTGCAGCTGCTGCTTCTGTTCGCGCTGGCTGGCCGGGTCACGGTCGAGGCGGCCGATCAGGTTGTCGCTGGGGTCATAGGCGTAGCGCCGCTCGGCTTCGGCCGGCAGTTGCACGGGCTGTTCCAGGCGCCGACGCAGACGCGCGGTGAGGCGGCCGCTGCGGTCGTACTGGCTACGCGTGACCAGTTGCCCCTGGGTACGCAGCACCTCGCGATGCAGGCGGTCGCGCTCGAAGCGGCTGACCAGTCGATCATCCAGGCTGAGCAGCTGCAGGTGGCCGCTGCCGTAGTACAGGCGGCGGATACGGCGCTGGTCAGGCAGTTGCGTTTCCAGCAGGTTGCCGAGTTCGTCGTAGGCATGCTGCAAGGTGCCCGCGGCGCTCTGCTCGCTGAGCAACTGGCCGAGGGCATCGTAGGCGAAGGCCAGTGACTGCACCTGGCCGTCGACGGCGGTGAGGTCGATGCTGATCAGGCGGTCGAGCGGGTCGTAGGCGTATTCGGTGCGACCGTCATCGGTGTGCTTGGCGATCATCCGGCCAACGGCATCGCGCTCGAAGCGGTGGATGATCGGCGCCGGTGGCGCCTCCGGTACGCTGCCCAGGCCGGTGCCATGCGGCGCCGGGGTGTAGGCCAGGGCGATGAGGTTGCCCTGCGGGTCATAGCGGTAATGCCGGGCGCTGTCGTCGAGGTCATGCTGGGCGGTGAGGCGGTCGAGCACGTCCCAGGTGAAGCGGTAGCGCTCGTCGTTCTCGTTGCTCAGGGCGAGCAGACGGCCATAGGCGTCGTACTCGAAGCCGACGCTGCGGCCCAGGGCATCGATGCGCTGGCGCACCTGGCCACGGCGGTCGTAACGGTAGCGCACCGGCTTGCCGGCAGGATCGAGGTAGGCGCTGAGCTGGCCGATGGCGTCGCGTTGAAACGCCTCGCTGCGGCCATCGGCCAGTTGCGTCTGCAGCAGGCGCCCCTGGCTGTCGTAGTGGTAGCGGGTGATCTCGCCGAGGGCATCGGTGATCTGCACCAGGTTGCCGCGCTCGTCGTAGGCGAAGCGCGTCGGGTAGCCGGAGCAGTCGACCTGTTCGGTGAGCTGGCCGAGGGTGTTCCAGCGCAGGGTCTTGCGCTTGCCGCTGGCGTCGATGATCTCCACCGGCAGGCCGCTGCTGTCGTAGCGGTAGCGGGTGACATGGCCTAGCGGGTCGGTCTCGGCGATGCAGTTGCCGCGCTTGTCGTAGCGGTACTGCCAGGCATTGCCGGCGGCGTCGGTCTCGGCTTCGGGCAGCGACCAGTGGCCGAGCCACTGGGTGAAGTCACGGCGCCCCAGCGGGTCGAGGGTTTCGCAGAGGTTGCCGGATTCGTCATAGGCGAACTGCCAACGCGCGCCATCCGGGGTGACGGCAGCCAGCAGCTGGCGTTCGTCGTTCCAGTCGAACAGCCAGAGCTGGCCGAGGGCGTCACGGTAGCGGGTGATCTGGTACTGGCTGTTCCAGTGGCGTTCGCTGACGCGGCCAAGGCCGTCGGTGACCCGGGTGATCCCGGCGCCGAGGTCGTACTGCAGGTGGTACTCGTCGCCGTCGTCGGTCCAGTGCCGTGTCACCCGCCATTCGCGGCCATCGGTACCCTGGCACTCGCTCCACTCATAGAAGCAGCGCAAGCCTATGGGGCGCTGGTGTTCGATCATGCGGCGGCCGCTGTCGTAGACGAAGCGACGCAGCACCTGGCCCTTGTCGTCGCGAACCTCGCTGAGATCGCCCTGAGCGTCATAGTCGTAGGCGACCAGCACTTCGCGCCGGGCATCGGCGAACAGGCGTTCGACCCGGCCGAGGCGCTGCGGGTGCCGGGCGTCGGCAATCAGTTCGATGCACAGCTGGTTGTGGCCATCGCGCACGGCGCGCAGCCGGCCCGTGCCGTCGTATTCGAGCAGCAGGCGGTTGTCGTTGCGGTCGCCGAGCTTGCTCAGGCGCAGACGATCAGGTGACTCGGGCAACGGCTCGAACAGGCGGTAAAGGCCATCGACGCTTTCCACCAGCAGCGCGCCGCTTTCATCGCGGCGGAAGTTCAGGCCTTCGCCGGGGCTGTAGCAGGCATCGCCCGGTGGCAGGCTGCCAATCTCGATAGGGCGGCCCTGCTCGTCGATATAGGTCAGCGCCTCGCCGCCCTCCGGGTGCGCGCGCACCTGCACGGCGATCTCGAACGGCAGGCTCCAGCCGGCACCCAGCAGGCCGTCGCGGCGCTCGTCGCGGCTGCTGTAGAAGCGCTGCCACTCGA
Organism: Pseudomonas sp.; assembly: GCF_048269965.1. Classification (GTDB taxonomy): domain Bacteria; phylum Pseudomonadota; class Gammaproteobacteria; order Pseudomonadales; family Pseudomonadaceae; genus Aquipseudomonas. Next base: position 319,248 of record NZ_JBLWTV010000004.1, on the reverse strand, counting down.
TGGGCATCAGCCCCGGCAGGACGAAATCGAGGTCGTCATCCTCGCCGAGCACCTTGGCCCCGGTGCTGGCGTGCACCGGGTTGGGCGCACCGCTGCTGGCCGCGCCGAGGGCGTTGGAGATGGCGTTGGTGGCATAGGCGGTCGCACCGCCCATGGCCATGTTGCCGGCGAAACCAGCGGCCAGGCAGGGCAGCTTGCTGCACAGTTTGCGCGGGTTGCCGCGCAGCGCCATGAGCACGGCCAGGGCCAGGCCGATGCCGGGGGTCTTGCCGCTGCGAATCGGCTGCACCACCACGGCGTCGCCGCCGATGCGCACGTTCGGCGAGATGTTGCCGCTGTCCACCACCGTGGCGTCGCAGGTGCTGCGATCACCACTGCGCACCGCGGGCTGGCCTTCGATGCTGACCTTGCTGGAGCCTTCGGCCAGCAGTTGCACGGGCATCGGCGGGTGCTTCTTGCACTCGATGGCATCCAGCGGGCAGGGGATGACGCCAGGAGCAGGCTGGGCGACGGTCGGGCGCCACATCTCGCTGAAGAAGCTCTTGGCCATGTCGAGGAAGCCGGGCTCCGGTTCCTCGGCGGGCGGTGTCTGCTCCAGCTCGGTGCCGGACGGCGCGGCGGCGCTGCCCAATTTGCCAGCGGCGCGCGCGGCAGGCAGGCCGTTGGTTTTGGTCTTGTTGGCGCCGGTGACGATCTTGGCCTGGACATTGGGCGGGGAGATGGCGTTGCCCAGGCCTTCGCAAAGGGTCGTGAGCCCTTTGTCCCAGCCGGTTTTGTTCATGCCGACCCCCACGGCGATACCGACCACTGCAGCGAGGGCAAAGCCACCGAGACCGCCGGTGAGCACGGTCAGGCCGGTGGCGGCGACTATCGCAGCGCAAGCCACGGCGGTGATGGCGGCATAGGCAGCCACTTCCAGCACGCCGCCGACGATGTCGGCCAGCAATGTGGTGTGCAGCAGATCGTCGCCGAGCCGGGCGGCCCAGAGCGCATCAGACATCGCAGGTCATCCGTTGAGGCTGAGGCTGTGCTTGATCTGCGCCCAGTGCGCGGCGTCGGCATCATCGAGTGGCGTCGGCTTGACGTAGCTGAGGGCGAGCAGGCGCCGACCATCGGCCAGCAGTACGCCGAGCTGGAACTGGTAGACCTGCTCCGGCCCCTTGCTGAACTGGCTGCGCAGCTCGACGCCGACGACGGCCTGGGCCGGGCCGACCTGGACATCCTGCAGGGCGCTGCTGCGCAGATCCTTGACCTGTTTCGCCAGCTTGGCGACCTGGGCCTCGAAGTGGCTGCGCAGGGTTTCGCCATCACCAAGGGCGCCACGGGTGATCACCAGCGAGGTACCAAGATCATTGAGGCGCAGGATGTTGATGGTGCTGTCTTGCAGGTCCTGGCCGGGCAGTTGCAGGCTCAGTTCCTGGGTGGTGTAGCTCATCATGAGGTTCCTTTCTCTTGCCCGAACAGGGATTTGACGGCGGCATCGATGCTGCCCTGATCACCCTGACCATCGGGCGTGGCGCCAGGGCCGCCGCCGATGTTCAGGTTGAGTACGCCGCCTGTGTTGAATTCGGCGTCGCCACTGGCGTAGAGGTTGATCGCCACGCCGCTGAGGTTGATCTGGCCGCTGGCGTTGAGTTCGAGAATGCTCTTGCCGCAGACCAGCCGCAGGTTCTGCCCGACCTCGATGAGGTAGCTCTGGCTGATGCTGTCGGTCTTGGTCGAACCCACCACCAGCACGTCGTCGAGCTTCACCGCGCGCAGGCGGTTGTTGCCGATGGTGACGGTCTCGTTCATGCCGATGCTCTTGACCCGGTTGTGGCCCACCGAGTGGGTTTCATCCACCTCGACGACGATGTCCTGGTTGCGCTCGGCGTGGATGTACAGCTGCTCGGCGCCCTTCTTGTCCTCCATGCGGATTTCGTTGAAGTTGGCCGGCGTGCCGCCCTTGCTGGAGCGGCTCTTGATGCCGCTCTGGGTGGCGTTGGCAGGCAGGTCGTAGGGCACGGTCTGCTCGGCGTTGTAGACGCGCCCGGTGATGATCGGCTGATCGGGGTCGCCTTCGAGGAAGCTGACGATGACTTCCTGACCGATGCGCGGAATCTGGATATGGCCCCAGTTCTTGCCGGCCCAGGACTGCGAGACGCGAATCCAGCAGGAGCTGTTTTCGTTGGACTGGTCGTGGCGATCCCAGTGGAAGTGCACCTTGACCCGGCCGTACTGGTCGGTCCAGATCTCCTCGCCGGCAGGGCCGACCACCACGGCGGTCTGCGGCCCCTGCACCATGGGCTTGGGCGTGCCGCACAGCGGGCGGAAGGTCTGCTGGGCGTCGGTGCAGGTGAGCTGGCACTCGAACTGGCCACCACCGCCACTGCCGCTCTCCAGCGATTCCTGCGCGACGTGATAGCGCGCGCACACCACCAGATACTCACGGTTCTGGTCGGCGCGGCCGAAGCCGGTGAGGCTGAACAGGTTGCCCGAGGCGATGCCGCGCACGCTGCCGCCGACCTCGACGCGTTCATGCAGGCTCTGCAGCGCCTCGATGCGATTGCGCGCGTACTGCTCGCCATCGCTGCTCTGCACGTAGGTACCGGGATAGTCGTACAGCGGATAGTCGCCGGCACTGTGCGGACGGGGCATGACCGAGCGCACGTCGATGCGCGCGCTGGGCCGCTGGAAGTCGTAGTCGTTGAGCTCCATCGAGCCCGGTTGCACGTGCTGGGCCAGCTGCCAGTCGTTGATGTGGTCACGCTCGCGGTGCTGCCCGTCCGGCGGGTAGTAGGGCACGCTGGCGTAACCGGGGGCCGGCACATGGGCGCCGTAGGCATCGGCGAGCACCAGCACATGGCGATCGGCCTCGTGGCGGAAGTAGTAGTAGATGCCCTCCTTTTCCATCAACCGGCTGACGAAGTCGAAGCTGGTTTCGCGGTACTGCACGCAGTACTCCCACTCGCGATAGGGACGACTGAGTGCGTCTTCGAAATCGGAGAAACCCAGGTCGCGGAACACCTGCTTGATGATCTGCGGCACGCTCATGTGCTGGAAGATGCGGCAGTCGGAGGTGCGGCTGAGCAGCCACAGCCAGGGTCGCAGGGTGACCCGATAGGCCGCGAACTGGCCACGGTCGACGGTCTGCCCGCAGGCAGCGACGATGCCATGGAAATGTCGTTCACCGCCGCCATGCTGCTGCACGGAGAGCGACAGCGGTTTGCCGAGCAACTGGTTGAGATCGAGGTTGGCGTCGTGGGACACCAGTTGCAGCTCGTACTCGAACAGACGGCCCAGCTCGTCGCTGCCGTGCATCGAGCGCAGCAGCAGAACGTCCGGCCCGAGCGGGCTGGTGATGCGGGCAAAGCGGGTAGATTGGGCGAAGAACATAGGTCGGGGTTCCGGCCTGCCATGGCGCGGGCCGGCAGAAGCCGACCCGCGCTCGGGCTCAGGCGTTGTCGGCGAAGCTGTAGGTCAGGTCGTTGTCGGCCACGCTGATGCGCACGCCGGCCAGCGGCTTGCCTTCCATCATGCGGGTGAGGAACTCGCGGCTCATGTCCGGCAGCATGCCGTTGGTGAGGATGGCGTCGATCTGCCGACCGCCACTCTCGCTTTCGGTGCAGCGCGAGACCACCAGGTCGACCACCGCCTCGTCGTAGTCGAACGGCACCTTGTGGGTGCTCTCGATGCGCGTCTTGATGCGGCCCAGTTGCAGGCGGGTGATGGCCTTGAGCATGGCGTCGCTGAGCGGGTAGTAGGGGATGGTCACCAGGCGGCCGAGCAGCGCTGGCGGGAAGATCTCCAGCAACGGCTGACGCAGGTCGCGGGCGATGCTTTCCGGCTCGGGCAGGTTGTCCGGGTTCTGGCACAGGCGCGCCACGTGCTCGGTGCCGGCGTTGGTGGTGAGCAGGATCAGGGTGTTCTTGAAGTCGATCAGGCGCCCTTCGCCGTCCTCCATCACGCCCTTGTCGAACACCTGGAAGAAGATCTCGTGCACGTCCGGGTGGGCCTTTTCCACCTCGTCGAGCAGCACCACGCTGTACGGCCGACGACGCACGGCCTCGGTCAGCACACCGCCTTCGCCATAGCCGACATAGCCGGGCGGCGCACCCTTGAGGGTGGAAACGGTGTGCGCCTCCTGGAATTCGCTCATGTTGATGGTGATCAGGTTCTGCTCACCGCCATACAGCGCCTCGGCCAGCGCCAGCGCGGTCTCGGTCTTGCCGACGCCGGAGGTGCCGGCGAGCATGAACACGCCAATCGGCTTGCTGGGGTTGTCGAGGCCGGCGCGCGAGGTCTGGATGCGCTTGGCGATCATCTTCAGCGCGTGGTCCTGGCCGATGATGCGCTTGGCCAGCAGGCTGTCGAGCTTGAGCACGGTCTCCACCTCGTTGCGCGCCATGCGCCCGACCGGAATACCGGTCCAGTCCGCCACCACCGAGGCCACGGCCTGGTAGTCGACGGTCGGCAGAATCAGCGGGGCTTCGCCCTGCAGCTGGCTCAGGCGCTGCTGCAGTTCGACCAGGTGGGCGCGCAGGCTCTGGTGGTCCGTGGCGCTGTCGTTATCGACCACACCCGCGCTTTCGCGCAGGCTGGCGCGGGTGGCCAGCAGTTCGTCGACCAGCTGCTTCTCTTCGGCCCAGCGGCTTTCCAGCTCGGCCAGACGCTCGCGCTCGGCGGCCAGCAGGTTCTCGCTGTTGGCCTGGCGCAGGCTGACGTCGATGCCGATGGCATGCTCGCGGGCGATGATCTGCAGTTCGGTTTCCAGCGCCTCGATGCGCCGGCGGCTGTCATCGACCTCGGCCGGCACGGCGTGCAGGCTGATGGCAACGCGGGCGCAGGCGGTGTCGAGCAGGCTGACCGACTTGTCCGGCAACTGGCGCGCCGGGATGTAGCGGTGCGAGAGCTTGACCGCAGCGTCCAGGGCTTCGTCGAGAATCTGCACCTGATGGTGCTTCTCCATGGTCGAGGCCACGCCGCGCATCATCAGCAGCGCCTTGTCCTCGGAAGGCTCGGGCACCTGCACCACCTGGAAGCGGCGGGTCAGCGCCGGGTCCTTCTCGATGTGCTTCTTGTACTCGGCCCAGGTGGTGGCGGCCACGGTGCGCAGGCTGCCGCGCGCCAGCGCCGGCTTGAGCAGGTTGGCGGCGTCGCCGGTACCGGCCGCGCCACCGGCACCGACCAGGGTGTGGGCTTCGTCGATGAACAGGATGATCGGCCTGGGCGAGGCCTGCACGTCTTCGATGACCTGGCGCAGGCGCTGCTCGAACTCGCCCTTCATGCTGGCGCCGGCCTGCAGCAGGCCGACGTCGAGGCTGCGCAGCTCGACGTCCTTGAGCGAGGGCGGCACGTCACCGGCGGCGATGCGCAGGGCGAAACCCTCGACCACGGCGGTCTTGCCGACGCCGGCTTCACCGGTAAGGATCGGGTTGTTCTGCCGGCGGCGCATGAGGATATCGACCAGTTGGCGGATCTCCTCGTCGCGGCCGACGATGGGGTCGAGCTCACCCTTGCGCGCCTGTTCGGTGAGGTCGATGGTGAAGCGCTTGAGCGCCTCCTGCTTGCCCATCGCCGCCGGCGCCATGGCGCCACTGGCCTCGCCCGGTACGGCAGCGGCGAAACCGTCGCTGGCGGCCAGGTGGTTCTCCGGCGAATCACCGACGTACTCGTCGAAGCGCTCGCTCAGGGTCTGCACCTTGATCTTGTCGAACTCGCTCGACAGGCCCAGCAGCACCTGGCGCAGGCTCGGCGTCTTGAGGATGCCGATGACCAGGTAGCCGGTGCGCACCTGATGCTCGCCGAACATCAGGCTGCCGTAGACCCAGCCGCGCTCGACCGCTTCCTCGACGTGCGAGGACAGGTCGGTGATCGAGGTCGAGCCGCGCGGCAGGCGGTCGAGTGCATCGGTCAGATCCCGCGCCAGGCGCGCCGGCTCCAGGCTGAACTGGCGGATGATGCGGTGCAGATCGGAGTCCTGCAGTTGCAGGAGCTGGTGGAACCAGTGCGCCAGTTCGACATAAGGGTTGCCGCGCAGTTTACAGAACACGGTGGCGGCCTCGATGGCCTTGTAGCCGACGCTGTTGAGCTTGCCGAACAGCGCGCTACGACTGATTTCACCCATGTGGAGTTCTCCTTGATTGATCCGCCGGCGGGGTCGCTGCGGCGTGATGGCGGGCCAGCACCAGATCCCTGGCGTCGTGCTGCGGCTGGCCAAGCCAGGTGGTGTAGCCCAGGCGAGCCTGGCCGTTGAGGCATAGCGCGGGGACTTCCTCGCGCTGCAATACGAGATTCAGTTGCCAGTCGAGTTCGTCGCCCTGGTATTCGGCGACCCAGGCCACCAGCGCGGCGAAGGACTCGCCATCGGGCAGCATGGCGTTGTACTGCTCGAGCGTCAGCGGCCCGAAGCAGATGCGGAAGCTGTGCTGGCGGTCCCAGACCTGGCTGCCCAGGCAGAGGTCCACGCCCAGCTGGCTGGACTCCACGCCCAGGCGCGTGCGCTCGGGCAGGCGCAGCCAACTGCCGGCGTATTCTTCGATCTGCACCGGCACGCCGAAGTAGTCGGCGAGGATCGCCTTGAGGCCATCGGGGTAACGCGTCTGCGCGGCCAGGTGACCGCTGAAGTGCAGCTTCGCCGCATCGTCCAGCAGGCCCTGCTGGCGCAGGCTGGGCATGCCACGGCCACTGAAGGCGGCCAGGCGCGCCGACCAGTAGTCGTCGTCGGGGCGGTCATGGCTGACGGTCGGCCGGGCTTCGGCCCAGGCGCGGTAGAACAGGGTCAGCAGGCGATGATGGAACAGGTCGAGAAAGTGCTTGCTGGTACTGTCGGCGTGGTTGCGCTGGCGCTCGCGCACGTACTCGGTCAGGTGCAGCGGCAGCGGCCCGTTGGGCCCGCCAAGGCCGAAGAAGTACTGTTCCAGACGCGCCGGACGCTCGTCGCTGGCGGGCGTCACGGCAGCCAGGGTGGCCGGGGCGAACGTGCCTTCCTGACGCTGCCCGAGGCGCAGCGGATCATCAGCCAGGCGCCGGGAATGCCCCAGGCGTGGCAAATGCGGGTGCTCGTTCTCGATGCGTCGCAGGGCCTGGAAGAAATCGTACTCCCAGGGCTGTGCCTGCATCTGCTCAAGCGTGTCTACAGGTTCGGACGACGGCCGGGCCGGGCTTTCCATCGCATGATCTCGCCGCGCTCGGTGCTGCGTAGCACCGTCTCGGTAAAGCTGTTGAGGGATACGTAGCGCGCCAGGAAACGCTCGAACACCGCACCGAGGAGAAATACCCCGGTACCGCGAAAGGCGTTCTCGTCGAACTCCAGGGTGATTTCCAGGCCACGGCCGAAGACGATCGGGCCGGGCATCGGCAGACGCCGTGTACAGGGTTTGGCGCTGACTTCGCGCAGGCCTTCGATCTGCAGTTGCAGCGCCGGATTCTGCATGTCGCCATACAGGCGCAGCATTTCGCGCAGGGCAGCGGCGCCCTGGCCCTGCTCGGCCAGTGACAGGTAGTTCAGCGACAGCTGGCTGATCAGCCGCCAGGCCTGGTTGCCATGGGCCGGGCTGGCCCGCGGCCGGCTCGGCCCCGCGACGCAGCGCACGCTCTGCACCGGCGCGCTGTCGGCCAGGGTGAAGTCGCTCTTGCCGATGCCGACGGTCATGAACAGCGGCAGGTCGCGGTTGGTGCACAGGGCACTGAGCCCCAGCTGGCGCAAGTCATGGCGATAGGGCGCCTGGTGGCTGTCGACCAGGCTGATGAAGGTTTCGCTGCCGACATAGCTGGAACGCGTGCCGCTGCGGCGCTGCTCTGCCGACAGCACGCGCGGTTCACGGCGCACGATGTAATAGGCCTGATCGCGGCCATAGCGAGCAGGGTCGCGCACGGCATAGAAGGGCAGGAAGGGCTGCTCCGGACCACTGCCATGGCCACTGACGCCGCGCAGCGAATGGATCTCGAAATCCATCGGCCGCGTGCGGTCGGCGATGGCATGGTGCTCGTGCACCTTGTCACTCAGGTGGATGCGATCCAGGCGCCGCGGGAACAGGTTGATCGCCGGAGTGCAGAACGGCAGGAATTGACTGGCGCCGACCTGGTTCTGCAGGTGGCTGTCCACACGGTCGAACAACACGATCAATTCCAGCTCTTGACCGCTGCACTGGCGCACGGCACGGCGCAAACCACAGAAATCGACGAACAGGAAACGCTGCGGCAGGGCGAAGTATTCCTGCAGCAGGCGATAGCCCTGGAAGGCCTGCGGCACCACTGGCAAGGCCGCCTCGGCGTCATCGAAGCCGCAAGGGCGCAAGGCGTCGGCAGGCAGCCGTTCGACCCAGTCGCGCCCGGGCTGGCGGGCAAACACGGCGATGCGGTTGCCCAGCAGTTGCTCGTAAAGACGAAACGGCAGCTCGTCGAGGCCATTGAGGTACAGCGGCAGGTTGTCCAGTTCCAGGCTGGCGAAGGGTATTTCGGCGCCGCTGCGCAGGGTGATACGCAGCGCGGCCTTGGCTCGTGGCTCGCTGGCGGCGAGGCGACCCAGCGCGGCGGCGGGGTTGCTGATGTACTCGGCCTCCGCCACCTGCAGCGGCCACAGGGTCACCGCGTGAGCCGTGCGGTACTCGCAGGGAGTCTGGCTGTCCTTGCCGAGGGTGGCACGCAGCACGCTGTCGCGCGGCAGATTGAAGCTGCCGTTGAGCGCGCCGTCGTTGGCATCGGTGTGCAACTGCACCACGGTCATCGACGGCGTCGGCGCCAGGTAATGCGGGTAGGCGACTTCCAGCAGGTTATGGGTGAAGGTCGGGTACTCGGCGTCGAGTTTCAATTGCACGCGGGCGGTCAGGTAGGCGAAACCTTCGAGCAGGCGCTCGACGTAGGGGTCGGCGCACTCCATTCCCGACAGCGTCAGGCGACCGGCGATCTTCGGGTATTCGCGGGCAAACTCCTGGGCGCTTTCGCGGATGTGCAGCAGTTCCTGGTTATACAGCTCCAGCAAACGGGGGTTCATGAGCGTCTCCGCTGCTCGGCGGGCAGCACCTGCACATGGCCGGACTCCAGGTCCAGCTCGGTGCGCAGCAGCAAGGGCAGGGCCACCGGCTGGGCCCACAGGTCACCCTGAATCTCGAAACTCAGGGCGTTATGGTTCATCTGTTCGTGACCGACATGCGCCCGCACCCGCACGCTATGAGCCAGGATGCGCGGCTCGAAGGTGATGATGGCGCGCTGGATCAGATTCTCCAGGGCGGCGATATCGACCCCGGACACACTGCTGCCGGCCAGCGGCGGCAGGCCATAGTTGATCACCGAGGTGCCTGCCGGCGTGTGCCGCGTGGTGTCGGCATCGAGCAGGGCGATGGTATTGAACAACCAGGTCAGATCGCGCAGCACCGAAGCCTTGAGCTGATTCATCGACAGCACGCGGCGATCCACGCTTTCCTGCGGATTGCCGGGCTCATCGTCGGTCAGGCGATCGAGCAGCGAGGGCTGCAGGCGCTCGCGTGGGGTCATGGGGCTACCAGTCAAAGAAGGCCACGAAATTTTTCTGGTCGATGGGGCCCTGCATCTGCATGCACAGCGGCGATTGCACGACTCGCGAGGCCTCCAGCTTTCCCTGGAGTAGGCGTACAGCCTGGAACAGACTGGTGCAGCGAGCGTCTGGGGCCGGCTCGGCAACGGCGTGGTAGACGATGACGATTTGCGCATCGTCATTGAATTTCTCTACCCGTGGCAAACCTTCGCGGTTCGTACTGAAGGAACAGGGGCTAGGGACCTGCAGTTGCACAAGCTGGCCGTCGGCGCGCTGCAATGCGCAGTGCTGCGCCTGTTGTTGCAGCGTCAGGGTGTCGCCGTTCAGGGCTACTTGCTCTGACACCGGCGCTTCGGCGCAGGCCAGCAGACTAAAGGAAAGGCTGCAGAGCAAGGCAGCGCAACGCAGAGGGCGATTCATGCCAACTCCCAGAACCAGACTTGCTTGGAATGGTGCGCCGGATCGTCGTAGGTGGCCGTCCGACCGCGATTCCATACATCTATATGGTCGCCCGTTCGGGTTTCATCCGTTTCACCCAGGCGGGCGAAGCAATCCTTGAAAAAGATGATGCCGGTTTTTTGCCCTAGCTTGATCCGGTCTTCGGCGCTGCCCGTGAGAATCGTGGGTCGACCGAGATGATGCTTCCATAGCCAGTTAGCCAGCGACTCGGCACCGCGCGCATGACCATGCGCACACTTGGGTTCGCTGTAGGTGGATTTGTTCACCTGGATCGTGAGTTCGTCGGACAAGGCGATACTCATGCGAATTGCGCACTGGTTGTCCCAGCCGCCATCACAGGGATTTCCTGCAGGATACTCGTCCAGAATCCTCTGGTAGGCATTGTGCAGATTGATGAACGAAGGCTTGGCCATGACAGAATCCTTGCTGTTTCCATCTTCCTGATAGCAACCACCCCCAGAGCACGGCACCAGAGGTGGTTGAGCGTCAGATCTTGACGTTGGAGCGGATGTTCCAGCCGTACTTGATCGGGCCGCCGTCCTTGGTGCCGTCCGCTTTCTGCGGCTGGTAATCGACGGTGACCTTGGCGAAGTTCAGGGTGATGTTCTCGATCAGACGGTCATCGCTGCCCGAGCCGCCGGTGCTCAGCGAGGAGATCAGTACTTCCTCGAGGTTGATGATCAGGTACTCCACCTGAGCGTCGCCGCCCGCCTTGCGCACGGTCAGAGTGACCTTGGGCACGTGCTTGCCGCTGGAGCAATGCATCATCAGGTTGGGGCTGGCCTTGTCGACGAACTTGGTCAGCGACAGGTCCTGGATGCTCACCTTGCCTGCGCCACCGCCGGTACCGGTGTGCATGTTGCCGGACTGGGACATGCCCCAGCTCCAGTTGAGTACTTCGATTTCGTCCTTGTGGGTCTTGTCCTGAGACTCGCCCTTGATGTCACCGATTTTGATGAAGATATCGACAGCCATGTTTTCTCCTGGGTGTGGTCATCGCCACGAGGGTGTGGAAATGCGAAAAGCCCGGGGCTTTCCATGTATCAGGCAGGCGGGCCTCACGCAGCGACGCCGCGCGGGACCCGCATGCCTGCCGGGGCTCAGGCGCCCTTGGCCGACGGCAGTTTGGAAACCAGCCGCAGCGACACCGTCAGCCCTTCGAGCTGATAGTGCGGGCGCAGGAAGAACTTCGAGTTGTAGTAACCGGGGTTGCCCTCGACCTCTTCCACCACGACTTCGGCGGCGGCCAGCGGATGCTGCGCCTTGGTGGTCTCGGTGGAGTGAGCCGGATCACCGTCGACGTACTTGAGGATCCAGTCCTGCAGCCAGAGCTGCATTTCGTCCCGTTCCTTGAACGAGCCGATCTTGTCGCGAACGATGCACTTGAGGTAATGCGCGAACCGGCAGGTGGCGAACAGGTACGGCAGGCGCGCGGCCAGGTTGGCGTTGGCGGTGGCGTCCGGGTCGTCGTATTCGGCCGGTTTCTGCAGCGACTGCGCACCGATGAAGGCGGCGAAGTCGGTGTTCTTCTTGTGCAGCAACGGCATGAAGCCGTTCTTCGCCAGCTCGGCCTCGCGACGGTCGGAGATGGCGATCTCGGTTGGGCACTTCATGTCCACGCCACCGTCGTCGGTGGGGAAGGTGTGCGCCGGCAGGTTCGGCACTTCGCCGCCGGACTCCACGCCACGAATGCGCGAACACCAGCCGTAGTGCTTGAACGAACGGTTGATGTTCACCGCCATGGCGTAGGCGGCGTTAGCCCAGGTGTACTTGCTGCTGTCGGCGCCGTCGGTGTTTTCCTCGAAGGCGAAGGCCTCCACCGGATCGGTCTTGGCGCCGTAGGGCAGGCGCGCGAGAAAGCGCGGCATGGTCAGGCCGATGTAACGCGAATCCTCGGACTCGCGCAGCGAGCGCCAGCCAGCGTATTCCGGGGTGGTGAAGATCTTGGTCAGGTCACGCGGGTTGGACAGCTCCTGCCAGGAGCCCATGCCCATCACAGTCGGCGAGGCGGCGGAAATGAACGGTGCGTGCATCGCCGCGCAGACCTTGGACAGCTCGCCGAGCAACTCGACATCGGGCGGCGACTGGTCGAAGTAGTAGTCGCCGACCAGGCAGCCGTAGGGCTCGCCACCGAACTGGCCGTATTCCTCTTCGTAGAGCTTCTTGAACACCGGGCTCTGGTCCCAGGCGGTGCCCTTGAATTTCTTCAGGGTCTTGTGCAGCTCCGGCTTGGAGATGTTGAGCACGCGGATCTTCAGCTGCTCGTCACTCTCGGTGTTGTTGACCAGATAGTGCAGGCCACGCCAGGCACTTTCCACCTGCTGAAAGTCGCTGTGGTGGATGATCTGGTTGACCTGTGCGGTGAGCTTGGCATCGATGGCGGCGATGATCGACTCGATCGACTTGATCGCATCGTTGGAGATCAGATCAGTCTGCGCCAGCGCCTGCTCGGCCAGGGTACGCACGGCAGTCTCCACCGCTTCCTTGGCACGTTCGGTCTTGGGTTTGAATTCCTGCATCAGCAGCGAAGCGAATTCGCTGGTCTGCTCGGTACTGGCCAGTGCGGCCTGGTCTTGTTGCAACTGTTCGCTCATGGTGGTCTTCCGAATCAGGCCTGGGGCTCGTTGTCCTGGGGTTTCGGCGCGCTAGCCAGGGCCTGCAGCAGTGCCGGGTCCTTGATCGCCTTCATGATGATGTCTTCGGCACCGGTCTTGCCGTCCATGTAGGTCAGCAGGTTGGCCAGCTGGGTACGGGCCTCCAGCAGTTGCTTGAGGGCATCGACCTGGCGCGCCACGGCGGCCGGGCTGAAGTCGTCCATGCTCTGGAAAGTCATGTCGATGCTCAGGTTGCCTTCGCCAGTCAGCTCGTTAGGCACGTTGAAGGCCACGCGCGGCTTCATCGCCTTGAGGCGCGAGTCGAAGTTGTCGACGTCGATTTCCAGGAACTTGCGCTCGGCCACTGGCGCCAAAGGCTCGGCCGGCTTGCCGGTAAGGTCGGATATGACGCCCATGACGAACGGCAACTGCACCTTCTTCTCGGCGCCGTACAACTCGACGTCATACTCGATCTGCACCCGTGGCGCGCGGTTGCGCGCGATGAACTTCTGAGAACTGCTGTTCGCCATGCTTTTCTCCTGGTCGCCTGACGCGACGCGGCGTGTCGGCCTTCGGCCATCTACGGTGAAGCGTGATCCCGCATGCCAGGCCGATCAGGCCTGGTCTGCGTCGGGGCCGCGCAGGTTTTCGAACTGGTTCATGCCATCGGGAATCAGGTTGCGCACGATGGTCGCGAAGTCGGCATTGACCAGGCTGCGAGCCCGGTTGAGCAGCACCGGCAATGGGCTGGATGGCTCGTGGCGGGCGTAGTAGGTGAGGATCCGCTCCAGGCTTCTGAGCACATCATCGCGGTTGCTGATTTCGCCGCTGCCGCGCGCTACGGCAGGCGCCGACGCGTGCTGCGCCAGCGGCTCTTGCGCAGCTTCGCCGCCTGTCGGGTAATCCTCCGAAGCGGCCCCAACCGGGCTGTCGCCGAGCACCTGCAGGGCAAGCTTGAGCGGCTGCTGCAACGCAGAGAAATCCACGCCCTGTGCCGAGCCGACCTGTTCGCTGACCAGTTGCTCGATGGCGTTCAAACTGTGCAGCGCACGCTTCAGGGCTTCGTGTGTGAGCTGCAAGGCTTCGCTGTCGGCATCCTGCAGGGCGCCGCCGAGTTCCTCGATGCTGAGGCTTTCGCTATTGGCCAGATGCAGGCCGGCGGCATTCAGTGCCGCACGTACGGTGATGTTGCCGAACACCCGCGAACGTACCAGCACGGCACTGCGCAGCAGGCCGATATTGGTCTCGCAGGTCAGTGCGGAGAGGGTATTGATGCGGACGGTGGGGTCGTTGTCGTCATCGGCATCGAGCTGCGGATGAATCTCGGGCCAGTAGCGCGAGAGCAGTTCGAAGATCAATTCGAGGCTGTCGGCAAGGCCTTCGACGCCGCGCAAAGCCAGGCGGCTTTGCAGCAGATAGCGCGTGATGCGCAGGTCCTTGCTGCGTTGCAGCAGGAGGTGACAGCTCTGTTCCAACTGACGCCATTCGGGCGGCTCGGCGGCCTGGATGGCATCACCCATGCTGCGCTCCGGGCGCCCCAGCGCATCGCGCTCAAGCTGGAGAAAATCGCTGTCGTATTCCAGATCTTCACCGCATGGCGATGCATCTGAAACAGCGGTGAGCAACAACGAATTCTCCACGTACTCGATCTCCTTATCGATTTGAACCGTGTCACAAAAGTGCAGTAGCTTCATCCTGGCTTGCACTAAGCCAATCAACCTTTAATATTGATTGGCCACTACACGATTTCGATGGCGTCGTGCATTTTTCAACTTAAAAATGTTTAAAGTCAAGGTAGACTGGCGCCCACCCAAGACCTTTGTGACTGAGGACAAAATTTCGGGAAGTTGCGCGCTTCAGCACATACGGGAATCACGAAGCAAAAGGTAAGATCGCGTGTTTTCGCGTTCCAGAGCCCGCTTGATGGACTTTTGAAGAGGGCTGTATGCGGCCTGAAAGCCGCATGAATCAAGGATTTCATGAGTTTTTCGGGATTCACGAAAGCCGGGCAAGGAGGCCACATGGCGCTGCGTTTGATCATCACCAGCTATCACAAGATCACCCCTGGTCAATGCCCCGAGAAAACCCTGGAATATGGTTCGCTAGCAATTGGCCGCGGGCCTGATAATGACTGGGTATTACCGGACCCGTCGCGCCTTGTTTCGACGAAGCATTGCCTCGTGCAAAACAAGGATGGCCGCTACTACATCACCGACAGCAGCACCAATGGTGTGGAGCTGGTCAAGGCTGGTGTACGCATGCAACGCGGCAACAGTGAACTTCTGAATCACGGCGAAGTTATTCGCATCGGTGAATACGAAATTCAGGTAGCACTGGAAAGTTCCATTGCAGAAGGCCCCGAGGCGTTTTCCGCCGTCCCTTCCGGGAGCAGTTTCGAAGCCCTGATGGCGAGCCATCAGGACGCTCCGCCCGCACCTTTCAGCTCCCCGGCAACCCCCTTCGACTGCCCGGCCAGCGCCCACCTGCAGAGCGTCGCTCCACATGAGACATTGCCGGATCTTTTCGACTTTCTCGGCCCAAGCACATCGGCGCCAGTACCTGTCTCCGATCATGTCCCGGCGCAGCAGCATGACTTCCGTCCACCAGAGGTCAGACCCCCTCCGGTCGAGCCGAAACCAAGCGTCGAGCCAGGCCTGATCCCCGATGACTGGGACCTGCTCGACAGCATCACACCTGCCGCGACAACCCCGGCAGCAGCGCCAGCCGTGGACCTTGCCCTGCAGGCAGAGCCGGCACCTTTGCCACCTCTGCCTGCAGCACCCGCGCCTGCTCCTGCCGCCAGTCAGCCGCAGGCCGCTCAGCAGGCCGCTCAGAACGACGACGCGCTGCTGCAGGCCTTCCTCCGCGGTGCCGGGCTGGAGCGCCTGCGTCTGGATACCCAGCAGGCAGCCACGCAGATGGAAAGCATCGGACGCAGTTACCGCCTGATGGTCGATGGTCTGATCGACGTGCTGCGGGCGCGCAGCAGCCTCAAGGGCGAGTTCCGCCTGCAGCAGACCATGGTGCAGCCAGTTGAAAACAACCCGCTGAAGTTCGCGCCCAACGCGGAAGAGGCCCTGCTCCTGCTGCTGCGCGGCGGCAATTCGGCGTTCATGTCGGCCGACCAGGCCGTGCAGGACGGCTTCGATGATCTGCGCGCCCATCAGTTGGCCGTCATGGCAGGCGTGCAGGCGGCCATTCGTCATCTGCTGGCGCGCTTCGAGCCGCAGGAGCTGGAAGCGCGCATGGGCAAGGGCGGCGGGCTGGTCAGCCTGCTGCCGAACGCTCGCCAGGCGCAGTGCTGGCAGCAGTTCGTCGAGCTCTACGCGACCCTTTCGCGCGAAGCCGAAGACGATTTTCAGGACCTGTTCGGCCGCGAGTTCGGCCGGGCCTATGAGCAACATATCGCCCGTCAACGTCGCCCTTGAGGGCGTAGACAAGGATTAGCAACGTGCGCAAACGATCACCCCGGCCCGTTCTGTTGGGCCTTCTGCTGGCAGCACTGAGCAGTGGTTGCAGCAAGGACGCGATGGAGAGTGCCGACACCGCGCAGGAGCCGACCACCGTCGTCCTGCTGCTGCAGGCTGGCGATGAGCTGAACCCCACCACCGACGGCTACAGCGCGCCCGTACGCGTGCGCCTGCTGGAGCTGCGCAGCGCCGCCGCGTTCAGCCGCACGGATTACTTCAGCCTCGCCGAACGTGCGGCGGCAAGCCTGGGCAACGAACGGGTGGCTGAGGATGAATGGCTGGTACACCCCGGCCAGACCCGTGAATTGACCCGTGTGCTGGATCCGGCAACCCGTCATCTCGGCCTGGTGGTCGGCTACCGCGAAATCGACCGGGCGCAGTGGCGCCTGGTGCTGGAGCCGAAGCAGGACACGCTCACTCATTACCGCATCGACCTCGGGATCAACGCCGCCAGCGCTGCTGAGCTCGCCGCGCCGTCTCGCCTTGATTCTCGCTAACAGGAGCCCCCTGATGTCCTGGAACAACCGTGTGATCTGGTCCGAAGGCATGTTCATCGGCACCCAGCATTTCCAGCAGCACGACCGCTACCTGGAGGCGCTGATCGATGCACGTAGCCGCCCACTGTCAGCGGCTGGCTGGGGCTTCGCCGATCTGCAGCTCGATATGGGGCTACTGGCACAAGGCAAACTGGCCATCGTCAGCGCCCGTGGCCTGTTACCCGACGGCACGCCGTTCAATATTCCGCAGGACGACGTGGCGCCAGCGCCGCTGGAAATCCCCGACGACCTGCGCGACGGCGTGGTCTATCTGGCCCTGCCGCTGCGCCGGGCAGGTGTGCGTGACACCGTCGAAGCGGGTGAAGCCCTGGGTGGCGCTCGCTACCGTGGCCAGGTTCGCGAGGTGCGTGACGACAACGCCGCATTCGAAAGCCGCGTACCGGTGATGGTCGGCGAACGCGCACTGCGTCTGCTGACCGCCGCCGACGGCCTGCAGGAATACGCTGTACTGGGTGTGGCGCGAGTCCGCGAAAAACGCGCCGACCGGGCCCTGGTGCTGGACGAACAGTACATTGCGCCACTGCTTGATGTGGCAGCAAGTGCGCCGCTGGCCGCTTTTCGGGGTGAGCTGCTGGGGCTGCTGCATCAGCGCGGCGAAGCCCTGGCCGGCCGAGTGGTCGCCTCCAGCGCCGGCGGCGCCTCGGAGATCGCCGATTTCATGCTGCTGCAACTGGTCAACCGCGCCCAGCCTTTGTTTGCCCACCTGGCCCAGTTGCAGCCGTTGCACCCGGAGCGTCTGTACAGCGAACTGCTGGCGCTGGCCGGTGAATTCGCCACCTTTGCGAGCGCCGGGCGGCGCCCGTCGGAGTTCCCGATCTACCTGCACGACGACTTGCAAAGCTGTTTCACCCCGGTGATGCAGGCGTTGCGTGAAGCGCTGTCGATGCTGATCGACAGCAAGGCCGTGCCGATCCCCATCGTCGAGAAGGCCTATGGCGTGCACGTGGCCATGCTGGCCGACCGCAGCCTGCTGGACAACGCCAGCTTCGTCCTGGTGGTACGCGCCGACATGCCCGCCGAAACCCTGCGCGGACGCTTCGGCCAGCAGAGCAAGATTGGCTCGGTGGAGCACATTCGCGACCTGGTCAACCTGCAGCTGCCGGGCATCAACCTGCTGCCGCTGCCGGTGGCCCCACGGCAGATTCCGTTCCACGCCGGCTCGACCTACTACGAGCTGGACCGTGGCAGCGAACACTGGAAGCAGCTGGCACATTCAGGCGGCTTCGCCTTCCACGTGGCGGGCGAGTACCCCGGCCTGAACCTGGCCTTCTGGGCGATACGGGGTTAATCCATGACGGATCAAGACGACTGGCTGAACAAGCCACCGGCAGCGCAGCCGCAAAACAACGACCGCACCCAGTTCATGCCGCGCCCGGGTGGCCGTGGGCCGCAGCCCGCCGCCGAGGTGCCGGCTGCACCGCTGCAGATGCCGGCCGCACCGCTACCGGCGGGCCAGGCCCGTGGCATGAACCCTCTGGAACAGGCCGCCGGCCCGCTGCTGAGCATGCTCACCCGACTGCGCAGCACCCTCGCCCATCCCGCACCGGCCAGCCTGCGTGCACAGCTGCTGGGCTACCTGCGCCAGTTCGAGCAACGCGCCGAAGCCGCCGGCGTGCCGCGCAACGATGTGCTGCTGGCGCGCTACGCGCTGTGTACCGCGCTCGATGAAGCGGTGCTGAGTACGCCCTGGGGCAGCACCAGCGAATGGGGCAAGCAGAGCCTGCTGATCACCGTGCATAACGAAGCCTGGGGCGGCGAGAAGGTGTTCCAGCTGCTCGAACACTGCCTGCAAAGCCCGCGCGAACGCCTCGACCTGCTGGAGTTGCTGTACCTGTGCACCAGCCTCGGCTTCGAGGGTCGCTATCGGGTCATGCACGACGGCCGCAGCCAGCTGGAGGCGCTGCGCGAGCGCACTGCCGCAACCCTGCGCAGCGTGCGTGGTGAGCGCGAGCATGAGCTGTCGCCGCACTGGCGCGGGGTCAGCGTGGCACCGGATCGCCTGTCGCGGCTGCTGCCGCCCTGGGTCGGTCTGGCCGTGGCACTGGCGCTGCTGCTGGTGTTGCTGCTGGTGCTGCGGATGAAGCTGACGGCCGATGCCGAACCGGTGTTCAGGCAGATTCACGCCCTCGGCGAGGTGCCGGTGCAGAGCATCGAGCCGGCCGTGGTCAAGCCGCGCGTGGTCGAGCGGCCACGCCTGGCCACCTTCCTCGCCGACGACATTCGCGCCAATCGCGTGGCGGTCGAGGATGGCGTCGACCGTTCAGTAGTCACCATCCGTGGCGACGAGCTGTTCAGCTCCGGCAGCGCCAGCATCCGCGATGACTTCCAGCCGTTGCTGCTGCGCATCGCCGAGGCAATCGCCAAGGTCAAGGGCCAGGTGCGCATCACCGGGCACAGCGACAACCAGCCGATCGCCACGTTGCGCTTCCCGTCCAACTGGGCGCTGTCGCGCGCCCGTGCCGAGGAGGTGCTGCAGATGCTCGCGGCGCGTACCGGCCAGGCCCAGCGCTTCAGTGCCGAGGGTCTGAGCGACACCGAACCGCTGGCCTCCAATGCCACGGCCGAAGGACGGGCGAAGAATCGCCGCGTAGAGATCACCGTACTGGCGGAGGGTGTGGAGTGAAGGCGTTGTTCGGATTCATCACCCGCTGGGTCATCCCTGTGCTCGGGCTGATCGCCCTGAGCCTGATCATCTGGTTCATCGGCCCGCTGCTCAACGCGCTGCAGCCGGCCTGGACGCGCTGGACGCTGATCATCGTACTGTTCGCGCTGTGGCTCGGCTGGCGCCTGTTCTGCCTGCTGCGCGAACGCCAGCAGGAGCGCAAGGTGCTCGACAGCCTGGCCGCGCAAACGCCGCCGGACGCCGCCAGCGTGGCGACCGCCGAGGAGCTGGCGACCCTGCGCCAGCGCATGGACGAAGCCCTGGCGCTGTTGAAAAAGGCGCGCCTGGGCGGCGATGAGCGGCGCAATCTGTATCAGCTGCCATGGTACGTGATCATCGGCCCACCGGGTTCCGGCAAGACCACTGCGCTGGTCAACTCCGGGCTGAATTTCCCCCTCGCGGCCCAACTGGGCGCCGGCGCCATTCGTGGTGTGGGCGGCACGCGCAATTGCGACTGGTGGTTCACCGACGAGGCCGTGCTGCTCGACACCGCCGGGCGCTACACCACTCAGGACAGCCACGCCCAGGTGGACAAGGCGGCCTGGCTCGGTTTTCTCGACCTGCTCAAGCACCAGCGCGCGCGTCGCCCGATCGATGGTGCCTTCATCGCCATCAGCCTGTCCGACCTGCTGCAGAGCAGCGACAGCGAGCGCGCCGCGCACGTGGCGGCGATCCGCTCGCGGGTGCAGGAGTTGTATAGCCAGCTCGGCGTGCGCTTCCCGGTCTACGTCATGCTCACCAAGTGCGACCTGGTGCCGGGCTTCATGGAGTTCTTCGATGACCTCAGCCGTGAGGAGCGCGCCCAGGTCTGGGGCTTCACCTTCGCGCTGGACGACGGCAAGAGTGTCGGCGGCCCGCTGGAGAGTTTCGACAGCGAATTCGGCGCCCTCGAGCAACGCCTCAACCAACGCCTGGTCGAACGTCTGCAGCGCGAACGCGACCCGGCCCGACGCGACCTGATCTACGGTTTCCCGCAGCAGTTCGCCGCGATCAAGAGCCTGCTCGGCGAGTTCCTCAATGGCGTGTTCAAGCCCAATGCCTACGAGGAACGCACCCTGCTGCGCGGCCTGTACTTCACCAGCGGCACCCAGGAAGGCAGCCCGATCGACCGCCTGATCGGCGCCATGGCGCAGAGCATGAGCCTCGACCGCCAGCACCTGGCCCGGCAGAGCGGCAGTGGTCGCAGCTACTTCCTCCAGCACCTGTTCAGCCGCGTCGCATTCGCCGAACGCGGCCTGGTCGGCGTCGATCAGAAGGTCGAGCGCCGCCGCAGATGGCTGGCCATCGGTTCGCTGGCAGCCAGTGTGGCGCTGGTACTGGTGGTGAGCACGCTGTGGCTGCTCAGCTTCAACGCCAACCGTGAGCATATCGCCCAGGTCGGCGCCCGCACTGCGCCTCTGGAGCAGCAGGTGCGCAGCCTCAGCCCGGCGCAGCGCGATGTGCTGGCCGTGCTGCCGTTGCTCAGCGCCGTACGCAACCTGGCCGGTGACCCGCCGGACTGGGCCAAGGGCCTGGGTCTGTACCAGGGCGACATGCTCGAAGAGCAGGCCGCCAGCGTCTATCGCCGCTTGCTGGTGGCCACCTTCGCCCCACGTCTGGTCAGCCGAATCGAGGAGCAGCTGCGCACGGGCGGTGGCTCCGACTACCTCTACGAAGGGCTCAAGGCCTACCTGATGTTCGGCGGCGGCGAGCAGTACGACGCCGAGTTCATCAAGGCCTGGATCGGTCTGGACTGGGATCAGAGCCTGCCGCGCGATCTGTCGGGCGAGCAACGCCAGGCGCTCGATGAGCACCTGCAGGCGCTGTTCGAGCGGCGCCCACCGGATGCGCGCCTGGATCAGCGCTTGATCGACGAGCTGCGCATGCAGCTGCAGCGCCTGCCGCTGGCGCAGCGTGTGTATGACCGGGTCAAGCGCCAGAAGCTACCGGCCGGGGTCAGCGACTTCCGCCTCAGCGAGGCCGCCGGGCGCGACGCCGCACTGGTCTTCACACGCAAGAGCGGCAAGGCGCTGAGCGACCCGCTGAGCGGCTTCTACACCCGCCGTGGCTACCGCGAAGCCTTCCTGCGCGCCAGCGTCAGTCAGGCCAGTGTCGTGGCCGAGGAACAATGGGTCCTGGGCCGTCAGCTCGACAGCACACAGGATGCCGTAAACCTGGCCGCCGATGTACGCCAGCTGTACCTGCGCGATTACGTGCAACAGTGGGATGCGCTGCTGGCCGACCTCGACTTCGTGCCGATCACCAGCGTGGCCCAGGCCGCCGACGTGCTGCGAATCCTGTCCGGGCCGTCCTCGCCGCTCAAGCAGCTACTGATCGCGGTGGCAGGGGAAACCGACCTGCAGCAGGCGCCCGAGTCCGAAGGCGTGGCCAAGGCGACCGACGAGGGTGTCGAGCAACTCAAGCAGAAACTCGGCTCGCTGCTCGGCCAGACGCCGGCCGGCAACGCCGTGGCGGCGGTTACGCAGATCGATCCGGTCAGCGCGCATTTCGCCGAACTCAACAGCCTGGTCAGCCAGGACCCAACGGCGCCGATGGCCATCGATGGCCTGCTGGCAGACCTCAATGCGCTCTACGTGCAACTCAGCAGCATGGTTGGCGCCAGCGGCGAGGCATTGCTCGGCGAAGCGAAGAATCAGGCCAGCGCCGCAGCAGCGCGGGCCAACCTGAGCGCCGCACGCCAGCCCGCATTGGTCCAGGGGCTGGTCCGGTCGGTCGTCGCCGCCAGCACCAACAGCATGATGGGCGGGGTGCGCAACCAGCTCAACGCCGCCTGGCAAAGTGATGTGGTCAACGTCTGGCGGCAGTCGCTGAGCGGCCGTTACCCAATGGTGCCGGGCAGCCAGCGCGACGCCACGCTGGATGATTTCGGCCAGTTCTTCGGCGTCGGCGGGGTCATGGACAGCTACTTCCGCAAGTACCTGCAGCCTTACGTCGACACCTCGGCACGCAACTGGCGCTGGCAGCCGGGCGCGGCGCAGAAGTTGGGCATCTCCGCCGGCGTGCTGCAGACCTTCCAGCGGGCGGCGCTGATTCGCGACGAGTATTTCCGCAGTGGCGGCCTGCAACCGAGCGTGCGCTTCGACCTCAAGCCGGTGAGCATGGATGCCACCATCAGCCAGTCGCAGCTCGATCTCGACGGCCAGCTGATCGGCTTCGACCACGGCCCGAGCCGGCCGGTCGCAGTGCAATGGCCGAACCCCGGCAGCATCGGCGTGGTGCGCCTCACGGTGTCGCCACCGGTCGAAGGCGGGCGCTCGGCGCTGACCCTGGAAGGGCCGTGGGCCTGGTTCCGCCTGCTCGATCAGTCCGAGTTGATTGGTGGCGCCTCGCCGGATCGCTTCAACCTGCGCGTACGCCTGGACCGCTCCAGCGTTGCCTACGAACTGCGCGCCAGCAGTGCTTTCAATCCTTTCAAGAGTCGCGCAGTGGCCGGCTTCACCCTGCCGGAGCGGCTATGACGATGATGGGTTTCTACGGCAAGGTCGCCAGCCGCGGCGACTTCATCGAACGCAACCTGACGAAGGACTTCCAGCGCGGCTGGGACGCCTGGCTATCGGCTGGCCTGCAGAGCAGTCAGGGCCAGCTCGGCGAAAGCTGGCTGGACGCCTACCTGACCAGCCCGCTGTGGCGCTTCGCACTCGCCCCAGGCGTCTGCGGTGGCGAGGCCATGGCCGGGGTGCTGATGCCGAGCATCGACCGCGTCGGCCGCTACTTTCCGCTGACGGTCGCCTGCCGTATTCCTGGTGGGCAACCGCTGCAGGCCATGCTGGCGAACGAAGCGTGGTTCGAGCGAATCGAGGATCTGCTGCTGAGCACCCTGGAAGAGGGCGCCCGCTTCGAAGACTTCGAGACAGCGGTGCAGAGCCTGGAGCCCCTGCCGGCTACAGCGCTGCCCGCCTACGACCAGGCGCATGGTCTGCAGCATTGGCCGGTGATCGATGCGCCGGGGCGCCTGGCCGCACTCGCGGCCGAGGCCTGCAGCGGTGCCAGCCTGTGGTGGGGGCGCGGCTCGCAGCGCATCGCGGCCGGATTGCGCCGTTGCCAGGGGCTGCCACCGACCGAGTCCTTCGCGGCTTATCTGCTGGGCCCGGAGGTCGTAGCGCAATGACTGCACTGCATTACCAGTCAGCGGCCTACAGCCATGTCGGCCTGGTTCGTCAGATCAACGAAGACGCCTACCTGGAACGTCCCGAGGCGGGCCTCTGGGTGGTGGCCGACGGCATGGGCGGGCACGCGGCCGGCGATTACGTCAGCAGCCTGATCGTCGACAGCCTGCGCCACATCAAGGCGAGCGACACCCTGAGTGACTACGAGCATGTGCTGCGGCTCAGCCTGAGCCAGGTCAACGCTGCCGTGCGCGAGCAAACCCACCTGCGTGGCGTGACCATGATGGGTAGCACCGTGGTGCTGATGGTTGCCCGCGGCGACCAGGGCTTGTGCCTGTGGGCCGGCGACAGTCGCCTGTACCGGCTGCGGGCAGGCGAGCTGCAAGCAGTTTCCCGTGACCACAGCTATGTGCAGGACCTGCAGGACAGCGGCCTGCTCAGCGAAGCCGAGGCGCGCCTGCACCCGCGCGCCAACGTCGTCACCCGCGCGGTGGGCGTGCAGGACCAACTGGAGCTCGCCTGCAGCGTCTTCGACATCCAGCCCGGCGACACCTGGCTGCTGTGCAGCGACGGCCTTACCCGCACGGCCGAAGACCACGAGATCCGCGATGTGCTGACGCACAGCGACCCCTATCAGGTGGTGCGCAGCCTGGTCCATCTGGGCCTGACACGCGGCGCACCCGACAACATCACCGCCATCGTCATCAAGGCGAGCGAGCCCGTCTCATGGACCTGAACATTCCCGGTTTCGACATCGACAGAATGATTGGCGAAGGCGCCATGGCCACCGTCTACCTGGCGCTGCAACGCTCCCTCGAGCGCAAGGTGGCCTTGAAGATCATGGCCCCGGCGCTGGCGGCCGACGCCTCGTTCTGCGAGCGCTTCCTGCGTGAGGGCAAGACCCTGGCGCGCCTGGCGCATCCGCATATCGTCACCGTGCACGACATCGGCAATGCCGGCGAGCACTACTACATGGCCATGGAGTACCTGCCCAACGGTACCCTGAGTGAGCGTATCGCCGCTGGCCTGAGCCCCGAGCAGGGCTTGCAGTACATCCGCCAGATCGCCTCGGCGCTGGGTTATGCCCACAGCCAGGGGCTGATCCACCGCGACGTGAAACCGGCCAACATCCTCTTTCGCGCCGACGGCACGGCGGTGCTGTCGGACTTCGGCATCGCCAAGTCACTCGACGACCGTACCCAGTTCACCCAGGTTGGTTTTGCCGTCGGCACACCCAACTACATGAGCCCCGAGCAGGCGCGCGGACTGGATATCGACGGCCGTGCCGACCTCTATGCCCTCGGCGTCGTGCTCTACGAAATACTGGTCGGTGAGCTGCCGTACATGGGCACCGACGCACTGTCCACGGCACTGGCGCATCTGACTCAGCCGTTACCGGAGCTGCCGCTGCAGCACAGCCGTTATCAGACCCTGCTGCAGCGCCTGCTGGCGAAGAACCCGGATGAGCGTTTCAGCGATGCCGGGGAACTGCTGGCCGCGCTCGATGCCCAGCCAGCACCCGACTCGGATGCCACCCTGATCCGTCCGGCGTTCACCCAGCAAGCCACACTGGGCGCGCCTTCGACCAGTGAGCTGGGGGAGCTGCAACCGGTATCCATCGAGATTCCACGCAGTACGCCGGCCCCGGCGCCAACCGTGGCACCCGCACCGACTGCCGCTGCCAGCAGCGCAGCGGCACGACCGTCCACTGCCAGCAAGGGGCCACGCATGGCGCTGCTGGCGGTTGCCGTGGCTGCTGCGCTGGGCCTCGGTGGCGGCGCCTACTGGTGGCTCGGCCAGCCATCCGCCGTGGTGGCTTCGGATAGCTCGCCGCAAGACAACGGGCAGGTCGCAGCTGTCGCGCCACTGGCTGACGATACGGGTGAGGCCGGCGAGCGGCCGCTGCTGATGCCGGGCAAGACAACGCTCTACCAACGCATCCTGGCCAAGCCCGGGGCGCAGCTGTTGAGTGCTCCGGGCGCCGCCACCGGCGAAGCATTACCGGCCTTCTCGGTGCTCTATGTATATGCCCGGCGCAACCAGGACGGCCAGTCCTGGATGCAGGTCGGCGCAGCCAGCGATGGCCGCGTGCAAGGCTGGATCGCCGCCGAACAGGCTACCGACTGGAAACAGAGCCTGGTGCTGAAGTTCACCGAGCGTTCCGGGCGGGCGCCGGTGCTGTTCATGCAACAGGCCTCCGACGTCGAGCGCCTGATCGACCGCACCAGCCAGGCGCGCGAGCTACTGATGCAGGCACAGAACGACCCCGAACAGGTGCCACAGGTGGTGGCACTGGAGCCGACGAGCAGTGCGGTTCCGCAGGAGCAGTTCTACCTGATGCCGATCTTCGACTTCCGCGAAACCTTCGATGCCGACGGTCAACCGGTGCAGTTGCTCAACATCGCCTCGATCGACCCCGGCAGCGCCGCCCAGAGCCCTGCCGACAAGCCGATCGCTGCCAACGACTCGGGTTTCCGTACCGGCATCGTGCTGGTGGTCGACACCTCGGTGTCGATGCAGCCTTACATCGACCGCGTGCGCCAGGTGGTCAGCGAGCTGCAGAGTCAGCTGCAGGCGCGCGGTGAGCTGGACAACGTCAGCTTCGGCCTGGTCGGTTATCGCAACAGCACGTCGCGCACACCGGGCCTGCAGTATCTGAGCAAGACCCTGGTCAGCCTGCAGGAGGGCAGTGATCCGCAGCGTTTCCTGCGCGCTGCCGAACAGGTTCAGGCGACCACCGTATCCAGCCACTCCTTCAACGAAGATGCCTTCGCCGGTGTCATGCAGGCCGTAGAAGGCATGGACTGGTCGAGCTATGGCGGCCGCCTGATCCTGCTGGTCAGCGATGCCGGCGCGCTGCGCAAGAACGACCCTTACAGCAGCACCTCGATGAACGAGGCCGAGGTGCGCCAGGCGGCGCTGAGCAAGCAGATCAAGATCTTTGCCCTGCACCTGCGCACCCCAGCCGGCAAGGCCAACCACGCCTCGGCCGAGCTGCAGTATCGGGTGCTGACGGCCGACAGCAACCCGCAGATCGGCGACCTCTACGTCTCGGTGCCGGGCGGTGATGTCCAGGCCTTCGGCGAGCGCGTGCGCGAGATCGGCTCGACCTTCGCCGAACTGGCGCAGCAGGTTCGCGCGCAGCAGGCGCCCGTCACCCCGCAACTGGCCGCAGGTGCCAATCTGGCAGCCAAATCGCAGGCCATCGGCTACGCCATGCACATGGATTTTCTCGGTCGCCGCAGCGCCAGCCAGGCGCCGCAGCTGGTCAGCGCCTGGACCGCCGACCGCGACCTGAGCAACCCGAGCCTGCCGACACTGCAGGTGTGCGTGATGCTGACCAAGCTGCAGCTCAACGACCTGCAGCAGTCGCTCAAGCTGATCGTCGACGCCGCGCGCAAGACCAAGACCTCGCCGGCCGACTTCTTCAGCGAGATCGCCAGCGCCAGCGCCTACATGAGTCGCGACCCCTCGGCGCTGCGCCAGGGCGCCAATCTGGCGCAGAGCGGTGTGCTCGGCGAGTACCTCGACGGCCTGCCGTATCGCAGCAAGGCACTGAGCATGAGCCAGGACCTCTGGTTGTCGCTGTCGGTGGCCGAGCAGGAGGACTTCATCGACGAGCTGGAGTCGAAGATTCACCTCTATGAAACCTTCCACAACGACATGGCCAACTGGGTGCGCTTCGGCAACGCCGAACCCGGCGACGCCCTGTACCGTGTCCCGCTGTCGACGCTGCCATGATGATTCGCCTGCAGCAGGTCCTCAAGCAACGTGGCCAGGGCGCACAGCGCTACAGCCTGGCCATCGAGCAGTTGCAGTTGGAGGCCGGCGCGCAGGTGGCCCTGGTTGGCCCCAGCGGCTGCGGCAAGAGCACCTTGCTCGATCTGCTGGCCCTGGTGCTGGCACCGGATGCTGCCGAAACCTTCAACCTCGAGTTGCCCGGCTCGGTCAGCGATATCGCCGGATTGTGGCGACAGGGCCGGCACAGCCAGCTGGCACAGCTGCGCAGCCACTATCTGGGTTACGTGCTGCAGGCTGGCGGGCTGCTCGGCTTTCTCGATGTGCGCCGCAATATCGCTCTGCCCCGGCAATTGCTCGGCATGGCAGACAGCGGGCAAGTCCTGCGTCTGGCACAGGCGCTGGATGTGCAGGAGCAGCTGGATAAATATCCCGCGCAGTTGTCGATCGGCCAGCGCCAACGGGTCAGCTGTGCACGGGCGTTGGCTCACGGGCCGCAATTGCTGCTGGCCGACGAACCCACTGCGGCGCTGGACCCACTCAATGCCGAACGGGTCATGCAGTTGCTGCTCGCTCAGGCCACGAAAACCGGCGCTACCTGCGTGGTGGCGACTCACGATGAGGCGCTGGCGCAGCGCGCCGGCCTGACCGTCCTGCGCATGAACTGCCGGCGCGACGCCGACGGCGGTGTCAGCGCCCATCTGGAGCAGGCCGCCTGATGCGCCCGCTGCTGATCGCCGGGCTGGCATGGCAGGACTATCGTCGCGAGGCGCGCCTGTCGGCGTGCAGCGTGCTGGCCCTGGTGGCGGTGATCGCGCCACTGCTGGTGCTGTTCGGCCTCAAGCACGGCCTGGTCGGCAGCCTTACCGAGCGCCTGCAACGCGACCCTGCCGTGCGCGAAATCATTCCGCTGGGCGGCACGCGCCTGCAGGCAGACTTCATCGCAGCACTGGGGCAACGCGCGGACGTCGCCTTCGCCATCCCACGCACCCGGCAGATCGCCGCCACCAGCGAATTGCAGGTCGCGCCAGGAGAAGCGAGGGTAAACGTGGAAATGCTGCCGACGGCAGCAGGCGATCCGTTGTTGCAGGACCTGCCGGTGCCGCAGACGCTGCAACAGGTGGTGCTCAGTCATAGCGCTGCCGAGAAGCTCGGCGTCACGCCAGGCAGCCAGCTGCAGGCACGCTTCGGCCGCCAGCGTGGCGGCGACCTGCAGTGGCAACAGACCACCCTGCAGGTCCTGGCTGTGTTGCCGCTGACGGCCTTCGAGCGCGACGCGCTGTTCGCGCAGGCGGCGCTGCTGGAAGCCGTCGAGGATTACCGCGACGGTCTGTCAGTGGCTGCGCTGGGCTGGCCGGGCGCGCCGGCGACACAGGCGCCGCGCATCTATCCCGGTTTTCGTCTGTACGCGCACGCGCTGGATGACGTCGAAGCGCTGCGCCAGTACCTGGCCGCACAGCAGGTGCAGGTCGTCACCCAGGCAGCGCAGATCGCCCAGGTGCAGGCACTGAGCCGCAACCTCGACTTGCTGTTCTGGCTGATCACCACCCTGGCGCTGGGCGGCGCGGTGGCAGCCATCAGTGCCGGCGCCCTGGCCGCCGTCGAGCGCAAGCAACGTGAACTGGCCGTGTTGCGCCTGCTGGGCTTCGGCAGCGGCGCGCTGCTGCTGTTCGTGGTTCTCCAGGCGCTGTACAGCGGCCTGTTCGCCAGCGTCCTGT
This sequence comes from Pseudomonas sp., assembly GCF_048269965.1. Taxonomy (GTDB): domain Bacteria; phylum Pseudomonadota; class Gammaproteobacteria; order Pseudomonadales; family Pseudomonadaceae; genus Aquipseudomonas. Next base: position 290,451 of record NZ_JBLWTV010000004.1, on the reverse strand, counting down.
CGGCCCTGCTGTACCGATTGGCGGAGGGCGGTCTCAACCATCTTTTCGTGCAGGTGCCGGGCGATTACGCCAGTCGTCTGCTGCCCGAGCATTACCTGGTGGCCCTCGCTGCCGTTCTGCTGGCCAGCGCGCTTGCCGCTGCGCTGGGAGGCATGCGCGTGGCCCGGATCGACGCCTCTCAAGGAATTCGTGATGTCTGACAGTCGTTTCGCTGCCTCCGCCCTGATACTCGCCACGCTCGCGCTGACGGCCTGCTCGCCGGGCGATGAGCCACCAGCGGCGAACACACCCGCCACATCTGCGCAGTCCGAAGCTGAGGCTCCCCGCGAGCTCGATGCGGAGCAATTGGCCAGACTGGACAACCCCAAACCGTTACCCGGCGACGTCAGCCTGCCGCTGCCCTGTGGCGGTGAAATGTTGTTCCGCCATGTCTATGTACTCACCCAGGGCAGCCTGGACGACCGCGAAGTCAGCCTGGGCTATCCGTTCAGCGAAGGTGAGGCTGGCTACAAGCAATCCTTCATCTCCGGCTATCGCCGCGACTTCATCAACGGCCAGTTCAGCCTGCAGGACCTGGCGCCGCAGTGGCAGAAGCAGATCGCCGAGCGCCTGCCCAGGATCGACGCCGGCAGCCCGCTGAAACCGATGATGTATTTCATCGGCAAGTACGAGGTCACTGCTCGTCAGTATGCTCAGGTCATGGCCCAGGCTCAGGCGCTGGCCAGTGGCGAGCCTGCACCCGCTTGCGCGCCGGTCACCGATATGAGCGGGCGACTGCCGCAGGTGAAGCTGTCGCGTTTCGAGGCAGAGCGTTTTGCAGCGGTCTACAGCGCCTGGCTGCTGGCCAATCACCGTGATCTGCTACCCGTGAGCGGCAGAGGCAGCAAGGCAGAAGAGGGCGGCGCAGCGTTCGTCCGTCTGCCCACCGAAGTGGAATGGGAGTTCGCTGCCCGGGGCGGCTCGCAGGTCAGCCGCCAGGAGCTGGAAGGGCGGCTTTTCCCGCGTCCGGTCGAGGGCAGTGACGATGATGGCCCGCTGGCTAACTGGGCCGTGTTCAACCAGGTGGCCGGCGGGACCGGACAGGCGCCCCGACTGATGCCGATCGGCACCAGGCAGGCCAACCCGCTGGGGTTGTTCGACGTGATCGGCAACGCCGCCGAGATGGTGCAGGAGTCCTTCCAGCTGGTCAGTGCCGGGCGCCGCCAGGGCACCTATGGCGGCTTCGTGGTCAAGGGTGGCAACTACCTGGAAGGCGAGGGCACGCTGTTCACCGGCATGCGCCGCGAGTACCCGCTGTTCGGTGCAGATGGCAGCGAGCAGCGTAACGAGACCACCGGGTTTCGGGTAGCCATCGGCGCCTTGTCCGCCCCGCGCTCGCGCTACGACGAGCTGTTCGCTCAATGGCAGAAACAGGGACGCCTGGCCGGGCTGACCGATGATATCGGCGATGCGGAGGACCCGACGCAACGCCTGGACAGCATCATCGCCGGCGCTACCGACCCACGCCTGCAGGCCGAGCTCGGGCTGGTCAATGAAGAGCTCAAGCGTAACGTCTCGCTGATCGCCCGCCAGCGCGAGGAGGCCGCTGGCAACCTGATCCAGTCTGCCGCCCTGGTGGCGGAGACCATCAACAACTACAACATCCGCCTGACCAACCTGCGCAAGAGTCAACGCCAGGCGCAGCAGAACAATGACGCCGCCTCGGCGCAGATATTGAGCGGCGCCATTGATAACGGCACCAAGGCGCTCAACGGCGCCGTGGCGATCTACATCGACAACATGGCCAGCGGCACCCGTTACACCAACAGGGTGATCCAGGTGCAGTTCCAGCGCATCAAGGAAGAACTCGCGCGCAAGCCTGTGATCGGCAACAGCCTGGTCAACCGCGCCACCCTGTTCGTCAATCACGTCGCGCTGTACCGCGCCCAACAGCGTGCCAATCCGGCCGAGATCCTCAAACAGTTGCTGGAAACGCAAGCGGTACCGCAACCGTGAGTACGCCAGCCATTGCCGCCAAACATCAATCAACCACAAGCAGAGAGAGCCTAGCTATGCGTCCATCCACAACGAACCTCACCTCGCAATCTCGTAGCCGCGTCATGACACTCGCCGCTATCGGTTTTGCCTCGATGACCGTACTGGTCAGCGGCTGCTCCACCTCCGCCGTCAACCGTGTCGGTAAAACCACCGAGGTCACCTATTACCCAAGCTGCTACCAACCCGTTCAGCACCTGCGCGATACCGACTCCAACATGACTCGCTCGATCGCTACCGGCGCCGTGCTGGGTGCAGTCGGCGGCGCCTTGACTGGCGCGTTGACCGCCGACAAGGAAGATCGCTCGCGCAACGCTGCCATCGGCGCCGCCGGCGGTGCCCTGATCGGTGGCGCAGCGGCCTATTACACCTCCAAGCAACAGCAGATCAGCGACGACCGCCAGCGCATCGGCTCCTACTCCACCGACATCAATGCCAGTGCCAGCACCTTCGACCGCAGCATCGCCTACGCCGAAGCCTCGCAGAGCTGCTATCAGAAAGAGTTCACCAGCCTGCTGGAGCAGCGTAAGTCCGGCGCGATCAACGATGTAGAAGGGCGCAAGCGTCTGGCCGAAATCATTGCCGGCCTGAACGAGTCCAACGACCTGATCACCGCCGTCAACGGCAAGGCGGGTGAGAACCTGAGCAACTACACCCAGGCTTACGAGGCTGACCTGAAGAACGTCGGCGTCGAGCGCGCCGAAGTGACCACGGTCGCCAAGGCCCCTGCCAACAAGCCGGTCAAGCAGACCAAGGTGCCTACCGAAGCAGTCAATACCGAGCGCGTTCTGCAGCAGGCCGAAGCCAAGCAGAGCAAGAGCCAGCAGGTGGCTGTAGCCGGTAGCAACCAGGTCAACAGCATGTGCAGCAACCCGGATATGGGCGACTGGGCACCGATTCCCTGCCCGAACGTCTGAGTCCTTGCGGATGATTGACTGAGCAGACGCGCCGCTGGTCCGCCCTTTCCGGGCGGAGCAGCGGCTATCGGAGTTTCTACCAAGGAGGGCAAATGTCCGACTACCTGATCGGGTTGAGAAACACCCCTTCACAGGTCATGGCGCGACAGCGCATCGAAGCCATGATCGACCTGCGCAAACTCTACACAGCCATCGATGCCGACCCCGCCATCTCCGGAGCTGGGGTGGTGTACATCGATGCCAATTTCAACGTGGTGACCCTGCGCGAGTTCACCCCGATCTGCAGCATCAGGCCCAAGCGCATCATCATTCGTGAAGCCCAGCGCAATGTCTCGCCGCAGCAGTTCGTCCAACAGGTGCAATCCAATCCACGCGAGTCGCGGCTGGTTGCAGAGAGCGTCAACACCAGCCTGGCCTGTGCCGGCGCGGTGCTGGGCTGGATCGCGATCATCGGCGGCACGGCCATCGTGCCGTTTACGGGTGGGGCGAGTCTGGTGATCACGGCTATCGGCGTAAGCGCAGCGGCGGCAGGAACCGCGCAGTGCGGTATCGGTGCCATGCGCGTCATCAACGAAGTTAACGACCCGTCACGCAACGACGAACTGGACAGCGAAGAGTGGTACCAGAACATGTCCACGGCCTTGGATGTCGTTTCCCTGGCCGGCGTTGGCGCAACGGGGGCAACCATCGTGCGCGTGATGAACATGCGCAGAGCCATGACCGGGCGTAGCTGGCATCAGAGCCTCAGAGGGCTGAGCCGTCAGGAGCGTAGGCGCTTGACCAGCGAAATCCTGGAAAACCGCAATCCGGCGCTGACACCAGCATTGCGTAAGGCCCTGCAACGCAGTGGTGAGCTTCCCAAACGTTTCACTACCAGTGAAATCTCTTCATCGCTGGCGATCAACATCAGAGATGCACTGAGCGTCGGTACCGGCCTGCTCGGCAGCAACATGGTACAGACCTACGCCATTGGACTTTACGAGGAGCTGAGTGAGTGAAACCGGGCCTGGACTTCCTGTCGATATTGCGGCGGCATTTTCCGATATTCATCGGCGCCTTTTATCTTGCCCTTTTTGCCTTGGCTATAAGCCTTTACCTGCTACTCGAACTGTATCCACCTGCTCGGGCAGACTACGGCGCCTACATGGTCCTGGCTAACCTCGGCATGTCGGTTTACCTATGCGCCGCCAACTTTCTGGTCATTCGCGGTCGCCCATGGGCGGTGTGGCTGATCATCGCAGCCATGGTGGCCTGCATGCTGGTTGTCGTCGGTCACTGGGGTAAACGCGCACCTGACCTGCTGTATTCCATCGGTCTGCTGCTGTCATTGGGTACCTTGCTGACACTCAACAGCAAGCGTTACCGCACCATGCTGACGGCCATGGTGGAAGTACGCGGTCAGCGCGCGGCGTGGCGTCAGCACAATAGAAAACGACGGTAGCGGGAACCTGGAAAAGGACCAAGTATCGCTTGGTAGAGCTCCTAAAGCGGCCGACATCTGATTGAGCTCGTTGATCACGGCCGCGATGTCATCGGTATTCGAATCAGCAAAGGCTCCATTTCTCATGGCGAAGCACTCTGCTATCTATCAACCTTTATCGGTCTTAACAAGGAGCTAGCAGAGTGAATCAGGGACTCGATTTCCTCACGATACTGCGTCGACACTTCCCGATATTCATCTGTGCTTTCTTCCTGGCACTGTTCTCTCTGGCTATCAGCCAGATCCTTCTGCTCGAGGTCTATCCGCCCAGCCAGGATGACTATGGCATCTACATGATGCTTGGCAGCTGCGGGGTATCCTTGTACCTGTGCGCGGCCAATCTTCTGGTGATTCGCGGCCGCCCCTGGGCGGTATGGCTGATCGTGGCAGCCATGGTCGCCTGCATACTGGTGATAGTCGGACACTGGGGCAGGCGAGCACCCGATCTGCTGTATTCCATCGGTCTGCTGCTGTCACTGAGTAGCCTGCTGACGCTCAACAGCAAGCGCTACCGCGCCATGCTCAAAGCCATGGTGGAAATACGCGGTCAGCGTGCGGCGTCGCGTGAGCACTACAAGAAAGAACGCCAGCGCTAGCCCACCAGGGCTCGGCAAAGCGGGTAGTCAGCCAAGTAGCTTCGTGACCTGTACAAGCGTAAGGCCTGGTCATCCGTTCAAATAAAAAGCCCCTGCCGATGCGAATCGGCAGGGGCTTTTTAATTCATGCCTACCAACGGTGGTTCAGTTGGCAGATGAACAAAGAGGGTGGAGGGAGACAAAGATAGTCGACCTCAGAGGGGCGAAAACACTGGGCTGGAGGCGACTTCGGACAGACTTAATGAACCCTGTCGGCCAAAGTAAATGGGTCAAAACCTACCGTCGGACAATGTTACTTTCCAAAGCCAGTAACGACGGGGCTTCTAGCCAGCCACAACCTGTCGGGAGGCGGCACGATATCAGGGTATCTTGTCGGCATCTCCGCTCAATTGACAAGTTGTCAATGCTCTTACCTTACACCACACGCAACCCGGATTGAAGCTAAGAAATTACAGGTCTCACCTGCCGAAACCTCCTAAGCGGGACAGCACTGATCCGCCACAATTCGGCCCTCCCGTTGCCTCTAGCCACGGGAGGGTGACGCGCTCACAGGCATGCACCTGGCGGAACATAGGAGCAGGCAGTAGTCCAAGGAAGGGCCACATCACTCGGGAATTTCTTAACCCTTTTGATAAGAAAATCTTGAACGGCTCAGGCTTTCATCAGCCGCCCCACCTGCTCATCACTGTCCGTCTAGGACTGCACACCAATTCATCTTCCTACTCTTTGCCGGCATTCACGCGAACCATGAAACGTGCGCTGCGTGTTCACTCGCAGGCCTGTGCTCTGCTGCGCAGGAGGACGAAACCAAAAACGAAATTAAATCTTCCTTCTTGGTTGATTTGCTTCCTCAAGGAGAGTAACTTTCTATCCAGTATCGAAAAACCCTGTCTCAGGGCCCTACCAAGGACTCTGAGACGGGAATCAAAGGAGGAGAAACCATGAACTTGACACCATTCGGTCAAAAAGTGCGTGAACTACGCATTCAGGCCAGGGTGCGGCTGAATGTGATGGCGGAAGCAATAGGCTACTCAGAAGCCTACCTGTCAGCTGTTGAAACCGGCAGAAAGCCCCTAAACGACGAGCTGTTAGAAAAGACCATCGATTACTTCGTCGGCCTAAACACTCCCTTCAATCCCCGCGAACTGGAGCGCGCAGCTGATGAGAGCAAGAAGTCGATAAACGTAGAAAGTCTCGAAGACCTCGAAAGGGGAGTTCTAGGAGCCTTCGCACGAAAGCTGCCTGGTGCATCCGAAGAAGCGCGGGCGGAAATCCTTAACCGTTTGAACAAAGTGCTGGAGGACATCCATTGATGGTGAAACCAAAGCCAAGGGGGGTTCGGGTAGCTCCTCTGAACTGCCAACTCATCCGCCAAGCAGCAGATGAGATTCGGAAAATATTCTCTATCCCACCTGGTCACGTCGACATCGTCGACCTTTATGAGTTTGGCCTCCAGGAGAAAGGTTGGGACTACGACATCTGCGAAGACAGCGCGCTTCCGGATGATGTCCTGGCAATGAGTTACCCAGATCGCCATTTAGTACGTGTGAAGCACTCGACTTGGTCAAAGGCTTTGCGTGGCGACCGTATGTGCCGATTCACTCTTGCTCATGAGCTAGGCCATCTTTTCCTGCACACATCGGAGCGCCTTGGCTTTGCTAGGCACCACCCATCTTCGCAGGGAAATCACAGCTTTTTTGAGGACTCGGAATGGCAGGCAGATCGGTTCGCGGCAGAGCTGCTCACTCCAGCCCATGAGCTGCGCAAGACTGGCCTCAGCGCATCCCAGATCGTGGCTGCTTATGGTGTTTCTAGAAAGTCAGCAGACATCCGCATCCGCTCACTCAAAGACGAGGGCTACCTGAAATAAAAAAGGCCACTGAAGTTGGCGCTTCAAGTGGCCTTTGTGCAAAAACAAAAGCAACGAGTGGCTCCCGTTGCTCTGCTCTGCGGATTTCATGTTAGCGCGCGAAATCTAGCAGCTGGCTCAGCACCTCGCAAGGTAACTTGTGTCCGCTGGTCGGTCAGAGCAGTTCTCCAGCCATAACTGAAAATTGGAGACCTGCCACCATGGCATCCACCCGTCGTCGTCGCTCGCCGGCAGCACCCTCACGTGCCAAAACTGTTTATGTCCGTCGCTACCCCCGCTTCCGCTTCGGTCGATGGGAAGACGTAACTGATCACTTCCGCAGCCCTCCGGGGCAGTTGTCCTTTAACTTCTAATAGGAGATGGGGCAGCTTGGCGGCTGCCCCCATATTGGACATCTTTCCGCTACGCATTAAGGGAAATTTCATGCGCAAAATGTGGATTCCAAGCCTCTCGATACCTACTGCAAGGGTGACCTACTACACCTTGGCACTGGAGGCAGAACACTGCCCTGGATTCGACCTGTTCTACGCCCATGAGCACTATGAGGTATGCCTCAGCCCCAACCTACGGCCATGCAATTTTCAGAACGGCACTCAAATCATGCTGCTCGATCACGCCCAAGCAGCAGAGCTCGCCAGCTTCGCAGAACCGATCATACAGCGACGCTATGGCCAACAGACTGTTGTTAACGTGAATGAATGCTCCGGCCCTGAAAGCTGGGCACGTAAAGCACCGTTTGCAAAACATGCAGAGAAAGCACGCGCTTTGATTGAAAAGTTCAGAGCGAAAGGAGCTCAGCGCTCGCTGGAAGAAAAAGGGCTACCCAAGGCAGAAGTCGTTCAACTCATCCCCAGCTAGCTCAATATGGAATACGAATGTCCCGATCCAAAATTGGATCCGACACATCGAGCAGGGGATCAAGCCAATCCGCTTTCGCCCGCGCCCACGTGAGATATTCCTGCTGATCGACTCTCAGGCCATGCCCACTCGACTGCACATCCTGCTCAAGAGCCATGAGAAAGGCTCGAATCGTTTGTGCCTGATGCCAGCGAAGCGCAGCTGACTTCAGGGCCTCCAGCTTTTCTTTCTCTGCATCCTGTATAGCCTTTTGTGCCAAGGCTTCTCGTCGCTGAATCTGCTTTAGCTCCTCCGCGCGGGCGCACTCTTCGCGGAACTGCAAGATACTCAGGGCCCGCTTGGCCATCCAGATGATGAGCTTGTTCAGCTGTTCTTCCACCACTTGGTGCGTGCCATCTTTGACCGAGCCGCCGTAACCTCCACCGCTGCGGATCTCCAATCGCCCAGACGGGGTATAGCGATAGCGCGGCCAGTAAGCCCACTCGCCCCGCGCTTTGGCCGCACGCTCTGCGTCGCTTGGCATATAGTCCGAGCGCTTCGTCGCTTCAAAAATGCTCAATGACAGGCATACACCAAACATCTGCACGTCCAGGTGATGCTCTCCTGGCACCAAGGAATACCCGCGCTTCTCCAAGGCCCGTACCAGCGCATTAGCGATGCGCAGTGCACGCGGACGTTGCTCGGGTGAGACGGCAATATTGAGCCCCTTGCCACCAGGCAACGGCAGACCTCGGCTGTCTTTATATCTGGCCTGAAAGCCATCACGTGTGGCAGCGACAAGCGGATGCCAACGCGTACCGCGTGTCGGCACTTTGATGAGATGTGCCGGATCCTGCTCGTAGGCAATTACGATGGCCAATCGTTCATCAATCAGTTCCGTCGCCTCCGAACGAGGGCGATGGACTTTCAATGGCTTCAGCAAATACCGAGGATCGCCGTTGTAGGCTTTAAGCCGTGGCTTAGGGGGAATTCCTCGCCCAGACTTTACCTTGGCCCAGTGTCCACGCGCCGGGGTTGGCACCTGCAAACGCCGACAGAGCTTTTTAAGTCCGACATCAGATAATCCATAGCGTGGGGCAACCAGCGTCACCGGTTCGGCCCAGACCTCATCTAACAGCTGGGCGCGGTCGTACTCTTCTCGCATTGCAGACGCCTCCATCCCAGAATAGAAACGGCACTACAGCGGGTGAAAGCCCCTGACGTATCCGGTGCCGTCATACAGTACGGGTCGCGCGCATATGCATGGCTGCTTAAAGGCTCTTGACCATTTTCAGCAAATGCAGCCCATGCAACTGCTCATCCCACAAATAGCCTGCTAGCTTTGAGATGCTAGCGAACCACTCTCCGCGCTCACCCTCAATCAGCAACATAACCCGCCGATTGCTGACAAAGTCCCCGTCCCAGGTCATCGAGTACGTGTCGATCTGGAGCTTTTGACCGGGCCCAATGACTGCGTCCGCAGCAACACCATCGACAAACGCACTCCCTGCTGCTCGGTATTCATCAACGCCATCGTCTGTACTCGCAAAGGCGTAAAGGGATTGCCGGACGTAGGTAATTCGCTGCGCTGTTCGATTCATCAGCCAAACAGGTTGCTTGTCAGAACACCGAGCGAAGTACGGTATAGCGACATAGATCCCTTCCTCGGCCTCTTGCTCAAAAGCTTCAAGATTGGCCTGAGCAATCACGTCGGCAATCTGACTACGCCGTTGAGCGAGTAGGTAGAAGACGTCTTCGTCCGCTGGAGGACGAATGCCGTCGAACGTCTCTAATGCGTCGCATGCGGATGTTAATCGCGCATAGCGAGCCAACTCATCAGCGTGCCTTTCTGCCACCGCAGGATGGCATTTTTCTCCCAAACGCTGGGCTCGACGCATGACTTCATCGCGGATGGGCTGATTCAACATCAGATCCTCACTGTAGACGTTGTGGCGCCGGGTGAACGCCCTGTTCACGAAGCTTGAGAAACGCCTCAAGTGACTGCCACCCCCCGTGCGGATGAAAGCTGACAATCACATAAAAGCTCCCGCTGAGCGTTCGAAGAATCCAGTACGGCCCCAGCTGCTCCGCTTTAAGAATGTCCGACGTTCTCAGCCGGTGGCCATCTTGAAACCGACCAGACAGCTCGGCTTTAACATGCCGATGCATCACGCCGAAACCACAGCAAGACACAATCACCGCGTCGGTAAGGTATGCCGTTACAGGCTCACCGAATGGGTAGTTGAACGCTTCTGCCAGAGACCCAGAGTATGTGCTCACGGTGATCGCTCCCATGACTACAGCGTTAACACCAGGTTGGCGTTGAAGCCCGTGTCTTCGCCGGGGTATCCCCTGGGGTTACACACCACGCGAGTGCCCGCCACTTCATAGTCGACTGCCGTGTGCGAATGACCGTGAACCCACAATGCCACCTGATCGCTTCCCATCAGGTCTTCCCAACGATTGGCATACGCAGCATCCATGTGGCCCCCAGCATGGGGGTTGTCCTGGAGCGAGCGCAGGGTAGGAGCGTGATGGGTGATCACCACGGTGCGTCCATCAAAAGGTTCAGCCATTTTGGTGCGCAGCCAATCGCGGGTTTTCACAGACTGCTCTACCAAGTCAGCGGGCCGGATGCGCCGATAGTTGTCCGTGCGAATCTGCCGGAAATCGTTCATGGCATTTTGCGCACTGAGGGAGGCAATGGGTGGATTGCCGGTCGCGGCAAAGTCCGTCCACATCGTGGCGCCGAGAAACCTCACCCCCGCGATGATGACCGCGTCGCGATCCAGTACCCGAGTCCGATCATCCTGAGCCGCGCGCATCTTCGCCAAGGTGTGAGTGAGATGGCCGCCATAAAATTCGTGGTTGCCGGGGACATACAGCACCGGGCCAGAAAATGCGCGCTTGGCCCAGGCCACACCCCGCGCTTTGACATCGATATCGCCAGCCAGAATCACCACGTCAGCATCAAGCACCTGTGGGTCAAAAACTCTGAATTCGTTGTGCAAATCGGACAGCAGGTGAATACGCATCATCATGACCATGGCGTGAAAGTAAGTTATGACTCACCGAAAAAGTCATCGTGTGCGACCCGGCCAAACATCAGGTCATCTTTTGGTTGGTCATCATCAAAAATCGTGTGAATGCGGCGCTGTTCGCGCAGATAAGCCAGCGTTTGGAAGAAACAGGACTCACACAGCTCAAGCCTGTAATGTTCACCATCGTGAGCAGCACCATAGCCCCATCTAGCGGACAAGCTTCCGAACTGGCAGCCGTACCCGACCATACGGGTGTTGCTTGCACACACGGTGCAGTGGATGTCGGAATCGCTCTGGCCTTGCTCGCTCATCATGATCACTCCTCATGTCCTGAACGTATTCGGCAGCCCTGGGTCGTACCGCCCTTTAACGGATTCGGTCTTATGCGAAGCGCGGTTCGAATCCCTCAGGAAATCCGCCCGACCATCTCCAGGGCCACACGTTTGCGCTGCCCCTCACCGAGCAACACGTAGAGCGTGCTCCAGGTCTGGAACAGACCCTCACCATGCAAAACGTGTAACGGCGATGTCCGCACAAAGTCCCCCACGTCCCAGCGCCTGGCACTGTCGTAAACGACGCCATGCGCATACACCAGCACCGGCTGACGCCCCGTTCTGCTCAGCTGCTCGCGCTCGGCTGGCGTGACCACTAAATCCAGCCACAGCCAATCGCGTACAAGACAGAACTCGGTAAAGGGAAAGCGCTGACGCACCATGGCCATGGCTTCATCGTCAGTCAGGGATAAGCCCGACATGGGCGTGCCAGGGCCATACAACAGGTCGGTCACCGCACTCAGCTCGTCCATATCTACCCCTGCTACTGAAGGCACCAGCGCGACTGCGCCATCCGCGCCGTCTCATAGAGATCAATCAGATGGCGCAGTGACTGAAGTCCACCCGGCGCAAAATTCACAATCACGAAACAGTCGAAATCTTCTGTGTGGATCAACCAGCGCGCCCCATAGCGCACCACCTGCGAGATCTCACCCGAGGTGAGCACGGCATGCTCCGGATAGCGGCGTACTCTGTAGGCATGCCCCTGCACACAGTTGCAGCTGACAGTGGCATTCACCAGGTAGCCGGTGATGATCTCGTCGGGGTAATGCTCCAGCAACGCTTCGAGTAAAAGGCGTTGCGTCCGCGCCGGCAGACGGGAGCTGATTCGGTCAGGCACAGTGCACCTCCGACGCTTGGCAAAACTGATCCACTACCGCCTTTAGTTCATGGTTTTGGCTCGTGCGGGCGCGAGGTTTGGATGGCCGTGACCAGGTCGGAGCTCGATCAGAAGCGATGTTCACTAATGCATCGACCGAGAGCAAAGGCCCGCTCTCAAGCTCTTTCCGGGGGCTCGTCACCAGTGCGCCTAGCTTCCTCATTGGCTCTGTAAGCCAAACTGACTGGCTGCCGAGTCGAGCTGCCGCATCTGCTAACACCGCATAGGTGGAAAGGAATGCAATCAGGTCGGCCAAACTGATGAATGTCCGATATTTCTTGCCAGGTTCAGCACGTGCCCGCAGGTAGCCGGCATCAATCCAACCTTTGATGGTCTGGTGCTTCCACTTCGTAATTTTGGTCAGGTCAGTGATGGTGAACTCAATGCCAGTGGAATGCTGAGCCGACACGTCCGCCAGCGTTTCTTCGTCAAAGCGAAACGCTGCGAACCCCTGGATGCCACGCACACGGCCTAGCGGTTGAAGATCACCCGCGAATACTCGCTTAAGCAGGTCATTGGCTTGCGCGTTGGAAAAGCGCTTACCACTGATATCCGCAAATGACAGGCTGCGCTTGGGCTCATCGATCTCGCCGCTGCTCTCGGTCAGCCGCTCAAGCAGTGCCAGCGCTTCACTTTTGCGATAGTCCCCCCGTGCAAACAGCGGGCGCTGCATCTCCGACACCGGGCTCAAGAGCCCAGTTTCCGCAAAGCGGTCTCGGGTACGTCGACTGATGCCGAGAAGTTTGAGCAAATCCTTGCCGTAGAGGAAATCCGCAGCCGCTTGCTGGTGTGCCTCAACCTCTGTGCGCTTAACCAAGCAAAATTCACTGGTCGCGCCCTGCAAGATGGTTCCACCCAACGCCCCCGACTTCACCAGAGCCACAATGCGATCTGCGGAGCTCTTCAAGGTACGCGCGGCCTCGGCAGCCGTGAGAGTCGCTTTCAACCCAAGCAGCTCGGCGCCGAGCTGTTTCATCTTGCGATTGATCGGAGCATTGGCCCGCTCAAGAATCAGCCGGTGGGCAATCTCGCGGAGGGGGGCATACACCTCACCCGCAAATTCTGTGTTCAGCTCGCGGTACCAGGAGCCCAGGTTGAGCATGAATCGGCTGGACGCCATTTGATTGGCCGCTTCAATCTTGGCTTCGACGAAGTCCCTGAAGCGAGGCAGTAAATTGCTGCCGATTTGATGACTGGCTTGGCACACCGCCAAGGCTTTGTCCGTATCGATGGGCGCATTTTTCCGATGCGGTTCCGCCAACGTCAGATTCGCCAGAAACAATAAAAAGGCATCAACGTCTTGGGGCAGCGCCTCCAGTCCCGGCAGCGAAATGCCACTGGCAGGCCACAAGAGGCTGGCCACCCAGAGGCTCGCGGGATCTGCTGGCGCGACATGCGCAGTGGTCAGGTCGTGCCCACACCGGCAGGTTGTAATCGAGTGGCGCTTGAGGTCTAGCGGTGCCGAACACTCGGGGCAGGCCTGCAACAGTGAGATTTGGTGTTCAGGGCATGCCATGAACAACTGGTGATGCCAGGCTTGGCGGATGTAAGCGGATGCACGCAAACAATCCACACAGACCGGAACCGCTGCGGTGCGGAGAAAGCGCCCTTGGCTGAGTGAACCCGATACCCGTGGGAAATGGCCGATCAGTTGGATCGCAGAGTCCTCCAGGCCCAGCGTCTCGCTGATGGCATTGAGCTCAGTCTCACTGTAACGGGCTTTGAGTCGAACCCCTGCCTCGCGGAGCAGGCCGGTAGAGGAGTCCATGAAGTTCTCCTCAGCCAACCGCAGGAGGTAGCCGTTTACGCTTTCATCAGCGAGGGGAGTCAAGGGGAATGCCAACATGCTGAGTCCTCACACCTTCACGCCAGCTTCGGCCATGACCTTGGTGTACACCAAGGCCATGTGCTCGATCTGTACCGTGATCCGCATGTCAAACGGATTGAAGTCGATCAGGCGTCCGATGACTGCCGCCTCATAGGCGTTGGCAAACTCGGGGTACAGCGCGTCGCCGACCTGCAAACAGGCCTCCACTTCGCGAACGAGCTTGACGATCAGGCCAAAACGCCCCGCACACGCGATGTACATGCGCTTGGCAAACTCGGCATCCTTGAGATGGAACGTGCGCCAACCGTTGCTCGCCAGGTATTGCAGCGCTGTCGCCAACGCCGCCCGAAAATGCGTGTAGTCCGGGCCCTGCCAGCCATACGGATAAAATTGGAATGGTCGCCTGACGCGATCCGCCAATTGCTCATTGTCCTGGAACAGTTGATTAAGCGATGGCAGACCGGCCAGGACGATACTGGCCTTCAGTGTTCCATCGAAAAGCTTAAAAAAGTCAGCTGCCGCCCGCACTGTGGTGCTACTGCCACGCTCTAGCATGTGTTGGCACTCATCAAAGATGATGAGCTCTGTGTTCCGCTTATTGGCTGCTTTGATAAAAGCCTCAGTCGCTGCCACATGGTTCTTAAAGCCCGCGGTGCTCATACCAATACTGCTCAGGCAAGCATCTGGCAGGGCTCGTGCCGTCAGATGCTTGGGACTGACCACCGAGATAACGCTCTGCGATCCGAAAGCGGAGGTGCGCACAACCTCTTGGATTGCACGAGCCAACACCCTCGTCTTCCCCACGCGTGTGGGCCCGACGACCGGCTGAATTTGATAATCCTCATCACGCGCACGCTCTACCGCAGCCAAAATCACAGCAAGGGCGGATGAGAACCGCTCATGCTGAACAAGCTGATCGTAAATACAGCTCATGGCTGGATGACCTCGGCAGGTGCCGGCACAAAGTCATTATCCGGCTCGACCGGCATGACAGCACGTGCGACAGGAGCAGCCGCATACTGGTCAAGCTGCGCTTGTACGTCACGGTGATAGCCCTCACGGGCTTTTTTCTGACCTGCACGGTTATGGTCGGAAATCTTTGAGCGACGCCGGGTGCTGTCCGTCGTCCACTTGTTCAGCAAGCGCGCATACACACGATGGTAGTCATGACCAGTCATGGTCTGCGGGTCACGCTCATACTGCTTACGAACCTCTTTGATGACCTCGAACGAGGCATTTGGAACGTCGCGCATCTTGCAATCGAGCTTGATCAACTCGCCGCTACGCGGATCAACGGCATAAATCGCCGCGCATTCGGCAGGGTTAAACAGAATCGTCACTGGCTTCTGAAGATAATCCCGCGTCACGTCCCGAAAGGCATAGCTGTTGTACTGAAAGCCCTCGAAATCAATCCCGTAATGCTGAACAATTCGAGTCTCCTTATTTTTATGCAAAATCAGACGCTGAACTTGTTCAAGGGATGGTGGCGGTGGCGGCATAAATCTCTTGAGCTCTTCATCCAACGCCTGCTTAATGGTCATATTCTTTCCATGGCGAAATCCGAGCTTCACGACAGGCTCATGGACGTAGTAGTCCCCAATGAAATTAACAACATCTTTGTACACTTGTTCGACGGTGTAGCAAGCCTCGTTCTCTGCTCGTTCATGTCGATTCTTGATTCCTTTCTCAGCACTTTTCTTAGAACCTGGCATCCGGTGAAATACCATTTTATCCAGGGTATTAAATAGTGATTCAACATGAGGCTTATCGTCACCGCGATAAGCGCGGGCATAATGGATATCAATCCCAAGATCTCGAACGAGCTCTAATGACACACCCGCCGCATTTTCAGACGCGTTATCCAATAAAACTTTATTCAAGCCGCAGGGTGCAGGCCAATCTGAAATCAATTCAAAGCGCTCTTTGAATTTCTCGTCTTTCGGGGAAAAGAAAAACTCAAAAAGCTTGAGCAATGAGTATTCACTAGGTGTCCCGGCTGTCACATAAATGCCCACGGGAAAGCCTGTCCGGCTACACACCATTGAGTACAAGGTGATTTTTGAAAATCGCCGACCGAACTCATCGACAACATACATATCAATCGTCTTGGCGTCGATTTGCACCAGTTCAAGGGCATGCTCAACGTAAAACTCATTTACCGCTTGCCGCGACAGTAGACGATAAGTTCTAGGATCAATTCGCCCATTTAAGACGATATCCCGAGGCATTTCTTGAAGCACTCGGGACACCAGTTTCACGCTGATTGGCTGGTTACCCTGAACCTGGCAATCTGAGCCTTTCAGGCGGTCATTCACAATCCGCGCTGTTGCTGCCAGGTTCAGCTTGTCATCCTTGGCATAGGTCTCCAGGATAGCTGCTCGGACGAGCTCTTTAGCTGCCGCCTTTACCCTCCAACCTTTACCGCCTCGCGCGCGGTAGTTCGGAATCAGGGCTTCAAAAGCTCCTTTTGCATATTTTTTCTGGTACTGCCTGATGGTTTTTGGACACGGCACCTTTTTTTCGTGCTCAAGTCCAACTTTAACCAGTAGCTCATTTTTTTCGCTTTGCGCTGCTCGCCGATATTGTTCGCTATCAACTAACTTGATGATGTCTCTGCGGAAAATAGCTTCCGCATATTCTGAAGGCTCCCAAGTCTTACCTTGGCGCTCAGTCGCATATCCTGGGATCTTGATGACTCCAGTTGCCAGTTCATTATAGAACTGCTGAAAGTCCATAACCCGCTCAATGCCACCCTTGCCGCGCAGGACAATATCTTTCAAATCAACTTGCAGCGACTTGATAATGAAGGGTTGCCCGGAAATATTCACAACCCCGTTTTCTCGGATTGGATTATTCACTGATATGAACCTCAAGCAGGGCCAAGTCTCCATTCCCTGGGTACACGTCAAAATCCATAGATTGAATTAGCGCTTTATTTAGATCCATCCTCAAAACGCCGCTCAGCAGACCTGCCAGCAAAAAGTGATTTTTCGGCTCCAATCCACAGAATACGTCTCTGACGTGCCCCGTCTTATTTTTAATCTGGCTGACTTGCTGCGCCCAAGCTGGCAGTTGTTGAGTGCATTGCCTAGCGAATTGATGAAGCACACTCACATTGGTCAAGAACGCTTCGGTGAAGTCCTCTTTGCACAACACTCTGAACTTCATACCGTTGCGTAAACAAAAATCGCTCACTCGATCAAATAGCCCTTTATGCTGTGAGCAGTAGCGCTTCGGCTTCACCTCGAAAATATGCTCAATGCCATCAATCACATCCGAAAGATCGGGTGTGTAGTACTGACTATCTCTGTGCTTGGCGGTGGGTAGGGCGGTCAGCACCTCGCCCCGAACCAGGTCAAAGGTCATTGCCTGAGCCCGCAACCGGCTGCCTCTCGGATCCAGATCCAGGACTTTCGCCAGCGCCAGCTCGTCGCGCGATTCCAAGCGAATTTCCAGGCCGCTTTTCAGCGACTTCATTACATACGCCTTGCGGCCACGGTTATTGCGACGCGCAACGTCGCGGGTCACAGAGTGGCTTTGGGAATCTCTCTTCATAATGTACAGCGTACCCATTAGGTAGATGTCATATCTATAGCGATGGTCATGGAGCCCGTCAAGAATTTTTTGGGTACAGCGTTACTATGATGCTAGTGTAGCCTAGGAATTTCACAAGGAAAGCAGGTATGCCGCGCAAGGCCCAAACGCACTGGTTCGGCCTCTATCGAACCCTACGCCCGAAAATCGACGCTCACGAAGGTGACGAGAGCATCCATCAACTCATTCGCCGTGAAGCCGAAGCCGCAAACTACGACGAAAAAGTCCTCAAACGTATGCTCAACGCGGGGGCATTTCTTGATCGCATATCTGAAACCCCGCTCTTGGTGGAACAGGTCAAGTGTGGGTTCGCCCATGTCGAGTTACTAGAGCGCCTTTACAAGCTGAACGCACCGGACGCTCAAGCTCGCATCACCGCAATCCTGAACAACCAGGTGACGCAGAAGCAAATCCGCGAAGCCCTAGACTCCATGGCCGCAGAATCCGGGCATGCGCAACTCACAGCGCGCTCCCGCGCACGCCAACGTGTAGCTGAACATCAGCGCCTGTGCCTTCAACTCGCCCAGCGAACAGGGCCAAGCTTTTTTGGAAGCCCTGACGGCGAAATGGTGCTGGTGAAGCGCTTCCGAACACTCAGCCATTTCATTCTGATCAACGACCCTGATCAGCCAATTGCTGTTATTCCGCGTCTGGGTGATAGCTCGATGAAAGAGGGGCCCGCCGCTGAAGAACTGCTCACGCTAGCCATGTCGGTGAAACGCTATTTCCAGCGTATCTGGTTGCTGCTGCCATCGAACTCAACCCTGGCCCAAGAGCTGGTTGCGCGTGCCGAGCAGATCGGTGCGTTCGAAAGCTGGCTGTATCTGGCAACGCCTGACGAGGATTCATCGGCATTAGTCCCCTATCGCAATCGACGACGCGCCCTAGAAAAAGATTTGCGGGGAGACGATGACTGCGCGTGGGAAGGGGTTTCGCTACGTGATGGCCGAAAATTATCCGGCAGCCTCGACCCCATAGAGAAAAGTTGACCATTTGCGCGCGGGCCTTCTGCCAAGCGTCTCCGTACCGTAGGCCCTGTAGCGATTCCGCTACTCACACTGGAGATGCAGCATGACTCGTCACACGCTCAAACCAACCGCACATATGGCCAAAAGCAGTAGCGGAAAAGCCTCTGGCACAGCAGGGAAAGGGACTTCCCAACCAGCGACCAGCAATCCGTTCCCCGGTGGAAACTTGCCCAGCAAAGTACACGGCCACAAATCTGGTGGGAACCGTGGGCAGGGGCCCAAAGCCTGATCGCCAGGGTAATGTCCGCTGCTAGCAGCGGACAGTTAACACGGATGGAGAGAGTACAGCTGCAATGCCGAAAGCAGAAAACACCCTACTGCCGCCTTACCCTCGCTTAGGTGAATGCTACCGTCTTCTCGCCAAGGCCCTCGATACCAAAGCGAGTAACCGCCATGTCGATCAGTTGGCCAGGAAAGGTGATTTTGACTGGCAGTTGATCACGCAATTGCGCCATGAGCTGATCGAGGCGCCCCTGCTGGCCAGGAGCAATCAAGACTTCACTGAGTTCGTAATGACCTCGGTGGACACCTTTTACCAAGGCTATATAAAGCTGATCAAAACCGTTCAACTGGATGCCCTTACCCGCCAGCAAAGCCTACCCGCCCTCATTACCCATTTGTTTGCCCCTTTTGCTGCATCCTTCTTGCTGAAAATGCAAAGAGCAGTCGCGAGTCCCCCTATCGCCATGCTGCTCGACGATCAGCAACATCCGGTGGCGGTCATCTTTTCATGGTTGGAGCATGAGCTCGGAGTTGAACCCCATCGATTGGGTCATCAGCTGTATCCAGACGCCAGTGGTGAGAATAAGAACGGACGGGAACTGATGCAGCGGTGGCGTCAGGGGAAACAGTTACCCACGCTGCAACGCATCAGCCTGTTACAGAAAACGCTGCTGGGCGTATTCCCCGTCCGAGAGCGCCTAATCAAGGCATTCACTGAGTGGCTCATCATTGCGCGAGCCCTATCGGTGTTCGACGAGGCCGCTGCCGCGCACCTGAAACTGCGCGACTGCATCCTGCGTGAAGTACTCAGCGATGTGCCGCCCGACGATATCGGGGCAAAGCTGGCAGCACTGAATGTTCAAGCCTCGGCACTCAAGCAGGACATGGTCTGCCAGGGCCTGGTACTAGACGATCAGTTGAAACGCACCACCCATAAATCCGCCGGCCAACAAGCTCGAACGCGCTACGCCCTGGATCAATTCCGGCACCAGACAGCAATCCACGAGCCAGAACCGGTCAGCACTTACTTTCTCGAATTTCTGGAGGGTCGCTGGCACGTGCTGGCCGGCCAGCTAGAGACGGCGCTAGGCCATTACGAGCAGGCTGCTGACCTGGCGCTGTATCGTTCTGGCGAAACACAAAAAACCATCCTCAGGGAAGCTTTACTGCTTGCGGCCTATCAGGGAGATCTGCCGCTCTACAAGCGCTTGAAGCATCGCGCCTTGGTCATGGGTTTCAGCTTTCTACCGGCCTGGGACAAAGCGGTGGCCACCACCCAAGAGCTGAAGATGATTCGAGGCAACTTCGAAGAGCGATTTCCTGAGCATGGGCGCTTCCTAGAAGCGCGGATTAGCGTCCACTAATCCCAGGTCTGCGAGCAGGGGATCCCCGTCTGCCTGGCGATGCACCTGCCCCCCCCAGTCTCGCCAAAGGCTCACGGATCGACGAGCTGAATCACGGCCAAGCATCCGTGCACAGAAGAATCCAATCGGCACTGACCACTTAACAGCAACCAATAAAGTTGCAACTTTTGTTGCCAAGTATCAACCTAAAAGCTATCCTGCCGCTACCGCCACCAGCCCAGGAGTCACCATGCTTCCTTACCCAGCATCCCCCGAATTCCCAGCGGCCCTGAAAGCCCGTCGGGAGTCCCTCGGCTTGAGCCGTTCCGCCTTGGCGCGGGCAGCCAATATTCATGGGGTAATGCCCCGACGCTACGAAGAGCCCGATTGCAGGGAGTTCGCGAAGCCTCGCGCTGACACCTGGATTGCGCTGAATAAGGCGCTTGGGTATGACGTTCCTGACGAAACTCTGGCAGCGCTGGCACAGGAAGAGCCTACGAACTCAACCGACATGGATACACCATCAACGGTTTCAGGGGTTATCAAAGCATTGACCTTAGCGGAGGCAAAAGCCGGCCTAGCGATTACTTTCGGAGTAAACATCGACCAAATCGAAATCACCATCCGTGGCTAGTTCATGCCAATCCACCATCACCAGAACCAAAAAGGTTATGACTTTTAAGGAACTTTAGAATGCACCATATGCAAACGTCGGATTGGGACAGGGCTTCGGACACACTGAAGAGAAATATTTCTGCAATGCCGCTCGGCCAAGCGAGCAAGATTCGCGACATCATTGGGGAAGTGGCCTGGGCTCCGCTGCAACGGACAACACGCCACCGCTTCGGTAAGCACGTGCGAGCCAACCTTGAGCACTACGGATTGGTATTTGCGGGCGTGGCCGGGCGTATTGCCGTTTATAAAAAGTCGGCCATTTGAGATCGTCAATCTGGGCTCAGAGCATCTCAGACAATGGGGTTGAGCTCATTCGCGACCGCGATTCTTTTGTCGTAATGCAGATTGCCTGCCCCTGTGCGTAATAGGACGTTTCGTTAAATACACCCCCACAGCTCAACCTGAGTCGGTGACCGCTAGACCGATGGCGGTATCCGGCCTGCTGCCCTGCGCTATACCAGATCCCTGGGTACTGGTTTGACGCGAGAGCAGGGGGCGCCATGAAAACAGCCATCGAGCAGGAGACGTTGCAGGCACTGGTCGAAACCGGCGCCGCGCGGGAATTTCGCGTGCTGCGCGAAGGCGAGGCCTGGCGCCTGGAGCTGCGGCTCGGGGTGAAATGGCTGCCCGTGCGCTCGCGGCGTGAACCGGTGCGGCTGTGGCGTTCACTGACGGCGGTGGGGCGTTTTTGCGCAGGAGTGGGAATCAAGGCTCTGACGGTGGAGCTATAGCTGCTCCCTTTGCTTTCATCTCGTTAATGTACTCAGTGAGTTTTGCCAAAGAAGACTCAACATAGCCACGAGACAATCCACCTACTGCACGTTCCTCACTAGCAAATGAGAGCATATAAGCAGACATGCCTCGAAGCTCATCAGCTCGTGTGGCATATTGCTCAGGGTTTATTTTTGCCTGGTGCAGTTCTGCTCGAAGCTTTCGCCTTTTCTCCCTTGAGGGCTGAGCCCACTCATTAACAACCACCCCGGTTACAACCTGTCGGGATGATGGGCCAAATACTCTAGTTTTATCCTTATTGACCTTTAGCTTTAGCTTGGCAAGAAGACTTTTTGACTTCTCGACAGCGTTGCATACCGCATCCTTATCACTACCACTGAACGTAATATCATCCGCATAGCGCGTATAACTGACGCCAACTGCCTTGCAGTAATCTGAGATTGCTTTATCAAATGGATAAAGAACCACATTCGACAAATGCGCGCTAGTGGGTGCTCCCTGCGGCAGCCCTCCCTGATAGGAAGTGATCCGTGCGATTAAATACGCTGTTTTATCCTCCAAACCACCCATGACAAGGGCCCTGTGGACTAGCGGCGACTTTATTGATGGAAAGAAATCTTCCACATCAATGTTTGCCACATACCTTTTGCCCACATGAGGTATCGCATTGGCCTTGACCGTGCAACCACGACTATATGCAGTTGCAGAAACATGCACAGGGAGATTATATAGAAGATAATCCAACAAAAAATATTGAACCACTTTCATCATGGTTCGAGGTGATTGAATTGCTCTTACCTTTCCATTTGCTTTGGGTATTTCAAATGTTCGGTAATGCCGCTCTGGCCTGTGAATGAGTAACCCAATGAGCTGGGGGCTTATTCCAATTGCTAAGGAAATCTCGCCGAGACCTATGCCATCTTGCGGAATTTCAGCTGAACCATTGGCCTGAGCGCAAGCCTTGATGGTTGGAAAAGATAGAAAGCGGAAAAAGGGGCCAGAAGCGCGGGAGGAAGAGCCAACAAAAAGTTGCTTTGCGAGTAGCGGCCAACAGGCGCGGGCCGTACGACGAGCTACGCGAGGCGGGCGGCCCGCGCCTGTTGGCCGCTCGCTCTCTTGTAGTGGATGGTCAACAATTACGGCTGACGAAGCATCAGCCTTCTCTGGTTCACCGGCTTCTGGCAGGTTCAGCTTAGCGCTTCGTAGCTCCTTCAGCAAGAATAGACGCGTACGATCACGCAGCCTACGCTCTTCTCGATTTAATAGTGAATCACCATGCCTTGTCAGAGTGTAAAGTTTAGATTTTTTGTGGACACAGGCTACCTCACCGTCAGCAGACCATTGATCAAAAATATCCTGAACGGAATTCTCAGAAATTAAATTCGCATCGTATTTAAAAGCTTTCATTAAGAAAGCTTTTACGGCGCTTGCATCAGCAGGTTGTATACAGCCCAAAGCCAACCTGACTATTCTGCTGTTTATAGTGATAGCCATAATCAGGCTCCCTCTGCCGGTCGGCCACGACCGCTACTGAAGTAGCTTGACCTCCGGCCTCGGAGACGACTCAGAACAGGTTCAGTATTAAAACTTTTGAAATCGACATAAAGGGTTTTTCCAAAGTGATCGGCAGCTTTCGCAGGCCCCTCATTGAAATAAGACTTATCATCTTTAAATTTTTCATCAACAAGGAGGATCAAATCGCAGCCATGATTATTTTGTACCCAATGTACAAAAAGCCCTAACTCACAAAAGGAACCAACACTTCCGGCTACTAGAACAATCGCGCCACATTCACTTTTTATAAATTCAAGCTCATTGTCATGGGCATACCCCTTAGTAAATTGCTGGCGCAAATTTTCAAGGCCATCATCTTCACCCAATACAACTTCGAAACCATCCTGAGTCAGCTCGTCCATAAGCTGCTTTCGCAGAGCAGCAGCAGGGTTCGTTAAGTCACTCAGGGTAGGGCCGCAAAGAAATACAACCATCCGATTGCTGCTATATAAGTCCATAGCTGCCTTTGCGAACCGCTCTACAGATGGTAATAGCGCCATTTGCCTTTATCCCAAAATTTTAATAATTCTTCTACACTCAAAGATATATCCTAATCGTTCAAACCGCATCCCCAAACACCGCCCGCTCCAAGACCTCATGCTGCCTCCGCCAATCCGGCATATGGCTGGCCACCAGCGCCCAAAAGGCCTTGGTATGGTTCTTTTCCACCGTATGGCAAAGCTCATGGACGATGACGTAGTCCTGCACGCTTGCCGGTAGCTCCATTACCCGAGGATGAAACTCCAGGATGTGGTTCGCATCGCAGCTCGCCCAACGGCTTTGGAAATGACGAATACGCACACCCGCAGCCAGCAGCCCGGTCTCACGCTGCCAGTGGCGAACACGTAGCGGCAGCTTCTCATGAGCCCGATCCCTGTAAAACTGCTCCAGCATGGGCATCAGGGCATCGGGATGAATACTCAAACCTTCAGGGTTATCAACGATGAAGCGTGACGCAGTGAATGCCAACCGAGGTTTGAGGGCGTCTGGCACGTGACGAACTTCGGTGTAATAGGTGCGCCCTGCATAGCGCAGGCGACTGCCCGTCACGATGGGTTCGCAGGCAAGGGGCTGATTCACCTGGGCCAGTTTTTCACGAATCCAGCGCGCACGACGCAGCACCAAAGCCTCTTGCTTAAGCTCATCCACCTGCGGCCCACGCAATAGAACAGGCCGACCCCGTTCTACGGTCACGTAATGGCGCTTAAGTTTGCTATCGAGCTGGAAGTACCACTCGATAGACGTTTGGCCGTAATTCAATACTGGCATGGATGGCGCCGCTTCAGTTTTTCAGCAGGATATCGAAGATTCGCTTGGCGTGATCGCGCGCCACTGAACGCTCCCAGCCTGCCAGGGGCATCAAGACTCTGCGAAGGTGGTCTCTAAAATCAGGGTGCGTATCCGGCATTTTCTTCCAGTTTTCAGTCGTCAGCGCACGGTTCAGCATTTCATCTTCGAACAGCTTGGTCGTTGCCACTCTTGCCGTGTCCTCAGCCAGTTGGGCGGCAAGGTAGTGGTAAACGGCTGAGTGCGCTGGCTTATGAAAACCGGTGTTGTCCTTGTCCTGAATACGCTGGCTGAACAGCTCCAGTTGCTCCAAAAACTTGGCTTGGGTAATGCGACCCGCCTTTTCCTCTTCCAGCAGCTTTTCCAGCTCCTCGGCGATCTTGTCGAAGAATGCTGGATCCTTGTCCTTACCGGTGACGATGGTCTGCTTCAGCTGGTTTTTCATTACCAGGGCGCGACTACCGGGGCTCGCCAGTTTCTTCAAACGCTCCATATCACTGGCATCTAGAATCGACACCTCATGACCCAGCAGGCTCTTCGCCGGGCTGGCCGCGATGTACTCATCCAGCAGCTGTTGCAGCAGCGCGGACTCCAGCTTGGTGATGCGCTCCTTGTAGGTACTGCCCGGCAGTTTGTCGCGCAACATCAGGCGAATCTCACCTAGCAGGGTGAAATAGGGCTTGAACGGTACGCCACGTACGTCCGGCAGGATGATGTCCACTGAGCGGTTGAACTGCTTCACCAAATCGAGGAACTCTTCGACCATGTCCAGCCGGGTGGCAGGATCAAGGAAGCGCTCGGCGTCGTCTTTGTAGGCATCGCGCTGTGCCACCGGGTCATTCTTTTTCGGCAGCAACTTGAGGATACGGTCGAGCGTGGCTTGCAGCTTAGGCAGTTCGGTTTCAACACCTTCCCAGACCTGCGAAGGCTTCACCTCGCCGCCGTATATTTTCAGGGCGTGATCAAGGTGATCGACCACTCCGTGGTAATCCACGATGTAGCCAGCATTCTTGCCAGGCAGGGTGCGGTTCACCCGTGCGATAGCCTGCAACAGAGTGTGTTCTTTTAACGGCTTGTCGAGGTACATGGTGCCGACAATCGGGGCATCCCACCCAGTCAGCAACATGTCAGAGACGATGATCAGCCCGACGTTGTTCGCCTTCGGCTTACCATCAAGCCCCTTAGTCTCGTCGCCGTAGGGCAGGGGAAACAGCTTGCTGACAAAGTTGCCGATCTGCTCGGAAGGCATGGCCACCGGAGTTTTTCCGGCTTTCAACTCGGCCTTAATCCGCTCCTCGATGCTGCGAATCTTGTCGGCCTCTACTTCATACTCTGCTGCCTCTTCCATGGCGGAAGCGCCCGTACGGGAAGAGGTGATGCTGGCCAGAGATATCACCACCTTGCTGTCAAAAGTGGGCAGCCCTTTGTTCGCCCGCTCTAACATGATCGCATCGAGCAAATCTTTGTAGCGTACCGCCATGTCGCGGCCATCGCACACCAGCATGGCCTTCAAACCTTTGGCTTTCACGTTGCTGAGGAAGTGCTCGACCAGATGCTCCGCAACCTGCTTCATACGGTCACCGGCCTGACGCCAGCGGCGCAGCAGCTCACGCTTCAACTCGTGCTGGCGCACCTCACTCTGGTCGGCGAACTGCTCTTTGAACGCGGCATCCAGCTCCGTATTGGCCGACAGCGCCACCCAAGCATCCTGGTATTTGATTGGCAGGGTTGCGCCATCTGCCACCGCTTCATGCAGGCGGTATTCGTCGATGTAATCTCCACCGCCAAACTCGCCCAGCGTGTGTTTGTCCTCTTGCAGTAGCGGCGTACCGGTGAAGGCGATGAATTTGGCGTTGGGCAAACTGGCGCGCATAAAGGCCGCTAGGAAGTCGTACTGGCTACGGTGAGCCTCATCGACCAGCACGTAGAAGTTAGGCTTGGTGCTCAGCACTCGGAAGTGCACCTTCTCCCGGCTGATCTCTTTCCACTTGGCCTTTATCGGTGCACCGTTCTCATCCACCGCTAGGTGGTGGACATTGCGCTCATGCACGATGAAGAAGTCCTTTTCCTCACGAATCCGCCGGTGGCGGATCGCTTGTAGGGCATCATCTTCTTCGTCAGGCGTCTCGGCAGCCTGATCAGAGGGCTGATCGTTCTCCTGGAACTTCTGCACCGTGCTGGTAAACACGCTGCCGTAGTCGTTGGACAACATCTTCAACAACCCATCAACCGACACAGCCTGAGCTGCCGTGATACCTACTGCATGGAAGGTATCTAAAATCTGTTTGTCGAGGTCTTTACGGTCGGTCAGTACCAGCACAGTAGGATTGTTCAAACCCGTGCTATCGGCCCTCAGCATGCGCGCGAGCAGGGCCATGGTCAGTGACTTGCCGCTACCCTGGGTATGCCAAACAACACCTCCCATGGGTTTCGGCGCGCACAGCCGGTCTACCGTTTTGCGAACGGCCCTCCATTGCTGATAGCGCGGCAGCTTCTTCACGGTCTTGCCGTCGCGGGTTTCGAACAGAACAAAATGGGTGATCAGTTGCAGGAAGCGGCTCGGCTCGAACAATGCCCACAGGAGACTGTCCTGCTCACTTGGAGCTTCTCCTAACAGGGCGATAACAGCGGAAGTCTCCAGCGCCTGCAACCGATAGCGGGCGTAATAGGCAGGCTTGGTCAGGATCGCCCCATACAGCCCTTCACGTCGATTAAGCCCAACACAGACCTGGTTGAATACAAACTGGGTAGGGAAGGTGCTTTGGTAGCCATCCAACTGGCCTAGGGCTTCATCCAGGCGGTGATGGCTGGCTTTGCACTCGATGATGGCCAGCGGCAAGCCATTCACAAACAACAACAGGTCAGGGCGGAAAACTTCCCCGTCTGCATTGCGCCCCACGTACTGGTCGACCACATGGAAGTCGTTGTTGCTGGCATCACTGGCATCGAAGAAACGCACGCTGCGCGGCTTGCCCTCGACATCCTTCACCTGAATATCCGAACGTTGAACCACCTGTTCCCAGAACGCTTTGTTGGCAGGCAACAGCTCATCATTGACGCGCTTGCGTAGCTCGATCAGTGCCGCGCTGATACCACCGTGGGCGCTCGCCAGCCATGGGTTGAGGATGAGCAGCCGAGCCTGCAACACATCATCCAGCACCGGAGCCAGGTGGCGATGCTCAACTTGTACCAGGGTACCAGGCAGATGGATGTAGCCCAACTTGATCAGCCAGTTGATAGCGGGCAGCTCGACCCCGACCTTCTCTGGTGACTGGCTCATTGCTTACTCCTGTTCCTTGGAGGTTTCCCTCGGGCGACTGCGATACCAAACCACCGTGGGGCCATTATCGGCTTGGCTTTGTTTACGAATTTCGAACTGCTGCGACGTATGGATGACATGACGCCAGCTGCCGCAGCCATAGCGCTTGGGCGTCTGCTCGGGGTAGGTCTTGGCTATCCAGTGAATGGCTTCGAAAAGTGGCGTCCATCCTGCCTGAGCCAGCTTGGTTTCCGCTTCACGCAAGCAATTAGTTATACCGCTGCTAGCCCATTGTACGGCGCCATCCGGCCCAATACCGTTGATAACAAAATCCCTGTACTCCGGGGTCTGCATAAAAGACACCATGAGCTGTCGAGCCTCATCCATGGATTTGGCCCAATCGCGCAGCGTCAGGTAATGGCCGTCAATGGTTTCGTTACTTTCATCGAGATAAGACTCGGCGGCTATACAGCCATCGACACTCCAAAGGTCGAAGCGCTGAAGAAAGTGGTGCACCAACTCGTTACGCAGGTCAACCAGCTCCTTGAGCGCAGCCTTGGTCTCGACGTAGCGCTCCTCGGGTAACTCCATCTGACAGCGGAAGCTGATCCATATCTGATCAATAGGCTCCGCCTGCTCTGGCTCATCAGTTAAGTCCGGCAGCTTCAGATAGCTCTCGGTCAGCATCCCCACCAAGGTGCCCAGGGTCTTTTTATGGGCACAGACAACTTTCTCGTCGTGAATCGACTGAAGCCGTTCCGGAGGGCCACTCAATTCGCTGTGGGCAACCATGGTTTTGAGCAGCCGCTCGTACTGCTGCAACTGCAACATGCAGCGTCCGAGCTTACGCTGCACAGTGCGCTGAAGGTCAGACACAGGATCCGGGAGCAGTTGGGGGATTTCGTCCATGAATAGAAACTCAGGCTGTGCCGGTAGGGCTGTCGAGCTTGACCCGCCACTCGCCGGTTAGCAGCTTCTGCATCAGGCCGCGTTTGAGGGATTTAACAGCTGATTGCTTCGATTCTAGCAACTTAAGTTTGTCCTCAACGCCATCGAGAATCTGACTAATCTTCTGCTGCTCAGCTAGAGGAGGCAGTGGAATGGAGATGTTGGCCAACGCACTTAAACCAAGGGTTTTGTTTCGACCCGCACCACCTGGAGAGGCCAATGAAAGCGAGGCGATCCCAGCAGGTGTGATCAAGTATCTATAGATGTAGGTAGTATCGGCCCGAGACTTGTCCACAGTACATGTGATGTACCTATGCGACCCATAGCGACCATCATCTTCGGGCTTTGCTACTGCTACGGCACCTTCCCAAGCAAACACATTTGAAAATAGGAGATCTCCAGCTTTGATTTCGAATAGCCGTTTGTTTCCAACCTCACATCCGAGAAGTGCTGGCTTATGGAATGTCCCCTTTCCATAAGAGCGGAGGCCAAGCTCGGGATACGTCGCATCGGGACGAATTTCTACTGGCCGGCGAATTAGCGGGGCAATATCGCCGAGCCGTACTACATCCCATGAGGCAGGTATATCCAGCGACAGCACTGATTTCATTTCCGCATGAAGTACCCACCGGCCACTGGCATCTTGGGTGCCCACGCCCCGACTGAACAGGGTTTGCATCAGGCCCTGCTTGAGGATCTGTGTGCTTTCAATCTGGCGAGCTATCACGTCCAATTTTTCGTCCACCGCAGTGAGGATAGCGGCGATTTTCTGTTGTTCTGGAGGCGAGGGAAATGCTATCGAAAACGATGATACATCCTTAAGGCTGATATTCGCCTGCGCTGAACTCACGCTAATTTGCGAAATATGACTTAGTTGAGCCTCGCTCGACAGAACAAAACGGAGATAGGGGGTATGTATTAGATCTCTTGGTCTAACTATAGCAAGAGCTTGATTTGTATTTGCCGGTAGATGCTGTGCTTGAACTATTGCTGTTCTACCAATTGCGCCTGCAATTGAATATAGAATATCTCCTTCACGCAACTTTGAGCGATTGAGTGCGTCGTGGGCCTCTTCAGAAATATACGCAACCTTTTTCAGGTCTATATTTCCAATACCATCAATTGACTCAACTTTTACGAAATTGATACCTGTTGGTTGGTAGGAAAAACCAACTGTAGTAGGAGTAGTACCTTTCGTAATGAGGGAGCAGAGGTCACCAAGCCGTTTTACATTCCAATCCCATGGAATCCATCCGACAGCGGTTTCCTGATATCCCGGCCTCCCCGCCAAACTCATGCCTCAGTCTCCAGCAGCCCCAACTCGGCTAGATAGCCCCTTAAACGCCTATCAATCTTAGCCTCGTCCTCGGACAGAGCCCCTAGCTGCGCCAAGGTTGCAACCAGATCGACGGTATCTTCAGTCTCGCCGTTGTCTATATATCGGGCGATGTTGAGGTTACCGTCGTTGCTGCGAATTTCGTCTAGCGTGACGACACGGCAGTAGCCTTCCACCTCAGACTGCTGCTCGAACGCGGCCTTGTGAGTGCTAACGATACGGGAGACGTCTTTAGCGCGCAGACTATTCTGCACCTTGTCACTACTAAAGTCGGCGCTCGCATCAATGATGATTACCTTGCCCTTGAGCGCCTTCGGCTTCTGCTTGTTCAGAACTAATATGCATGCCGGAATAGGAGTGTTGTAAAACAATGCAGGAGGTAGCCCGACGATTGCTTCAATCAGGTCTCCCGGCTGATTGCCGCTGGCGGTGTCAGTGCCGAAAAGTAACCCCTCACGAATCTTGCCTTCCTCGCCACTGCGGAACAGCACGCCATGGGGCAGGATGACACCCATGCGACCGTCAGCCTTGAGGCTAGCCAGCATATGCTGGGCAAAGGCGAGGTCGGCATAACCCCGTGGAGGGATGCCATAGACCAGCCGACCATAGGGATCGCTAACCTGCTTGTAGTTGGGTGCTTTGAGCTTTTTTCCGCTGTCCTGCTCGTTCTCGTTGCTCAACTCCAGCGGAGTCCACCAGGACTTGGCCGAGAACGGCGGGTTGGCAATCACCCGGTCAAAGGTCTTCAGGAAGTCACCATCGAGGTGCTTGGGCTCTACCAGCGTGTCGCCACGCTCAATGGCTGCATGCATGTTGTGCAGGTAAAGGTTGAGCTTGGCGATGGCCCAAGTGCCCAAGTTCTTTTCCTGCCCGTACAGCAGCACATTAGGCTTGCCCATCAGGGTGCCGTTGGGCAAACCGGATACATGGTGGGCGCTCTCTACCAGCATGCCGCCACTGCCGCAGGTGGGGTCATACACGCTGTGGCCGGGCTGCGGGTCGATTAACTCAACCACCAATTGCACGACAGCCTTGGGCGTATAGAACTCGCCGCCTTTTTTACCGGCGTCGTCGGCAAACTGCTTGATCAGATACTCGTAGGCATCGCCCAGCATGTCGGCCTTGTACAGGTCGTCATTGCCCAGCTTGTACTGGTTAAAGTGACGCAGCAGACGCTGCAAGGTAGCATCCGCCAGCACCCGCTTATCGCCGTACTGCGTAGCGGTCAACACATGTTGCAGTTCAGGATTGTTGGCCTCGATGGTCGCAAACGCCTTGTCGAGGGCTTCGCCGATATTCTCGGTGCGCGAAATCAGATCGAACCAGCGGGCGCTGATCGGAAACTTGCCATATTTGTCCTCGATCTCATCCTGAGCATCGCCAAAGCTCAGGCCTTCGTCCTTCATCAGCTTAGCAATGCGCTCTTCGAACACATCGTTGTAACGCTTGAGGAAGAGCAAGCCAAAGATGTAGTTCTTGAAATCGGAGGAGTCGATGGAACCACGCAGAATATTGGCGGATTCCCAGAGCCAGGACTCCAGCGTTTCGAGTGACAGCTTGTCAGCCATGGGTAAATCAATCCCTATAAAAAGCACGACGCCCAGCACCTGGCGATTGCTGCCATGCCGCCTAGGCGCATCAGAAAAAATGTGGGCTCGATTCTACAAGTCGACGCCACTTGAAGCCCGAAAAATCAATTCCCCCTGAACGACAAAACCCCGGCAGACCTTTCAGTCAACCGGGGTTTCCAGGAGGAGGGCAGCAGGCAATTAACTTTGGCCTAACCCTCTAACTTTGGCCGAATGGGCAAATAACTTTGTCTACCTACAGAGGGCATCAGAAGTCCAGGTTCGACACCGCCAGGGCATTGGACTCGATGAAGTCGCGGCGCGGCTCCACGGCGTCGCCCATCAGGGTATTGAAGATCTGGTCGGCGGCGATGGCATCTTCGATGGTCACCTTGAGCATGCGGCGCACTTCCGGGTCCATAGTGGTTTCCCACAGCTGATCCGGGTTCATCTCGCCGAGACCTTTGTATCGCTGGATGCTGTGACGCTTGGTGCTTTCGGTCATCAGCCAGTCCAGCGCTTCCTTGAAGGTGCTGACCGGTTTCTTGCGCTCGCCACGCTGCACGTAGGCGCCTTCTTCCAGCAGGTTGTTCAGCTGATCACCCAGGGTGGTGACCGTCTTGTAATCGTTGCTGGCGAAGAAGTCGCGGTTGAAGGTGGTGTAGCTGGAAAGCCCGTGAGATTTCACTTCCACTTCCGGCAGCCACAGGTGGCGTTCATGATCTTCGCGAAGACTGGCACTGTAGGTCTGGCCAGACTTCTCGGTAGTCTTCAGACGTGCCGCAAAGCCTTCCAGCCAGTTCTGCATGAAGACCTGGTCAGCGAGCTGCTCCACCGAAATACGGGGCAGATAGACGAAGTGTTCGGTGATGTCCTTGGGATAAACACGCGACAGGCGGTCCAGGGTCTTCATCACGCCACGGTATTCGCCGACCAGCTTCTCCAACGAGCTGCCAGAAAGACCTGGGGCGTTCTCGTTGACGTGCAGGCTGGCGTCTTCCAGGGCCGACTGGGTCATGTATTCATCCATGGCCTCGTCGTCCTTGATGTACTGCTCCTGCTTGCCTTTCTTCACCTTGTACAGCGGCGGCTGAGCGATATAGATGTAGCCACGCTCGACCAGCTCCGGCAGCTGGCGGAAGAAGAAGGTCAGCAGCAGGGTACGGATGTGCGAACCGTCGACGTCAGCATCGGTCATGATGATGATGTTGTGGTAACGCAGCTTGTCGATGTTGTATTCATCACGACCGATACCGCAGCCGAGCGCGGTGATCAGCGTGCCAACTTCCTGAGAGGAAATCATGCGGTCGAAGCGCGCGCGTTCGACGTTGAGGATCTTGCCCTTGAGCGGCAGGATGGCCTGGGTCTTGCGGTTACGGCCCTGCTTGGCAGAACCGCCCGCGGAGTCACCCTCCACGATGTAGAGTTCGGACAGTGCCGGGTCTTTTTCCTGGCAGTCGGCCAGCTTGCCGGGGAGGCCGGCGATGTCCAGCGCACCTTTGCGACGAGTCATCTCACGCGCTTTACGGGCCGCTTCACGGGCACGAGCGGCATCGATCATCTTGCCGACCACGGCCTTGGCTTCGTTGGGGTTCTCCAACAGGAAGTCGGAGAAGTACTTGCCCATTTCCTGCTCGACCGCGGTTTTCACCTCGCTCGATACCAGCTTGTCCTTGGTCTGCGAGCTGAACTTCGGGTCCGGCACCTTGACCGAGATGATCGCAGTCAAGCCTTCGCGGGCATCGTCACCGGTGGTGGCAACCTTGAACTTCTTCGCCAGGCCTTCGGACTCGATGTAGTTGTTCAGGTGACGGGTGAGGGCGGAACGGAAACCAGCCAGGTGCGTGCCACCGTCTCGCTGCGGAATGTTGTTGGTGAAGCAGAGCAGGTTCTCGTTGAAGCTGTCGTTCCACTGCAGGGCCACTTCGACACCAACGCCGTCTTCTTCGCGCTGGATGTTGAAATGGAATACCTGGTTGACCACCGTCTTGTTGGTGTTCAGGTATTCGACGAAGGCTTTCAGGCCACCCTCGTACTTGAACAGCTCTTCCTTGCCGGTGCGTTCGTCGCGCAGCAGGATGCCCACACCAGAGTTGAGGAAGGACAGTTCGCGCAGACGCTTGGCCAGGATGTCCCAGCTGAAGTGGATATTGGCGAAGGTCTCTTCGGACGGTTTGAAGTGGATCTGCGTGCCGGTACCGTCGGTGTCACCCACAGCGGCCAGAGGCGCTTGCGGTACACCGTGGACGTAGGTCTGTTCCCAGATCTTGCCGCTACGGCGGATGGTCAGCACCAGCTCCTTGGAGAGGGCGTTCACCACCGACACACCCACGCCGTGCAGGCCGCCGGATACCTTGTAGCTGTTGTCGTCGAACTTTCCGCCAGCGTGCAGCACGGTCATGATGACCTCGGCCGCCGAAACGCCTTCTTCCTTGTGCATGTCGACCGGAATACCACGGCCATTGTCACGCACGCTGATCGACTCATCCGGGTGGATGGTGATGGTGATTTCGCTGCAATAGCCTGCCAGCGCTTCGTCGATCGAGTTGTCGACCACCTCGAACACCATGTGGTGCAGACCACTACCATCGTCAGTGTCACCGATGTACATCCCGGGACGTTTGCGTACGGCGTCCAGTCCTTTCAGCACCTTGATGCTGGAGGAGTCGTACGTTTGGTTCTCGCTCATGCCTTCACTCCCGATGGTCTTGGGTCTGGGTGATACGGCCATGTTCCACGTGGAACATGGCAACCGGCGTATCCGTCTGCCAGCCTTCCCTCAACAATTCATGATCCACACAGGTGATGAACACCTGGCAGCGCAAATCTTCCAGCAGCCGGCACAATGCCTGGCGATGCTGCTCATCCAGCTCCGACGGTAGGTCGTCCACCAGATAGATACACTGACCACGCTTGGCTTCGTTAACCAAGTGGCCTTGGGCGATGCGCAATGCGCACACCACCAGTTTCTGTTGTCCTCGCGACAGAATCTCTGCCGCGTTGTGCCCCGCAAGTCGTAGGCGCAAATCGGCGCGCTGCGGCCCGGCCTGGGTATGCCCAAGCTGCTGATCGCGGAGGAGGGATGTGGCGAGCACGTCGCTCAACTCCCGATCCTTGTCCCACCCACGGTAGTAACTGAGGGTAAGCCCTTCCAACTCCAGCAGCTCGGCCAGGGTCCGTTCGAACACCGGTTTCAACGCCTGTATGTAGGCCCGTCGGTAGGTGTCGATTTCCTCGCTGGCACTGCACAGCTCGCGGTCCCATGCGGCCTGCGAAGCACCGTCAAGTGTACCATGGCGCAGCCACGAGTTCCGCTGCCGCAGGGCTTTCTGCAGGCGTTGCCAGGCGCCGAGAAAGCGATGTTCCACGTGGAACACGCCCCAATCGA
Organism: Pseudomonas sp.; assembly: GCF_048269965.1. GTDB lineage: Bacteria > Pseudomonadota > Gammaproteobacteria > Pseudomonadales > Pseudomonadaceae > Aquipseudomonas. Next base: position 255,702 of record NZ_JBLWTV010000004.1, on the reverse strand, counting down.
GAAACTGCCGGCGAATCTTAGGAGCCCCCTCCAGCAGGCGGAAGCTGTCCGGGTTGATCAACTGCAAGGGCAACAGATCGGCTAGCTGTGCAGCACTCCGCGCGTTCTGCCCATCGATACGAATCTGCAACTCACCCTGACGATCGCGAGAGATACCCAGATTGCTGGAACCGCCTTCGGCCAACTGCACCTGGCCGAAAATGGTGCAGGCGGGTTGTTCGTAATGGATGACTGGCTGCAGACGTGTGCTGCGGAAGGAGCGGGCGAGGCCGAGCAGATGGATCGCCTCAAGCACGCTGGTCTTGCCGCTGCCGTTGGCGCCGTGGAGGATGTTGATGCGGGAGGAGGGGGAGAGGGTCACCGGGTGCAGATTGCGCACCGCGGTGACCGTGATACGGCTTAGGGACATTAAAGACGCATCGGCATGACAACGTAGGCAGAATCGTCGTTGTCGGCTTCCTGCAGCAGGGCACTGCTGTTGGAATCGGAAAGGATCAGGCGTACCTGCTCGGTGCCCATCACGCCCAGCACGTCCAGCAGATAGCTGACGTTGAAACCGATCTCCAGGCCGCTGCCTGCATAGTCGACAACGATCTCTTCCTCGGCCTCTTCCTGCTCCGGGTTGTTGGCCTGAATCTTCAGCAGACCAGACGCCAGGGTCAGGCGAATACCACGGTACTTCTCGTTGGACAGAATCGCGGTGCGGCTGAACGCTTCACGCAGGCCCTGACGATCCGCCAGCACCAGCTTGTCGCCACCACGCGGCAGCACGCGCTCGTAATCCGGGAACTTGCCATCCACCAGTTTCGAGGTGAAGGTGAACTCGCCGGTGTTGGCACGGATGTGGTGCTGACCGAGAACGATGGCCACTTCGGCGTCCTGCTCGGTGAGCAGACGAGCCAGTTCGAGAATACCCTTGCGCGGCACGATGACCTGATGCTTGCCTTCCTGCTGGATGATCGCTTCCATCGAGCACATGGCCAGACGGTGACCGTCGGTGGCGACCGCACGCAGCAGGCCGCTCTGTACTTCCAGGAGCATGCCGTTGAGGTAGTAGCGCACGTCCTGCTGGGCCATGGCGAAGCTGGTGCGCTCGATCAGGCGGCGCAGCTTGGCTTGCGGCAGGTTGAAGGTCAGCGACCCCGGACCTTCCTCGACGGTGGGGAAGTCGTTGGCCGGCAGAGTCGACAGGGTGAAACGGCTGCGACCGGCCTTGACCAACAACTTCTGATCATCGACACGAATGTCGATCAGCGCGTCGCTCGGCAGGCTCTTGCAGATGTCCATCAGCTTGCGTGCCGGCACGGTGATTTCACCGGGTTCGGCGGCATCTTCAAGCGTGACCCGGCCAACCAGCTCGACCTCGAGGTCGGTACCGGTAAGCGACAGCTGCTGGCCTTCGACCACCAGCAGGACGTTGGATAGTACCGGCAGCGTCTGGCGTCGTTCCACGACACCGGCGACCAGTTGCAGGGGTTTCAACAGGGCTTCGCGTTGAATGGTGAAATGCATGGTCTAGTCCCTTGCCTCGTGGATATGCGTAATTAGAACCTGTAAAAAGTCTCGCGAGCTAGAGCCATGCAAGGCGAAAACAGGGGAGGAAGCGGAGTGTACTTTTGTACATGAGCATTCCTAGCCTGTTTTCAACGCAGCAGAGCCGACGCGCAGCAGACTTTAACTGGTTCAGGTAGTCAGGGTGCGCAGCAGGTTCTTGTAGTCCTCGCGGATGTCCGCGTCGGATCCCCTAAGTTCAGCAATCTTACGACATGCGTGCAACACCGTGGTGTGATCGCGACCGCCGAAGGCCACGCCGATTTCCGGCAGGCTGTGATTGGTCAATTCCTTCGACAATGCCATGGCCACCTGACGCGGCCGGGCGATCGAGCGCGACCGACGCTTGGAAAGCAGATCGGTGATCTTGATCTTGTAGTACTCGGCGGTGGTGCGCTGAATATTGTCGATGCTGACCAGTTTGTCCTGCAGGGCCAGCAGATCCTTGAGCGATTCGCGGATCAGTTCGATGGTGATGTCTCGGCCCATGAAGTGCGAGTGAGCGATCACACGTTTCAGCGCGCCTTCCAGCTCACGCACGTTGGAGCGAATACGCTGGGCAATGAAGAACGCGGCATCGTGCGGCAGATCGACCTTGGCCTGGTCGGCCTTCTTCATCAGGATTGCCACGCGAGTTTCCAGTTCGGGCGGTTCGACCGCCACGGTCAGCCCCCAGCCGAAGCGCGACTTCAAGCGCTCCTCCAAACCTTCGATCTCTTTCGGGTAGCGGTCGCTGGTGAGGATCACCTGCTGACCCCCTTCGAGCAGCGCGTTGAAGGTGTGGAAGAACTCCTCCTGGGAGCGCTCCTTCTTGGCGAAGAACTGGATGTCATCGATCAGCAGCGCATCGACCGAACGGTAGAAGCGCTTGAATTCGTTGATGGCGTTGAGCTGCAACGCCTTGACCATGTCGGCGACGAAGCGCTCGGAATGCAGGTACACCACCTTGGCGTTAGGGTTCTTCGCCAGCAGGTGATTCCCCACGGCATGCATCAGGTGAGTCTTGCCCAGGCCGACGCCGCCATACAGGAACAGCGGGTTGTAACCGTGCTTGGGGTTGTCCGCCACCTGCCAGGCGGCAGCACGTGCCAACTGGTTCGACTTGCCCTCGACGAAATTATCGAAGGTGAAAGTACGATTGAGGTAGCTGGTGTGCTTCAGGCCACCTTCGACCTGTACGGTACGTTCGGTGCGTGGCGCAACGGCTGGGGTCGGCGGTTGCGGCGTGGAACCTGCCATGGAGTCGAAGCTGGCACGCGACGGCTCTTGCTGCGCTGGCGGCGGCACTGGCTTGCTGACGGCTGCTGCTGCCTGCACCTGAGCGGCACGCGCAGCAGCAGGCAACGGGGCCGTTGGCGCAACACGGGCAGTGGCGGCGCGCTTGCTGCCTATTAATAAGGAAAGCGCAGGCACCAGACCGCCGGCACGCTCACCGAGCAACTCAAGCAAACGGCTCAGGTATTTCTCGTTGACCCAGTCGAGTACGAAACGATTCGGCGCATACACGCGCAGCTCGTCGCCTTCGGCTTCGACCTGCAGAGGACGGATCCAGGTGTTGAATTGCTGGGCCGGCAACTCGTCGCGCAAAAGCTCGACGCATTGCTGCCATAGTTCCACTGACACTGACTATCCCCTATCCAGGCGGCGATGCAAAAAACAGCAGCCATTGTAACGGCCAACGACCGAGTTATCCACATAGCAGGGGCTAGATGGCCAAGTAAAATCAAAGCCTTAGTCCCATTCATCAGACTTATCAGATACCCCATGAGCCTTGTGGATAAGCACCCGATAAGCTTCTGCAAAAGCCTGGGGATGAACGGCCGGATAACCCGGCTGTGGGTAACCCGGCATTCTATCCTCAGGCTGTATGCAGGACACGCACAGAAGAACCACGCCTTTTGGACAGACTTATCATCGCCGCATGAGCAAGCAGAGCGCTGCTGTCAGCGGGTTGTCCACAGACATTGGCAGCACCATTCAACATAAACATAGAAAGAGAGCTTTAAACCCTTTTCCTTCTTTCTATTTCTATCTGGCGAATAAGGCTGGTTGGAAATTGACCTACCGCGCGGCTTTCTCTAGAATTGCCGGTCTCTTAAAACCGGGGTCATACCGACCCTAGTCGATCACCCAGGTAACGCACCATGAAACGCACTTTCCAACCCAGCACCATCAAGCGCGCTCGCACCCACGGTTTCCGTGCCCGTATGGCCACCAAGAACGGCCGTGCCGTCCTTTCGCGTCGTCGCGCCAAGGGCCGCAAGCGTCTTGCTGTCTAATTGATCCAGACAGGTGGTGAGTCGAGGCTTCGGCCGGGAAAAGCGACTGCTGACTCCCCGGCAATTCAAGGCAGTCTTCGACTCCCCAAGCGGTAAAGCTCCGGGCAAAAGTGTCCTGCTGCTAGCGCGCGATAACCAGCTTGATCATCCCCGCCTAGGTTTGGTGATCGGCAAGAAGAGCGTCAAGCTCGCCGTCGAGCGCAACCGCATCAAGCGTCAAATCCGCGAGTCCTTTCGCCTCAATCAGGACAACCTGACAGGCTGGGACATCGTGGTGGTCGCCCGCAAAGGGCTAGGTGATCTGGAGAATGGCGAGCTCGCTCAGCAGTTCGGCAAACTCTGGAAACGCTTGGCCCGAAGCCGGCCCAGTCGCGACGCAGACTTATCCCCCGGGACAAGCGACAATCCCCATGCGTAAAGCGGCTCTAGCCTGTATCCAGGTTTATCGCTACGCCATCAGTCCGCTGATGGCCAGTCATTGTCGCTTCTACCCCAGCTGCTCCTGCTATGCCTACGAAGCCATCGAGCAACATGGCTTCCTGCGTGGTGGCTGGCTGGCAGCACGCCGTCTCGGTCGCTGCCACCCCTGGAATGCCGGCGGTTTCGATCCGGTTCCACCCGTTAAAACATCCCGTTCCCCTTCGATGGCCGAATAATCATGGATATCCAACGTTCGATCCTGATCGTCGCCCTGGCAGTCGTGTCCTACCTCATGGTCCTGCAATGGAACGAGGACTATGGCCAGGCTGCCTTGCCAGCCGAGGTTAGTACCTCGACCGCTGCGACGCCTGCCCTGCCCGACACACCTGCTGCAACCGCCAGCGCCGGCGGCGACGACATCCCAACTGCCGTGGCCGAGCCGACTGCAGCTGCCGTTGCGCCTACCGCTGCTGCCAGCGACGAGCTGATTCGCGTCAAGACCGATGTGCTGGACCTGGCCATCGACCCGCGTGGTGGTGATGTCGTGCAACTGCGTCTACCGCAGTACCCGCGTCGTCAGGATCGCCCGGACGTGCCGTTCCAGCTGTTCGACAACGGCAACGAGCGTACCTACCTGGCGCAGAGCGGCCTGATCGGCCAGAACGCCCCGGACAAATCCAGCGGTCGCTCCCTGTGGAGCAGCGAGAAGCAGAGCTACGAACTGGCCGAAGGCCAGGACAGCCTGGTGGTCGATCTCACGTTCAGCGAGAACGGCGTCAACTACATCAAGCGCTACAGCTTCAAGCGCGGCCTCAATCCGCAATGCTCGACGCGTGAGCAACAACTGAAGAAGCCTGGCTGCATCGATCCGTCCGCCTATCAGGTCGACGTGCGTTATCTGATCGACAACCAGAGCGAGCAAGCCTGGAGCGGCAACCTGTTCGCCCAGCTCAAACGCGACAACAGCGGCGACCCGTCCTCGACCACCGCAACCGGCACCGCCACCTACCTCGGCGCCGCACTGTGGACCACCGAAGAGCCGTACAAGAAGGTGTCGATGAAGGACATCGACAAGCAGTCCTTCAAGGAAACCGTGCAGGGTGGCTGGGTCGCCTGGCTGCAGCACTACTTCGTCACCGCCTGGGTGCCGAACAAGGACAGCACCAATCTGGTACAGACTCGCAAGGACAGCCAGGGCAACTACATCGTCGGCTTCACTGGCCCGTCCATACAGGTCGCGGCCGGCGCTCAGGGCGAAACTGGCGCGATCCTCTACGCCGGTCCCAAGCTGCAGGAGCACCTGGGCACCCTGTCTCCGGGCCTGGAGCTGACCGTCGACTACGGCTTCCTGTGGTTCCTCGCGCAGCCGATCTTCTGGCTGCTGCAAGTGATCCATGGTGTGCTCGGCAACTGGGGCTGGTCGATCATCTTCCTGACCATCATCATCAAGCTGATCTTCTTCCCGCTGTCTGCCGCCAGTTACCGCTCGATGGCGCGCATGCGTGCCGTATCACCGAAACTGCAAGCGCTGAAAGAGCAGCACGGTGACGATCGCCAGAAGATGTCCCAGGCGATGATGGAGCTGTACAAGAAAGAGAAGATCAACCCGCTGGGCGGCTGCCTGCCGATCCTGGTGCAGATGCCGGTCTTCCTCGCCCTGTACTGGGTGCTGCTGGAATCGGTCGAGATGCGTCAGGCGCCCTGGCTGCTGTGGATCACCGACCTGTCGATCAAGGATCCGTTCTTCATCCTGCCGATCATCATGGGCGCGACCATGTTCATCCAGCAGCAGCTCAACCCGACGCCGCCGGACCCCATGCAGGCCCGCGTGCTGAAGCTGATGCCGATCATCTTCACCTTCTTCTTCCTGTGGTTCCCTGCAGGTCTGGTGCTGTACTGGGTGGTCAACAACTGCCTGTCCATCGCCCAGCAGTGGTACATTACGCGCAAGATCGAAGCGGCAGCGAAACCGGCCAACGCCTGATTCGCCAAGGCTTCCAAGCATCAAGCAAACGCCCCATGATTGGGGCGTTTTGCTATCCAGGCATTTGTCGTAGGAGCGAGCTCTGCTCGCGAATCTCTGTATCCACAGGCTTTGCGAGCAGAGAACCAGGCTTGCCCTCGCTCCTATATTCAGTCGTACGCATCGAGTAAACCGCCATGAACCACGCCCGAGATACCATCGCAGCCGTCGCCACCGCCCAGGGTCGGGGTGGAGTGGGCATCGTGCGGGTATCCGGCCCTCTTGCGGGTCAATTGGCTCAGGCCATCTGCAGGCGCGAGTTGAAGCCACGCTTCGCTCACCACGGGCCCTTCTATGGCGAGAGCGAGCTGACACTGGACGAAGGCCTGGCCATCTACTTTCCCGGCCCCAATTCCTTCACCGGTGAGGACGTGCTGGAGCTACAGGGCCATGGTGGCCCGGTGGTGCTCGATCTGCTGCTACGCCGCTGCATGGCGTTGGGTGCACGCCTGGCACGCCCAGGTGAGTTCAGCGAGCGCGCCTTCCTCAACGACAAGCTCGACCTGGCTCAAGCCGAGGCGATTGCCGATCTGATCGAGGCCAGCTCCGAACAGGCTGCGCGCAATGCGCTGCGTTCGCTGCAGGGCGAGTTCTCCAGACGGGTGCATGCACTGACCGAGTCGCTGATCCAGCTGCGCATCTACGTCGAAGCCGCCATCGACTTCCCCGAGGAGGAGATCGACTTTCTCGCCGATGGCCATGTGCTGAACCAGCTCGACGGCGTGCGCGCAGACTTATCCACAGTATTGCGCGAAGCCGGCCAGGGCGCCTTGCTGCGCGACGGCATGACCGTGGTCATCGCCGGCCGGCCCAATGCCGGCAAATCCAGCCTGCTCAATGCTCTGGCCGGGCGTGAAGCCGCCATCGTCACCGATATCGCCGGCACCACCCGCGACGTGCTGCGCGAACATATCCACATCGACGGCATGCCCCTGCACGTGGTCGACACCGCAGGCCTGCGTGACACCGACGACCAGGTCGAGCGCATCGGCGTGGAGCGCGCGCTCAAGGCCATCGGCGAGGCTGATCGCGTGCTGCTGATGGTGGACTCCACCGCGCCGGAAGCGGCTGATCCTTTCGCCCTGTGGCCGGAGTTTCTCGAGCAGCGCCCGGACCCGGCCCGCGTCACCCTGATCCGTAACAAGGCCGACCTTTCCGGCGAAGCGGTCGCGCTGCAAACCAGCGCCGATGGCCATGTCACCCTCAGCCTGTCGGCCAAATCCGCAGACGGCCTGGAACTGCTGCGCGAACACCTGAAAGCCTGCATGGGTTATCAACAGACCGCCGAAAGCGGCTTCAGCGCGCGGCGCCGTCACCTCGAAGCGCTGCATCAGGCCGAGCAGTACATCGAGCACGGCCGCAACCAGCTCACCCTGATGGGCGCGGGCGAGTTGCTGGCAGAGGATCTGCGCATGGCCCAGCAAGCGCTGGGGGAGATCACTGGCGCCTTCAGCAGCGACGACCTGCTGGGGCGCATCTTCTCCAGCTTCTGCATCGGCAAGTAAAAACACACACGCTGCCGCTCTGCACCGCCCTCTTATCCACAGCTAGCCTGTAGGAGCGGATTTATCCGCGAAAAGAGCCTAGGTGGTCCGCCCGGCAATCTTCCCCCTCCTTGTCATTCCCCGGATTTCATCCGGGCTACAAACGGGTGCGCGTCGTATTTCTTCGCGGCGGGCGGATTTTCCCTGCAAACGAGCAGGGGGATCACCAATGAATAAGCTGCTGCCGCACATTGACTGAGTTATTCAGAGCCAGATAAACCCTGTGGAAAACCGCACCTGAACCCTGCCCATAACCCTATGACAAAGCTGGGCGTAACTACCCCTGTGGGTAACTGGCACTTTCATCCACAGTGGTTCAGCAGCTTTCTCAGTGGAACCGAGCAGGAATGACACAGGCTTATCATTCGCTGTACACCAGTAGCCGCATGGCTTAGAAAGCTTTATCCACAGAAAAGGCTCTCTCTATACATAAACATAAAGAACAAGCTTTATAAAAATTCTCTCTTTTCTATTCTTTATAAGCCTGAGCGCACTTTTCATCAGGAGAGGGTCATCAGGTAAAGGCTCAAGCAGAGAAGAACATCGCCAACCAGCTGGCTATTTTTTGTGCAGAAGGCTTCATTCAGCAGGCTGAAGCCCCTATACTTGCCGCCTTTCTGATCGGGCATGGCGCAAGCGCCCCCGAACGATGGAAGCCTTCGCAGCATGCCCGCCCTCATCCGGCGCTACGCGCCACCTTCTCCCCAGGGAGAAGGACATCATGGAGGGCGTCGCTACGCGACTTTCACGCTACAAAAGACCCCTTTCTCAACAGGCACGAGGTGCGTGGTGGATTTCCCTTCCCGTTTTGACGTGATCGTGATCGGCGGCGGTCATGCCGGTACCGAAGCAGCTCTGGCTGCAGCACGCATGGGCGTGAAGACCCTGCTGCTCACTCACAATGTCGAGACCCTCGGCCAGATGAGCTGCAACCCTGCCATCGGCGGGATCGGCAAGAGTCACCTGGTCAAGGAAATCGACGCCCTTGGCGGCGCCATGGCCATCGCTACCGACAAGGGCGGTATCCAGTTCCGTATTCTCAACAGCCGCAAAGGCCCAGCCGTACGTGCGACCCGCGCGCAGGCCGACCGCGTGCTGTACAAGGCCGCAGTACGCGAGATTCTGGAAAACCAGGCCAACCTGTGGATTTTTCAACAGGCTGCTGATGACCTGATTGTGGAAAACGCTCAGGTCAAGGGCGTGGTCACCCAGATGGGCCTCAGGTTCCACGCGGATTCCGTGGTGTTGACCACAGGCACGTTCCTCGGCGGACTTATCCACATCGGTCTGCAGAATTACTCTGGCGGCCGTGCCGGTGATCCACCTTCCATCGCCCTGGCACATCGTCTGCGTGAGTTGCCTCTGCGCGTGGGTCGCCTGAAGACCGGTACGCCGCCACGCATCGACGGTCGTTCTGTGGATTTCTCGGTGATGACCGAGCAGCCAGGCGACACTCCGACGCCGCTGATGTCCTTCCTCGGCAAGCGCGAACATCAGCCGAAGCAGATCAGTTGCTGGATCACCCATACCAACGCGCGTACCCACGAGATCATTGCCGCCAACCTCGACCGCTCGCCGATGTACTCCGGTGTGATCGAAGGTGTCGGCCCGCGTTATTGCCCGTCGATCGAAGACAAGATTCACCGCTTCGCCGACAAGGACAGCCACCAGGTGTTCATCGAGCCGGAAGGCCTGACCACCCATGAGCTGTATCCCAATGGCATCTCCACCTCGCTGCCGTTCGACGTGCAACTGGAGATCGTGCGCAGCATCCGTGGCATGGAAAACGCCCACATCGTGCGCCCTGGATATGCCATCGAATACGACTACTTCGATCCGCGTGATCTCAAGTACAGCCTGGAAACCAAGGTCATCGGCGGGCTGTTCTTCGCTGGCCAGATCAACGGTACCACCGGCTACGAAGAAGCCGGCGCTCAGGGCCTGCTTGCCGGCTGCAACGCCGCGCTGCGCGCGCAGGGCAAGGAAGCCTGGTGCCCGCGTCGTGACGAAGCCTACATCGGCGTACTGGTCGATGACCTGATCACCCTGGGCACCCAGGAGCCTTACCGCATGTTCACCTCGCGTGCCGAATACCGGCTGATCCTGCGCGAGGACAACGCCGACCTGCGCCTGACCGAGAAAGGCCGCGAGCTGGGTCTGATTGACGACGAGCGTTGGGCGGCCTTCGAGGCCAAGCGTGAAGGTATCGTGCAGGAAGAGCAGCGCCTGAAGAGCACCTGGGTGCGCCCGGGCACGCCGCAAGGCGATGCCATCGCCGCGCGTTTCGGTACGCCGCTGGCCCACGAATACAACCTGCTCAACCTGCTGGCTCGTCCGGAGATCGATTACGCCACGCTGGTCGAACTGACCGACGCGCCGGTTGTGGATAACCAGGTGGCCGAGCAGGTCGAGATCAAGACCAAGTACGCCGGCTACATCGACCGCCAGCAGTACGAGATCGCCAAGCTGCGGGCCAGTGAGGACACCAAGCTGCCAGATGACCTGGACTATGCCTCGATCTCCGGGCTGTCCAAGGAAATCCAGTTCAAGCTCGGCAGCTCCCGCCCGGCCACGCTTGGCCAGGCTTCACGGATCCCCGGGGTCACCCCGGCGGCGATTTCCCTGCTGCTGATCCACCTGAAAAAACGCAGCGCCGGCCAGAAGCTGGAGCAGAGCGCCTGATGTCGGTCACTCAGCGTCACGCCGAAGAACTGCTCCAGGGTGCCCGCGAGCTTGGTATCGAACTCAGCGCGCAGCAGCAGGAACAACTGCTCGCCTACCTGGGCCTGCTGATCAAGTGGAACAAGGCTTACAACCTCACCGCCGTGCGCGACCCCGACGAGATGGTTTCGCGCCATCTGCTCGACAGCCTGTCGGTGGTGCCGTTCGTGGCCGAGCTTGGGGATAACTGGCTGGACGTCGGCAGCGGCGGCGGCATGCCCGGTGTTCCGCTGGCAATCATGTTCCCCGAGCGGCGTTTTACCCTGCTCGACTCCAACGGCAAGAAAACCCGTTTTCTGGTGCAGGTGAAACTGGAGCTGAAACTCGCCAACCTCGAGGTTGTCCACAACCGGGTCGAAGCGTATCGCCCCGAGCAGCCGTTCGACGGCATCAGCTCACGGGCGTTCAGCAGCCTGGAAGACTTCAGCAACTGGACGCGTCACCTCGGCAGCGTCGACACCCAGTGGCTGGCGATGAAAGGCGTGCACCCGGATGACGAATTGCAGGCCCTGCCGACGGACTTCCGTCTCAGCGCCACGCATGTGTTGCGGGTTCCCGGTTGCCAAGGTCAACGCCATCTGTTGATACTGCGTCGCTCGGTCTAAGGGGAAAGAAGATGGCCAAGGTATTCGCGATCGCCAATCAGAAAGGCGGCGTGGGCAAAACCACGACGTGCATCAACCTGGCCGCTTCTCTGGTAGCGACCAAGCGCCGTGTGCTGCTCATCGACCTTGACCCTCAGGGTAACGCGACCATGGGCAGCGGTGTCGACAAGCACGGCCTCGAGCACTCGATCTACGACGTGCTGATCGGCGAATGCGACCTGGGCCAGGCCATGCAGTTCTCCGAGCACGGCGGCTACCAGCTGCTGCCGGCCAACCGCGACCTGACCGCCGCCGAAGTCGCCCTGCTGGAAATGAAGATGAAGGAGAGCCGCCTGCGTTATGCCCTGGCGCCGATCCGCGAGAACTACGACTACATCCTCATCGACTGCCCGCCATCGCTGAACATGCTGACCATCAACGCCCTGGTCGCTGCCGATGGCGTGATCATCCCCATGCAGTGCGAGTACTACGCACTCGAGGGTTTGTCTGACCTGGTCAACAGCATCCAGCGCATCGCCCAGTTGCTCAATCCCAAGCTGCAGATCGAAGGTCTGCTGCGCACCATGTACGACCCGCGCATCAGCCTGACCAACGACGTCACGGCTCAGCTCAAGCAGCATTTCGGCGACAAGCTGTACGACGCCGTGATCCCGCGCAACGTGCGCCTGGCCGAGGCGCCTAGCTTTGGCATGCCGGCGCTGGTCTACGACAAACAATCCCGTGGTGCCATCGCCTACCTGGCCTTGGCCGGCGAGCTGGTGCGCCGTCAGCGCGCCGCCGCGAAAACCGCTACCGCTTAAGGAACATCCGCATGGCTGCGAAGAAACGAGGTCTGGGTCGAGGTCTGGACGCACTGCTCGGCGGCAACACCGTCAATGCATTGCAGGAAGAGGCCGCTCAGGTCGACACGCGTGAGCTGCAATACGTGCCGCTGGAGCTGATCCAGCGCGGCAAGTACCAGCCGCGTCGTGACATGGATCAGACCGCTCTGGAAGAGCTCGCCGCCTCCATTCGTGCCCAGGGCGTGATGCAACCCATCGTCCTGCGCCCCATCGGTGGTGGACGTTTCGAGATCGTCGCCGGTGAACGCCGCTGGCGTGCCAGCCAGCTGGCCGGTCAGGACAAGATTCCGGCCATGGTCCGTGAACTGCCGGATGAAGCCGCCATCGCCATGGCGCTGATCGAGAACATCCAGCGCGAAGACCTCAACCCGATCGAGGAAGCCGTGGCCCTGCAGCGGCTGCAGCAGGAATTCGAGCTGACCCAGCAACAGGTCGCCGATGCGGTGGGTAAATCCCGCGTCACCATCACCAACCTGCTGCGCCTGATCGCCCTGCCGGAAGAGATCAAGACCCTGCTGTCCCACGGCGACCTGGAGATGGGGCATGCCCGTGCACTGCTCGGTTTACCCCTCGAACAGCAGGTCGAAGCGGCGCGACATGTTGTCGCACGTGGTCTGACCGTTCGTCAGACCGAGGCCCTGGTACGCCAGTGGCTCAGCGCCAAACCAGCCCCGGTCAAGGCCAAGGCCGACCCGGACATCAGTCGCCTGGAGCAGAAGCTCGCAGAGCGTCTGGGCTCGCCCGTGCAGATCAAGCACGGCAGCAAGGGCAAGGGGCAGTTGGTGATTCGCTACAACTCCCTCGACGAATTGCAGGGTGTACTGGCGCACATTCGTTGAAACAATTCAGTCTGTAGTCCTACTTCTCTCCTACTACAGCACGGTTGATCAGGCGCAGGCTGAACCCTATACTCCCCGCGCAATTTTGTCGGCTACGGGCCGAGATTCGGCGCCTTGCAGGGAGAGGTCGATGGGCATCCCCAGTAAGGTCCCGTTTCATCGTCAGCCAGGTTTTCCGATCCTGATTCTTCAGGCCATCGTGACGGCTGTGATCGCAGTTATTTTTGCCGTCAGTGGTGGATGGGTCGCGGCCTATTCGGCACTGCTGGGAGGGCTGATAGCCCTGCTGGCCAACGCGTATTTTGCATTCAAGGCCTTTCGTTATTTTGGCGCGCGTTCGGCCCGAGCCATCGTCCAGTCGATCTGGGCCGGGGCCATGGGTAAATGGATTATCACGGCAGTGCTGTTTGCACTGGCGTTCGTAGGGGTAGAACCACTTGCACCGATGCAGCTGTTCATCGGTTATCTGTTAGGCCTTCTGGCTGCAGCCTGTGCCCCCCTACTCATGAAAGTTTTCTGAAGCATTGGACCGTTTGAGGCGTTTATGGCTGATACCCCAGCAGAATATATCCAGCATCACCTGCAGAACCTGGTCTACGGCTCTCACCCGGATAAGGGCTGGATTATTGCCCAGACCCCGGAAGAGGTTAAAGCGATGGGCTTCTGGGCTGTCCATGTGGACACTCTGGGCTGGTCGCTGTTCATGGGCCTGATCTTCATCACCCTGTTCCGCATCGCCGCCAAGCGAGCGGTTACCGGCGTGCCGACCGGCCTGCAGAACATGGCCGAGATGTGCATCGAGTTCGTCGAGGGCATCGTCAAAGACACCTTCCATGGCAAGAACCCGCTGGTTGCGCCGCTGGCCCTGACCATCTTCGTCTGGGTGTTTTTGATGAACAGCCTGAAGTGGATCCCGGTCGACTACATTCCCGGCCTGGCTTCGCTTCTGGGCCTGCCGTACTTCAAGATCGTCCCCACCGCCGACCCCAACGGTACCTTCGGTATCTCCCTGGGCGTGTTCCTGCTGATCATCTTCTACAGCATCAAGGTCAAGGGCATCGGTGGCTTTACCAAGGAACTGTCGTTCACCCCGTTCAATCACTGGGCGCTGATTCCTTTCAACCTGTTCCTGGAAATCATCGGCCTGCTGACCAAGCCGCTGAGCCTGGCCCTGCGTCTGTTCGGCAACATGTATGCCGGTGAAGTGGTGTTTATCCTGATCGCGCTGCTGCCCTTCTACGTCCAGTGGGGTCTCAACGTGCCATGGGCTATCTTCCACATCCTGGTCATTCCGCTGCAGGCGTTCATTTTCATGGTGCTGACCGTGGTTTATCTGAGTGCTGCGCACGAAGATCACCACTGATCGACATCGAAAAACCCGAAAACCCCTAACTCGTAACCTTAACCTCTAAAAACTCTGGAGCTAACTATGGAACTCGTCTACATCGCCGCTGCCATCATGATCGGTCTGGGTGCCCTGGGTACCGGTATCGGCTTCGCCCTGCTGGGCGGCAAGCTGCTGGAATCCACCGCTCGCCAGCCTGAGCTGGGCCCGCAGCTGCAAACCAAGACCTTCCTGATGGCCGGTCTGCTCGACGCCGTTCCGATGATCGGTGTGGGTATCGCGATGTACCTGATCTTCGTTGTCGCGGGTTAAGAGTTCCTGAGTTCGAGGCAGCATGATGAGTGCTGCCTCTTCAGGCTTTTCTTCCCTGAACACGAGATAGCACGAGGTAAATCGCTGTGAACATTAACCTGACCCTGTTCGGTCAAACGATTGCCTTCGCTATTTTCGTCTGGTTCTGCATGAAGTTCGTATGGCCGCCGCTGACGCTGGCCATGCAGGAACGCCAGAAGAAAATCGCAGAAGGTCTGGATGCTGCCGGGCGCGCTGAGCGCGATCTGCAGTTGGCCCAGGAACGCGCTGCCCAGATGCTTCGTGAAACCAAAGAGCAAGCTGCCGAGATTCTCGATCGGGCGAACAAGACCGCCAACGCAATCGTCGAAGAAGCCAAGGCCCAGGCCCGCTCTGAAGGTGAAAAGCTGATTGTTGGCGCCAAAGCCGAAATCGATCTGGAAGTGAATCGTGCCAAGGAACAACTGCGTGCACAGGTAGCAGCTCTGGCTGTGACCGGCGCCGAGAAGATCCTGCAGTCCTCCGTGGACGGCGCTGCGCACAACGATCTGGTCGCAAAACTGGCCTCTCAACTCTAAGCGAGGCTCGCGATGATCAATACCAACACGCTCGCTCGGCCCTACGCGAAAGCTGCGTTTGAGTTTGCCAGTGCTGCACAGCAGGCCGATGCCTGGTTGAACATGCTGTCGCTGTCCGCGGCCGCGGTTCAAGCGCCGGCCATGGCTCAGCAGTTGGTCAACCCGGCGTTGACCGATGAGCAGAAAGTCAATGTACTGGCGCAGCTCTGTGCCGGTCACATCGACGCTTCGTTCAGCAACTTCCTGCGCTCGCTGGGCAGTAACGACCGACTGTCGCTGCTCCCGGTGGTACGCGAACAATTCGCTGTGCTGAAGGCTGAAGCTGAACGCGCCCTCGATGTCGAGGTCGAGTCGGCTTTCGAACTCAGTGCCGAGCAATTGCAAACTCTGGCTGCCGCCCTTTCCAAGCGGCTCGATCGCACCGTCCAGCCCACGCCCGTGGTCAATCCCGCCCTGATCGGCGGTGTTGTCATTCGTGCAGGTGACCTGGTCATCGACGGTTCGGTCCGCGGCAAGCTGAACAAGCTGGCCGAAGCGTTGAAATCCTGATTTGAGGGAACTGGCATGCAGCAATTGAATCCTTCCGAAATTAGCGAAATCATCAAGCAGCGCATTGAGTCGCTTGATGTATCCGCTCAAGCCCGTAATGAAGGCACCATCGTCAGCGTTTCCGACGGTATCGTGCGCATCTACGGCCTCGCCGACGTCATGTACGGTGAGATGATCGAATTCCCTGGTGGCGTGTACGGCATGGCCCTGAACCTGGAGCAAGACTCCGTAGGTGCCGTAGTACTGGGTGGTTACCTGACCCTCGCCGAAGGCATGAGCGCCAAGTGCACCGGTCGCATCCTGGAAGTTCCGGTTGGTCCGGAGCTGCTGGGTCGTGTGGTTGACGCACTGGGCAACCCGATCGATGGCAAAGGCCCGATCAACGCCGCCGCTACTGACGCCGTTGAAAAGGTTGCGCCGGGCGTGATCTGGCGTAAGTCGGTCGACCAGCCGGTGCAGACCGGTTACAAGTCGGTCGATGCCATGATCCCGGTAGGCCGTGGCCAGCGCGAGCTGATCATCGGTGACCGTCAGATCGGCAAGACTGCCCTGGCCGTCGACGCCATCATCAACCAGAAAGACAGCGGCATCCGTTGCGTCTACGTCGCCATTGGTCAGAAGCAATCGACCATCGCCAACGTGGTCCGCAAGCTGGAAGAAGCTGGTGCCCTGGCCAACACCATCGTGGTTGCAGCTTCGGCTTCCGAATCCGCTGCGCTGCAGTTCCTGGCGCCGTACTCCGGCTGCACCATGGGCGAATACTTCCGCGACCGCGGTGAAGATGCCCTGATCGTGTACGACGACCTGTCCAAGCAGGCCGTTGCCTACCGTCAGATCTCCCTGCTGCTGCGCCGTCCACCAGGCCGTGAAGCCTACCCGGGCGACGTGTTCTATCTCCACAGCCGTCTGCTGGAGCGCGCTTCCCGCGTTTCCGAAGAGTACGTCGAGAAGTTCACCAATGGCGCCGTGAAGGGCAAGACCGGTTCCCTGACCGCTCTGCCGATCATCGAAACCCAGGCCGGTGACGTTTCCGCGTTCGTTCCGACCAACGTGATCTCCATCACCGACGGTCAGATCTTCCTGGAATCGGCCATGTTCAACTCGGGTATCCGTCCGGCCGTCAACGCCGGTATCTCGGTATCCCGTGTCGGTGGCGCAGCTCAGACCAAGATCATCAAGAAGCTTTCCGGTGGTATCCGTACCGCTCTGGCTCAGTACCGTGAACTGGCGGCATTCGCCCAGTTCGCTTCTGACCTGGACGAAGCCACCCGCAAGCAGCTCGAGCATGGTCAGCGCGTAACCGAGCTGATGAAGCAGAAGCAGTATGCGCCGATGTCCATTGCCGAAATGTCGGTGTCCCTGTACGCAGCCGAGCGCGGCTTCCTGCAGGACGTCGAAGTCGCCAAGATCATCAGCTTCGAGCAGGCCCTGATCGCCTTCTTCAAGCGTGATCACGCCGACCTGATGGCGAAGATCAACGAGAAGGGTGACTTCAACGACGAAATCGACGCTGGCCTGAAAGCCGGTATCGAGAAGTTCAAGGCCACCCAAACCTGGTAACCGCAGCGGGGGCTTCGGCCCCCGCCTGCTTGAACCAAAAGGTGTGAAATGGCAGGCGCAAAAGAGATTCGCAGCAAGATTGCGAGCATCAAAAGCACGCAAAAGATCACCAGCGCCATGGAAAAAGTGGCGGTCAGCAAAATGCGCAAGGCTCAACAGCGCATGGCTGCCGGTCGCCCCTACGCCGAGCGTATTCGTCAGGTGATTGGTCACCTGGCCAAGGCGAACCCGGAATACCGCCACTCGTTCATGGTGGAGCGTGATGTAAAGCGCGTCGGTTATATCGTGGTGACCTCGGACCGTGGTCTGTGTGGTGGCTTGAACATCAACCTGTTCAAGGCGCTGCTCAGAAGCCTGAAGGAATGGCGCGACCAGAAGGTCGAGGCTGATTTCTGCGTGGTGGGCAGCAAGGGCGCGAGCTTCTTCCGCAGCAACGGGGGCAACGTGGTTGCCGCCATCAGCAAGCTGGGTGAAGAGCCGTCCATCAACGACCTGATCGGTAGCGTCAAGGTCGTGCTGGATGCCTATGCCGAGGGCCGTATCGACCGTCTGTATCTGGTGTCGAACAAGTTCGTCAACACCATGACGCAGAAGCCGGAAGTGCAGCAGCTGCTGCCGCTGGCCGCGAGCGATGCGCAAGGCGTGCAGAAAGGCCTGTGGGACTACGTGTACGAGCCGGACGCCCAGCAACTGCTGGATGCGCTGCTGGTACGCTACGTCGAGTCGCAGGTCTATCAGTCCGTGGTCGAGAACAGCGCGTGCGAACAGGCTGCGCGGATGATCGCGATGAAGAACGCAACCGACAACGCCGGTGATCTCATCAAAGACCTGCAGCTGGTTTACAACAAGGCACGTCAGGCAGCGATCACCCAGGAAATTTCGGAAATCGTCG
Source organism: Pseudomonas sp. (assembly GCF_048269965.1). Lineage (GTDB taxonomy): Bacteria > Pseudomonadota > Gammaproteobacteria > Pseudomonadales > Pseudomonadaceae > Aquipseudomonas. Next base: position 237,663 of record NZ_JBLWTV010000004.1, on the reverse strand, counting down.
GCGGCGCTGCCGCGGTTTAAGAACGGTTCAAATATTCAGAGGAACCAAAGATGAGTAGCGGACGTATCGTTCAAATCATCGGCGCCGTCATCGACGTGGAATTTCCGCGTGACAAGGTGCCGAGTGTTTATGAAGCGCTGAAAGTAGTTGGCGCCGAAACCACCCTGGAAGTTCAGCAGCAGCTGGGCGACGGTGTGGTACGTACCATTGCGATGGGTTCGACCGAAGGCCTCAAGCGTGGCCTGGACGTCAACAGCTCTGGCAAGGCCATCTCCGTACCGGTCGGTAAAGCGACCCTGGGCCGGATCATGGACGTGCTGGGCAACCCGATCGACGAAGCCGGCCCCATCGGTGAAGAAGAGCAGTGGGAAATCCACCGCCCTGCGCCGAGCTATGCCGAACAGGCTGGCTCCAACGAGCTGCTGGAAACCGGCATCAAGGTTATCGACCTGGTCTGCCCGTTCGCCAAGGGCGGTAAAGTCGGTCTGTTCGGTGGTGCCGGTGTCGGCAAGACCGTGAACATGATGGAACTGATCCGTAACATCGCCATCGAGCACAGCGGTTATTCCGTGTTCGCCGGTGTGGGTGAGCGTACTCGTGAGGGTAACGACTTCTACCACGAGATGAAGGACTCCAACGTTCTCGACAAGGTAGCCCTGGTCTACGGTCAGATGAACGAGCCACCAGGCAACCGTCTGCGCGTAGCGCTGACCGGCCTGACCATGGCCGAGAAGTTCCGTGACGAAGGTCGTGACGTTCTGCTGTTCGTCGACAACATCTACCGTTACACCCTCGCCGGTACCGAAGTATCCGCACTGCTCGGCCGTATGCCGTCGGCAGTAGGTTACCAGCCGACTCTGGCCGAGGAGATGGGCGTTCTGCAGGAGCGTATTACCTCCACCAAGAAAGGCTCGATCACCTCGATCCAGGCTGTATACGTACCTGCGGACGACCTGACCGACCCGAGCCCGGCGACCACCTTCGCCCACTTGGACGCCACCGTCGTTCTGTCCCGTGACATCGCTTCCCTGGGTATCTACCCGGCCGTTGACCCGCTGGACTCCACCAGCCGTCAGCTGGACCCGAACGTGATCGGCCAGGAGCACTACGAGACCGCTCGTGGCGTTCAGTATGTTCTGCAGCGCTACAAGGAGCTGAAGGACATCATCGCGATCCTGGGTATGGACGAACTGTCCGAAGACGACAAGCAGCTGGTATCGCGCGCTCGTAAGATCCAGCGCTTCCTGTCCCAGCCGTTCTTCGTGGCTGAAGTCTTCACCGGTGCCCCGGGCAAGTACGTGTCTCTGAAGGACACCATTGCCGGCTTCAGCGGCATTCTCAAAGGCGACTACGACCATCTGCCGGAACAAGCGTTCTACATGGTAGGCGGCATCGACGAAGCCATCGAGAAAGCCAAGAAACTGTAAGTAACGGGTGCGCCCCCCAGGGGGCGTCCGGGCCGGAGCGGGCAGCAGCCCGATCCGGCCTCTCAACCGAGGCATTGTTATGGCTATGTCAGTCCACTGCGATATCGTCAGTGCGGAAGAAGAGCTGTTCTCGGGGCTGGTGGAAATGGTCATCGCCCACGGTCACCTTGGTGACCTGGGTATCCTGCCGGGCCACACCCCGCTGCTGACCGATCTCAAGCCGGGTCCGGTGCGAGTGATCAAGCAGGGTGGCACCGAGGAGGTGTTCTACATCTCCGGTGGCTTCCTGGAAGTTCAGCCGAGCATGGTGAAGGTTCTTGCCGACACCGCCGTTCGTGCCGGCGACCTGGATGAAGCCGCTGCCATCGAGGCGCGCAAGGCTGCCGAGAAGGCGCTGAGCGAGAAGGGCACCGAGTTCGACTACGGCAGTGCTTCGGCACGCCTGGCCGAGGCAGCTGCCCAGCTGCGCACCATCGACGAGATGCGCAAGAAGTTCGGCGGCCGCAGCCGCTGATCGCGTATCGCGGTATCACGCAAAGGGGCGACTTAGGTCGCCCCTTTGCGTTTCTGGCAAAATAGCGTTTTCTTCGCGCGGCTCTCTGGCCGCGGCCAACTCTTGCCCAGCAAGGAGCTTTCTATGAGTCTGGATATCGTCATTCTTGCCGCTGGCCAGGGCACGCGAATGCGTTCCGCTTTGCCCAAGGTGCTGCACCCGGTCGCCGACAAACCCATGCTGGGTCATGTCATCGACACTGCACGCAGCCTGCAGCCGCAGAGCATCCAGGTGGTGATCGGGCATGGCGCCGACACCGTGCGCGAGCGCCTGGCCGCCGCCGACCTGAATTTCGTCATCCAGGCCGAGCAGCTCGGCACCGGCCACGCCGTGGCTCAGGCTCTGCCGCAGCTCAACGCCGATACCGTACTGATTCTCTACGGCGACGTACCGCTGATCGAAACGGCCACCCTGCAGCGGCTGATGGCCCTGGTCAGCGATGATCAGCTGGGCTTGCTAACCGTCGAGCTGGCCGACCCGACGGGCTACGGCCGCATCGTGCGTGACGCCGATGGTGTGGTGCAGGCCATCGTCGAGCACAAGGATGCCAGCGAGGTGCAGCGACAGATCCGCGAGGGCAACACCGGCATCCTCGCCGTACCGGGCAAGCGTCTCGCCGACTGGCTGGGGCGTCTGTCCAACAGCAATGCCCAGGGCGAGTACTACCTGACCGACGTGATCGCCATGGCGGTGGCCGACGGCCTGACCGTGGCCACCGAGCGCGCCGCCGACGAGATGGAAGTGCTGGGCGCCAACGACCGCATCCAGTTGTCGCAGCTCGAATGCCACTACCAGCAGCGCATGGCCCGCCGCCTCATGGCCCAGGGCGTCACCCTGCGCGATCCGCATCGTTTCGATGTGCGTGGCGACGTCAGCGTCGGCCGCGACGTGACCATCGACATCAACGTCATCCTCGAAGGCCGCGTGATCATCGAGGATGATGTGCAGATCGGCCCGAACTGCGTGATCAAGGACTCGGTGCTGCGCAGGGGCGCCATCGTCAAGGCCAACAGCCACCTGGACGGAGCCGAGATGGGCGAGGGCGCCGATTGCGGCCCGTTCGCTCGCCTGCGGCCGGGCACCAGACTGGGCGCCAAGGCCCATGTGGGCAACTTCGTCGAACTGAAGAACGCCGTGCTGGGCGACGGTGCCAAGGCCGGCCACCTGAGCTACCTGGGCGATGCCGAGATCGGCGCGCGGACGAATATCGGTGCCGGCACCATCACCTGCAACTACGACGGTGCCAACAAATTTCGCACGGTGATGGGCGAGGACGTGTTCATCGGTTCCAACAGTGCGCTGGTCGCACCGGTAACGCTGGGCGACCGCGCGACGACTGGCGCCGGTTCTGTGGTGACCAGCGATGTGCCGGCCGATACGCTGGCAGTAGGCCGTGCCAAGCAGCGCAATATCGAAGGCTGGAAGCGCCCCACCAAGAAGTGAACCCGCTCTGGCCTGGGTGACCAGGCCTGTGGATAACCTGCCGGAGGCAGTCCTGTATGTTCGGTGTGACGGATTACGCCGCCTTCGTGGTGGCCTTCATTATCCTGCTAGCCATTCCCGGGCCGGGTAACCTGGCGTTGATCCTGTCCACGGGCAAGGGCGGGATTCGCGGCGGGCTGGCCTCGACCTTCGGGATCATGCTCGGCGACCAGGTGCTGCTGTGGTTGGCGGTGGCGGGGGTCGCCGCGTTGCTCAAGGCCTATCCGGCAGCCTTCCATGTGGTGCAGTGGCTTGGCGCCGGCTATCTGGTCTACCTCGGCCTGCGCATGATCCTGGCCAAGCCTGGTGCGGCGCCGACGCTGGACATCAAGCCGCGGCGATACCTGTGGCAAACCCTGGTGATCACCGTCTTCAACCCCAAGGCCATCATCTTCTACATGGCCTTCTTCCCTCTGTTCATCGATCCGCAGCGCCATCAGGGGTTGATTACTTTCGGTTTCATGGCCGTGACCATCATGGCACTGACCTTTCTCTACGGCTTGCTGATCGTGCTGCTGACGCACTTTCTCGCCGAGCGCATGCGCGCAAACCCCCGTATCGCGCGTGGTCTGGAGAAACTTGCAGGGCTTTGCCTGATCGGTTTCGGCGTCAAACTGACGCTGAACTGACCGGCGGACGCTTGCGGGCATTTCGATCATATGTTTTGATTCGCGCCATTATCTTTCGAATCGAAACTTAAGCATGTCGAAGCGCAACACGCCGCAACGTCGCCACACCATTCTTGCCTTGCTCGCCGAGCAGGGCGAGGTGTCGGTGGATGCCTTGGCGCAGCACTTCGCCACCAGCGAAGTGACGATTCGCAAGGACCTCGCTGCCCTGGAAAAGAACGGTCTGCTGCTGCGTCGCTATGGCGGCGCGGTACCAGTGCCGCAGGAACTGATCGGTGAGCCGACGCAGCCCATTTCCCCGCACAAGCAGGCGATTGCCCGTGCCGGCGTGGCGCGCATCCGCGAGCACGCGCGCATCATCATCGACAGCGGCACCACCACGGCGGCGATGATCCCGCTGCTTGGCCACAAGCCTGGCCTGGTGGTGATGACCAATTCGCTGGGCGTGGCCAATGCCCTGCGCGACATCGAGCACGAGCCGGTGCTGCTGATGACGGGCGGTACCTGGGACCCGCACTCGGAATCCTTCCAGGGCCAGGTGGCCGAGCAGGTGCTGCGTTCCTACGACTTCGATCAACTGTTCATCGGCGCCGACGGCATCGACCTGGAGCGTGGCACCACCACCTTCAACGAACTGCTCGGTCTGTCGCGAGTGATGGCCGAGGTGGCCCGCGAAGTCATCGTCATGGTCGAGAGCGACAAGATCGGCCGGCGTATCCCCAATCTGGAACTGCCCTGGGGCAGCCTCCATACCCTGATCACCGACGAGCGCCTGGATGCCCAGGCTGCCGAACAGATACGCGTGCGCGGCATCCAATTGATCCTCGCGCCGCTGGAAAACTAAAGGAGAGCACCCATGTGTGGAATCGTAGGCGCCATCGCTGAGCGCAATATCACCGCTGTCCTGGTAGAAGGCCTCAAGCGCCTGGAATACCGTGGCTACGACAGCGCCGGTGTCGCACTGCTGACCGAGCAGGGCACGCTTGATCGCCGCCGCCGCGTGGGCAAGGTCAGCGAACTGCAGGCCGCGCTGCAGGCCGAGCCGCTGGCGGGGCGCCTAGGCATTGCCCACACCCGTTGGGCCACCCACGGTGCGCCGAGCGAGCGCAACGCTCACCCACACTTCTCCGGTCATGAGTTGGCCGTGGTGCACAACGGCATCATCGAGAACCACGAAGAGCTGCGCGAGCGCCTCAAGGGCCTGGGCTACGTCTTCACCTCCGATACCGACACCGAAACCATCGTCCACCTGCTCGAGCACAAGCTGCGAGCGCTCGGCGATCTCGCTGCCGCGCTCAAGGCCGCGATTCCCGAGTTGCATGGCGCCTATGGCCTGGCGGTGATCAGCGCCAAGCAGCCGGATCGCCTGCTCGCCGCCCGCAGTGGTAGCCCGCTGGTGATCGGCCTCGGCCTGGGTGAGAACTTCCTCGCCTCCGACCAGTTGGCCCTGCGCCAGGTCACCGACCGCTTCATGTACCTGGAAGAAGGCGATATCGCCGAGATTCGCCGCGACGGCGTGCAGATCTGGGACGCCGCCGGCAACCCGGTACAGCGCGAAGCCGTGCAGTACCACGAAGGTGCCGAGGCCGCCGACAAGGGCGAGTACCGCCACTTCATGCTCAAGGAAATCCACGAGCAGCCCAAGGTGGTGCAACGCACCCTGGAAGGCCGTCTGGGCAGCGATCACGTACTGGTGCAGGCCTTTGGCCCACAGGCTGCCGAGCTGTTCGCCAAGGTGAAGAACGTACAAATCGTCGCCTGCGGCACCAGCTACCACGCCGGCATGGTTGCCCGTTACTGGCTGGAAGAGCTGGCCGGCATTCCCTGCCAGGTCGAGGTGGCCAGCGAGTTCCGCTACCGCAAGGTGGTGGTGCAGCCTGATACCCTGTTCGTCAGCGTCTCGCAGTCCGGTGAAACCGCTGACACCCTGGCCGCGCTGCGCAACGCCAAGGAGAAGGCACCGGGGCAGGGCGGCTACCTGGCCAGCCTGGTGATCTGCAACGTCGGCACCAGCTCGCTGGTGCGCGAATCCGACCTGTGCCTGCTGACTCAGGCCGGCCCGGAAATCGGTGTGGCCTCGACCAAGGCCTTCACCACCCAGCTGGTCGGCCTGATGCTGCTGACCCTGGCCCTCGGCCAGGTGCACGGCAGCCTCGACAAGGCGCTGGCCGCCGAACTGGTGGAAGAATTGCGTCGCCTGCCGACCCGTCTGGGCGAAGCGCTGGCCATGGACAAGACCGTGGAGAAGATCGCCGAACTGTTCGCCGAGAAGCACCACAGCCTGTTCCTCGGCCGTGGCGCGCAGTATCCAGTGGCCATGGAAGGCGCGCTCAAGCTCAAGGAAATCTCCTACATCCATGCCGAGGCCTACCCGGCCGGTGAGCTCAAGCACGGCCCGTTGGCGCTGGTGGACGCCGACATGCCGGTGGTCACCGTGGCGCCGAACAACGAGCTGCTGGAAAAGCTCAAGTCCAACCTGCAGGAAGTCCGCGCCCGTGGCGGCGAGCTGATCGTCTTCGCCGACCAGCAGGCTGGCATGAGCAATGGCGAGGGCACTCATGTGGTGGCCATGCCGCATATCCATGACCTGCTCGCACCGATCCTCTACACCGTGCCGCTGCAACTGCTGTCGTACTACGTCGCCGTGCTCAAGGGTACCGACGTCGATCAGCCGCGTAATCTGGCCAAAAGCGTCACGGTCGAATAAGGCCGCTGGCGAAGAAAAGCCCGTCTGTGGGATGAAAATAAAGATTCATCCATAATAATAAAGTGTCATCCATTAAAATAAAGTTTCATCCAAAACCGGCATGCGCTATGTTGAAATCATCGATGCGGATGCTGGTTTGCTTATGGCTGGGACATTTAAGGGCCTGACTCAGGCCCAAATCGACAAAAGGTTCAAGGAAGGTCGTGGTCAAGGCCAGGGGGCAGACTACAAACCGTTCATCTACACCAGGGATGTGTCCTCGCTGGGGCGCTCCCATCGCCTGCTCGGCAGCAAATCTCGCCGTCTGCACCATTTCCTCTCTGATCTTGAGCTGGCAATTTTCCTGACTTTTGACTGGTCTCCCCGTGTCACCGATATCCGGGAGCAATTTCCGATGATGGTCGTGGACACTGTTCGAATCGCCGAGGAGATCGGTCTTGCCCATGGTCGCTACCAAGGCATTCCACAAGTGCTGACCAGTGACTTCCTTGTGGATTTCGATGACCAACAACGGCCGACAGTTGCGATTCAGGCCAAGTACAGCGCCGACCTGCAGAAGCCTGAAGTCATCGAGAGACTTGAGCTAGAACGACGCTACTGGCTCGAGAAAGGTATTCCTTGGGTCATCGTCACGGAACGAGAGGTGCCAAAGGAGGCAATTGCCAATATTCAATGGCTCTACCCTGCCCAATCAGAAGACGATATTTCTGCGGATGAACTTGAACACTACCGGCAACTGTTCCTGTATGAATTTCGGCGTGATCCTGATCGGAGGCTGACGGCCATTGCTCAAGGACTGGATGTGTCTGGCGAACTGGAGCCGGGCCAGGCGCTTTATTGGCTTCGCCAATTGCTGGCCAGGCACTGTTTCCTGTTCGACATTGGTAAACCTTACCGGGAACTAAGTACGAAAGACCTTGCAGTCAATCCTCACTACGAGTTGCAGGGGCTGAGCAGTGCTGCCCGTTAACCAGGTTTTTAGCATGGGGGAGTTGCGCAAGCGCCTGATTTGGTCGGATGCCGCGATGGCCGTCTGGATCGACATTGATGCGGACACTGCTTTGCCCGAACCGATAAAGGTTGTAGAGCTGGAGCGTCTGCTGATGGACGGGGAACTAGTGTGTATCGTTGACCCATTCGAGGAGGCGGTTCTGCGGGAGGTGGAGGAAGGCTCTCTTGATCAGCAGAAGCGCGATGCTGCCTGGGAAATGCTTGCGGATGTCGCTCAAGACCCTGGGTTGTTCATTCGCAAATCAAGAGGGCAAATCCTCATAGGTATCATGGAACGCCATGGTGTTACTAAGCAGACGGCATACAGGTTGTTGAGGCGCTATTGGCAGCGGGGTATGTGCAGGAACGCTCTATTGCCGGACTACGTCAATTCGGGCGCGCTCGGAAAACGACGAAAACCAAGCCAAGCCAAGCTGGGCAGACCCAGGGTTGTGAGAGAGGGGAGGGGGAGCAACGTCACACCGGACGTGGAACGTATTTTCCGTCGAGTCATCGATGAGCGCTTACTAAAGCAAAAACATCCGTCCATCCCAGACGCTTACGCATCCGGGTTGAATCTGCTCCACGCAGTCTTACCGATGCGGTCTGTCGCCGAGCTGCCGACTTTGGAGCAGTTCCGCTACTTCTACAAACGTGAATACCACTTCACGGAAACGTTACCAAACAGGATGTCCGCCGTTGATTTCGCCAAGGACATCCGTCCGATCACAAGTACATCGACGGCCGAAGTTCTGGGCCCTGGGTACCGCTATCAGATCGACGCCACCGTAGCTGACATCTATCTGATTTCAGAGCAGGATCGCAGCCGCATCGTCGGTAGGCCCGTCGTGTATATGGTGATCGACGTGTTCAGCCGCATGGTTGTTGGCATGTACGTCGGTTTCGAGGGACCTTCCTGGGTTAGTGCAATGGTGGCTTTGGCCAACACGGTCACCGACAAGGTCGAGTACTGCCGCCAGTATGGCGTGGATATCGATGTTGGCGATTGGCCGGTTAAGGGCTTGCCGGATGCGCTTCTGGCCGACAAGGGCGAACTAAACGGCACCAAGGTCGAAGCATTTTCCAAAGCTTTCGGTGTTCGTATCGAGAATGCGCCGGCCAGGCGCGGGGATGCCAAGGGTATCGTCGAGCGCTATTTCCGGACGGTACAGGAGAATTTCAAGCCCTATGCCAGCGGCGTGGTCGGAGATACCACAAGTCGGAAAAGAGGTGGCCACGACTACAGGCTCGATGCCAGTCTGACGCTAGGCGAGTTCACTCGAATCATCATCGCAGGCGTACTCTGGCATAACAACTTTCATACGCTGGGCAAGTACGACAGAGCTGCTGGTATGCCGGGCGGTCTGCCGGCTATACCTGCCATGCTGTGGAGTTGGGGGCTGGCCAACCTAACTGGTCGGTTGCGCACTGCACCTGAAGATCTGGTCCGGATCAACCTTTTACCTCATGATCAGGCCACGATTTCGGAGCTGGGAATCAGGCTGTTCGGCTGCTTCTACACCTGCCAGGAAGCAATCAAGGAGGGTTGGTTTCACCGAGGCCAGGGGCGTAGGCCGACAGGGGTGACGGTCGCATACGATCCGCGTAGCGCCGACCACATCTATCTGCGGCCATCTAATAGCCTCAAGGACTACTGGATTTGCGATCTTGCTGACCGTAGTCGACGTTTCAGGGGGTTGACCTTCTGGGATGTCTGGCTGTTGTCCAGAGAGGAACGTCGTAGCGATGCCAACGCGGCGGCGGAGGCCTTAATGGAGAGAGGCAAGCTTCTGGAGCGGATCGAGTCCATTGTTGCCCAGGCAGAGGATGCTAGTCCGGTCAAAACGGGTGTGACCAAGAAGGATCTGGGAACCCAGATCCGTGAGAACAAGCAGCAGGAAAAGCGTCAGGAACGCCAGAAAACAGCATTCAAACCGGCGAAAGTGCTGCAAGAAATACCTGCCGAAGTTATCCCGCTGCGAGGCGAAAAGCAGGAAGACTATGCCTTCCCAGATCTCAGTGACCTGATATTCAAGGAGGAAGGCGATGACTGAAGAAATCCGGCGCGGAGTTATCCCCCCGGCTCGTTACCATGAGCAGCAGCTTCCCGAGTATCAGGAAAATCCACTCATCAGCGCATTGCCCCCGATACCTGATCTGCAGGAGGTGGTCGGCTTGTTGCAGAAGCTTCCCAGTTTCGAGTCGCAGGAGGTACTCCTGGATGGTAGGCTCAGGGCTCATGCAATCGCCCGGCTGTTGCACGGCTTCTTCCAGCCGCTCAGCCACCACTTGGAGCTGGAGAGCAAGATCAGCCTGATGATCCGTCAGGGCTACATCGGTCGGAATCCGGCCTGCGGCGCTTGGTATGCTCACTTGCAGAATGGCTATCGCCGGATCGAGGAGGAGAGTCTGGATGCGGTGGTTTACCAGAGTGTCTCCTCCACAGCCAATAGCTTGTCGCTATTCGGCTGCTCAGGTTGCGGGAAAACGCGCACTCTTGAGCGGATTCTGGGCATGTACCCCCAGGCTCTTCATCACCCAGATTACAACATCACCCAGCTGGTCTACCTGAAGGTCGACTGTCCCATCGACGGTGACCTGGATGAGTTGTGCCTGAGTTTCTTCAACGAGGTAGACAAGATTCTTGGTACGACCTATAGCCGCAGCCATGGTCGCAAGAAACTGGGCACCAAGCGCTTGATGGCATCCATGTGCCAGGTAGCCAACCTGCACGCGCTTGGTGTGCTGATCATCGACGAGGTTCAGAACCTCAACGAGGCCCGCTCCGGTGGTGCCGAGAAAATGCACAATTTCTTCGTGTCGCTAGTGAATACCATCGGCGTTCCGATCATTCAAGTCGGTACCCACCGAGCCAGTAAGTTCTTTCAGCGCACATTTCGAGCCGCGCGTCGGGTCTCCGGGTTGGGCAGCATTCGCTGGGACAGGTTACCTCGGGATGAGCACTGGAAGCGCCTTTTGAAGCGGCTCTGGAAGTACCAGTGGCTGCGAAATGCGACGCCGCTGGACGACGAGTTGGAATCGACTATGTACGACCTCACACAGGGGGTTATGGACATTGTCATCAAGCTGTTCGCGCTGGCGCAGATCCGGGCGATAGTGACTAGCGTCGAATGCATCAAGCCACTGTTACTACGCAAGGTTTTCGAGGACGAGTTCAAACCAGTTCATCCGATGCTGGCCGCCTTACGGAGCGGTAGACCCGAACTGATCGCTAAATATGACGACCTGCTGATGCCTGAGATCGAGGGACGGTTGCTGACATTGACGCGCTCTCTGGATAACGTCGCCCAACCGAAACCGCCGACACCTTCGGCTGATGACAAAGCGAAGCGACTGGCCGCCCTGCTCGAAGATATGGATATCCCTATGGATATCGCTATTCCCATGGCTGACGAATTATTGGCAAAGAATCCGGGTATCCCGATGGCGGCCCTGATACACAAGGCTACGGCCTACCTCGTGCAGGAGATCCCCAAGAAGCCCAGTATTTCCAGGTTAAAGCGGACAGATTGGGGATGCCTATCCGAGGAGGATTTGCGCAGGCGTTATGCTGACGGGCCTGAGAGTGAGGTCTATGACAGATTTAAACAGGCCGGCCTTATCCTCGATCTACGGCCTTTATTGAAGGCGAGCTAACATGTATTTCCCCAGGCTTTATCCGGACGAGCTGCTCTACAGCGGCATAGCTCGGTGCCGGGTACATCTGGGGATAGGTAGTCATAAAACGCTGCTGCACATGCTGTTCGGCGACAGTAAGGTAGCCGCTATAACCGACCTGCCCACGCACTTGGCCGTTCTGGCGAACAATACTGGGTTGGATACGGCGAACGTGATCATGCATCACACGCTGTTTCCGCTCTATGCCCCCTTCATTCCACAGGCCCGTCGTACTGACCTTTTTCAGGCCATGCTCGCTGCCGGTCGGCCGACCATCGGTCTTGCTGGGGCTTCGATGGCCTTGGTCAAGTGGCCCGAGTGGCTGCGTTACTGCCCTTTCTGTTTCGAGGACATGGCCGACTATTTCGGTGAGCCCTATTGGCGGCGAAGCTGGCAGATGCAAGGAATTGACGTTTGTCCTGAGCATGGCTGTCAGCTCTTGGATTCACCCATTCCGTTCCGTCGAGCGCAGCGACACGAGTTTCACCCAGCCTCTCCACTATTTTTGTCCCGTAATGTTAGCGCTAGCCGCGCAAGCGAAGAGGCAATCAGACTCGCCATGGCCGCTACGCAACTACTGGAGCTCGAAGAGGCGCAATCGCCTGGCTACGCGCACTGGACTAACTTTTACCGGTACTTGGCAGAAGAGTGCGGTGCCAGGCGCGGCCGACAGGTCAGAGCCGAGGTCTTATGGGAGAAGATCCTTGCATCTCACCATCGGGATTGGCTTGTTGCGAACGGTTTGCTGGCAACCGGGGAGCCTCCGCCCTGGCTATTGGCAATGTTCAGGAAGCATCGCAAGGGATTTAGTGCGCTGCAGCATCTGATCATTTGGACCAGCCTGCGCCCTGATCATCATGCTCGCGATCTTATCGACGAGGCGAAGACTCGCCAGGTTGATCTTTCCACCGAACATTCAGTGCAGTTGCTTTCTGACGAGTTTGAGCAAAAGCAGCAGTACCGAGCTGTTTGGCTGCAGGCACTGGATCGGAACGCTGGAGCCAAGGCCGCTAGAGAACACGGAGGGAAGGCATGTTACGCCTGGCTCTATCGTCATGACCGACGTTGGTTGATAGCCTCGAACAAGTCTAGGCAGCGTCGACAGGGCAATAACAGGCACATAGACTGGCTAGCACGCGATAGGAAGTTGGTGCGCCTGCTGATCCGGATTGTCAGAAACAGCGAAGAAAATCTGAGTCTTCCACGCAGGAGCCGCAATTGGTTCCTGCAGCAGTTACCCCATCGGGCATCAGTCGAGCATCATCTCGATCAATTGCCTACGTGCCGCACCTTCCTAGATCGCTATGCCGAATCCGTCGGTGAGTATCAGATCCGTCGCCTGACTGTAGCCGTACAGGAGGATGTAATGGATGGTATGCCTATGCCGTCCAGGCGCTGGAAGCTAGAAAAGCGTTGTGGGTTGGAAAAAAGTAGGGAGTCACCGCTGACTACTGAGTTCATTCGATTGATAGGAAGATGGATTGAATAGGATCTTATTCCGTCAGATTCAGGCCGGATCTAAGCTGCGGGCTATTGGAAATTTCTACAGAGCATCCTTTTCGGAGGCTCGGTGGCGTATGTCGGCACTGTTTGAGTGCGATGGCCAGCCGCAGTTCAAGCCGCTCCCATTGGAAGTGTCCTGTGTTCTCGCGACTGGTCGCGAGTTTCTTGGGGAAGACGGGGTTCCTTTCCGCTCCAGTGGTTTCAAGAAAGCGGTTGTGCTGCCTGCAATAGATACCTGGCGGGAAAAACAGTTGGGCGAGTGTCCACGCCTGGCCAGATGGCTGGCAGCAAATCCTGAGATATCCGCACAGCGCTGCTTTGTATTCGAGGTTGATGGCCTGACAGTCTGGTTACCGAAATTTGAGCTTGCGCGAAAACTATTCTTTCACGCGGCTTTTATAGCCCGTGCAGCCTTTGTACCGAATGGCCTAGACATGGCCTTCACGATCTATAACGAGGGCGATGTTGTTCATATTCATACGCCCCCTAAGACAGGCGCGCCAAGTCGGCTCCTCAAAATCAAGGGGTACAGAGACTTTTTAAGTTGGCTGCTGCTGACTCAGGATGTGAAGCAATCCTTCGAGTCAATCTGGAAAAGCCTCAACCAAGCGCAAGAGCAGGTATCACAAAAATCGGCTTATGCCAGGTGGCAGTTCGACTTCCAGGCACCTCCTTCTATCGCAGGTACCATGATGGATGTGCGAGGCCCCTTTGATCCAGAAAGCAACGAGTTGCTGGTCTGGGAGATCGAAGCGCTCCAGGGACTCCAGTTTAGCCATCTTGGAGAAATTTTCTTCCATCACCCTGCTCTCAAGTTATCAGTCAGGGGAGAGAGCTCCGGCTGCGGAACTGTGCCATCGGGTGCTGATGAAGTTGAGGTGGATGCTGAAGAAGATCCCACTGCCGCGAAGGAGCCGAGTTTGATTCATTTGCCTGTTGAGGGAATCAAATTTGATGCTCATATGAATACGATGATTGCCTACAACGGGGAGCATGCCAGCGGTCATGGCAAGGAGGTCGATGATGAGCAATCTCCGGGCAACGAAAGCAAACTCCTCGGTGTTGCTGATCCCGTGAGCGACGGCAGCACAGCTCCAGGGGAGTTTCAGAAACTGGGAGAGATAGAGGGCAAGGACGAAGACAAGGACAAGGAGCATGATCGGTTTGTTGGTCGTTTCTCGCTGCTTCGTGAAGTCATTGAGCAGATCGCCCGAGAGGAGCCAGGCATTGTGCTGGAATCACTAGATGTGAAGCCGCTACCTCCTGTTCCGCGCTGCAGCTACCATATGTTTGATGACGAAAAGCCACGCTGCTATTTGATGGCAATGTTCAAGCTGAAAAACGGTAATCAACGCTACCTTCTAGAAATAGATACCTCAAACAATCGTAAGACCATGTCAACGCGAGTCATGGGCTTCAAAGCAGATGTTGAGGTAGAGAAATGCATAGGCCGGATCTTGAAAAAGACAGTGAAGGGCTCGTTGCGCTGGCCAAGCAATATGGCGGAGTTCTGTGAGCCTTTACACTCCGTACATCACCCGAAAGAAAGCCAAACAGGCACCAACCCTGCCAGGGTGAACGACTGGAAGCAGCGTATACGTGATGTCCTTAAGTGATCGCAGAACTCTGCTAGAAGGCATCGCAAGCTGGTCAAACCTGGGAAAGGTACTGCTGAGAACCCACAAACGCTTTCCGTAGCCGAGTTGTCACTCTGACACTGGAGGCAGGAGAGACACTGGATCACAAGCGAGCTCGGCTGCGATGCGGTATAGCTTCTCGACGGTAATATTGACCTCGCCACGCTCGATTCGCCCTACGTAGCTGCGGTCGATATTGCAGGCCAGCGCCAATGCATCCTGGGAAATCCGGCAGACCTTCCTCTGCATTCGGATGCGTTTCCCTAATGCTCTCGCCAACTTATCCATGACCGTCTCAATTCAACTTGAGGCGGTACTATTGTGCGTTTGCGGACGCACAGGCCACGGACTATAATCCGCATTAATTTAATGTTCGTTCTTCTAGGGGCTCAATGAAATCGGCCTTCCTTACATTCGGCAGGCCCCTTTATGGGCTACTTCAGGAACGAGGACGTTCAACGGTTAAGGCCCGTGAACTGCACGATACCGATGGTGCTCCCCTGAATGGCTTGAATTGATGCTGCGCCTCCTCTGCCAGAGTGCAGCAGCGCACGAATTGCGTGTGATAGTCTGAGAGTTTTGTTGGCCAAATTATCGGATACAGCATGTAGATCAAATCGCAGGTAGCAGTAACTGTAGTTAGAGTTCGGAGGTCACTAAATGGCGGACGAAAATATTGAAAAAATCAGTGATTTTCTATCAAGTCAAGGTGAGGCAATACCAAGCGCCTGTGACGATGAAGTGGCTGGTATCGCGCTGGCTCAGAAGCTATACCCAGACAAACCGTACTGCTCAGTAAGGCAATGGATTCTCGTCGATCTCGATATTTCAGATGACAAGAAGGCGTTGGTTGCAGAGCAAGGTTTTCGGCCAATTCTTCTCTATGCCCATGCCGTAGTAAACGACAGTGCTTGCCGATTTTCACCAGGCGATTGGGTCAGAAGCACCCTCCTAGTCGATCTAAAGAGTAATTGTCTTTTTGAAACCAGAAATAGCGTTTACATCCTTCTAGGCGCAGGAAGTCGGAAGACAGCAGAACCAGCTGTCGTGACCGGCATATTTTAATGGGCTGCGGAGAGTTGCAGGATGACAATGCCCCACTAGCGTTCGCGTTCAATTGTGCAAACCTCAGGAGTTCTTGGGCCTCATTACGAGCAACTTCCCGTCTCTCAGGGCTATCGCGCGATGCTCTATACTCCCGGCATCTGTCCACCGACCGGCGAGCATCAGGCAAGGAAGCCGGTCTGATGGGCAGTGTTTGATTTTTGCCAAGGGTGCCATGGAACACTTGATCAACAAACTGGATTGTCTGGTCACTGTGGCGATTTAGAGCGCGGGTAGTGCCAGCCAGCATCGGGCGGGCGGGTTCTGCTTGGGCTTGGACATATCTTCAACCTTTCCACGGCGGCAAGGTCAAGCGTTTTTCTTTCAGTTAACTAACACTTGCATATCAAGCTCTGCAGTGCCGCACAGTGTCGGTGAGGCTCGCGATGTTGGATCTTCCTTGATCCAAGCGCGTCCTGCGTCTCCTCAATGAACGTGATTACAACAGTGGAAGTGTGTAGCTGACGATCAGGCGGTTCTCATCAACGTCGTTGCCGAAGTTGGTTGAACGTAGTGTGGCGTTGCGCCATTTCACGCCCAGGTTTTTCAGTACGCCGTCCTGGAAGACATAGGCGATGTCAGTGTTGCGCTCCCACTCCTTACCATCGGCTTTGCCTGCGCCTAGATCAATATTGTCACCAGTCAGGTAACGGGTCATGAACGTCAAGCCAGGGATGCCAAGGCTGGCAAAGTTGAAGTCATAGCGGGCCTGCCATGAAGTTTCGTCTTTGTTAGCGAAGTCGCCGATCTGTACATAGTTGACCAGGAACGGATCGGTGCCGTTGATGTAGGCGTAACCGGTGTCTCCGCTCATGCTCTGGTAGCCAACGCCGAGGGCGTGGCCACCAAAGGCGTAGGTAAACATTGCTCCGAATGCCTTGTTGTCGACGTTGCTGTTACCTTCGTCGGTAGAGCGGGCGTAGCGCAGATCAGTTTTCAGCGACTGTTTGTCACCCAACGGCAAGGTGTGCAGGACAGTGAAAATATGCTGCTTATAGAAGTCATCCAGATTGCCGTAGTTGTAGCCGGTCGCCAGGTTGCTGTTCCATTTGTAGGTCGCCCCGGCGAAGTTGAATTCATCGCTCGTCTGGGTTCCGCCGCCACTGATGGCGCGGGCTGCGCCGCTGGTAATGCTGAGGTCTTCGCTATCGGATGAGTCGCGCTGACTTACTTGCTTGAGTTGGCCTGCATCGAAGGTAAGCCCGTCAATCTCCAGCGAATTCAGGTGCCCGCCTTGAAAGGTCTGTGGCAGCAGGCGCGAATCGTTTGCTTGGACGGTTGGCAGTCTAGGTTGCAGCGTGCCCAATTTCAGCACGCTGTTGGAGGCACGCAGCTTCGCGGTTAAGCCCATTTCGCCATATTCATCCTGCGCGGCACGAGGTGCTTCTTTGTTGCGTTTTAGAAGGCCCGTGCCAGAACGGTCAGCACTGGAGTCCAGCTTGAGACCCAGCATGCCGATGGCGTCGATGCCAACACCGACGGTTCCTTCGGTGAAGCCGGATTCGTAACGCAGCAGAAAGCCCTGGGCCCACTCCTCCTGTTTTGACTGGCTAGCTGAGTCTTGGCGGAAATCACGATTAAAATAGAAGTTGCGCGCTTCCAGACCAGCTTTGCTATCTGCCAAAAAATCAGCTGCGGCTGGCTGGCTAAGACTGAGTACCCCAGTACTCACCGCGACTGCCAAGAGGGTCTTCTTCATTGTTGTTTCTCCATGCTCAGGGGGTTGGCATATCGGGAGCCGTCGCTGTATGCCGTGCTCTCCGAATAGGGGCGGGTTTCTCTGCGGCCAATCTTCGGCTGGTCGTTATGCCTGTTCGCCTGCAGGGACTAGGTCGAGGAACCATTGCGGACTTTGGGGAAGATCAAACGGAATACGGTGAAGCTGCCTGGCAGGCTGCTGACCTCGACCGTGCCCTGATGCAGGCTCATGATCGAGCGAACAATTGCCAGGCCCAGCCCTGTCCCACCTTCGGCACGAGAGCGACTGGTATCGACGCGGTAGAAGCGTTCGAACAAATGGGGGATGTGTTGTGCGGGGATGCCAATCCCGGGGTTCCCGACCGAGAACGACACGGTTTCGCTGTGCTTCTCGATCAGCAGCGAGATGTTTGCGCCGATGGGGCTATGCCGAATCGCATTGGACAATAAGTTTGAAATGGCGCGCTGTACCATCAGCCGATCACCGAAGGTTCGGCCGGCCCCGGAAATGCTCAGGCTGATCTGTTTCTCTTCAGCAGAGATGCTGAACAGATCCACAACGCGTCTTGCCTCGTCCTCCAGTGCAATCTTCTCGAAGGGAACCAGGGATGCGGGGTGGCTGACTTGAGCGAGAAACAGCATGTCGGACACGATTCGGGTGACGCGCTCAAGCTCTTCTGTGCAGCATTCCAGTACGGCTTTGTACTCCTCTGGTGGACGCTCTCTGGAGAGCGTTACCTGCGCTTTACCCATCAGGTTGGTGATGGGTGAGCGCAACTCATGGGCCAGGTCATCAGAGAACTGCGATAGCTGCTGAACGCCACCATCAAGACGATGCAGCATGAAGTTGATGCCGTGGGCCAGCGCGCTGAGTTCTTGTGGAAGTTTGTCGACGGAAATCCGATGGGTCAGATCCTGCGTGGATATCAGCGATGCAACCTGACGAAATTGCCGGAGGGGAGAGAGGCCTCGCTGCACGATCCACCATGCACCCATGCCAATCAGCGCGAGCAGAAGAGGGAGTGCTATCAGTGTTGACTTGAGGTAAGCGCTGAGCAGCGCTTCGTCGGCAGATCGGTCAATTGAGAGCAGGACTCTGACGTGGTCGCCATCGTCGAGCAGCATCACCTTGGATGCGGTCAGGAAGTTGTTTCCCTCAGTATCCGACCAGCTTTGGTAACTAGGGGTATCGCCTGCCGGTATGTTGGCAAGAATGGGCTCCCTGGATTTCTCACCCAGATTCAGGAGTAATTTGGTGCCTGACTTTTTCCTGTAGATCGTCAGGTGCAGGTTGTCATGCCCCATGACCAGATCCAGCAGCTCGTGAGGTTGCTGGGCAATTGCATGTGCGCTCATGTCTTCGGCGAGATTGTGCTGAATCTGCTCCAGTTTGCCGTCAAGACTCTGCTTGGCCAACGAGTCCAGCTCATGGGTAAGCGCGAAGTAGGCGAGTGCCGCTAACAGAACAACCAGTGCTGCCCCCATCACGCTGACCGACAGGCCAAGGCGCATGGATAGACTGGCCGGCTTCATGCCCGCTCCTCAAGCACGTACCCAACACCCCTGAGGGTGTGAATCAGTTTGTTATCGAACGGGTCATCAATTTTGGCGCGTAGCCTGCGGATGGAGACTTCGACGACGTTGGTGTCACAGTCAAAATTCATATCCCAGACCAGCGAAATGATCTGGGTGCGCGATAGCACTTCCCCAGAGCGGCGCATTAGTAGGTGCAGCAACGCAAACTCTTTAGTGGTCAGGTCGATGCGCTGCTCACCACGGAACGCGCGGTGCCTCGCAGGATCAAGCTCAAGGTCGGCTACCCGCAGCACTTCCGGTACTGGAATTTGCTCGCTTCGCCGTAGCAATGTACGAATTCGCGCAAGTAATTCAGGGAACTCGAACGGTTTGACTAAATAATCATCTGCCCCCAAATCCAGGCCTTTAATTTTATCCACTAAGCGCCCGCGTGCAGTCAGCATTATCACGCGAGTACTGCTGTTACTGCGTATATGCTCAAGCACGCCCCAGCCATCAATTTCAGGCAGGTTTACATCAAGCACTACCAAGTCGTAAGCGTGTTGCCTAACAAGGTGGAGGCCGTCCACGCCAGTGGCGGCCTTATCAACTACATAGCCACTTTCGCTTAAACCTTGGTGTAAATATTCGGCAGTCTTGGGCTCGTCCTCGACAATAAGGATTCGCATAAAAATTCACCTTAAAATGTGCGGCCAGTATTTATTTGATATTTTTTTGTTGTGGCTGCGGAGTGGTTTTAATTCTTTCTTCGGCGGTCACAGATATGACCTACGGCTTTTCAGGTTGCTCGAAGGCTAAAGCCTGAAGCGGCTTTAGGGTCAAGCTGTAATGCCTATTTCGCAGGGTTCCAAGGGGTTAAGCGACAACGTGTCGCAGTACTTGCCCTTATCCAAAGCACCCAGCTTTGGACCGGCAGGGCTGCCCGGTGGCGCTACACACCAGGCAACCTCTATTTAACTGTGTATGTTTCTAGTTGTTGCTGGGCGCTAAATCGCCTGCTCTCTTGAGCGCTGCCAATACTAATACAGGCCTACCTGGAAAAGTGCTGGATAACGTATTTGTAATTTTCCAGTCACCTTGCTGATAGGCATGGAGCACTACATTCTGCCGGGAATCGGCTTTCCTACTTATTTTCCCAAGCGATAATCCTCGATATCCCTCGGGATTAATAAATATAAAGGCCTTCATTATATTCCAGCAGAGCTAGTTCTGTGGAGGACTTTAAGTGCATGTAAAAACAATGGCCGGACATGGAGTTAGAATAGGTAAATTCTGTGTATTTTCAGGGCTACTGGCTGCATTGTTAATTGCTCCAGTTCCAACAACTGCTGCCGAATCAGCAAGGCAGTCAATAACGATTGATGAGGCGTTGGCGCAAGCGCTCACTGAGAACCAGGAGTTCGCTGCAGCACAATGGAATACAGGTATTGCCGAAGGTGCTCGTACTCAAGCTGGGCTGATCCCGAATCCTGAGTTGTCCTGGAGCGTTGAGGACACGCGCAGTGAGTCGCGCGTTACCAGCATTCAGGTATCTCAGCCAATTGAGCTGGGCGGCAAGCGTAGCGCGCGTATTGATGTGTCTGAGCGTGATCAGGACGCGGTGGCGATTGATCTGGAGCGTAAGAAAAACATCTTGCGCGCTGAGGTCATCCAGGCCTTTTACTCAGCGCTGCGTGCCCAGGAAGGACTGCAGCTTTCCACTCAGTCGTTAGACCTTGCCCGTCGCGGACTTCAGGTGGTCGAAGGGCGCGTAAAGGCCGGAAAGGCTTCGCCAATCGAAATCTCGCGTGCTCAGGTGCAGCTTTCTGAAATTCAACTGGAGCTGAATCGCGCACGCCTCAATCAAAGCAATGCCTACAAGCAACTGGCGCTCATAACGGGTGCCGAGACACCGAACTTCGCGCATGTCGAGGGTGATCTTGAGCGCCTGCCGTACCTGCCGTCGCAGGCTGAGATGCTTGCACGCATAACAGATACAGCGGACCTACGGCTGGCCAGCACGCACATCCAGCGTGCCGAGTCTTCCTTGGAACTCGAAAAGTCGCAGCGCATTCCAGACCTCACCGTCAGCGTTGGCAGCCAATACGACGAAGGGCTTGGCGAGCGCGTCAATTTGCTCGGCTTGTCGATGCCTATTCCGTTGTTCAACCGCAACCAAGGCAATGTGCTGGCCGCTGCTCAAGGAGCTGACCAGGCGCGCGATTTGCGCAATGCCGCAGAACTCCGCCTGCGCGCGGAAGCCCAGCAGGCATTTGAGCAGTGGGAAAGCGCTAGAAGTGAAGTCGACTCGATCAGCGGCACACTGCTGCCGACCGCGCAGCAAGCAGTAGAGGGCGCAGTACGTGGATTCGAGATGGGCAAGTTTGCCTTTATCGATGTACTCGATGCTCAGCGCACCCTCGTAAGCATGCGCTCCCAGTACCTGAATACCCTGGATGAAGCTATCTCGGCCTGGGTGAGCTTGGAGAAGATTTACGGCTCCCAACTCAACATCGAATTCAAAAAATAAGCATCTCTGCGCACCTACATAACGCCTTAGACGGTCGCGTCATGCGACATGAAGCCTCGCCTGCTTTCCTGGCAGCTGCATGTTTATTGAGCGCGTTTAGTCGCCGCCTGGGCATGAGTCAAATTCAATACTTTTGATAATTTGGAGTTACCAATGGCATCAACAACTCCCAGAAAGCAGTGGCTGATGATTGTGGCTGTTGTCGTCATCGGTTTAGCCGTGGCGGGTCTGATTCTAAGTGGTAGCCCTGGTAAGTCCGGGGAGGAAGGCCATGGCCATGATGAGAATCATGAGGATGTATCGGCTCACGCAGATCCCGAGCACCACGGGGAGGCTTCGGCCGACGAGCATGAAGAGGCCGATGAGCATGCAGATAAAGAGCACCATGAAACTGTAGAACCCACCAAGGGCGAGCATGGCGGCAAGCTTTTCACCGAGGGTGATTATGCGCTTGAAGTGACGATTTTTGAGGAGGGCGTAGAGCCTCAGTTCAGGCTCTATACCTACCTGGACGGCAAGCTTCTAAATCCTGCTGAAAGCACGGTGCAAGTGACCTTGTTGCGTCTTGGCCAACCTGCGCAAATCATCAATTTCAGCAAAGAGAATAACTACCTACGTGGCGATGCCGCGGTTGTAGAGCCGCATTCATTCCAGGTTTCCATCAGCGCCAAGCACAGTGGCAAGAGCTATTCGTTCGGTTACGAGCAGGTTGAGGGCCGCGTGACCATGACGGATGCGCAGCTTGAGCAGGGCGGCGTCACGCTCGCCACTGCTGGTCCCGCGAAAATCGCCTCCACGCTGCAAGTGCTCGGCGAGGTTCGTTACAACGGTGACCGCACGGTTCAGGTGACCCCGCAACTTGGCGGGCGCGTCGACTCGGTGGCGGTTAGTGCTGGCGATACGGTCAGCAAGGGTCAGGTATTGGCCAAAATCTCCAGCCAGGCGCTGGCCGAACTGCGTGGCGAGATGCTGGCCGCCCAGCAACGCTCTGCGCTTGCCCGCACGACCTATGCACGTGAAAAGCAATTGTGGGAAGAGAAGATTTCCGCCGAGCAGGACTTCCTGCAGGCGCAAGTTGCCATGCAGGAAGCTGCTATCGCAGTGCAGCGCGTCCAGCAACAAATCGCTTCGCTGGGCGGTGCACCGGCCAAAGGCCAGAATCTCACCGAATTCGAGATTCGTGCCCCTATCGATGGCGTGATAACCAGCAAAAGCATCTCTGTTGGTGAAGTACTCAAAGAGGATTCCGCAGTCTTTACCGTCTCGGATTTGTCGACCGTATGGGTGGACTCAACCGTCGCGGCGAAAGACTTGGGCGTAATCGCCGAAGGGCAAAACGTTGTCGTGAGCTCCAGCGCATTCGCCGCCACGGCTAAGGGCTCCATTTCCTATGTCAGCGCTCTGGTTGGGGCGCAAACCCGCTCGGCGACTGCTCGCATCGTGCTAGCCAACCCAGATCGGCTATGGCGACCTGGTTTGCCAGTGACGGTCGAGGTGGTTGCCGAGGAGAACGACGTTCCCGTTGCAGTAGCGGTCGAAGCGATCCAGACCGTTCGCGATTGGCAGGTGGTGTTCGGCCGCTTCGATAACCAGCTAGAAGCTCGGCCTCTTGAGCTGGGCAAATCCGACGGCCGCTTCGTCGAGGTTATCTCGGGTCTGAAGGCGGGCGATCGATACGCGCTGAAGAACAGCTTCCTGATCAAAGCTGAGCTTGGCAAAGCCGGCGCGAGCCATGACCACTAATTCGGAGTCGAGCTATGAAACAAGTTACAGCTATTTTTCGTCCGATCCGGCTTGAAGCCGTCGAGCAAGCGCTGCACGCACTGCCACATCTACCAGGATTCACCATCCTGCCTGCCCATGGACATCCGCGTGGTCACGGTAAGGATCATGGATATATCGCAGACGAATGGAATCCAGACGCCCATCAGCATCTCGTGATGGTGGCGTTCTGCTCCGATGAGGTTGCCGATGAGATCGTCCATGCCATCGAGAAGGCCGCCCACACAGGTGTACCCGGTGATGGAATCGTCGCCGTGGCCCCTTTGACCGACGCATTGCGCATCCGTACTGGAGAGCGCGGTGATGCTGCGCTTTAGGGGAAATTGACATGTACGAACGATTAATTCGCTTCGCCATCGACCAGCGCTGGCTAGTCTTGCTGGCTGTGCTCGGCATGGCGGCGTTGGGTGTTTACAGCTACCAGAAGTTGCCGATTGATGCGGTTCCCGACATCACCAACGTGCAGGTGCAGATCAATACCGAGGCAAAGGGCTACTCGCCACTGGAAACCGAGCAACGCGTGACCTTTCCGATTGAATCGGTAATGGCTGGGCTGCCCAACTTACAGGAAACGCGTTCAATCTCACGTTACGGGTTGTCGCAGGTCACCGTCATTTTCGAAGACGGCACAGACATCTACTTCGCTCGTCAGTTGGTGAATGAGCGGATACAGGAAGCGCGTGGAAATCTACCCAGTGATCTGTCGCCGAGCATGGGGCCAATCGCTTCTGGTCTGGGCGAGATCTACATGTGGACCATCGAGGCGCAAGACGGTGCGAAGAAGCCGGATGGCAGCGCCTATACACCGATGGATCTGCGTGAGATTCAGGACTGGATCGTCAAGCCGCAACTGCGAACCGTCAAAGGTGTTACCGAGATCAACACCATTGGCGGTTATGCCAAGGAGTTCCAGGTTTCACCCAAGCCGGAGCGCCTGGTCGCACATGGCCTCAGCCTGCAGGACATTGTGGTTGCGTTGGAGAGCAATAATGCCAACGTTGGTGCGGGCTACATCGAACGCAGCGGCGAGCAGTACCTGATCCGCGCTCCGGGACAAGTCGGCAATATCACTGACATCGCCAACATCATCATCAAGAACACCGATGGTGTTCCTGTGCGCATCGGTGATGTGGCCGAGGTTGGCCTGGGTAAGGAGCTGCGCACCGGTGCCGCTACTGAGAACGGCCAGGAGGTGGTGCTCGGCACTGCCTTTATGTTGATTGGTGAGAACAGCCGCTATGTATCGCAGGCTGTCGACCAGCGCATAAAGGAGATCAATCGCAACCTGCCGAAAGGAGTCATAGCGAAGACGGTCTATGACCGCACTGTATTGGTCGATAAGGCCATCAATACGGTGAAGAAGAATCTGATCGAAGGCGCTCTGCTGGTTATCGCTATCCTGTTCCTGTTCCTGGGTAACATTCGGGCGGCCCTCATCACCGCAATGGTGATTCCGCTGTCGATGCTGTTCACCTTTACGGGCATGGTCAGCAACAAGGTCAGCGCGAACCTGATGAGCCTTGGCGCACTCGATTTCGGCATCATCATCGATGGTGCCGTGGTGATCGTAGAGAACTGCGTGCGTCGTTTGGCTCACGCCCAGGCCGCAGCAGGCCGAACGTTGACCCGCAATGAGCGCTTCCATGAGGTGTTCGCGGCGTCGAAGGAGGCGCGTCGTCCACTGTTGTTCGGCCAACTGATCATTATGGTGGTCTACCTGCCGATATTTGCGCTGACCGGCGTGGAAGGCAAGATGTTCCACCCAATGGCGTTCACCGTAGTGACAGCCCTGTTCGGAGCCATGATCCTCTCGGTGACGTTCGTCCCGGCAGCTGTTGCACTGTTCCTCAATGGCAACGTCAGTGAAAAAGAAAATCGGCTAATGACCTGGGTCAAGCAAGGCTACGCGCCGTTGCTAGATTGGGTCATGGTCAGCAAGCCGTTAGTGCTGACCATTGCGACAGTCATCATGGTGCTTTCTGGTTTAGCTGCTTCGCGGATGGGCAGTGAGTTCGTGCCGAGCCTGGATGAGGGCGATATCGCTTTGCATGCCCTGCGTATTCCTGGCACTAGCCTTTCGCAAGCAATTGAAATGCAGGTGCAACTCGAACAACGAATCAAATCCTTTGCCGAGGTTGATACGGTGTTCGCCAAGCTTGGAACCGCTGAAGTCGCAACCGATCCAATGCCGCCGAACGTGGCGGACAACTTTGTCATGCTCAAGCCGCGCGACCAGTGGCCCGATCCTGATCGCAGCAAAGCCGATTTGGTTGCGGCGATGCAGGAGGCGGTTGAACAGGTTTCCGGCAACAACTATGAGTTCACTCAGCCCATTCAGATGCGCTTCAACGAGCTGATCTCCGGCGTACGCAGTGACGTCGCAGTGAAAGTGTTTGGCGATGACATGGATGTGATGAACGAGACCGCCGAGCAAATCGCTGAGGTGCTGGAGGGTATTCCAGGAGCAGCTGATGTGAAGGTCGAACAGACCACCGGTCTGCCGATGCTCAGCGTACAAATCGACCGTGAGAAAGCCGCACGATTCGGTTTGAATGTCTCGGAGATTCAGGACGCCATTTCCACCGCCATCGGCGGGCGCGAGGCGGGTGCACTGTTTGAAGGTGACCGGCGTTTCGATATCCAAGTTCGCCTGGCGGACGAGTGGCGCAATGATGTCGACAAGATCCAGCAGCTGCCTATTCGTCTGGCCAATGGCGATGGGCTGGATGGCCCAGGGTTTGTGCGCCTGGCTGATGTGGCGAGCGTGGTGTCCGCACCGGGGCCGAACCAAATCAGCCGTGAAAGTGGCAAGCGTCGCGTGGTGGTCACCGCCAACGTTCGCGGTCGCGATATCGGCTCTTTTGTTGCCGAGGCCGAGAGCAAGATCGCCCAGGCAGTTAGCGTCCCTACAGGCTACTGGACGACCTGGGGCGGCACCTTCGAGCAGCTTCAGTCGGCGGCCAAGCGCCTGCAGATTGTCGTACCGGTCTCGTTGCTGCTGGTGTTCACACTGCTCTTTATGATGTTCGGCAATGTCAAAGATGGCCTGCTGGTGTTCACCGGCGTGCCCTTCGCGCTGACCGGCGGGATCATGGCCTTGTGGCTGCGTGATATTCCGCTCTCGATCTCTGCCGGCGTGGGTTTCATTGCGTTGTCGGGCGTGGCGGTGCTCAACGGCCTGGTAATGATTTCTTTCATTCGCAGTTTGCGTGAGAACGGCATGGGGCTGGACGAGGCTATTCGTGAAGGCGCGTTGACTCGTTTGCGTCCGGTGCTGATGACAGCTTTGGTGGCGTCTCTGGGCTTTATTCCAATGGCCACTGCCATCGGTACGGGCGCAGAAGTTCAGCGCCCTCTGGCGACGGTGGTGATTGGCGGAATCCTGTCATCAACCGCGCTGACGCTGCTGGTTTTGCCGTTGCTCTACCGCTTGGCCCATCGTCTGCGCTAAGTTCACAGCGCTATTTGTGTGCAACTGAAAAGCCCCGCTCTTGAGCGGGGCTTTTTGCTTACCGTAAATACCGCTCAATGTGGGCAGTGACTGTGCCTGTGACGTCCTCAGCGGTTTTATTTACGCCAAATGAGAATCGGCACTGCCCGGATGTAGACAAGCTCACCCACCAACTCAACCAGCGTCTGGGTGATGACCGCTGCGGCTGCAAGCCCTCGTATTTCTTCAGGCAATGCCAGGGCCAGCGGAAGAACCACCAACGAGTTACGTGTGGCGGTACTGAAAGTAACCGCTCTCGCCGTCGAGGCGGGCAGTTTATAAGCTCTTGAAGCGAGTGCGCCCACTACGGGGGCCAGAAGCATGAAACCGATATACACCGGGATCACCGGTAAAAGCTGGTCGATATCACGTACCACCGGCGAGATTTGCGACCCAACCACCGCAATGAGAACTGCCGCCATCGCAGGGACTGGCATCCATGCCCATACGGTGTTCCAGCGACCTACGATCCGCGAGCGCTTAGCCAAGGCTGCTGTAGCCACCGCGAGCAATAAAGGCACGACAATCAGTGCGAGAAAGGCTTCAGCGAAAGGCGCTATCGAGATAACGACTTGGGATTGCTCCCCTAGCATGAAAGCCAAATACACAGGCAACAGCACAAGTTGCAACAGCAAGAGGATGGGGGTTGCTGCAAGAATCGCACGCGAGTCGCCTCTGCCTATGTGCGTAAATACCACCACGTAGTCGATACAGGGAGTGAGCAAAACCAGAAGA
This sequence comes from Pseudomonas sp., assembly GCF_048269965.1. GTDB lineage: Bacteria > Pseudomonadota > Gammaproteobacteria > Pseudomonadales > Pseudomonadaceae > Aquipseudomonas. Next base: position 210,203 of record NZ_JBLWTV010000004.1, on the reverse strand, counting down.
GCGCCGATTAGTACTGCCGGGTGTTCTGCGAGCCCTCTGGTTAGTGCCCACACCAACAGTGGAATCAGTACAAAATTGGCGATCAGCAAGGCAGACATGAAGCGTTTGTTGCTAAGACTCTCGCGGAAATCAAGAAAGGGGATTTGCAGGAACATCGCGTACATCAGCACGGCGATAGTCGGGGTCACTAATGCGTTCAGGCTCTGCGCAGCTGCAGGAGCTATTAACCCACCGATTGCCGCTGCAATGACCGCAACGAAATAGATCGGTATCTGGTTTTGTTCAAGCGCATCCCTACTCATAGCATCCTCAAGGAGTAAAAACTTCAGCTTACATGAGGTAGCGGAGAGCGTGGCGATACTCTTGGATGGCCTGAATCATGAAAGATTGAGATGGGCACGGCGTCTGGCTATTGAATAGGTATCTGCTGACGGTGCAAGGGCGCGGTATTCAAATGACACCGTGTTCTAGCATCGGGGTGATAGCCAGGAGCCTTTGCAGATATCGGGCAGATCAATCTAAAGGCCTTCACCGGTATCATTTTGCCCTTCTTGCTACACGCTGACAGCGATGGCTTGTTGCAGATATGAATGACTTGCGGAAGAGTAGAGTTAGTTTTCTGGTTTGGAGGTTTATATTCAAAGTGATTTTTTATTATTAAAAATTAAATAAAAAAAGCGCCCCGAAGGGCGCTTAGGGTACACCTCTTTCCAAAGGAGCTCGGGAGCTTCTAGAGGTGAACATCGTTCGAAAGTGAGCGGTTAGTCAGCATTGGTTTCTTTTTTAATATCGGTATTGGCCCGATTTTGGTTGCTGGTCTTAACCTTTAGTTCGTCCGCCGGTTTGGCAGCAGGCTCAGTTCCGTGAATTCGTTTTTGATCTGCTCGAAATTTTGCCTGAGCTTTCATTGAGCGATCATAGCCATCTTCTGCATAAGTCTGTGTGGAGCCGACAAGAAGTACCGATCCAATAACTAGAGCTTTCAAAATCTTCATAAGGCAGGCCTCGTAAAATTCAATTAGTAGCTTGTCGAGGTTCATGGACAAGTTCTGCAAGTTCGAGTGAATTTTACGGGGGTGAAGCTAACAGCAGCGTGAGCCCAACATTACATTCTTGAAATCTAATAACTGTCTATCTTGTTATGCATGAGCGGGCAGGGCTTTTAGAGCCCGCCCGCCCGCCCATCCATACTTAGAGCACGCTCAGTGGGTACTCGACGATCAGACGAACCTCGTCCAGATCCGACTCGTAATCCGTTGCGCGGGTAGTCATCTGGCGAACGCGGAAGGACATGTCTTTCAGCGAGCCAGCTTGTACGACGTACTTGGCTTCGATGTTGCGCTCCCAGCGCTTCTGGTCGGTCAGCGGATTACCATCGGCATCACGACGCATATACACATTGTTGGCGTCGGAGTAGTCCGCATCTGTACCCAGCGCATAACGCGTCATGAAGGTCAGTCCAGGAACGCCATAGCTCGCCATATCTAGGTCGTAGCGCAGCATCCAGGACTTCTCTTTCGGCGAGTTGAAGTCGCTGTACTGAATGGAGTTGTCGAGGAAGATGGAATCAGACTGGCGCAGGTAGTCGAAATCATCGTCGCCGTTGTTACGCTGGTGCGACAGGGCAACGCTGTGTGCACCGAACTGCACACCCACTTTGCCGCTGTAAATGTCGTTATCGAACTCACCCAGCAGCTGCTGGCCGTCATCGACAGCTTTGTAGTAGTTCAAGCCACCGAACAAGGAAACACTGTCGGTCAGCGGGTAGGTGAAGGACGTACCGGCATAGTGCTGCTTCCAAGCATCCTTGAGTTGGCTGCTATAGAGACTAAAGCTCAGGTTGTCATTTAGCGAATAGTCACCGCCGAAATAGGCAACCCATGGCGACGCGACAGAGCCCGCATAGAATGTTGCGAATTCATCACGCATGGTGCTGACTTGCGGCTGGCTCATGGCATGCAGGCGGCCACCCTGAAGGGTCAAACCATCAAAGCTGGTGTTCTCAACCGTAACGCCGCGAAAGCTTTCCGGTAGCAGGCGGGAGTCACCGTAGTGAACCACCGGTGTCATGGGGAACACATCGCCTACTTTGACAACGGTGTCGAGTAGCCGGGCTTTTACTGCACCGCCGACTTTGGAGTAATTGTCTTCAGCTTCGCCATCACTGTTTACAGGGAGCAGGTTAATGCTGCCGCCTGGGCCATAACGACCATCGCCGGTATCCAGCTTAAGGCCGAGCATGGCGAAGGCATCAATACCAAAGCCTACAGTGCCTTGGGTAAAGCCCGATTCAAACTTGCCAATGATGCCGTGGGCCCATGCCTCAGAGTAGCCATTGTCAGTGTTGCTCGACTGACCTTTACGAAAGTCACGGTTCATGTAGAAGTTACGGTTGAGAATATTGAAACTGCTACCTTCTACAAAACCTTCGGCTTGCTCTTCTGCGGCCGCCATGAGCGGAGCTGCACTGACAATCGCCGAAAATACTGCAAGGGATAGTTTGGTTTTATTAAGCATTTATTGCTCCTTTATATTGGCAGTTATTAGTCTAGTTTTCGCCATGGCGTTCTTATAGGTATTGCACCCTCAAGCGCTCTGCGCCTTTGGGGAGCTGAGCCCTATCCTTGCAAGCTGAAGATAACTTGAAGATGATTGGAAGATTACAATTCTGTAATCTTCACAAGGCGGCAATAAAAGTTGTCTTAAAGCGACATTTGAATTCAGATTTTCAATAGAATCCGACGGGTAGGTCGAGAGAGCTCCGGCCTTGATCAGGCCGAATGATCACGACTGCCAGCTCATCGGACGGTGCACTCAGATTGACCGATAGCGCCGGGCTGATGTGCCAAGCCGGCAGGGGGGGACGCCGGTTGATCTTGTATGGAGGCCCGTAAGCCTCCATCCGAATCACCTTGTGCGGTTCGGGCATGCTGCTCACTCCCGTCGTGTAAGTCAGCATTTTGCTGATAAGCTGGAGCTGGCAGGCGCACTGCGTATATTCCAGCTCATGGCAGTAATGGTGCTTGGAACTGTGACCGCAGGAGTGTGAATAGCCATGGGCTCAGCGCTTGCCAGAGGAAGCGTTGGCTGATGCGGCCAAGAATCAAGCAAGGGGCGATGACTACAGCGGCTGAGAGTTTCCGTAGTTAAAGCCATTTGCCGCCAAGGCTGCCCAGCGGCGCTGACGGTGTGCGTAAAACAGGCGCGCAAAGAGCCACACGAACGGGGTGAGAATGCCGGCCTCGATAGTCACGCGATCTCGGTAAAGTGTTCCGCCACTCACCTCATGTGCCGTAATGAGGTGATCCCACTTGCTGATCAGCGGGCTATAGCCGTTGTCTCTAAGCATGAAGGTCTGAGCGTTTTCCATCTGCGGGTAGGTAATCACAATCGCCTGACGGCCAATGGGAAGTACGCCGAATAACTTCAGCTTGACCCAGTAGGTGCCCTCGCTCCAGGTATCAGGAAACTCAGCCGGAGCCAGCGGGCTGAAACTCAATAAGGGTGAAGCAACCTGACGCAGCAGGCGTGGTGTGCGCACCTGGGCGATCACCTCTGCAAGTGTGCACGGCAGCTGGGTGGCGAGATCGACTTGCATGGACACAATCACCGACTGGATGGGTTTTGCTCATCGCTCGCAAGCAAGGCCTGGAGTTCTTCAGGAACCGGCATGGGCTTGAACGCACTGACTCTGGAGCGGCCTGTATTGCCAATGGGCACCCAGATTTTGGAGAACAACAAGGCCGCGAAAATGCGCGGTATTTGCCCGGCCACCTCGCGATAATCGCCAATCTGCCAACCGAGCGTGAGCATCAGACAGTGTGATCTGGCGTGCAGCAAGGGCTGGCGTTGAGTCAGGATGTGCGCGCGCTCCAGCCATTGAAAGGCATCGGTATTACGCCTCTCCTGCATGGCGTGCTCGGCCTGTTGAAAGGCTTGTTCAATTGCGAGTTGCAATGCTGCTTTCATCTTCAATCCTCCGATCCTACTTTTTAAGCAGGCGCAGGCCGTTGAACACCACCAGCAGGCTGACGCCCATGTCGGCAAAGACGGCCATCCACATCGTCGCCTGCCCCGTTAGGGTAATGGCGAGAAACAGGGCCTTGATCCCTAACGCCAGCACGATGTTCTGCTTGAGGATGACGGCGGTCTGTTGAGACAGGCGGATGAAGGCCGGGATCTTGCGCAGGTCGTCATCCATCAAGGCCACATCCGCTGTTTCGATGGCCGTGTCCGTGCCGGCGGCGGCCATGGCGAACCCGATTTCGGACTTCGCCAACGCCGGCGCATCGTTGATGCCATCGCCGACCATTCCTACAACGTAGCCGCGCGCCTGCAATGCTTCAATAGCCTGCAACTTGTCGACTGGCAGGAGATTGCCGCGTGCTTCGTCGATGCCCACCTGCTGTGCGATGGCTTCTGCGGTGTGCGGGTTATCGCCGGTCAGCATCGTGGTCTTCACGCCAAGCGCATGAAGCTCCTCGATTGCCTGGCGGCTAGAGTCCTTGACGGTATCGGCAACGGCGAACAGGGCAATGGCACGCTGCGGATTGCACAGCACCACCACTGTTTTACCTTGGCGTTCGAGACGCTCCAGCGTCGCTTCCAGCTCGGGTGAGCAGAGGCCAAGCTCCTCCACCAGGCGGTGGTTACCCAGGTGGAAATCTATGCCTTCGATGGTGCCTCGAACACCTCGACCCAATAGGGCTTCGAATCCCTCAACGGCAGCAAACGTCAGGCCATTCTCAGTGGCATGCTTGGCTATTGCCTGCGAAACCGGGTGGTCAGAGCGACTGGCGAGGCTGGCAGCATGTGTACGGTAGAGTTCTGAGTCCTGTCCAACCAACGGCATGTAATCGGTCTGTACCGGCTTGCCATGAGTAATGGTTCCGGTTTTGTCGAGTGCCAGGAAGCCAAGCTTGCCACCGATTTCCAGATAGACGCCGCCTTTGACCAAAATGCCTTTACGCGCCGCCGCTGCCAGGCCACTGACAATGGTGACGGGCGTCGAGATGACCAAGGCGCAAGGGCAGGCGACCACCAGCAGCACCAAGGCACGGTAGATCCAGTCGTACCAGGGCTCGGCCATGAAGAGTGGCGGCACAATGGCGATAGCTAGGGCGAATAGGAATACGACAGGGGTGTATACCTTGGCGAATTGATCGACAAAGCGCTGGGTCGGCGCACGTGACCCCTGCGCCTCTTCGACCGCGTGAATGATACGTGCCAGCGTGGTGTTGGCAGCGGCGGCTAGGACGCGGTACTCCAGGGAGCCGGCTTCGTTGATGGTTCCTGCAAAAACCGGGTCGCCAATGATTTTCTCTACGGGCAGGCTTTCCCCCGTGATGGGCGCTTGGTTGATGGTGGAGTTGCCGGAAGTAACCTCGCCGTCGAGACCGATTCGTTCGCCCGGTCTTACCCTGACCAATGCGCCTACGGCGATGGTTTTAACGTCAACTTCAAGCCATGTACCATCGATCTGCTGCACCGTGGCGCGCTCAGGGGTCAGATCCATCAGGCCGCGGATGGCATTGCGCGCCCGATCCAGCGACTTCGCTTCGATCAACTCGGCGACAGAAAAGAGGAACATGACCATGGCCGCTTCTGGCCATTGCCCAATCAGCACCGCACCGGTCACCGCGATACTCATCAGCGCATTGATGTTCAGGTTGCGGTTCTTCAGCGCGATCCAGCCCTTCTTATAAGTCGTCAGGCCGCACAGCAGGATGGCGAGCAGCGCCACGCCAGCCACAACCCACTCCGGAGCAAGCTCGGCAAAGTGGATCACTTCAGCCGATACAGCGGCCACACCCGATAGCGCCAAAGGCCACCAGGCCTTCTTGCGCGGGGTTCCTTGCGTGCCTTCGTCTGATGTCGCTGCCCCTTCAACCACTGGCGTGAAACCAAGGTCGCGAATAGCGGCCAGTGCTGTTGGCAGTGCATCTGCTGTGTGGCGAATCGTCAGTACGCGCTGAATCAGGTTGAATTCCAACTCGCTGATGCCAGGGAGTGAGGACAGCTTGTCGCGGATCAGCTTTTCTTCCGTTGGGCAGTCCATCTGTTCGATTTTAATGCGGGCTTGCCCTTCAGTTGATAGCGGTTCTGCCTGCATTCCCAGGGACGAGATCGCCGCCTCGATGGGTGCGGTCGACGGCAAGTTGTGCCATACCCCAAGAGTCCGATTGATCAGGTTGAAGTCGAGCTTATCTATGCCAGCGAGCTTGCTCAGCTTGTCCTGAATCAGCGACTGTTCGGTAGGGCAGTCCATTTGCGCAATGCGAAAGCTGCTGAGCCTGGAGCCAGCTAGGGCATTTACCGTTGAGGCTGTAGCGGAGGAGCACTTAATCGCCTCATTGGGGTCACAGCAGACATCCTTTGAAACCGCTTCAGGTTTGTGTTCATCACTGCAGCAGCCAGCCATGGGGGTATCCTCATTGATCAGTTGTGCAGAGTGAACACCCTGAAGCCACTACAGGGTCAAGCGTTTGTCGAAGAGGTATTCATGAAAATTGGAGAGCTGGCCAAGTTTGCCGATTGCCAAGTTGAAACGGTTCGCTATTACGAGCGCGAGGGGCTGTTGCCGGCTCCGGCTCGCAGCGAGGGTAATTACCGCCTTTACAGCAGTGAGCACCTTGAGCGGCTTACGTTCATTCGCAACTGCCGAACGCTGGACATGACCCTGGACGAGATCAGAAGCCTGCTGGCGCTGATGGATCGGCCAGAGGAAAACTGTGAGGGTGTAAATAGCTTAGTGGATGAGCACATTGAGCATGTGCAAGCACGCGTGACCAGCCTGTTGGCGCTGCAACAACAGCTGATTGAGTTACGACACCGCTGTTCCTCTGAGCGTGGCGTAGATGAGTGTGGAATCCTCCAGCGCCTGAATACCACTGGCGGTGTCAGTGCGCTTCCGGACGATGGCCACACCCATGTCGGGAAAAGCCACCGTCATTGACCATCGCCTCAGAACAGCGTGGAACGTGTTTAGAAATCCCGATGCGATTCAAGTTGGAGTTGCCAGTCCGGCTTTAATGAGAGATCCGTCATCAAGATTAACCGCCAAGGTCGATAGTTGCTGTGCTCCCCTAGTCGCAACACCAACCGGATCGATCACTGCCTGTCAGCCAGTGCCTGCGCAGGACGCATGCTGTAACACAAAGCCAATCGACAGCTGCTGTAGGCTCGCTAACGTGCCATCCCCAACCAAGGAAAAGGACGAGTAGATAAGCATGAATGAGCAGGTGCATCCCTCCGCCAATCCCTGGAGTTTATTACTCGCCGCGTGGCTGCTGGCCGTGGCCGCAACCGTGGCCGCCTTATTTATCGGCGAAGTCATGGGCAAAACCCCGTGCGTCTTGTGCTGGTTCCAGCGGATTTTCATGTTCCCTCTGGCAGTGATGCTGACTATCGCCTGCTACCGCGCCGACTTCTCCGTTTGGCTGTACGCCTTGCCCCTGGCCGTTATCGGCTGGGTGATCGCCCTGTACCATTGTCTGCTGTTTATAGGGGTGATCCCGGAAGACCTAAAACCGTGTAGCGCCGGAACCTCCTGTTCCGGGGCCGACATGCTGATCTTCGGTAGCGTGCCGCTGCCGCTGCTTTCCCTGGTGGTTTTCACCGCCATCGTCATGCTTCTTGCCCTGATTCGCCGGAGAACCCTTGTATGAATAGACGCGCCCTCGTGCTGACCATCAGCGCTGTGACCATTGCCGGATTTATCGCCGCCGCAGTGCTCTACCAGCGGTTTTCCGCGCCCCAGGAGACTCAGGCAGTCACTCAGGCGAGCAGCTCCTTGGTGCGTTTCCACTCGCCAACCCTTGGGCCGATCAACGCACCGGTCACCATCGTCGAGTTCTTCGACCCTTCGTGTGAGAGCTGCCGGGCGTTCTTCCCCTACGTGAAGCAAATCATGGCGCAATACCCGCAGGACGTGCGCCTGGTCGTGCGCTATGTACTGTTCCATAAAGGCTCGGAAGAGGCCGTTCGCCTGCTGGAGACTGCGCGCATACAGGGGCTTTACGAGCCTGTGCTGGCAGCCGTGCTGGAGGCCCAGCCACTGTGGCATGACGACGCGCAAGCGCAGAAAGCCTGGGAGGCAGCAGCAGCAGTTGGCCTGGATGTCGAGAAGGCCCGCGCAACGATGAACTCGCCCGAAATCGACGCGATCCTGGCCAAAGACGCAGCGGACGTTAAGAAAGTCGGAATTCAAGGTACGCCCACCTTCTTCGTCAACGGCAAGCTGCTGACGAAGTTCGGGCCTGAGCCTCTGCTGGAGTTGGTACAGAGCGAACTGCAAAAGGTACGCTAAACACAAAGACTGGCACAAACACCGTGGCTGCTTTATCGGGAGTTTTTATGCGAGCACTGGAAAACAAGATACCCCCGCCAGTTGTGACCGCTCTGTTCGGGTTGTTGATGTGGCTGGCCGCTCGCTATGTGCCGGGCCTCGACCTGGCGCACTCAGTGCGGGTACTGGTGGCGCTGCTAGTGGTGGCCGTTGGCGTTTGCTTCAGCGTGGCCGGCGTCCTGTCGTTTAGGCAGGCGCAGACCACCGTCAATCCGCTGAAGCCTGAAACCGCATCGGTACTGGTGCGCTCGGGTATCTATCAATACTCACGCAACCCGATGTACGTCGGCTTTGCCCTGTTGCTGCTGGCCTGGGCCTGCTACTTGGCCTCGCCATTTGCCTTGTTTGGGGTACTGGGGTTTGTGCTGTATATGAATCGCTTCCAGATCAGGCCCGAGGAGCGTGCTCTGATATCTCTGTTCGGCAGCGAGTATTCGGTTTATCAAACCCAGGTTCGCCGCTGGCTCTAACATTGGCTTTCAGCCGGGACGACACCATCGAAGCCCAGCTGGCCAAGGTCGAGTTCATCGACGAAAAATCGACTACCCGTACCGGGTTGGTGTCCGCCACATAGTCATCCAGGCTCTCGGGAAGCAGCGCGCTTTGGCCCCGATACTCCCCTTGGATGAAACGCTTCATCGGCATCCCACGCTGATTTGAATCCATCAAATCACAGCAAGGTCGGTGCCAACGTTTTACACAGCCTGGGCCATAGAGAGGGCCGTGAAGGCCATGGTGTAGAAGGGATTGACTTACTCAGTCATGGATTCCGTAGCGAGCTTTTGCGGCGGCTACAAGTTCAGCCGAGGAAATGCGGCCCTTCACATAGTCAGCCATTTTCGAGGACATGTAAGAGCTCATGCGAGCGCCCGCAAGGTTGTTGGTGGCCTGGACATGGGCCACGTGGGAGCGACGTTGCGTTTCTTTGAGTGCTGGCATCATCGAGATCACCAAAAAGGTAAGCGGACTTTATACGGGTAGACGCTTCAGGAACAAGATCTATGGCTAGCCGAAGACCAGCAGCGTCACCAAGCCTAGCCGTCCCGGGTATTTTGTTGATGCCCGTAATCATCGCGCCCTGTAACCAGGGGCAAGGGATCTCAATGACCGTACTCCTAGCACGAGCTGATCAGGCGGTGTCTGCCACGGCGATGGCCAGAAATTTTGGCGCAAATCTAAAGAGTGTCACCAGCGGGGAGCAATCTCACCTGGTTGTCTTTAAGGACAACGAGCCAGCCGCAGTGCTGATGGGCATTGAAGCCTTTCAAGCCATGCAGGACGAGCTCGAAGACCTTCGCATTGAAATGTTGGCCTCAGAGCGCCTGAGCAGTCTTGACGACAGCAAATTGGTGAGTCTAGAAGAAATGGAGGCTCGCTTCAGGTAATCGAGAGATAAACTGGAGAGTCGAGCTACCCCCTGAAGTTGATAACGACCTCAAGCAACTTGGTACTACCGAGGCTCGACGAGCACTGAAAGCCATTCGAGAGAAGCTGGCGGATGTGTTACAGGCAGGCCGATGGGGTCGCACAAATAGAAAAGCCCACCCATAGTGGGTGGGCTTTCGGGTGTCTCCAAGGGGAGGCTGGGTGCCAACTAATTCTCGGAGCGAACAGTATGAGGATACTCGCTTTCCTGACGTACGGCTAAGGCCAAAAGCGGAAGCTCTCGACTGACAGCCGCCGGCCGATTCTGTTGAAAAAGTAGCTTCAACGGCAGCCTGCTGTCGAAGTGGCTGAGGGGATAAGCATTATCCATAGTTCTGGGGACAGAAAAGTGGTGCCGAGCGCGTGCTATCATCTGAAGGAACGAGAAACGTCATTTGGCTGAATATCAAATGGAAGCAGAAGCTAAAGCACTCAAAAAACGCTCCTTAGGTACCGGGGCTCTTGCCCACAGCTTTTGGAGAATGGCTCATAGCCTCAGTGCTCAAACCGAGCAAGAACGGCTTCGCCGGATCAACTCCGGTTTTGAGGCTGTCTGGCTGATAGAGGTCAAAAGAACATTCAACCTCACCAATCCAGCCTTGGCACTACTAGCTAATTCCTCGAACTCAACGGTTGAGCGCCGGATCAAGAGCAAGGCCCCTCTCGACTCAGTTGTCTCCGAGCGCATCGACCGTCTGGCTCAGGTTGCCGTTCTTGCAGAGGAAGTTTTTGAAGATAAAGTAGTCGCGGGCACCTGGATGTCATCTCCCAATGATGCCCTCGGGGGAAAAACGCCTCTCTCGCTTTGCGAGACCGAGCTGGGGGCACGCCAGGTGCGCCGGGTGTTGCATGCAATTGAGTGGGGCGGTGTGGCCTGATGCGGGCATGGCGAATTTCCAAGGCAAGTCGCGCTCATGACCTTTCTGGGAAAGGGGCGGCAATTGAGGGCGGACGCTGGAATGATGCCGAGGTGCCAGCTGTGTACCTCGGCTTGTCACCCTCCACCTGCTGTCTGGAAACCTTCGTGCATCAGACCCGGAGGCCGGAGATTCCCATGAAAATTACCGTCCTCGAACTACCGGATCGCCCTGACCTCTACCTTGAGCCCGCCTTGAACCTGTTGCCTGCGGGTTGGGCCTCTCTGCCAGCAGATCGCCCAAGCATGGGCTATGGCACGGCATGGCTTGCCCGCAATGAGCAGCTGGGCTTGATCGTCCCTTCGGCGGTAATGCCCCTCGACCGCAACATCATGCTCAATCCGCGCCACCCGGCGATAGCCGAGGTTCGGATTATCGACGTGCTCGACTTCGCCTACGACCAGCGCCTATTTTCGGTTCGACCTTAGAGTAAGTTTGGCGTTGCCGACGAGGGTTGTAGCCATTTACGACAGGCCACTTTCTGACTGTCTAGCGATACAGTCTATTGGTCAAGCCGTATGCAATCAGTGGTCAGCGCAAATGCAACTGACTGGTCAGATGGGCGCAATTGCGCAGATATTGCTGGGGTCTGGTTTCACGAGAATTGAAGGGCACCAACCAAGCGCTTTTTCTTGCTTGTCGCGAGATAGGATTACCGCATCCGGATGACCGGCTAGCCCAAGTGGGGTTACAGATGAATCTCCGTACGACGGATACCGAGTTTGCGTAGCTCGTTGATCAAGCTATCGAGGTCGGTAAAAGAGTCGATCTCATCCTGATCATCTATCAAAAAGAAACTGCGGCCTGCATCCTTCTTGAACATTACGATCCATTCGCGGGTATTTGCCGGGTTGGCCATGATTTGGGTATCAAAAACCACACCTTCGTCAATTCGGACTTTCACTTTTTCGCGCTTCATTACTTCTCCTGTACTGGCAAAACGGCCCGATCAACATGGTGCACTGCGGGCTTGCTGGCACGCACGCTACACCTAAAGGCTTTGTACTATTTTATCGTTCATGACAATGCTCACAGGCTCCAAGGCTCCAAGGCTTGCAGGCGGGTGCAGACCTGAACTTCAACGTTGAGTGCGCTTGACCCCCGAGTATTGGGCTGAAAGCGCTAAGCGTGCATCCATGCTCTCGGGAAGCAGCGCCCTTTACCTCGTGCTCTCCCAGGAGAAAACGCTTCATACGCCGCCCTCGCTGACGTTGATCTCGCAGTTCTAGGTGACACGCAGGCTAGACTTGGGATGCTGCCTCAGCCGGGACTCAGGTTGCCAAGTTTCCGTCTTTATTGAAACCATCATTGCGCGCAACGCGCCCAAAATCACTGAGGTCTTGGTCCTCATCACTGAACATGAAGTTCACCATTCGCTCACGCCTGAGGCCTAAAAGCGTTCTGAAAAAGCAGGGCTCGCATAGATGGATCTCATAGCGCTCGCCATCATGAATCGAGCCATCGCCCCAGCTGGCGCGAAGAGTGCCAAATTGCAATCCATACCCTTCAACACGCGTGCTATCCCCACAAACGTCGCATAGGACATCACTGACCGACTCGGTCTGTTCCGTAGCGGTGATTTTCATTGAGAGCCTCCCACCAGGGCGCATGTACGCCTTCATTCATCTTGCACACGATACTCCTTCAGGAGCTTTCGGTGGGGTGCGTGTCCCCGAGATCAGCTGCAGAACTCAGCACTGGTTTCACCCAGCCTGGGTTCTCTGCCGAAGTAGTTCTTTACAGTGATCAATGGGAGCAGGAGCAGGAGCGGGATCGCTTAGGTACCCCAAAGTAGATGGCCCAGAGCTAGAAAAATGGCTTATCTAGCGATGGTTTCGTTTATGCATCGTAAGCTGACGGTATCCCATGCAGTGTCACTATGAATAACACTTCGCGCAGCGAGCCCTGCTCGGTTGGTGTGACCAAAGGCTAACTGCAAACTCCTAGGGAAATGCCCCAAAATCTAAGATGGCAATTTGTAATTACTCCGGCTAGCGTAGCGGTTGCCGACATCCCTTGATCATTGAAAACGGATTTTCAGCCATGTGGCATGACAACGAAACAGCGATTGATTATCTGAATTTCGGTGTAGTGGCTGATGCATGCGCGAGCATGCTGACGCGGGCTAATGGCGAGCCAATTTCCATTGGTGTATCCGGCGGATGGGGGGCTGGTAAGTCGTCTTTGGTCAAGATGATTGCGGCTCGACTGAAGACTCCACCCAAAGCTGAATTTGATGAGGGCGACAAGTCAGCCAATACCTTCGTCGTTCTGACTTTCAATCCATGGCTGTACCAAGATTTTGAGTCTGCTCGCAGTGCTCTGCTTCAGATCGTAGGCGATGAGATTGTTCGACTTGCTAAGGACAACGAGACCATAGCGGATAAGGCAGTTGAGCTATGGCGTCGCATCAACCTCCTCAGAATTGCCCAGCTGAGTGGTGAAGCCGCTCTGACATTAACGACAGGGATTCCAGTCGGTGCCCTTGGAAAAACGTTCAATAACATCACTAGCCTTTTCTCCTCGAAGGAAAAACCAGGTGAGGTAGATGTAGATTCTGAAGGGATCGCGTCGGTGGCTGATGGTTTGCTGAAGCCGAGCGAACCGTTCTCCATGCCGGCGCAGATTCAAGCCTTCCGAGATACCCTGGAAAGCCTTCTCGCGGAGCTCGAAATCACCCTGGTGATATTCGTCGATGACTTGGATCGATGCCTTCCGCAAACCGCAATTTCAACGCTCGAGTCCATTCGTCTGCTGCTGTTCCTGCGCCGTAGTGCATTTGTCGTTGCGGCTGATAACGATTTCATCAAAGCAGCTGTAAAAGTTCATTTCGATGGAGCAGGAATCTCGAGCGACGTCGCTACAAACTACTTTGACAAGCTCATCCAGATCCCGCTCCACGTCCCGCGACTCGGCCTGAATGAGGCGAAAGCCTATCTGGTACTGCTCTTGCTCGAGCGAGAGGCCAATGCTGGTTCTTTCTCTCGCCACCAATTCGAAAGCGCGCTCAAGCTCATTCCCGAGAGGCTGCGAAACAGTTGGAAAGGCGAGACGATCAACCAAGAATTTCTCCACGATCTAGTCGGAACAGACGAAGCACTTCGAAGCTTAATGAACCTCGCCGAAGGGTTGGCTTCACTTCTTCACGGCTCGTCGGCAGTCAATGCCAACCCCCGGCTTATGAAGCGCTTCCTAAACACGGTTTATCTGCGTGAGGCCCTTTCTGCGCCGCAGGGGATCAAGCTAGATATCGCGGCATTGGCGAAATGGCACCTTCTTGAGCGCTGTGATGAATCGCTTGCAGAGGCGATTGCTAGTCAAGTCCATTCAGACAATGACGGTCGAGTGCCGATCCTTGCTGACGCGGAGGGTGCGGCCGTTAGCCAAACTGGATTGCCTGACCCCTTTAAGGACAACCCCTTCACTAGACAATGGCTCCAATTGCCTCCTTCACTCGGCACTGAAGATCTCCGTCCACTGCTACACCTGAGCCGTGACTCGGGTACTCGTGACTTCGGTAATGACAACATGACGCCTGACTCACGCAAACTTCGTGATGCGCTGAAGACAGCAAGAAGTGGCCATCAATCCCTCACGGACCTTATGAATAAAGTTGGGCCTGATCAGACTGAGCTGGCAATGATCAAGGCGTGGCAGGGCTGCGCCACTGTGCGCAACTGGAAGCGTAACGAAGACACTGTGATGCTCGTCGAGTGCTGCAAGGTATTCCCTCATCTTGGGAAAAGGGCAGCCAGCCTGTTGGAGCAAGCGCCTCTAAAGCTAGTCGGCCCCGGCTTTATTCCAACCCTAGGTACCCATAAATGGGCGCGCGAGGTCTTGGAGCGTTGGAAGGGTCTAAACGAGCTATCTGCTCCAACTAAAAGGGCGATTGAGCAGCTAGGGGCGAAGCGCTGATGGGTACTTCAACATCTAGCAGTGGCGGCCGTGCAGGCTCTCCTTTTGATCCAGAATGGCTTTCTCCAGTTGGAGCGGCCCCCAGTAGCGCCGGAGGCGGAGCCGAACCTGGCTCTGACCAGGGGGGAGCTGAAGGAGCTGCTGCTGGCGAAGCGCCCGCGGCCCCCGAGAATGTTACAGCCCCGGGCCGTCGCTTTGGTCCTGCGCGCTCGCAAATGGGCTCTTACCTCGGAAATGGCAGTCGCGATGATCTTCGGGGCGCGACTAGGAGCATGGTCTCGAAGGGGATGGGTGGAGCAAGCCGTGCTGCTTCAACCATGCGAAGCACCGCCAGAGGAGCTGGGGCCCTAGGTCAGTTTCTGATGGCTGCTCGCGATGGCACCGACCAGCGAGTGACGGACTGGGTAGCGCGTTGCCGATCGGCCAATCTTTCCGCTTCTGACTTGGCGCTTGAGGTCCTGAAGGAGGTTTTTTCCGGATCGGGCAGCATTGACGAAGACTCGTTGCGTGACGCCGGCGCAGAGGCGTTAGCCAAGCTCTACGAGAATCATCCGGATATAGATATTTTGGCTCCCACTGATGAGCAGATCGCCGAAGTGATGGGGCTGACAATCGCTATCCAAATCTGCCAGCGCATCGATATGCAGCTCGGGCAGACTTACGAAAAACTCGTGCATGATCCGGCACTGATCCAAGAGCGCCGAGCTGACATAAGGGAATGGGTCTGGGCGGAAGTACGGGTCGTCATGGGGGAGAAGAAAGCTTCGCATGCGGATCCGAAGATTTTGGCTCAGTCAATCCTCCAATCCGCGTTGCAGGTGTTTGCCGAATGAATAAGGTTTTGTGCTCCAAAGCGGAAAGGATCCCACAGCAGCTACAAGCAGGCGAGCGAGTGTTCTCGTACTTCAAGGGAGCGAATCGTAATGGTGTTGGCGCAATTGCCAACCGCTGGCATGGGTCATTGAAGAGAACAGGGTTCCGTCCATCACCAGCAGTTTGGGACTTCGTTCAGTTTTGTCTCGCAGTCTGTAGTGCTGACCTGGCCAGTCCAAGAAGCACCAGTGCAGATGGGTGGACCCGTACGATCCAGCTCACAGTGGGTCTTTGCGAACCGCTACGATGGGTTCCTCTCAAGCATCGCCTTGAGGAAATGCTCAAGGTTTTAACTGGCGACTATTGGACTCTCATTTTCAACGACGCAGGGGTTGAGCCGCCTGATGGCGATGGTGCCTATCTCCAGGACGACTGCGTGTCTTTGCTATCAGGTGGGCTCGATAGTCTGATTGGCGGCATCAATTTGGCTGCGGAAAAAAGACGTCCTCTGTTCGTTTCCCAGCTTGCGCATAAGGACTCGGCACGGCAGCGGGACTATGCAGGGTTGCTTGCGGGCGCTGGCTCGCATTGCCAATGGAGCCATGGCATCAGCTTCAAAGGGGCACGTGAGGCTTCGACTCGTGCTCGATCCTTGGCCTTCTATGCGTTTGCCGTGCTCGCCTCGACGAAGATCAATCTGCCCAGGCCGCAAATCTACATCCCTGAAAACGGGTTTATCTGCATCAACCCTCCACTGGTCCCCGGCCGAGTCTCGAGCCTTAGCACGCGCACGACCCATCCGCTTTTCATCGGCACGCTTCAAAGCGTGCTTGATGAACTCGGGATATCTGTTGAGTTGATACTGCCTTATCGTTTCCAGACCAAAGGCGAGATGATGCGGGGCTGCCTCGATCAGGAGAGGTTGAGAGAGCTGGCTTCGGACTCCACAAGCTGCGGGCGCTTCAGGACTTATAATCGCCAGCACTGTGGCCGTTGTGTGCCTTGTCTGATCCGACGAGCAGCTTTCCTGGCATGGGGGCCGGGGACTGATCAAACCAACTATCGCTTTCCGTCAGTAGTAGGTAGCGATAAGTCAGGCAGCCCGGATGATCCGATGGCAGTGGCTCTGGCTGTACTCGATGCCAAGCAGAGAGGGTTGGATCGATTTCTGGGCGGCACACTGGCCTTTGCTTCTATTGAGGAGCGTCCGGCCTATCGTCGAGTCCTGCAGCAGGGGCTTGCTGAGCTGGAAGCTGTTCTTGTTCAGGACCAACTGCTTTGATCGACTTCCATTGCCATGTAGATCTCTACCCAAAACCTAGGGACGTACATGCCGAGACCCTGAGCAGAAATGCATTCACGTGGCTAGTAACCACGAGCCCGAAGGCTTTCCAGGCAACGAGCTCGGTGCTTGGCCACCACGAATCAATGCTGATCAGCCCGGGCCTTCACCCTGAAATCGTCGGTGAGCGCTTCCATGAATTGGACCTCCTCACAGAGTTGATTGATGGCACCATTGCTGTCGGTGAAATCGGTTTGGATGGCTCTAAGAGGTACGCATCTAGCTACCTAAAGCAGAAGCAAGTTTTCGCTACTGCCGTGAAGCGATGCCATGACTTGGGGGGGCGTGCGCTCAGCATCCACTCGAGGCAGGCGGTTTCAGACGTGTTGGCCCTACTCAGTGAGTTCCCTGATCACGGCATCCCGGTGCTGCATTGGTTCACCGGTACGGCACCAGAGCTCAAGGTCGCTGCTGGGCAAGGCTGCTGGTTTAGTATTGGCCCCGCAGCTTTCCATTCAGTGGCTGGGAAGGCGCTAGCCAAGAAGCTTCCGAAAGATAGGGTCCTTCCTGAAAGCGATGGGCCTTTCGCGCAGTTGGAAGGGCGTCCGGTGATGCCCTGGGATTTCGACATTACCGTCAATCTGCTGAGCGAGGCTTGGGCACTGCCACCGCTAGAGGTTCGGCACCAGTTGTTGAGCAACGCCAAGGCTCTTCTTAGCCAGATGGGTAGCAAAGCTTCAGCACGCATCGCCACCCAATAACTCCAAGTATCTAGGTGCCGAGCTGGCCGGCCCAACCTTTCACTGTATCAAGGTGATTCTGATGTTCATGAAAAACCTGAAGTCTTTGCACAAAAGCATGAACGCTCAGACGAATGCGCACGGAGATGCAATTGAGCTGCAGCGTTTCAGGCTCGTGCATTGACCCTTATGCTCATTTCCTAAGATGCCACTGCCAGGTTAGCAAGGAGCCGCTATGTCCACAATCCGCAAGCTGATGCTTCAAAACTTCAAGCAGTTTAGGCGGCTGGATCTGGATTTTGATCAGCGCCATAACGTGCTGATCGGTGATAACGAGACAGGCAAAAGTTCTGTGCTTCTTGCTCTGGACCTAGCATTAAGCGGCAGTCGAAATAGAGTCGAGAACCTCGGTTTTGAGGCCTTGTTTTGCAAGCCTGTCATCGAGGAGTTTCTTGATGGGCCGCGTGGCATCGACCAACTGCCGACGCTCGTCATCGATGTGTTCCTGGCTGAAGGCCAAGACGAAGGCCTCTACGGCGTGGGAAATCTGGCCGGCCTGGAGACGGATGGTATTCGGCTGGCGATCGAGCCGGTGCATGACTACGGTGCGGAGATCCGGGCAGTGCTTGCTCAGCCTGGCCGTAATTTTCCATTCGAATACTACGCGGTGAGGTTCCAGACCTTTGCCCGAAACCCTTATGCGAGCTTTAACCGACCAGTTCGCCACCTCCTGTTAGACAGTTCCCGCATTGACAGCGACTACGCTGCCCGGGAATACACCCGCTCTGTGTTCCACTTCCACGCCCCGGTTGAGGCTCGATATCAGCTGGAAAATGCTTATCGCATGGGGAAGTCGAACTTCAAGGACAACCATCTGGCTGGGCTTAACGGAGAACTAGGGGGCTTCCAGTTTGAGGTTCGCTCAGGCGCTCGCTCAAATCTCGAAACCGACCTAGTGATTTCAGAGGACGGTATTGCTCTGGAGCATCGAGGCAAGGGGCGGCAGTGCTTCATCAAGACGAGCTTCGCTCTCAACACGCGTCGGGCCCAAGCTGGCTTTGATGTCATGCTGCTTGAAGAACCTGAAAACCATCTAAGCCATACCTTGATGAAGCGGTTGGTCAACGAGCTCTCCAAGAAAGACGGAACTCAACTCTTCATCGCGACCCATATATGCGAGCGAGCTGATAGCCTACAAGCAAGCTGACTACTACGAGTCTTCTCAGGCCCAAGCGGATCGAACAAATAGATATCTTGTCCGTGGTTTAGGAGACCGCTGGCCAGCGTTCAATCCAGGGAAGCAAGCAACAACGGAGTGATTGAGCTTCCTCCAGAAGATCGATTGGTGCCCAGAGGGAGTGAACGTCGCCGCGGAGCTGCTCTCCTTCGCAACGCTCACCCTTACCCGCAGAGATGGGCTACCCCCTCATCCTGCTATCCCTAGTCTGCGATTCCACCAGCATATCTGGATGAGGCAGGCCGAATAGTGGAGCTAGATTGCGCTAGCTAGTCCGTTTCGTTGCCCTGAGAAACTAGAGCTGGCAAGTGTAGAGGGAGGCCAAAAATGGCCTCCCTCTACAAGCCCCGTCACCACTGTGTTTCCGGCAAAAGGATGAAACTTTATTTCCATATTTTAGGCCATGGCGAACGGCCTTGCCGCAAATTGGATGATACTTTAACGTCCCATACTGATTTCCATCTCGGTACAACCCCGCCCTAGGCCTTCAGCAGATTGATTTCTATCTAATTGGTTTATAAGTATTTTATAGAATTTTTGAAGCTTGATAACGAAGCTTTAAATTGGATGAAACTTTATTTTCATCCCACACCGTCCATCTGGACGGGCTTTTGCGTTTCTATCACGCCGAAATCCCGCTCAGGTGCCGCTCTTCGGGGCGCAGCGTAAGTATGCGAACGCCGTCGCGGGTGACCGCCACGGTGTGTTCGAATTGCGCCGAGAGCTGGCCGTCGCAGGTCACCACCGTCCAGCCGTCGCGCAGCGTGCGTACATCCGCCGTTCCCCGGTTGAGCATGGGTTCGATGGTGAAGGTCATGCCTTCGCGCAGCGTCAGGCCGGTGCCGGCTTTGCCCCAGTGCAGCACTTCGGGTGGTTCGTGCATTTCCCGGCCGATGCCGTGGCCGCAGTACTCCCTGACCACCGAGTAGCGATGGGCACGGGCATGCCGTTCGATGGCGTGACCAATATCGCCGAGCCGGGCGCCGGGTTTGACGGCTTCGATGCCTTTGCACATGGCCTCATAGGTGACCTGGGCCAGTTGACGCGCCTGGTCCGACACCTCGCCGATCAGGTAGGTCTTGCTCGAATCGGCGATGTAGCCGTTCTTCTCCAGGGTGATGTCGAAATTCACCAGGTCGCCGTCGCGCAGGATATCGTCGGCGCTGGGTACGCCATGGCACACCACCTCGTTGCGTGACGTGTTCATGGCGTAGGCGAAACCATACTGTCCCTTGCTCGCCGGGCGCGCCTTGAGTTCGCCCACGATGTAGTTATCCACAAGGTCGTTGACCTGCAGAGTGGACATGCCGAGCAGATCCAGGCGATCCAGGTAGCCGAACACGGACGCCAGCAACCTGCCGGACTCCGCCATCAGGGCGATCTGTTGCGGCGTCTTGCTCATGAGGCGTCCGCCATTCTTGGCGGAGCCACCACGCCGGCTGCACGCATCTCGGCTGCGATCACCTCGTTGAAGCTCAGCGTGGGGTTCATCTCGCAGAGCATGCCGATGCGAATCCAGAAACCCGCCTGGGCATTGATAGAGCGGCCAGACACGCTGCTCGCCCTGCGAATCTGCTCATGCAACTCGTCATCGATATTGACGATGCCCATGAAAATCTCCTCATATATGTTTCGTATATGAATCATATATAAATACGAGCCTGATATCACTTCCCGATTATTAGGCGGCAGGCCGTGCACGCTTCATCCTTTACACTAGGAGCCGTATCCGCTGCCTGACAGGCTGCTAATGCAGGCAGTCGGATCATATGGGTCACGCTGGAACAGGAGAGAGGATGAAGCGTAGCGATGTGAAACGCAGAACGACCGAAGGGGTTGTGTTCGACACCCAGGTCATGCCCAACCCGGCCAATACCGCTGAGTGGATCGTATTTTTCAAGAAAGATGCGGGTCGTAGCTTCTTTCTGGTGGATGAGGCCGACCAGGTCGAGACCTTCGCCAGCCTGGATGAATTGATGCCGGAATTGCGAAGCCTGGGTATCAAGCGGGTCGAGGTGCAGCTCTGAGTAGTTGCTCACAGTTGCCGTGGACCAACCTGTGGATATCCTTGTGATACCTGGCTAAAGCCCTTATAGGTAGGGGCTTTCAGAGACTTGTACAGAAACTGCTCGCCCGTGTAGCCATTATCCACAGAGCACTTGGATAACAGGCTTTCTATCCTGTTGATAAGGCTACGTAGGCCTTGTATGGCAAGGCCTTCAGCGCTCTGTACGGTTTCTCGCCACACTCAAGCGATGCCGGGACGGTAGAGGTGGCGATGCGCCGCGTCGTACAGCGCCGATTCGGCGAAGGCGCCGGGATCGAGCACGCGGCCGACCAGAATCAGCGCCGTACGGCGGAAGTCCTTGGCGGCGACCTTCTCCTGGATATCGGCGAGGGTGCCCAGTACCCAGTCCTGATCCGGCCAGCTGGCCCTGTGGATAACCGCGATGGGGCAGTCGGCGCCGTAGTGCGGCAGCAGTTCGGCGACTATGGCCGGCAGCTGGCGCACGCCGAGGTGGATGGCCATGGTTGCACGGTGCCGCGCCAGGTCGTGCAGTTGCTCGCCTTCGGGCATCGGCGAGGTGGTGCCGTAACGAGTGAGGATTACGGTCTGGGCGACGCCCGGCAGGGTCAGTTCGCATTCCAGCAGCGCCGCGCAGGCAGCGGTGGCGGTGACGCCGGGGATGATCTCGAAGGGAATATCGAGGGCACGCAGCTCGCGAATCTGCTCGCCGATGGCGCCGTACAGCGACGGGTCGCCGGAGTGCACGCGGGCCACGTCCTGGCCACGCTCATGGGCTTGACGCAGCAGTTCGATGATCTCGCCAAGGTGAAGTTCGGCAGTGTTGACCAGCTGTTCGGCGCTATTGCCTGCAATAACTGCCTCGGGCACCAGTGAGCCGGCATACAGAATGACCGGGCACGAACGGATCAGACGCTGGCCCTTGACGGTGATCAGCTCGGGGTCGCCGGGGCCGGCGCCGATGAAGTAGACGGTCATGAGGCATGCCTTGTCAGGAGGAGGGGTTTGCTCTGTTCATGCTTGGCGCATCAGGATTTTGGCCGTGATGATTGCGGGCTCGTTTTCATAGCCGCGCTCGGCTAGTGCGATCACTTTGTTGCGAATATCTTCCGGTGACCAGAACAGCCATCCGTTTCGAGAGAACAACTCCTGGATTTCGGCATTCTTGGATTGATAGACCTTACCGGCAGCGAGTCCCAGAACAATTTCGGTAGTCCGGTCGCCCATTCCGCAATCTATTAGATCCTGTCTGAGCCGTTGGAAAACGATCGACCTGTAATTTTCGCAAGTAAACAGTTTGTACTTGCCTTCAGGAATGTCATGGTTCTCGCTAAGGCATGACAGCCTGACGCCGGGGGAGTCGAGAAAGGATTTTGCTTCAAAGGCAAGAAGTCTATTTTCGCTGGGCTTGTAAGCGAGAAGGTCAATTTCCGGGCGTGGAATGGAGTGCTTACCCACCTGCCGTTTTTCCTCCTTGGTCAGGTTGACCTTGAATGATTGCCGAACCCAATACCCTTCACCTTCAAGCAAAGTCTTGATAACGCTTTCGAAATAATCCAAGGCTAGATGCTCAAGTTATTGAAAATGTTGCCAACGCACAGGTGGCGTTGGCCGTATAGGTTTTATCGCCCAGCAGGCGGGCAGCCGTGCCCAGTCGCGTGGCCAGAGCCAGGGCGCAGGGTTCAGCTACAGCGGGGCTGCCCGTTATGGATCGGATAAGAGGACTGCCGGCTTTCTCCGGCTGGTAGAGCGTGAGCGCTTCGGGAGTGAAGAACGTCAGCTCCAGATTCAGGTGCATGGCCAGTTCACGCAGCCCCGGTTCGTCACGCTTGTGGGCGATGCTGGCCAATCCAGCGAGGTTATCCACAGTCAGCCCATGCTGGGCCAGGCTGTGGATGAGCAGGGCGAGCAAGTCTTGGCGGGGGCAATCGCGCCTGCAACCCAGCCCGGCTACCACCATGGGCGAGGCGTCAGGACCGGGATTCGAGGGGCGATGCATCATGAAGGGCGCTCGTGCTGTGCAGCGGCGTAGCTCACCATGGCGCATTCCACCGGTCAACCGCGATTGACCGGCCGCCACGGCCTGCGTAGCCTTCTCGCTTTCGAGGTTCTTCCCGGCATGCCGCCGGGGAGCTAAGAGGGAACAGGGTCGATGCCCTGGCTGCCCCCGCAACTGTGAACGGTCTTAAACCCTTCGATACACCACTGCCGTAGGGCGGGAAGGTGAAGGACGCGCAACGCGCAGACCGTGAGCCAGGAGACCTGCCTCGACTGACCAGCCACTTGCTCGGACGGGGTGATCCGACGCGGCCAGCACGCCCCTGCGTGCCCGCCTGCGCGTCCCCGTCCGCCGAAATTAACGACGCCACGGGGCCCTTCATGAAAACCCTCGCCAAACTGCCTGTCACCATCGTCACCGGTTTTCTCGGTGCCGGCAAAACCACTCTGCTGCGTCACCTGTTGGCCCATGCCGAAGGGCGCCGTATCGCGGTGATCGTCAACGAGTTCGGCGAGCTGGGCATCGATGGCGAAATCCTCAGGCAGTGCTCCATCGGCTGCAGCGAGGAGGAGGCCAACGGCCGCGTTTTCGAGCTGGCCAACGGCTGCCTGTGCTGCACGGTGCAGGAAGAGTTCTTCCCGGTGATGCGCGAGCTGGTGGCGCGCCGTGGCGACCTGGACCATATCCTTATCGAAACCAGCGGTCTGGCGTTGCCCAAGCCACTGGTGCAAGCCTTCAACTGGCCGGAAATTCGCAATGCCTGCACGGTCGATGCGGTGATCACCGTGGTCGACAGCCCTGCTGTGGCCGCTGGCACCTTCGCCGCCTTCCCCGATCAGGTGGACGAGCAGCGTAGGCTCGACCCCAACCTGGATCACGAATCGCCCCTGCACGAGCTGTTCGCCGACCAGTTGGCCAGCGCCGACCTGGTGATCCTCAACAAGGCTGACCTGCTCGACGCCGAGGCGCTGGCTGCGGTGCGCGCCGAGGTTGCCGAGGAGCTGCCGCCGGCGGTCAAGGTGATCGAGGCGCACGGCGGCGAGCTGCCGCTGGACGTGCTGCTGGGCCTGAACAGCGAAACCGAGCTGCATATAGACAGCCGCCGCACCCATCACGACGATGAAGACGACGACCACGATCACGAGGAATTCGACTCGTTCCACGTGGAACTACCGGAAGCTGAGGAGGCGCGCTTGCTGGCCACACTGAAGGATGCGGTGGCCAGGTACGGCATCCTGCGGGTGAAAGGCTTCGCGGCCATCCCTGGCAAACCGATGCGTCTGCTGGTGCAGGGTGTTGGCCAGCGCTTCGATCGTCACTTCGATCGCGCCTGGCTGGCCGACGAGCCGCGTCTAAGCCGCCTGGTGGTGATCGGCCAACAGCTCGACCGCGCGGCCATCGAGGCCGAGCTGAAAGCGGCGCTGGCCTGATACGGAACGTAGGGCGTACTCGCGTAGCAGTACGCCGTGTGGACGTTTGCGCTGGCGGTGGACTGTTCGCTTCGCTCCTGAGTCCACCCTACGACGCCATCACCAGTTGCGGCTGAAGCCCCTCCCACGGAACGACCATGCACCTACTGCGCACCCAGCCCGGCGCTCAATTGCCGGCCGACAGCATCGCCGATCTTGGCCAGACGCCTGCCGAGCTGGTGATCCTGTGCACGGGTGATTCGCACCTGTCTTTGCTGGCAGAAGCCGCCCGGCAACTGCCGGACGACTACCCCAGCCTGCGCCTGGCCAGCCCGGCGCAGCTGAGCAACAACGCCTCGGTGGACTACTACGTCGAGCAGGTGCTGCAGCACGCCAGGGTCATCCTGATCTCGGTGCATGGCGGGGTCAGCTACTGGCGCTATGGCGTCGAGCGCCTGGTGGAGCTGGGGGCGCGTGGCGCCAAGGTGATCATGGTGCCCGGCGACGACAAGCCGGACCCGGAGCTGAATGCGCTCGGTAACGTCGGTGAGGAAGACAGCCTGCGTCTCTGGCAGTACCTGCGCCAGGGCGGGCTAGATAACGCCCGTCAATTGTTCCGCTGCATCGGCAGCCGCTGGCTGGGCCGCGCAGACAGTTGGCAGGAGCCGCAGCCGCTGCCGCGTGTTGGTCTTTATCACCCGCAGCACAGCCCCGCTCAGTTGGCTGACTGGCACGCGCAGTGGCAACCCGGCGCACCTGTGGTGGCGCTGCTGTTCTACCGTAACCATGTGCAGTCGGCGAACACCGCCTTCGTCGATGCCTTCTGCGATCACCTCGTCGCTCAGGGACTCAACCCGCTACCCATCGCCGTGGCCAGTCTCAAGGAAGCGGCCTGCCTGGATCAGGTGCAGACCTGGCTGGACGAGACGAGCGCCGCGCTGATCATCAACACCACCGGCTTCGCGCTCTCCAACCCCGAGGCGCCGCAGGCACGGGTGTTCCGCCGCGATATCCCGGTGCTGCAGGCCATCTGCTCGCTGGACAACCAGGCGCAATGGCAGGCCAGCGCCCAGGGCTTGGGCTCGCGCGACCTGGCCATGCATGTGGTGCTGCCCGAGCTGGATGGCCGGCTGATCGGCACCGCCATCAGCTTCAAGGGCCTGGCCTGGCGCAGCGAGCGTAGCCAGAGTGACGTGGTGTGCTACCAGGCACACGAATCGGGAATGGCTTTCGTCGCCGAACTGGCGAGTAATTGGTGTCATTTGGCGATTAAAGGTAACGATCAGAAGCGAATAGGTTTGATCCTGGCCAACTACCCGACCCGCGATGGCCGCATTGGCAACGGCGTGGGCCTGGATACGCCCGCCGCCGCACTGAACATCCTCCGTGCGCTGCAGGCACAGGGCTATCCTGTGGGTAACCTGCCGGGTAGCGGCACCGAACTTGTCCACAGCCTGCTCGGCGGTGTCACCAACGACCTCGACGGCCTGGATTCGCGGCCCTGCGCGCAAAGCCTGGCGCTGGACGACTATCTGAGGTTTTTCCACAGACTGCCTGAGCAGAATCAGCAGGCCGTGCGCGAGCGCTGGGGCGAGCCGCAGCAGGACCCGATGTTCCGCAGCGGACGGATGATGGTCGCCGGCCTGCGCTTCGGGCTGACTTTCGTCGGTATCCAGCCCGCGCGCGGCTACCAGCTCGACCCGGCGGCGGTGTACCACGACCCGGATCTGGTGCCGCCGCATGGTTACATCGCCTTCTACGCCTGGCTGCGTACGGCGTTCGCCGCCGATGCGCTGATCCACGTCGGCAAGCATGGCAACCTGGAGTGGCTGCCGGGCAAGAGCGTCGGCCTGTCCGAGAACTGCTGGCCGCAGGCGCTGATCGGCCCGTTGCCGAATATCTATCCTTTCATCGTCAACGATCCCGGTGAGGGCGCGCAGGCCAAGCGCCGTACCCAGGCGGTGATCATCGACCACCTGATGCCGCCGCTGACCCGTGCCGAGAGCTACGGCCCGCTACGCGACCTTGAGCGCCTGGCTGACGAGTATTTCGAGGCCAGCCAGCTCGACCAGCGTCGCGCCGTGGAGCTGCGCGGCGAGATCCTGGCCAAGGTGCGCGAGGCCAGCCTCGACCGCGAGTTGGGCCTGCAACTCAACGATGACGGCGACAGCTGGCTGCCGCAGCTCGATGCTTACCTGTGCGACCTCAAGGAATCGCAGATCCGCGACGGCCTGCATGTGTTCGGCGAGTCGCCTGCTGGCCAACTGCGTCGTGACACCCTGCTGGCGCTGTTGCGCATCCCCCGTGGCGATGGCCAGGGCGCCAATGCCAGCCTGCTGCGCGCGCTGGCGCGTGGCCTGGAGCTGGGCCTCGACCCGCTGGATTGCGACATGGGCCAGCCCTGGGAGGGGCTGCGTCCACAGGCATTGCAGGCTGTGGATAACAGCCTGTGGCGCAGCGTCGGCGACACCCGCGAGCGCCTGGAGCTGCTGGCGCTGAGGCTGATCGAGCAGCGCCTGGCCGGAGAGCGCATCTGCGATCTCGGCGCCGAGGTAGCGCTGATTCTCGATGGCCTGGCCGAGCACGTTGCCCCCTTGCTCGATGCCTGCGGCGACGCCGAGATGGGCGGCCTGCTGGCGGCGCTGCAAGGGCGTTTCGTACCTGCCGGGCCGAGTGGCGCGCCTAGCCGTGGGCGCCTCGACGTGCTGCCTACCGGGCGCAACTTCTTCACCGTCGACGTACGCCACCTGCCCACGCCCACCGCCTGGCGCCTCGGCGTGCAGGCTGCCGACCGCCTGCTGGAGCGCCATCTACAGGACGAGGGCGACCACCTGCGCCAGCTCGGCCTGTCGGTGTGGGGCACGGCGACCATGCGTACCGGCGGCGACGATATTGCCCAGGCGCTGGCGCTGATGGGCGTGCGCCCGGTGTGGCAGCCGGGCAGCCAACGTGTCGAGCGCTTCGAGGTATTGCCGCTGGAGCAGCTCGGTCGGCCCCGTGTGGACGTTACCCTGCGCGTCTCTGGCTTCTTCCGCGATGCCTTCAGCAACCTGATTCGCCTGTTCGACGAGGCCGTGCAGGCGGTGATCGAGCTGGATGAGCCGCAAGACATGAATCCACTGTCAGCGCGGGTCTGGCGTGAATCGCTGGCACTGAAGGACTGCGGCCTGGATGAAGACGAAGCGCGGCGTCAGGCTGGCTGGCGGGTGTTCGGTGCCAAGCCGGGCGCCTATGGCGCCGGGGTGCAGAACGCCATCGAGGAGCGTCTGTGGCAGAGCCGCGCCGATCTGGCCGAGGTCTACCTCAACTGGGGCGGCTACGCCTACGGCAGCGGTGCCGAGGGTACGCCTGCGCGGCAGCGCTTCGTCGAGCGCCTGGAGCAGATGCAGGCGGTGCTGCACAACCAGGATAACCGCGAGCACGACATCCTCGACTCCAACGACTACTACCAGTTCCAGGGCGGCATGCTGGCGGCGGTGGAAACCCTGCGCGGGCTCAAGGTGGCCAGCTACTTCGGCGACAACAGCCAGCCGGATACGCCGCGCATTCGCACCTTGAAGGAAGAACTCAATCGCGTGGTGCGTGCACGCGCTGCCAATCCCAAATGGATCGAGGGCATGAAGCGCCACGGCTACAAGGGCGCCTTCGAACTGGCCGCGACCATCGACTACCTGTTCGCCTTCGACGCTACCAGCGAGCTGGTCGACGACCACCAGTACGCGCTGCTGACCGATGCCTATTTGCTCGATAGGGATACCCGCGACTTTATCCAGCAGCACAACCCAGGCGCGCTCAACGATATCCTCGAACGCCTGCTGGAAGCCCAGCAGCGCGGCCTGTGGGAGAATCCCGGCGAGTACCGTGCAGCGCTGGAAAACCTGCTGCTCGACAGCGAGGAATCATGAAACGACGCGTTCCCGTAGGGTGGGTTAGCCGCCTGTCGAGGTTACCGGCCAACTCGCAGAAGCGGGTGCGGCGTAACCCACCATCGGCGTCACACGACATATCGCCTGGTGGGTTACGCGGCGCGCCGAGGTTTTCTGCAGATATAAGACCGGCGTTCTGCGCCGCTAACCCACCCTACGGGGGCAGCGTGCCCATTGTGGGAGGCGCTTCAGCGGCGACATGCTCGCGGCTAAAGCCCCTCCCACAAAAGCCAGGTGCGACTGCTCACCTCCACGGATCGTGTCCATGACCGAACATCATTTCCCCCTCGCCGCCGTGGTCGGCGCCGATTCGCTGAAGCTGGCGCTGTGCCTGGCGGCCATCGATCCGGCCATCGGCGGCGTGTTGATCGAAGGCCCGCGTGGCATGGCCAAGTCCACGCTGGCCCGTGGCCTGGCCGATCTGCAGGGTGGTGGGCGCTTTGTCACCCTGCCGCTGGGGGCGAGCGAGGAACGCATCGTCGGCACCCTGGATCTGGATGCGGCACTGGGCGAGGGCCGCGCGCAGTTTTCCCCCGGGCTGTTGGCCCGTGCCGACGGCGGCGTGCTCTATGTCGACGAGGTCAACCTGCTGCCCGATCATCTGGTCGATCTGCTGCTCGATGCCGCCGCCAGTGGCATCAACCACGTCGAGCGTGACGGCATCTCCCACCGGCATGCCGCGCGCTTCGTGCTGATCGGCACCATGAACGCCGAGGAGGGCGAACTGCGTCCGCAACTGCTCGACCGCTTCGGCCTCAACCTGGCGCTGGATGGCCAGCCGCAACCGACCGAGCGCGCCGAGATCGTGCGCCGTCGCCTGGCCTTCGATGCTGATCCTGCCGCTTTCCTGCAACGCTGGCAGGATGAGCAGAACGCCCTGGCCGCCCGTTGCTGCAATGCCCGCCAGCGTCTGGCCGATATCCCGCTGGATGATGCGGCGCTGGGCGAAATCAGCCAACGCTGCTTCGCCGCCAGCGTCGATGGCCTGCGCGCCGATCTGGTCTGGCTGCGCGCCGCCCGTGCTCATGCGGCCTGGCGTGGCGCGGCGGTTATCGAGTCTGTGGATATCGATGCGGTGGAAGATTTCGTCCTCCGTCATCGCCGTCGCCAGTCGCAAGCGCCTGCTGCCACGCCGCCCGAGCAGAGCCAGGCGCCGCAGCAGACGCAGGAACAAAGCCAAGGCGAAGGTCAGTGGGGCGAGCTGCCGGCGCAGCCGCAGGCCATGGGTGAGCGGCGGGTGCCGCCGCGCTGGCCAAAAAAGCCCTGAGCATCCGCCCGCGCACAGCCACTGGCGCGGATGCCCGTAACCGGCCCGGACGACTCGGCGGCGGCCATCGCGGCGCTGCCCGTGCTGGCGTGCACGGTCGTATCGACTGGGCGGCGACCCTGCGCCAGGGCCGACCGCAACGCCGCGAACAGTTGGTACTGGGCCCGCGCAGCCAGCAGGCTGAGGAACTCTGGCTGGTGCTGGTCGATGCTTCTGCTTCGACCCGGCGCCATGGTGCGCTGAGCCGGGCCAAGGGCGTGCTCACCGAAGTGTTCGACAGCGCCTATCGCCAGCGTGCGCGCCTGGCCGTGCTGCAGGCCGGTGGCCGCGAAGCGCAATGGTTGTGGCAGGGGCGCAAGGCCAGCGCCGAGCTGCATCGCTGGTTGCACGAGGTGGGCGCAGGAGGCGGCACGCCGCTGCTCGACGCGCTGAATCAGGCCGGCGACTGGCTGCTGCGCCGCCAGCGCGCGAAACCGCACGAGCGCCAGCGCCTGCTGATCCTCACCGATGGCCGCCTGCGCGACTGGCCAACGCTCGCGCCGCTGCCGTGTCCGACCCTGCTGCTCGACACCGAACGCGCGCCCATCCGCCTGGGCCGCGCCCGCCAGCTGGCGCAGGTGCTGCAGGCCGAGTACCACCATATCGATGATTTACTGCCTGTAGGAGCCGCGGGGACACCTAACCTTGCGGGTGATGATCGCCGGCAAGCCGGCTCCTACGGGTTGTCCGTTACCTGGAGAACCCCATGAAAACCCTGCTGCTGGTCGGCATCGGCGCCGGCGACCCGGACTACATCACCTTCCAGGCGATCAAGGCGCTGCGTCGCAGCGACGTGATCTTTCTGATGGACAAGGGCGCGGCCAAGCACAAGCTCAACGCCTTGCGCCGGGAGATCTGCGCACGCTTTCTCGACGGTCACACACCGCGTTTCGTCGAAGGCCAGCAGCCGGAACGTGAACGCGATGCCGCCGACTACCGCGCCAGCGTCGATGAACTCAACCGTGACAAGCAGGCGGTATTCGAGCAACTGATCGACGAGCAGATGGCCGATGGCGAGACGGCGGCCTTCATGGTCTGGGGCGACCCGTCGCTGTACGACAGCAGCATCCGCATCATCGAAGCCATCGCCGCGCGCCGCAGTGATTTCACCTACGACGTCATTCCCGGTATCACCAGCCTGCAGGCGCTGACCGCGCGTCATCGCATCCCGCTCAACAGCATTGGCCGCGCCGTGGAAATCACCACCGGCCGCCTGCTCGCCGAAGGCTGGCCGCAGGGCGTGGACAGCGTGGCGGTGATGCTCGATGCCAAGGACAGCTACCGCCGCTTCGTTGGCCACGGCCTGCATATCTACTGGGGCGCCTACGTCGGCACCACCGATGAAATCCTCATCGCCGGGCCGCTGGATGAGGTGGCTGAACGTATTGCCATGACCCGCGCCGAGGCGCGTGAACGCAATGGCTGGATCATGGACAGTTATCTGCTGCGCAAAGAGGGTGTGGCGGGGGCGTAACCTGAGGGGCGGTGGACAAGCAGAGCGTTGTCCACCCTACTGTGCAAGAGCAGCCCGCTTACATCATGAAGTGGCTGGAATCCTCTGCGGGGCCGAGGCTGTTTTGCGCGCGGCGTATCAAGCGTGGAACCTCGTCGATCAGATAAGCCCAGAATCTGTCGTCGTTCACCGTCTGTTCAACGAGTTGGATTGGCAGGAAACGCTGCATTTCGCTGCGAAAATCCGTCTTCACCTGCGGGTCGTTGATCAGCGTAGCTGAGCGCTGCGCAGCTTTTTCCAGGAAGTCGCGAGTTTGCACCCGATGGTCGTTGAGCTTGTCGGGCAGCAACTGCAGGGCTGGTTCTATCCTTTGCTGTTTCAGCCAGAGCAGATCCCAGAGGTCGCGGCTCTTGATCCGCCCCTGCCTAAGAACGAACGCCAGGATCTTGTCGACATGGATTTCCTCGAGTGCTTCTGCGTTGAGGATCAGGCCTTGGGTGCCCATGTCCACGCCATAGGGGTTGAGTAGCGCTCTGGGCGTGCTGATGTAGCTCGGGATGGCGCAGATATCGATATGGATGCGTTGGGCTGGCAGGTTGCGTGCGTCAGGGCGTGTCTGCACCTTCAGTTTCCAGGTATCGACGTTGCCGGACTCCTTGCTCGGTTCGCTGACGTCTACACGCAGGCTGTATTTCGCCTGCAACTTTTGGATCAGTGCTTCTCTCATCTGGGCGAAGTCGTCTCGGTTGAAATCGGCGCCACCCGTGAAGTCCAGATCCTCGCTCAGGCGATTGGAGCCATAGCAAGCCCGCAGGCAGGTTCCGCCGATAAAGCAGAGTTTCTCGAGCAAGCCGGCCTCGCTCAACACCAGCATGATGTCGTGATGCAGCAGTTCCTTTTCTACCACGACGCGCAGGTTGGCCAGGTCAGGCTGGTTGCCGATGGCCTGGTCTACCAGTTGGTCAAACAAGCTCATTGGCGATGCTCCAGTCGATCAGGTCGAGATTCCTTTTCGCCGCCTTCATGTCGCGGATGGCCAGCGCAGGCTTGGCTCGCCACATTCGGCATTTGCTGTCGTAATCGAGCTGTCCCGAGAGCGCTTCGGCTTTCTGCGCGGTGTGAACGAATTCGATGGTGCCCCACGAACCGCATTTGATCAGGCTGCTACGGCCCGACGACATCAGCGTGATCCAGTTCATCGGTATCTGCGAAATGATGCCCGTGTCGCTCAGCGCCGTTTCCAGGCTTATGTAGTTGAATTCATGTGCGCGCAGGCGCGCCGCAGCATGAAACAGCAACAGGCCGGTTGTCGGTTTGGCTGGCCGATAGAAGTAGAGGCCACGGCAGATGCGCTCCAGCTTGCCGTCCCTGGCAGCCCGGCTGAGCAATGCGCGGTAGGCCTCGGCGGAAATGTCCGGAACCAGGGCGCGCATATCCGAAGGCGTGAACAGGTAGCGTTCGGCATTCGCCAAGCTGCTCAGGCCGTCATGGAGGCGGCGTATGGGCTGGACTGTTTCGCGGCGTTGGCTCATCGGAATAACTCAACGGTAAGTGACGATAAGTGTAACTTACTGTTGAGTTTTCGCAATGAGACAAGTCCTGATGAGACGACGGATACCACCTGTTGGTCCGGCCAGTGCTTGCGAATCTACCGAGGCGTCTACGTTGGTACGGCCTATGAAATGTTCATCACTGGGTCAAATGCCTTGCCTCAGTTTGCTGCGCAAGAACGGTTCGGCGCAGGGATGACGTTAGGACGGTGGACAAGCAGAGCGTTGTCCACCCCTACGCGTTACTCGTGTTTTGAGTAGGCCTGCAGCGATTTTTCCATCACGACGGTGCGTTCCGCACCGTGGAACTCATCGCGAATTTTCCGATAGCCCATACTGGCGTAGAAACCTTCAGCGGTTAGTGAGGATGGTACCAACAGGGTGAGTATGTCGGCGTTCAGCGCCTGAGCGTGGATCGTTGCCATTAGCTTGCGACCCACTCCGCAGCCCTGATACTTGGGCTCAACGAAGACCGTTCTGACAACACCGCCGTCGAGGCTGGCGGTGGCGATCAGATCGTCGTGCATCGAGGCGACGAAAACCTTGCGCTTGTTGAGCAAGACCTCAACAGCTTCTGGCGTGAAGCTTTTCTCGACCTGGGCGATCACCTCGGGTGGATAGTCCTGAGCGTTCGACTCACGTAACGCGGCGATCACGATACTGCTGATCGCTGCAGCATCGTCCCTTGTTGCAAGTCTTATCATGCAGTCCATGCTGTTCTCGCTCTGTTGCCGTTCAACGACTCAATTGGAGTTTTCGATGTTGCTGATTTCTTCCTGATAAATCCGCATCCCACGTGCCTGGTAATTAGCCAACGCAGCTGGATGATCGAAGGTGCAGGTGTGCACCCAAACGCGCTCAGTCCCCGGCCACTGCCAGGCCGACTGAATGGCATGGCTGAGCAGTGGGCCACCGAAGCCGCGATCAAGAAACTGCGGAGCCAGGCCGAAGTAACGGATCTCCGTGCTGCGCCCGTCAGGACGGAACAGCTCGTAGTAACCTGCGATAGCGCCACGGTGATAGGCGACCCAGGTACGGTGTGCTTCGTTTTCCACCATGGTGCGCCACTGTGCGTCGCTCCAGTCGTCCAGGTCACCCCATTCCCAGGTCGAGCCGATCAGTTGATAGAGGAAACGGTTGAGCGCTGGCTGAGGCTCTTCGCACTCGACGATCTGCAGGTCGCTGCGCTGAGGCTTGGCCTTCAGTTGATCCGGCGAGGTCATTTCCAAGTAGTACGTGGTGTACGTCTGCGCCATCAGAGCCAACTCCAGGAAACCCCCGTATACACCCCAAACCCTTCCCCAGGCGTGGAGCGCGCCACGTCTGCGCCCTTGTCGTCATAGCCCGGCGTAACGGTGGCTGCATAGCGTTTGTCGGTCAGGTTGCGCAGGTCGAGCCAGGCTTGCCAGTCGTCTTTCGGTGAGGCGTAGCCGAGGGTGGCGCCGAAGGTGGCGTAGGCATCGGCGTAGTAGGAGTTGGCGTAATCCACCGTGACCTTCGAGGCGTACTGGCTGTTGAGGCCGGCGTAGAAGCCGCTCGGGTGGTCGTAGCGCAGTTCGACCTGGTAATAGTGGCGCGGCAGGCCGGGCAGGCGGTTGTCGCCGAATGCGTCGTCGCCTTCGTAGTGGAAGTCGCTGAAGGTGTAGGCCTGGCGCAGGCTCAGCGCGCCGGCGGCGCCGCCCTGCCACAGCGGGCTGGTCAGGCCGGCTTCGATGCCCTGATGCACGGTGGGGCTGGCGTTGGATTCGGCGAAGACGTTGGGCTCGATCTCGACGGTGAGCAGTTCATGGCGCACCTGCGAGTAGTAGTAGGTCAGCTCCCACTGGCCCAGTGCGGAATCGCCGCGCCCGCCGACCTCGAAGGTGGTGGCGGTCTGGTTGTCCAGGCTGATGGCAGCGCGCTGGCGCGCGGCATAGGGCTGCGTGGTGGTGCTGGAGAAGCGCAGTGGCGAGCCCCAGAGCATCGACCAGGCATGCGGCGGTTCCACCGAGCGGCTGATATTGCCGTACAGCTGCACCTCGGGGTTGAGCTGATAGCGCAGGCCGATACGTGGCGCGTAGTCCCAGATGCTTTCGTCGAGCTTGTCGTCGTTGGCCGGCCAGGTCACCTGCACGTCGCGGCGGGTATGGATCAGCGCCAGGCCGCTGGTCAGCCACAGGTCAGGCGTCAGCTCCAGCTCGTTGCCGATGTGCAGCACGCTGTCCGAGCCCAGGTGCTCGTAGGCGCGCATCAGGGTGCCGGCCGGATAAGTGACTGTTCCGCCAACAGGTCCCACGGTAATCGGCAACGCTGCGGTCTCTTTCGCTTTGCTGCTCGGCAGGTTGGTGGTACTGCGCCAGCCGATGGTGGTGCTGCTGTTGAGCCCGAACAGGGTATGCCGGCGCGTGTAATTCAGGCTGCCACTGACATCGCTGTAGTCCACGCGAATACGGTAGGCGCCGCCTCGGTAGGCGGTCTCGGTGATATCCATGGGGTAGTGGTGATAGGCCAGGCCGGCGACCAAGGTGGCGTCGTCGTCGATGCGCCAGGTGGTCTTGTTGGCCAGCCAGGTGCTGCCGGGCTGGTCACGGTGGGCGTCTATGCGCAGGTTGGCCGCAGCGGCCTGGCGTGGGTCGTCCTTGAGCTGGGCCTTGGTCAGGCGGCCCGGCGTTTCATGCTCGGTTTCGCGGTAGCGCAGGTAGAAGCGCGTCTCCAGATTCTCGTTGAGCCGATAGCCGAAGTTGGCGGCCACGCCTTTGCCCTTGCCCGATGAGTGATCCTGAAAACCGTCGGTTTGGCTGTCGGTGAGGGCGAGGTAATAGTCGAAATCGCCCAGCACCTGACCGGAGGCGATGTTGCGCTTCTGGTAACCACGGCTGCCGGTTTCATAGCGCAGTTGCAGCTTGGGCGCGGTGTAGCCGGTGTGTGTGATGTAGTCGATGGCGCCGCCCAGAGCCAGCGAGCCGCGATCGAAGCCATTGGCGCCACGCGACACTTCAGCGCGACTTATCCACAGGGGTTCCAGCAGCTCATAGGGCGTGCCGCCAGAGCCGGTCAGCGGCAGGCCGTCGAGCAGGATATGGGTGCCGGAGGCATGCGAGCCGGGGCCACGGTTGATGCCCGATCCGCGCACGCTGATCTTGACGCCCTCGTTGCCGGGCGACTGCGCATAGACGCCCGGCTGGTAGGCCAGCACGTCGGCGACGCCGGCCACGCGGCCCTGCTCGACCTTGTCCATGTCCACCAGGTTGGTGGCGCCGGGGACCTGTTTCAGCGCTTCCTGCGCGGCCTCGATTTCGCTCAGCGGTGCGCCACTGATTTGCATGGCGTCCAGTTGCATGGGCTGCTGAGCCAGGGCGATTGGCGCTGCCAGGCAGTTGAAGGTCAGCAGGGCCAGGCGGGCCGGTCGAGCGTATAGCGGCTGGGGCAACATGCGAAGGTTCCATTGAGCGGGCTACGAGTCTGTCTGATGGATGACGCAGGCGATTCGTCACCATCGCCCGCCACCCTACAGAATCCTTCGCTCAGATGCCTGACGTGTTGCCAGCCGTTTCACTCGGCAGCGAAAAACGCGGCTACCTGTGACTGCGCCACGGCGCGGGCTTCCAGCAGGGCCTGCTCACCTCTGGCGGTACCCTCCACACAGAAGAAGTGCATGTTCCTGAGGCCCACCGTGGCCAGGGCCGCCTGCAGGTAGGGGCGCAGGAAGTCTGGCTGCCGCGCCTGCTCGCCGTTGATCAGCCCGCCTGAGGCCAATGCCACGTACACCGGGCGATCACGTAGCAGGCCAACCTTACCTTGCGGTGTGCCGTTGAATGTCATGCGAATCCGCACGATGTGATCGACCCAGGCCTTGAGTGTCGAGGGGACGGTGTAGTTGTGCATGGGGGTGGCGATCAGCAGCACATCTGCTTCGTCGAGCTGACGGATCAGCTCGGCGGAGCGGCGCAGGGCGCTGCCGGGCTCTGTCTGGTCACTGTCAGAGGGAGACGCCAGAGCCATGGCATAGTCCCGATCGACATGTTGCAGATCGTTGAGGTCGACGTCCTGCACTGCCAGTGAGTGCCGGCCAGCGAGGCCGTCGAGCACCAGGTGAGACAGACGCAGGCTTTCTGATTCAGCGCCACGCGGGCTGCTGATCAGGCGCAGTACACGGATAGCTGCAGGCATGGGCGTAACCTCTGCGGAGCAAGGCATCAGGCCAGACCGGCCTTGTCCAGGCCGTACTGCTTGTCGGCGGAGCCAGGCAGGTTACGGAAGGCCACGCTCAGGCGATTCCAGCCATTGATGGCGACCACCAGGAAGCTCAGCTCCGACAGTTCCTGCTCGGAGAACTGCTCGCGCACGCTGGCGTAGATGGTGTCGGACACGCCATGCGGTGACAGTTGGGTCAGGGCTTCCGTCCACTCCAGTGCGGCGCGCTCCTGCTCGGAGAACAGCGGCGATTCGCGCCAGACGGCGACATGGTGCAGACGCAGCTCGCGCTCGCCATGGATCTTCGCTTCCTTCACGTGCATGTCGACGCAGAAGGCGCAGCCATTGATCTGCGAGGCACGCAGCATGACCAGGTGAGCCAGCGGCGCGAGGAATGGGCTGCGGGTCAGCAGCATGGAGAATTCGGCGTACTTGCCGGAGGCCTTGGGAGAGAGTGCAAAGTAGTCGAGGCGCTGGCTCATGGTCATCATCCGTATGCGAGGTGAGAAGAAACCGATGCCCCTCTGCAACTGGCAGAACCACTGTGGCCCGGTGAGGACGAATGTACGCAGCAGTGGTCTAGCCACATAGATCCATTCTTGCGAATTTTTACTGGTCCACTTTCTCGGCGTTTGACATATCGCGACCTCAGCCCTGGGGAAACTGCGCCGGATCGCAAAAGCAGGCACGCAGGTGATCGAACACCAGGCGTACACGCGGTGGCACGGGACCTTGCTGTGGGCGGTAGATGAACAGCTGCCAGGGATCGGGCGCCTGCTCCGTCAGCACGGCCTGCAGGTGGCCGCTTTGCAGGTACGGCTGCGCCAGGTAGGCAGGCAACTGGCCGTAGGCCAGACCGGCAAGCACGGCTTCCAGCTCGGCTTCGGGGTCGTCACACACCAGCGCGGGCGTGGGCGGGTGCAGGCTGGGGCCGTGGGCGAATGTCCATGGCCAGGGACGGCCGTTCTTGCGGTCGATCAGCACCGACAGCGGCCGTTGCTGCAACTCGTCGAGATCACGCGGCGCGCCGCTGGCAGCGATCAGTTCCGGTGTGGCCACCACTTGCAAGGGCACGGGTGCCAGGGCGCGAGCGACGTAGCGGCTGTCACGCAGGAAGCCGACGCGGATGCCGATGTCGATCTGCGCTTCCACCGCGTCGGTGATCTCGTCCTCCAGGCGCAGGTTCAGTACCAGTTGTGGGTGCTGTTTGAGCAAGGGCTGCAGGAACGCCACCAGAAAGCGCTTGCCGATGGCCTGCGGCGCGGTGATGCCGATGCGCCCGGCGATGGCCGATTCGGTGTCGGCGCGGTGGCCGCGAAACAGCGCGTCGAAATCCTCCAGCATCTGCCGGGCGCGTACCGCATAGGCCTCGCCGAAAGCGGTGATATGCACCTGGCGGGTGTTGCGGTGGAAGAGAATCTCGCCGAGCTCCTCCTCCAGCGCCTTGATCGCGCGAGTCACCGCCTGCGGGGAAACCCCCAGGCGAGTGGCTGCCTCGCGGAAGTTGTTGCAGTCGGCCGCGCTGCAGAAGATGCGGATCATCTCCATGCGGTTGAGCATGTCGGGGCGCCTCTGTATTCCAGAATGTGGAATAGCCTAATCCAAACTCTTCCATTCATTGAAACTGAAATCACCTCTAACGTGAGCCTATGTCCGGCGTACGGCACGGACACTCCAACGAATCGAGAGAGGGCTTACCCATGAGCAACAACATTTCCGGCAAGGTCGTGGTCATCACCGGCGCCAGCAGCGGCCTGGGCGAAGCCACCGCGCGTCACCTCAGCCAACTGGGCGCCAAGGTGGTGCTGGCGGCGCGGCGCAAGGAGCGTCTCGAGCAGCTTGTCAGCGAGCTGGTCGCCGCTGGCGGCGAGGCCGTGGCCTACCAGACCGACGTGACCCGCGCCGATGAGGTCAAGGCGCTGATCCAGGGCGCACTGGACACCTTCGGCCGCGTCGATGTGCTGGTCAACAACGCCGGGCTGATGGCCATCGCGCCACTGAGCGACGTGCGCGTCGAGGAGTGGGAGCGCATGATCGACATCAACATCAAGGGCGTGCTCTACGGCATCGCTGCTGCACTGCCGGTGTTCCAGCAGCAGAACGCCGGGCACTTCATCAACATCGCCTCGGTGGCCGGGATCAAGGTGTTCAGCCCCGGTGGTACCGTTTACAGCGGCACCAAGTTCGCCGTGCGCGCCATCTCCGAAGGCCTGCGTCACGAGGTCGGCGGCAGCATCCGCACCACCACCATCGAGCCGGGTGCGGTGGACTCCGAGCTGAAGTTTGGCAGCGCCCACCAGCAGAGCCGCGACTTCGTCGTCGACTTCTACAAGCAGGCGATTCCGGCTGAGTCGGTGGCGCGCGCCATCGCCTACGCCATCGAACAGCCGGCCGACGTCGACATCAACGAGATCGTCCTGCGCCCGACCGTGCAGGAGTTCTGATTCACAGCTGCTGCGGCAGGCGCTTGCGATGCGGGCCTTCACAGGCCAGCATGCGAGCGCCTTTTTCGTTATCAGGAGTCTGCATGAGCGCGCCCATCCGTCCCGTCGATCTGGCCAAGGCCTACCGCCTGCTCAACCACGGCCCCACCGTGCTGGTGTCGGCTCGTCATCAGGCTGTGGATAACGTCATGGCGGCGGCCTGGTGCTGCGCCCTGGATTTCGACCCGCCGAAGCTGACCCTGGTGCTGGACAAGGCCACCCGCACCCGCGCGCTGATCGAGGGCAGCGGCCTGTTCGCCATCCAGGTGCCGACCGTGGCGCAACTGCAACTGACCCAGGCGGTGGGCAACGCCAGTCTGGCCGACGATCCGGCGAAGCTGGTCCATGCCGGCGTCGAGTTGTTCACGATGGAAAGTCACGACCTGCCACTGGTGGCGGGCTGCGCGGCCTGGCTGGTCTGCCGGTTGCTCGATGAGCCGCACAACCAGCAGGCCTACGACCTGTTCATCGGCGAGGTGATCGCGGCCTGGGCGGACGAGCGCGTGTTCCGCGACGGTCGCTGGCATTTCGAAACGGCCGACCCGAGCCTGCGCAGCCTGCATCACATGGCGGGCGGTCATTACTACGCGATTGGCGAGGCGCTCAAGGCCTGAAGTGACAGGGCCCATGATGAGGATCATGGGCTCTGGAGAGGGCGTTTCAGCGATAAGTGCTTTCGATGATCCGCCGAGCATCGGCATTCGCCTGCTCAAACGACAGCTGCGTATCCTGCAGGAGCGCCACCAGTTGCGGGTTCTGCAGGATGTCGGCACCCGGTTCGAGCATCTGGGCACGGCGCGACAGCACCATGTACAGGGTGACCTGCTCGCGCGTCTCTATGTAGGGCAGTTCCAGCGCGGTGAACATGGCCTGGCGGATGAAGTCGCGACGCTGCTCCGTCTCCATGCCCTGCAGAACCTCGGGATCGTTGAGGTGGATGGTCGCCGAGTAGCGGCCGATATCCTCTTCGCGCGCTTCTGCGTACATGGCTTCCTTGCTGATGACCCGCTTCTGCAGGCTCTCATAGAGCTTGTCGCTGGCAGCAAGCTGCTTGGCATCCATCTTCTGACGCAGTTGCTCCTGCTGTTCGGCGTGGTCGTCGCCGACGATGCGTGACCAGGCCAGGCTGGCGGCCAAGTCCTCGTCCGCTTCGTAGCGATAGGCAAGAGCGCTTTGCGATTCACCATAGCCATGCAGAGCCGAGCGCTCCAGCCAGCGCTTGGCAAGCTCAGGGTCCTGCTCCACGCCTTTGCTGCCGATCTGGTAGATGCGCCACATGCCGTACTCTGCGCACCAATCGTTGCGGCTCGCGGCATAGGCGATGTAGTTGAAGGACTCCTGATCCTTCTCGGCCTGGGATTTTTCCGGGTCTCTATCGGCAATCAGCGACAGGTAGCAGAAGGCCCGGTTGTGTTCGGGCGCGGCGAAAATCAGGCAGCTTTTGGCGTTTGCCGTGTCGTCGGCGTTGAACAGCTGCGTGCCCAAGCCGTAGAGAATGTCGCTGTCCATTTGCGCTGTGCAGTACGAATTTGCCTGCGCAGGGGGCAGTACCGTCTTCAGCGTCAACTGCGGCAGGGTGGCGTTGAGATCCGCAGTCGTGTCGTGCTGCTCGGGCGTGCTGGCACAGCCGAGCATCAGAGCGGAGAAAACTACTGGCAGGCAGTGAAAATGCCGCATATTGATCGTCCTTAATCGCTGGTTGGATGTGCCCGGGCGCTGCTCGTCCGGTGCATCGGTAGGTCGGCATTCTATCGGTCAGCGCCATCCTGGCAAGGTTGCGTCCTCAGGCTGTGAGACAGGTAACACTCGCAACCGTCCTTCCTTGCATCAGCGCGCCAGCGGCAACGCCACGCCGATCAGCACGAAGAGCACGCCGCAACTGCGATTGAAGGCACGGCCGCCGCGCTGCAACAAGGGGCGTACGCGAACGGCCAGCAGCGCCAGCAACAGCTCGACGAGAAACTCGACCACGGCAAAGGTTGCCGCCATCACCACGAACTGCACGGCCAGGCCGCGCTGCGGGTCGACGAACTGCGGCAGGAAGGCGCCGTAGAACAGGATCACCTTGGGGTTCGACAGTGCCGACAGCAGGCCCTGGCGAAACAGCCGGACGGCGCTGGGACGGGCGCCGCTATCGGCCAGCGTCAGGTTCATCGGCGGCGAGCGCCACAGCTGCACGCCCAGCCAGATCAGGTAGGCGCCGCCGATCCACTTCAGCGCCAGCAGTGCGCTGGGCGCGGTCTTGAGCAGGGCACCGAGGCCGAACATGGCCAGGGCGATCAGCGTGCTGAAGCCGACCACGCCACCGAGGATGGTGGCCAGCGCCATGCGTGCGCCATACAGCCCGCCGTGGGTCAGCGCCAGCAGGCTGTTGGGGCCGGGCGTCAGCGCCAGGCCGAGGGTGGCGACGAAGTAGACGAGCCAGAGTTCGAGGGCCATGCGGGTCTCCTGTGAGTGCGCGGCCAGTCTAGTCAGCGGCAGGGGCAAGAATGAGGTAGATTCTGGCCATCTAACGGTTGATTCTGGACTGAGCATGGCCGAAAAACCTGATCTGCGGTTTCTCCTGCTGCCGTTGCCGGAGTTCGCCCTGCTGCCGTTCGGTGGTTTTCTCGACAAGTTGCGCTTCAGCGCCGACGACGAGGACTACAGCCGCCAGCGCTACTGCGCCTGGACGATCCTCGGCCTGCAGCCGGGGCACGTGCTGTCCAGCAGTGGTGCGGCGCTGCGCATCGAGGCTACGCCGGATGAGCTGAAGCTGGCCGACTACGACTACCTGGTATTGTTCGGCGGGCGCAGCGCGCAGGCCACCGCCGCGCTGGCACCGGCTTACCAGCCATTGCTGCGTCGTGCGGCGCGCGCCGGAGTGAAGCTGGTAGCGATCGACAACGCCAGCTTTCTGCTCGCCACCTGCGGCCTGCTCGACGGCCATCGGGTGGCGGTGCACTGGCGCCATGAGGCGGAGTTCCGCACCAGTTTTCCGCACCTGCGCCTGGCCCGCGAGCGTCTGTATTGCCTCGATGGCGCGCGGATCTCCTGCGCGGGAGGCACGGCGGCCATCGACCTGGCAGTGGAGCTGCTGGCCCAGGGCAGCGGCCGGGCGCGTGCGCTCAAGGGCCTGGCCGACATGCTGGTGGACGAGACGCGCAGCGGTCAGCACGCGCTGCGTTCGCTGCACTCGACGTCGAGCGGTGAGCGTCATGTCGACCGCGCCATCGCCCTGATGCGCCTCGGCCTGGCCAGTGCCGACGGCATCGAGCAGCTGGCGGCCAGCGTCGGCATCAGTCGTCGTCAGCTCGACCGTCTGTTCCAGGCCAGCCAGGGCATGAGTGCGCGCGAATACTGGAACGAGCTGCGCCTTCAGCACGTGCGCTGGCGCCTGCTCAATTCCAGCCACAGCCTGGCGCAACTCGCCGACGAGATTGGCGTCAGCGATGCCAGCCACCTGGGCAAGCTGTTCCGCCAGCGTTTCGGCCTGGCGCCCGGCACCTTCCGCCGTCAGGGCGGCGCAAACTCCTCCAACTTGTAGGTGCCGCGTCCTCGCGGCGAATGTCAGGGCAACGCCGGCATGGCGGTGTCCGCAATCGCTTCGCGCCGGGGCGGCGCTCCTACGGAATTGCCAGCTGCGGCAGCCAAACCGAAGCGAGCAACAACGCAGCCATGCAGCGGTTGAACAGCAGCAGCCGGGCCGGTTGTCGCAGCAGCTTCGCACCGCCCGCGCCGAGCAGACCCCAGGCGATCAGGCAGGGCGTCGACACCAGCAGGAACAGCGTCGCGTAGCCCGCCACCGCGCCGA
Source organism: Pseudomonas sp. (assembly GCF_048269965.1). GTDB lineage: Bacteria > Pseudomonadota > Gammaproteobacteria > Pseudomonadales > Pseudomonadaceae > Aquipseudomonas. The sequence continues at coordinate 167,409 of NZ_JBLWTV010000004.1, read as the reverse complement.
ACGAGGCCTGGCCATCGAGGAAGATCGCCGTGACCGAGACGGTCATCAGCCAGGTCTTGGGATTGATCAGTTGCAGGCCGGCGCCCTGGGCGAAACCCTGGCGCTGGTCGATGCTGCGCTCGTCCAGGCTGGCGGTGTCGGCGCGCATCAGCTTGCAGGCCATCCAACTGATCCAGGCCGCTCCGGCCCAGGTCATCACCGTCTGCAACAGCGGGGCGCGGGCCAGCAGTTCGCCGAGGCCCAGGCCGACCACCAGCAGCATCAGACTGGCCGCAAGACTGGCGCCCACGGCGATGGTCAGCGCGATGGACAGACCGAAGCGGGCGGCGCTGCCGAGGATCAGCAGGTTGGTCGGGCCGGGGGTGATCGAGGCCACTGAGGCGAAAAGGATGAAGGGCAGCCACTGGTTCATGGCAGAGCCCGGCGGGCAGTGAAAGACATCTGGCATCGCTCCATATCGGGATATGGCGCGATTGTCCGGGCAGCTATCTCAGTGGTCTTGAAGCTTTGTGCAGAGGTTGCGGTAGGCGCCCGGGGTGAGGCCGTTGGCGCGGCGGAACCAGCGGCCCAGGTGGCTCTGGTCGGCAAAACCCAGGTCGCTGGCGATATCCGCTGGCGCCGTGCCCAGGGCCAGCAGACGGCGGGCGCGCACCAGGCGCAGCTGGATCAGGTAGCCGTGTGGGGCGATGCCGAAGGCGGCCTTGAAGGCGCGGCTCAGGCGAAAGCGGTCGACGCCGCAGATGTGCGCCAGTTCGTCGAGGCCGATGTTCTGGTGAAAGTGCGCATGCAGGTACTCGCGGGCGCGCAAGGCCACGCTGGCGATCTGCGGGTTGCCTGGCAGGCGCTGGCGCCAGTGCAGGCTGCGCGAGATCCGCTCCAGCAGCGCATCCAGTGCGGCGTCGCGCACCATGCGCGGCTCGTCGTCACTCAACGCCTGCAGGGCATTGGCGATGCATGGCAGCAAGCCGGGGTCGTCCGGTTGGGTGCGAGGCACGCCGGGCAGGCAATCGCCGGGTGCCTGCTCGAACAGCGCCGGCAGTGCGCGCTCCAGCCAGGCTGGCTCGAGATAGAGGGTGGAGTAGGTGAAGCCGCCCGGTGTCGGTGCATGGCCGTCGTGGATGTCGCCGGGCTCGAGGAAGAAGGTTTGTCCCGGCAGGCTGCTGAACAGCGCTCGGCGGCAATGAAACTGCTGCACGCCCTGTTCGGTGAAGCCGATCAGGTAGCTGTCGTGCCAGTGCGGATCGTAGGCGTGGCCCTCGAAATGCGCGCGGATCACCTCGATGCCGGTATCGGCATCCTGCTTGAGGTCGACCCATGACTGCGCATTCATCGGCTGCTGCCCTTCGCGGTTGTGAACGCTTGAGCTTACCGCGTCCGTTGCGCAGGGCTAGAAGGTTTGTGCAGGCGCCTTTCGTAGGAGCTGGCTGGCACCCGATCAAGGTGTTCGACGGTGCTGGATCGCCCGCAAGCTGGCTCCTACGGGTTGGGATACCGGCACTTGGTACGTGGGTCTGTAAGGTGTGCGTAGACGCGCTTTTCGTAGGAGCCGGCTTGCCGGCGATCAGTATGTCCGATGGTGCTGTATCGCCCGCAAGCGGGCTCCTACAGATCGGGATACCAGCGCGGCGTGTAGACCCACTCGCCGCCATCTGCGCGGGGGAAGCGGCGGGTCTGGCTGGAGCCGACAATCACCAGGGTGCGCATATCGACCATCTCTGGCGTCAGTTCACCCAAGGTGAGGCTGCGCAGCGCTTCGGCGGGCCGGCCGATATCGCGACCGAGCACCACCAGGGTCTGCGGTTCGCGGTGCTGGCGCAGCAGCTCCAGGGCGCGACCGAGCTGCCAGGGGCGGGCCTTGGAGATCGGGTTGTAGAAGGCCATGGCCAGGTCGGCGATGGCGGCGTGCTGCAGGCGTTTTTCGATCACTGCCCAGGGTTTGAGGTTGTCGGAAAGCGAGATCAGGCAGAAGTCATGACCCAACGGCGCGCCGGCCTTGGCGGCAGTGGCCAGGGCGGCGGAGACGCCGGGCAAGACCTCCAGTTCGACGCCGTGCCAGGCGTTGTTCTGCGGGCTTTCCAGCGCCTCCATCACGGCGGCGGCCATGGCGAATACGCCGGGGTCGCCGGAGGATATCATCACCACCCGGCGGCCAGTGGCGGCCAACTCGAAGGCGTGGGCGGCGCGCTGCAGCTCCTCGCGGTTGTCGCTGGGGTGCAGGCGTTGCTCGGCGCGCAGCGGGCCAGCCATCTTCACGTAGGTGTCGTAGCCGAGCAGGTCTTCGGCTTCGTCGAGGGCACGGCGCACGGCCGGCGTCATGTGTTCGGCGGCGCCGGGGCCGAGGCCGACCACGCTCAGGCGTCCACGGCGCTGACCAAGGCACTCGATTTCCAGTGGCTGCTCGTCCAGCAGCAGGCGCAGGCCGTCGCCGGTATGGTGCTCGGGCGGCAGCGCGGATGTGCTGTGGATAAAGCGCAGCGGCAGGTTCAACTCGGCTGCTGCCGCGTGCAGCTCGGCATTGGTCATCCAGCGCTTGTCCGTGAGCAGAACGGCCAGCGCTTGCGGCGCCAGCTTGGCGGCGGTCAGCGCCTGCTGCAGGCGCGCGGGCAGGTCGACGCCGGGCCGTTCGATCAGCGCGGCGGCGCTGCGTGGGTGGATCAGCAGCTCGTCCGGTTGCGCGGGGCGCACCTCTGCGGTGATGTGGATAACCCGACTGGCGGCGTTATCCACAGGCAGTTGCGCGGCCTCCAGCCAGGGCGCCTGGCCTTCGATGCGTACCGTCTCGCCGCCGAGCAGGTCGCTGACGAAGCGCTTGCCCTGCTGCAGGTCGGCCAGGACGTAGCCGGTTGGCGGTTCCAGCAGGCAGGTGCCGAAGCGCAGTTCGCCGCTGGTGGTGATGGCCGGCGCCACGCCCAGATATGCGGCGATTTCGCGGGCCAGGCGATTGACCCCGGCCAGGCCGCCGAGCAGCGGCACCACGGCGCTGCCGTCTTCGGCCAGGGCCAGCACCGGCGGCTCGCTGCCTTTTTCCGCCAGCAGCGCGGCGAGGCTGCGGATGACGATGCCAGCGGCGCACAGCACCACAAGCGGCTGACCGGCGCGGTACAGGGCGCGCAGGGTGTCGCCGAAGTCCTCGTAGAGGCGCTCGGCACCATCGGCACGACCGCGCAGGCCATGGATCACGGCCTGTGGATAAAGCACCTGGAGGCGTTGTGCAGTGGTCAGCGCGCTGGTGCCGAGGATGACGATGTTCATGCGGCAAATCCTGTAGCCCGGATGCAATCCGGGGAATGGCTGTCCCGGATTGCATCCGGGCTACGTTCAAGCGAATAGCGGTAGGGCGTAGGGTGGACGACGCTTCACCCATCCACCGCCGCGATGGTGGATGAAAAAAGCGTCATCCACCCTACGGTTTCATCCCCGCCATTTCTGGCCGGGCACCAGAATCATCGAGAAATAGGGCGAATCCATCGGCTCCACCTCGTCCAGCGCGACGATCTTCTGGCTGGCCATGGTCGCGCGCTCGACATAGTGGGCGCGGTCGTCCAGGCCGAGCTTGCGCAGCACCCGGCGCACCTTGTCGAAGTTGCGCCCGAGCTTCATCACCACGGCGGCTTCGGCGTCGCGCAGGCGCTGTTCCAGCTCGTCCTCCGGGAGCACGCCGGACAGCACGCTCAAGCTCTGGTTGCGGTACACCAGCGGCGTGCCGAGTACCGAGGCGCAGCCGAGCATGGAGCACACGCCGGGCACCACCTCCACCTCATACCGACCGGCCAGGCGGTCGTGCAGGTACATGTAGGAACCGTAGAAGAACGGGTCGCCCTCGCAGATCACCGCCACGTCCTGGCCGGCGTCCAGCAGGCGAGCGATCTGCTCGGCGCAGGTGTCGTAGAAATCGGCGATCACATCCTCGTAGGACAGCGGCGGGGCCAGCTTCTCGGTGGTCACCGGGTAGACCAGCGGCAGGCGCTGCTGGGCGGCGTCCAGATGCGCTTCGATGATGCCGAAGGCATTCCCGCCATGGCCGGCGTTGTGCTTGGCCTTGGCCACGAAGTAGGCCACCACGGGTGCGCTTTTCAGCAGGCGCAGGGCCTTGAGGGTAAGCAGCTCGGGGTCGCCGGGGCCGACACCGAGGCCAAGCAGACGGCCAGCCATCACTCCACCTCCGAGGCGAGGGCGTTGACCGCCGCTACCGCCATGGCGCTGCCGCCACGACGACCACGGACGATCACGTAGGGCACGCCACGGCTGTCTGCGGCCAGGGCATCCTTGGATTCCGCCGCACCGATGAAGCCCACCGGCATGCCGATGATCAGTGCCGGTTTCGGCGCGCCGGCGTAGAGCATTTCCAGCAGGTAGAACAGCGCGGTCGGCGCGTTGCCGATCACCACCACGCTGCCGCCCAGGTGGTCGCGCCAGTGCTCCAGGGCCACCGCCGAGCGGGTATTGCCGACTTCGCGGGCCAGCTCCGGCACGCCGGCATCGTGCAGGGTGCAGATCACCGGGTTATTGGCCGGCAGGCGTGGGCGGGTGATGCCTTCTGCGACCATGCGTGCATCGCAGAGAATCGGCGCGCCAGCCAGCAGGGCCGCACGGCCGGCAGCGCCGGCACCGGGGGAGAAGCGCAGGTCTTGCACCACATCGACCATGCCGCAGGCGTGGATCACGCGCACGGCCAGTTTTTCCAGGTCGGCGGGGATGCCATCGAGGTTGGCTTCGGCGCGGATGGTGGCGAAGGAGCGGCGGTAGATTTCCTGGCCGTCGCGAATGTAATCAAGCATTGGGTGTTCCTGCGCAGTGTTGGCGGGCGAACCAGGCGCCGGCCTCGTCGATGGTCATGGCGGGCGCCAGCAGGCGGCCGAAACCGGGCGCCTCGGGCGTGCGTTGATAGAGTTGGTAGTGGTCGGGCGTGCTGGCCAGCAGGGTGTAGGGTTGCACGCGAGCACTGGCGCAACTGCGCGGGCAGGCGCTGAGATGCACCTGCGGGCGCGCGCCGCTCTCACGCAGCAGGTCGGCCAGGTGCAGGGCGTGATGCTTGCTGTCGGCCAGGCCGCGCGCGCAGGCGGCCGAGCCGGTGCAGGCGACCAGACCAAGCAGCGGCTCGTCGACGTGGGTCAGCAGGCCCAGTTCATCCAGTGCTGCCAGCAGCTCATGGCTGGCGGGTTCGGGCACATTGCCCAGCAGCACGCCTTGCCAGGGTGTCAGGCGCAGTTCGCCGTCGCCGTGGCGCTCGCTCAGCTCGGCCAGTGCCAGCAGTTGTTCGGCATGCAATCGACCGAGCCGGGCGCCGGCCAATAGCATGTACAGGCCATTCTGCGCCTGTGGATAAATCCCTGCCGGCGTGCGCTCGATCATCGCGGCAGGTTGCCGCGCCGAGGGGGGCTGCAGGGTGAAATCCAGGCGCGCCTGCAGGCGTTGCAGCAACTCGTCGGCCGGGATCTGCGCCAGCAACTGGCGCATGCGCGACTGCTCGGGAGTCGTCAGTTCGAGGAACAGCAGCAGGAGTTCGCGCACCAGCGTGACCGTCCGCGTCGCCTCGATTCGCGCCAATGGCGTGTCGATGGGGCAACCGGCCAGGCCCAGCAACAGGTGCTGTTCATCCTCGGCGGTCAGCCACAGGTCGTGGGGGTGTGCGCGCATGGCCAGGGCTTCGCCGCCGTCCAGCTGCAGGGCGAATTTGGGGGAGAGGGCATGCAGCGCTGGAGTGTCCTGCAGCAGGTCGAGCAACTGGCTGGCCAGCGGGCGCACGTCCATCCGCGCCTGTGGGTCGAGGCCGGCGGCGGGGCTGAGCAGCAGGTTGCGCACATCGTCAGCGGCGGCCACGCGCGGGCCGAGACCGGCGCTGAGCAGGGCGTCGATCAGTGCGCTTTCCTGGCCGGGCAGTACGCCACGAATCTGCAGGTTGCTGCGGTTGGTCAGTTCCAGCACGCCACTGGCATGCTGCCGCGCTGCCTCGGCAATTGCCCGCGCCTGCGCACTGCGCAGCACACCGCCAGGCAGCTTGATGCGGCAGATGCCGCCATCCAGCGCGGGGACGATGCGCAGCAGGCCGGGGCAGGCGGAAGGGCGGACGGATGTGGGCAAGCGGTCACCTGTGGATAACGACGCGGCGACCGAACCAGCGAAATCCCACAGGGGACTCCATGGCATCGGTACACCCCGCCCGATGTTGGCACTCGCGACCAGCGTTCGTCGGCAGGTCTCCTGGCTGACAGGTCTTTATCTGCCGCGGCCTTCCCGGAAATCCAGTGGCGCGGTTGCGGCAGACTCGCTGTTTACAGTTGCGGGGGCAGCCACGGTATTGCCGTGTTCCCTCTTCGAGCCTGTCTACGATCTGCTGCGCGTCGGCCCTGCTGCGTTAAAAGCAGGCTCTAGCTCGCGAGATCGTAAAAAGACTCTTAGGCCCGCTGTTGAGTCATATCGACTCAAGGGCACCGACGAAGGCGCTATTATGCCCGCTTTGCCCGGAACGCGGACAGGCGGTCCGTCGGGCCTGTGCGAGGACATTGGATGAAACCCTGGTTGACCCTGGTCGGTATCGGCGAAGACGGCTATCCCGGCCTGGGCAAGGCTGCGCGCCGCGCGCTGCTGGCAGCCACTCGCATCGTCGGCGCGCCGCGCCAACTGGCGTTGCTGCCGCCGTGCATCAGCGGCGAGCGGGAAACCTGGCCCAGCCCCTTCGACTTGCAACCGCTGCTGGCGCGGCGTGGTGAGGCGGTGTGCGTGCTGGCCAGTGGTGACCCGATGTTCTACGGCGTCGGCGCCAGCCTGGCGCGCCAGGTGCCTGCCGACGAGTTGCGGGTATTGCCCGCGCCATCCTCGGTGTCGCTGGCGGCGGCGCGTCTGGGCTGGCCGTTGCAGGAGGTGGAGGTGCTGTCGCTGGTCGGCCGTCCGCTGGCCACGCTCAATGCCCGGCTGTATCCCGGCATGCGCTTGCTGGTATTGAGCGCCGATGGCGACACGCCCGCGCAGGTTGCCGAAGCCCTGCGTGCGCGCGGTTTCGGCGCCAGCCGCCTGACCCTGCTGGAGCACCTTGGCGGGCCTGACGAGCGCCGCCTCGATGGCCTGGCCGCGAACTGGAACCTGCCGCGCGGTGCCGATCTCAACCTGCTGGCCGTGGAGTGTCTGGCCGACGCCGGTGCGCAGCTGTTGCCACCGACCTGCGGCCTGCCGGACGAGGCCTATCGTCACGACGGCCAACTGACCAAGCGCGATGTGCGCGCAGTGACCCTGGCGCGCCTGGCGCCGCTGCCCGGCGAGCTGCTGTGGGATGTCGGCGCCGGCTGCGGCTCCATCGGCATCGAATGGATGCGCGCGCACCCAGCCTGCCGCGCCATCGCCATCGAGGCCAACGAGGGGCGGCAGGCGCATATTCGCCACAACCGCGACGCCCTCGGCGTACCCGGCCTGCAACTGGTCGCCGGGCATGCGCCCGAGGCGCTGGCCGGGCTGCCGGCGCCGGATGCCATCTTCATTGGCGGCGGCGTCACCGTACCCGGCGTGCTGGAGCAGTGCTGGGCCGCGCTCAAGCCGGGCGGGCGCCTGCTGGCCAATGCCGTGACCCTTCAGAGCGAGGCGGCGCTGGTGGCCTTCCGCGAACGGCAGGGCGGCGAGTTGCTGCGGCTCACTGTGGCCCAGGCGCAGCCGCTGGGCGGCTTCGACACCTGGCGTGCGGCGCTGCCGATCACCTTGCTGGCGGTGCGCAAGCCGTGAGCGCGCGCATCCTGCTGCTCGGTGGCACCACCGAAGCGCTGCGCCTGGCGCGCCGATTGGGACCGGAGGCGGTTTACAGTCTGGCAGGTCTGGGTCGAGTACCGGACGATCTGCCATGCCGCGTGCGCGTCGGTGGCTTTGGCGGCGCCGAGGGCCTGGCCGCCTTTATCGCCGCAGAAGGCATCGAGCTGCTGCTGGATCTGACCCATCCCTATGCGGCGCAGATCAGCCATAACGCGGCGCGTGCTGCGCAGATCACCAGCGTACCTTGCTGGGCGCTGCGTCGTCCTGGCTGGCAACCCGGCGTCGGTGACGACTGGCGCGAGGTGGACGACTGGCATGGACTGACCCGCGCGCTGGCGCCTTTCGAGCGGCCATTCTTCACCTCCGGGCGCGAGCCGCTGGCGCACCTGCACGAGATCCCTGCGCACCAGCACTGGACGGTGCGCTGCCTGCAGGCCGAGTCGGCGCCGCCGCGCGCCGAGGTGATCGGTGCGCGTGGGCCATTTACGCTGGACGAGGAGCGCGCGCTGTTCGCCCGTATCCGCTGCGACGTGCTGGTGAGCAAGAACAGCGGCAGTGCCTCCACCGAGCCGAAGTTGCAGGTGGCGCGCGAGCTGGGTCTGCCGGTGCTGTTGTTGCGCCGGCCTGAGCTGCCGGCGGTGACGCGTGAGTTCGTGGAGTTAGACACTCTCTACGAGGCGCTGTCCTTGTAGGGCGGGTGAAACCCGCCAACGCCGGCCTGGCGGGTTGCACCCGCCCTACGCTTGCGATCATCGCGGCGGCTGCATCGCGTTTTACTGATCGTTCCCACGCTCCGCGTGGGAATTCAGCTCTGGACGCTCTGCGTCCATCACGTTGGCGCAGCAACCAACCTCGCCAGGCACGACGCGGAGCGTCACACGCGCAGGTGCCCACGCAGAGCGTGGGTACCATCGGTAAACCCGCCAACGACGGCCTACGCGCTGCGCGCAATTGCGTAGGGTGGACGTCGCTTTTCACGTCCACCGCAACGGTGGATCGATAAAGCGCGATCCACCCTACACGCGCTGCTAGACTGCCGGCCCGTTCTGGAGACCGTCATGAGCCAAGCCCCCTACGCCCGCGTTCTGTTCATCGGCCCTGGCCTGGGTCGTGGTGCCTCGGCCGAGCGTTTGCAGCAGCGCATCACCGCGTTGCTGGGTGAGGCACACCTGCAGGACAGCGAGCAGGACGGCTTCTGGCAGGCGATAGACGAGGCGCCACGGCCATTGCTGGTGGTCGATCTGGAGCCGCGCGCCGATGCTGCGCACCGCGACTGGTTGCGCGAGCGCATCGCCGAACGCGGTGACGGGGCAGGGGTGTTCGTGGTCTGCATGGCGCTCGAGGACACCTGGCTCGATGGCCTGGGCGCGCTGCTGGCGCATCGCGAGGCGCATCTCCCCTGCAGCGATGTGCCGCCCGTGCCGGCCCATCACGCCTGGTCGCAGATCCCGCCGCATGCGCAGCGCCTGCTGCTGTGCAACGGCCCGCGCTGCACGCGCAAGGGTGCGCTGGGGCTGTGGAAAATCCTGCGCCAGCGGCTCAAGGCCGCGGGCAAGCTGGAGTGCGAGGGTGGCGTGCACATCACCCGGAGCCAGTGCCAGTTCCCCTGCGACCTGGGCCCGACCGCGAGTCTTTATCCACAGGGTGAGTGGTATGCCATCAAGGACGAGGCGGCGGTGATACGCCTGGTGGATGAGCGCCTGGTGGCGGGGATGGCGTTGCCGGAGTTGCGTATCGACGAGCAGGGCGGCCACTAGTTACACCTGCGGATAGTCCAGGTGAGGTGTCGTCACGGTGGACAAGCTGCGCGTTGTCCACCCTACGCTTAAGTCTGCCCCAAAGCGCCTCCCACAATTGCCCCTGCGCCTTGACTTGAGCGGGGGCGGGTGGTCATATCCGCCCCGCTTCAGGTGTCTCACGCCGCCGCGCGTGAGGTGAAACGGGAAATCGGTTGAAGTCCGACGCTGCCCCCGCAACGGTAAGCGAGCGACCGCATCGAAACGCCACTGTGCGCCACGCGCATGGGAAGGCGATGCGTTCATGACCCTCGCAAGCCCGGAGACCGGCCTGGAGTCGTTTGTGTCTGGCAACCCGCGGTGGGCGGGCGTTGACTCCAGTAGGGCGCCCTCGTGCCCCTGTCTGCTGTTGCGCATTTCCATCGGATTGCCGTGCCTTTTCTCTTTGCGATGGAAGCAATATGGCGCGCCATTTCCGCTACAAGAACCTCTTTTCTTCCTGCCTGAAAGAAGGGCCTGAGCCCGGTTCCGGTTACCTGCAAAACAAGATAATGTTATGTTATAACAATAACATTATCGCTTCAGGCCAGGGTCATCAGCGGTCGTCACTGGCCGTTGCAAGGCCCGATTCCAACGCCTCGAAGCGACTCGACGAGCCTCTTCAACGCCCCGGAATTGTTCACGTGCTACACCTCTTGCGCTTCTGTTCCCTGCCATTGCTGGTCTTGGCTGGCGGTACCGCCCTGGCCGACGAGTCCGCTGTCGATCTCCCCGCTGTCACCGTCCAGGCGCAAGCCGCGGAGGAGGGCGAGACCACCCTGCATACGCCGACCACGTCCGGCTCACGCCTCGACCTGTCGGCGATGGAAACGCCGGCCAGCACCACCAGCCTGAGCGGCGCCGAAGTACGCGAGCGCAACAACCGCAGCGTGCAGGATGCCGTGACCCGCACGCCGGGCATCAGCAGCATCGGCACGCCGGGTAATGGCGGTACGGCGCTGTCGGCGCGTGGTTTCAGCGGCCATTCCTCGACCATGCAACTGTACGACGGCACTCGCCAGTACATCGGCGCGGGTACGGTGACCTTCCCGGTGGACACCTGGTCGGTGCAGCGCATCGACGTGCTGCGTGGCCCGGCGTCGGTGCTCTATGGCGAAGGGGCCACGGGCGCGGTGATCAACCTGGTGCCGAAGAAGCCCTTCGCGGGCGAGATTCGCAACCAGCTGCGCCTCGGCTACGGCAGCGACGACCGCCGTCAGGCCGCGCTGGACAGCGGTGGCTCGCTGAGCGATTCGTTGAGCTATCGCTTCAACGTCAACCAACAGGCCAGCAATGGCTGGGTCGACCGGGGTGATTCTGACAGCGTTGCGCTCAGCGCCGCCCTGCGCTGGGACGCCAGTGATGACCTGAGCTTCACCCTGTCTCACGATCACGGTGACCAGCGTCCCGAGCGCTACTTCGGCACCCCGCTGGTGGCTGGCAAGTACCGCGAGAGCATCCGCGAGCGCAACTACAACGTCGCCAATGCCGACATTCGCTACAACGACCAGATCACCCGCCTGACCACCGACTGGCACATCAACGATGCACTGAGTGCCAGCAACCAGCTCTACTACATCAAGACCCAGCGCTACTGGCGCAATGCTGAAGCCTACCGCTGGCAGCCGGGCGATAGGGTCGAGCGCAGCGAGTTCTACGCGATCAAGCACACCCAGGAGCAGGTCGGCGACCGCCAGACCTTCACCCTCGACCACGCCCTGTTCGGCCTCGACAGTCGCACCCTGGTCGGTGTGGATTACAACCGCATCCACTTCGCCCGTCAGCACGACTTTGCCAGCAGTTTCAGCGACAGCGTGCCACTGGCCGGCTCCGGTGGCGGTCAGTACCAGAGCACCGACCCGCGCGGTTACGGGCCGCGCGAGCGCAACCTGGCCCGGCAGTTCTCGCTGTTCGCCGAGAACCGTACCCAGCTCAGCGAGCGCCTGTCGCTGGTCACCGGCGTGCGTCGTGACCAGGTGCATATCCAGCGCGACGATCTGCTGAGCGATAGCCGCGTCGACCGCAGCCTGAGTGGCGGCAACTGGCGCGCCGGCCTGGTCTTCGCGCTGACGCCCGATCTGTCGCTGTACGGCCAGTACGCCACCAGCACCGAAGGGGTGAACAACCTGCTGACCCTCAGCCCGAGCCAGCAGCAGTTCGACCTGAGCAAAGCCAGGCAGAGCGAAATCGGCCTCAAGCAGATGTTCTGGAATGGCCAGGGCGAGTGGACGCTGGCCGCCTACCACATCGTCAAGAAGAAGCTGCTCAGCCGCGAAACCCCGACCTCGCCCACCGAACAGATTGGCCAGCAGTCTTCCGATGGTCTGGAAGCCACGCTGGACCTGGCGCTGGGTCAGGGCTGGCAGGTGTCGGCCAACGCCGCGTTCGTACGTGCCGAGTACGACGACTTCGTCGAAGGCGGTGGCGAGCGCAGCGGCAATCGCCCGACCAACGTGCCCAAGCGCACTGCCAACCTGTGGCTGAACAAGGCGCATGGCGGCGGGGTGGACGCTGGCATCGGCGCGCGTTATGTCGATGCGCGTTACGCCGATACCGCCAATACCGCCAAGGTGCCCGGCTATACAGTGGTCGACGCCACTATCGGCTGGCAGGCATTGCCGGACGTACGCCTGGGCCTGGAGCTGAACAACCTGTTCGACCGCCAGTACGCCACCAGCGCCAGCAGTGACGGCGAGCAGTGGTACCTGGGGGCGCCGCGCTCGTTCTTCGTCACTGCGGATTACAACTTCTGATGGGTCGCCTGCGCCTCCGCGAGGTGGCCTGGTCGCCTGATGGGCAGCGTCCGCTGCTCGACGGCATCGACCTGGACGTTGGCGACGGCGAGTTGCTGGGGCTGATCGGCCCCAACGGCAGTGGCAAGACCAGCCTGCTGCGTTGCGCCTACCGCTTCCAGCGGCCCAGCGCCGGCTGCGTCGAGCTGGACGGCGAGGCGCTGTGGCAGCGCTCGCCGCGCTGGAGCGCGCAGCGGGTGGCGGTGGTGCTGCAGGAGTTTCCGCAGGACTTCGGCCTGCGCGTGCATGAGGTGGCGGCCATGGGCCGCACGCCGCACAAGGGCCTGTTCGATGGCGACGATGCCGACGACCAGCGCCTGGTCAGCGAGGCACTGGCGCGGGTCGGCCTCGCTGCGCTGGCGCGGCAGCCTTTCGCCCAGCTGTCCGGCGGTGAGAAGCAGCGCGCGCTACTGGCCCGCGCCCTGGTGCAACAGCCGCAACTGTTGATCCTCGATGAGCCGACCAACCACCTCGATCCGCGTTATCAACTCGAACTGCTCGGCCAGATCAAGGCGCTGGGCCTGGCGACGCTGGCCAGCTTCCACGACCTCAACCTGGCCGCAGCCTTCTGCGACCGTCTCTGCGTGCTGGATCACGGCCGTCTGGTGGCCATCGGTACGCCTGCCGAGGTGCTCACCGCCGAGCTATTGCAGCAGGTGTTCGGCGTGCGGGCGCTGGTCGATACCCATCCACTGGCGGGTCATCCGCGTATTACCTGGATAGTCTGATGAGTTTGTGTCATTCGCGGCTGAAGCCGCTCCTACCCACGCTCGCGCTTTCGGCGTTGCTGTTGGCCAGCCCCGCCTGGGCCGTCACCGTCACCAGCTGCGACCGTCAACTGACCATCGAGCAGCCGCCCCAGCGTGCGGTCAGCCACGACATCACCCTGACCGCCATGCTCCTGGCCCTGGGCCTGAAGGAACGCATGGTCGGCTACAGCGGTGTCAGTGGCTGGAAGACGCCGACGCCGGAGCTGCAAGCCGATCTGGATGATCTGCCCGAACTGGCCGCGCGTTATCCCTCGCTGGAGAACCTGCTGGGCGTGGGCGCCGATTTCGTTTTCGCCGGCTGGAACTACGGCATGCGCATCGGCGGCGAAGTCACCCCGGCCAGCCTGGAGCGCTTCGGCATTTCGGTGTACGAGCTGAGCGAGTCCTGTGCGCATGTCATGCCGGATCGCGTCGCCAGTCTCGATGATCTGTACAACGACCTGCGCAACCTGGGCCGCATCTTCGCCGTCGAGGATCGCGCCGAAGCACTGGTGCAAGGGATGCAGGCGCGCGTGGCCGCCGTCAGTACGCAGCTCGGTGAGCAGCCGACGCGGCCGCGCGTATTCGTCTACGACAGTGGCGAAGACGTGCCCTTCAGCGCCGGACGTCTGGGCATGCCGCAGCCGCTGATCGAGGCGGCCGGTGGGCGCAATGTGATGGATGGGGTGGCGGCCAACTGGATGAAGGTCGGCTGGGAGTCGGTGGTCGAGCAGGACCCGGAACTGATCCTGATCGTCGATTACGGTGAGCGTACGGCGGCGCAGAAGCGTGACTTCCTCCTGCAACATCCGGCATTGCAGGGCGTGACGGCGATCCGCGAGCAGCGTTTCGTGGTGCTGTCGTACCTGGCCGTCACGCCGAGCCTGGACAACGCGATGGCCATCGAGACGCTGGCGGCGGCGCTGCACCCTGAGGTCTTTGCCCGGTGAGTCGATTTCGTCTGTTGCTGCTCGGGTTGAGCGTGCTGCTGGCGCTGTCCTGCGCCGTCTCGCTGGCTTTCGGTGCGGCGCAGGTGCCGCTCGAGCGCGTGCTGGCGATCCTTGGCCAGCATCTGTTCGGTCGCGTGCCCGATGCGGCGGTGAGCGTCGGCCAGGACAGCATCGTCTGGCAACTGCGCGCGCCTCGGGTGCTGCTTGGCGCGCTGGTGGGCGCCGGGCTGGCGCTGGTCGGCACGGCGCTGCAGGCGGTGACGCGCAACCCGTTGGCCGATCCGCACCTGCTCGGGGTCAGTTCCGGCGCAGCCTTCGGCGCGGTGCTCGTGGTGCTCTACCTGGGCGAATTCGCCGGCCTGCTCAGCCTGCCGCTGGCGGCCTTCGCCGGTGCGCTGGCGAGCATGCTGCTGGTGCTGGCCATCGCCAGTCGTGGCGGGCGGCTGGAGAGTGATCGGCTGCTGCTGGCCGGAGTGGCGGTGTCCTTCGTGATGATGGCGGCGAGCAACCTGCTGCTGTACCTGGGCAACCCGCACGCGGCCAGCTCGGTACTGTTCTGGATGCTTGGCGGCCTGGGGTTGGCGCGCTGGGAGCTGCTCTGGCTGCCGGCCATGTGCCTGCTGCTGGCGTTGCTCGTGCTGCTGGGCCTGGGCCGCGCGCTGAACGCGCTGATGGCTGGCGAGCAGAGTGCGGTGAGCCTGGGTCTGGAGCCACGCCGGGTGCGCCTGCTGGTGTTCGTGGTGGCCTCGCTGCTCACCGGGGTGTTGGTGTCGCTGTCCGGCGCCATCGGTTTCGTCGGCCTGATGCTGCCGCACGTGGCGCGCTTTCTGGTCGGCGCCGAGCACCGTCGCGTGTTGCCGGTGGCGGCGCTGCTGGGGGCGCTGTTGCTGATCTGGGTCGATGTCGCCGCGCGCACCTGGCTGGCGCCGCAGGACCTGCCCATCGGCATCGTCACCGCCGCCATCGGTGGGGTGTTCTTCGTTCTGCTGCTGCGTCGGCGCTGAGTCGCGAAAGTTTTTTCAGCGCTGCTGTAACGCCAGTTCGCCTCGTCGCTCTAGTTCAGTGCCGGCACGCAAAACACCTTCGCCCGGCTAACCCAGATCATCCGAGGATACGCACATGAGCATGAAATCCACCGCTGCTACTGGTGCCGCCATCGCCTTCGCTGCTGCCAGCCTGTTCGCAGGTCTCTCCAGCACCGTAGCAGTGGCTGAAGAAGCCAAGGTACATTGCTACGGCGTCACGTCCTGCAAAGGCCAGAACGACTGCAAGACCGCCGAAAACAGCTGCAAAGGTCAGGGTGCTTGCAAAGGTCACGGCTTCAAGTCGATGACACTCGCTGAGTGCAATGCCGCAGGCGGTACTGTCGGCGAGTAAGTGAGCCGGGGCGGCCGCGCTGCGGTTGCCCCGCATCACCGAGCGAGGAGCCAGCGATGAATGCTCAACGCGGCAATCTGGGTTTCGGCCTGGGCCTGCGCAGCACCTACTACCAAGCCATTCTCGAGCAACAGCCGGCGATCGACTGGTTCGAGATCGTCTCGGAAAATTACCTGGTAGCGGGCGGCAAGGCCCTCTACTTTCTCGATGCCATCGGCGAGCGGTACCCGCTGGTGATGCATGGCGTGTCGCTGTCGATTGGCGGCCCGCACGAACTGGACCGCGACTACCTGCGCCAGCTCAAGCAACTGGCTGCGCGCGTGCAGCCGGCGTGGATCTCCGATCATCTGTGCTGGAGCCGGGGCAATGCCCACCAGCTGCATGACCTGCTGCCGCTGCCCTACACCGAGGAGAGCCTGCAGCATGTGGCCGCGCGGGTGCGCCAGGTGCAGGACGTGATCGAGCGGCCGCTGGTGCTGGAAAACGTCTCCAGCTACCTGCGCTGCGCCGATGATCAATTCAGCGAATGGCAGTTTCTCGCCGCGCTCAGCGAGTTGAGTGGCTGTGAGCTGTTGCTGGACGTCAACAATGTCTACGTCAGCGCGCGCAACCATGGTTTCGACGCCTGGACCTTTATCAGCAGCCTGCCCAGGTCGCGCATCCGTCAGTTGCACCTGGCCGGCCACAGTGATTACGGCAGCTACCTGATCGACACCCATGATCAGCCGGTCAGCGACCCGGTCTGGCAGCTCTATCAACGCACGCTGCAACACCTCGGCCCGGTGTCCACGCTGCTGGAGCGCGACGATCATTTTCCCGATCTGGACGTGCTGCTCGACGAGCTGAATACCGCGCGCCGGTTCGCCGCTCAAGCATTGCAAGGCACGCCGCAATGCGCCTGAGTGACTGGCAGGCGCAGGTCCAGGCCTATTTGCTCAGCCCCGATGCCGAGCCCAACCCGGCCTTGCAGGCCAGCCTGTTGGGCAGCGCGGCGCTGAGTGCCGAACAGGGTCTGGCGATCTATCACAACGCTTACCGTGCGCGCCTGCTGGAAGCCTTGCGTGGTGACTACCCGGCGCTGCATGGCTGGCTTGGTGACGACGAGTTCGATGCCCTGGCCCTGGCTTATCTCGACGCGCACCCCTCGCAGCACTTCAGCCTGCGCTGGCTCGGCGCACGGCTGGCGGCGTTCATCGACGGCTACCTGATACCCGCGCAAGCCGCGCCGCTCAGCGAACTGGCGCAGCTGGAATGGGCCTTTACCCTGGCCTTCGATGCGCCCGAGGGCCAGCCCCTGAGCCTGACGCAGATGGCCGAACTGCCCGCCGAGGCGTGGCCGACCTTGCAGGTCCGCCTGCTGCCCTGCGTGCAGTGGCTCGAATGCCGGCATAACAGCCTGGAGATCTGGCGAGCGTGCAAGGAGCAGGGCGAGTTCCCCGGCAGCCAGCTATTGGCCGAGGCGCAGACCTGCGTGATCTGGCGCGACCAACTGATTACCCGCTATCGCAGTCTGGCCGTCGATGAAGCGGCAGCCTTGCAGGGTATGGCCGTGCAGGGTTGGTGCTTTGCCGAGTTGTGCGGCGAGCTGGCGCATCTGGGCGAACAGGCACCGGTTCAAGCGGTGAGCTGGTTGCGCCAGTGGCTGGCTGACGGCCTGCTGCAGCGGGTCGATAGCGTTCAGCCGCTGCCGGCTTAGGCATTGCTGCGCGATATGCCAGCGACCTGAGGCGCGTCCTGCGCCAGTCGCTTCGATCACCTGCACCGCTGGTCGCCAGGATCGAACCGCTGGAAGGCTGCAAAGGTCATCTGGGTTAATCTCTGCAAGACAGACTCCTGGCCAGGAGAGATGACCATGCTTGCGCAATTGACCGCCGCATTTCGTGATCTGCAATTGCCGTTGCGGGTGAAATTGTGGGACGGCAAACAGATCGATCTGGGCCCCAAACCCCAGGTGACGCTGGTCGTGAAGGATCCTGCGCTGGTCACGCAACTGGCTCACCCGAGCCTGGATGCACTGGGCGCGGCCTATGTCGAAGGGCGGGTCGATCTGGAAGGTCCCATCGAAGCCGCCATCGAGGTTGGCGATGCGCTGAGCACGGCGCTGCTCGGTGACGAATCCGCACCTGCGCAGCAGTACCTTGCCCATGACAAGCGCAGCGACGCCGAGGCCATCAGCTACCACTACGACCTGTCCAACGAGTTCTACCGGCTGTGGCTGGACCGCAACATGGTCTACTCCTGCGCCTACTTCGAAAGCGGCCAGGAAGACCTCGATCAGGCCCAGCAGGCCAAGCTGCGCCACCTGTGCCGCAAGCTGCGCCTGCAGCCGGGCGACAGGCTGCTCGACGTCGGCTGTGGCTGGGGCGGCCTGGCGCGTTTTGCCGCGCGCGAGTTCGATGTCGAGGTCTATGGCATCACCCTGAGCCAGGCGCAGTTGGAGCTGGGGCTGCAGCGTGTGGCCGAAGAGGGGCTGGAAGGGCGCGTGACCCTGGAGCAGCTGGACTACCGCGACCTGCCGCAGGATGGCCGCTTCGACAAGGTGGTCAGCGTCGGCATGTTCGAACACGTTGGTCACGCCAATCTGCCGCTGTACTGCCAGCGCCTGTTCGGCGCGGTCAGGGCCGGTGGCCTGGTGATGAATCATGGCATCACCTCGCGCTTCACCGACGGACGCCCGGTGGGTCGTGGCGCCGGCGAGTTCATCGACCGCTACGTGTTTCCGCAGGGCGAGCTGCCGCATCTGGTGACCATCAGCAAGGCGATCAGCGAGGCCGGGCTGGAAATCGTCGACGTCGAGAGCCTGCGCCTGCACTATGCGCGCACCCTGCAGCTGTGGAGTCAGGGCCTGGAGCGGCAACTGCAGAAGGCCGCGCAGTGGGTGCCGGAAAAATCCCTGCGCATCTGGCGCCTGTACCTGGCCGGCTGTGCCTATGGCTTCCGGCATGGCTGGATGAACCTGCATCAGATCCTGGCGGTGAAGCCGCGCGATGACGGCGGTCATGATCTGCCGTGGACACGCGCCGACCTCTACACCTGATGGGGTAACATGCGGCTCGTCATGATCCCGCGAGCCGCCCATGCCCTTGCCGCAGCGTCCCCGTTATCGCGTTCTGCTCACCGTCCTGGCGATTCTTGCCGGCCTGCTGCTGAGCCTGTGGCTGGGTGGCCGCTACGCCGAGCAGCGCGCCTGGGACGAGCGCAGCGTCGAGGCGCGCGGGCAGCTGCAGCTCTATGCCCAGTCGATCCGCACCCTGGTCGAGCGCTTCAGCTCGGTACCCGAGGTGCTGGCGCTGGACAGCGACATTCGCAGCCTGCTGCGCGCACCGCATGATCGTCAGCTGCGCCAGGCGCTGAACCAGCGCCTGGAGCGGCTCAACGCGGCCGCCGGCTCCACCGTGCTGTACCTGCTCGATGCCCGGGGTGAAACCCTGGTAGCCAGCAACTGGCGCGACTGGAGCAGCTTCGTCGGCAATAACTACGCCTTTCGTCCTTATTTCCAGAACGCCCTGCGCGATGGCGGCGCGCGCTACTTCGCGGTAGGCGTTACCACGGGGATTCCCGGCTACTTCCTCTCTCATGTGGTGCGCGACGACAAGGGCGAGCTGCTCGGCGTGCTGGTGGTCAAGCTGGAGTTGGAAGACCTGCAGCGCGAATGGGTCGGCCAGCCCGGGGTGCTGATGGTCGCCGACAGCTATCAGGTGGTGATCCTCAGCAACAAGCCGATCTGGCGCTTCCGCGCTCTGCAGCCGCTCGACGAGCAGGCGCGCGCCGAACTGGTGGAAGTGCGCCGCTATGCCGAGCAGGCGTTGCAGCCGCTGGCGCATCAGGTGCATCGGCATATCGACGCCGATGCGGACTGGGCGCGCGTCGATGGCCCTGACGGCAACCGCGATTATCTCTGGCAGCGCCTGCACATGCCCGAAGAGGGCTGGACCCTGCACCTGCTCAGCGAGCCGGTCGGCCTGGCAGACAGTGTGCGCAGCTATCGCCTGGCCGCTGCCGGCGTGTGGATGACCTTTGCCTTCCTGTTTCTGTTCCTTGCCCAGCGGCGCAAGAACCAGCGCTTGCAGGCCGGTATCCGCGAGCGTCTGGAGCGTGAGGTGGCGCTGCGCACCGCCGAGTTGCGCGAAGCCCAGGATGGCCTGGTGCATGCTGCCAAGATGGCCGCGCTGGGGCAGATGTCGGCGGCCCTGGCGCACGAGATCAATCAGCCTTTGACCGCCCTGCAGATGCAACTCGGCAGCCTGCGCCTGCTGCTCGATAGTGGTCGGCCGGAAGCGGTGCGCGACGGTCTGCAGCGTATCGATGGTCTGCTGCAGCGCATGGCCGCGTTGACCGGCCACCTCAAGACCTTCGCCCGCAAGACGCCGGCCGGCCTCAGCGAGCGCCTGTGCCTGGGTGACGTGCTGGAGCAGGCCCTGCAACTGTTGGCGCCACGCATGCGCAGCGAGCAGGTCGAGCTGCGCACGCAGATCGACGACGAGGCCGAGGTGCTGGGTGATGCGATCCGCATCGAGCAGGTGATTCTCAACCTGCTGCACAATGCTCTCGATGCCATGGCCGACAGGGAGCCGCGTATCCTCCTGGTGCGCATCGCCCGCGAAGACGACGGCTGCCTGCTCAGCGTCGAGGACAGTGGCGGCGGCATCGCCGAGGAAACCCTGGGTCGGGTATTCGAACCCTTCTTCACCACCAAGCCGGTGGGGCAGGGGTTGGGGCTCGGGTTGGCGGTGTCCTACGGTATCGTGCGCGATCTCGGCGGCATGCTGGAGGCGCACAATGGTGAGCTGGGCGCGGTGTTCACCCTGAGGCTGCCGGCGGCGCCTTGATGCCGGTGCGAGGGTTTGTAGCCGCGACAGAGTTTTGCTCGGTGCGCATGGCGCACCCTACGATCAGACGGCGCCGTGTGCACTGGTCGTTCCCCCGGATTGTATTCGTCGGGCTACACTGCCCGCCGTTTTGAACAGGAGGTGCCATGAGCGCTCAGGTCATAGTGGTCGACGACGAAGCGGCGATTCGCGAGGCGGTGCAGCAGTGGCTGGAGCTTTCCGGTTTCGACGTGCGTACCTGCGCCAGCGCGGCCGAAGCGCTGGCTCTGGTCGACCGCGACTTCCCCGGCATCGTCGTCAGCGATGTGCGCATGCCCGGTAGCGATGGCCTGCAACTGCTCGACAAGCTGCTGCAGGTAGACACCGACCTGCCGGTGATCCTCGTCACCGGTCATGGTGATGTGCCCATGGCAGTGCAGGCGCTGCGTCAGGGCGCTTATGACTTCATTGAGAAACCCTTCACCCCCGAGCGTCTGCTCGACAGCGTGCGGCGCGCGCTGGACAAGCGCCGGCTGGTCTGCGAGAACCGTCAGCTGCGTCGGCAGGTGGCCGACAAGGGCCGTATCGAGAGCCAGCTGATCGGCATTTCGCGGTCGATGGAAAACCTGCGTCGGCAGATCCTCGAGTTGGCCGGCACCTCGGTCAATGTGCTGATCCGTGGCGAGACCGGCAGCGGCAAGGAGCGCGTGGCGCGCAGCCTGCACGACTTCAGCTCGCGTGCCAGCAAGGCCTTCGCGGCGCTGAACTGTGCGGCGATTCCCGAGACCATCTTCGAAAGCGAGCTGTTCGGCCACGAGAGTGGCGCTTTCACCGGCGCCCAGGCGCGGCGCATTGGCCGTATCGAGCATGCCGATGGCGGTACCCTGTTTCTCGACGAGGTCGAGAGCCTGCCGCTGGCGCAACAGGTCAAGCTGCTGCGCGTGCTGCAGGAAAAGACCCTGGAGCGCCTCGGCTCGAACAAGAGCATCCAGGTCGATCTGCGGGTGATCAGTGCGGCCAAGCCGGATCTGCTCGACGAGGTCAAGGCGGGGCGTTTCCGCGAGGACCTGGTGTATCGCCTGAACGTCGCCACCCTGCATATTCCGCCGCTGCGCGAGCGCCGCGAGGACATTCCCCTGCTGTTCGAACATTTCGCCCACGAGGCGGCGCTGCGTCATGGGCGCGAAGCGCCGCCACTGGCCCCGAGCGAGCTGGCCCGGTTGCTCGGTCATGACTGGCCGGGCAACGTGCGTGAGTTGATCAACGCTGCCGAGCGCCATGCCCTGGGGCTCTCCTGCCCCGCGCCGGCCGAGCGTTTCGCCGGCCAGGCGCTGGCGCAGCAGATGGAGGCCTTCGAAGCGCAATGTCTGCACAACGCCCTGCTGCAATGCCAGGGCAACATCGCCGCCGTGATGGACATGTTGCAGCTGCCGCGCCGCACCCTCAACGAGAAGATGCAGCGTCATGGTCTGGCACGCGGTGATTACCTGCCGGGCGGCGAGGAGTAGGCAGGCGCGGCGCATCTAGGGTGCGCGGTGCGCACCTGATGCCACGCTCTCGAGCCAGCCGGTGCGCACGGCGCACCCTAAGGTCTGGCGAGCAGCCGTAACCCGGATGCGATCCGGGAGGTAGCGATTACCTCATTCTCGGCTTGCGTCCGGCTACCTGGTGAGCGGATTGTTGCCTATGCTCACTCGGGTGTAAGCGGTTTCCCGCTCAGTGACCCATTGGTCTATCGATAAAACCCTTCTATCTCGGGCTTTTCAGCCCCTGGCACGGCATCTGCTATGACAGTTGCAGCCGCGCAGCATCTTGCCGACGTGGCGACCATAACAACGACAAGAGGTCAGCCCATGAACTGCCATGTCCCTCGCGCCATGCCGCATTCGCTGCCGTGCATGGGCCGCCTACCCGCCGTGCCTGCCGCGGCTCTTGTCCAACGCTGCACCCCGCGCTGCTGATCGCGCAATGTCGACGCCGCCTGTGCGGCGTCGTCTAGAGTGAAACTCTGCATACAGCCAATAACAACGACGGAGATACTTCCATGCGACTGACCAAGAAACTCAGCCTGTTTGCCGCCGCCGCGGCCATCACTGCCAGCACCGCTGTGCTTGCCGCCCCGACCTTCATCAACGTGCTCACCGGTGGTACCAGCGGTGTGTACTACCCGATCGGCGTGGCCCTTTCGCAGCTCTACAGCAACGGCATCGAGGGCTCCAAGACCTCGGTCCAGGCGACCAAGGCGTCGGTGGAAAACCTCAACCTGCTGCAAGCCGGTCGTGGCGAGCTGGCTTTCGCCCTGGGCGACTCGGTAGCCGATGCCTGGAACGGCGTCGAAGACGCTGGCTTCAAGGCGCCGCTGAAGAAGATTCGCGCCATTGCCGGTACCTACCCGAACTACATCCAGATCGTTGCCAACGCCGAATCCGGCATCAAGACCCTGGAAGACCTCAAGGGCAAGCGCATCTCCGTCGGCGCGCCGAAGTCCGGTACCGAGCTCAACGCTCGCGCCATCTTCAAAGCGGCTGGCCTGACCTACGAGGACATGGGCAAGGTCGAGTTCCTGCCGTACGCCGAGTCGGTCGAGCTGATCAAGAACCGCCAGCTGGACGCCACCCTGCAGTCCTCGGGCCTGGGCATGGCCGCCATTCGTGACCTGGCTTCGACCATGAAGATCAGCTTCGTCGCCATCCCGGCCGAAGTGACTACCAAGATCGACAACGCTGCCTACCAGGCTGCCACCATCCCGGCCGGCACCTACGACGGCCAGGACGCCGATGTACCCACCGTCGCCATCACCAACATCCTGGTCAGCCATGAAGGCGTTTCCGACGAAGTGGCCTACCAGATGACCAAGCTGATGTTCGACAACCTCGAGCGTCTGGGCACCGCTCACTCTGCGGCCAAGGACATCAAGCTGGAAACCGCTACCAAGAACCTGCCGATCCCGCTGCACCCGGGTGCCGAGCGCTTCTACAAGGAAGCCGGCGCGCTGTAATGCCGGTTCAGGCCGCGGCATGGGCCGCGGCCTGCTTGCTCTGAATCCGCTCCTGCAGCGCAAGGGTCGGAACGGACAGAGCCCCCAGAATCGCGAATAAAACCGGCGTTCACAGACGGTGGGTTTTGTTGGCGACTCTGCCTCCGTATCGAAGTAGTCATGAGGTTTGCACTCCATGAGTGAGCAGAATCAGGGTATGGGCGCTAGCCCGTCCGACTGGCCGAAGGCGTTGTTCGCCGTCGCGCTGCTGTTTTCCATCTTCCAGATCGTTACCGCGGCCTTCCACCCGGTATCTACCCAGGTGCTGCGTGCGGTACACGTCGGCTTCCTGTTGCTGGTGGTGTTCATCAGCATTCCGGCTTTCGGCGCCAAGCGTCCCTGGCAGCCGCTGGCCTGGCTGCTGGGCCTGGCCGGCATGGCCACGGCCTTCTATCAGTGGTACTTCGAGGCGGATCTGATCCAGCGCTCGGGCGACCTGACCACCGGCGACATGATCATCGGCCTGATCCTGATCGCGCTGGTGTTCGAAGCGGCGCGCCGGGTCATGGGCATCGCCCTGCCGATCATCTGCGCGCTGTTCCTGGCCTACGGCATGCTTGGCCAGTACCTGCCGGGCGAGCTGATGCATCGCGGTTACGGCCTCGACCAGATCGTCAACCAGTTGTCGTTCGGCACCGAAGGCCTGTACGGCACGCCGACTTACGTGTCGGCGACCTATATCTTCCTGTTCATCCTGTTTGGCGCCTTCCTCGAGCAGGCCGGGATGATCAAGCTGTTCACCGACTTCGCCATGGGCCTGTTCGGTCACAAGGTCGGCGGCCCGGCCAAGGTGTCGGTGGTGTCCTCGGCGCTGATGGGCACCATCACCGGTTCCGGTGTGGCCAACGTGGTCACCACCGGCCAGTTCACCATCCCGCTGATGAAGCGTTTCGGCTACCGTTCGGCCTTCGCCGGTGGCGTCGAGGCAACCTCGTCGATGGGCAGCCAGATCATGCCGCCGATCATGGGCGCCGTGGCCTTCATCATGGCCGAGACCATCAACGTGCCCTTCTTCGAAGTGGCCAAGGCCGCGCTGATCCCGGCGTTGCTGTACTTCGGCTCGGTGTTCTGGATGGTTCACCTGGAGGCCAAGCGCGCCAACCTGCGCGGCTTGCCCAAGGAAGAATGCCCGAACCCGTGGAAGGCCGTACGCGAACGCTGGTTCCTGCTGATCCCGCTGTTCATCCTCATCTACCTGCTGTTCTCCGGTCGTACCCCGCTGTTCTCCGGTACCGTCGGCCTGGCCTTGACCGCCATGGTCATCCTTGGCTCGGCGATCATCCTGCAGCTCTCGTCCAAGGCCATGCGCTTCGCCTTCTGGATCGCCCTCGGCGTGCTCTGCGCCGGCTTCTTCCGGTACGGTATCGGCGTGATGTTCGGTGTCATTGCGGCGCTGGTGGCGGTCTGCTGGTTCGTCAAAGGCGGCCGTGAAACCCTGACCCTGTGCCTGCACGCGCTGGTCGAGGGTGCGCGTCATGCCGTGCCGGTCGGTATCGCCTGTGCCCTGGTCGGGGTGATCATCGGTGTGGTGTCGCTGACCGGGGTGGCCTCCACCTTCGCTGGCTACATCCTCGCCATCGGCCAGGACAACCTGTTCCTGTCGCTGGTGCTGACCATGCTGACCTGCCTGGTGCTGGGCATGGGTATTCCGACCATCCCCAACTACATCATCACCAGCTCGATCGCCGCGCCGGCGCTGCTGGAGCTGGGCGTGCCGCTGATCGTTTCGCACATGTTCGTCTTCTACTTCGGCATCATGGCCGACCTCACGCCGCCGGTAGCGCTGGCCTGCTTCGCCGCCGCGCCAATCGCCCAGGAGCGTGGTCTGAAGATCAGCCTGTGGGCGATCCGCATCGCGGTGGCTGGTTTCGTCGTGCCCTTCATGGCGGTCTACTCGCCGGCGTTGATGCTGCAGGGCGATAGCCTGTTGGCGACCTTCTACGTACTGTTCAAGGCCGCGCTGGCCATCGGTATCTGGGGCGTGGTGTTCACCGGCTACCTGCAGGCCAAGTTGACCTGGTGGGAGCGCATTCTGGGTCTGGCCGCTGGCGCCAGCCTGATTCTCGCCACCCCGATCAGTGACGAAATCGGCTTCGTACTCAGCGCTATCTTCATCGCTCAGCACGTCTGGCGCGCCCGCCGTGCCGAGGCCGCGACAGCGTGATCGGTCTGTGCCTGGGGTTGGCCGGCGCGGTGTGGGCAGAGTTGCCCACGCCGGCCTTCACCCTGGCCTGGACCCACACCATCGAGAAGATTCGCTGGGAAGAGGATTACCGTGTCACCGCCGAGGGCCTGGTGCTTGGCGAGGCGCGGGTCAAGGGTTCCGGCGCCGGAATGGAAATTCCCGACGGCGCCGAACTGCGCAATGGCAGCTGGCACTACCAGCGTCAGCTACCGCCTTTGCAACCCCTGCGAGTGGGGCGTACGCCCGAAGCCGGGGATTACCAACTGTGTTTCAACCAGCGTTGTCGCCCGATGAGCGACTGGCTCGGCCCGCCACAAGCGAGCCAGCCGGCGTTGGAACTCTGGAGCTGCGAGCTGAGCTCCCCCGCGCCTGACGCGGGTTAGGTTCGCCAGAGCGGACCCATGCTCCCGGCGCCACAAGTGCTGGTGGAAAGTAAAGAAGAGAACCCCCATGCGGCGCAGGTCGATGGGGGTTTTGTTCGTCCGGTGCGCAGCGACTAGGCTTTACGGACCACCGTCAGGAGCATCGTCATGCGCCCCATACCCCGTTTCGCCCTGCCTCTCGCCCTCTGCCTGTTGCCGGCTTCGGCCAGTGCCCTGGATATGCTGCCTGGCGTCTGGGAAGTCAGCACGGACAGCATGCAGGTTGGTGGTCAGATCGTCCCCGGCACGCGGGAGATGTTGGAACAGTTGCAGAGTTTGCCACCCGATAGCCGTCAGAGGGCGGAGGCCGGGTTCGCCAAACAGGGTTTCAAGCTGGTTGCCGGCGGAATGCAGAGGTGTCTGACCGCAGAGCAGATCGAGGCCCAGGACATCCCCTTGTACGCGCCCAAGTCAGGCTGCAGTTATGAAACGCTCGAGCGCAGCGCGACACTGTGGAAATTCAGCTTCGTCTGTCACGAATCCCAGGGCGAAGGCGAGATCCTTTTCGCCAGCGATAAGGCGTTCACCATCCAGACCCGCGGCACCTATAGTCGCCAGCCCTTCAGCATGGAAGGCCGCGCGCGCTGGGTGAGCGCGGACTGCAGCAGCTTGGGCGGGCAATGACTTTCAGTTTTAATGTAAATAATTCGCATTGACGAGGCGGTTGTTTTGTTGCGAGAATTCTATCGATAAGCGTTTACATTTGCATTCGTTTGAATGTACTGCCAGTGAGGCACTCGGCTGCGAAGGGACTGCCAGCGGCTATCGACAGCGCATCAGGAGACCATCCCTTGTTCAGCAGAAAACCCCACCTGGCCGTGGCGATTGCGGCCGCCTGCAGTTTCAATCAAACCCTGGCCGCCGAGCAGGAGCAGCTCGAGCTCGATGCCCAGACCGTGGTTGGCAGCAGTACGGTGGCAGATGTCGATAGCTACAAATCCACTCCAAGTAGCGCTGCGACCAAGCTCGACCTGACCCCACGACAGACGCCGCAGTCGATCTCCACCCTGAGCGGCGCTCAGCTGCGCGACTTCAAGCTCACCAGCGTCAACGACGCGCTCAAGGCCGTGCCGGGCGTGCAGGTGCAGGAAGTCGAAACCGACCGCACCTACTACACCGCTCGCGGTTTCGACATCACCAACTTCCAGTACGACGGTATCTCCGTGCCCTTTGTCTATGGCAACGTCGAGGGCGATCTGGATACCGCCATGTACGAGCGTGTGGAAGTCATTCGCGGCGCCAATGGCCTGATCTCCGGCACCGGCAACCCGTCGGCGACCGTCAATTTCGTGCGCAAGCGGCCAACACTGGCACCACAGGCTCGGGTGGACCTGACCGCCGGTTCCTGGGACAAGCGCCGTATCGATGCCGACGTATCCGGCGCGCTCAATGATGCCGGCACCGTGCGTGGGCGCGTGGTGTACGCCAACGAAAACAAGAACTCCTACCTCGATCGCTATTCGCGCGAGAAGAACATGTTCCATGGCGTGCTGGAGTTCGATCTGGACGACCGCACTGTCTTTACCCTCGGCCACACCCTGCAGACCAGCGACGCCAATTCGCCGATGTGGGGAGCGCTGCCGTTGGTCTATCAGGATGGTGGCAAGACCCACTATTCGCGCTCTACCAGCACCTCCACCGATTGGGCTTACTGGGACAACGAGGAAAACCGCACCTTCGCCGAGCTTGCACATACCTTCGACAACGGCTGGCAGGCCAAGACCGTGGTCACCCATGTGGAGAAGAAAAGCGACGGCTCGATGTTCTACGTCTACGGCACGCCCAATCGCACGACCGGTGCTGGTCTGTATTCCTACCCGTCCGAGTACAGCGAGAAGAACAAACAGCTGATCGTCGATGTGCAGGCCAGCGGCCCGTTCAGCCTTGCCGGTCGTCAGCATGAAGCGGCCGTGGGTGGCAGTTGGTCGCGCTCCGAGTTGGAGGACTTGTCCTGGTATGACTCGAGCACCGGCACCATGCTGCCGCCGCTGGAGCAGTGGAGTGGTGACTACCCGAAGCCGCGTAATGACAATGGCAGCGCCGGCAGCGATTTCACCGACCGAATGAAGAGCGTTTATGGTGCCGCGCGCTGGAGCCTGACCGACGACTTGAGCCTGATCACCGGTGCTCGGGTGATCGATGTGAAGAGCGATGGCACCAACTACGGTCTGGCCAAGTCGTCGAAGAACAGTGGCAAGGTCGTGCCCTATGCCGGGGTGGTCTATGACCTCAACGAGCAGTACTCGGTCTACGCCAGCTACACCGAAATCTTCACCCCGCAGACCAAGACCGACGTGACGGGTTCGCGTCTGGCACCCTTGGAAGGGGTGAACTACGAAGCCGGGATCAAGGGCGAACTGTTCGACGACAAGGTCAACGTTGCGCTTTCGGTGTTTCGTACCGAGCAGGACAACTTCGCCGAGCAGGCTGGCATGATCGGTTCGGTCGCCTACTACCGCGCCATCGAAGGCCTGACCAGCGAAGGCTATGAACTGGAGTTCTCCGGTGAACCACTGGAAGGCCTGCAGCTCAGTGCCGGTTACACCTTCGTCGACATCACCAATGCCGACGGCGCGCATGCCGTGACCTACTCGCCCAAACACATGATCAAGACGGCCGCTACCTACCGTATCCCGGGCATGGAGAAGCTCAAGGTCGGTGCCGCAGTGCGTTGGCAGGACGATATCAAGATCGCCGTGCCGCTGACTGCCGACGACGGTTTCACCTCTATCGGCACTGCCGATGCCAGGCAGAAGGCGTACGCCGTGGTCGACCTGATGGCCAGCTATGATATCGACCCGAATTGGAGCGTGTCGGCCAACCTCAACAACCTCACCGACGAAAAGTACCTGAGCAGCCTGTACTGGACTCAGGCCTATTACGGGGCCCCGCGTAATGCCAGCATGAGCGTCAGCTGGAAGTACTGATCCGCCGCCGCGCCACGGGTCGATTCATAGCCCGTGGTGGCGGCGGATTTCTCCCACCAGTTCGGCCCGTTCCAGCAGAAAACGGTTGAACGCCGCGATCAGTTGCGGGTGACGGATGCTCGACAGGTAGTAGTGATCTTCCACATGCGGCAGCTCTGGGTCGTACACCAGGCTGTCGGCGGCCATGCGCATCTGCACCAGTTGGTGAGCCACTACCTTGGGGTTGAGGTAGACCCCGTCGACGCGGTCGCTATCTGCCATGCGCAGCAACGAGTCGATCTGGTTGGCCTGGATCAGGCGGATTTTTCCGGCACGAATGTCCTGCAGATAGGGCCAGGGCGTGAAGCCGTTCTGCGTGCCGAGCAATTCGATACGCTGCTGGCCCTGACCGAGGTGCTGCGGCTTGACCAGAATGCCGTCTATGTAGGGCGCTGCCGGGTCGCTGTAGTGGATGCGATGGCCGGCTTTCCGGTCGGCGTTCCATTGTGGATGGTCGGGGAACTTGAGGTCGACCCGGCCAGAAAGAAAATCACCGAGCAGGCGCCTGACCGGCAACGGCGTGTAGACGAAGCGGTAGCCATACTCGGCGGCGAAAGCGTCCAGCAGATCGCGCGCGTAGCCGCGGTACTCGCCGTTCTCCACATCCGAGTAGGGCTGGTAGGGCTGCAGTTCGACACCGACGTGAATGTCCTCCTGCGCCAGAGCGGGCAGGACGAACAGGCAGAGCAGCAGGGCAAGGCACTTGGTCATGGCGGGCAGGTTCTCGCTGACAGCTAACAGCGGTTGGCCTGATAACCATAGCCGTGCCTCGGGGCCAGTTCAAAGTCTTGCAGGCATCAGGTCGGCGCAGTGCTCAGAGAATCGGCGAGATCAGCCGTGCGACGCGCATGCCGAGTTGCTGCAGGCGGTGCAGGTTGCGCCGGTCGGCGTTGACCAGTTCGCGTGAGCGGCTGAAGTCTTCTTCCAGCATGTTCGCCACCTGGGCGTTGAAACCTTCGTCGAAGGTCAGCAGGCTGACCTCGAAGTTCAGGCGGAACGAGCGGTTATCCAGGTTGGCGCTGCCCAGCATGCTGACGTCGTGGTCGATCAGCAGCGCCTTCTGGTGCAGGAACCCCGGCTGGTAACGGAAGATGCGCACGCCGGCGCGCAGCGCCTCGAACGCGTACAGGCTGGAGGCTGCGTAGACGATGCGGTGGTCAGGGCGCGACGGCAGCAGCAGACGCACGTCCACGCCGCGCATCACTGCCAGGCGCAGGGCGGCGAACAGCGCCTCGTCGGGCACGAAGTAGGGGCTGCTCAGCCACACCCGTTCGCGCGCCGCGTGAATCGCTTCGACGAACAGCAGCGAACAGGTTTCCTGCGGGTCGGCCGGACCGCTGGCGATCACCTGGCAGAGCAGGCCGGGCTCATCCTGCTTCCTTGGCATCAGCAGCGGCGGCAGCTTCTGGCAGGCCCAGTACCAGTCCTCGGCGAAGGCTTCCTGCAGGCTGGCCACCACCGGGCCGCGTACTTCGACGTGAGTGTCGCGCCAGGGTGCCAGCGGTGGTTTCTGCCCGAGGTATTCGATGCCGACGTTGAGCCCGCCGAGAAAGCCGATCTCGCCGTCGACCACGACGATCTTGCGGTGGTTACGGAAATTCAGCTGAAAGCGGTTGAACAGCCCGGAGCGAGTGGGGAAAGCATGCACCTGCACACCGCCGCGGCGCAGGCGGTCGATGAAGGCGGCGGACAGCGAATGGCTGCCGACGCCGTCGTACAGCACGTGCACCCGCACGCCAGCCGCTGCGCGCTCCAGCAGTACGTCGTGCAGGCGTCGGCCGAGGCGGTCGTCACGGATGATGAAAAATTGCAGCAGGATCACCTGCTGGGCGCTGGCCAGGGCTGCGAAGATCGCCGCGAAGGTGGCCTCGCCATCGACCAGCAGTTCGACGCGGTTGCCGGTCAGGCCGGGTAGATGCGACAGGCGTGGCAGGGCGCGCAGGCGGTCGTAGACCGGCGACAGGTGCGCTGCCTTGGCTTCCTCGACCCAGGGGCGCCAGTCCTGCTCGGCCATGGCGTGGTGCATTTCCTTGTCGGCCTGGCGCCGCGCCTTGACGTAGGCATCGAAGCGGCTGCGGCCGAACACCAGATACGGCAGCAGCGTCAGGTAGGGCATGAAGAATAGCGATAACCCCCAGGCCAGCGCGCCCTGGGCGGTGCGCACGGTCAGCACGGCGTGGATCGCAGCCAGTACGCCCAGGGCGTGGATGGTGGCGATCAGGTACGCGAACAGATGGGGGATGCCGAAATCCGCAGGCATGCAGGGTCTTCCTTTGCACAGGCTGTGTGCAGCTGACCACGGGGGTTGCGCAGCGTTCGCGAGCATCCTGCCATGGGCATCTGGAGAATGGCAGTGTCGGGCAAATTGCCACCTTTCGAGGAATTATTCAGGGCTTTCATGTGTCTGTGAGTCTGAATGAGCGGAATTCATGTGTTACCCTTTTTGGTTCGACCCGTTTGCAGGTCGTCTTTAATTGGAGGAGGGCATCCGTCCTGTTCACGCTCGTCCAGCGAGTCAAACGCATCAAGGAGCACGCCACGTATGGGAAACGTCCCTTCGCATGACACGACACCGCCACCCGTAGCGGAAACCCACGAGGGCATCCCGGCACCGACCGGTGAAGCCAACCTGATCGACACCGATTACGTCATCGGTCAGGACAACATCAAAGGGCAATTCGTCTTCGCCCTCGACATTCACGGCAAGGTGTTCACCATCTCCGCGCTGGTCGCGGTGATCTTCGTGATCCTCGCCCTGGCCCTGCAGAACCAGATCGAACCGCTGTTCAGCGGTGTGCGCGACTGGCTCACGCACCACATGGCCTGGTTCTTCATCGGCGCCGCCAACATCTTCGTCCTGCTGTGCCTCGGTCTGATCGTCTCGCCATTGGGCAAGGTGCGCATCGGCGGCAAGGACGCGACCCCCGACTACACCTACATGGGCTGGTTCTCCATGCTGTTCGCCGCCGGTATGGGCATCGGCCTGATGTTCTACGGCGTATCCGAACCCATGTCGCACTACAGCGCGGCGATGGGCGGGATCACGGTTGGTGAGGACGGCGTGCGTACCGACTGGGCACCGCTTGGCGGCGCCGCCGGCAACGCCGAGGAAGCCGTGCGCCTGGGTATGGCCGCGACCATCTTCCACTGGGGCCTGCACCCCTGGGCGATCTACGCCATCGTCGCGCTGGCACTGGCGCTGTTCTCGTTCAACAAGGGCCTGCCGCTGTCGATCCGTTCGATCTTCTACCCGATCCTCGGTGAGCGCGTCTGGGGCTGGCCGGGACACATCGTCGACATTCTCGCGGTGTTCGCCACCCTGTTCGGTCTGGTCACTTCGCTGGGCCTGGGCGCGGAGCAGGCGGCGGCGGGTGTGGAGTACCTGTTTGGCATTCCGGCCACGGACACCACCAAGGTGCTGCTGATCGTCGCCATTACCCTGATCGCCCTGGCCTCGGTGGTCGCCGGCCTCGACAAGGGGGTCAAGCGCCTGTCGGAGATCAACATGGGCCTGGCCATGGCCCTGCTGTTGTTCATCATCATCGCCGGGCCGACCCTGGTGATCTTCACCGACTTCTTCAAGAACCTCGGTGCCTACCTGCAGTACCTGCCGGCGCTGTCCAACCCGGTAGGCCGTGAAGACGCCAACTTCAGCCAGGGCTGGACCGCCTTCTACTGGGCCTGGTGGATCAGCTGGTCGCCGTTCGTGGGCATGTTCATCGCCCGCGTCAGCCGTGGTCGCAGCGTGCGTGAATTCCTCGTCGCCGTACTGCTGGTACCGTCGCTGGTCTCGGTGCTGTGGATGACCGCCTTCGGTGGCACTGCCATCAACCAGCTGCTGGTCGATGGTTTCACTGGTGCGCAGGACGCCGGCCTGGAGCTGAAGCTGTTCAGCATGCTCGGCGAGATGCCGCTGACCGGCATCACCTCGTTCATCGGCATCGTGCTGGTGGTGGTGTTCTTCATCACCTCGTCGGACTCGGGGTCCCTGGTGATCGATACCATCACTGCTGGCGGCAAGGTCAATGCACCGGTACCGCAGCGCGTGTTCTGGGCCAGTATCGAAGGCGTCATCGCCATCGCCCTGCTGCTCGGCGGTGGCCTGGTGGCGCTGCAGGCCATGGCCGTGTCGACGGGGTTGCCGTTCACCATCGTGCTGCTGGTGGGCTGTATTTCCATTGTCAAAGGCCTGATGAGCGAACCGCGTTAGGAATGATCTGAGAAAGCCATTTATCGTCACTCCCGCGAAGGCGGGAGCCCAGATGATTCGTAGGTTCTGGATGCCCGCCTGTGCGGGTATGACGGCTTTTTCAGTGTTTCCTTAGAAAATACGCAGATCGCTTCCCTCTCCCATTGATGGGAGAGGGGCTTATCGCCCCCGGCCACAAACGAAAACGCCGCGAACCTGTCAGGGTTCGCGGCGTTTTCGCATCTGGCGGCCGTGCATCAGCACTCGATGATATTCACCGCCAGGCCGCCACGGGCGGTTTCCTTGTACTTGGTCAGCATGTCCGCGCCGGTCTCACGCATGGTCTTGATCACCTTGTCCAGGCTCACGTAGTGCGAGCCGTCACCGTACAGCGCCATGCGCGCGGCGTTGATGGCTTTGACCGAAGCGATGGCGTTGCGCTCGATGCAGGGGATCTGCACCAGGCCGCCGACCGGGTCGCAGGTCAGGCCCAGGTGGTGCTCCATGCCGATCTCGGCGGCGTTCTCGACTTGCTCGGGCGTACCGCCGAGTACCGCGCACAGGGCGCCGGCCGCCATCGAGCAGGCCACGCCCACTTCACCCTGGCAGCCCACTTCGGCACCACTGATCGAGGCGTTTTCCTTGTAGAGGATGCCGATGGCGCCGGCGGTCAGCAGAAAGTCGATGATGCCGCGCTCGCTGGCGCCGGAAATGGCGTTGGCGTAGTAGTGCAGCACCGCCGGGATGATGCCGGCGGCGCCGTTGGTCGGTGCCGTCACCACGCGGCCACCGGCGGCGTTCTCCTCGTTCACCGCCAGGGCCCAGAGGTTGACCCAGTCGAGCATGCGCAGCGGGTCTTCCAGGTAGCTGCGCTGGAAGCCGCCCAGCTTGCGCGCCAGGATCGCGGCGCGGCGGCGCACCTTGAAGCCGCCCGGCAGGATGCCCTCGGTGCGGCAGCCACGGTCAACGCAGGCCTGCATTACCTTCCAGATTTCCAGCAGGCCGGCATCGGTCTGTTCGTCGCTGCGCCAGTGGCGTTCGTTGCGGCGCATCACCTCGGCGATGCCAATGCCGTTCTCGCGCGCCAGGCGCAGCAGGTCGGCGCCACTGCTGAACGGCAACGGCAGGCTGGTGGCGTCCGGGGCGATGACCTTGTGCTTGGAGCCGTCGGCGAGGATTGCCTCGCTGACCACGAAGCCGCCGCCCACCGAGTAATAGGTGGCCTCGTGCATCTGGATGCCGGCGGCGTCGAAGGCGGCGAAGCGCAGGCCGTTGGCGTGCAGCGGCAACGCCTTGCGGAACATCTTCAGGTCGGCCTTCTCGTCGAAGGCGACGGCGTGCTTGCCGGCCAGGACGATGCGCTTGTCGCGGCGGATGGCCTCGATGTAGCCGGGCACCTGGTCCACGTCGACGGTGTCCGGCTCGTAGCCGCTGAGGCCGAGCAACACGGCCTTGTCACTGCCGTGGCCCTTGCCGGTAGCGCCCAGCGAGCCGTACAGCTCGGCGGCGACGCGGGTCACCTGCGGCATATGGCCGTGGTTCTCCAGGGCGTGGGTGAACAGCGCGGCCGCGCGCATCGGGCCGACGGTGTGTGAGCTGGAGGGGCCGATACCGACTTTGAACAGGTCGAAAACGCTGATAGCCATGGCGAGAGTCTTCTTCTGTGGGCACGGCTGAAAACCGGGTTTTCAACGATGCCTGTATGTGGGTGAACCACGCGCCCGGTTCAGCGCGTGTGGATATCGCTATCTAAGGCCGGTCATATCATTATGTATACTGATTTATTTTTAACCTATTCGTTAGCGACCCTTAACTATTGAGATCACGCCATGGACATCACCCGCCTGCGCACCCTGCGTGAACTGGCCCGCTGTCGCACCATGGCGGCCGCCGCCGAGTCGCTGCACCTGACGCCTTCGGCGGTTTCGCAGCAGGTTGCCCAGCTCGAACGCGAAGCGGATATGGCGCTGATCGAACGGCGCGGTCGCGGCGTGGTGCTGACCCCGGCTGGCGAGCGCCTGGTGGCGCACGCCGAACGCATCCTCATGGTGCTCGACGAAGCGCGCTCGGAACTGGCGCTGCTGCGGGGGGAAATCGCCGGAGAGCTGCGCGTGGCCGCTTTCCCCTCGATCGCCGTGGCGGTGATCGCGGAAACCGTGCGTGCGCTGCGCAGCGCCTACCCTCGGCTGAACGTGGTGGTGCTGGAGCTGGAGCCGCAGGAAAGCCTCAGCGCCCTCGGCGCCTGGCAGATCGACGTGGCGGTGATCGACGACCTGGCCGTGCAGCCCGACGAGAACCGCGAGAACTACGCGCTGATTCCCCTGACCCAGGACCTGTTGCACGTGCTGCTGCCCATCGACCATGCGCTGGCCCGGCGCGACAGCCTGACCATCGCCGAGCTGCGCGACGAAGCCTGGGCGCTGGACTCCACCGGCAGTTCCTTCGGCGAATTCATCACCAACCTGTGCCGTCGCTCGGGTTACTCCCCGCGCATCAACGCGCACTGCGCCGGCTTCGAGATGGTCGCGGCCATGGTCGCCTCGGGCAACTCCATCTCCATCGTCTCCGGCCTGCGCCTGGTGCGTCCATTGCCCGGTGTCACCGCCGTACCTTTGCTGCCGGATATCCAGCGCGGCGTCTTCCTCGCCTACCGCAAGGGCGAGCGCGATCACCCGGCGGTCAACGTGTTTCTCGACGAGGCGGTGTACACCGCCGACAAAGTCCTCGGCTAGCGCCATTCCGCCGTGTGCCGATGGTGCCCACGCTCTGCGTGGGCACCGCCGTTCGAGACGCTCTGCGTCGGCGGATTCTGCCTAAATCGCAACGGACGCAGAGCGTCCTGGGCTGCATTCCCACGCGGAGCGTGGGAACGATCAACACCGCCGACAAAGTCCTTGCCGATGGTACCCACGCTCTGCGTGGGCACCGCCGTTCGAGACGCTCTGCGTCGGCGGATTCTGCCTAAATCGCAACGGACGCGGAGCGTCCTGGGCTGCGTTCCCACGCGGAGCGTGGGAACGATCAACTTTTACTCAACGGACGTGACGGGCTCTTGAGCCGCTTCAGCCTCCAACTTCGCCCTGTCAGCTTTGCTGATATACCTGGGTTTGTTGCTTTTGGGCGCGAGCTTGGCATTGGCCTTCTTGGCGTGGGCTTCGAGCAGTTGCTTTATCTTTTTGCGGCGATTCATGGGCGTGTCTGCGCTGTCTTGATTCGAGAGTACCGACGCCTTGCGCGGGGGCTGGAGTTTAGCTCCAGAGCGCGCTGATCGGTGTATGCGTCGGATAATGCCTCGCCACCTGCGCCTGCAGCAGCTCGCCACAGGCCAGCGCATCGGTCAGGGCGTGGTGCGCCGAGTAGAGCGGCAGGCCGTAGCGCAGGCGGCTGTCGGACAGGCGGATGGAGAGGGGCTCGCGGCCGCGCAGGCGGTCCCACCAGCTCACGGTGCGCTTGGGGTGCAGGCGGGCTTCCAGTTCCATGGTGTCGATGATGGGGAAGACCAGGCCTTCGCCCAGGTGCTGACGCACGGCCTGGTCGAGGAAGCTGCGCTCGATATTGCGGTAGTGCGCCACCACCACCTTGCCAGCCATGGCTTCCAGCAACTCTTCGAGCACGCTGGCCAGGCGCGGGGCATGGCGGATGTCGCTGTGGGTGATGTGGTGGAAGGTGACCGATTCGGCGTTCAGCTCGCCAGTGGGTTTGACCACCCAGTAGCGCGCCTCGCTGCAGCGAATGCGTTGCAGGCTCAGTGGCACCAGGCCAAGGCTGACGATGGCGTTTTCGCGCGGGTCGAGGCCGGTGGTTTCCACATCCAGCGCCACCAGCGGGACATCCTGCAGAGGTGTATCGACCGCGACGCAGCCGGCACCGTAGTAGGCGCGCAGGCGCGGGTCGCGGCTGCTTTCGGCGAGGCTGGCGAACAGTTGCGGCCAGTCCTGGGCCGCGCGCTCACTCATCGCGGACGGCTCGCCGGTTGCGCCGGATAGCGAAAACGCAGGAATTTCTGCGCGTTGCTGATCACCTGGAAGGCTTCCTTGAGGTGCTGGCGCTCGCTGGCGCTGAACTGTTCCGGCTCGATGTAGTTGCTTGGCGCGTTGCCGGCCTCGACTTCACGCGCCTGGTGACGCACACGCACCAGGCTGAGGAACTCGAAGGCGTAGCGCAGGTGCTCCAGCGCTTCCTTGGGTAGCAGCTTGGTGGCGGCGATGGCATCGAGGCGGTCCAGCGAGTTCTGCGCCTTGGAGCCGCAGGCCAGGGCGTGCACGCGGATCAGGTCGGTGAGCGGCGCGGTGCCGCGGCCCTTGAGGTTGATGATGTTGCGGTGGCGACCGTCGGTTTCCATCACGAAGGTGCGGAAGAACCCCAGCGGCGGCGTGCGGTTGAGCGCGTTACGCGCCAGCGCGGCGAGGAAGGCGGGGCTGGCACTGGCCTTCTGTGCCAGCAGGTCCTTGAGGTTCTCCACCAGCTCGGTTTCGCCGTAGAGGCCGTCAAGGTCGAAGAAGATGCTGGCG
Source organism: Pseudomonas sp. (assembly GCF_048269965.1). Lineage (GTDB taxonomy): Bacteria > Pseudomonadota > Gammaproteobacteria > Pseudomonadales > Pseudomonadaceae > Aquipseudomonas. The sequence goes on along the minus strand of NZ_JBLWTV010000004.1, from coordinate 129,914 downwards.
TTGAGCAGGGTTTCCGGGTTGGGCCGCTCGATCCAGTCGCTGAAGTATTGCCGCCACACCTTCAGCGGCTGCCGCCACCTGGGGTTGGTGGCCATGATGCCGCCCTTGCAGTAGCTGTAGCCGCAGGCGGCCAGGCCGTCGCTGACGAACTGCGCCAGTTCGGCGAAGTAGGCGTCGTGTTCGTCCGCATCGAAGCGGTCGTCGAGCACCAGGGCGTTGTCCTGGTCGGTGAGCAGCAGTTGCTCGTCACGGGCCATGGAGCCGGCGACCATGAAGCAGTAGGGCACTGGCGGCGGGCCGAGTTTCTGTTCGGCCAGTTCCAGCAGGCGCTGGCTGAAGGCGCGACCGATGCCGCTCATGGCGCTGCCGACCATGTGCGCGCTGGCGTCGTCGGCGACCATGCGCACGAAGGTGGCGCGCAGGTCCGGCAGCAGGCTCTTGAGCCCGTCCACCGAGGTCTTGTTGAAGATGCCGTTGACCAGGTACAGGCTGCTGCGCGACTCGTAGCGGATGATGTCGGCCAGCGCCACTACGCCCACCGGGCGGCGGCGATGCAGCACCGGCAGGTGGTGGATGTTGTTGCGCAGCATGCACAGCATGGCCTCGAACACCGAGTCGTCGGCCTGCAGGGTGATGGGGTTAGGCGTCATGATCTGGCTGACCGGGGTATCGCTGGGCAGGCCGGCGGCAACCACGCGGGTACGCAGGTCACGGTCGGTGAGGATGCCGGCCATCACCTGGGTCTGTTGCTCGGCCACGTCCACCTGGTGCGGGTCGGGCCAGCGCGTGCCGGGATCGACGACGATGACCGAGGACACACTGTGCTCGGTCATCACCTGCGCCACCTGCTGGATCGGCGTATCCAGCGGCACGCTGACCGCGCCACGCGAGATCAGCTTGCGCACCTTGATCTTCATCAGCTCGCTGGCCTTGCCGTGGCTGTCTTCCAGGGCGGACTTGAGTCGCGACTGACCTTCGGCCTCGACGAAGTCGGCGAAGCTGTCGAACTGCTCGCAGAGCTGATGGAACAGCGTGTCGGGGATGAAGTAGATCAGGCAATCTTCCAGCGCGGTGGCGCCCAGGCGCACCTTGTTGCCGCGCAGCAGGCCGGCCTGGCCGAAGATGTCGCCCTCGGTCAGGCGGTTGTGCAGCTCGCCGCCACGCCGGTGGATTTCCACCGCGCCGCTGCGCACGTAGTGCAGCTCGTGGATCGGCGCACCGACGGCAAGGATTTCGCTACCGGCCTTGAAGTAGCCCACTTGCACCTGGCGGGCGATCTCGTCGAGAGTCTGCTCCGGCAGATTGTCGAAAGGCGCGAAGCGATTCAGGTGGTCGCGGATCTCGATCAACTCGATCTGCATGCGGGCCTCGCTGACTGGCTGGCACTACAGGATACGGGCTGCCACGATGTCAGTGCAAAGTGAGTGGTCATCGGCCAATCAAGGAGAGGCTATGCAGGTTTCAGGATTAGAGTGGCTGGTGGGTGCGCTGCTGGTGCTCGGCGGCGCCACGGTTTTCTACTACAACCGCCTGGTGTTCAACCGTCACCGCGTGGCCGAGGCCGGCAGCGGCATCGATGTGCAACTCAAGCGCCGCGCCAGCCTGATTCCGGCGCTGGTGGAATGCGTACGGCAGTACATGAGTTACGAGCAGAGCACGCTGCAGGCGCTGGTGCAGGAGCGCATGCGCGCGGTGCAACTGGCCGACTCGCCGCTGGGCCAGCGCGCGCCGGTGGAGGCGCAACTGGGCAGCCAGTTGCGCCAGCTGTTCGCCCTGGTCGAGGCTTACCCCGAGCTCAAGGCCGACGACCAGTTTCGCGAGTTGCAGGGCAACATCAGCGAGGTCGAGAACCATATCCAGATGGCGCGGCGTTACTACAACGGCGCGGTGCGCGAGCTGAACGTGCTGGTCGAGTCGGTGCCGAGCAATCTGGTGGCGCGCCTGTTTTCCTTTACCCCGGCCGAATACTTCACGCTGGATGACCCGCGTGACGGCCAATCGCCGAAGATGGAGTTCTGAACATGCACGGATGGCTGCGAGGGCTGTTGCTGTTGGTTGTCCTGCTGCCCGGCGTGACGCTGGCGCAGGAGATGATCGAGGATTTTGCCGTGAGCCTTAAGGTCGAGGCGGACGGCAACCTGCTGGTGACCGAATACATCACCGTGCATGCCGAAGGCCGGGACATTCGTCGTGGCATCTATCGCGATCTGCCGGTCAGCTATGCGTTGCCGATGGGGCTGGAGCAAAGCAGCCCGATCACCCTGCTGGGCGTGACCCGCGATGGCCGGCCCGAGTCGGTGCGCAGCGAGCGCAATGGCGCCTGGGTGCGCTTCTACCTGGGCTCGTCGAACATCCTGCTGGAGCCGGGGCGCTATCGCTACGAGCTGCGTTATCGGGTTGGCCGTGCCCTGTTGCATCACGCCGATACGGACGAGCTGTACTGGAACGTCACCGGCAACGGCTGGCTATTTCCCATCCGCCAGGCCACGGTGGAGGTGCGCCTGCCGGCGGGGGCGCGCATCGGCCAGTTGGCGGCTTATACCGGGGCTCAGGGCGATCAGGGTCAGGACTTCCGCATACTCGAACGGCGCGATGACTACCTGCGCCTGGCCACCACCGAGACGCTGCCGGCCTATCACGGCCTGACCGTGGCCGTGGACTGGCAGGCCGGACTGGTGCCACGGCCGGGCCTGCTGCAGAACGCCAGCCGCGCCGTGCTGGACAACCTGGGTGTTGGCATCGGCGGCGTGTCGCTGATCGGTCTGTTGCTGTTCTACCTGCGCGCCTGGAAGCGGGTCGGCCGCGATCCGCAGAAGGGCGTGATCATCCCGCTGTTCGAGGGGCCGCAGGGCATGAGTGCGGTGCAGGCGGGCTATCTCTGGCATCGCGGATTGCGCGGCGCTTTCGGTGAGGCGCGCGCCTTCAGCGTGTGGCTCACCGACATGGCCATCCGCAAGCACCTGCATATCGAGGACAAGCGGCACGGCGGTGGTTTCAGCCTGGCCCGCGACCAGGGCGCAGGCGGCGACATGAGCGAGCTGGATCGCGACCTGCGCAAGCGCCTGTTCCCGGCCAACAAGGCCGGCATCGCGCTGATCATCGGCACCCAGTACGAGCCACGCCTGGCGGATGCGGTAGCCGGGCTGGGCAGCCAGTTGGGCGAACAGGGCAAGGCCTGGTTCGCCAACAACCGCGGCATCTGGGCCTGGGGGTTGGTGTGGGCCGCATTGGCTTGCGCCGCCACCGTGCTCTTGAGTGGCCAGGGCGGAGATGAGTGGGGCACGGGGCTGGCCGGGCTGGTGTTCAGCCTGGGCTTTGGCGTGCCGGCACTGGTCGTGTTCAGCATGGCCCGCCACCAGCCCAGCTTCGGCAAGCAGATGGGGCTGTACCTGGTGGCACTGATGTTCGGCTGGCCGGTGCCGGTGGGGCTGATGATGATCGCCGCATCGGTGTCGCTACCGGCGCTGTTGCTGGTCGTCGTCCATGTCGTGTTGGTGCTGGTGTTCTATTACCTGTTGCCGGCGCCGACCCTGGAAGGGCGACGCCTGCTCGATGCGCTGGAAGGCTATCGCGATTACCTGCAACTGGCCGAGCGTGATGCCCTGGCCCTGGCGGGCGACGCCCCGGCGATGAGCATCGCGCTGTACGAGCGCCATCTGCCCTTCGCCATGGCCCTGGGCGTGGAAGACAAATGGAGCGCGCGCTTCAGCGAGGCCCTGGCCAGCGGCCTGATCGACCCGGCGCAGCGCGACTATCAACCGAGCTGGTACCACAGCCGCAGCAGCTACAGCTCGCCGCAAGCCCTGAGCGGCGCGCTGGCCGCCGGCCTCGCCAGCGCCACGGCCCTGGCGTCGTCGCCGCCGTCGAGCAGTTCTTCGGGCGGGGGCGGTTCGTCCGGTGGCGGCTCTTCGGGTGGAGGAGGTGGCGGCGGCGGTGGAGGGGGTTGGTAAAGGCGTCTGTGGCGGGGGCCGCTGATGTGCGGCGTTCGCTTTTTCTGCCGAGCTGACTGGGGTAGGGTGCCGCCTCGATTCGCCCAGGCAGGCGGTTGTGAGCGCCAAGGAGAGTGTGATGTCAGGAAGACTGCGAATTCTGCTGTTGCTGTGCTGTTTCTGCGCCTTCAGTGCACGGGCCGAAGAGGCCATCCAGAGCTATGACGTGCACCTGCAGGTCGAGCCCAGTGGCGAAGTGCGGGTGACCGAGCGCATCGCCGTGATTGCCGAAGGGCGACAGATATCTCGCGGCATCTATCGTGACATCCCTACAGGCTACAGCCTGGGCACTGGGCTGCTGCGCAGCACGCCATTGACGCTGCTCTCGGCCACGCGTGACGGTCAGCCGGAAACCGTCACGCAACAGGCGCAGGAGCACGGCGTTCGCCTGCGTCTGGGCCGTGCCGATGTCATGCTTCAGCCCGGCCCCTATGTCTACGAGCTGACCTACCGCATGGATGCGCAACTGCTGCATCACGCCCGCGTCGATGAGCTCTACTGGAACGTCACCGGCAATGACTGGCAGCTGCCGATTCGTCGGGCCAGCGTCGAGGTGTTGCTGCCGGAGGGCGCGCAGATCGAGGCTGCACATGGCTATACCGGCTACCAGGGTTCGCGTGAGGGCGCCTACGAGGTGATCGAGCAGCAGGGCAACCGTCTGCGCCTGGCGACCACGCGCGAGCTGGACGCGCGCGAAGGCTTTACCGTCGCCCTGGCCTGGCAGGCGGGGCTGGTCGCCCGTCCCGGCTGGTGGGACGAGTTGCTGATACTGCTGGCCGACAACCTGCGTCTTATCTTGCTGGTGCTCGCTTTCAGCGGGCTGTTGTTGTTCTACGCACGCCTCTGGTGGACAGACGGCCGGGGGCCGGCCAAGGGCCTGGTGATCCCCCTGTTCGAGCTGTCTCGGGGCGTCAGCCCCTTGATGGCCGGGTACGTGTGGCGCCGCGGCCTGGGCAATGACCGCAAGGGCGTGCGTGCGCTGAGCATCATGTTCACCGACTTGGCCATTCGAGGCTGGCTGAGCCTGCAGCGCAACGCCGACGGCCTGGTGCTGACGCGTGGTGAGGCGGACGGGGATGCCATACGCGAGGAAGAGCGGCGCATGCTCGATACCCTGATAGCACAGAAGAGTGGCTCGCTGACCCTGGGTGGCCGCTATGAACCGCGTCTGACGAAAGCCCTGGAGGTGCTGCTCAAGAGCTTCGAAGGGATCGAGCAGAACAACTTCAGTAACCATACCGGGTCCTGGTTGCTAGGTGCGTTCTTCGCCCTGATGACGGGGATCGCTCTGCTGGTGACGTCCACGGGCGACTCGGAGGCTGCGAACACCGCCGTTTGGGCGATGCTGCTGGGGGTACTGCTGGGGGCCGGGATGTTCTACTGCCTGACCCACGAGATGATCGGTTCGGCACTCTTGCTGATGCTGTTCGTCCTGATCAGCCTGGGTCTGGCCGCAGGCCTTGTGGGCGGCGCGGCGGTGCTGCAGTGTGTGGCACTGTTCGTCATCGTCGCCGTGGCACGCAAGCTCATGCGCTCGCCCTCCATCGCCGGACGGCGCCTGCTCGATGAGCTGGAGGGCTACCGTAATTACCTGAGCCTGGCCGAGAGGGACGTGCTGGACCAGGCAGGCCAGGCCCCCGTGATGAGCATTGCGTTGTACGAACGGCACCTGCCCTACGCCATGGCCCTGGGGGTCGAGCAGCAGTGGACCCGGCGGTTCACCGCCGAGCTGCGCAAGGGCACGCTGGCGCCAGTGGAGGTGGACTACCAGCCACAGGGTTTCACTCGGATGATGGCCTCGGGTGAGGCCATGACGCTTGCCTGGAGTCTCGACCGGATGCTGATGACGGCTTCCGTGCCGCCAGAGGCGCCGAGATCCGTCGACAGCTTTTCCGGTTCCAGCAGCAGTGGCAGCGGCTCCGGCTCGTCCGCCTCCCATGGTGGCGGCTCCTCCGGCGGAGGGGCTGGCGGCGGCGGAGGCGGCGGCTGGTAACTCAGACGCGTCGGTAGCGCAGCGGCCGCTCCAGGCAATCCTCCCGTACCTGGCCGGAGCAGGCCCAGCTCGCGCGTGTCGGTGATGTGCAGCTCGCCGCTGTCGTGGCGCAGGGCGATCACCGGATCAATCCGGCTTCATTGCAGGCGATGGCCCCAGGGCCTCGCTCAGCGCCACGGCGTGGCCGACCTCGGCGGATTCCAGCTGCAACCAGCAGGCGTCGGACGTCATGGCTCAGTTCCAGTTCCAGCAGCTGTGCGCCACCGCATCGTGGGCATGCAGGCTTTCTGCATGCACGACCTTGAGGCGGAACGCGCTGGCCTGCGGCAACTGGCGCAGGGCGCGGTGCAAACGGCGTGCGGCGTCTTCGCAGAACATCAGGTTCTGCCCGTTGGCCAGGGCGAAGGCCTGTTCGTCGGCGCGTTTCACCGCCGTCTGCACTGGTGTGCCGAGGGCCTGTTCGGCGCTGTCGATCAGCGTCAGCACGGGCAGGTCGACGCAGCCTGGCACCAGACGCAGTTGCAGGGTCGCCGTGCTGCGCTGGCTGTGCGGCGTGGCGACGATGCCCTGGGTCGAGCCGAGCCAGTCGAGCACGCTGGCGTAATCCACCTGCTGATCGGGAAAGTCCCAGGCGAAGCGCTGCTGGATCAGCTGCCGCGCCAGCGCTGCCGAACAGGGGCAGGTGGACGAGTAACCGACCTCGACCTGCAGTTCGATGTTCACGCCACGGCCGTCCTGCCGGGCGCGCAACTCGAAGGGATAGGTCTTCCAGCCGTGCAGCGGGCTGACCAGCGCCGGCCGTTTGAGCGGCACCTCGCCGCGCAGGGTCAGGGTGGCGCTGTCGGACAGCGCCTGGTGGCTGCCCAGGCAGTCGTCCAGCACCTGCAGCACTGCCGGCACGTTCAATGGCTGATGCACCAGGCGCTGCGCCGCCAGGTACAGGCGCGACATGTGGATGCCGCGCGCGCCGGCATCATCGAGGCTGACGCCGATATCGACATTGGCGGTCACGGCGGCGTCCGCCAGGCGAATGGGCAGGGCGATACCGGCCATGCCGACCCAGTCCAGCGGCAGGTCGTGATGGGTGGCTTGGGCGGCAATATCCGGCAGGGGTTGTTCGTTCATCGCAAATCCGTGGGTAGCGGTTGGAAATTAATGTTATGTTATAACAATTAAAACAAGCCAGCCGATTTGCCATGCCCCTGACCGCGACTACCGAAGCCGAGCTGCTGGCCCAGCCAGCCGATGACTACATGAATGACGCCCAGCAGTTGTTCTTCCGCGAACTGCTGCTGACGCAGCGTGCCGAGTTGCAGGCGCGCATCGATGAGGAAATCACCGAGTTGCGCCAACCCGACACCAGCAGTGACGTCGCCGACATCGGCGCCGCCGAGGAGCAGCGCCAGTGGCAGCTGCGCCTGCTGGAGCGGGAGAAGAAGCTGCTGGACAAGATCGACCAGGCGCTCGAACGCCTGGCGCGTGGCGAATACGGCTGGTGCTCGGAGACCGGTGAGCCCATTGGCCTCAAGCGCCTTTTGCTGCGCCCCACCGCAACCTTGTGCATCGAAGCCAAGGAGCGTCAGGAGCAGCGCGAAAAACATCAGCGTGACCGTGACTGAACGAGGAACACCCCATGCATCAGCGTCTACCCGTTACCGTGCTGTCCGGCTTTCTTGGCGCCGGCAAGAGCACCCTGCTCAACCATGTGCTGAAGAACCGCGAGGGCCGCAAGGTCGCGGTGATCGTCAACGACATGAGCGAAATCAACATCGACGGCGCCACCGTCCAGCAGGACGTCAGTCTCAACCGCGCCGAAGAGAAGCTGGTGGAGATGAGCAACGGCTGCATCTGCTGCACCCTGCGCGAAGACCTGCTCGAGGAAGTCGCCCGATTGGCCAGTGACGGTCGCTTCGATTACCTGCTGATCGAGTCCACTGGCATCAGCGAGCCGCTGCCGGTGGCCGAAACCTTCACCTTCCGCGACGAGCAGGGACGCAGCCTGTCCGACCTGGCGCGGCTGGATACCATGGTCACGGTGGTCGACGGGGTGAACTTCCTGCGCGACTTCCATGAGGCCGACAGCCTCGCCAGCCGTGGCGAAACCCTGGGCGAGGAGGACGAACGCTCGATCGCCGACCTGCTGATCGAGCAGGTGGAGTTCGCCGACGTCATCCTCATCAGCAAGATCGACCTGATCAGCCAGGCCGAGCGCGAAGAACTGATGGCCATCCTCCGTGGCCTCAACACCCACGCCGATATCCAGGCCATGAGCATGGGCCAGATCGCCCTGGACAAGATCCTCGACACCGGCCGCTTCGACTTCGACCGCGCCTCGCAGGCGCCGGGCTGGCTCAAGGAACTGCGCGGCGAGCACGTGCCGGAAACCGAGGAGTACGGCATCGCCTCCAGCGCTTACCGTGCGCGCCGGCCGTTCCATCCGCAGCGCTTCTTCGATTTCCTCTCGCAGGAATGGCGCAATGGCAGGCTGCTGCGTTCCAAGGGGTTCTTCTGGCTGGCCAGCAAGTATCAGGAAGCCGGTAGCTGGTCGCAGGCCGGCGGGCTGATGCGCCATGGCCTGGCCGGGCGCTGGTGGCGCTTCGTGGCCAAGCAGCATTGGCCGCAGGACGAGGAAGGCCTGCAGGCGATCATGAAGCACTGGAGCGCCGAGGTTGGCGACTGCCGCCAGGAGCTGGTGTTCATCGGCCAGAATATCGACTTCCCGCGACTGGTGCGTGAGCTGGACGACTGTCTGCTCACCGACGCGGAAATGGCCGGCGGCCCGGATGCCTGGCGCCTGCTCGCCGATCCGTTCGGTGCCTGGCAGCAGGAGGCCGCCTGATGTTCGCCCTGCAGTTGCCGAAAGTGTCCCGGCAGGTGCTGGGCGAGGATATCCAGGTGCTCGGTGAAGTGCTGCACGATGGCGTCAATCTCGCCGTCTGGCAGCGTCGCCTGCCGGCGCAGATCATCGACTTCGCCGAGACGCTGCTGGCGCAAGGCGAACCGCTGGCGCAGTCCATGACCCTGGAGCTGGCGCGTGCGGACAGCGAGCCGAACCTCGACGGCCTGGTGGCGCAGTACGCCGATCTGCCGGGCCAGGCGGCCTTTCTCGCCGACGTGGCCTGGCTGGTGCGCGCCTATGCCTGCCTGCTCGACGCCGAGCGCATCGGCCTGCGCCTGCGCGCGCTGGACAAGGCCATGTGCCCGCGTTTTCACGTCGACCACGTGCCGGTGCGGCTGATCACCAGCTATGCCGGTGTCGGCAGCGATTGGCTGGAAGAGGGCGCCATGCCGCGCAGCAAACTCGGTCAGCCGGGGGCAGAGCCGCAGGACGAGGCGTTGATCCGGCGCCTCGACAGCGGCCATGTGGCGCTGGCCAAGGGCGAGAAATGGCACGGCAACGAAGGGCGTGGATTGATCCATCGCTCGCCGCAGCCGCCTGCCGGGCAGCGGCGCTTGCTGCTGACCCTGGATTGGCTGGCCTGAGCGAAATCCTTGGTTGGCTGCCCTCCGTAGGGTGCGCTGCGCGCACCGCGAATACTTCGGTGTTTGCTCGGTGCGCACGGCGCACCCTACTGGTGGCGAGCCATGAAAAAATAGGCCGGAGCAACTGCCCCGGCCTTAAGCACCAAGAGATCATGTCGACGCGTGACTCGACATGAGGGTCATGTGAGGTACCCGTAGTCATTAGGCGCTCGTTTGGTGACATTTTGATGTCAGGGTCGTTGCATTTCCTCGCAGGGCGGGTGCAACCCGCCACTCGCAGCCTGGCGGGTTGCACCCGCCCTACGCTATTCAGACCCGCGCCGCTTGGCGTTGTGGAGGTTCAGGGCTTGATCCACGTGCCTTGATACTGGCTGGTGCAGGCCGGCTCCAGGTACAGCGCGTCGCTGGCCACGCCGTAGTAGTGGATATCCTGCAGGTACAGGCCGCTACCGGCGCGCGCGTTCTGACAGACGCCGTGGGCGCCCTTGGGGCACTGCTCGACGAACTCCACCTCGACTGTCTGGCCTTGCAACTGCGGCTGGCAGAAGCCTTCGCGAAACAGGGTGTCGGGGATGTTGCGATTCTCCTGGCAGATCTGCACGCTCAGGCGCTCGGCCTGGCTATGCACCACGCAGGCTTCGGCCAGGGCCAGGCCCGGCAGCAGGCAAAACAGCAACAGCCATGCACGCATCGTTTCGACTCCCGAAAAACTGCCGGCGAATCTAACATGCTGCTTCTTTGCAGTCTGTGCTGGCACTTGCCTGGCGAACCACCGAACATAGATTCATGCTCAGTCAAATCCCCACCCACCTCATCGCTGGCCCGCTCGGCGCCGGCAAGACCACGCTGATCCGTCACCTGCTGGCGCAGAAGCCGGCGGGCGAGCGCTGGGCGGTGCTGATCAACGAATTCGGCCAGATCGGCCTGGACGCCGCCCTGCTGGAACGAGGCGACGACGGCATCGCCATGGCCGAAGTGGCCGGTGGCTGCCTGTGCTGCGTCAACGGCGCACCGTTTCAGGTCGGCCTCGGGCGCCTGCTGCGCAAAGCGAAGCCCGATCGCCTGCTGATCGAGCCGTCCGGCCTGGGGCATCCGGCGCAGTTGCTGGCGCAATTGCGTCAGCCGCCGTGGCTCGGTGTGCTGGCCGTGCAACCGGCGCTGGTGGTGCTGGATGCTGCTGCGTTGGCGACAGGTCAACCGCTGCCCGACGTGCAGCACCAGGCGCTGGATGCTGCCGGTTTGCTGCTGCTGAACAAGAGTGAGTGTCTCGACGAGGCCACGCGAACGCGGATCGCTGCCGAGTTGCCGACGGTGCCGTTGCACTGGACCGAGCAGGGTCAGCTTGACCTGGCCCTGCTGCCGGGCCTGGCCGTCCAGGCCGCGCCCATCGAGGTGAGCGCCGAGCTCCCCGCAGGCCTGATGGGCATGGCGCAGATCTGGCGCAACGCCGCCGAGCCGATCTGCCTGGTGCAGGATCAGGCCGAGGGCTGGAGCATCGGCTGGCGCTGGCACCCGAGCGAGCGTTTCGATCTCGCGCGGGTCAGCCAATGGCTGCAGAGCCTGAGTTGGCGCAGGGCCAAGGCCGTGCTGCACGGCGCCGAGGGTTGGCGCTCGTTGAATGCCCTGCAGGGGCAAGCGCTGCAGGCCTGGCCTGCGAGTGAATGGCGCAAGGACTCGCGACTGGAGCTGATCTTCGAGCAGGCGCAGAGCGCCGACGCGCTGACGGCCTCGTTCGCCGCCTGCCGAATCACGGCGACAGGCTGATAAACTCGCCGCGCTTTCGTCGCTGTGGATAACCCTGAATGCAACTGCTGCCCTGGTCTCATGACACCTCTGCCGGTTTCACCCTGCGTGGCTGGCATACGCCGCCGTCGGGTAAGCCGCTCCTGCATTTCCTGCACGGCAATGGCTATTGCGGGCGCGTCTACACACCGATGCTGGCGCTGCTGGCCGAGGACTTCGACCTCTGGCTGTGCGATGTACAGGGCCATGGCGACAGCGATCATGGTGGCCGCTTCCATGGTTGGAACCGCAGCGCCGAGCTGGCGGTAGAGGCTTTCGACACCTTGCGTGGGCCGTTTGGCGAAGTGCCGCGTTTCGCCCTTGGTCACAGCTTCGGTGGCGTGCTCACCAGCCTGATCCTGGCGCGCCATCCCGAGTTGTTCCGGCGCGCGGTGTTGCTCGATCCGGTGCTGTTCAGCCCGGCGATGATCGGCGTGATGGCGCTGTCCGATGTGGTTGGCCTGGCGCAGCGCACCGGTATGGCGAAGAAGGCGCAGAAACGTCGCCGGCAATGGCCGGATCGCGCCAGCGCGCACGCTGCGCTGCATGGCCGTGGGATGTTCCGTGGCTGGGACGAGGCGGCGTTCGACGCCTATATCGAGCATGCACTGAAGGACGTCGAGGGTGGCGTCGAACTCAAGTGCCGGCCAAGCCGCGAGGCCGATATCTTCGGCTCCTTCCCACGGCGCCTGTGGCCGTCGCTGGCCAAGGTGACGACCCCGACCGAGGTGATTCAGGGCGTGCACACCTATCCCTTCGTCGCCAAATCGGTGGCGCGCTGGTGCGCGAGCAACGCCCATGTGCGCAGTCAGGTGGTGCCGGGCGGGCACTGCTTCATGCAGGAGCAGCCAGCGGATAGCGCCGAGCGCGTGGCCGATTTCCTGCTACAACGCGGGTAGGGCAGGTGCAACCCGCCAGCACGGAGGCGACGGCTCAGGCCTTGCGCCGCCAGTCTTCCAGGCGGATGACGTTGCCTGGCTGCTGCACCGCAACCGGTTCGGGCTGTGATTCAAGCACCGGGTGAGGCTCCAGCTCGATGCGGCCCAGGTGCGGGCCGAACATGCTGATATGTCCGCGCAGGCGCTGTTCGCCGGTGACGGTGAATTCGAAGTCATAGAGTCGCGCCAGGCGGCGGTGGCCTTTGGCATCCCGCTGGATGGCCAGGCGGCGCAGCGCCACGGCGCCGTCGAGCAGTTCGACATCGAGCTTGGCGCAGTGCTGCTTGGCGAAGCTCAACGCACGCTCGCGAATGCCGTGGCCGCGCCATAGCCAGGCGCAGGCAGTGGCGAACAGCATCAGCAGGAAGACATCGAACAGATTGATCATGGCGCCTCCAGATCGGGGACACAGAGCTTAGCTTATCTGCTACCTGTTTCTCAGCATCGTGGCTTGCCCATGTGTCGGCTGTGCATTAGCGTTCGCTCTCTTCAGATGAAAAGGACGTCACCATGCATTGCCCCGCCTGCCGTACCAGCCGCCTGCAACCGGCAAAACTCGAAGATGGCCTGCTTGGCCATGGCTGCGCACAGTGCCAAGGCACGCTGGTCAGCCTGTTGCACTACCGCGACTGGGCCGAGCGCCAGCCAGCACAAGAGACGTCAACCGAGCTGGCTGCCGAGGCCGAAGTGGGCGAAACCAGCCATGCCCTGAGTTGCCCCAAGTGCGCCAAGCTGATGAGCAAGTTTCAGATCAGCGGCACCCGCGCCAATCGCCTGGATCTCTGCGGCACCTGCGACGAAGCCTGGCTGGACAGCGGCGAATGGCAGCTGCTCAAGGCGCTGGAGTTGAGTCAGCGCATGCCGGCGATCTTTACCGAGGCCTGGCAGCGCCAGGTGCGCCAGCAGGCCAGCGAGCAGGCCCGACGCGAGCGCTTCAGCCGCATTGCCGACGAAGAAGCCATCGTCCGCGCCGACGAGATTCGTGCCTGGCTCAAGGATCATCCGCAGCGCCGCGAGCTGCTGTTCTATATCGGTCACGATTGACGGAGCGATCAAGCCCCTAGGCCTGATTCTTTTCGTCGCTCAACGCCTGGTAGCGCTGCTGCAACTCGTCGCGAATCTGCCGGCGCTGCTTGGCCTGGCGCTGACGACGCAGGCCGTCGGCGCTGTCCGGTTGCAGTGCCGGGATCGGCGCCGGGCGGCCATGAGCATCGACCGCGACCATGGTGAAGAAGCAGCTGTTGGTGTGGCGCACCGAGCGTTCGCGAATGTTCTCGGTGATCACCTTGATGCCGATCTCCATCGACGTGCGGCCGGTGTGGTTGACCGAGGCGAGGAAGGTGACCAGCTCACCGACATGCACCGGTTCGCGGAACATCACCTGGTCCACCGACAGGGTCACCACGTAGCAGCCGGCATAGCGGCTGGCGCAGGCGTAGGCGACCTCGTCGAGGTACTTGAGCAGGGTGCCACCGTGGACATTTCCGGAGAAATTGGCCATATCCGGGGTCATCAGTACGGTCATCGTCAGTTGCGCGGTTCCGGCTTCCATCGTTGCTCCGAGTACGTGTGGGGCTTATGAGAGTACCAGGCCGTTGAAAAACGTAGACGAGGCAGCCAGTGCAAGGCAAAAACAGGCGAAAAAGCGCAGTTTACGCATTGTAAATGAGCATTTTGAGCCTGTTTTTAACGCAGCAATGGCAACGTAGGTAGTTTTTCAACAGCCTGGTAAGGCCTGCTGGCTTTGGGGATGCAAGATACACACTCACTACTGCAAGGATGTCATCCATGCCGATCCGCTCGAAATTTCTGCTCCTGCTCCTGCTCCTGCTCCTGCCGCTGCTGGGGCTGGCCGCTGCCGTGCAGGCGACCGAGGAGTGCGCCACGGTGGTGCAGTGCAACCAGGTCGGCAGCGCCGCCTACAAGGACGGTCGCCATGAGCAGGCCATCGAAGCGTTCGAGCGTCAGTTACGACGTGTCGAGCAAGGCGACACGGCACAGTTGGAGCTGGCGCTGAACAACCTCATCCTGGCCAGCCTGCGCGCAGGTCAGGCGGGCATGGCGCGCGCCTGGCTGGGCGTGGCACTGGACAACAACCTCAGCGGCTCCTCGACCCGTCTGCACCTGCGCAAGGTGGCCGAGGCACTGGATTATCTGGCGCTGAGCGCCAGCCCCGTTGGCCGCTACCTGCGCTACGGCGGCCAGGCGGTGTGGAGCGAGCTGCAGATCAGCGAGGACGGCAGTGGCGGTTATCACGCCAGTTTCTCGCCCGTGCGCGCTGGTGCCCGGGTCGAGGAATACGGCCCGGCCGCCATCGGCGAGCTGGATGGCAAGCTGGTCGGCGACGGCGTGCAGATGCGCCTGGAGGATGCCGGGCTGGGCAGCGATTGCGCGGTGCAGCTGTTGCGCGAAGGCATCGAGTTGCGCGTGCAGGAGGTGTTCGCCGATCGCTGCCAGGACTACGGCGGCATGGGTATCAGTGTGGCGGGCGAGTACATCAAGGTGAGCCGATGATGCGCACAGGGATCGTTGCGCTGCTCCTGGGCCTGCCCGTGCTGCTGGTCGCTGGCGGCTATGCCTGGATGCGGGATGAAGCGCTGAGTGCCGACGCGCAAACCTGGCTGGAACAGGCTCAGGTCGATGAAGGGCAGAGTCGGGCCTATGTGTTTCTCAATGGTCTGGATGCTGGCCCTGGGCAGTCGCCAGAGGCACTGGGTGCCGAGCGGCTGCAGGCCTATCGCGCCTGGCGCAGCAGCCACGGCCCGATGGATGAGGGCTTTGCAGAGCCAGTGGTGGCCACGTTGGCTTTACCGCAGGGACCTTTGTTCTGTGCGGTAGAAAAAGAGGGCTGTCTGACCACGCTGCTGAGTGGGGTGTCTGGCTGGGTCGAGACGGATGAGCAGCGTCTTCTGCGCGAGCGCTACTGGCAGTTTCTCCAGCTCGATGACTACCGCAATCTTCTGGAGGCCAGCCTCATTGCCCCGTTGCCGCCGCACCGTTACCTCGTGAGTGGCCAGCAGCTGCTGACTCTGCAACTGCTCAAGGCGGCTCAGGTGGGGGAGGGGGAGCAGGTTCGGGCGCGTCTCGATGAGGAGCTGCACCTGCTGCGAGGGCAGCTGCGCCGCGCTGATACGCTGATCGCGAAGATGATTCTGGCGCGTATGGTCGAGCGCAACCTGTTCTGGCAGGCCGTGCTCCATCGTAAGGGGTCGATGCCGGCGCCGAGCAGTGTGCCTGCCTTCGATGAAGCTGAACGCAGCCTGCTGATGCCGCTGCAGCATGAGTTTCAGGGGATGGCGTTACTTTTCGAGGCGCTGCCCAAGGCGCAGAGCAGCCTGGGAGAGCGGCTGATGCTGCGGTGGGGCCTGCGCCCCCAAATGAGCACCAATGCCAGCTTGACGTTCTACCAGCCGATTGCCGAGCTCTCGCGGCGCCCGCCTGAAGTGTTTGTCGGGGAGCTGCAGCAGTTGCCCGCTGCCCAGTGGCAACGCAGCTGGCGCAACCCGATGGGTAACGTGCTGCTTGACATTGGGGCGCCTGACTATCGCCGCTATGCGGTACGACTACAGGACCTCGAAGCCTATCGTCGCCTGCTGCAGGGGCTGTCCCAACTGCCTCAGGGTACGCCAAGCGCCGAGCAACTGCGCGCCTTCGACAACCCCTACTATCCGGGGCAGCCAGCACAGCTCGATGAGCAGGGTCGGCTGTGTTTTGCCGGTCCCATGCTGGAGGATGACGGCGCGCGCTGCCTGCCGCTGTGAGCAGGGGCGGGTTTTTCATCCACCTGCCCGACTCAGGCGTGACTCAGGTACCAGCGCCAGTCCTGCTCGCCGACTTCGCCCATGAACTGGCGGAACTCCGCCCACTTGATCGCCAGGAACACCTTGAGGAACTCCTCGCCCAGCGCCTCGTGCGCCCAGCTCGACCCTTCCAGGTTGCGCAGCGCGGTGAGCCAGTCGGTGGGCAGGGTTTCGCGGGCCTGTTCGTAGCCGTTACCGACGATGGCCGCGCCCGGGTCGATCTGCTCACGGATACCCTTGTTGATACCGGCAAGGATCGCCGCCGCCGCCAGATAGGGATTGGCGTCGGCACCGCAGATGCGGTGCTCGACATGACGGCTGTTGGCCGGCCCGCCCGGCACGCGGAAGGACACGGTGCGGTTGTTCACCCCCCAGCTCTTGGCCAGCGGCGCGTAGCTGTTGGCCTGGAAGCGGCGGAAGGAGTTGGCGTTGGGGCAGAAGATCGCCAGGGCGTCGTCGAGCGTGGCCATCATGCCGCCGATGGCGTGCTTGAGCAGCGGCGTGCCCTGTGGGTCTTCCGAGGCCATCAGGTTGTTGCCCTGTTCATCCGCCAGGCTGACGTGCATGTGCATGCCGTTGCCGGCCAGATCGCCGAACGGCTTGGCCATGAAGCAGGCCTGCAGCCCGTGCTTGTTCGCCACGCCCTTGACCAGGCGCTTGTAGCGCACGCCCTCGTCCACCGCCTGCAGGGCGTCGAAGCGGTGTTCCAGGGTCAGCTCCAGCTGGCCCGGGGCGTATTCGGAGATCGCCGTGCGCACCGGCAGGCCCTGCATTTCACAGGCGGCGTAGAGATCGTCGAGGAACGGCTGCATCTGCTCCAGCTCGTACACGCCGTAAACCTGCGGCGCCTGCGGGCGCACGCCGTTCATCTGCACGGCCGGTTGTGGGCGACCGTTGGCGTCGCGCTGCTTGTCCAGCAGGTAGAACTCCAGCTCCACCGCCATCACCGGGTGATAGCCGTCGGCCTTGAGCGCGTCGATGGCACGGATCAGCACATGGCGCGGATCGCCCGGCGTGGCCGGCATGCCTTGAGTCGGATGCATGCTCACCTGCAGTTGGCCGGTGGGCACCGCGCGCCAGGGTTGCAGGGTCAGGCTGCCGGGCAGCGGGTAGGTCCAGCAGTCGGCGTCGGCCACTTCCCAGACCAGGCCGCTTGCCTCGACGTCCTCGCCCTGGATGGTCAGCGAGAGGATCGAGCTGGGCAGTGGCCGGCCGTTCTCGTAGATGGCCAGCAGTTCGTCGCGGTGCAGCAGCTTGCCGCGCGGGATGCCGTTGGCGTCGATCAGCATCAGCTCGATGCTGCGTACCTCGGGGTGGCGTTCGAGGAAATCGCGGGCTTCCTGGGGATGGGCGAATTGCATGGTGGTTCTCGCGTAGGGTGTCTGATGGTGCCCACGCTCTGCGTGGGCACCACTCCGGGGACGCTCTGCGTCCCTTGCGACGCAGAGCGTCGCTGCCTGCGCTCCCACGCTGGAGCGTGGGAGCAATCTTCAGAGCCTGGCGCCGGGGATGGCCAGCAGCTCGCTGAGGGCCGCATCGAGCATGGTGATCAACTTGTCCACATCGGCCTCGGTGGTGCTCGGGCAGCACAGGGTCATGTTGTGGAACGGCGTGATCAGGATGCCGCGATTGATCAGGTACAGGTGCAGGGCCATCTGCAGCTCGTCATGAAAAGCCGCTTCGGCCTCGGCGCCAGTGCGCGGCGGCGTGGCGCAGAACTGGAATTCGCAGCGTGCGCCCAGCTCGGTCACCGACCACTTCAGGTCGTGCTTGTCGATCAACTGACGGAAGCCTTCGGCCAGGCGAGCCGCCAGCGGCAGCATGTGGTCGTAGGCCGCCTGGGTCATCACCTGATCCAGGTTGGCGCGCATGCAGTGCATGGCCAGGGCATTGGCCGACAGGGTGGTGCCCATGCCGCTGTGGCCGTGACCCTGGCTTTCTGCGCTGGCGCGCTGACGGGCCTGGGTCATGGCTTCGGCCATCGCCGCGCTGCAGCCGAAGATGCCGCACGGCACGCCACCAGCGATAGGCTTGCCGACCACGAAGAAGTCCGGGTCGAGGCCCCACAGGCGCGTGCAGCCGCCGATGTCGGTGGAGATGGTGTGGGTTTCGTCGATGATCAGCAGGCTGCCGTACTTTCGTGTGAGTTCGCGGCATTTCTGCATGAAGCCCGGATCGGGCAGGACCATGCCGATGTTGGTCATTGCCGGCTCGCAGAGCAGGGCGCAGACGTCGCCCTGAGCCAGCGCCGCTTCCAGGGCTTCGACATCGTTGAAGGGAATGGCGCGGCTGTGCTCGGTCAGGTCATAAGCCTGGCCGACCAGGCCGGAGCGGTGCACGGTCTGGCCATCGCGATGGCGCACCATCACGTCGTCGACGGTGCCGTGGTAGCAGCCGTCGAACACCAGCAGGGTCTTGCGCTGAGTGATGGCGCGCGCCCAGCGCAGCACGTAGCGGTTGGAATCGGTGGCGGTGGCGGTCACCTGCCAGTACGGCAGGCCGAAGCGCTGGGCCAGCAGCTCGCCGCAGACCACGGCGTCTTCGCCGGGCAGCATGGTGGTCAGGCCCTTGTTCGCCTGCTCGGCGAGGGCGCGGGCCACCGGGTCGGGGGAGTGGCCGAACATGGTGCCGGTGTCGCCCAGGCAGAAGTCGATGTACTCGTGACCGTCCACGTCGAAGAAGCGCGCACCCTTGGCGCGCTCGACGAACAGCGGTACCGGCGTTGACCAGTCGGCCATCCAGTGCATCGGCACGCCGCCATACAGCGAGTGGCGGGCGCGTTCGGCCAGAGCCACGGACTTGGGATTGCGCGACAGAAACAGCGCACGCTCGGCCGCGACGAAGCGATCAACGGCGATTGGGCTGATACCACTGGCGGTGGTCATGGGGCATACCTCGATTGAATGCTGCTCGCATGATATTTTGTGATCACAAAATAGTAAATGGCCTGATGAAAGTCAGATATTTCATCTGTAAACCCGTATTTGTGATCACTAAATATTTAATGTCCGGGCATTTTTCGCACAAAATCAGTCCCTGACGTAGACTCGCCACATTTTCCACTGGAGCCTTTCATGCGTGACTGTAGCCTGACCCTTGCTCAATTGCCGGCGCCACCGAGGGAGGTGGTGCATGGCTGACAACCTGCAGGAACAGCTGTACCAGAACATCCGCTCGGGCCTGTTGGCCGGGCGCTTCCAGCCTGGAGAGCGGTTGAAGATCCGCGACTTGGCGGGCGAGTGGGGCACCAGCCCGATGCCGGTGCGCGCTGCCCTGCAGCGACTGGTGGCCGAGGGCGCGCTGGAGGGCGAGCCGCAGCGCTCGGTGCGAGTCCCGTCGATGACCCGCGAGCGCTACGAGAACATCTTTCAGGTGCGCCTGGCGCTGGAAGGCCTGGCGGTGGAGTTGGCCACGCCACGCCTGAGCCGCGACGATCTGGCCCAGCTGCGTGACTGCGTGCAACGCATGGATGTGGCCATCGAGACCCGCCAGGTGCAGGACTACCTCATTGCCAACAGCCAGTTTCACCTGCACCTGTACGGCGCCTGTGGCAACCCGGTGCTGATGCGTTCGATCGAGTCGCTATGGCTGCAGATCGGGCCATTCTTCAACCGGTTGTTCACTGGCGCCGATCTGTCGCTACGGCTCAACGACTTTCATGAAGATGCCTTTGTGGCCATCGAGGCCGGCGACGCCAAGGGCGCGCGCCAGGCCATGGAGCAGGATCTGCTGTACTTCGCGCGGTTCCTGCTCAACCTGCTGGCGTTGGAGCAGGGCGAGGTGTGAGGCGGTGCTCGCGCAACTCGCTTTATGGGTTTCGCGGCTGAAGCCCCTCCCACGGGCTCCAGCCCAGGCGTATGACTTTTGTGGGAGGCGCTTCAGCGGCGACGGAGTTCGCGAAGCTGGTGCGCATGGCGCACCCTACGGCGAAGGCGCTCTCAGCTTTCCAGCCAGACGTCGCGGCACCAGTGCCAGACCGAGTCCCAGCTTTCGTCGGTCAGTTCGCCTTCGTCGCCGTCCCACAGCCAGACCTGGCCTTCCACGTCCACGGCGTAATAATCGCGGCCGTCCTGGCACAGCGGCACCAGATCGCGCGGCAGCCCCAGGCTCCAGGCTTCGGCGGCGACTTCCGGCAGGTAGGTGTGCGATTGCGGATCGCTGGCGGTCACCGGCTCCAGGCGGCCGTAGACCACATCACTGACCTTGAGCAGGTATTCGCGCAGCTCGAAGGGCAAGTGAATGAGGATCTGCTCCTGAATTTCCACCAGGGTCTCTTCTTCCGGCAGCTCCAGCGGTACCGGTACCGGCTCGTTGAGTTCGCGCAGCTGTTCGATGACTTCTTCCACGGCGTCGGCTCCTCATCAGGGGGGATCGGCTTTATACAGTAGCTGGCCGGCAGAATGAAAACATGTCGTCATCACTGCATACTGGCGCTTTTGCGGAGCCCTTCGATGTCATCTCTTGCCTGGCACTGCCTGCACCACAGCGAACTCGATACCGCGACCCTCTATGCACTGCTGGCGCTGCGCACCCAGGTGTTCGTGGTCGAGCAGAACTGTCCCTATCTGGAAACCGATGGCCAGGACCTGGTCGGCGATACCTGTCACCTGCTGGCACGCGACGAGTCGGGGTTGCTGGGTTATCTGCGCCTGCTCGATCCGCAGCGTATGGAGGGCGAGGTGGTGATCGGTCGGGTGGTGATCGCCGAGCGGGCGCGTGGCACCGGGCTGGGTCACCGGCTCATGGAGCAGGCGCTGCTCGAGTGTCACCAGCGTTGGCCGGGCGTGCCGGTCTATCTGTCGGCGCAGGCGCATCTGCAGGGCTACTACGGGCGTTATGGTTTCGTGGCGGTGACCGAGGTCTATCTGGAGGACGACATCCCGCATATCGGCATGCGCCGGGCTGCTGCGGAGCTGCCGTGACGAGCAGGTAATCAGGCTGTAGGAGCGGCTTCAGCCGCGATAACCGGCGAATGCTGAAATGAAAAACCCGGGCAAGCCCGGGTTTTTGTGCGTCGTAGCGATCAGTTCTGGCGAATGCCAGCGACCAGCCAGGGCTGGTTGTCGCCCTGAGCACGCTCCAGGCGCCAGCTTTCGCTGAATGGCTCGCCCTGGTCGAAGCGCGAGGTCTTCGACAGACCGCTGAAAGTCAGGGTGGCGATGGTCTTCTCGGCATTGTCGTCGACGCCGTCGAGCTGCACGTTGAGGTCGTCGATGTAGGTGGACTGGAAGCCGTCACCCAGCTCGGCGCGCTCGCGCTTGAGGAACTCCAGCAGTTGCGGGGTAACGAACTCGGCGATCTTGTCCATCTCGTCGGCGTCCCAGTGCTGCTGCAGGTTCATGAAGTGCTCACGGCCGGCGGCGATGAAGCTCTGCTCGTTGAACCAGGCCGGGGCGTTGATCACCGGAGCGGCCGTAGCCAGGCGACCACCGAAGATATTGCTGCCAGCGGCCGGCGCGTTGTCGGCGTTCGGCATTTCACGCTGGTAGGGCGCACCGGCAGCTGCCATTTGTGGCTGCTGGCGCGCACGACGGGCGGCGAGGAAACGGAACAGCAGGAAGGCGATCAGGCCGAAGATCAGCATGTCCATGATCTGCAGGCCTTCGAAACCATCACCCATGAACATCGAGGCCAGCAGACCACCGGCGGCCAGACCGGCCAGCGGGCCGAGCCAGCGCGAAGCACCGCTGGCGGCAGCGGCGGGTTGTTGACGGCCGGGCGCCTGCGCAGCCGACTGCGCCGGCGGTGTGGCCTGACGGGTTTGGTGGCTGGGTGCGGAGCCGAAGGATTTGCCACCGCCAAAGCGCTTGGCGTGGGCTTCGAAGCTGAAGGTCAGTGCCAGGCACAGCACCATGGCAATACTGAGGAAACGCTGCATCACGGTTTTCTCTCTTGTGGAAAAGCTTGGACGGCATCTTGCCCGCCATGGGGGCGCATGACCAGTGACAGAATGTTTCCGGCTTTTGCCTGCGTTAGGCGGCGCCATGCGCGCCCGGTCCAGTATGGAAGCGACCCTGGTGCGCATGGCGCACCCTACGGGCGTTGCAGCAGCAGGGGCAGTGGGCCGCAGCGCAGTTGGCCACGGAGAAAGGCGCGGAAGGTTGCTGCATCTTCTTCGGGATGGCGCAGCCAGTGTATGAAGCTGCGCAGGTAGGCGCCGGTGAGCAGGGTTTCTTCGGCGATGCGGCGCAGGTGCAGGCTTTGCCGGCCAGCGGCTTCGCGCCACCACTGCACGGTACGGCTGATGCGCATCAGGCCGAGCACCTGCAAATGGATATGCCCGGGTTCGAGCTTGTACAGCAGCATCTGCCCGGTCACCGCGCGATGTGCTGCCAGGCTGTCGAGCCAGGCCAGCAGGCAACTTTCCAGGCGCTGTTCGGCGTTCAGGCCCTGCAGATCAGGATTTCTCGCATGGCCGAGCATGGCCTGGTCGGCGCGGTCGAACCAGGCCTCTACCAGATCGTCCTTGTCGCGATAGTGACGGGCGATATCGTCCAGACCAATGTCGAGTGTGGCGGCGATGTCGAACAGGTGCAGGCGCTCCCAGCCACAGACATCGGCCAGTTGCAGGGCGCTATCGAGGATCAGGGCGGGCTCGGTCGGTCTTTTTTTCATCCGAGAAGTATGGCCGCCAGGGCATGAGGCGCAGCCTGGAACGACAAACGGAGCCACTGAACGCTGGTGCGCGCGGCGCACCCTGCGTCGCGTCTGCGTTGAATAGCGGCTACGGGCAGGGTGCGCCACGCGCCCCGCCTGCGCCGCATTGCCAGTTCAGCGCCAGTCGTACAGCTCCTTTTCCGATAGCGCCTGCATCGAGGTGGCCAGCGCCTGGAACGCCTGCATCGAGGCCCAGATTCGGCCATTGAGTTCGCTCTGTGCGGCCAGCTCGCCGAGCACCTGTTCGCTCTCGTTTTGCATGGCCTGCAGCACCTCGTCGGGGAAGCGCTTGAGCAGCGTACCGCTCTTCTTCAGTTCGTCCAGCGCCAGGGCGTTGTGGTAGACGTAGTCGTCCATCATGTCCTGGGTCGCCGCGCGCGCAGCCTCGCTGACGATGGCCTGCAGGTCGGCCGGCAGCGCGTCGAAGGCCTTCTGGTTGATCAGCAGTTCGAGCACCGACTGCGGCTCCTGCCAGCCGGGGTAGTAATAGTACCTGGCGGCTTTTTGCAGGCCGAAGGCCAGGTCGTTGTAGGGGCTGACCCAGTCGGTGGCGTCGATGGCGCCGGTCTGCAGGGCGGTGAAGATTTCGCCGCCCGGCATCACCACGGTGGTCGCACCCAGGCGGCTCCAGACTTCGCCGCCGAGGCCCGGCATGCGGATCTTCAGGCCCTTGATGTCGGCCAGGCTGTTGATTTCCTTGTTGAACCAGCCGCCCATCTGCATGGTGCTGTTGCCCGCGGTCAGTGGCTTGAGGCCGAACGGCGCATAGGCTTCGTCCCACAGGGCCTGGCCCCCGCCCTTGTTCAGCCAGGCGTTCATTTCCAGGGTGGACAGGCCGAACGGCACCGCGCCGAAGAACTGCGCGGCCGGCACCTTGCCCTTCCAGTAATAGGGTGTGCCGTGGCCGAGTTCGGCAGTGCCGCGTGACACGGCGTCGAACACTTCCAGCGCCGGCACCAGCTCGCCAGCCGCGTAGACCTTGATGCTCAGGCGTCCGGCGCTCATGGCGTTGATGCGCTCGGCCAGGCGTTCGGCAGCGGTGCCGGTGCCGGGGGCGTTCTTCGGCCAGGTGGTGACCATTTTCCAGTGGAAGGTCTGAGCAGGCGCGGCGGCCTGGTCGGCCGGTGCGGAATCGTCCTTGCAGCCGATCAGGCCGAAGGCGAGCAGGGGCAGGAGGAGCAGAGAGCGAAGACGCATGGGCATAATCCCTAAGAAAAACGGGGCCAGAACCCAATGCTATTCGGTGCAGTGTCGTCTGGCCGCGTAATAGAGAGGGGAGGCTAACGCTTTCGCGGTGTTTCTGCCCTCTCCCCCAACCCCTCTCCCATGAATGGCAGAGGGGAGCAACCGGCTCAGCGCCAGTTGTACAGTTCTTTCTCGGTCAGTGCCTGCATGGCGCTGGCCTCTTCGAGGAAGGCCTTCTGCGAGGCCCAGATGCGACCGTTGAGGTCGTTTTCGGCGGCCAGGGCCTCGAGCACCACGCCGGATTGCTCGCGCATGGCTTGCAGCACCTCGTCCGGCAGGCGCTTGAACTGCACGCCCTCGCTCTTGAGGCTGTGCAGCGCCTTGGCGTTGTTGAACACGTAGTCGTCCATCATGTCCAGGGTCGCGGCGCGCGCGGCTTCGACGACGATGGCCTGCAGGTCGGCCGGCAGCGCGTCGAAGGCCTTCTGGTTGACCATGGATTCGACCACCGCCTGCGGCTCCTGCCAGCCCGGGAAGTAGTAGTACTTGGTCGCCTTGTGCAGGCCGAAGGCCAGGTCGTTGTAAGGGCCGACCCAGTCGGTGGCATCGATGGCGCCGGTCTGCAGGGAGGTGAAGATCTCACCGCCGGGCAGGTTGACGGTGATCGCGCCGAGCTTGCTCCAGACTTCGCCGCCGAGGCCCGGCATGCGGATCTTCAGGCCCTTGATGTCGGCCAGGCTGTTGATTTCCTTGTTGAACCAGCCACCCATCTGCATCGTGGTGTTGCCGGCCGACAGCGGCTTCACGCCGAAGGGTGCGTAGGTCTCGTCCCACAGCGCCTGACCGCCGCCCTTGCTCAGCCAGGCGTTCATTTCCAGGGTGGACAGGCCGAACGGTACGCTGCTGAAGAACTGCGCGGCCGGTACCTTGCCCTTCCAGTAGTACGGCGTACCGTGGCCCATCTCGGCGGTGCCGCGGGACACGGCGTCGAACACTTCCAGCGCCGGCACCAGCTCACCGGCGGCGTAGACCTTGACGGTCAGGCGTCCGGCGCTCATGGCATTGATGCGCTCGGCCAGGCGTTCGGCGGCAGTGCCCAGGCCGGGGAAGTTCTTCGGCCAGGAGGTGACCATCTTCCAGTGGATGGCTTCTGCCGGCTTGGCAGCGGCCTGCTCGCTGGCCGGCTTTTCTTCTTTGCAGCCAACCAGGCCGATGGCGGTGATCAGAGCCAGTGCAGCGCCGAACAGATTGCGGCGATTCATCGATTATCTCCAGATACGGTGTGCTAATAGGCTTCGAGCTTGGCGTACGCCAGCATCAGCCACTTGCTGCCTTCGTTTTCGAAATTCACTTGGACCCGCGCCTGGGCGCCAGCACCCTCGAAATTGAGGATGGTGCCCTCGCCGAACAGGCTGTGTCGTACGCGTTGACCCAGGTTGAAGGGCGTTTGCGGTATGGCGCTGCCGGCGAACAGGCTGCCGCCACCCATCGAGCTGGTGCTCACCGGGCGGCTGACGCTGTTGCTCAGGCGGACTTCCTGAATCAGCGGTGCGGGGATTTCGCGGACGAAGCGCGACACCTTGTTATAGGTCTCGCTACCGTAGAGACGCCGTGTTTCGGCGTAGCTGATCACCAGCTTCTGCATGGCACGGGTAATACCGACATAGGCCAGGCGGCGTTCTTCTTCCAATCGGCCCGGTTCTTCCAGGCTCATCTTGTGTGGGAACAGACCCTCTTCCATGCCCACCAGGAACACCAAGGGGAATTCCAGGCCCTTGGCGCTGTGCAGGGTCATCAGTTGAATGCTGTCTTCGTTTTCGGCGGCCTGGGTGTCCCCGGCCTCCAGCGAGGCGTGGGTGAGGAAGGCCTGCAGCGGGGTCAGCTCGTCGTCTTCATCGTTCTCGAAGGCGCGTGCGGCGCTGACCAGTTCCTCCAGGTTTTCCACCCGGGCCTGGCCCTTCTCGCCCTTTTCCGCCTCGTGATAGGCGAGCAGGCCGCTCTTTTCGACGACCACCTGGGTCATCTGGTGCAGCGGCATGGCCAGCACCTGCTCGGCCAGGCCGTCGATCAGTTCGATGAAGCCGGCCAGTGCGCCCGAGGCGCGGCCAGGCAGCGCCTTGACCGCGAGCATCAGGCGAATCGCCTCCCACATGTGCACGTCGTGAGCGCGGGCGTATTCGCGGATGGTCTCGATGGTCTTCTCGCCGATGCCACGCGCCGGCACGTTGATGATGCGCTCCAGCGCCGCATCGTTGCCGCGCCCGTCGAGCAGGCGCAGGTAAGCCATGGCGTTCTTGATCTCGGCGCGTTCGAAGAAGCGCTGACCACCGTAGATGCGGTAGGGGATCTTCTCGCGCAGCAGTGCCTCTTCCAGCACCCGCGACTGGGCGTTGGAGCGATAGAGAATGGCGATCTCGCTGCGTTTGAGGCCGTCCTTGCGCAGGGCGTCCTCGATGGTTTCCACCACGTAGCGCGCTTCGTCGTGCTCGTTGAAAGCGGCGTACAGGGCCAGCGGCTCGCCATCACCGACGTCGGTGCGCAGCTCCTTGCCGAGGCGGCCCTGGTTGTTGGCGATCAGCGCGTTGGCCGCATTGAGGATGTTGGCGGTGGAGCGGTAGTTCTGCTCCAGACGGATGATCTCGGCATCGGCGAAATCGCTGTCGAACTGCTGGATGTTCTCGATCTTCGCGCCACGCCAGCCGTAGATCGACTGGTCGTCGTCGCCCACCACCATCAGGCTCTCGCCGCCCTTGGCGAGAAAACGCAGCCAGGCGTACTGCACGGCGTTGGTGTCCTGGAACTCGTCGACCAGGATATGGCGGAAGCGACGCTGGTAGTGCTCCAGCAGGCCGGCGTTGTCGCGCCACAGGTCGAGGGCGCGCAGCAGCAGCTCGGCGAAGTCGATGACGCCGGTGCGCGCGCAGGCCGCCTCGTAGGCTTCATAGATGCTGCGCATGGTGGCCAGGAACAGGTCGCCGCTGGCCTGGATGCCTTGCGGGCGGATGCCCTCGTCCTTCTGCCCGTTGATGAACCACTGCGCCTGCTTGGCCGGCCAGCGCTGTTCATCGAGACCGAGGTCGCGGATCACTCGCTTGATCAGACGTTGCTGATCGTCGGAGTCGAGAATCTGGAAGTTCTCGGCCAGTCCCGCTTCTTTCCAGTGCGCACGCAACAGGCGGTGAGCCAGGCCGTGGAAGGTACCGACCCACATGCCGGCAGGGGCATGGCCCAGCACGTCTTCGATGCGGTGGCGCATCTCGGCGGCCGCCTTGTTGGTGAAGGTCACCGACAGGATGCTGTGCGGCGAGACATCCAGGCGCTGGATCAGGAAGGCGATGCGGTGCACCAGCACGCGGGTCTTGCCCGAGCCGGCACCGGCCAGCACCAGCTGATGACCAGGCGGCGTGGTAACCGCATGGTGCTGGGCGGGATTGAGTGTGGTGAGTCTGTGATCGAGGTCGTTTTGCATCGCGGCATTCTAGGGGGCGCTGCAGGGTAGGGCAAACGCCAGCGACGAGGCAGTTTGCCGGCGCCCCTGTGCGGGGTAGACTGCGCGCTTCAATGGATTTGAGGGAGTCGCGATAGCAATGTCGACTGGTGACAGCCCGCTGCTGGGCATTGACCTGGGCACCACCAACAGCCTGATCGCCGTCTGGCGCGACGGGCGAGCCGAATTGATCCCCAATGCGCTCGGCGATGTGCTGACCCCCTCGGCGGTGAGCCTGGACGAGGACGGTAGCATTCTCGTCGGCGCTGCCGCCCGGGCGCGCCTGACCACCCATCCATTGCGCAGCGTGGCCGCCTTCAAGCGCTTCATGGGCAGCGACAAGCGCTTCACCCTGGGCGATCGCCAGTTCACGCCGGAAGAACTGTCGGCACTGGTGCTGGGCTCGCTGAAGGCGGATGCCGAGGCGTATCTCGGGGTGCCGGTGAGCGCGGCGGTGATCTCGGTACCGGCCTATTTCAGTGACGAACAGCGCAAGCGCACGGTATTCGCTGCCGAACTTGCAGGGCTGCGCGTCGAGCGCCTGATCAACGAACCCACCGCGGCGGCCATGGCTTATGGGCTGCATGAGCAGCAGTTCGAGCGCACGCTGATCTTCGACCTGGGCGGCGGCACCTTCGACGTCACCGTGCTGGAGTACGCCCTGCCGCTGATCGAGGTGCATGCTTCCACCGGTGACAACTTCCTCGGCGGTGAGGATTTCACCGAAGCCCTGCTCAAGGCCTGCCTGGGCGATTGGGGGCTGTCGCGCAGCGAGCTGGACGGCCAGGCCCTGGCCAGCCTCGAAGATGCGCTGGAGCAGCTCAAGCGACGTCTTGCCGAAGGACCGCAGACGCTCGAGTGGAATGGCCGCCAGTGGCAGCTGGACGACGCCCGCGCGCAGCAGATCTGGGCGCCGCTGCTGGCGCGCCTGCGCCAGCCCATCGAGCAGGCGCTGCGCGATGCGCGGCTCAATCCACGTGATCTGGACAGCCTGGTGCTGGTCGGCGGTGCCACGCGCATGAGCGTGGTGCAGCAACTGGTCGCGACCCTGTTCGGCCGCCTGCCCTATCGTCACCTCGACCCGGACACCATCGTTGCCCTGGGTGCTGCCGCGCAGGCGGCGTGCAAGGCGCGCGACCGGGCCATCGAGGAAATCATCCTCACCGATGTCTGCCCCTACACGCTGGGTATTGCCTCGCGGCGCAGCGATGAGCAGCCGGGCGCCTTCTCGCCGATCATCGAGCGCAACACGGTGATCCCGGCGTCACGCGTGCAGCGCTACTACACCACCCACGCGCAGCAGGAATACATCCGCATCGAGGTCTATCAGGGCGAGCGCCCCTGGGTGCGCGACAACATCTTCGTCGATGCCTTCGAGGTGAAGTTGACCCAGACCGGCCAGGTGCAGGCGCTGGACGTGCGTTTCAGCTACGACATCAACGGCCTGCTGGAAGTGGACGTGACCCTGGAGAGTGGCCAGCGCCACGGCCACGTGATCGACCGCAGCCCCACCGGGCTGAGTGCCGAGGCGCGTGCCGCCAGCCAGGCGCGCCTGGCCAGCCTGAAGATCCATCCGCGTGACACGCTGCACAACCGTACCCTGCTGGCCCGCCTGGAGCGGGCCTGGATGCAGACCCTGGGTGCCGAGCGCGAGCAGATCGGCCAGTGGCTGGACGAGTTTCAGAGCGTGCTCGGCGCCCAGCAGGAGCAGCCGATCACTGCCGCGCGTCAGCGTCTGGAGCAGGCGCTGGACGCGCTGCGCTTCTGACCCGGCGGTTGATCCGACTGCTTCGCCGGGCGCGCCATGTACAGCGAAACGCTCCTGCGAGCCTGACGAGATTCAGTCTCTGACCCCGTTCAGGCGCCGCAGTCGCGCCTGCAGGCCCTGTGTGCTGGCCGCCTTGCCCCCGGCCGGGCCGTAACGGTTGGGCAGCGGGTCGCTGGGCCAGAAGAACAGCACCAGCAGCATGTAGGGCAGCATGAAGCTGCCCAGCAGCAACATCAGCAATGTACCCACGCCACGGCTCATGTCATGCAGCCGACGCAGCATGCAGGTGATCAGGACGAGGACGGCGCCGGCGAGCACCGCCAGCGCCAGGTCGCTGCTGAGTTTGTCGACAAGTAAGCTCAGCGGCAGTGCGGCCCCTGCCAGGGCCAGAGCCTGCAGGGTGAAGTTGATCCGGTTCAGGCGTCCGCCCAGTCGCCACATCTGCCACTGTGAACGCCAGGTGGTCGGCGCGTGCCTGGGTAGCAGGCGCTCACAACGCGACAGCAGCAAGGTGATCGCCAGGCGGACGGCCGTCGGTGTGGCGCTGGAGTCCTTGGCCTGCTGCAACTTGCGCAACTGGCTGGTCGAGGGCAGATGCGGCTTGGCGCCGCCGAGCAGATCGCGCATGCCATCGAAGATCGCCTGCATGGTGGCGAACACCAGCCCGTTATCGGTGCAGATCGATTGCGCCAGGTTCTGTGGTCGGCCCTTGACCAGTCCCTCGCGGAAGGGCTCGAACCAGGTGCCAGGGCAGGTGAACGCCAGCAGCCGTTGCAAGGCCAGGTTGCGTTCCTCTTGCGGCAGATCCGGGTCGTGATGGAGCAGGGCGTCGAGCAGCATCTGGCCGAACGGATCGCCTGCCAGCTCGTGGCTGTATTGCTCGGCGCAGGCTCCGATACGGGCGACCGACGGCAGGCGCGGGCTGCCGAGGAGAATGTCCGGGCTGACCTGTGCGGCGGCGATCAACCCCTGCAGTGGATCAGCTTCGTCGAGATCCAGCAGCCAGCGACGAGGCGTGCTGGCGTTCGCCAGCAACTGCGCCTTGGCCTCGTGGGCCGGATGTTCGGCATCGGTGGGCAGGTCGGCGAGAGTTTGATCCAGTTGCTCCAGCCATTGTTCAGGCTGTTCCAGCAGGCCCAGCAGCAACAGTGTCTGGCGCTGCCAGTGCCAGCGCGCGTCGCCATCGTCGGGAAGCTCTGGCAGGCTGCGACCGCTGCGCTGCAGGGCCAGTTGCAACTGCAGGCAGGGCGGCAGCGACCAGCCCGGCAGTGGCGCGAGCAGTTCGCCCAGGCGTTGCAGCGTCGCCTCGTCGTATCGGCGCAAGCGCCTGAGCCCGCGCAACATCTGGGCACGAGCCACGGTGTTGTCACCGAGCGCCTGCGGCAGTTTCGCGCCCGGGCTGCTCGATGCCTGTTGCAGTGCCTGCAGCGCAGGCGATTCGCGCAGCCACTGGCGCTGTTGCCGGGCGTGGTGCTGTAGCCCCTGCACCAGCACGGCATCGAGCGGATGGTCGCCGGCCTGCAGGTTCAGCAGGTGTTCCAGGTCGCTGTCGTCGCCACGTTGCAGCAGCCAGGCCTGACGATAGAGCCGCGTGAGCGGCGTGTCCGCAGCGCCGAGCAGCTCGGCGAGCAATGGCCACTCGCTGTCCCCCATCTGCCAGGCGACGAAAGTGCGCGCCAGCGGCGGCAGTTCGCTGATGGCGGCGCGTTGCCAGCGCGCCAGGGTTTGCGGCGTCTGGGCGGGCTCGCCATCGGCCAACTGATAGGCATCGAGCGGATGCTCATGGCCAAGCTCGATCTGGCTACGGTTGAACGCCAGGATCAGCAGCGGCAGGCGTTCAGGCGAGTGATGAGCGCACCAGGCCAGCATCCAGGCGGCTGCCTCGGGTATCTCGCGTTCGTGCCAGAGGCGCGTCCACAGGTCGAGGGCGTCCTGGTCATGGTGCTGCTTCTGCAGCGCCAGCAGGTACTGGATGTCGAGGTCCTCGGGTGTCTCGTCATGCAGCGCCTGGTAGTGCTCCAGGGCGCCGCCCAGGGCCACCCCGGCCAGGGTGCACTGGCGATACAGGCGCGGATAGTAGTCCGGGTCGGCCGGCATTGGCAGGCACAGGTGCAGCGAGCACCAGCCACGAAATTCCTGCAGTGGCCGGTTCCTGAACAGATGCTCCAGGGTGCGCACGTACCAGAGGTTTTCCACCTGCGCGACGGTCGGCCACTCGGACAGGCTGGCGAGGTCGAACGGGTCGGGTTCGGCGATGCGCTGGAGCAACTGATCCAGTGCCTCGGCTTCCTCGAAGGGCATTTGCATCAGGCGATTGGCCCAGGCCATGCGCTCGGTGAGCAGGTTCACGCAGCGATGCGACAGCGGCCCGTTGCTCAGCAGCAGACCGCGCAGCGAGCCGTCGAGACCTTCAAGTACGTCGAGCGGCAGTTGGTCGAGCATCCGGCAGTAGTCCTGCCAGGCTTCGGGTCGAAAGCGCCGGCCGGCGTCCTGCAGCAGTTCGACGAACTGTTGCACGGCCTGTTCGCTGGCGCTGGGCGGTGCGCTCGGCTCGCTTGCGGCCGGGGCTTCGCCACGGGCCTGACGCAGGGCGTCCTCGTAGGCACCGCGCAGGGCCTGGAAACCCTCGGGATCGCGCTCCGGGTGGACGTCGGGCAGGCGTGCGCGATAGGCGCTGCGGATGCTGTTCTGATCGTCAGTCGGCGCTATGCCGAGGTGTTCCCAGCAACTCATGACCAGTCGAACGCCTCCAGCGATGCCGGTTTTTCCGGCAGATCCAGTTCCATGTCCCAGGGCAATTGGTCGAATCCGGCGGCCGGGCTCAGCGTCAGTTCGCGCACCAGGGCGCGGTGCGTCGGGTCACTGCCCTGACGGCTGATGCACAGCGCCTGTTCGTCCGGTTGCTCGTGGCCCAGGCAGTTCCAGTAGCAGCGACCGATGAGAAAACCGGCCAGGTAGCTGTGCCAGCCCTGGTAGTAGTAGCGCGCCCGCAGGCTCAGGCGAGTATGCAGCCAGAGGTTTTCCTCGAGGCTCAGCCAGCCGTTCAACTGACCGATGCGGGCGAGAAAGCTCATGCGCCCCAGGTCCCAGGCGCGGATGCCACCGGAGCCGCAGACCAGAATGGTGTCGGCGACGTAGCGATAGGCCACTCGCTGGCCTTCGTCGAGGCTGTCGACCAGCGCCTGCCATTCGCCCGGTAGCAGGCGCGCGTTGTCCCAGTAGGCGCCGCTCAGATCGCGTGCATGGCCGTCGTCGCTCATGCGTTGGATCATCGCCAGCAGTGCGGGGCGATCGGCGATATCCCAGGACTCGCTGAGGTCGACGAACTCGCTGTCCGGATAGAAATCAGGCCGCCCGTATTGCGCGCCCGACTGGGTGTTGATCGCCACCATCGGCGCGGAAAGGGCAAAGAGCCAGCGTTGTTGCAAGTCATCCATGGGCGTTTGGCCGTGCTTCCCTGAGTGCGGAGGGTGCCCATCCTAGGAGCTGTTGCGGGGGCGCCGCAAGCGTCTCGCGGAGGCAGTGGGTGAAGCGTCGAAAAATACGCCGAGCAGCCGACGACCGGCAGGTCAGGTCGCAAAGGGTAGCAGTAGGTAGGCAGAGTGCCAGCATTGGCGCCACGAATCAGGCGCCAAGCCTTGAAATTGCCCACATCGCTGTTGGGCACGGCGTCTGTCTCGGGTATTCTCCGGCGACGTCAGGGTTGAGGGGGCCGAAAAAACGCCCGATACCCTCAGGCAACCATTACAAGAAAATCGCCTATGACCGCCACGACTAGCGCCGTAGTTCAAGAGGTGACGCTGGATCCGCATCAGGCTGAACGTCAGTTCGCCACGGACATTGCCGTCGAGCGTACCCGGCTGTTGTTTCAGGGTTCGCGCCTGCCCACGTTGCTCATGCTGCTGGTCGGCCTGGCCTGCAGCCTGTTGCTGTGGAGTCAGCAGAGCGCACCGATGCTCGCTGCCTGGCTGGGCTGGGTCGTGCTGCTGGCGCTGCTGCGCCTGACCCAAGTGAATGCCTTCAACGAGGCGCTGCCGAGTCGCCAGGCCGAGCCCTACTGGCGCCGCATCTTTCTCTTCGGCGCCGGTGCTTCCGGCCTGACCCTCGCTTTTGCCGTGATCGTGCTGGTGCCTGCCGATGTGTTCTACCAGCAGGCGCTGGTCTACGGCCTGATCGCCGCTGCGATTCTCTCGGCCAGCGTGGCCTATGCCGTCAGCCTGTCCGCCTTCCTCACGTTCGCCTTGCCCTGCCTGCTGCCTTCGGCGGCCTTCCTGCTGCTCAGCGATAACGGCCTGCAGCGCGGCTGGGGTCTGCTCGGTGTCATGCTGTTGCTCGCCCTGCTGGTGGTGGCCTGGCAGGTCAACCGCCTGGTGCAGCGCAGCTTGCTGCAGCGTTTTCACAACCTGGCGCTGATCAGCAATCTCGAGCACGCCAAGCAGCGCGCCGAAGGGCTCAATGAAGAACTGGCGCGCGAGGTGGAGCAACGTCGCCGCGCCGAGCGCGAACTGCGCGGCGCCCATGGCGAGCTGGAAATGCGCGTGGCCGAACGCACCCTGGAGCTGGACGAAGCGACCCATGCCCTGGGCAAGAGCCAGGCGCGCCTGGCCCTGGCGCTGGAAGCCAGCGAGCTGGGTTTGTGGGACTGGGACCTGGAGAGCGATCAGGTGCACCACTCGCATCTGCGCGAGCTGTTCGGTCTGGAGCCGGGCCAGGTGCACGTGATGCTGCGCGACCTGACCCCGCGCCTGCACCCGGATGATCTGCCGGGGCTGCGCCGGGCTCTGGTCCGGCACCTCAAGGGACGCAGCGAGGATTATCAGATCGAGTACCGCGTGCGCCATGTTGATGGCCACTGGGTCTGGGTCGAGGACCGTGGCCGCGCGGTCGAGCGCGACGCCGCCGGCCGTGTACGGCGCATGCTCGGCACGCGGCGCGATGTCAGCGCGCGGCGTCAGCAGGAGCAGCAGCAGCGCCTGGCCGCGACCGTGTTCGAAGCGGCCAGCGAAGGCATCTTCATTCTCGACCCCGACTACCGCGTGCTGGCGGTCAACCGTGCGTTCAGCGCGGTGACCGGTTACAGCCGCGAAGAAGTGGTCGGGCGCACGGTGACCAGCCTGATCGGCAGCCGCGAGATGCGTCGGCAGTACCAGATGATCCGCCAGGAGCTGGACAGCAGCGGCACCTGGCAGGGCGAGCTGATCGAGACGCGCAAGAGTGGCGAGCTTTACCCGCAGTGGCTGCAGCTCAACCTGGTGCGCGATACAACGGGTCGGCCCAGCCATATCGTCGGCTTCTTCGCCGATCTCAGTGCGCGGCGCGAGGCCGAGGAGCGCCTGCGCTACCTGTCGCACTACGACGACCTGACCGGCCTGGCCAACCGCAGCCTGTTCAAGGAGCGCCTGCACGAGGCCAGCCAGCGCGCCCGTCAGAGCGGCCGCAGCATCGCCCTGGTGCATATCGACCTGGACCGTTTCAAGCTGCTCAACGACAGCCTCGGCCATGAAGTGGCGGACCAGTTGCTGCGGCAGATGAGCCGCCGCCTGACCCAGGCCGTGCCCGAGGCCGACTGCATCGCGCGGCTCTCGGGCGACGAGTTCGCCATCATCCTCGATGCCTACGGCAGCCTCTCCAGCCTGGCGCGGGTGGCCAGTCGCCTGCTGGCCAAGCTGCGCGTGCCGATGACCGTCGGCGGGCACGAACTGGTGATCAGCGCCTCGCTGGGCATCAGCCTGCTGCCGGACTACGCCCGCGAGATCAGCGCGCTGATCAGCCAGGCCAACATGGCTGTGCAACATGCCAAGCACCTGGGCGGCAACACCTTCCAGTTCTTCACCGACAACCTGCAGGCCTGCACCCTGGAGCGTCTGCAACTGGAGAACCAGCTGCGCAAGGCCATCGACGAAGGCCAGTTGGAGGTGTTCTACCAGCCGAAGCTGAACCTCGCCGACGATCAGCTCAACGCCGCCGAGGCGCTGGTGCGCTGGCGCCATCCGCAGCAGGGCATGGTGGCACCTGGCGAATTCATTGGCCTGGCCGAAGAGACCGGGCTGATCGCGCCGATTGGCGAGTTCGTGCTGCGTCAGGCTTGCCGCCAGGCGCGCCAGTGGCAGCAGGAAGGATTGGCGCAGATACGGGTGTCGGTGAATATCTCGGTGTACCAGTTGCGCCAGGGCAACCTCACCAGCCTGGTGCGCCAGGTGCTCGAAGAAACCGGCCTGGCGCCGCAGTACCTGGAGCTGGAGCTGACTGAAAGCCAGCTGCTGGACAACGTCGACAGCGTCATCGTCACCTTCCGCCAACTGCGTGAGCTGGGGGTCAAACTGGCCATCGACGATTTCGGCACCGGCTATTCCTCGCTCAGCTACCTCAAGCGCTTCCCGGTGCATTACGTGAAGATCGACCAGACCTTCATCCGCGACCTGTCGCCTGGTGGCGAGGATGCGGCGATCACCCGCGCGATCATCGCCATGGCCCACAGCCTGGAGCTGAAGGTGGTGGCCGAGGGTGTGGAAACCCAGGCGCAGATGGATTTCCTCAAGAGCCAGAACTGTGACGAGATCCAGGGCTTTCTGATCAGCCGCCCGGTAGAGGCGAGCGCCTTCGCCGAACTGCTGCGCGCGCAGATCGACAATCCGCTGGATTGAAGGATTTCCTCGCGCTTACTTGGCGAACAGCTGGCCGATGTCCTTGAACGCCTTGAACTCCAGGGCGTTTCCGCAGGGGTCGAGGAGAAACATGGTGGCCTGCTCGCCGACCTGGCCCTTGAAGCGTACGTAGGGCTCGATGACGAACGTCGTCTCGCGGCTGCGCAGGCGCTCGGCCAGCGCTTCCCAGTCGGCCCAGCCGAGCACCACGCCGAAATGCGGCACCGGCACATCGTGGCCGTCCACCGGGTTGCTGGCGGCCGATTCCTGATAAGCCATCTTCGGCGCTTCGTGGATCACCAACTGGTGGCCGAAGAAATCGAAGTCCACCCAGTGCTCGCTGCTGCGGCCCTCGGCACAGCCGAACACTTCGCCGTAGAAATGCCGCGCGGCCGCCAGGTCGTACACGGGAATCGCCAGGTGAAAGGGA
The DNA here is from genome assembly GCF_048269965.1 of Pseudomonas sp. Taxonomy (GTDB): domain Bacteria; phylum Pseudomonadota; class Gammaproteobacteria; order Pseudomonadales; family Pseudomonadaceae; genus Aquipseudomonas. The sequence continues at coordinate 93,758 of NZ_JBLWTV010000004.1, read as the reverse complement.
GCAAGGGCCATCACGCAATACCTCTGATTTGTTGTGGGTAGGGCGGGTACAACCCGCCATCGATGTTCATCGCACCAGCCTACCAACAGCAAAATTGTTCTAAAGCGAATATTCTTGCTCTCAAGCTCAACTATTTTCGATCAATCGAGGGCCTCGATGCTGCGCGAGCTGAAAACCTTCGTCACCGTCGCTCGCCTGGGCACCTTCGCTGCCGCTGGCCAGCAGGTGGGGCTGACCCAGTCGGCGGTCAGCGCGCAGATGCGCGTACTGGAGCAGCACCTCGGCGTGCGCCTGTTCGACCGCAGCGGTCGCGCCGCCGCGCTCAACGCCGCCGGCCGCCACGCCCTGCCGCTGGCCGAGCAGATGCTTGCGCTGTACGCGCAGATGGCGCTGCCGCAGGCCGCCGATCAGTGGCAAGGCGAGCTGCGCGTCGGCGCCATCGCCACCTTGCAGACCGGCCTGCTGGCCGAGGCGCTGCCGCGCTTTCGGCAACTGGCGCCGCGGGTCGAGCTGAAGCTGGTGCCGGGCGTGTCGTTGCAGCTGTTCAGCCAACTGGATGCCGGTGAGCTGGATCTGGCGCTGTTGATCAAGCCGCCGTTTGCCTTACCCAAGGAGCTGCTGGAAGTACCGCTGGCGCGCGAGCCCTTCGTGCTGATCGCACCGCTGGACGTGGACGTGGACGGGGAAGACCCAGTGCGTCTGCTCGCCGAGCAGCCTTTCGTGCGTTACGACCGTGCTTCGTTCGGCGGGCGCCAGGTGACACGCTTCCTGCGTGAGCAACGCCTGAACGTGCACGAGGCGCTGGAGCTGGACGAGCTGGAAGCCATCGTGCGGCTGGTGGAAAACGGCATGGGCGTGGCCCTGGTGCCGCGTGCGGGCCTGTGGCTGCAAAGACCGACGCGCCTGCGGGTGATCGAGTTGGGCGAGCTGACCTTCCACCGTGAACTGGTGGCCCTGGTGCGCCGCGCTCAGCGCCAGCCGGCCCTGGATTGCTTGTTGAGCTGCCTGCTGTCGAGAGAGGCGTCAGGGTAATGGCAACGCACGGCAGCCTGTGCCGGAAGTGACGGTTGCAGTCACTTCCGGCTGCTGGCTCAGATATCCCAGACCAGGTTGATCGAGAAGTTGCGCCCCGGTTGAGTCAGGCGGTCGAGATTGGCCGGACTGGTCACACCTGCTTCGCCAACGGCGTCGTAGCCACGCACGTCATCCCACAGCCAGTATTTCTTGTCAGTCAGGTTATACAGGCCGGCGTTGACGGTCAGGTCGTCGGTCAGCTTGTAGTAGCCAGTAAGATCGAGGATGCCGAAGCCGGGGCTGGCGAACTGGCTGCTGCTGCCGTCCGGGCTGTTGAAGCTGCTGTCGTCGATACGCGTCTTGCGTTTGACCAGGGTCCAGTTCAGCAGGCCGCCGAAACGTTCCTGCTCGTAGCCTAGACCGAATACGCCGGTCAGCGGGTTGACGCTGTTGAGTGCTTCGCCGGTATCGTCGTTACGACCACGGGCGTAGGCAATCGAACCCTGCGCATAGAGACCCGCAAGAGCGCCGAAGCTGTCCAGGTTCAAGCGGCCCTTGACCTCCACACCACGAATGCTGGCCTGGCTGATGTTCTGGGACTGAAAGGCCAGCGCATTGCTGTTGGCGGTGATGGCGTTTTCGTCGATGAAGTTGCGGTAGCGGTTGTAGAACACCGCCACATCGAAACTGCCGCTCTCGAACTGGCCGCGCAGGCCTGTCTCCACTCCGCGACTCTTCTCTGGTTCGAGGTTCGGGTTGGGCTCGACGGTATAGCCGCCGGCGACATTCTCGAAACGTCCGTACAGTGCCTTGGCAGTGGGGGTGCGGAAGCCTTCGGCATACTGGCCGAACCAGGTGTAATGATCATCGAAGGCGTAGGTGACGCCGAGCTTCGGCGAGACGCGATGCCAGGTTTTGTCCTTGTCGTTGTACTCGGTCACGCCGCTGCTGGTGACGGTGGCGAGAAACTCGTCCGTCAGCTTCGGTGTCATGCGGGTGTAGTCGTAGCGCAGGCCGGGCAGGAAGGTCCACTGGTCCCAGCGGATTTCATCCTGAGCGAAAAGGCTGTAGGTCTTGATGGTCGGGTCGGGGAAATCGCTCTGCGGCGTCAGGGTGTCAGCCGTGTTGGTACTGATGGCGCCGGCGCTGGTGCAACTGGCGCTCAGCGCCTGCAGGCAGATGCCCTGGCCTGTACGCAGCCCGGTGACTTCCTCGCGCTTGAGGGTGGTGCCATAGGTCAGCAGGTGGTCGGTCTGGCCGAGGCTGAAGGCCTTGTCGAGCTGCACATCGAAGACCCATTGGCGATCTTTGTACGTGGTGTCGCGGTAGCGCATGACGTCCCGAGTGGTCGCTCCGGTGAAGAAGCTCTTCGGCACGTAGTGCTCTGCTGTGCTCTGGTCGGTTTTGGCCACCTGGTAGTTCAGGCTCCACTTCAGTTTGTCGGCCAGCAGGCTATCCAGGGCCAGGCTGTGCTCCAGGCCGAAGCGTTCGCGGGTAATGGTGTCGTTGCCCTCGCGCGATTCGTAGTAGTTGAAGCCGCTGCCAGCGTTGAACGGCCCGCCTACAGCACTCAACTGATGGGTATCGCGGTCGTCCTTGTACTTCTCGTAGGTCAGTTGCAGGCGATCGCTGTCGTTGTAGTTCCAGCCCAGCTTGGCCAGCAGGTTGGTGGTGCGTGCGTCTTCGGGATTGGCCTCGGTGCGATCCAGGCCAGTGCCGCCGGTGTTGCCGTAGGACTCGGTTTCGTGGCCGTTGCGCTGGGACAAGTGCAGGAGGGCGTCGAACTGTTCGTGGCGACCGGCAACGGTGGCTGACTTCAGCCAGCTGTCGTCAGCCGAGCTGTAACCGGTTTTCAGGCGTGCGCCTGCGTCCTTGCCGTCCTTGATGATGTCGTCGGCATCGAGGGTGAAATAGCTGACTGCGCCACCAATGGCGCTGCTGCCGTAGAGCGCAGAGGCCGGGCCGCGAAGAATTTCCACGCGTTTGACGATTTCCGGATCGACATAGTTGCGATGGGTCTGGGCGTAGGGGCCGTTGAAGAAGCTGGCCGGTACCTCGACGCCATCGACCTGCGTCAGCACGCGGTCGCCATCGATACCACGGATGTTGTATCCAGTGATGCCGGCGCGTTGGCCGGCGCCACCCACGGAAACGCCTGGTTCGTTGCGCACCAGATCCTTGATGCTGTTGACGTTCTGTTGGTCGAGTTGCTCGCGACCGAGCACGCTTACCGAAACGGGAACGTCATCGACGCTTTGCTCATGGCGTGTGGCGGTAATCGTCGTCGGCTGCAGTGCGAGCGATTGTGCAGGGTTCTTGACCAGCACCACGCTGCGTTCCCCAACGCTGCGGTAGCTCAAGCCGGTGCCTTCGAGCAGGCGTGCCAGGGCCAGCTCCGGCGATTGGCGGCCACGGGTTCCCGGCGAGTCGATACCCTCGGCCAATTGTGCCGGCAAGCCGATCTGCCACCCCGTGACGTCGCTGAAGGCGTTCAGCGCCGAAACCAGTGGCTGGCGCTCGATGGCGAAGCGGTAACCGCTCTGGCTCTGCTGCTGTGCCGCAGGCGACGGCTCGGCAGCGTTGGCCAGCGGCAGGCTGGCGCAGGCGATGGAGAGTGCCAGCAGCGACAGGCTGGCGGTGGACAGTCGCGGGAAATGCGGGCGCCTGGTGTGAAGGGGCATCGTTGTGCTCTCTGCGGGTGTCGTCGGAAGGTCAGTTAATGCGAATTATTTGCATTGTTATGACGGGACGAACGAAGCCCTCTTGGAGCGTAAAAATTCTTTTTCTCAGTTGAGAATCAGCAGCGATGGGTACTCTTGAAGCTGCGCCGAGGTCACCTGCGCCAGCGAGCGCATGATGTCGGCCGGTTCGCTCAGGCGATAGTTGCCGGTGATGCGCAGATCATCCAGACGGGCGTTGCGGTTGATGATCCAGCCGGGGTAGTAGCGGCGCAGTTCATCCAGCACTTCGTGCAAAGGGCGGTCATCGAAGATCAGGCGGCCCTGAACCCACGCGAGCCGATTGGCTGTGGCGCCGTGTATGCGCTTGCCGACACCGTCCGGGCCGACACGGATGCTATCGCCGCTTACCAGGTAGATGCGCGTGTCGTTGCCGCGCGCATGCACTTCGATCTCGCCCCGCTCGACGCTGACTTCGGCGGTATCGTCGAGGTAGCGCACGGAGAATGCGGTGCCGCGTACCGATATCAGAACGGGGCCAGCGGCAACCTGAAATGGACGGCTGCTGTCCTTGGCGACATCGAAATAGGCTTCGCCTCTGAGCAACTGCGTGACGCGCTGGCTCGCGTCGATCTGGCTGGAGAACGCGCTACCGGTGTTGAGCAGAACGTGCGAGCCGTCGGCCAGATCCAGGCTCTGGCGCTGGCCAACGGCAGTGACATGATCGGCGCGCAGGCGCAGCAGCAGATCGCTGTGCAGGGTGATGCCGACCACCAGCAGCAGCGAGGCGGCGATCGCCAGCGTTCTGCCGATGCGCCGCCAGCGCCTGGGCGCCGGTTGTCTGCGCTGCTCCAGGCGCGCGGCTGCGGTGACCAGCGTGGGTGATTGCCAGCACTGTTGCGCACGTTCGAATGCTTCGGCATTGGCAGGTGAGGCGGCCAGCCACTCGGCGAATCGCGCCCGGCAATCATCGTCCGCATGTTCCAGCACAAGCAGCCAGTCCAGCGCCTGGCTCAGCGATGCGTCGCTGTCGTTGGGGGTTCCCTGCTGCGGGTGCATCGGGCTGTTCTCGAAACCGGGGGGCAATATTCTGGCCGAAGGTGCGGGTGAGCGATAGTCGCTCATGTCGGAGGCGCGAGGCGCTCGAGCAGGGTCATGCACAGGGTCATGATCAATTTGAGCTCTTTCTGCACCGTGCTGGCTGACACGCCGAGCTCTGCCGCGATCTGCGCATAACCCTGACCATGCAGACGGCTGAGGATGAAGATGCGCTGCTGGCGTTCGCTCAACTGCTCCAGTGCGTTGCCCAGTCGTTGCAGCAGGCGTTCGGCATGCAGACTGTCTTCGCTGGATGAACCCGGAGCGGGAACGGCCTGCATGATTTCGTCCGGCACGTCATCGAGCAGGGTTCGCGACTGCATGCGCTCGCGGCGCAAGTGATCGAACGCCAGATTGCGGCCCGTCTGGAAGAGAAAGGGTTCGAGGTGATCGACCGGTTTGTCGCGCAGGCTACGGGCGACCCGCAGGTAGGTTTCCTGCACCAGCTCCTCGGCGATGCTGGCGTTCTTCACGATTTTTACCAGCGTGCGCAGCAGCGGGGTGCGCTGGCTGATGAATACGCTGTCTAGATTGGAGATGGTCACTGGCAAGCCTGGTTCGCCGACTACTTCGCGAATAATAATCACTTTTAATAAGGCCGGCTAGCGAACCCGTGCGCGAAGCCGGTCTTCAGCGCCATATCCCCGTGTTTGGCTTTATTTTTACGGAGCTTGGCAGGTTCGTTCGTCTTTATAAGGCAGTGGCGGTCGAACGTCCTGCGCGCTTCATCGAGCGGTGCAGGGGGCGGGCTGCCTTACTTCATGCCAGTCATCAGCGAGCTTTCCATGACCGCCTCTTCGCAACTGTCCCATCCGCTGCGTTCGCAGCGCCTGAACCAGATCACCCACGAGCCGCACAGCCACCTCGACAACCTGGTCAAGAGCCACGATCCGTTCGCTAGCCCGGAGCGGTTTTCCCACTTCGTGGCCGCCCAGTATCTGTTCCAGCGTGATCTGGAAAAGCTCTATAACGACCCGCAGTTGATCAAGCTGGTGCCTGATCTGCCGCAGCGCTGCCGTGTCGAGCAGGCCGTGCTGGACCTTGCCGATCTGCAGCGTGCGCTGCCAGAGGGCGATGACAGCATCCGCAACAAGGCCATGGGCATCGGCGAAGCGCTCGCCTGGCTGTTCGTTTCCGAAGGCTCCAAGCTGGGCGCCGCTTTCCTGCTCAAGCGCATGCCGGCGCTGGGCCTGAGCGAGACCTTTGGCGCGCGTCACCTGGGCGAGCCGGCAGGTGGTCGCGCACAGGGTTGGAAGGCGTTTACCGCCGTGCTCGACAGCGTCGAACTGGATGCCGAGCAGGAGCGTCTGGCCGAGGCAGCAGCCATCGCGGCCTTCGAGCGTTTCACCGTACACCTGGAACGCTGCTTTGCCTGAAATCACGCTGGCGCGCTCGGCCTGGCAGCGTTGGCTATGGCTGCTGTTGGCCTACCTGAGCATTGGTATGGCCATGCTCGGAGTGATACTGCCGGGCCTTCCCACGACCGAGTTCGTGCTGTTGGCGGCCTGGGCAGCGTCGCGCAGTTCGCCGCGTCTGGCCGCGTGGCTGGAGAATCATCGGGTGTTCGGCCCGCTGCTGCGCGACTGGAAGAACGGCGGCCTGATCGCCCGGCGTACCAAGTGGGTGGCGAGTGGCAGCATGCTGCTAGCGCTGAGCATCCTGCTGTTGACCGTCGATCACCTGCCTTCCGTATTGTTCGCCGCTGCCGGCATGAGTTGCGGCGCGCTGTTCATCTGGACTCGGCCGGAAAAAACCAGAGTCAAGTAGGGTGCGCCGTGCGCACCGACGATTTCGGATGACCGTAGCCGGATGCAATCCGGGTCGGTTACCGCGTTGCGCCCTGATGCGCGCGGCGCACCCTACGGATCGCCGAGTGCCTGCCGAAGCATGCCACCCATGAAAATGCGCGCAGCTTTGCAGCGGCGCGGCATCGGGTACAGCGTCAGCGGTGATCAGAACGCTGGGACGACGGCGCCTTTGTACTTCTCTTCGATGAACTGCTTGACCTCGGCGCTGTGCAGGGCCTTGACCAGCTTCTGCAGGGCCTCGCTGTCCTTGTTGTCGGCGCGGGTCACCAGGATGTTGACGTACGGCGAGTCGCTGCCTTCGATGGCCAGGGCATCCTGGGTCGGGTTCAGCTTGGCTTCCAGGGCGTAGTTGGTGTTGATCAGGGCGACGTCGACCTGGCTCAGCACGCGCGGCAGGGTGGCCGCTTCCAGTTCACGCACCTTGATCGCCTTCGGGTTTTCGACGATGTCCTTCGGCGTAGCGAGGATGCCGGCTTCCGGTTTGAGCGTGATCACACCGGCTTTCTGCAGCAGCAGCAGGGCGCGGCCGCCGTTGGTGGCGTCGTTGGGGATGGCCACGGTGGCGCCCTGCGGCAGCTCGCTGAGGTCCTTGATCTTGCTCGAGTAGGCGCCGAAGGGCTCGACGTGCACACCGGCAACGCTGACCAGATCGGTCTTGCGGCTGGCATTGAACTCGTCCAGGTACGGCTGGTGCTGGAAGAAGTTGGCGTCGAGGTTCTTCTGCTGCACCTGCAGGTTGGGCTGCACGTAGTCGGTGAACACGCGCACCTTCAGCTCCACGCCTTCTTTGGCCAGGGCCGGTTTGACGAACTCGAGGATCTCCGCGTGCGGCACCGGGGTGGCAGCGACGTTGAGGGTTTCGGCCTGGGCCGAGAAGGCCGCGCAGGCGGCGATGGCAGTCAGCAGCTTCTTCATTTCAAGGTTCCTTTTGGGAAGGTTGGCGCGGGTCTCGCGGGTGGCGAGTCGCCGCTTTTCATAATCACTTGCGAGAAAAATGTACGACCAGTCGATCACCGACCATCTGCAGCACCTGCACCAGGATCAGTAGCAGGATCACGGTCACGGCCATCACGTCCGGCTGGTAGCGCTGGTAGCCGTAGCGCACGGCCAGGTCGCCGAGGCCACCGCCGCCGATCAGGCCGCTCATGGCGGTGTAGGACACCAGGGTAATGGCGGTGACGGTGGTGGCCGCGAGCAGACCGGGCAGGGCCTCGGGCAGCAGCGCGCGGGTGATGATCTGCCAGGTGGTGGCGCCCATGGCCTGAGTCGCTTCGATGATGCCGCGCTCGACTTCGCGCAGCGCGGTTTCCACCAGGCGCGCGAAGAACGGCGTGGCGCCCACCACCAGCGGCGGAATGGCGCCGGCCACACCCAGCGAGGTACCGACCAGCAGCTCGGTGAAGGGGATCATCAGGATCAGGAGGATGACGAAGGGCACCGAGCGCAGGATGTTCACCACCAGCGACAGTGCGCCGTAAAGGGCCTTCTGTTCGAACAGCTGACGCGGGCCGGTGAGAAACAGCAGCACGCCGAGCGGCAGGCCGAGCAGCACGGTGAACAGCATCGAGCCGAGCAGCATGTTCAGGGTGTCGAGGCTGGCCTGCCAGATTTCCGGCCAGAACACGTTGGGTAGCATTTGTTCGAGCATCAGCGCAGTACCTCCAGATGCACGTCGGCGGCTTCGAAGCGCGCCAGCGCGGCGTCGATGTCGCCACCGGTCAGGGCCAGGGTGAGCTGGCCGTAGGGGGTGTCCTTGATGCGGTCGATGCGCCCGGCGAGGATGCTGTAGTCCACCCCGGTCTCACGGGCCACGGTGCCCAGCAGTGGTGCGTAGGTGGCTTCGCCCTGGAAGGTCAGGCGCAGGATGCGGCCCTCGACATGGGCGAAGTCGTCGTGCTGCTCGGCCTCGTCGACATGCTCGGACTCCTGCACGAAGCGCCGTGTGGTCGGGTGCTGCGGGTGCAGGAACACCTCGGCCACCGGGCCTTGCTCGACGATGACGCCGGCATCCATCACCGCCACGCGGTCGCAGACGCGGCGGATCACGTCCATCTCGTGGGTGATCAGCACGATGGTCAGGCCCAGCTCGCGGTTGATCTCGGCCAGCAGCTGCAGCACGGCGGTGGTGGTCTGCGGGTCGAGGGCGCTGGTCGCCTCGTCGCACAGCAGGATCTTCGGCCGGGTGCTCAGCGCTCGGGCGATGCCGACGCGCTGCTTCTGCCCGCCGGAGAGCTGCGCCGGGTATTTGTTGGCGTGATCCTGCAGGCCGACGCGGGCCAGCAACTCGGCGACGCGGGCGTCGATCTCGGCGCGACTGAGCTCGCCGGCCAGACGCAGCGGCATGGCGATATTGTCGGCAACGGTCTTCGACGACAGCAGGTTGAAGTGCTGGAAGATCATCCCGACCTGCTGGCGGAAACGGCGCAGGCCACCCGCATCGAGGGCGGTGACGTCGACACCGTCGATCTCGATGCGCCCGCCGGTGGGTTCTTCCAGGCGGTTGATCAGGCGCAGCAGGGTGCTCTTGCCGGCGCCGGAGTGGCCGATGATGCCGAACACCTGGCCGCTGCCGACCTGCAGCGTGGTGGGCTGCAGTGCCGGAATCTCGCGACCGGCGACGCGGTAGGCTTTGTGGACGGATTGAAACTGGATCACGCGAACGACCTTTTGGGTATGTTCAGGGCCGGGCTCCGAGATTGCCGAAGCGGCCGTTGGCGCCGGGTAGGCGCAAAAGGGCGCTAGTTTACCCGGCGGTGTTTAGGCCGAGAAAATCTTTGTTGGCCTATGGTTATTACAAAATGGCATTACCGATCAGCGATCGACATCAGTTGCGCTTTGGGCTCAACAGCAGGCGCGGTATCTGCTGCGGGACGATCTTCTGGCTCAGCTGCGGACGGAAGCTCGGGTCGAGTTTCTTGACGCGTGCCGAGAGCAGTGCGGCGACCCAGGGGTAATCCTTGGCTTCGCGTACTTCGATGCGCACCGCGCAGCGAAAGGTCACGACATCGGCGGCCACACTGTCGAGCAGGCGGCGCAGGTTTTCGTTGTCCTGATTGTCCAGCATAGGCATGGCTACGGTGCTGGTGGCGGCGCTCGGATCGATCAGGCGTGCTGTCGGCTGGCGCTCGACCACGGGCGTCGGCTGGCTCGCAGGTATGACGGCGACGGCTGCCACGGCCTGGCGCTCGCTGGCCAGGCGCTGCTGGCGCAGTTGTTCCTGGCGCTCGGCATCGAGCTTGGCGGCGGCATCGCGCGCCTGTTGCTCGGCAGCCGCCTGGCGCGCCGTGCGGGCGCTGTCGATGGCCAGGTTGAGGTCGTGACTCAGGGCTGGCGCCTGTGGCATCAGGCTGCGGGCCTGGCCCAGCGCCTGCGCGGCACGGTCCAGATCACCCTGTTGCAGCGCTTCGCGGCCCTGCTCCATGTAGGCCTCGGCCAGCTGGCGCTGATACTGCTCCAGGCGCGTGTCGCCGCTGGCGCGTTGCTGTAGCGTGCTGAGCTGGCTGCGCGCGTCGTCGAGACGTTCTTCGGCCAGGCTCAGGTCGAGCTGACGGAAGGCGACGACCAGATCGTCGACCGGCGGGAGGCTGTGCTGCTGGTTGCTCTGGCAACCGGCCAGAAGTAGAACCAGAAAAAGCGGAAGACCACGAAAAGCGAACGACTTCATAACTACGCGTCTCGAATTGTGCAAAAAACGCGCAATCATACAGGTTCGTACCGCTGATTTCATCTCGATCGGTCGCGCCGTAGCCCGGATGCAATCCGGGGAAAACGTGCTGGAGCATTCCCGGATTGCATCCGGGCTACGCAGAGCACGCCATCAGCTGTTGCGCTTGGGCAGCGCAAAGCTGGCCAGGAACAACGCGGCGGCGCTGACCACGATAGAGGGCCCGGCCGGCGTGTCCTGATACCAGGACAGCGCCAGGCCACAGCACACCGCCAGCAGCCCGAGCAGGCTGGCGCCCACGGCCATCTGCTCCGGCGTGCGCGCATGACGCTGGGCGGCGGCGGCGGGGATGATCAGCAGCGAGGTGATCAGCAGTACGCCGACGATCTTCATCGCCACGGCAATCACCACGGCGATCAGCAGCATCAGCGCCAGGCGAATCGCTGCCACCGGCAGGCCTTCGACCCGCGCCAGTTCCTCATGCACGGTGATCGCCAGCAGCGGCCGCCACAGCCAGGCCAGCAGCGCCAGCACCAGCGCGCTGCCACCGATGATCCAGGCCAGGTCGGTGGGGCTGACGGCAAGCAGGTCGCCGAACAGGTAGCTCATCAGGTCGATGCGCACGTCATGCATGAAGCTCAGCGCCACCAGGCCCAGCGACAGGGTGCTGTGGGCGAGGATGCCGAGCAGGGTGTCGGAGGCCAGCGGCTGGCGCTGTTGCAGGGTGACCAGCAGCACGGCGAGCAATACGCAGCCGACCGTTACCGTCAGGGTCGGGCTGACGTCGAGCATCAGCCCCAATGCCACGCCGAGCAGGGCGGCATGGGACAGGGTGTCGCCAAAATAGGCCATGCGCCGCCACACCACGAAGGAGCCGAGCGGGCCGGCCACCAGGGCCAGGGTCAGGCCGGCGAGCAGAGCGTTGAGAAGGAAATCGGGCATCAGTGTTTGCAACCAGGGCCGTGAACGTGAGCCGGGCCGTGGATGGTCAGGCCTGGCTGAACCACGCCGCCATGCAGGTCGTGAGCGTGGTCATGATGGTGGTGGTAGACGGCCAGGCTCTTGGCGTCCTGGCCGAACAGCTCGATGAAGGCCGGGTCGCCACTGACCTGTTCCGGGTGCCCCGAGCAGCATACGTGGCGGTTGAGGCAGACCACCTGATCGGTGGCGCTCATCACCAGGTGCAGGTCGTGCGAGACCATCAGCACGCCGCAGCCGTGGCGCTCGCGCAGCCGCGAGATCAGCCGGTACAGCTCGGCCTGGCCGGCCACGTCGACGCCCTGCACCGGCTCGTCGAGCACCAGCAGTTGCGGCTCGCGCAGCAGGGCACGAGCGAGCAGCACGCGCTGCATCTCGCCGCCGGAAATGCTCTGCAACGGGCTGTCGATCACCTGCTCGGCGCCTACCTCGGCCAGTGCCGCCAGCGCGCGCTGGCGATCCACCCCCGGCACCAGGCGCAGGAAGCGCAGCACCGACAGCGGCAGGGTGGCGTCGACGTGGAGTTTTTGCGGCATGTAGCCGATGCGCAGGCGTGGCGCGCGGCGCACGTTGCCGCGTTCAGGCTGCAGCAGGCCGAGTACCACGCGCACCAGGGTGGTCTTGCCGGCGCCATTGGGGCCGATCAGGGTGACGATTTCGCCGGGCTGCACGCTCAGCTGCACGTCATCCAGCACGGACTGGCCGTTGAAGCTGACAGCGACCCCGTCGAGCTGTATCAGCGCGTCGCTCATGCCGCGCCCTTGCAGCCTGCGCAGAGGCCGACCACTTCCACGGTCTGGCTTTCGACGACGAAACCGACGCCGGCCGCGCCGTCGACGATGGCCTGGCTGATCGCCGGCTGCTCCAGTTCGGTCGCCGCATGGCACGCGCGGCAGATCAGGAACTGGCCCTGATGCGCATGCTCGGGATGGCTGCAGCCGACGAAGGCGTTGAGTGAGGCGATACGGTGCACCAGGCCGTTCTCCAGCAGGAAATCCAGTGCGCGGTAGACGGTGGGCGGCGCGGCGCGGCGGCCGTCTTCGTCACTCAGTACGCCGAGAATGTCGTAGGCGCCGAGCGGCTTGTGGCTGGCCCAGACCAGTTCCAGCACGCGCTTGCGCAGGGCGGTCAGGCGCAGGCCCTGGCGGGCGCAGATGGCTTCGGCCTCGGCCAGTGCATGGCTGACGCAGCGGGAGTGGTCGTGAGGGCGTGCAGCCAGAGGTGTGTCGGTCATGGGCAAGGACGGCGCTGATAAGAGACGTTATTATGTTACCCGTTCAGGGCGCCTCTAAAAACTACCTGCGTTGCCATCGCTGCGTTAAAAACAGGCTCAAAATGCTCATTTACAGCTTGTAAACTGCGCTTTTTCGTCTGTTTTTGCCTTGCGCTGACTGCCTCGCCTACGTTTCCAGAGGTGCCCTTCAATTCCATCCGAGTATGCCCCGTGTTGCGTCTTTTCTGTCTCTTTACCCTGTTTTTCGTCGCCAGCGCTCAGGCCGAGGTGCGTGTCCTGACCACTATCAAACCGCTGCAACTGATCGCTGCGGCGGTGCAGGACGGCCTCGGCGAACCCGAGGTGCTGCTGCCATCTGGTGCATCACCGCATCACTATGCACTGCGCCCATCCGACGTACGGCGAGTGCGTGATGCCGACCTGCTGTACTGGATCGGCCCGGACATGGAGAGTTTTCTGCCGCGCGTGCTCGGCAGCCGCGACAAGCCGCAGGTGGCGGTGCAGGATCTGCCCGGCATGACCCTGCGTCACTTCGGTGAAGAGCATGAAGAGCATGAAAATGACCACGATGATCACGCGCACGAACATGGCGGTGACGACCTGGGCCATGATCATGATCATCGCCCGGGCAGCCTGGATGCGCACCTGTGGCTGGCCGCGGACAACGCCCGGGTGATCGCCGCGCGCATGGCGGCCGACCTGGCTCAGCTGGATGCCGCCAACGCCGCGCGTTACGCCGCCAACCTGCAGGCCTTCGAAGCGCGCCTGGATGCGCTCGATGGCCGTATCCGTGCGCAATTGGCCGCCTTGCAGGGCAAGCCGTACTTCGTCTTCCACGAGGCCTTCGATTATTTCGAGGCTGCCTACGGCCTCGAGCACGCCGGCGTATTCAGCGTGTTGACCGAAGTACAGCCCGGCGCGCGCCATGTCGCCGCCATGCGCAAGACGCTGCAGGAGGCTGGCCCGAGCTGCGTGTTCAGCGAACCGCCGCTGCGTCCGCGCCTGGCCGAAACACTCAGCGCCGGCTTGCCGGTCAAGCTGGCGGAACTGGATGCGCTGGGCGGTACCTTGCCGGTCAATGCCAGCGGTTACGAGCAATTGCTGGAAAACCTGGCCGGCGGCCTGAGCGAGTGCCTGGGTAGCTTGTAGGGCCTTTGGCGTCGTGAACTTTTTTCACGTAGCCCGGATGCAATCCGGGAGCGATAGCAACGGCCCCGGATTGCATCCGGGCTACAACCAATCGAACGTCCTGCCCCGTGGGAGGGGCTTCAGCCGCGACGAACCCGGCTACGAACTGTAACCACCCTCGCATTGCCGCTCGCTGGCGCAAACCACTAGGCTTGCGTTTTTGCCGCGAGCGCTCGCCATGTCGCCAACCGCACCTCGTCCATCCAGTGCCACCCTGGTGCTGCTGGCCTCGCTTTACTGCGCGCAGGGTCTTCCTTCCGGGCTGATCGCCCACTCGCTGCCGGTGTTGCTGCGCCAGCATGGCGTCGACCTGGCGCTGATCGGCCTGCTCAAGCTGCTGGCTCTGCCCTGGTTGCTCAAGGTGTGCTGGGCACCCTGGGTCGATCGCCTGGCATCACCCCGGCTGGGACACCACCGTGGCTGGATACTGCCGCTGCAAAGCGGCGTCATCGCCTGTGTCGCGGCACTGGCGCTGCTCGCCCCGCAGACCCTGTTCGGCTCCGGCCTGTGGTTGTTGCTCGGCTTGCTGCTACTGATCAACCTGTTGGCCTCGACCCAGGACATCGCCACTGATGGCCTCACCGTGCGCTTGCTACCCGAGCGCTGGCGCGGCCTGGGCAACAGCCTGCAGGTCGGTGGCTACAAGGTCGGCATGATCGTCAGCGGCAGCGGCCTGTTGCTGGTGATCGACCCGCTGGGCTGGAACCTCGCGCTCGGTCTGCTGGCCGGCCTGATCCTGCTGATGACCGTGCCGGTCTGGCTGTTCCCCGAGCGTCGTGTGCTGCCCTTCCAGCCCGGCCTGGCGGAGACCGCCCTGGGCCCGCGCCTGCTGCTGAACCACTATCGCGGCCTGCTGGCGCAGCCCGGCATGCTGCTGTGGCTGGCGGTGGTGCTGACCTTCAAGCTCGGCGACTCGCTCGGCTCGCCGATGATCAAACCGATGCTGGTGGATCAGGGCTGGAGCACCGGGGAGCTCGGCCAACTGACGCTGATCAGCAGCCTGGCCGGCATCGCTGGCGCCTTGCTCGGTGGCTTGCTCTACGCCCGTATCGGCGTGCTGCGTGCGTTGATCCTGTTCGGCGCCCTGCAGGCCATCGGCATCGCCGCCTTGGCCTTGCTGGTGGGGCAGGGCGGCAATACCGGGCTGGTCTACACCGTGACCCTGTTCGAGCAGGTGGCCGACGGCATGTCCACCGTCGCCCTGTTCGCCGCGATGATGCGCATGTGCCGCCCCGAACACGAAGGCGCCGACTTCACCCTACAGGCGTCGGCGCAGTTGCTGCTGTCCGGCTTCGTCGGGGCCAGCAGCGGGGTGCTGGCCAAGGCGCTGGGGTATGAAGGGTTGTTCCTCGGCGCCGGAGCGCTAGGCGTACTGGTGCTGACGATGGTGTTGCTGCACCAAGGCAGCCTCAGGCGACAAGCCGCAAGCCAGTCGCCCGGATGAAATCCGCGGCGGTGCTGAAAGCCCCCGGATTGCATTCGGCTGCGCCTTTCAGGCCCAGTGCCGGCCGTGGCGCTCCAGCAGGTGTTGCAGCTGCTCCGGGCCGTCGCTGCCGGCCGGGTAGGGGCGCGGGCTCTGGTAGTGCTGATGCCAGCCCTGCAGGATCGGATCGACCCACTGCCAGGCCGCCTCCACTTCATCGCGGCGCATGAACAGCGTCGAATCACCGTCGATCACATCGAGCAGCAGGCGCTCGTAGGCGTCCCAGCGACGTTGCTGGTTGAAGGCGTTGGCCAGGTTGAGATCCAGCTCCACCGGTTTGAGGTGCATGCCCTTGCCGGGATTCTTGGCCATCAGTTGCAGGCTGATGCGCTCTTCCGGTTGCAGGCGGATCAATAGCTGGTTGGCTTCGCCCTCGTGGAACAGGCGGTGCGGCACCGGTTTGAACTGGATGAGAATCTCCGAGGCCTTCTTCGCCAGGCGTTTGCCGGTGCGCAGGTAGAAGGGCACGCCAGCCCAGCGCCAGTTGTCGATTTCCACCTGCACGGCGACGAAGGTTTCGGTGTCGCTGTCGTTGTCGACGTTCTTCTCGAAGTAGTAGGCGGGCACGTCATGGCCGCCGATCTTGCCGGCGGTGTACTGGCCGCGCACGGTCTTGTCCTGCACGTCGAGCCCGGAGATGGGTTTCAGTGCTTCGAGGATCTTCACCTTTTCGTTGCGCACGGCTTCGGCGTCGAAGCGCACCGGCGCTTCCATGGCCACCAGGCAGAGCAGTTGCAGCAGGTGATTCTGGATCATGTCGCGCATGGCGCCGGCTTGGTCGTAGTAGCTGCCGCGATTTTCCACGCCAAGGGTTTCGCACACGCTGATCTGTACGTGATCGATATGTCCGGCGCGCCATACCGGCTCGAACAGGGCGTTGGCGAAGCGCAGCGCCATGAGGTTCTGCACGGTTTCCTTGCCCAGGTAGTGATCGATGCGGAACACCCGCGCTTCATCGAACACGGCGCCGATGGCGGTGTTGATCGCACGGGCCGATTCCAGCGAGTGGCCGATGGGCTTTTCCAGCACGATGCGTGCCGCCGGGCCTGCCAGGCCGGCGTTGGCCAGGTGCGCGGCGATGTCCTCGAACAGGCTTGGCGCGGTGGCCAGGTAGTAGACCCGCACGCGCTCGTCATCACGCCCCAGGCGTTTGGCCAGGCGGCCGAAGTCGGCGCTCTGCGCGGCGTCCATGGCGAAGTAGTCGAGGCGCGCGGCGAAGCTGGCCCAGGTCTCGTTGGTAAAATCGGCGCGCGCCACCTGGGCGCGGCAGTGACGTTCGGCCAGGGCCTGGTAGGCTTCGCGGCTATGACTGCTGCGGGCCAGGGCGAGGATGCGCACGTCGGCGTGCAGGCGTCCTTCGCGGTGCAGGTGATAGAGCGCTGGCAGCAGCTTGTGCAGGGCCAGGTCGCCCGTACCACCGAAGACCAGCATGTCGCAGGGGATGCTCAAGGGAAGACTCCGACTCGTTTGGGCAGGCCGTTGCACGCTACCTGCGTTTGCAGCAAAGAGGCAGTGAAAAGATCGGATGCCCCTCGTGCCTGAAAGCCCGTTCCGCGAATTGGCAGCCGCTTGGCTGTGCGCGGGCGCGAGCTATGTAGTATAACTACAAGGTCACTACAACCGCCGACCGCCGATCATAACCGAGCCATGACTCGCCGAGTGCCGCGGTAGACCCTTTTCTGCATAGAGCCTATCTCCGTGAATCTGTTGCAACACATCGCCCAGTCGCGCCACCTGCTGCGCAAGTCCGAACTCAAGGTGGCCGATCACGTCTTGCTCGATCCTGCATCGGTGATGCACAGCTCCATGGCCGAGCTGGCGCACAGCGTCGGCATCAGCGAGCCGACCATCGTGCGCTTCTGCCGTGCCATCGGTTGTAGCGGCTTCCAGGACCTCAAGCTGAAGCTGGCGCAGAGCCTGGCCGCCGGGGCCAGCTTCGGCCAGTTCGCGATTCACGAGGATGACTCGGTCGCCGACTTCAGTCTGAAGATCTTCGACACCACCCTGCATACGCTGATGGAAGTGCGCGAGAAGCTTGATCCCGAGGCGCTGCAGCGCGCCATCGCCGCCTGCTCGAAGGCTCAGCGTGTGGAGTTCTATGGTTTCGGTGCGTCCGGCGCGGTGGCGGCCGATGCCCAGCACAAATTCTTCCGCCTGCTGCTCAACGCAGCCGCGTATTCCGACCCGCACATGCAGGCGATGAGTGCGGTGACCCTGCAGCCGGGCGACGTGGCGGTGTGCATTTCCCAGTCCGGCCGTTCCAAGGATCTGCTGATCACCGCCAACCTGGTGCGTGAGTCTGGCGCCAGCCTGATCACCCTGTGCCCGAGCCAGACGCCGCTGGCAGAGCTGTCGACGGTCAACCTGGCGATCGACGTGCAGGAAGATACCGAGATCTACACTCCGCTGACTTCGCGCATCGCCCACCTGGTGGTGATCGACGTGCTGGCCATGGGCGTGGCCATGGCGCGCGGGCCGAGCCTGGTCAACCACCTCAAGAGCGTCAAGCGCAGCCTGCGCAGCTTGCGCCTGTCGCCGAAGTCGCTGCGCAACACCGAGGATTGAGAGAACGGGTTCACCGCCTGTTCATCCTTACGCCGTCAAAGCGTCATCTTCGCGGAACAAGCTGAGGCCTCCAGTCCTCGTTCCGGGAGAACCGAGATGCCTCGTATCTTCGATGACGCGCAACTGCACGACCAACCTGACGCCAAGACCCGGCGCAAACTGCAAGACCAGCGCCGCATGGCCTATCGCCGGGCCATCGAACACTACGCCGAGCAGTGCCAGCTGCAACGCGAGCTTGCCGACTTCCCCGAGCTGGTCTCCGCCAGCTACGTCCAGCACGCCGAAGCTGATTCGCGCCGCGCCGCCTGAGTTTCTTGTTGCCCTGCCTGCGGGCAGGGCAGTGAGCTTGCCCGATTCTACGAACTTATTGCCCGGTTCTGCCGATCTCTGTGGTCGGCGGCGACAGCAGGTTTTGCGCCCACTACAGTGGTGATCTGGCCCCCTGTGTGCGGGGTTGACCGAGACCACCGGCACGCCATGCCGGAACCATCAGACACCATCAGAACAAGGTGGGCAGACCATGATTACCCTGAATCTCAATGGCCAGGACCACGAGCTGGACGTGGCCGCTGACATGCCGCTGCTCTGGGCATTGCGCGACGTCGCCAATCTCACTGGCACCAAGTACGGCTGCGGCATGGCCCTGTGCGGCGCCTGCACGGTGAACGTCGAAGGCCAGCCGACCCGCTCCTGCGTCACCCCGGTATCGGCGGTGGTTGGCAAGCGCATCAGCACCATCGAAGCGGTCGGCGAAGACGCCGTGGGCAAGGTGGTGCAGGAAGCCTGGCGGCAACTGGACGTGGTGCAGTGCGGCTACTGCCAGTCCGGGCAGATCATGGCGGCGACAGCGCTGCTGAGCAGCAACAAGGCGCCGAGCGATGCCGATATCGATGCGGCCATGAGCAGCAACATCTGTCGCTGCGCCACCTATGTGCGGATTCGTGCCGCCATTCATGAAGCTGCCGGCAAACTGGCCTGAGGAGGCGCATAGACATGGGCAAGATCGAAACCCCCGATAGCGCCACTCGCGGCATCCTCAATGTCAGCCGTCGCACCCTGCTCAAGGGTGCTGGTGGCCTGGCGCTGGGCATCTTCTTCGCGCCGCTGATCCGCGGTATGGACGCGCTGGCGGCCGGC
Organism: Pseudomonas sp.; assembly: GCF_048269965.1. Taxonomy (GTDB): domain Bacteria; phylum Pseudomonadota; class Gammaproteobacteria; order Pseudomonadales; family Pseudomonadaceae; genus Aquipseudomonas. Next base: position 74,911 of record NZ_JBLWTV010000004.1, on the reverse strand, counting down.
GGCTCGCTGGAGCCGAACGCCTTCGTCCGTATCGACCTCGACGGCACGGTGACCGTGCTGGCCAAACACCTGGAAATGGGCCAGGGCAGCTACACCGGCCTGGCCACCTTGCTCGCCGAAGAGCTGGATGCCGACTGGGACAAGGTACGTGTCGAAGGCGCGCCGGCCGATGTGAAGCGCTACAACAACCTCGCTTTCGGCCCGATGCAGGGCACCGGCGGCAGTACCGCCATGGCCAACTCCTGGGAGCAGATGCGCAATGCCGGCGCCACCGCCAAGGCCATGCTTGTGGCTGCGGCCGCGCAGCGCTGGGGCGTGCCGGCCAGTGAAATCAGCGTCAGCCAGGGCGTGATCAGTCACGCCGGCTCGGGCCGCAGCGCCGGTTTCGGTGAGCTGGTCGAGGCGGCGGCGTCACTGCCGGTGCCGGAGCAGGTGCAACTCAAGGACCCCAAGGACTTCAAGCTGATCGGCAAGCGCGAGCTGCGCCGCAAGGACAGTCCGGGCAAGACCGATGGCAGCGCCATCTTCACCCAGGACTTCAAACTGCCCGGCATGCTGGTGGCCATGGTCGCCTACCCGCCGCGTTTCGGTGGCGTGCCGCGCTCGGTCGATAGCAGCAAGGCCAAGGCCGTGCGCGATGTGGTCGAGGTGGTGGAGTTTCGCGATCTGCCTCACGGTCGCTCCGGTGTCGCCGTGTTGGCGAAGAACACCTGGGCGGCGCGCCAGGGTCGTGATGCGCTGGTGATCGAGTGGGACGAGAGCCAGGCCTTCACCCTGGGTAGCGAGGAGATTTTCGCGCAGTACCGCGACAGCGCCAGCAAGCCAGGCCTGCCGGCAGCGAGCAGGGGTGACGCCGATGCAGCGTTGGCCCAGGCGGCGAAAACCGTCGAGGCCGAGTACGAGTTTCCTTATCTGGCCCACGCGGCGATGGAGCCGATGAACTGCCTGGTGAAGCTCTCCAGCGACCGCTGCGAAATCTGGAACGGCGAGCAGTTCCAGACCGTCGACCAGGCCATCATCAGCAGCTATCTGGGCCTGACGCCCGAGCAGGTTTCGCTGACCCAACTGTATGCCGGCGGCAGCTTCGGTCGTCGCGCCAGCTCGGTGTCGGATTACCTGCTGGAAGCGGTGGCAATCACCAAGGCCGCGCGCGACAAGGGCGTGGATGCACCGGTGAAAATGGTCTGGACGCGCGAGGACGATACCCGTGGCGGTTCCTTCCGGCCGTTGTACCTGCACCGCGTGCGCATCGGCCTGGATGAAGCCGGCAAGCTGCAGGCCTGGCATAACCGTATCGTCGGCCAGTCGATCATCGCCGGCACCTCGATGGAGCCGTTCCTGGTCAAGGACGGCATCGACCACACCTCGGTGGAGGGTATCTCCAACCTGTCCTACGCGGTGCCCAACCTGCAGGTGGAGCTGAGCACGCCGACCAATATCAAGGTGCCGGTGCTCTGGTGGCGCTCGGTCGGCCATACCCACACCGGTTACGTCGCCGAAACCATGATCGACGAAGCCGCCGTTGCCGCCGGCCAGGACCCTTACGCCTTCCGCCATGCGTTGCTGGACAGTCATCCGCGTCATCGCGGTGCGCTGGAGCTGGCCGCCAGGCAGGCCGGTTGGGACAAGCCGCTGGCAGCGGGTGCCGAGGGCGAGAAGCGCGGGCGTGGCATTGCCGTGCACGAGTCGTTCGGCTCGTTCGTGGCGCAGGTGGCCGAAGTCACGGTGAAGGCCGATGGCAGCTACCGTCTGGATCGCGTGGTGTGCGCGGTGGACTGCGGCATCGCCATCAACCCGGACGTGATCAAGGCGCAGATGGAGGGCGGTATCGGCTTCGCCCTGGCGGCGGCCCGGCACAGCGCGATCACCTTGAAGGAAGGGCGGGTCGAGCAGTCGAACTTCCACGACTTCCAGGTGTTGCGCCTGAACGAAATGCCCAGGGTCGAGGTGCATATCGTGCCGTCGGCGGCGAATCCGACCGGTGTCGGTGAGCCGGGTGTGCCGCCGCTGGCGCCCGCGCTGGCCAACGCCCTGTTCGCGGCCACTGGCGTGCGTCTGCGCAAGTTGCCGTTCCCGGCGCAGATCAAGGCCTGAGGCCTGATACCGGAAACACGAACGCCCGGGGTGATCCTGGGCGTTTGCGTTTATGGGGCTGGTTTTCCCGGATTGCATCCGAGCTGCGGTGGTAGCGCGAATCAGGCGGGGCGCTGCCGTTCGCTCCTGCAGGTGGATCAGACTCAGCTCGTGGTGGGCTGAAGCCCACCCTACCAGTCAGAGTTCGGCGGTGGAGTGGATGTAATTGAGTTGGAGGGATTGCAGGTCGTAGGGTGGGCTTTAGCCCACCAATCGTAGTCAGCGGGGGCTAAAACGGATCGCCGCCCGGCCCACCCTACAAATCTGTAGCCCGGATGCAATCCGGGGCTTTGATCAGGAGGCCGTCCGTCTGGTCGCTGGTTCGATCTCGCTGCAACCCTGCGCCGTTGGCGTATGGATCGCCGCCTGGCGATGCTTGAGCATGCCCCCGGTACGCTCGTTCAGCGCGGCGGTCATCTCGGCGAGAATCGCCATGGCCACGCTTTCCGGCGTATCGCCGCCGATATCCAGGCCGATGGGATAGTGCAGACGTTCCAGCGCCGGCAGGTGCGTGCTGTGCTGGCGAATCTCGTCCAGCAGGCGTTCGGTACGGTCGCGCGGCCCCAATTGGCCGATGTAAGCCGGTGCGCCCTGGAGCACGCTGCCCAGCCAATGGCGATCCTGGCTGTAGCTGTGGCTCATGATCGCCACCATGGCGCCGTCGGTGAGCCTGTGCAGATCGTAGGGCGGCCGGGCATCGACCTGCCGTACGGCATCGGCGTCGGGAAAGCGCTCGGCGCGGGCGAAATGGGCGCGGCCATCGACCACGGTGACGTGCCAGTCCAGCAGCTTGGCCATATGCGTCAGCGGCTGTGCGTCATGGCCCGCGCCGAAGATCACCAGGCGCCGTTGCGGCGCCAGGTACTCGCAGAACACCTCGATCTCGCCACGCTCATCGCGGTAGTTGCGCAGTGACGATCGGCCCGTGGCCAGCGTTCGCTGCAGGTCGGCGCGCACCTCGGCGTCGAGCGCGGGATCGAGCAGGCGGCCATTGTCGCTGAGCGATGGATGCAGCAACAGGCGCTCACCCACACGCACGCGGGCGTTGCGATAACTGCAGATCACCGTGGCGACCGCCCCCGCCTGGCCGCTCTCACGCACCTGGCGCAGTAGTTCGAGCACCGCCAGCGGCTTGTCCGCGCTGTGGCGCTCGAGCAGCACGTGCACGGTGCCGTTGCAGCCGAGGCCGAAGGTCAGTGCGGCGTCCTGATCGTCATCGTCGTCCTGGGTGGCGGTGCTGTAGCGACGGATCACGGCTTCGCCGCCATCGGTCAGCCACCAGGCCTTCTTCGCCACTTCGGACTCCAGGCAGCCGCCGCTGATGGTGCCCACGGTGCCGCCGTAGAGCGGGATCAGCATGCGCGCGCCGGGGCGGCGATAGGCCGAGCCTTCGACCTTGACCACGGTGGCGAGCACGGCCTGGCCGTTGTCGCGCTCGAGCACGCGAAGAGCGCCGAGCAGGGCGCTGATTCCCGACAGCATTGATTTCTCCCAGGCAGGTTTTGGTGGAGCGATCCCAGGCTGCCAATGTCCCGTATGCCAGTTAAGAAGGGTTAGGCCGATCCTGCGAGATTCTTGCCCGATCCTGCGTGGCTGGGCTGGAAGCGTTCGGCCAGTTTGACGATTTGCGCGCGTTCGGTGCGGATGAAATCGACGAAGGCCTGCGCCACCGGCGACAGGCGCCGGCCACGGATATTCACCACGCACCAGCTGCGCTGCAGTGGCAGCTCGGCCACCGGCAGTTCACGCAGCAGGCCATGCTGCAATTCCAGGCGCACGGCATGGCGCGGTAGCAGGGCGATGCCGAGTCCGGCCAGCACCGCCTCGCGCTGCGATTCCAGCGAACCGATTTCCAGGGTATTCGGGAAGTGCGCGCGTTTCTGGTGGCAGTACTCCTCGCAGGCGCGGCGGGTACCCGAGCCGCTTTCGCGAATCAGCAGCGGGTAGGGCGTGAGGTCGTGCAACTGCAGGCTGTCCGCCTCGCACAGGGGGTGATCCGGTGGCGCCACGGCAATGATCGGATTCTCGAGGAAGGGCATGAAGTCCAGCGCCAGGTCCTGCGGCACCTGGCTCATGATCATCAGGTCGTCGCGGCTCTGGGTCAGGCGACGCACCACCAGCGCGTGATTGACCACCGTGAGATTCAGGCTGACTTCCGGGTATTGACGGCGAAATTCGGCGAAAAGGTGGGGAATGAAGTATTTCGCGCTGGATTCCACGCACAGGTTGAGCTGACCCTGCAGCGAGCCCTGCAGGTCGGACAGCTGCATGTCCAGGCTTTCCAGGCGGCCGAAGATATCGCTGCTGGCGCGTTTGAGTGCCTCGGCGGCTTCGGTCAGGTAGAGCTTCTTGCCGACGTACTCGAACAACGGCTGGCCCACCAGCTCCTCCAGCTGGCGAATCTGCAGGCTGACGGCGGGCTGGGTCAGTGACATTTCCTCGGCGGCGCGGCTGTAGGAGCCGTGTTCGCACACGGCACGGAACACCTGGAGCTGGCGCAAGGTCATGCGCAGCAGGGTTTTACGCACGGTTTCGTCCTCGTTCGATCAATGCATAAGTAATTACTTATGCACGATCAAATAATTATTCATTTTTGTTAATTCGTATAGCCGGATAGGGTTTCACCACGTTTGCAACCAACTGTTGCGGCGGCCCTTGCAGCTCTGCGCTGAGGATTGGATCGTGATAAGAAAAATACTGATCGCCAACCGTGGTGAGATTGCCGTCCGCATCGTGCGGGCCTGCGCCGAGATGGGCATCCGCTCGGTAGCGATCTACTCCGACGCGGACCGTCATGCCCTGCACGTCAAGCGTGCCGACGAGGCGCACAGCATTGGCGAAGATCCGCTGGCCGGCTATCTGAACCCGCGCAAGCTGGTCAATCTGGCCGTGGAAACCGGTTGCGATGCGCTGCATCCCGGCTACGGCTTTCTTTCCGAAAATGCCGAACTTGCAGAGATCTGTGCCGAACGTGGGATCAAATTCATAGGCCCGAGCGCGGAAGTCATCCGCCGCATGGGCGACAAGACCGAAGCGCGCCGCAGCATGATCAAGGCCGGTGTACCGGTCACCCCCGGTACCGAAGGCAACGTCGCCGACCTGACCGAGGCGCTGCGCGAGGCCGAGCGCATCGGTTACCCGGTGATGCTCAAGGCCACCTCCGGTGGTGGCGGTCGCGGCATCCGTCGCTGCAACAGTCGCGAGGAACTGGAGCAGGCCTACCCGCGAGTGATCTCCGAGGCGACCAAGGCCTTCGGCAGCGCGGAAGTGTTCCTGGAAAAATGCATCGTCAATCCGAAGCACATCGAAGCGCAGATCCTCGCCGACAGCTTTGGCAATACCGTGCACCTGTACGAGCGTGACTGCTCGATCCAGCGCCGCAACCAGAAACTCATCGAGATCGCCCCCAGCCCGCAGCTCACCCCCGAGCAGCGTGCCTATATCGGCGACCTGGCCGTGCGTGCCGCGCAGGCCGTGGGTTACGAGAACGCCGGTACCGTGGAGTTCCTGCTCGCCGAAGGCGAGGTGTACTTCATGGAAATGAACACCCGGGTGCAGGTGGAGCACACCATCACCGAGGAAATCACCGGCATCGACATCGTTCGCGAGCAGATCCGCATCGCCAGCGGCCTGCCACTGTCGGTCAAGCAGGAAGACATCATCCACCGCGGTTATGCCCTGCAGTTCCGCATCAATGCCGAGGACCCGAAGAACAACTTCCTGCCCTCGTTCGGCAAGATCACCCGTTACTACGCGCCCGGCGGCCCCGGCGTGCGCACCGACACGGCGATCTACACCGGCTACACCATTCCGCCCTATTACGACTCGATGTGCCTGAAGCTGATCGTCTGGGCGCTGACCTGGGAAGAGGCGATGGACCGTGGCCTGCGCGCACTGGACGACATGCGCGTGCAGGGCGTGCGCACCACCGCGCCCTATTACCAGGAAATCCTGCGTAATCCGGAATTCCGTAGCGGCCAGTTCAACACCAGCTTCGTCGAAAGCCACCCGGAACTCACCCAGTACTCGATCAAGCGCAACCCGTCGCACCTGGCCATCGCCATCGCCACCGCCATCGCTGCCCACGCGGGCCTGTAGGGGACATCATGAGCAAGAAGATCACCGTTACCGATACCGTCCTGCGCGATGCCCACCAGTCGCTGCTGGCCACGCGCATGCGCACCGAAGACATGCTGCCGATCTGCGACAAGCTCGACCGCGTCGGCTACTGGTCGCTGGAAGTCTGGGGTGGCGCCACCTTCGACGCGTGCGTGCGTTTCCTCAAGGAAGACCCGTGGGAGCGCCTGCGCCAGCTCAAGGCGGCGCTGCCCAACACCCGCCTGCAGATGCTTCTGCGCGGGCAGAACCTGCTCGGCTACCGCCACTACAGCGATGATGTGGTCAAGGCGTTCGTGGCCAAGGCGGCGGTCAATGGCATCGACGTGTTCCGCATTTTCGACGCGATGAACGACGTGCGTAACCTGCGCGTGGCCATCGAGGCGGTGAAGGCTGCCGGCAAGCACGCCCAGGGCACCATCGCCTACACCACCAGCCCGGTGCACACCACCGAGGCATTCGTCGCCCAGGCCAAGGCCATGCAGGCGATGGGTATCGACTCCATCGCGATCAAGGACATGGCCGGCCTGCTCACGCCTTACGCCACCTTTGCGCTGGTCAAGGCACTGAAGAGCGAAGTCGACCTGCCGGTATTCATCCACAGCCACGACACCGCCGGTCTCGGTTCGATGTGCCAGCTCAAGGCCATCGAAGCGGGTGCCGATCACATCGACACCGCCATCTCCAGTCTGGCCTGGGGTACCAGCCATCCGGGTACCGAGTCGATGGTCGCCGCGCTCAAGGGCAGCGAGTTCGACACTGGTCTCGACCTGGAGCTGATCCAGGAAATCGGCATGTACTTCCACGCCGTGCGCAAGAAGTACCACCAGTTCGAGAGCGAGTTCACCGGCGTCGATACCCGCGTGCAGGTCAATCAGGTACCGGGCGGGATGATTTCCAACCTGGCCAACCAGCTCAAGGAGCAGGGCGCGCTGAACCGCATGAACGAAGTGCTGGAAGAGATCCCGCGCGTGCGTGCCGACCTCGGCTTCCCACCGCTGGTGACGCCGACCTCGCAGATCGTCGGTACCCAGGCGTTCTTCAACGTGCTGGCCGGCGAGCGCTACAAGACCATCACCAACGAGGTGAAGCTGTACCTGCAAGGCCGCTACGGCAAGGCGCCGGGCAAGGTCGACGAGCAACTGCGCAAGCAGGCCATCGGCAGCGAAGAAGTGATCGACGTACGCCCGGCCGACCTGCTCAAGCCCGAGCTGGCGCGCCTGCGTGAAGAGATCGGCAGCCTGGCCAAGTCCGAAGAGGACGTGCTGACCTTCGCCATGTTCCCCGATATCGGGCGCAAGTTCCTCGAGGAGCGCGCGGCCGGCACCCTCAAGCCGGAAGAGTTGCTGCCCGTGCCAAATGGCCCGGGCAAGGCCGCGCCGGCCGGTGGCGAGGGCGTGCCGACCGAGTTCGTGGTCGACGTGCACGGTGAAAGCTACCGCGTGGATATCACCGGTGTCGGCGTCAAGGGCGACGGCAAGCGCCACTTCTACCTGTCCATCGACGGCATGCCGGAAGAAGTGGTGTTCGAGGCGCTCAATGAATACGTCGCAGGCGCCGCTGGCAAGCGCAAGCAGGCCGGTGCACCGGGCGACGTGTCCACCACCATGCCGGGCAACATCGTCGATGTGCTGGTCAAGGAAGGTGACACGGTCAAGGCCGGGCAGGCGGTGCTGATCACCGAAGCAATGAAGATGGAAACCGAAGTGCAGGCGCCGATTGCCGGTACCGTCAAGGCCGTTCACGTGGCCAAGGGCGACCGCGTCAATCCGGGCGAAGTACTGGTGGAAATCGAAGGTTAACCTCTATGGAGCCCGGCCTGTTGGATGGGCAAGTTTGACGGGGCGTAACCCGGGCTCCTTTTTTATTCAGCGCCACGGCGCAGGTTTGTCCCGGGGGCCGCGAGGCTCCCTTTTTTTGCACGGCACATCCATGTGCTTCACCCCTCGGTGGCCCCGCGCAAAACGCTAACGGCGTTTGTGCGACTCGCCAGCGCAGGGGCATCCGGGCATGCCGGCTAAGCTTTCCGGCCATGCCCCGGCGCTTCGCCTTCGTGGCGAGGCAAAGCAGGGCGATCAGCACCGCCCTGTGCCGGGGCATGGCCCTTTCCTTTGCATGTACGTGGCCGTCCGGGTGGGGTGCGCGGTGCGCACCGAGGCGGGTGGTGAATAGAGTGACTGGTGCGCGCAGCGCACCCTGTGAGGCTGGGGAGGTGAGCTGAAGTGGCTTTGGATCCGGTGGTGCTGTTTTTCGTCTTCGGCCTGGTCGCCGGCCTGCTCAAGAGTGAGCTGAAGCTGCCGGCGGCGCTGTACGAGACGCTGTCGATCATTCTCTTGCTGGCCATCGGGCTGCACGGTGGTGTGGAGCTGGCGCAGCAGGCCAGCCTGCAGCTGCTCGGTCAGTCGGCGCTGGTACTGGCGCTCGGCGTGCTGCTGCCGATCCTGGCGTTTGTCCTGTTGCGCGGCCTGCGCTTCGACCGCGTCAATGCGGCGGCGGTGGCGGCGCACTACGGTTCGGTCAGCGCCGGTACCTTCGCCGTGGTGGTGGCCTACATGCTGGCCAAGGGCATCGAATTCGAGAGCTACATGCCGCTGTTCGTGGCGATCCTGGAGATTCCGGCGATCCTGGTCGGTATCGTCCTGGCCAAGGGCATTTCGCGCGACACGCACTGGGGCGAACTGGGCCGCGAGATCTTCCTCGGCAAGAGCATCATGCTGCTGCTCGGCGGTCTGGTGATCGGCGCGATCGCCGGCAAGGAGGCGATCAAGCCGCTGGAACCGCTGTACACCAGCATGTTCAAGCCGGTGCTGGCGTTCTTCCTGCTGGAGATGGGCCTGATCGCCTCCGGCCAGCTCGGTGCGCTGAAGCAGTTCGGTGTGCGCCTGGCGGCCTTCGCCCTGTTGATGCCGCTGCTCGGTGCGTTGATCGGCGCCTTGCTGGCGCGCTTCATGGGCCTGAGCCTGGGTGGCACGGCGGTGCTGGCCACGCTCGCGGCCTCGGCGTCCTATATCGCGGTGCCGGCGGCGATGCGCCTGGCCTTGCCCGAGGCCAACCCGTCGCTGTCGCTGACCGCCTCGCTGGGCATCACCTTCCCATTCAATATCCTGATCGGCATTCCGCTGTACCTGGCGCTGGCCGAACGACTGATCGCCTGGGGGTTCTGAGATGAACGCACATAGCCGCACCCTGCTCACCGTGATCTGCGAGGCGGCGCTGGAGAAGCGTCTGCTGGCCGATCTGGAAGCGCTCGGCGCACCCGGCTGGACCATTTCCGACGCACGTGGCCGTGGACACCGCGGCGTGCGCAGCGCCGGCTGGGACACCGAGGGCAACATCCGTCTGGAAATCATCTGCAACCGCGAATTGGCCGAGCGCATCGCCGAGCATCTGCAGGCGCGCTACTACGACCACTTCGCCATGGTCTGCTACCTGGCGCAGGTGCAAGTGCTGCGTGGGGAGAAGTTCTAAGGCGCATCAGGGGACGGAGCCGCCTGGGCCGTGAAACTCTGGGAGGAGCATCGCGGCTAAAGCCCCTCCCACCGTGACCGTGGGAGGGGCTTTAGCCGCGAGCCTGCGTATCAGCTTTGTGGAAAACGCGCGCGTGGCGTCGCCATCGGAATCTTGTCGCCGTCGAGCGGCAGGAAGCTGCCCAACTCTGCATCGTAGGCCTTGATCTGGCTGGTTTCGATGTCATACACCCAGCCATGGATGAACAGTTGGCCGCGCGCCAGTTTGGCCGCCACCGACGGGTGAGTACACAGGTGGTTGAGCTGCGCCACCACGTTCTCTTCGGTGAGTACGCTCAGGGCTTCCTTGTCGTCGCTGCAGTTGCAGTTCTCTGCCACCACGCTGCGCGCCACCTCGGCATGACGTAGCCAGGCTTTTACCGTGGGCATGCTTTCCAGCGAGGCCGGGTTGAGCACCGCCTTCATCGCGCCGCAGTCGGAGTGGCCGCAGATGACGATGTGTTGCACGCCCAGGGCCATCACCGCGTACTCGATGGCGGTGGAGACGCCGCCCATCATCTGCCCGTAGGCCGGCACCACGTTACCGACGTTGCGGTTGACGAACAGGTCGCCAGGCGAGCTCTGGGTGATCAGCTCCGGCACCACGCGCGAGTCGGCGCAGGTGATGAACATGGCGCGTGGGTTCTGGGCGGTGGCGAGCTTCTTGAACAGTTCTTCCTGCTGCGGGAAGACCTCGTTGCGAAAGCGCTTGAAGCCATCGACGATGCTGTGCAGCGCCTGCTCGGCGGTTTCGTTGCCCTCGTGGACCTGAAGCGGAATCACCTGATGTTTGTAAGGCATGCCCTGAACCTCTGGGTTATCTGAAAATACGCTGCTAGAACGACAGTCGCTGCGCTGTGCGAGTCACACACCAAGTGTCGCCTCCAGCGAGCTGAGCGACAACCGGCGGTTTCGGGCCATTCGCCTCGGCGCACAGGGAGCCTGTGCCGCTGCCAGGTGAGGCAGCGAGGGGTGGCTCGGTCAGCGCGCGCTCTGCCGCTCCAGCTCATGCAGGTAGGGCAGGTCGGGGCCCACCCGCGAGCAGGTCAGCGCAGCAGCCTCGATGGCCAGGCGCAGCATGTCGTTGATCTGCTCACGGCTCAGCGTTTCCAGCGCCTCGGGGGTGTCCAGCGCATGGCGGGCCAGGTAACTGAGCAGCGCGGCCTGGAAGGTATCGCCAGCGCCGACGGTGTCACGGGTGTGCACCTCCACTGCCGGGGCCGACCAGTGCCCGTGGCGGCAGTGGACGCTGGCGCCTTTGCTGCCGTGGGTGAGAAACACCAGTTGGCAGCGCTGGTTGAGCCAGCTCGCCGCTACCTGCTGCGGGTCGCGCTCGGGGTACAGCAGCTGCAGATCCTCTTCGCTGACCTTGATCAGGTGCGCGTAGCCGGCGAAGGTCTCGACGCGCTCGCGCCAGTGGGCGATATCCGGCGCCGGACCGAGACGCACGTTGGGATCGAGGCTGATCAGGCGCTGCCGGTGTTCGCGTTGCACCAGCTGCAGCAGCGTGCTCGCCACCGGCTCCACCACCAGAGAGAAGGAGCCGACGTGCAGGCCGCACACCTGCGCATCCAGTGTCGGCAGGTGCTCGGTGAGCAGTTGGCGGTCGGCACAGCCTTCGCCACGGAAGGAATACTGCGGTGAGCCGGCAGCGTCCAGGCCGACCATCGCCAGGGTGGTCGGCGCATCGCTGGCGATCAGGTAGGCATCGCTCACGCCTTCGTCACGCAGCACCTGGCGCAGGCGCTGGCCGAGGCTGTCCGAGGAAATCCCGGTGAACAGCGCCGAGTCGGCGCCCATCCGGCGCAGGCCCAGCGCCACGTTGAACGGCGAGCCACCGGCGATGGCCTTGAAGGCCAGCTCATTGCCACGCCCACCGTCGCTCTGGATGAACACATCGAACAGTGCTTCGCCACAGACCAGGTACATGTTGTTCTCCGTATCGGTTGACGGGTACCTCTAAAAACCACCTGCTTCGCCTGATGCCAATCAGTTGAGCGCCAACGCGGGGCGTTCGTGGGAGCGGCGCCCCGCCGCGAATCTGGGCGGCGCGGACTCGAGAGGCTTCGCCCCGAGCTCCTGCGAAAGCCGCTTTGACAGCCTCATCTCATCTGCATTATCTGCCTCGCCTGGGTTCTTGGAGGTGCCCTTGAGGCGTTCTCACGCCGGTGTGCGCTCGGCGAGCCGGCGGACCTGCTCGCGGTAGCGTTGATAGACCATTTCGTACTGCGCCGTGCGCGCCGGGTCCGGCTGCGTCCGCGTGCTGGCATCGAGGTGCACGCAACGCTCGCACAGTTCGGCCAGCTGCGCCTGGCGATCCGCTCCGGGCGTCAGGCACCAGGCGGCCTGGATCGCGGCGCCCAGTGCGGCGGCTTCGGTGTGCTGCGGGCAGACCAGTGGTGTGCCCATGATGTCGGCGATCACCTGACGCCATACCGGACTCTTCGCCGCGCCGCCGATCAGGCGGATGGTCTGGCTCTGCAGGCCGCTGGCGCGCAGCAGGTCGAGGCCGTAGCGCAGGCTGAAACTGGTGCCCTCGACCACCGCCCGACACAGATTGGCGCGGGTCAGATTGTCGCTGTCCATGCCCAGCAGGCTGGCGCGCGAGCGGGGCAGCGCCGGCACCCGTTCGCCATTGAAGAACGGCAGCATCAGCAGGCCCTCGGCGCCGATGGGTGATTGCCCGACCAGCGCGCCGAAGGTCTGGATGTCCAGTTCCAGCAATTGCTGGATCAGCCCGGTGGCGCTGGTCAGGTTCATGGTGCAGATCAATGGCAGCCAGCCGCCGCTTGATGAGCAGAAGGTCGCCACCTGTGCATGCGGGCTGACCGTCGGTTGGTCGCTGTAGGCGCAGAGGGTGCCGGAGGTGCCCAGGCTCATGGTGATCGCGCCCGGGCGAATGTTGCCGGTGCCGATGGCGCCCATCATGTTGTCGCCACCGCCGCTGGCCACCACGGCATCCGGGTTCAGGCCCAGTTGCCGGGCGATCTGCGGGCGGAGGCGGCCCGCTGGCTGATCCGACTCGATCAGCTCTGGCAGCGCGTTGCAAAGGCGCCCGCTGGGGTCGATGAAATTCAGCAGCTCGCGGTCCCAACTGCGCGTGCGCACGTTGAAATAACCCGAGCCGGAAGCGTCGCCGTACTCGCTGCAGGCACGGCCGGTGAGCCAGTGGTTGAGGTAATCGTGCGGCAGCAGGATATGCGCGATACGAGCAAAGACATCGGGGTGCTGCTCCTGGGTCCAGAGTAGCTTGGACACCGTGTAACCGGGCGCGATGGCCACGCCCAGGCGCTGCAGCGAACCGGCCTCGCCGCCGAGATGATCGAGCAGGCGCTGGTTCTGCGGGGTCGATTCGGTGTCGCACCAGAGCTTGGCCGGGCGCAGCACCGCGCCCTGTTCGTCGAGCAGCACCAGACCATGCTGCTGGCCGGAGACGCCGATGCCGAGAATCCGCTCGCCGCTGATTCCGGCGGCTGTCAGCGCCTGGCGGGTCGCCTGCTCGAAGGCATCCAGCCATTGCTGCGGCTGTTGCTCGCGGCGGCCGTTGGCACCGCTCTGCAGGGTATGGCTGGCGCTGCCGGCGCCAAGCACCTGGCCGCTGCCTGCGTCCAGCACCAGGGCTTTGGTGCCCTGAGTGCCGCAATCGATACCGAGGTACATGGTTCAATCGCCCAGCAGGGTCTGCAGGGTGCGCGTCACGCCGAGCTTGCGCAGGCTGTCGTAACACAGCTCGAAGGCTTCGACGAACGCCGTCGACTGCGCGATGGCGTTGCCGAAGATCGCCTCGACGCCCAGTACCCGTTCACACACCCTGTCGTCGTCGGCCACCAGTGCCTGGCAGAACGCGGCGCGCGGATCGGGAATGCGATAGCGCGTGCCGTTCTCGTCGACGCCCTTGAGGTACAGCGCCCAGGCTGCGACCACCAGTGCCACGCGCTCCAGCGGCCGACCGTCCTCGATCAGGCGGTTGAGGGTCGGAACGATGAACTTGGGAAACTTCGACGAGCCATCCGAGCAGACCCGCTCCAGCTGGTCGGCGATGGCCTGGTTGGAGAAGCGCTCGATCAGCGTGTCCTTGTAGGTGCTTAGGTCGATGCCCGGCACTGGCGCCAGCTGCGGCGTCACGTCGAGGTCCATGAAGGTGCGCACGTACTGGCGCATCAGCGGGTCGTTCATTGCCTCGTGAACGAAGCGATAGCCCTTGAGAAAGCCCAGGTAGGTCAGCGCCAGGTGGCTGCCATTGAGCAGCTTGATCTTCATCTCCTCGTAGGGCGTGACGTCGTCGGTGAATTGCACGCCGACCTCTTCCCAGGCCGGGCGGCCGCTGACGAACTTGTCTTCCAGCACCCATTGCACGAAGGGCTCGCAGACCACCGGCCAGGCGTCATCGACGCCATGCTGCTCGGCCAGTTGCTGGCGATGGGCGGCGCTGGTCATCGGCGTGATGCGGTCGACCATGGCGTTGGGAAAGCTCACGTGCTGGTCGATCCAGGTGGCCAGCTCATGATTGGCCAGATGGGCGAAGGCCAGCAGCGCCTTGCGCGTGACATCGCCGTTGTGCGGCAGGTTATCGCAGGACATCAGGGTGAAGGCCGGGATGCCGGCGGCGCGGCGTTTGGCCAGGGCGGCGCAGAGAAAACCGAACACGCTTTGCGGCGATTGCGGGTGGCGCAGGTCGTGCTGAATGGCTGGCAGTTCGGCGAGAAATTCGCCGGTGCTGTCGTCGATGCAGTAACCACCTTCGGTGATGGTCAGCGAGACGATGCGAATCGCCGGGTCGGCCAGTTTGTCGATCAGTACCTGCGGCGACTCTTCGGCCAGCAGCATGTCGGTGATCGCGCCGATCACCCGCACCGGCAGGTTCGGCTCGTCGCCCAGTTCGACCAGGGTGTAGAGGTAATCCTGGCTGGCCAGGGCATCGCGCATGGCGCGGTCCTCACTGCGCACGCCGACCCCGCAGATGCCCCAGTCCAGCGCCAGGCCCTGGTTCATCAGGGCGTCGGTGTAGACCGCCTGGTGGGCGCGGTGAAAGCCGCCGACGCCGAAATGGGCGATGCCGGTGCGGATCATCTCTGCGGTGTAGCCGGGCAGCGCGACGGCGCCGCCGAGCCGGGAAAGCTGCTGGCGATTGAGTTTCATCTGGAACATCCCGTGGTGGCGCGGCGTCAGGCGGCCTGCTGCAGTGGTTTGGCGACGGCCTGGCCGTCGGCGTCGAAGAGGTGGCAGTGCGCCGTGTCGAAATCCAGCGTCAGGGCCTCGCCATAACGCGGTGCGAAGTCGCCGCGTACGCGCACCGTGAGCATCTCGCCCGAGGCGCAGCGCACGTGGCAGAAGGTGTCGCTACCGAGGCGCTCGCTGACGTCGGCGCTCACCTGCATGCGGCCGGCATCGGCGCTGACCACGTTGAGGTGTTCCGGGCGCACGCCCAGGGTCACGCTGCTGCCGACGCTGAGGCCGGCGGGGGACAGCGGCAGCGTCAGGTGCGTGCCGCATTCCAGTTGCACGTCGCAACTGTCGACCGCGACGCTGCTCAGGTTGCCGCGCAGAAAGCCCATCTTCGGTGTGCCGAGAAAACCGGCGACGAACAGGTTGGCCGGGTGGTGATACAGCTCCAGCGGCGAGCCGACCTGCTCGACGCGCCCGCCGTTGAGCACCACCACCTTGTCGGCCAGGGTCATGGCTTCGACCTGATCGTGGGTCACGTAGATCATGGTCGCCTGCAGGTCCTTGTGCAGCCGCGCCAGCTCCAGGCGGGTCTGTACGCGCAGGGCGGCGTCGAGGTTGGACAATGGCTCGTCGAACAGGAAGATCTTCGGGTTGCGCACGATGGCGCGGCCGATGGCCACGCGCTGGCGCTGGCCACCGGAGAGCTGCTTGGGCTTGCGTTCGAGCAGCGCGTCGAGCTGCAGGATGCGCGCCGCGTTGGCGACCTTGGCCTCGACCTCCTGCTTGCCCACCCGGGCCAGGTCGAGGGCGAAGGACAGGTTCTTGCGCACGGTCATGTGCGGGTACAGCGCGTAGGTCTGGAACACCATGGCCAGGTCGCGGCGTGCCGGGGCCATGTCGGTGATGTCCTGGCCATCGAGTTCGATATGGCCGCTGCTGACCTCTTCGAGCCCGGCGATCAGGCGCAGCAGGGTGGATTTACCGCAGCCCGAGGGGCCGACGAAGACCACGAACTCGCGGTCGCGGATGTCCAGATCGACGCCCTGGATGATCGCCGTGCCGTCGAAGCCTTTTTGCAGATTGCGGATTTTCAGATCAGCCATGTGGAAAGTCTCCCGTTATTTCACGGCGCCGAAGGACAGGCCGCGTACCAGTTGTTTTTGGCTGATCCAGCCGACGATCAGGATGGGCGCGCAGGCCAGGGTCGAAACGGCGGAGAGCTTGGCCCAGAACAGGCCCTCGGGGCTGGAGTAGGAGGCCACCAGGGCAGTCAGCGGGGCGGCGGCGGAGCTGGTCAGGTTGAGCGACCAGAATGCTTCGTTCCAGCACAGGATCAGCGACAGCAACATGATCGAAGCCAGGCCGCCGCGAGCGATCGGCAGCAGCACGCGGACGATCTCCTGCCAGGTGGTGGCACCATCCAGGCGCGCCGCTTCGAGGATGTCCACGGGGATGTCCTTGAAGTAGGTGTACACCATCCACACGATGATCGGCAGGTTGATCAGGGTGTAGATGATGATCAGCGCCAGGCGTGAATCGAGCAGGCCGAACTGCTTGGCCAGCAGGTAGATCGGTACCAGCACGCCGACCGGCGGCAGCATCTTGGTCGACAGCATCCACAGCAGCGTGCGCTTGGTGTGGCGCGTTTCGAAGAAAGCCATGGAGTAGGCGGCCGGTACGGCCAGGAGCATGCACAGCAGCGTCGCCGAGACGGAGATCAGCACCGAGTTCCAGGCGAAGGCGAAGTAGTCGCTGCGCTCGTTGATGTGCAGGTAGTTCTCCAGCGTCGGGGTGAAGATGAACTGCGGCGGCGTGGCGAAGGCGTCGATCTCGGTCTTCAGGCTGGTCAGCACCATCCAGAAGATCGGGAAGAAGATCACCGCGGCAATCGCCCAGGCCAGGGCACCGATGATCAGGCTCTGCAGGCGACGGGATTGTTTCAGCGTCAGCATCTCAGGGCCCTCACTGCTTGTCGGTCAGGTTCTTGCCGATCATGCGGATCAGCACGATGGCGGCGATGTTGGCGATCACCACCGCGATCAGTCCGCCCGCCGAGGCCATGCCGACGTCGAACTGCAGTAGCGCCTGGGTGTAGATCAGGTAGGCGAGGTTGGTCGACTCGTAACCTGGGCCGCCGCTGGTGGTGGTGTAGATCTCGGCGAATACCGAGAGCAGGAAGATGGTCTCGATCATCACCACCACGGCAATCGGCCGCGCCAGGTGCGGCAGGGTCAGGTGCCAGAAGATGGCGATGGGGCCGGCGCCATCGAGGCGCGCGGCTTCCTTCTGTTCCTGATCCAGCGACTGCATGGCGGTCATCAGGATCAGGATGGCGAACGGCAGCCACTGCCAGGACACGATCATGATGATCGAGAACAGCGGGTGGTGCGCCAGCCAGTCCACCGGTTGGGCGCCGAAGAACTGCCAGATGGCGGCGAGAATCCCGGAAACCGGGTGGAAGATCAGGTTCTTCCACAGCAGCGCGCTGACCGTGGGCATGATGAAGAACGGCGAGATCAGCAGCACCCGCACGATGCCCCGGCCGAAGAACTCGCTGGCTTCGAGCAGTGCGGAGATCAGCACGCCGAACACCACGCTGATCAGCAGCACGCTGCCCACCAGCAGCACGGTATTGCCGGCGCCGGAAAGAAAGGCGGCATCGGTGACGAAGTATTCGAAGTTCTCCAGGCCGACGAAATCGTTCTCGCCGGGGTACAGCAGGTTGTAGCGGATCAGCGAGAAATAGACGGTCATGCCCAGCGGCACGATCATCCAGATCAGCAGCAGGGCCACCGAAGGGCTGACCAGAAACCAGCCGGGGGCCAGACGTCGGGGCTTGCGCGCCACCGGCGTACTGGCCTGCGCGGCGGGGGTATCGATGGCCGGAGAATTCATCATGCCTCCGAGGGCGGATGGGTGGTGAGGTATGGCGGATGGCGCGTTACGTAGGGTGGACAACGCTCTTTTTGTCCACCGTTGGCGACATGGAGCGGTGGACAAGCTTCGCGTTGTCCACCCTACGTCCTACGCTCCGCGTTGGAATGCATCCTCGGGCGCTCTGCGCCCCGTGACACCGAGTCAGCGGACGCGGAGCGCCCTCGCATGCGCTCCCACGCAGAGCGTGGGAGCGATCCTGGTGGTGTTACTTCGGATACCCGGCGCGCTTCATTTCCCGCTCGGTGCTCTGCTGTGCAGCCTGCAGGGCCTGCTCCGGTTGCATCTGCCCGGTGAGCGCGGCGGTGAACAGCTTGCCGACGCTGGTGCCGATGGCCTGGAACTCGGGGATGGTCACCAGCTGGATGCCCACGTAAGGCACCGGCTTGGCGCTGGGGTGGGCCGGGTCGAGCTTCTTCAGCGAGTCCAGGGTGACCTTGGCGAACGGTGCGGCCTGCATGTAGGCCTCGCTGTAGGTCGAGGCGCGGGTGCCTGGCGGTACGTTGGCCACGCCATCCTTCTCGGCGACCAGCTCGGCATAGGCCTTGGAGGTGGCCCAGGCACTGAAGGTCTTGGCGGCGTCCTTGGCCTTGGAGCTGGTGGGAATCGCCAGGGCCCAGGAGTACAGCCAGGAGGCGCCCTTGTCGGTGACCTGGATCGGCGCGAAGCTGAAGCCTACCGAGTCGGCCACCTTGCTCTGCGAGGTGTCGGTGACGAAGGAGCCGGCCACGCTGGCATCGACCCACAACGCGCACTTGCCACTGTTGAACAGCGCCAGGTTCTCGTTGAAACCGTTGCTGGAGGCGCCGGGCGGGCCGTACTTCTTCATGTTGTCGACGTAGAAGTTGAGCGCGTTCTTCCATTCGCTGCCGGTGAATTCAGGCTGCCACTGCTCGTTGAACCAGCGCGCACCATGGGCATTGGCCAGGGTGGTGATCAGCGCCATGTTCTCGCCCCAGCCGGCCTTGCCGCGCAGGCACAGGCCGTACTGGCCCTTGTCCGGCTGGTGCAGCTTGCCGGCGAACTCGGCCATCTGCTCCCAGGTGGGCTGCTCGGGCATTTCCAGGCCGGCCTGCTCGAACAGGTCCTTGCGGTAATAGGTGATAGAGGCTTCGGCATAGAACGGCAGGGCGTACAGCGTGCCCTTGGCGGAGAGGCCCTCGCGTACCGAGGGGAAGACATCGTCGAGGTCGTAGTCGGCCGGCAGCTCGGTCATCGGCTCCAGCCAGCCTTTCTCGCCCCACAGCGCCGCTTCGTACATGCCGATGGTGAGCACGTCGAACTGGCCGCCCTGGGTGGCGATATCGGTGGTCAGGCGCTGGCGCAGCACGTTCTCCTCGAGCACCACCCACTTCAGGCGGATGTCGGGGTTCTGTTCTTCGAAGGTCTTGGCGAGCCGCTGCATGCGGATCATGTCGCTGTTGTTGACCGTGGCGATGGTCAGGGTTTCAGCGCCCTGGGCGATCACGGTGAGGGACAGGCAAGAGGCTGCAACGAGGGCTTTGATCGAGTTGTTCATGCTTGTGAACTCCTCTCCCGCGCCATTACGGCTACGGAAGAACGTTATTGTTTTTGTTTGGCTCGGGCCGGATTACACCCCCGCAGGCCTGCACGAACAAATCCTTGAACGCACAGTGATCGATACTTTTTTGCACCGGCTGGGCGGCAAGAAACCGGCTGGCTACGGGATGGAGCTCTCTGGCATGAGGGGTTTAGCTCAGGCCGGGGTAGAGAACGGCTGCCGATTCAGTACAGGTTTTGCTCGGTCAGGCGCTGCACTGCGAGCCTGCGATAGCCCGAGGGTGTCATGCCCTTGAGCTGCTGGAAGCGGCGGTTGAAGTTGGAAATGTTGCTGAAACCGGACTCGAAGCACACGTCGGTCACTGGCTTGTCGCTTTTGCTCAGCAGCTCGCAGGATTTGCTCACCCGCAGGCGATTGACGAATTCGACGAAGCCGCGCCCGGTGGCCTGCTTGAAGAAGCGCGAAAAGTAGGTGGTGGTCATGCTCAGGTGCTCGGCGACTTCCTCCTGGCTGATGCCCTGCGCGTAGTGCTGGAAGATGTAGTCCACCGCCCGGTTGATGCGCTCGACGTGCTGCTCGTCGCCCAGCTCCGACGAGGTCACGGCCGAGAGCAACTGGTAATCCTCGCTGCCGGCGAGCAGCTCCATGAGGATGAAGAAATGGCCCAGGCGGGTAATGCCTCCGCTGCTGGCGATCTTGCCCATCAGCACGCCGGCTTCGCGTATCAACTGCGGGTCGCGGAACTCGATGCCGAACTGCGCGCGGGCCAGCAAGGGCTGCAGGGTCTTGAGCTCGGCGAACGCGGCGGTACCGCTCTCCAGCACTTCATCGGTGAAGTTGACCAGCATGTCGCGAGTTTCCACCACCTCGCCTTCCTCGACCTGGCTGATCCAGTTGTGCGGCAGGCCAGGGCCGGTGAGGAACAGGGTGTAGGGGGAGAAATTGCCGATGTAGTCGCCGATGAACACCTTGCCGGAGCTGGCGACGATCAGGTGCAGCTCGTATTCCTTGTGGAAGTGCCAGCGCACCAGCGGCGAGGGAAAGCCGTGCTGACGGTAGATCAGCGAGTGGCCTTCATGGTCGTCCATCAGTTCGTAGGAGGGGTCGGCTACGCGGGATGTGCGGGTCATGGTCGTCGTCGGTCAATGCCTCGGGAAGGGGCTGTACGAAAAAAACCTGCGCTCGCTGATGCTTCGTTCAAAAACGCTTCGCCTGGCCTTCGCCCGGAGACTTTTCGTAAGGACTCTGCCACGTTTTAACATATCGAGACGTGCTGCCAAGTCAGAGCAGGCTCAATTGCGCACCTGGCGGACAGAACTGCGAACAGTCCAGCACCACGCTACCCCGCTGATCCAGGCCGAGCCTGCGCCGCGCCAGGCGAAAGCGCTGCTCCAGCAGGTCGGCGAACTGGCCTTCGCCGCGCATGCGGCTACCGAAGCGGCTGTCGTAGTGCTTACCGCCACGACTCTGGCGAATCAGGCTCATGACGTGGGCGGCGCGATCCGGAAAGTGCACCTGCAGCCATTGCTCGAACAATCCGGCGATCTCCAGCGGCAGGCGCAGCAGCACATAACCGGCCGAGCGGGCGCCGGCATCACGGGCGGCTTCCAGTAGTGCCTCCAACTCCATGTCGTTGATCTGCGGAATCATCGGCGCGCAGATGGCGCTGACTGGCACACCCGCTTCGTGCAGCGTGCGCATCGCGCGCAGGCGCGCCGCTGGGGCGGCAGTGCGCGGCTCCATGATGCGTTTCAGGTCGTCATCCAGGGTGGTCAGGCTGAAGGCCACGCTGACCAGGTTGTGGCTGGCCAGCTCGCTGAGCAGGTCGAGGTCGCGCAGGATCAGCGAGCCCTTGGTGATGATGTGCAGCGGGTGCTTGTAGCGCAGCAGGATTTCCAGGGCCTGGCGGGTCAGGCGCTGTTCGCGTTCGATGGGCTGGTAGGCGTCGGTGTTGATGCCCAGGGCGATGGGCTGCGGCACGTAGCCGGGCTTCTGCAACTGCTCTTCGAGGCGCTCGGCCAGGTTGGTCTTGGCGATCAGGCGGGTTTCGAAGTCGATGCCGGGTGACATGTCCCAGTAGGCGTGAGTCGGCCGGGCGAAACAATAGATGCAGCCGTGCTCGCAGCCACGGTAGGGGTTCACCGAGCGGTCGAAGCCGACGTCCGGCGAGTTATTACGGGTGATCGCCGTCTTCGCCTTCTCCTTGCGCACTTCGGTGGCGCGACTTGGCGGTGTTTCGTCCTGATACCAGCCGTCGTCTTCCTGCTCCGAACGGGTCGGCGCATAGCGGTTGTGCGGATTGCTGGCGGTACCACGGCCACGTGGCGGCAGGCTGACGGACATGCTCGGACTCCAAAATATACTGTATAAAAATACAGCTATCTGGAGCCCGAGCAAGTCCCTTCTGTCGCGGCGTCGATCAAACGGTCGCTATTTGCGGCGCTTCCTCGCGCTTGGCATAACGCTGCGCCAGCACCGCGCAGACCATCAGCTGGATCTGGTGGAAGAGCATCAGCGGCAGGATCAGTACGCCGATGGTGCTGCCGGCGAACAGTACCTGGGCCATGGGTACACCGGTGGCCAGGCTCTTCTTCGAGCCGCAGAAGAGGATGGTGATGCGGTCTTCCAGGCTGAAACCGAGCCACTTGCCCAGCAGGTGGGTCAGCACCAGGGCCAGGGCCAACAGCACGCAGCAGGCGGCTATCACGGTCAGCAGGGTGACCAGCGGCACCTGCTGCCACAGGCCGCCAATCACTGCGGCGCTGAAGGCGGTGTAGACCACCAGCAGGATCGAACTCTGGTCGACGTATTTCAGCCAGCTCTTGTTCTGGTTGACCCAGCCGCCGATCCAGCGCTGAGCGATCTGGCCGAGAACGAAGGGCAGCAGCAACTGCAGGCTGATCTTGCCGATGGCGTCGAGGGTCGAGCCGTTGTCGCCTTGTACGCCCATCAGCATGGCCACCAGCAGCGGGGTGACGAAGATACCGAGTAGGCTGGAGGCCGCCGCGCTGCAGATAGCCGCCGGGATGTTGCCGCGCGCCAGCGAGGTGAAGGCGATGGCCGATTGCACGGTGGCCGGCAGGGCGCACAGGTAGAGCATGCCCAGGTACAGCTCTTTACCCAACAGCGGCTCAAGCGCTGGTCTGAGCGCCAGGCCGAGCAGCGGGAAGAGGATGAAGGTGCAGGCGAACACCAGCAGGTGCAGGCGCCAGTGCCCGGCGCCAGCGAGAATCGCCTGACGCGACAGTTTGGCGCCGTGCATGAAGAACAGCAGGGCAATGGCCAGGTTGGTGATCCACTCGAAGATCGTCGCAATCTGGCCGCTGGCAGGCAGCAACGTGGCGGCGAGCACCACGGCAAGCAGGGTCAGGGTGAAATTGTCGGGCAGCAGGCGGCGCAGGAACATGGCGAATCTCGGGCTTGCGATACAGGAGGGCGCCAGACTATCGTCGTCGAAAATTTCCGGCTAACGCTAAAGAGCCAGCAAGTGTCGCCAAACAGACATCCCACCACCCTGCATCGCAGCCTGCCCGAGCTGCCCAGACTGCCTCGGCCGCTGTATGGCCGCACCGAATCACTGACCAACCGGGCCCTGACCTTCCGCCATACCCACCCCTGGGTGCAGCTGTCCTACGCCATCGCCGGGGTGCTCGAGGTGCAGACCGCTGGCGCCCGCTTCGTCGCCCCGCCGCAGCGGGCGGTGTGGGTGCCGGCGGGTGTCGAGCATCAGGTATTCAGCTCGCCGCGTACCGAGATGCGCAGCCTGTACATCGACGGCAGTGCGGTGCCCTGGGGGCCGGCCGAGTGCCGGGTGCTGGCGGTCAGCCCGCTGTTGCGCGAGCTGATTCGCGGTTTCAGCGCGTTGCCGGCCGAATACGACGAGCAGGGCGCGCCGGGCAGGTTGGCGGCAGTGCTGCTGGACGAGCTGCGCGCTGCACCAGACGTGGCGTTGGTGTTGCCGCTGCCGCAGGATGCGCGGCTGCGCGAGGTCTGTCAGGGGCTTGAGGATGCGACGCTGCGCCAGCTTGGCCTGGGCGAATGGGGCGAGCGCCTGGGTGTTTCGGAAAAGACCCTGAGCCGGCTGTTCCTGCGCGAGACGGGTCTGAGTTTCCGCGTGTGGCGTCAGCGCCAGCGCCTGCTCGATGCGCTGACCCCGCTGGAGCAGGGCGAGCGCGTCACCGACGTGGCGCTGGCCTGCGGCTACGACTCGCTATCGGCCTTTATCGCCGCCTTTCGCCGCCAGTTCGGCGCAACACCGGGGGAGTTCTTCCGCGATTAACCTACCGAGCGGCCGTTGCGTAGCCCGGATGCAATCCGCGGAATGCTTGGCACACTGCCCCGGATTGCATCCGGGCTACGCGCTGCGGCGCCGCTAACCCACGCGTCACTCGCTCGGCTTCTTCAGCTTCGGGTTGGGGAAGAACTGCACGGCCTGCACGTTGGGGTCGGCCGCCTTGGGCTTCAGGCCGCTGACGTTGACCCGCGTGGGGATCTCCTTGGGCACCGAGTTGCCGCGTGCGTCGAGGGTGTCGGCGTAGCCGCACTTGACGCATTCGCGGTGCGGCACGCCGTCGACGTTCCACATCTTGATGCTGTCGGTTTCGCTGCACGCCGGGCACACGGCGCCGGCTATGAAGCGTTTCGGCGTGCTGTTTATAGGAGCATCGCTCATGCCGCCTCCTGGCTCAGACCAAGGTGACGCAGCAGGGCGTCGATGCTCGGCTCACGGCCGCGGAAGTCGACGAACAGTACCATCGGCGCCTGCGAGCCGCCACGGGCCAGGATCGCTTCGCGGAAGGCGCGGCCGGTATCGGCGTTGAACACGCCTTCTTCCTCGAACTTGGAGAAGGCATCGGCGCTGAGCACTTCGGCCCACTTGTAGCTGTAGTAACCGGCTGCATAGCCGCCGGCGAAGATGTGTGCGAAGCCATTGGCGAAGCGGTTGTAGGCCGGCGGGCGTAGCACCGAGACCTCGCTGCGGATCGCCTCGATCACGTCCAGCACGCTGCGGCCGTCGCCGTGAGTGGCGTGCAGTTCGAAGTCGAACAGCGAAAACTCCAGCTGGCGCACCATCATCAGCCCGGACTGGAAGTTCTTCGCCGCCAGCATCTTGTCCAGCATGGCCTGTGGCAGCGCCTCGCCGGTTTCAAAGTGGCCGGAAATCAGCGCCAGGCCTTCCGGCTCCCAGCACCAGTTTTCCATGAACTGGCTCGGCAACTCGACCGCATCCCAGGCCACGCCGTTGATGCCCGAGGCGCCGGCGTGCTCGACGCGGGTCAGCAGGTGGTGCAGGCCGTGGCCGAATTCGTGGAACAGGGTGGTGACCTCGTCATGGGTCAGCAGCGCCGGCTTGCCGCCGACCGGCGGGGTGAAGTTGCACACCAGGTTGGCTACCGGGGCGATCAGCTTGCCGTGGGCGTCGCGGCGCTTGTCGCGGGCGCCGTCCATCCAGGCACCGCCACGCTTGTTGGCGCGGGCGTAGAGGTCGAAGAAGAAACGCCCGACATGCTGGCCGTTCTCCTGAATCTCGAACAGGCGTACGTCCGGGTGCCAGGTGTCGAAGTCTTTCAGCTCGCGAATCTCGATGCCGTAGAGCTTCTGCACGATGGCGAACAGGCCGGTGAGCACCTTGTCCACCGGGAACCAGGCGCGCACTTCCTCCTGGGAGATGCTGTAGCGCTGCTGGCGCAGGCGCTCGCTGTAGTAGCCGACGTCCCAGCTCTGCAGGTCATCCAGGCCCTGCTCGGCGGCGAAGGCCTTGAGTTCGGTCAGGTCCTGCTCGGCGAAGGGCTTGCTGCGCACTGCCAGGTCGCGCAGGAAGCTCAGCACCTGGTCGGTGCTGTCGGCCATCTTGCTGGCCAGGCTCAGTTCGCTGTAGTGGGCGAAACCGAGCAGGCGCGCCAGCTCCTGGCGCAGGTCGAGAATCTCACTCATCAGCGGGCCGTTGTCGTTCTGCCCGGCGTTCGGCCCCTGGTCGGAGGCGCGGGTGCAGTAGGCGGCGTACACCTCTTCGCGCAGGGCGCGGTCGTCGGCGTAGGTCATTACCGCGTAGTAGCTGGGGAACTCCAGGGTGATCAGCCAGCCGTCCAGGCCCTTGGCCTCTGCGGCCTGTTTCATCTGCGCCTTGGCCGAATCGGTCAGGCCGTTCAGCACGGCTTCGTCGGTAACCTGCTTGGTCCAGGCCTGGGTGGCGTCGAGCAACTGGTTGGAGAACTTGCTGGTCAGCTCGGACAGGCGCATCTGGATCTCGCCGTAGCGCTTCTGCTGCTCGGCCGGCAGGTCGATACCGGACAGACGGAAGTCACGCAGAGCGTGTTCGAGGATGGTCTTCTGCGCCACGTCGAAATCGGCCGCAGCCGGGCTCTTGGCCAGCGCGTCATAAGCCTCGAACAGCGGCTTGTTCTGGCCCATTTCGGTCCAGTATTCCGACAGCTTGGGCAGGCAGGCCTCGTAGGCCGCGCGCAGTTCGGCGCTGTTGCATACCGCGTTGAGGTGGCTCACCGGGCTCCAGGCGCGGCCCAGGCGCGCGCCCAGCTCGTCCAGCGCCAGCACCAGGCCGTCCCAGCTCGGGTTGGCCTGCTGCTGTTCGAGCAGCTTGGCGATGGCGGCGCGACTGTCCGCCAGGATCTGGTCGACGGCGGGCTCGACGTGTTCCGGTTTGATCTGCGAGTAGGGCGGCAGGTCGAAGTCTTGCAGCAGGGGATTGTTCGCGGTCACGACGAGGCACCTGTGGCGAAGGAATGTGGGGTTGCGGCGCAGAGCGGCAATAATTCTGGCGCGATAGCAACCGACATGGGGGCCATCTTAATTAGAATCAAGCTTTCCCGCAGCTCAGGAGCTTCTATCGTGGCGATTCGCAAATACCAGCAGCATGCTCCGCAACTCGGTGAGCGCGTCTTCGTCGACGCTTCTGCCGTGGTCATTGGCGATGTCGAACTGGGCGAGGACAGCTCGGTCTGGCCAATGACCGTGATCCGCGGTGACATGCACCGCATCCGCATCGGTGCGCGCACCAGCGTGCAGGACGGCAGCGTGCTGCACATCACCCACGCCGGGCCGTTCAACCCGGATGGCTACCCGTTGATCATCGGTGACGAGGTGACGGTCGGGCACAAGGTCACTCTGCATGGCTGCACCCTGGGCAACCGCATTCTGGTCGGCATGGGCAGCATCGTCATGGACGGCGCGGTGGTCGAGGACGAGGTGATCATCGGTGCCGGCTCGCTGGTGCCGCCTGGCAAGCGCCTGGAAAGCGGCTACCTGTACGTCGGTAGCCCGGTGAAACAGGCGCGCCCGCTGACCGACAAGGAGCGCAACTTCTTCAGCTACACGGCCGGCAACTACGTGAAGCTCAAGGATCTGCACCTGGCTGAAGGCTATGACCAATGAGTGGTGAACTGAATATCCGCCCCATTGATGTGGCTGATTTCGATCAGGTCTGGCCGATCATCGAAAGCGTGGTGCAGGCGCAGGAAACCTACGCGTTCGACCCGCACATGGACCGCGACAGCGCCTGGAAACTCTGGGTGGAACTGCCGCGCGCCACCTTCGTTGCCGAACTGGACGGGCAGATTCTCGGCACCTACTACATCAAGGCCAACGCCGCCGGGCCGGGCGACCATGTGTGTAACTGCGGCTACATGACCGCCCCCGCTGCGCGTGGCCGAGGCATCGCCAGCCGGCTCTGCGTCCATTCGCTGGAGGTGGCGCGCGAGTTGGGTTTCAGCGCCATGCAGTTCAACAGCGTGGTGGCGACCAACACCGTCGCCGTGGCGCTCTGGCAGAAGCACGGCTTCGAGATCGTCGGCACCCTGCCCAGGGCCTACCGCCACGCCCAGCATGGCCTGGTGGACTGCCATGTAATGTTTCGCGCGTTGGGTGAGTGAGTCTGAAGCTGCCTGTGCGGCAGTGAATGGTCTCCCCCTTTCTTGCCAATCCGGGGTGTGCTTCTGAGCTGCTTACGCGGCAGTGAAGTGATTGATCCGTCTAGCGCTTCATATTCGCTATTTCTGAGCTGCCTACGCGGCAGTGAAGTCGGCGCTCTGGGAGTCGTTGATCGGATTACGTTTCTGAGCTCCCTACGCGGCAGTGAAGGCAAAATTGCGCACCTCTCGCTGTACCTTGTCTTTCTGAGCTGCCTACGCGGCAGTGAAGGTGGCACTCAGCACCATCACCACTTCGCCCGATTTCTGAGCTGCCTACGCGGCAGTGAAGGTCAGCTGGGCATCTGGCCCCGGGTTGATGTATTTCTGAGCTGCCTACGCGGCAGTGAAGCTCGGCAGCGGCGCAAACCTTGCCGTATGAATTTTCTGAGCTGCCTACGCGGCAGTGAAGGAGTGCGCCCTCTGCCTCCTCGATGCGATAGATTTCTGAGCTGCCTACGCGGCAGTGAAGGATCTGCTGGCGTTGCTCTTCGATCAGCTCTTTTTCTGAGCTGCCTACGCGGCAGTGAAGTAGAGCTCGGCAACCCTAACGTATTGATTGTTAAAGAACCATGCTGGTTTTGTGGCTGAGACCCCTTTTCCCGGAGCCGCTTGCAAGTACTTGATTTTGCGAGGGCTCCGTTTTGGGCTGGAAAAAGGGTCAGAACCAGGGGACGCTGGCCTGGGCGCTCAGGCCGTAGGCGCCGAAGGTGCCGGGAGTGGGGGTGTCGAGCAGCGGGCCGTGGCGGATAAACAGGCGGAAGCTGTGACCGCTGCCGTTGCTGCGCAAGGTGGCATAAGGCAGGTCGCAGCGTTTGCCGGCGCTGTCGGGGATGCGCTGGCGCGCCTCCGCCTCGTTGATGCCGTGACGCTTGATCAGGCGGCGGCGGGCGCGTTCCGGGTTGCTGTCCACCTGCACGCGGCTGACGCAACGCCAGCGCACCGGCGCAGGGATCGGCGCCAGTTCGCCCAAATGCAGGTGGTCGCGCATGCCGGTGAGCCAGTTCAGCGCCATCAGTTTGTCCAGCACCTCGGCACTGCCATGCAGGCGCAGGCGAGCGCCTAGGCCGTGGCTGGCGCTTTCCACATCCGGAAAGCTGATACCCACATCGCTGCGGCGCAGGTCGTGCAGGCCACGGTGCAGCTTGGCCAGCAGCGCGCTCATCAACTGCGTGGCCGGGAATTCCGGGTCGGGCAGCAGCTTGAGGTCGAGGTAGTGGTCCATGGCTAGCCCGCCTCGCCGAATACGCCACCGCGAATCAGGGTGGCCATGACGAAGTGCTGGTCGCCGATGCTGGGCACTTTGTCCTTGAGCAGCCAGTTGTCCAGCAGGTTGTAGAAGTCCGCCTTGGCCTTGGGTTGGCGATAGGCGCGGCCTTCGGTGGTGACCGAACCGTAGGGTTCGACGGCGATGGGGCCGAGTTCGCCGGCGTCCGGATACCAGGTGTCGATGGTGCGCAGGGCATTGCCGAGCTTTTGCGAGTGCATGCCGGCGACGCCGTCGACGCTGTACAGGGTCTTGCTCTTGTCGCCCTTGCCCCGGTCGAGGATCAGCTCCTGCGAGGGGAAGACTTCCTGGCCAGCACCCATGCGCACATACGCGGTGATGCCCAACAGCAGGTGACGCTCGCCGCTCAGGCCGGCAGCGATCAGCTTGGCCAGTTCGTCCAGCGCCGTGGCCGCCGGGCCGCTGGCGTCGAAGTTGCGCAGGGACAGGCCCAGCGCATCGAAGCTCCACTGCTTGGCCGCTTTGCCATCGATCAGGTGAGCAATCTGCACTTCCACCTGTTCGGCGCCGATACGGTTACGCCACAGGAAGCGGCCATTGGCCAGGTTGTGTGCGTAGCGACGTGCCAGTTCAGCGAAGCCGTGGCTGGCGACATAGCTCTGCACGGTGTCCAGCAGCTTCTGTCGGTAATCGGCATCGTTGCAGGCCGAGGGTGTGCCGGCGCCGCCGAGCACGCGCAGGGTGAAGCTGACGCGTAGCGTGTCGGCGTCATGCGACAGGGCCGCGACGTCGACGGTCTGCAGGTTGGGGTTCTCAATGGCGGCGTCGAGCTTGGCCGGATCCTGGTCTTTGGCCTTGAGGCGGTTGGAGATGGTGTCGCGCACGGATTTTTCCCGCACGGCGAGCGGCTGCCAGTTATCACGCGTCTGCCAGTCACCGGCATGAAACAGTGCATCGGAAGGGTCGAGCTTGCGCTCGAAGGCCAGGACGGAAGCAGTTTTCAGAGGGGCGGTGGTCATGATGGTCACTCCATGTCATCAGTGCAGATGGTTTGGCTGTAGAGGTTGTGGCAGCGGTACAGGCCGGCCTCGGGGTCGGCGCTGGCGTACCAGAGCAGGTCATCGACATCGCGCAGCCGGTGCGGGCTGAGCCATTGGCCGATGGAGTAGAGACTTTCAACGAAACGCAGCGGGGTTTGTCCGTCCCGCACGTTGGCCACGCTGCCGGCGGTTTGCAGTGGGCCGAGGGCGCCGTAACCGACCGGGATCGGCACCAGCCAGCCATTGGGCACTAGGCGCTGGGCGCGCCATTCGACTTTGGCAGGCTGGCTTTCGCTGGCCGGGCGGGCTTCCTGGGCGCGCAGGTTCAGGCGTGAAAGATCGAGCCAGGCATCGAGTAGATCGGCGCTGGCGTTGTCGTCACGCAGATGTTGCAGGTGGGGCTGTGGCAGGTCGTCGCGGCTGACCAGGGCAAAGCCCGGCAGCCAGCGGCGACGCAGGCGGCGGAACTGCTTGCTGCGCTCCTCGCCTTGTGCCAAAGGCTCCAGTAGCGGCTGGTGCTGCGGATCGAGGAACACGCTACCGCCGGCGATACGCATGCTGCCCAGCAGATTTGCGATTTCAGCGGCGATGGTGCGGCGCTTTTGCCAGTCGCCCTGCACCGGGTCTGGCTGGCCGTCTTCGCTATAGCCGCTGACGCCGAAGATCAGCGTGATATCCAGGTGGATACGCCCCTCTTCGACGATGGCGGCGGTTTCGCCGCGCTCGTTGACCGGGTTGCGGGTCAGGCGGAAGGCGCGTTGATAGCCCCCGGTGACCTGGGCGTCATGGCTATGGCAGACCACCCCGATGCTGTCGAACTGCAGGGCGAAACGCTCGTCGAGCTTGCGTTCGAGGGCTTGCATCAGGCCGATGAAAGCACTCATGGCGGGGAAGCCCCAAGTCAGCGGGCTGGAGATGGCATTGGCGTTCTGCACCCGCAGGTGGGGGACGATCAGCAGGCCGTTGGAGTCGGGCAGTTCACTCATGTTCGGCCTCCAGGTCGCGCTGTTCGCGCTCGAACTGATCGACCCAGGCTTGGTTCAGCCGGTCGAGGTCGAGCCACAGGGCGTTGCTGTCAGCCTGTTTGGCCCAGTAGCTATTCTCTACATCGCCGACCGAGAGCTTGCTGACCAACCGCGCATTGAGCCAGTTGGCGAAGCGCTCGCGAATTTCCGTGAGCCACTCCATGCGTCGCCATTCGCTGGCGAAGACGGCGTCGTGCTCGGCGCGGCGAAAATCCAGCCACAGCTGCTCGGCGCGGTTGAGGTTGCACTCGGGCTTGGCCGACCAGCCCGGATCGAAGGCCCAGAGTTCGGCTGCATACAGCAGCAGCTCGTCGATCAGCTCGGTGAGCAGTTCATCGCGGCTGTTGCGGGTATGCACGTTGGGTGGCGGGCCACTGAGCAGAAAATCGCGCAGGTGGCGCACCAGTTCTGCCACTGCCGGGCGCTGGCCGAAGGCAGGAAAGATAGAGCCGTCACGGGTACGGATCGGCAGGCGCACGTCACGCGGCTGCCAAGTGGGCGGCAGGGAGGCGAGCAGGTAGTTGTCGCCACGGCGCTCGCTGTTGAGCTGAGAGATGTTCTGCGGCTTGGTGCCGCCGAGCTTCTGCATGGCCAGGTCGGGGTACTCGTGGATCACACCAAGGTGCCACTGCTTGTCGCGGCGAGCCTGGCGCGCTTCCTTGGCCGGCTCGCCGAAGCGGTCGGCCTGGATACTCTGGTAGACCCGATGCGCCAGCGAGCTGGCATACAGCGGGGCGAGTAGGTGGTAGTGCTCATCGTTGCGCGGATTATCACCTACCAGCCAGTACAACTGCTTGCCGTGGGTGTGGGAGGCCAGGCCGTCGCGCGCACGGGTGATGCCGGTAAAGGCTGCAGCCAGGCTCCGGGCTTGCTCGTCATCTGTATGCAGCGCGGCAATGGCATCGGCATCTGCGGCCAACAGCAGGTCGAGCAGTGTCTGGCCGTCGTGCTCCAGCTTGAGCAGCTTGTAGACATCCAGCGCGGCGGCATTGCCCACCACATCGCCGGCAAAGTCGTCACCCAGGCAATGGCTGCCGACCAGCGCATGCTGCGGCAAGCTGTTCGGCAGGCACTAGAGGTTGGTGCCCTTGGCATCCGGGTGAATCGCCTTGAGCGTATGGGTCACCGCCTGGATCTGCCCGGCGCGGCGGGCGGCATCTTCCAACCATACGTCCGGGACGTATTGGGCAAGCAGGGTGGCGCGTTTGGGGTCGTCTTCGGCCAGGCCTTCGAGCTTGGTGGCCAGGCGTTCGGTGATAAAACCTTGGATGAGACTGCGGATTTCGCTTTGTCGGTAAGGAGAGGGGGCGTTCATAGCAACAAATCCTTGTGCTGGGAGGCAACACGAAAAGTAGCATTGTTTTGCCACTAATCTTGACTGCTCGTCTGTCTCAAAGTCATTGAGCTTTTTATGCTGCATTAGCTTTTAAAAGCAGCATTTATACTGCAAATAAATGCTTGTGAAGCTTAAAAGCTTCATTTAATAATGAAGCACATAAGGTTCAAGTAGATTTATTTGCAGCATAAAAGGCTCTTTTTATCCAATAGAGCCTTATCTGCTGCACTCTGGATAGAGCGAGTGAGGAGGCCCATGCGCAGCACAGTGCTGACCCAGATCAAACGCCGACGCCTGCAGCTTGGCCTGAAAGGTACGGATATGCCGTTGCGGGTGGGGTTGAATCGCCAGCAGTACGGCAAGATCGAGAAAGACGGTAACCCCAGCCTGGCTACCCTGGACAAGATCGCTGAAGGCCTGGACGCCACTCTGATGCTGATTCCCAAGGAGCTGGCGCGTCAGGTCGAGCAACTGCTGGAGGCCGGCCCCGCCAAGGCACAACAGAACTACGCCATGGACCGCTCGCCATCGCCTGCGCCTGGCGCGGGCGTCAAGGAAACCATCGAAGATCCCTGGCAAGATCTGGGTGACGACTGATGGCCGGCGAGCAGGTTTCGGCACTCAGGTTGACGCTGCATGGGCAGTTGGTGGGTTACGTGGCTGGCTATGCACATAACCGTACGGTGTTGTCGCTGGCGCCGTCGTTTGTTGAGGATGCCAACCGCCCGGCGCTGACCCTGTCACTGGCCAACCCGGCCACCTTCGCGGCCCGTGCTGGCAAGAGTTTCCCGGTGGCGACCAATATGCAACTGCACCCGCTGCTGAGCAACCTGCTGCCCGAAGGCGCGCTGCGCCAACTGCTGGCCCAGCGCTTGAAGGTCCATGAGCACAACGAGTTCCCGCTGTTGGTGCATCTGGGTGGCGACCTGCCCGGTGCGCTAATCGCCGAGCCGGTTGCTGCCGAGGCTATCCCGGATGCGGCCTTCGGTGACCGTGGGCGGCTCGACCGAGTGGCGGTGGATACCGTGGACCGGGTGGCGCATTTTTCCCTGGCGGGGGTGCAGATGAAGTTTTCCATGCACCAGCGCGATGGCCGTTACCAGCTAGGGGATGCGAATGCACCCGGTGACTGGATTATCAAAACGCCCTCTACGGTGCACGCCCATGTACCGCTCAACGAGTACACCAGCATGCAACTGGCGGCATTAGCCGGCGTGGATATACCGGAAATCCGTCTGGTAGAACTCGACAAGCTCGAGCGTCTGCCGCAGATCAAGCTGCCGGATGAAGGCTATGCCTACGGCATCCGCCGCTTCGATCGGGCCGAGGGCAAGCGCGTGCATGCCGAGGACTTCGCCCAGGTGCTGTTCGCCTATGCGGCGGACAAGTACCAGAAGGCCAGTTACGAACAGATCGCCCGGCTGATCTATCAGAACACCTACAGCGGCCAGCGCGACGTGGTGCAGATGGCTGTGCGCTTGCTGGTCAACATCCTGTTGGGCAACGGCGACGCGCATCTGAAGAACTGGAGCATTCTCTATCCCGATGGCGTGAACCCGGTGCTGTCGCCGGCCTACGACATCCTCTTCACCAAGGCCTATATCCCTGCCGAGCAGCACTACGCGCTGAACATGGCGCAGACCAAGCAGTGGTACGAGGTATCGCTCGAGCACTTCCGCCGCTGGGCCAAGCGCGCGGACCTGCCGGAGTCGCCGATTCTCTACAACCTCAAGGCCGCCCTCGATAAGGCTCGTGCGCTATGGCCGGCAGCCCTGCGCGACAGCCCCATGCACGAAGCGCACAAGGCCGTATTGCGTGAGCACTGGCAGGCGCTGCATTCGGACTTTCGGATCGACAGTTAGGCTCGCCACGCACGATGTAGGCGCGAATTCAATCGCGTTCCGCTGTGATAAGCGCGAACGAGGCAGGCCGTAGGGTGAGCAACGCGCAGCTTGCCCACCATGGCTCTGTCACTCGCCGGACAGCTCAATGGTGGATGAAAAAGCGTCGGCTACGCGCCCCGAACCACAGGCGCTTCACCTGCGCTTGGCAAACCCAAGCGCCGGGTGAAAGCGCCAACCTCGTTCGCTCTCGGGTAGGCTGACGGTGCCGAAGCGCTTGGCGCAGCCCTCCAGGCTCATGTCCAGCTCCTGCGCCAGTTCAGCCAGGGCGTCGAGGTAGTCGGTAGTGCCCCATGGGCTGATGCGCGGGCCGGCTAGTTCGTTGTCGGTGATGCGCTGGTGCAGGCTGTTTTCCACCGGCACGTAGATCTGCTCGTAGCGGCGCTGGCCGGGGTCGATGCGGTGCAACTGGTAATCCTCATCGTCTTCGTCCGGCAGCAAGATCAGCTCGACCCTTGGCTGGGTGTCGAGGCGGAATGGTTGTTGCTGCTGGGCCAGGGCCGTGAGGTGCAACAGCGGCTGGCTCCAACCGTCATGGGCATTCATTTCACGCGGCAGGCTGCTTTGCCGCCGCCGTTCGCGCTCTGACAGCGTGGCCGGGTCGAGTGCGGCGGGCTGCAGCATCCAGCCTTGCAGGCGCGCGTGTTCCAGATCGACCAGGTTGCCCTTGGCATCCAGTGGCGCGGGGCGCTCGAGAATGCGCGGGCGGGCGTCAATCTGCTGGTACTGCTCAGCATCCAGCAGCTTGTCCAGGCGATGACTGCTAAGCCGCCAAGGGTGTTCCGTCTCGAAACCCGGTTTGCAGAAGGCTGGCTGGTCGCGCCGTTCGGCATGGCGCAGGTTGCTGTCGAATATCTGCACATTGGTTGTGCTCCAGGGCTCGGGGCGGTGGCGCCGTACGCGCCCGGCCAACTGGATCAGCGAGCGCATCGACGAGGGTTCGACCAGCGCCCAGTCGTAATCATGGTCGCGGCCCACTTCGGTTACGGGCGAGCCCAGCACGATGAACAGTTGATCCGGCTCGGCGTGGCGCTGCAGGCGCTGGCGGATTTCCGGCAGGGCGAATACCGCTTCCGGCTGTTCACGTTGCAGGGCGGTGTCCAGGCGGTTTTCGATGGCCGAGCGCAGCAGCAGCGGGAACTGCGAGTGGTATACGCACAGGTGGATGCGAGTGCCTTCGGCGGCGCCCAGGCGAAACAGGGCCAGCGCCACGTCGAACAGGGGCTCGATATTGGCCATGCGTACCAGGCCGAAGCTTACGCGCTTGCCGCTGTGCGGGTCGGTTGTGGCGTTGGTGTCGTGCAGGCTGCGGGCGGCGGTCAGCATCTGTTCGGCGAAAGCCTGGCGAATCTCCTCCGGGCGTTGGCTGGCAAAGCGAAGGGGCAGCAGTTGCGCCTGGCGTCGCGTGGGCTGCGTCGCGAGCCAGGCGTGGCGGCGCTGGGCAAAGTCCAGGTGGGCGGCGCTGAAACTGGCGCTGTCGCTACAGTCCAGGCGGCTTTGTCGCTGTTCATCGACCCAGGCACAGGCGATGGCCGGCAGCTCGCCAGGGCGTTCGCCACGGTGGCGCTGATACTCGACACGCCCGGCGTGATAGGCCTCGAACAGACCCTGAATCAGGGCGGGCGGCAGGGTGGCTGAGGACAGCAGCACGCGGCTGCCCAGCAGGCCGGCCCAATGCACCAGGCGCGCCAGGGCAGGCAGGTCGGCGATATCGAAGTCGTCCGGCTCGTCGAGCACTAGGTCGCCGCTCATCAGGCGCAACATGGGCGCTATCTGTCGCCCGCCGCGCTGGCTTTCGGTGGCCGGAGTCAGGTGGTCGATGGTGCAGACCAGTACCGGCGCGATCAGCAGGGCGCGCACCTGGGGTTCGTGGATCACCTTGTTGAGCAGCGGATGGGCGTCCGCATTGCCGTCGAAGCGCACATGGCCGTCGTCCTCGAACAGTGCCTGGCTGGAGGCCGAGCCACTGCGTTCGGCAAGCGCCAGCTGGTGCTCGAACAAGGTGCTGTTGGCCGCACCACCGACGCGAATGGCCAGGTCATCCTCGTCCAGTCGAAGGCGTTGGCGGAAGGCGCGCCCGGTTTGCAGGGTCAGGCTGCGCAAACCCAGGGCGAAAGCGCAGCGCATGCCGCGCTCGGGGTCGCTCAGGGCATACATGATGCGTGCATTGCCCAGGGTCTTGCCGCAGCCGGTGGATGCCATGTTGACGATGAACGCACCGTGCCGGGCAGCTTGTTCGCGCATGCCGGCGGCCAGGTCGAAGGCCTTGTCCTGCCAACGAAAGCGCTCGCTGCCGCTGCGTTTCTTCAAGCCCTTGTGCCGGTTCAGGCCTGGCAGGCTGCGTTCGAAGTCGGCCAGGCGATGGCCGATCAGCCCGGCATTGGCCTCGACCCCCAACAGGTGTTCATCCAGCCCCTGATTGAACTTGCCGCTCTTGCGATCGGTGTTGGCCCACAGTGGGTAGTTGGCCTCGCCCTGCACCCGGCCAGCACCGGTGAGGCTGGAGTAGTAGTGGTCGGCGAGCATCAGGTTCAGGCGCGCCAGGTGCATCAGGTAGGGGCTGCCCAGCCAGTCTCGTTGCGGACGGCGTGGCAGCAGCGCCAGCAGGCGTTGGGCCTGCTTGCTGGCGCGTTCTCGCCAGTGCTTGGTGGTCACGGGCAGGCCATGGGGGAACTGCCAGTAAGGTTCTAGCTGCGCCTTGTCTTGAGTGGTGCAGTGCTCGTTCCAACTAGCGTCGATGTCTCCTGGCAGGTTCTTCAGCATGCCGAGCTGGAAGTGGCGGATCTTGCTGCCCAGGCGTGCGTCCTCGCTGGGCATAAGGGGCAAACGATGGTGCGTCAGTACCAGCCAGGCCAGGGCGGCGGCCAGCGGTGGCAGGTTACGAAAGGGCTTGTCGCAGTCGTGGTCGAGGCCGTCGCGTTGCAGGCGGCTCAGCCAGGAGGCGTCATCCTGCTCGCTGGGGTTGGCCAGGCGCGCCAGCCAGGTCGGGTCGTCATCGTTGCCGACAAAGGCCTGGAACAGACGCAGCGATGTCCATTCGTGGCGATACAGGTTGCGCTCCATGGGGGCGCCAGGTTTGAGACGGTTCTGGAAGGCCAGGCTGGCTTTGCCCAGATCATGCAGCAGCGCGGCCAGGGTGCTTAGCAGGCGAAGATCCTTGGCGCTGTGCCAGTCGTTTTCGTCGTCCTTGCGCAGCACGTCGCGGTGGGTGCTGTTGGTCGGTACCGCGCCTTGGGCGTTGAAACGGCTGGCGTCGCCGACTATCCACAGCAGCTCGCTGTGGTCCTTGCCGCGTATCCAGTGACAGGCCACAGCAGTGTTGCGTCGGGCGGTCTTTTTCAGCAGCTTGCGCAGGGTGTCCAGCCCGGCCTGGGTGATCGGCGTTTGCCAGGTGCGCTCGCCGCGCCGTTCGGCGAACTGGTCGAGGATGCGCCGGCTTTCCACCAGCGCGCGTTTGTCGCACTGGGCTATCAGCAATACGTTCATGCGCCGACCTGCTCGGCCACGGCCTTGAGGGTGTCGATCATGAAATCCAGTGACTCGCCACGCGTGAGGTTTTCGATGCAGGCCTGGCGAAACTCCTGTTCCTCGTCGCCGCGCATGGCGCTGATGAAAGCTTGCGGCAGGATGGTCGCGTCCTTGACCAGATCGGCCACGTCGAACACCAGGCCGCCGCGCCGCGTCTTGCCGTGCAGCACGGCCAGGCCATGAGGGATGCCGAGCACCCAGGTGGCGCTGGCGGCAGGCCGTAGGCCAGGTAATTGCCATGGTCGAGAAAACGGTTGGCCGGGTCACCGCCGCTGCCCTTCTTGGCGCGGGTGAAGTCGCCATAGCTGACGGCCCGTGCGGCGAGGGCGAACAGTTGTTTGCTCAGGCGGGCTTCTTCGGTGAGCAGGAAGGTGTTGTCCGGCGCTGCCTGGATAGCGCGCAGCGAGGTATCGAGGGCATGCTCCAGGGCAGTGGCATCGACCTGGAAGCCGGCATCCTTCAAGGGCCGACTATGCAGCCAGCCCTGGCGGATGCGTTGCAGGCGCGCCAGTTGAAAGGCTTTGGCCGCCTCCAGGCGCTTGCCGTCATCGAACCAGAACTTCACCCAATTCTGCAGGTATTCGGTAGGGCGGTATTCGCTTTGCGGCGAAAACCAGGCGACTTCCACGTCCATCTCGTTGGCCGAGAACAGCGGTGTGCCGCCACCGCCACAGAAACCCACCAGCACGCCGGCCTTGGCCAGCTCACGCATGGCCGCCTGGGTGATCGAGGTGCCGGTACCTAGGAGGATAGTGGTGGTGTTGGCGATGGGGATATTCCAGTACAGCGACTGCTTGCCTGCATCAGTGACGTACTCCACCCGCCCACCGTTGACCAGCACCCGACAGTGCTGCAGGTAGTAGAGATTGGCACGTTTGGAATGGAGGATGGTCTTGAGGTCGGAGGGGCTGATGTCGTCCATGAAAAGCTCCTGAGGCAATGCCCGCAGTTAAGCTCTTTTGATTGGAGGTGCCAAGTGTTGGGCTGCCTACACGGCAGTGAAAACACCCAAGGGCGGCGAGAAGGCCGGCCGCTTTTTCTGAGCTGCCTACACGGCAGTGAAGATCGCCATTGCCAATGGATTTGTGGGCACCGATTTCTGAGCTGCCTACACGGCAGTGAAGATTCGCGCGCGCTGGCAGTCATTCCCCTTCCTTTTCTGAGCTGCCTACACGGCAGTGAAGAAACAAGCTGGCTCGTTGGCTCGATAGCGCCTTTTCTGAGCTGCCTACACGGCAGTGAAGTCCACGCGCACCAGCCTGGAGTCGGTATCCAATTTCTGAGCTGCCTACACGGCAGTGAAGTTACTTGCGGTTGGCTTCTTTCGAGAAGTACCTTTCTGAGCTGCCTACACGGCAGTGAAGACGGGATCATGCGAGCACCCCACCGGCCGCCATTTCTGAGCTGCCTACACGGCAGTGAAGTGTAATCGCCGTCCCTGAAGCCGCTGACTTCTATTTCTGAGCTGCCTACACGGCAGTGAAGGCTGAGCCGCAGCCGCTGCTTGGTCTTGTGCTTTTCTGAGCTGCCTACACGGCAGTGAAGGAGCTTGGTCACGGCCAGGCGATCGTTACTCATTTCTGAGCTGCTTACACGGCAGTGAAGAGCCTTGAGGGCTGAGTAGGCTATGCAGTCCTCTTTCTGAGCTGCCTACACGGCAGTGAAGCCAAGCCGCCACCGTCAACCAGGGCGCCCTCTTTTCTGAGCTGCCTACACGGCAGTGAAGTTCGACGACGTGCGCGACGGCTATCTGTATGTTTTCTGAGCTGCCTACACGGCAGTGAAGTAAACAGGTGGTCAGCCATGACCGGGCCGTCATTTCTGAGCTGCCTACACGGCAGTGAAGCGTGCTCGCCCTGCCAGTCTGATCATTCTAATTTTCTGAGCTGCCTACACGGCAGTGAAGGAAGTCCTTGAGCTCGTCCCACTCGAAGGTTTTTTTCTGAGCTGCCTACACGGCAGTGAAGGCCGAGCTTGCCAAGCTGAGCACGCGCCAAAATTTCTGAGCTGCCTACACGGCAGTGAAGTAGAGACCATAGCGGGCAAGCCATTGTTTCTCAACGGTTGGGTTGGTGTAGCGGCTGTTTGACCCTTTTTGCTGGCCTCCCAGCAAGTGCCTGATTTTCAAGGCTTGAAAATCCGCAGGGAGAAAAGGGTTTGGCTGACAAGGGGGAGAAGGTAGGCGTATCGCATATGGGGCCTGTCGTGCTTTTGCCTGATTTGCCTGGCCTGTATCCTCCTGCCTTTCTCTGGACATCGTTCAAGACAAGGATCGCCCATGACTCAGCCAAACCCATTCGAACCCACACAAGTTTTATCGGGCCCGGCCTTGCGCCAGCTACCGGCGCTGCCCATGCAGCTGGCTGGCGTGATGCTGGCGGCGAGCCTGATGGGTATCCTGGTTTCACTGATCGGCGGCTTGATGAACGATGGCGTGAGCGGCTCCAGCGCCTGGTTGCTGTATGCGGTGATGTACTGGATCACCCATCTGCTGATGGCCGGGCTGGGTACCTACTGGTTGGCACAGGCCTATCTGGAGCGTCACGACCTGGCAAGCTATCGTCAGCCTGCCGCGTTACTGGGCAGCTATGGCCTGATCTATCTGTTGCTGGCCTGGGCGCTCGGTTACTTGTCCGGTTTCCTCTACATGTGGATCTACGATCAGGTGGACTTCTACGGTCTGGGACAATGGCCGATGGCGCTGGGCATGTGGTTGTTCGGTTTGCTGGGCTTCTGCCTGAAGGTGTTGCTGCTGCTCTGGCTGCTGCTGCATATGTTCCGTTACAAGGCCGAGGCGGTCGGCGGTGATGTGCAGGTTTCGGCTGTGAGGCTGGCCTGGTGTTTCGCCCTGGCCATGGCGGTGGCGTACCTGCAACTGGCGGGTCTGGCCACGCAATTGTGGCGTTGGATGAGCTACGACTACATGCTGGCGGGCTGGGAGGTGCCGGTCAACCTGGTGCAGGGCGCATTGTTCTTGCTGGTGGCATTCTTCGCCGCGCGCTCGGTGCTGCCGGAGCAGGTGCGCGGTTTCCGAGGCGGCCGCCTGGCGTTGGCGGTGTTGATCACCCTGGCGTTGTGGATGGGCAGTGCGCTGCTCGGCGCGATTGTCCTGGTGGCGCTGGTGCTGTTCGGCGGTGCCGGCGAAATCGCCCTGATGGTGGGCTTCGGTCTGCTGCAACTGGCGCTGCTCTGGCCATTCAGCCGTCTCGGGCTGCGTTGGGGTTACCGCGCGCGAGACGCTCAGGCGTGAACGAGCGAGCAAAGGCGGGTATCCTTCGCGACCGTTTCGATTGCGAACAGGCGCTCGCCATGCATCACTCCACCATCCTCTTCGACCTCGACGGCACCCTGACCGACCCGCGCGAGGGCATCACCCGTTCGGTGCAGTACGCGCTGGCCAAGCTGGGCATCGATGAGCCGGACCTGGCTGCGCTGGAGCATTTCATCGGCCCGCCCTTGCTGCAGTGTTTCATGGCCACTTATGCGCTGGATGAGGCCACCGGCTGGCAGGCGGTCAACCACTACCGCGAGCGCTTCCGGGTGACCGGGTTGTATGAGAACCGTGTGTTCGACGGCGTGGAAACTCTGCTCGAGGCGCTGGTGGCGCAGGGGCGAACGCTGTATATCGCGACCAGCAAACCGACGGTGTTCGCCGAGGAAATCGCCCGGCACTTCGGCTTCGACCGCCACTTCAAACGCATCTACGGCAGCGAACTGGATGGCACTCGCACCAACAAGGTGGAGCTGCTGGCGCATCTGCTGGAATCAGAACGACTGGCGCCTGGTTCGGCGCTGATGATCGGCGACCGCAAGCACGATCTGATCGGCGCGCGCAGCAACGGTTTGCAGGCGGTGGCGGTCGGTTACGGTTTCGGTAGTCGTGAGGAGTTGCTTGGCGAGGCGCCGGACTTTCATTTCGAGACGCTGGAGCAGATGCACCGGGCGTTCGGCTGCTGAAAGACTGCAGGAGCACGCTCGCTCCTGCAGCGAGAGGCGTATCAGCCGTTGCGCTGATAGATGATCTTTCTGGTGCCGCCGTCGCAGCTGCCGACGACCATGCTCTGATCCTCAACCTCGTCGTTGGGCACGATTTCCAGGGTGTAGCTCGGTACGTTGTTGGCCTGAATCTTCACTTCGATTTCCTGCTTGAGTTCTTCGCAGGGCTTGGGCGCGGCCAGCGCGCCACCAGCAGCGAGCATCAGGGCCAGGGTGGTAATCAGTCGTTGCATCGCTTGTACCTCCGGTGTTGAGCGAAACCTGAGTAGGTTGGACTGGCAATTTGCCCTGCAGTTCTAGTGGTTTTGCATCAGGCCTTGCAACGCGGCCCGGCGATCCGCCTCCGGCAGTCGACCGAGCGCGGCCACGGCGGCATGGAACGCGCGCCAGTCCCCTCCCTCCCGCGTGAACAGTGCAGCGAAAGCCGGCACCCATTGATCGTAGAGGCCGAAGGGCAGCAGCTTGGCGTTGTTCAGCGGGCTCTCGATCCAGGCGTCATAACGCCCCTGGCCACCCCATTCGCGTTGACGCAGCGCACGGTAGTCGTGGCGCAGGCGCTCGAATTCGGCCTGCTTGGCGGCGCGCATGTCTTGCTCTGGCTGGCCGCTGGCGTAGAGCGTACGCAAACGCTCGCGGCTGGCCAGCACCAGCTCGATGAATTGCTGGTGCTGGTGCTCGTCGCTGGCTGGCGGCGTTTCACCACGGGCCGCGTGCCACTGACGCAGGCCCTCGCGTTCGACGAAGGTGGCGAAGGATTCGTTGAAGGCCGTGTCGCCCGGCAGGTAGTACTGCTGGTGCGCCAGTTCATGGAAGATCACCGCGATGAAGCGCTCGTCGCTCCAGCGCAACATGGTGCTCAGCAGCGGGTCGTCGAACCAGCCCAGGGTGGAGTAGGCCTCGACGCCGCCGATATGGGTGTCCAGCCCCTGCTGGCGCAGGAGCGCAGCAGAACCGCGTGCACGGCCCTGCTGATAGTAGCCGCGGTAGGCGACGCAACCGGCGATGGGGAAGCAATGCAGCTCGGGGTCGAGGGAGAACTCCGGCGTGGCGAACACATTCCACACCACGAAGGGGCGCTTCAGGTCGGCGTACAGGCGATAGCTGCGGTTCTCCGGCAACTGCAGGCTGGCGCTGGCAAAGTCCCGCGCCTGCTGGCTCAGCGTCAGGCGACTGACCAGCTCGGGGTCGGTAGCAGGGTCGTGCAGCAGGCGTTCGACGGGCTGGCGTGCCTGCAGCAGCTGCCATTGGCCCTGGCCAAGATGGGCGTAGTAGTCGAGGGTCGAGCAGCCGCCCAGCAGCAGGGCGAGCAGGGGAACCGCGCAGCGGCGCAGCAGGTCTTTAGCAGAGGCGTTGGGCATGCCGTCACGCTAGCTGATCGCGTTGCTTGTCTCCAGCCCCCTGCGTGTGAATACGCCGTTTCGCCTCGGTTTTGCCCGCCTCCCGATGTAGGCTGGTGTCTGAACCCTATCGTGGAGGTCGCCATGCGCGCCCTGTTTCTCGCTCCCGCCCTGCTGATGCTCGGGGCCTGTGCTTCACCCCTGCCCAAGCCCGACCCGCAGCAGGCCTGGGTCGAGCTGTATTCCAGCGCCGATACCCTGCTGATGGCCGACCGCCTGGATGACAAGCGCTGGCCGGATGGCCGCTACTTTCAGGTGACACCCGGCCAGCATGAGCTGGAAACACGCTTCCAGTTCGAGGTAAGTAGCGGCGGGTCGATTGGCATGCAGGGCGAGCCGTTGCGCATGACCTGCGAGATTCGCTTGCGTTATGACGGCTTCGTTGCAGGTCAGCGCTATCGCATCGAGGCGCGCCAACAGCTGATGAAAGCCCAGGCCTGGCTGTATGACGAGCAGCGCAATGTGCTGGCGCGTGGCGAGGTGCTGCGCTGCGGGACAGCCATCTAGGCCGGGTCTGACCCGCACGGCGCACTCCGCTGAGATCGGGTGCGCCGCCGGTGCCAGGTCAGGCTTCGAGTATGCCTTCCAGGGTGATCGTGGCGTTCAGTACCTTGGACACCGGGCAGCCGGTCTTGGCAGCTTCCACGGCTTTCTCGAAGGCGGCGCGTTCGGCGCCCGGGATCTTCGCGCGCAGTGTCAGATGCACAGCACTGATTTCGAAGCCGCTTTCCACCTTGTCCAGGGTCACGTGCGCCTTGGTCTCGATGCTCTCGGCGGTCATGCCGGCGTCGCCCAGCTCCTTGGACAGTGCCATGGAAAAGCAACCGGCATGAGCAGCGCCGATCAGCTCCTCGGGGTTGGTGCCGGGCTTGCCTTCGAAGCGGGTGTTGAAACCATAGGGCGAGTCCTTGAGGACGCCGCTTTCGGTAGAAATGGTGCCCTTGCCGTCCTTGATGCCACCTTGCCAGTG
Organism: Pseudomonas sp.; assembly: GCF_048269965.1. Classification (GTDB taxonomy): domain Bacteria; phylum Pseudomonadota; class Gammaproteobacteria; order Pseudomonadales; family Pseudomonadaceae; genus Aquipseudomonas. The sequence continues at coordinate 31,191 of NZ_JBLWTV010000004.1, read as the reverse complement.
GGCCGAAGCTGTCTTCTTCATGTGCGTCTCCCATCGAATGAACGGGGCCACCGGTCTGGCGGCCTGTTCTGATTCAGAGGGCTGTCACGCGTACAAGTTCGCGTTCAGCCGTGTTGCAGCTCGGCAAGGATGTCGAAAGCGTGCAGGCGGTCGGCGAAGTCGTACATGTCGCAGGTGAAGATCAGTTCGTCCGCTTCGGTCTGCTCCAGCAGCTGTTCCAGGCGCTGGCGCACCGTCTGCGGCCCGCCGATGGTGGCCAGGCCGAAGAACTCGCCCACGGCCTGGCGCTCGTGCGGCAGCCACAGACCGTCCATGCTGGGCACCGGCTTGCGCTGCACCAGGCTCTGGCCACGGATCAGCGCAAGGATGCGCTGGAACGCGGAGGTGGCCAGGTACTGCGCCTGCTCGTCGTTGTCGGCCGCCAGCAGCGGTACGCCAAGCATCACGTAGGGCTTGTCCAGCACCGCCGAGGGGCGGAAGTGGTTGCGGTAGATGCGGATCGCCTCGTGCATGTAGCGCGGCGCGAAGTGCGAGGCGAACGCATAAGGCAAACCCTTCATGCCGGCCAGCCGGGCGCTGAACAGGCTGGAGCCGAGCAGCCAGATCGGCACATTGGTGCCCGCGCCGGGCATGGCGATCACCCGCTGCCCTTCCTGACGCGGACCGAGGTAGGCTTGCAGTTCTTCGACGTCATTGGGGAAGTCGTCGGCGCTGCCATCGCGACTGCGGCGCAGGGCATGGGCTGTGTACTGATCGGCGCCGGGTGCGCGGCCCAGGCCTAGTTCGATACGGCCGGGATAGAGCGTGGCGAGGGTGCCGAACTGTTCGGCAATCACCAGCGGCGCATGGTTGGGCAGCATCACGCCGCCAGCGCCCAGGCGGATTTTCGAGGTGCCAGCGGCCAGATAGCCGATCAGCACTGAGGTGGCGGAGCTGGCGATGCCGTCCATGTTGTGGTGTTCGGCCACCCAGAAACGCTCGAAGCCGAGGCGCTCGACGTGGCGGGCCAGCGCCAGCGAATTGTGCAGGGCCTGAGCGGCATCACCATCGTCACGAATCGGCGCCAGGTCGAGGGTGGAGAGCTTGACGGAGGCCAGTCGGCTCATGGGGAGTCTCCTCATTACGTGGCCGGCCACTCTAACGCCTCGGCTGCATGTCGCGCACGCCAGGCCCAGGCATAGTCATCATCAATAGGGGTGATGGGCTGGCTGATCGGCGGATCGGAACGCGGGACCATGATGGTTGCGAGCGCTGCGCAGTGTGAGTCTGCGATTCAGCCAGCGCCGTGCTGGGCGCGGTATTCGCCAGGGGTCAGACCGGTCCATTGGCGGAATGCGCGGAAGAATACGCTGGGCTCGGAGTAGCCCAGCAGCAAGGCGATTTCCGCCGCAGGCAGGCGTCCGTCGCGCAGGTGCTGTTCGGCCAACTGGCGGCGCGTGTCAGTCAGCAGGTGCTGATAGCTGCAGCCTTCTTCGGCCAGCCTGCGTTGCAGGGTGCGTTCGCTGACATTCAATGCGCGGGCCAGTTCGGCGCGGTCGGGCTCGCCGTGCGCCAGTTGCTCGCCGAGCAGGCCGATGACCCGCGCACCGAGGCTGGCACTGGGCAGGCGGGCGAGCAGGGTTTCGGCATGCTGGCGCAGCAGTTGCTGCAGCGGCGGGTTGGCCTGGATCAGGGGCACCTGACACAAAGTGCGGGGCAGGGCGATGGCGTAGTCGTCGCTGGCGAACTGCAGCGGGCAGGCGAACACATCCTGATAGGGCGCAAGGTCGTCTGGTGCATCATGACGAAATTGCGCGCCGAGCAGATGGAAGTCGTCGAGCAGCGGCCTGGTCATCTGCACCCAGCAGGCCATCATCGCCAGTACGCGAATGCGGGTTGCCGGATGCTGCGGATGCAATGGGCGGTACAGCAGCAACAGACTGTCGTCGCGCGTCTCGATATGCAGTTCGCCGCCCTCGCCGCCGAGGCGTTGATAGCGCAATGCCGCGTTCAGCGCATCGTCCAGAGTGGCGCTGCTCTGCAGCAGGTAGCTGAGCACGCTGAATGGGCCGGGGGTGAGGTTGCGTCCGAGCAACAGGCCGGGCTCCGGGTGCTGCAGACGGGTGTCCAGTGCCTGCCAGAGGCTTTGCTGGGCGCTGAAGGGAATACGTGCGTCCGGGTCGGCAAGTTGTTCCTCACTCAACTTGCAGGCATCGAGCAAAGTCTGGCGATCAAGGCCGAGGCGGCTGGCTGCATGCAGCACGGCCTGGGTCAGACTGGCGCTGACCGAGGCCTGCGATGATTCGTGAAGGACGTTCGACATTGGCCGATTCTGCCCAATGCCGAGGGTGGGCGATAGCCCGCGCCTCACACAAGGAGTTACGACAGGTTGTTCGACAAGGCGTGCATAATCGCCGCAAGCGGTTAGACTTCCCACCCGGACGTCGCTCACAAGGCACGCTCGCTCAAAACAACAGAAAAAGGAGATATCCCATGAAAGGCAAATCCTTGGCATGGGTCCTGTCCGCCGCGCTCGCGGGTACTGCCCTGAGTGGCATGGCACAGGCCGAAGAGAAATTCGTCACCATCGGCACCGGCGGCCAGACCGGCGTCTACTACGTGGCCGGTCAGTCCATCTGCCGCTTCCTCAACCGTGGCTCGGCTGAGCACGGCATCAAGTGCAACGCGCCGGCCAGTGGCGGCGGCGTGGCCAACGTGAATGGCATTCGCAGCGGCGAATTCAACTTCGGCATCATGCAGTCCGACCACCAGTTCAAGGCCCTCAACGGTGCTGCACCGTTCCAGGCTGAAGGTGCGATGAGCGACATCCGCGCGGTGTTCTCGCTGCAGAGCGAAGTGTTCACCATCCTTGCCCGTCGTGATGCCAGCATCAAAAGCTTCGATGACCTCAAGGGCAAGCGCGTCAACGTTGGCAACCCGGGTTCCGGTCAGCGTGACACCCTGGAAGAGATCATGGCCGTCAAAGGCTGGGATCGTTCTGCCTTCGCCCTGGCTGCCGAGCTGAAGCCGGCCGAGCAGGCCAGCGCCCTGGGTGACAACAACATCGATGCCATGACCTACTTCGTTGGTCATCCCAACGGCGCGATCCAGGAAGCCACCACCACCACCGACGCCGTTCTGGTTCCGGTGACCGGCGCCGAGATCGACAAGCTGCTGGCCGATAAGACCTACTACACCAAGGCCGATATCCCGGGCGGTCTGTACAAGGGCAACGATCAACCGACCCCGTCCATTGGCGGCAAGGCCGTGCTGTCCACCAGCGCCAAGGCCGACCCGGAAGTGGTCTATCAACTGGTCAAGTCGGTGTTTGAAAATATCGATCGTTTCAAGCGCCTGCACCCGGCGTTTGCCGACCTGAAGGAAGCCGACATGATCAAGGTCGGTCTGACTGCCCCGCTGCATGAGGGCGCCGCGCGTTACTACAAGGAGCGCGGCTGGCTGTAAGCCAGCTTTCGGCTGACAGAAAACCGCGGCCTCGGCCGCGGTTTTCTGTTTTCAGGGGCATGACTCAGCCCTGTTCTTCAAGCAGATCGACCGCCAGGCTCTGCAGACGCTTCAGCAGGGCCTGCTGAGCTGCAGAGGGCGTTTCGTCGACACGCCGCAGCACGTACAGCGTTACCGGGATGTTGGGTTCCAGCGGGCGGGCCTGGACGTCGCCCAGGTTGCCAGACAGCGCAGTAAACGGATCGACCAGGGCCAGCCCCTGTCCTGCCGCCACCAGCATGCGGGCCAACTGGTAGGTCTGCACCGAAATATCGATGCGTGCAGGCGGCTCCAGCTCCTCGATGTGTCCACGCAACAGGCCGCCCAGCGCGTCCCGCGTGTCCAGGCCAATCAGGCTCAGGCCGGCCATGCTCTGCAGGCGTATCGGTGTCGTGCACGCGCCGTCGCTCCACCAACCCGGCGGCGCGATGGCCATCATCCTTCCCTGGGTCAGAACTTCCGTATGCAGATCCGGGTGCTCGACGCGCTGCAGCGTCAGGCCGAGATCGGCTTCGCGTAGCAACAGTGCCTGAACGATTTCACTGGTGTGCTGGGTCGAGAGGGCGCAGCGGGTCTGTGGAAACTCGGCGCGCCAGCCGCACACTGCATCGTGAAGCAGGGTCTGCGCCAGAGTGGGGGTGCAGACGAGGCGCAATGCCCGTTCTTCTCCACGGCGCAAGCTGGCCGATAGCCGACGCAGATCCTGGAGTTCGGCGGACAGTCGTTCGGTCTGCTGCTGCAGGATTCGCGCTTCTGCGGTGGGGAGCAGCTTGCCGCGCACGCGGCTGAACAGTGCGAAGCCCAGCTGCTGTTCCGCATGCTGGAGAATCTTGCTGGCGGCCGGCTGCGATATATGCAGCAACTCAGCTGCAGCCGTGAGGCTGCCGGTTTGCAAGACCGCCTGAAACAGCTCGATATGACGTAGGCGCATGATCCGTTCGTGTTCCCGCGAGACCTGCCGGAGCATAACCTGGGGTTATGGGCTGCCACTATCTTTTCATTGGTCGGTCGCTCCACGCATCCCTACCCTCAGTCACATTCAGAGGTGGGAGATGGATGATGCGGGTCGCGGTTATCGGTGGGGGCGTGATAGGCCTGACCACCTCCTATGCCCTGGTTCGCCAGGGTTATCGGGTCGATTTGATCGAGCAGCGTGATGAAGTGGCGCTGGAGACCAGCTTCGCCAATGGCGGCCAGCTCAGTTATCGCTACGTTTCGCCGTTGGCCGATGCCGGCGTGCCGCTGCAGGCGCTGTCCTGGATGCTGCAGGGCAATGCCCCGCTGCGGTTCCGCCCCAGCCTGAGCCCGCATCAGTGGCAATGGTGCCTGCGCTTCCTGCTGGCCTGCCGCCGCTCGGTGAACCAGCGCAATGGCCAGCACCTCCTGCGCCTGGCGTTGTACAGCCAGTCGGTATTGCAGGACTGGCGTGAGCATCAGTCGCTGGACGATTTTTCCTGGCGCGCCAATGGCAAGCTGGTGATCTACCGCAACGCGGCGAGCTGGAACAAGGCGCGCAGTGCAGTCGGGGAATCGGCACATCAACGCCTGCTCGACGCCGACCAGTGTCTTGCACTGGAGCCCGCGCTGGAAGGATTGGCCGGACGATTCCGGGGTGGAATCTTCGCTGCTGGCGACGAGGTTGGCGATTGTCATCAGTTTTGCCGGCAGTTGCTGCGCAAACTGCGCGGCAACCCCTCGTTCCGCCTGCATGCCGGACAGCGGGTCACCGCAATACCCCTGGAGCGCGGCAGGGTGAGGGCTGTGTCTCTGCAAGACGAGGAGCTGGCGGTCGACCATGTGGTGGTCGCTGCAGGTGTCGGCAGTGTGGCATTGCTCCGCCCGCTGGGGTTGCGACTGCCGATTTACCCGCTCAAGGGCTACAGCCTCACCTTGCCGTTGGCCGACCGCGCTGCGGGGCCCGAGACCAACGTCACCGATTACGACAACAAGGTGGTCTACGCCCGCCTTGGCGAGCGCTTGCGGGTTGCCGCCATGGTCGATATCGGCAGTTGGGATGCCACGCCAGACCCGGATCGGCTTGCAGCATTGCGGCAGCTTGCCCAGGCCAGCTTTCCTCGGGCGGGCGATTACGCTGCTGCCGAAACCTGGGCAGGAATGCGCCCCGCGACGCCGGAGGGAACGCCGCTGTTGGGGGCCAGTGGTATCGACAATCTCTGGCTGAACGTGGGCCATGGCAGCCTGGGCTTCACCCTGGCCTGTGGCAGCGCTGAGGTACTGACTCAACTGATAGGCCAGCAACAACCGGCGATCGCTCTCGATGGCATGCAGTTGGCGTCCTGAGAGCCCCGAACACTCATAACAGCAGGAGTTTGCCATGTCCGTGCAACGTATTCAGACCAACGACCGCCTGTCCGGCGCGACGATTTTCTCCGACCTGATCTTTCTTTCCGGCCAGGTCCCGACCGACCGCACCCAGGATGTCTCGGGCCAGACGGCCCAGGTGCTGGACAAGATCGACGCCCTGCTGGCCGAGGCCGGGTCGGATCGTGCTCATCTGCTCAGCGCGCAGATCTGGCTGAAAGACATCGAAAAGGATTTTGCCGCCATGAACGATGCCTGGAGCCGCTGGCTGCCGGTCGGCTGCGCGCCGGCACGTGCGACGGTCGAGGCGCGTCTGGCCAGCGCCGATATACGGGTCGAGATCATGGTGACAGCGGTGCGCAAGGCTGCGTAACTGCCGCATTGGCTCCATCGATGGTGCCGGCGGTGACGGCCCATCTACCGTTCGAAAAACAAAAATACGAGGACGTTGATATGCAGCAAAATCGAATCATGGGTCTGGTGGCGTGCGTGCTGGGTAGCAGCCTGTTGGCCAGCCCTCTTGTCGCCGAAGAGCGCTACGTGACCATCGGTACGGGCGGGCAGACCGGGGTCTATTACACCGCAGGTCAGTCGATCTGCCGTTTCCTCAACCGCAGTGGTGCCGAGCATGGCATCAAGTGCAACGCACCTTCCTCGGCGGGCAGCGTCAGCAACATCGCTTCGATCAAGGGCGGTGACTATGACTTCGGCTTCATTCAGTCCGATCACCAGAACAAGGCGCTGACGGGACAGGCGCCTTTCGACAGGGACGGTGCTGTCGAGGACCTGCGCGTGGTCTTCTCGCTGCAGAGCGAGATCCTCACCGTGGTCGCTCGTGCCGACAGTGGCATCCAGCGCTTCGCGGACCTCAAGGGCAAGCGGGTGAACATCGGGGTGCCAGGTTCGGGCAGTCGCGATACCTTCGATGAGGTGATGCAGGCCAATGGCTGGAGCAAGTCCGACTTCGCGCTCGCGGCCGAGCTGAAACCGGCAGAGATGGCCGCTGCGCTGGGGGACAACAATCTGGATGCCATCACCTATGTGGTCGGCCATCCCAGTGGTGCCATCCAGGAAGCGCTGACCACGGTCAATGCGCGCCTGATCCCGGTCAGCGGTCCGGGTGTCGACAAACTCCTGGCCGAGGCCAGTTATTTCACCCGGGCAGATATTCCAGCAGGCCTCTACCCCGGGGTCACCGAGCCTATTGCGTCGATTGGCGGCAAGGCCGTACTCGCCACCTCGGCAAAGGTCGATCCCGAGGTCGTCTATCAACTGGTCAAGTCGGTATTCGATAACCTGGAACGCTTCAAGCGTTTGCATCCGGCGTTTGCCGATCTGCGCGCCGAGGACATGATCAGTGCGGGACTGACGGCACCGATGCACGAAGGAGCGCTGCGTTTCTACAAGGAAAAAGGCTGGCTCTAGGTCGGGTGGAGATAACCTGGCTGAGCGCTAAAACGGGCGCAGTTGAGTTTGTATAGGTAAACTGCGTGCCTAGAGACCCGCTAACAGGGTCAGGAAACCGGGCCCCTCCGTCAGTGAGGGGCTCGCCGTTTTATCAGAATGACAACGTAGGTGTTCCCCCCTATGGCCGAAAAACAACTCTCCACCGAGGAACTGATCGCCCAGGATGTCGGCGCGCGTATGCCCGTCGGCCTGATGGCTCAGGTGATCACCGGCCTTGCCTTGCTCTGGTCGCTGTTCCAGCTGTGGATCGCCTCGCCTTTGCCGTTCATCTTCGGCTTTGGTGTCCTCAACGATACCCAGACCCGCGCCATTCACCTGGCTTTTGCCCTGCTGCTGGCATTTCTCGCCTATCCGGCGTTCAAGCGCTCGCCGCGTGATCGTGTGCCGTTGATGGATATCGCCCTGGGCCTGGTCGCCGCTGCCAGTGCCGCCTATCTGTTCATCTTCTACCAGCAGCTGGCCCTGCGCCCTGGCAGCCTGACCACGGGTGACCTGGTTACCGCCTGCATCGGTATTCCTCTGCTGCTGGAAGCGACGCGCCGTGCGCTTGGCCCACCCCTGGCGATCATCGCTCTGGTCTTCCTCGTCTACAGCCTGGCCGGTCCCTACATGCCGGGCCTGCTCGCGCACCGTGGGGTCAGCTTCACTGCGTTGGCCAACCACCAGTGGATTACCACCGAAGGCGTGTTCGGTATCGCTCTCGGCGTATCCACCAGCTTCGTGTTCCTCTTCGTGCTGTTCGGCGCGCTGCTCGAGCGGGCCGGTGCCGGACATTACTTCATCCAGCTGGCATTCAGCCTGCTCGGCCACTTCCGTGGCGGCCCGGCCAAGGCGGCGGTGCTGGCGTCCGGCCTGACCGGGATGATCTCCGGCTCGTCGATCGCCAACGTGGTGACCACCGGCACCTTCACCATTCCGATGATGAAGCGCACCGGGTTCTCGTCGGAGAAGGCCGGTGCGGTCGAGGTGGCTTCGTCGGTCAACGGCCAGATCATGCCGCCGGTGATGGGCGCAGCAGCCTTCCTGATGGTCGAGTACATCGGCATGCCCTATGTCGAGATCATCAAGCACGCCTTCTTGCCAGCCGCGATTTCCTATATCGCGCTGCTTTACATCGTTCACCTGGAGGCGCTCAAGCTCGGCCTGCAGCCCATCGGCGGGCATCAGCCCAAGCCCTGGCTGCGTCGCCTGACCGGTTTTGCCTTCGGTGCAGCGCTGATCAGCGGCCTGTCGCTGGCGGTCTACTACGGCCTCGGTTGGCTCAAGCCGGCGCTCGGCGAGTATGCCCTGCCGGTGATCGGTGTCCTGCTCGCGGTGGTCTATCTGGCGTTGTTGAAGGTCGCTGCCAGCGTGCCGGTGCTGCCTGCCGAAGACCCCAATGCGCCGCTGGAAGAGCTGCCGCAGACCCGCGCCGTGTTGCTGTCCGGTCTGCACTTCCTGCTGCCGGTGGTGGTGCTGGTCTGGTGCCTGATGATCGAGCGCCTGTCTCCCGGCCTGTCGGCCTTCTGGGGCAGCGTGATGCTGATCATCATCCTGCTCACCCAGCGCCCGCTGCTGAGCTGGATGCGCCGCGATGGCAGTCATGACCATGGCACCTTCATCGATGGCGTGGTCGATCTGCGCGAAGGCCTGATCGCCGGTGCACGCAACATGATCGGTATCGGTATCGCCACGGCGGCGGCCGGCATCATCGTCGGTGCGGTGTCGCAGACCGGCGTGGGCCTGGTGCTGGCCGACCTGGTCGAATTGTTGTCGATGGGCAACCTGCTGCTGATGTTGCTGCTGGTGGCGGTGTTCAGCCTGATTCTTGGCATGGGCCTGCCGACCACCGCCAACTACATCGTGGTGTCCAGCCTGCTGGCGCCGGTGGTAGTGGCGCTGGGGCAGCAGAATGGTCTGATCGTGCCGCTGATCGCGGTGCACCTGTTCGTCTTCTACTTCGGCATCATGGCCGACGTGACGCCACCAGTGGGCCTGGCCTCGTTCGCGGCGGCGGCGGTGTCCAAGGGCGACCCGATCAAGACCGGCTTGGTGGCGTTCTTCTACAGTCTGCGTACCGCCGCGCTGCCGTTCCTGTTCATCTTCAACACCGACCTGCTGCTGATCGACGTCGACTTCTGGCATGGCGTGATCATCTTCATCGTGGCAACGGTGGCGATGCTGATATTCGCCGCCGGTACTCAGGGGTTCTTCCTGGTGCGCAGCCGCTTGTATGAAAGCGCATTGCTGCTGCTGGTGGCCTTCACCCTGTTCCGCCCCGGTTTCTGGATGGACATGCTGCACGATCCCTATCGGGACGTGCCGCCTGCGGAACTGGCTCAGGCACTCGATGGGGTGGAGGACGGCAGCTCGCTGCGCCTGCGTATTCTCGGGGAAGACGCCGTGGGTGATCCACGTGAGTTCACCGTGCTGCTGCCGGTGCCCGATGGCGCCTCGGGTCAGGAGCGTCTGCAGAAACTCGGCCTGAACCTCTATGAGGAGGGCGACAAGGTGCTGGTGGACAGCGTCACCTTCGGCAGCATGGCCGCCGATGCCGGCCTCGAATTCGACCAGCAGATCCTCAACGTGCGGGCACCGACCGACCGCTGGATGAAGGAGCTGATGTGGATTCCCGGCTTCCTGCTGTTCGCGCTGGTGGTGCTGCTGCAGCGCCGCCGCAAGGTGGCGCAGGCGACGTAGAACGCGGCTATACCTCCAACAAGGCAGCTTCGGCTGCCTTGTTCGTTTATGCCCTGGCGGCGGGTTGCTAGACTCGCCGGCCTGACCATCCAGACAACAAGGACTCAGCCCGTCATGTCGACGCCGCGCGTGCATTACCCTTGGTACAAGAAGGAAGACACCGACGCCTTTTTTGCCCTGTTCCAGAACAACATCGCCAACTTCGTGATCATCGCCATCAGCATGCTGGGCATGGGCTTTCCCGCCGAGATCGTGTTCGGCCAGGTGTTGCCGGGGGCTGCGGTAGCGGTGATGGCCGGCAACTTCTACTACGCCTGGAGCGCCGCGCGCCTGGCGCGCAAGGAGAACCGCACCGATGTCACCGCGCTCTCCTACGGCATCAGCACGCCGGTGATGTTCGTCTTCCTGTTCGGCGTGCTGCTGCCGGCGAAGAACCTCACCGGTGACGCCGAGCTGGCCTGGAAGGTGGCGGTGGCTGCCTGCTTCATCAGTGGTCTGATCGAGGCTGCCATCAGCCTGATCGGCAACTGGGTGCAGCGCCACCTGCCGCGTGCGGCCATGCTCGGCGCGGTGGCTGGGGTGGCACTGACCTTCATCGCCGGTGAGATGCTGTTCAAGACCCTGGAAATCCCGGTGATCGGTCTGCTGGTACTGGCCATCACCATCGTCGGCCTGGTGGCGCGGGTGAGCATGCCGTTTCGCCTGCCGGCCTCATTGTTCGCCATCGTCATCGGTACGGCGCTGGCCTACCTGATCGGCGCGGCTGACAGCGGCAAGTTCAGCGAGGCCTTCACTCACCTGGGTTTCTATCCGCTATTGCCCAACCTGGCCTGGTACGAAGGCCTGGGCCTGTTGTTCACCACGATGCTGGCGCTGATGACGGTGATCCTGCCGATCACCCTGTACAACGCCATCGAGACCATGAACAACGTCGAGGCCATGAGCGCCGCCGGTGACAGCTACAGCGTGCGCGAATGCCAGGCGGTGGACGGTCTGGGCACCTCGCTCGGGGCGCTGTTCGGCGGTGTATTCCCGACCACCGTGTACATCGCCACCGTGGGCTCGAAGTGGATGGGTGCCGGGCGCGGTTACAGCCTGCTCAACGGCGCGGTGTACGGCCTGGCGACCATGTTCGGCCTGATCGCCTTCATCGCTGCACTGATTCCTGTGGCGGTGGTGGCACCGATTCTGGTGTTCGTCGGCATGTCGATGATCGCCACGGCGTTCAACAGCAACCACGCCCGACATTACCCAGCGGTCGCGCTGGCGATGCTGCCGTACTTCGCCAACTACCTGATGACCCGTTTCAATCGGGGCGCGCCCGAGGTGGTCGAGGGCATTTCCAGTGCCATCGGCGCGCTGGGGCAGGGCGCGATGTTCAGTGCCATTCTGCTCGGCGCCATGTGCGTGGCGGTGATCGACCGTCAGTTCCGCCAGGCCACTGTCTTCGCTCTGGTGGCGGCCGGCATGGCCTTCGTCGGCCTGATGCATGCACCGAAGCTGGCCTGGTACGCCGCGCCGGACTTCGTCCACGGCTATCTGCTGATGGCGCTGTTCTTCGCCTGGTATGCCTGGCGCGGCGTGGAGCCGGCTGCGCCCGAGCGAGTGACCAGCGCCGACTGAGTCACTCGCCACCTTCGAGCCTGAGAGCGCCGGTTTCCTGGCCCTCCAGCACCACATAGGCGCTGGCGCAGAACAGCGAGTTGAGGCGCTTCATGTCGGCGATCAGCTCCAGGTGCAGGGAGCTGGTCTCGATGCTCTGCACCACCTGGCGCTGCAGCCGGCCGATATGGGCGTGGGCCAGGCGTCGCTCCTGCGCGCGGAAGCGGCGTTTCTCGCGTAGCAGCTGGCTGGCGCTGGCATGGTCGGCACTGAGAAAGACATTCAGGCCCAGGCGCAGGTTGGCCATCAGCTGGGTGTGCAGGTGAGTCAGCTCCTCCAGGCCCTTTTCGGAAAACGCCCTGCGTTGTGCGGTTTTCTCGCTCTGGATCTTGCCGAGCATGCGCTCGATCAGGTCGCCGGCCTGCTCAAGGTTCACCGCCAGTTCGAGAGTTTCCGCCCAGCGCCGCCTTTCATGCTCACTCATCGCTTCGCGTGGGATCTGCGCGAGGTACAGCTTGACTGCCCGGCACAGGCTGGCGACATCGTCATTGAGGCTGCGCAACTCCTTGTTCAATGCGGGTTGGTTCTGTTCCAGCACTGGCTGCAGATGGTCGAGCATGGCTTCGATCTTGTCGCCCACGCGCAGGGTTTCACGCACGGCGTTGGCCAGCGCCAGGCTGGGCGTGGTCAGGGCCGTCGGATCGAGGTGGCGTGGTCGGGCGATGCCGCTGTCGTCGGCACGGTCCGGCAGCAGCCAGTTGCAGAAGCGCGCCATCAGCCCGACGCTGGGCAACATCAGCACGGCGCGCAGGCTGTTGTAGAGCAGGTGGAAAAAGATCACCAGTTCCGCCGCGCGCCAATTCAGGCTGTCCAGCCAGTCGGCCAATGGCTGCAGCACCGGCAGTACCAGCACCAGCCCGATCAGTTTGTAGATCAGGCTGCCCAGCGCTACGCGCCGCCCGGCAGGGTTCTGCAGGCTGCTGGTGAGAAAGGCCAGCAGGCCGCTGCCGATGTTGGCGCCGATCACCAGGCCGATGGCCACCGGCAGGCTGATCAGCCCGGCACCGGCCAGGGTTGCGGTGAGCAGCACGGCGGCCAGGCTGGAGTAGGTGAGCAGGGCGAACAACGCACCGACCAGCGCGTCGAGCAGCAGGTCGCCGGTCAGTGACGCGAACAGCACGCGAATCCCGCGTGCTTCTGTGATGGGCGTGGCGGCGGCGACGATCAGCTCCAGCGCCAGCAGCATCAGGCCCAGACCGATGGCGACGCGGCCGAGCTGGCCAGCGCGGGTCTGCCGACGCGAGAGGAAGAAGAGTACCCCGAGAAAGATCAGCAGCGGGCTGAGCCAACTGAGGTCGAGCGTCAGTACGCGGGCCATGAGCGCCGTGCCGACGTCAGCACCGAGCATGATCGCCAGGCCTGGCGCCAGCGCCATCAGGCCCTGGGCGACGAAGGAGGTGACCAGCAAGGCCGTGGCGTTGCTGCTCTGCACCAGCGCCGTGACGCCGATGCCGGCGACGAACGCCAGCGGCCGGCGGCCGATGTTGTGGCTGAGTACCTTGCGCAACTGCGAGCCGAATACGCGCAGGATGCCGGTACGTACGATGTGTGTGCCCCAGACCAACAGAGCAATGGCTGACAGCAAATGCAGCAGGGTCAGCATGAATCGGCCCCCCTGAAAGACGGCCGATGAAGAATTATGGTTTCGGCCTGTATAGATGAGCATCGGCCGAAATCGCCCATAAAGCCAGTCAACCGTCGCGCAGCACCTTGAGTTCGGCGTCGTCTGCAGAGAACCCGCGTTCGAGCTTGAACTTGAGGCTGAGGTCGGTACGCGAGTCGGCGAACTTGAGCGCTTCGGCCAGATTGATGCGGCCGGCTTCGAGCAGGGCGAATAGGTGCTGGTCGAAGGTCTGCAGACCTTGTTCAGCCGCCCTCGCCGTGGCTTCGCGCAACGCCTCCAGTTCATCGCGCTGGATCAGGTCGCGGATATAGGGCGTGCCCAGCATCAGCTCCACCGCGACCACGCGTTTTTGCGCGATGCCCGGTACCAGGCGCTGGCCGATCACCGCGAGCAGGTTGTGCGCCACGTCGGCCAGCACCTGCTTGCGGGCTTCGTCGGGGAAGAAACGGGCGATACGCTCGATGGCGTGGCTGCTGCTGGTGGCATGCAGCGTGGCCACGCACAGGTGGCCGGTCTCGGCGTAATGCAGCGCGTGCTGCATGGTGTCGGCGTCGCGGATCTCGCCGAGCATGATCACGTCCGGCGCCTCGCGCAGCACGTTGCGCAGGGCATCGTCGAAGCTGTGGGTATCGAGGCCCACTTCACGTTGGTCGATGATCGAGCGCTGGTGGCTGTGGAGAAATTCGATGGGGTCTTCGATGCAGACGATATGTCCGCTCTTGTGGCGATTACGGAAATCCAGCATCGCCGCCAGGGTGGTGGATTTGCCTGAGCCGGCCGCGCCGGTGACCAGGATCAGCCCGCGATCCTGCATGGCCAGCTTCTCCAGCATTTTCGGCAGGCCGAGCGCTTCGAAGCTGGGAATCTGGCTCTTGATCAGGCGCACCACCATGGCCACTTCGCCGCGCTGGTAGTAGAGGTTGACCCGATAACGTCCAGCGCCCTGCAGGCTGACGGCCAGGTTCATCTCCAGGTCGCGTTCGAACTCGGCAATCTGTTTCTGCGTCATCAACTGATAGGCCAGTTGCTGCACTTCGCCGGCCTTCATGATGCGCTGACCCACCGGCTGACTGTGGCCCTCGACCTTCATGTGCGGTGGTGCGCCGACGCTGAAGAACAGGTCCGAGCCGCCTTGCTGGTGGATCAGTTGCAGGTAGGGGAAAACGTCAGGCTGATCGTTGGCGTTGGTGTCATTCATCGATATGCCGCATCTCGTTCGCTTTGTGGCAAGAATAGACGGCGTGTTGCCCTGTCTGTTGCTTCGTATCAAGAGAACAGGACGAATTGTCGCCCTATGGCCTGGTTGCACTGGACAGCCGTGCTTGTGAGAGCAAGAGTCAATGATCAGGGGGCAGGAAGGCGATTGCACGCCAGTGACTGGAGATCGATGGTGGGATTATGGGGGGCGGCTCTGCTGAGTCTGCTGTTGTGCGCATCGGCGCGAGCCGAGGTGTTGCACCTGGCTACGGGCGATGATTATGCGCCGTTCACTGGCAAGGCATTGCCTGGGCAGGGCATGCTCACCCAGGTGGTGCGTGCGGCGTTGGCCGAGCAGGGTTCGGCAATCACGCTCGACTGGCTGCCCTGGAACCGCGGCTATCTGAAGGCTAGGCGCGGTGAATACGACGCCACCTTTCCCTACGTCCGTTCTGCCGAGCGCGAGGCGGAGTTTCTCTACTCGGCGCCCATTTATGTGGCCGAGCAGTACATCTTCAGCCGGGCCGGAGATCACATCGAACTCGATGATCTGTCCGCCATGATCGGCCGGCGACTCTGCTATCCGCTGGGCTGGCAGCCGCCGGCGGCGATCCAGCAACTGCTCGAGCAGGGCGTGCTACGCCGTCACTCCCCGCTGGGGCTGCAGGAATGTGCGCGGCTGTTGCTATTGCAACGCGATGATCTGTTTATCGCTGATCGCAATCTGGGCGATAGCGCGCTGCGATCTACCGGCGCCGAACTGAGCAAGTTTCATCGTTCGCAGACGGCGTTTCAGAGCAATACGCTGCACTTCATCGTCTCCCGACAGCATCCGCGCGCTGCAGAGTTGATCGAGCGCTTCAACCGTGGCCTCGAAGCACTCAAGGCGCGCGGCGAATATCAGCGGCTGATCGAGAGCTACGTGGAGTAGCGGGCCAGTCAGGCCAGCAACATCATGATCGCCACCAGGCTGCCCGCTGCCAGTAGCGTTTGCAGGGTGATGATGCCGGCCATCAGTTGGCTGTCGCCGCCGAGTTGGCGGGTCAGCACATAGGCGGTAGGCGCGGTCGGCAGGGCGAAGAACAGGACCAACACTGCGCTCTCCATTGCTGGCAGTGCCAGCGCCCAGGCTACGCCCCAGGCCAGCAGCGGCATCGCCAACAGGCGCAGCGCGCTGTTCCAGCCCAATGCGGGAATTTCCCCGCCCAGCTGTTCGGGCTTGAGCGCCGCGCCAACGCAGAGCAGGCCCAGCGGCAGGCTGGCTGCAGCGAGCAGGCTGAGCAGGCGATCCGTGCCGCCTGGCAGGCCGATGCCCGTGAGGTTGAACAGCGCGCCGCCGACGCAGGCGAGGATCAGCGGATTCTTGATGATCGGCAGCAGCAGGCTGCGTGCGCTGACGCCGCGCTCGGCCGTCAGCGACCACACCGACAGCACGTTCACCGTCGGCACCATCAAGGCCAGCATCAGCGCGGCGAGGGTCAGGCCTTCCTGGCCAAACAGGCTGCCGACCGCAGCCAGGCCCAGATAGGTGTTGAAGCGCAGGATGCCCTGGGTGAAGGCGCCAAAACGCCCGGCGGGCCAGCCACGCAGGCGGCGTACCAGCAGCAGTGCCAGCCAGGCGATACCCAGGCCGAGCAGCACCGCCAGCGCCAGGCGCGGCAAGGCCGGGTTGTTCAGTGGCGCACGGGCCAGGCTGGAGAACAGCAGCGCAGGGAACAGAATGAAGTAATTGAGGCGCTCGGCACCCGGCCAGAAAGCTTCGCTGGGGAACTCGCGCAGGCGCAGCCAGTAGCCGGCGACTATCATGGCGAACAGCGGCCACAAGGCTAGCAACAGGTCTATCACGGCAACCCCCGATGATGGTGAGCGCCTATCTTGGTCAGCGGCGCGGAGCAATGCAAGGCGGAGACAAGATGACGATCGAACATCAGGGCGGCTGCCAGTGCGGCGCACTGCGCTATCGGATCGATGCACCGCTGACGGACATCGCTCATTGTCATTGCTCGATATGCCGGCGCAGCAGCGGCGGCATTCTCACCACCTGGGTCACGGTGCCGCGCCAGGCATTCAACTGGCTGCGCGGCACGCCGAAGGCCTTCGCCTCATCGGCCAGCTGCATGCGCTACTTCTGCGCTGACTGCGGCGCGCATCTGACGCTGTTCACTTCGCTCAGCCCGGATACGCTGGATGTGACCGTCGCCACGCTGGACGAACCGGAGCAGGCCCCGGCGGATCGACATATCTGGGTAGGCAGTCGGCTGCCTTGGTTGCATTTGGACGAGCAATTGCCACGAGAAGACAAAGAGGACATTCCGTGAGCAGGTAGCTTTCGGGTCGAGTGCCACTATTTTGATGTCAAATTCTTGTTTGCTTTGCTTGTGAGCTGTGTCACATTTCTGCGCCAAGCTATATCAAGGATGTTCTTGTGCTTTCAGGGATGCGCCTCAGGCAAATTTTTCTTGCTCCATTGCTCAACAAACCTGGCGCTGTTCTGGGTTTGCTGTTGATGCTCTTCGTCGCGTTCTTCAATCCGTTCGGTCTGCGCGATGCCTCCGACCGTCATAGCGAAACCTTGCTGCTGCGCATGCTGGCGCCTTTCTACCCTGAGCCTGGGCAGGAAGACGTGGTAGTGGTGCTGATCGATGACCAGGCGTTGACGGACTTGGGTGCTAGCTGGCCCTTGCGTTATGGCGAGCAGGCGCGCCTGTTGCGGCAGTTGCTCAGCTATCAGCCCAGGTCACTATTCGTTGACCTGCTATACACCCAGCGACGCTACGACGGCGGTCCCACCGAGAGTCTGCAACGGGTCTTGAGAAGCTTTCGCGAGCAGGGCGTGCCGCTGATTCTTGCCGATTACCACGATGAGCAGGGCCGCTCTCTGGTATTGCCCGAATTCGCCGCCATGGCGAACACCGCTCCGACCCACTGGAGCGGCTATGGCGAGCGCTATCCGCTACTTTTGCCAAGCCCGCAGGGGACACTGCGCACGCCTGCGTTGCAGTTGTACCAGGCGGCTTGCCTGGAGTGGGACTGCCCCCAGGAAGGCTTCGATGCACCGCTGTTGGTGCGCTGGGGTTACTGGAGCGACGCGGGTATGCAGGACCTCGTCGACCTGACCGGTTGTGATGTGCGTGGGCAGCGGGGGGATTGGGGGCAGGTGTTCAGTATGCTGGCCGCCGATGCATTCCGTTCGCAGCGTATCGCCAGTGAGGTTGAGCGACCACAGCCTTGTCCCTACACCCGCACCCTGTATGCCAATCAGTTGCGTGACCCGAGTGTCGCCGAAGTCTTGCGTGGCAAGCATGTGCTGTTGGGGGCGCATATCCGCGGCATCCCGGATTTTGTCAGCAGCCCGGTGCAGGGTCTGTTGCCGGGCGTATACGTGCATGCGATGGCTCTGGACAACCTGCTGACGCAGGGACACAGCTACTGGCGAGCGGCGCCAGATGGTTGGCTTGGTATCAGTTTGAGCGACTGGCTGGAGATCGCCTTGCTGCTGCTGGCGGGCTTGGTGGCGCTCTGGATTCCGTCACAACCATCAGCCAAGCGTGGGCGCCTCTATCGTTGTGCGAGCCATTACCTGTTCTGGTTCGTTCTGCTCAGCAGTCTCGCATTGCTGATCAGTTTCTATCTCGCGCGCTGGCTGCATATCGCGCCATTCGACTGGCTGGGACTGCTGCTGATGATCGGCCTGTTCTACGCCTATCTGGGGGAGGCCAGGGTTGCCGAGTGGTGGCACCAGCGCAGGGGTCGCACGTCAACTGAAAGGGAGATCTAGCAATGTTCAAAGCCACAGTATTCGGGCTGTTGCTGTGTAGCGTGTCGGCATGGGCCCAGGAGCCGCTGAAAATTATTGGTTACCCGTTGGAAAAGGTCGCGCTGTATGACGAACAGGGCGAGTTTCTCGGCGATATGAGCCGTGACCAGCTCCCTGTTCCAGACGTGCAGGTGATCAGCTTCAGCGAAGCCAAGAATCTGCTGCTGATCGCCGTTGGCGAGCGTCAGGTCTGGCTTGATCCGCTGGATGTGAAGCTCAATCACGGTAAGACAGTTGCCTTCGATTGCCGCAAGGTCGCCGAGACCAGCCTTCTGGCAGACAGCAAGACCAATGCGGTGATGGGCTATTCGAAGGCCTGCGGCAAGTGAATCAGGGAGTATTCATGCGTAAGGAAATGACATTGGCAATTGCCTGTTCGCTGTTGATCGGATGCCAGCAGATGCCGTCGACCGGCAATGTGCCACTTGAAGGCAAGTTCATTGACAGTCCGCGTGCTCGCCCGCTGGCACTGCAGCCGGTGACCAACAGCCCCTGGTTGAATAATGCTCTGGTTGATCGATTGGCCGGTGCCAGCGATCCGGATGAGATTCGCGGGTTCGGCAAGATAGACCTGACCGAGCAGATGGCCCAGGTCGAAAGCTTTCAGGTCCCGGAGCTGCAGGTTTACTGCGATCAGGTGCTGAGCCGTTTGCTGGCCCACTGGCCGCATGCCAAACCAGACATCAAAGTGCGTTTCAGCGCTTCGGAGAGTTTTGGCGCGCGCGCTACCGCAGAAAATGTCATCTACCTCAACTTAGGTACTCTACAGGCCATCGAGAGCGAGGACGAACTGGCGGCGATGCTTGGCCACGAAGCGGCTCACTTGCTGCTGGGACACCTCGATCGCGAGCATTTCTTCAATCAGCAGAAGAAGTTGCTGGATGCATCGGTAACGGCGGTCAGCCTGGGTGTTACGGTGGCCGGGCTGGAAAGCCAGAAGAGCGGTACGTCACGCAAACTGGTTGTGGGTGATCCCGACGCCGTGGGCAAGACAATCGTACAAAGCAGTCTGTCAGGTACTCTGCTCAAGGCAGTATCCGACAATTTCTGGAACAGCAGCTGGACGCGTGCTCAGGAGGATGAGGCTGATTTGCTGTCCGTCGATCTGCTCAGTCGTGCGGGTTACTCTCCGCGTGGTGCGGTACATGGCATCCAGCGGCTACAAAGCTTCGAGGGTAGTAATGTCAGCCAGTTGCAGCGCTATCAGGCCATGCAGAAACAGCTGTTCAGCCAGGCGATGCAGAAGAAGGGCATCGGCGGTCTGCTCGAGCAGGGTATCCAGAGCGGGGTGACCGCTGCGCAGCTGGCAGCCGTGGATGTATGGACGGACTTTGGCAAGACCCACCAGTTGCCTGCCCAGCGGGAAGAGGCGCTGGTGCGGTATATCGCCAGCGAGTATCGCAGCGAGCGACGCAGAAGCCCGCAGCTTGCCAGTTATCAGCGGCAGCTCCTTGGTGGTCAGAGCGGCAAGATTCTCGCCGGACAGGTGCTGATCAACCGTGCGACCAAGGCCCTCGACAAGGGCGATCTGAGCGAGGCGCGCCAGTTGGCCAAGGAAGTGGCGAGCGGACCGGCTGCCAGGAGCATGCGTGCACAAACCTTGCAGTTCGTCCTGGCGGTTCAGCAAAGACGTTACAAGGATGCACTCGCCAATCTGGAGCAAGTTCCAGAAAGCGAATGGCAGTATGCGTCCCTCTCCAGCTATGACCAGATCATCACGTTGTCGCTCAGTCTCGACCGGCAGGCTCAGGCCGAGCGCTATCTGCAGCGCGGTCAGGCACATTGGGGCAATCAACTGATGACGCCACTGGAGATTTCCGTGCACCTGCAGAGCGAGCGGGTCGTCCAGGCGCAACAGGCCTATCAATCATGCCAAAGCGCAACGAGCAAAGGCTTGTTGGCTCAGTGCGAATCGGCGATTGGTCGCTTCAAACCTCAGCAACAGGCGCCTGCCAATCCGCTGCAGCAGTTGGGCCTGCCTTCGATGGGCAAGCTGCTAGGTAGCTGACTCAGGGCAGCTGCAACCCACCACTGGCCTTGTGCAACGCACGCAGGTGTTCGCCCAATGCCACCAGGTTGGCCTCGTTGGCCTCCAGTTCGGCCAGGCGCTCGGGTTGCAGCAGGTTGCGCACTTCGTCATCGAGTTCATCGCTGAGTTGGCGCAGTTGCTGCTGGCGCTCACGGCTGCTGATTTCGAGGCGCTGCCATTCCTTCTGTTGCGGCAAGCCGTAACCGCCTTCGAGCAGTTCGGCCGGGCGGCTGAGGAAACCGCTGTTTGCGAGAATTTGTTCCAGCGCGGCACCGGCCTTGTTCAGGCTCGGATCGCCAGCGGCGCGGCCGGTCAGGTAGCGACGCTTCAGTTCGTCCTGGGCCAGCAGCAGTTGCCGGCGCAGCGCGGCCTGCTCCAGCAGCAGCAGGGCGGCACTGGCGCGCAGGTCGGCCTCGTCGAACCACTGGCGGCGAGCCTGTGCGGACTGTTCCAGCCAGGACTCGACGCTGTCCTGCTGGATGGGCAGGCGCTGGCGCAGCACGGCGAACATGGCCTGATAGCGCTCGCGGAAGGAGTCGAAGCGATAGCCCAGACGCAGGGCCTCGCGCGGGTCGTCGAGCACTGTGGTGTCGGCCAGGCCGCGAGCATCCATCAGTTCCAGCAGACCATTGGGCAGGATGCTGTCGAGCGCATGCAGGCGCGGGTTAGCGGTGCCGCTGCGCAGCAACTTGAGGGTTTCCACCGCGCAGTTGTTGGAGACGAAGTAGTAGTCGCCGTCATAGCTCCAGTGCTGTTCGGCAGCGCGTACCACCAGCTGTTCGACCTCGTCGCGCGACAGGCGCAGCGGTACCGAGGCCAGGCTGCGCAGCTCGACCTTGGTGTATTCATCGATCACCTGCTCCAGCGGCAGGACGAACAGGCGTGATGGATAGACGCCGGTCAGGCCATCCCAGCTCGACAGTTGCAGGTCGCCGACGAAGGCACGGTAGGACAGCACCAGGTGGTGGTCGAGATCCAGGCGGCAGTCCGGGCCACGTGGCCGGCCCGGTGCGCAGACCACCAGGCGCAGCATGCTGTGGCCCCAGCGGCTCATCCAGGCATCGTTGGCCTCGGCGAGCAGGTAGTCGACCTCATAGACGCGTTCGGGGTCGAGGCGCCCCAGTGGCTGCAAGGCAAAGTCGCGCCCGGCATTGAGGTAGGGATAGTCGTTGGCGCAGTTCTCGCTGGGCGGCGTCCAGTCGAAGTGCTCACGGAAATAGCGCGCCAGCGAGGGGCGGCGGCAGGCGTAGCTGGGGTCGAGCAGGAAGTATTCGAGGTTGACCGCGACGAACTCCAGCGCATTGGTCAGCTCGTAGCTGTCCGGGCTGCGTGCGACCTGGCCATTGTTCAGATCGCGCGCGCCATGCTGGCCGACCCGTTGCGGCCAGCCGGCCAGATCGAGCAGACGGGGATCGTCGCTGAGGGTGAAACGCCGCTCGGTCTGGCCACGACAGTCCTCCGGCAGCCCAACCGCGCCCATTGAACTGGCGCGTTGTCGGCACTGGCTCATGTGGCGGCGTTCGGCGGCAGGCCAGAGGCGAGCGCGGTCGTAGAGGTGGGTCAGCTCATGCAGCAGCGTGGCCAGCAACTCCTGGCGCTGGGTGCCGTGCGGGCGATCGGTGCGATTTTCTGCAGCCGAGCCATCGACCAGCTTCGGCAGCAGCTCGGCGTTGAGCTCGATGCCGCTGAAGCGCCCGACCTGACCGTAGATCTCCGAGGGCAGTGCGGCGCGCCAGCTGACCCTCACTTCTCGGTCCAGTTGCTGGACGAAGCGCGGGGGCAATACGGCCATCGCTTCGTCCAGCAGGGCCTGGCTCGCCTGGCGTTCGGCTGCGCCTAGAGCGCTGTCGTCCAGCGTCAGACGCAGCTGCGCTTGGGCGAAGCCTGCGGCCATCGCCAGCAGCGCGCCGCAGCACCAGGCGGCGAGGTGGGTCACAGAGCGAGAATGGCTTCGGCCAGTTGCAGATCGCTGGCAGCCTGCGCTTGCGGCAACTGCTGACGGATGGTCTGCAGCGCGGCTTCCAACTGTGCACCGCGAATCTCACCGGCGCTGGCGACGAAGCTGGCAGCGTCGTCACGGGCTTGCACCACGGCCTTCATGTCGCGCAGCGAGGTGGTGGTGTCGGACGTGAAGTTGATGCTGCGATCCAGGGCGCGCACCACGATGTTGCTGGTGGCGACCACGGTTTGCGCCTGGGCGATACCGCTGAACAGGGCGCAGGCGGCAACGGCGATGACGAATGAGCGACGCATGATAAGGAGCTCCGAGAACTGCAGAACGGACGATTTGACGTGGACAGGCCGGCGCGGTTCCCCGCGACCTGGCAGGTAGGCGAAGTTTACGGGGCCAGGCAGCCCCGGTCAGCAGCGAGCCGAGTGATAGACGTGTACAAAGTTTTCACAGGCTGAGGATGGCCTGAGCGAGGGCCAGGTCATCTGCCTTTGCCAGCTCGGTATCATGACGGCGAATGTGCGCCAGGGCCGCTTCGAGCCGTGCGCTGCGGATCGCGCCAGCGCTGGCGACGAAACTGGCGGCGTCATCGCGGGCCGCGCGCAGCTGTTTCATGTCGCGCAACGAGCTGGTCGCGTCAGAGGTGCCCTCGGCGGTGCCGGCCAGGGCGCCCCCCAGGGTATCGGTCGTCGCGACCAGGCTGCTGGCGCAGGCGGTGCCTGCCAGTCCTAATGAAAGGAGCGCTGCAATCAGGGATGTCTTCAGGTGCATATGGGGTCACTCCGGTAGGGCGGGGCGCTGTTCTGCCCGCATCCGCAGCTTAGCCCAACACGGTTTCCCGCTCCATGGCTGGTTCAGCGCCAGAAGGGCTTGGCCAGTTCCTGTTCACGCTCCGCTGTGCTGATGCCGGCGTCAGCCAGTTGTTGCTCATTGAGCAGGGCAAGCTGCCGACGGGTGCGGCGGTTGCGTTGCCAGTGACGCAGCGTCGAATACAGGCCGAGCCAGTGTAGAGACTTGTCGTGTGCAGGTTGCGAGAGCGGTTCGTGAGTGCGGTCCATGGCGTTCTCCTGTCGAGAGACAAGGGTGGCAGCTCATGTTCTCGCAAGTGCTCGTAAGCGAGCAGATACAACTGGAGGGAATTGTGCGAGGGCAGTGGCGGCTTTATGGCAACTGTACTGCTCGTTGAGGCGATGACTGTTGCAGATAAAACGAAAGCCCCACCGCAGCAGAGGCGGTGGAGCTCTCAGAAGATCCCAGATTGGGATGGAGCAAAGCGGGGTGTTAACGCCAGAACGGCTTCTGCAGTTCGACGTAACGCTGATTTTCGCTGATGCCGGCGTCAGCGAGCAGGCGGGCATCCAGTCGAGCCAGTTGACGACGGCTGACGATGCGGCGCTGCCACAGGCTGAGGGTGGCGATAACGCGGAGCAGCCAGGCCGATTTGTCGCTGGCAACGCTGTGAGTTTGAAGCAGGGCGGAACTGAGGGTACGTTCCATGGTGGTCATCCTTCCGCTTGTGGCGGCGCTGGTGTTTGCTTTCGATGGGCAAATTATCCCGAGCGCAGGAGTGGCTCAGTAGTCACAGCTGGATGAAATTGTTGTGCTATTAGATAGGTTGCTTTGTAACTGTTCGGTCAGGAATCGATGTTACTGTACTGGCCATAAGTGAAAAGACTGGGTGCAACCGACTTAGGCGAGATATTTCACTAGGTGCAACCCTATTATATTGGTCTTTCAAGCAGTACAGTTTGAAATTGATCTGTTGTGATGATTGACCTGAAAATCAGCTTTTTTGTGGGGTCCATAAACAGGAAACCCGGCGCATGGCCGGGTTTCCTGTCTGAGTGGTCAGGGCTTATTCCACGGCCTTGACCATGTCT
The DNA here is from genome assembly GCF_048269965.1 of Pseudomonas sp. GTDB lineage: Bacteria > Pseudomonadota > Gammaproteobacteria > Pseudomonadales > Pseudomonadaceae > Aquipseudomonas. Next base: position 7,080 of record NZ_JBLWTV010000004.1, on the reverse strand, counting down.
TCGATCACCTTCTTGGCATCGCCGAAGACCATCATGGTCTTGTCCATGTAGAACAGTTCGTTGTCCAGGCCGGCGTAGCCGCTGGCCATCGAGCGCTTGTTGACGATCACGGTCTTGGCTTTGTAGGCCTCGAGGATCGGCATGCCGGCGATCGGCGATTTCGGATCGTTCTTCGCTGCCGGGTTGACCACGTCGTTGGCGCCGAGCACCAGCACCACGTCGGTCTGGCCGAACTCGGAGTTGATGTCCTCCATCTCGAACACCTGCTCGTACGGCACTTCGGCTTCTGCCAGCAGCACGTTCATGTGGCCAGGCATACGCCCGGCAACCGGGTGGATTGCGTATTTCACGGTCACGCCACGGTGGGTCAGTTTTTCCGCCAGCTCCATCAGTGCGTGCTGGGCACGGGCCACGGCCAGGCCATAGCCGGGCACGATGACCACGGTGTCGGCGTTGGTCAGCAGGAACGCGGCGTCATCGCTGGAGCCCGACTTGACGTTGCGCTCCTGCTGCGCGCCCGTCGGGCCGCCTGCGTCGGCATCGGCGCCGAAGCCGCCGAGGATGACGTTGAAGAACGAGCGGTTCATCGCCTTGCACATGATGTACGAGAGGATGGCGCCCGAAGAGCCGACCAGGGAACCGGCGACGATCAGCATCGAGTTGTTCAGCGAGAAACCGATACCGGCCGCTGCCCAGCCCGAGTAGCTATTGAGCATCGACACCACCACCGGCATGTCGGCGCCGCCGATGGGGATGATGATCAGCACGCCGATGACGAAGGCCAGCGCCACCAGGACGGCGAAGGCCGTGATGTCACCGGTGAAGCTGTAGTACAGACCCAGGCCGAGAATCGCCAGGCCGATCACCAGGTTGACCAGGTGCTGGCCCTTGAACACCACGGGGGCGCCCTGGAACAGGCGGAACTTGTACTTGCCTGACAGCTTGCCGAAGGCGATCACCGACCCGGAGAAGGTGATGGCGCCGATGGCAGCCCCGAGGAACAGCTCCAGGCGGTTGCCTGCCGGGATGGCGTCACCCAGTGCCGCGACGATGCCCAGCGACTGCGGCTCGACGACGGCGGCGATGGCGATGAACACGGCAGCCAGGCCGATCATGCTGTGCATGAAGGCGACCAGTTCCGGCATCTTGGTCATCTCGACGCGCTTGGCCATGATGGTGCCGATGCTGCCACCGACCAGCAGGCCGACGATGACGAAGCCCAGGCCTTGAACGGCCAACTCGCTGCCGAGCTTGTAGATCAGGCCGATGGTGGTCAGCACGGCGATGGCCATGCCGATCATGCCGAACAGGTTGCCGCGTCGCGATGTGGTCGGGTGCGACAGGCCCTTGAGTGCCTGGATGAAACACACCGAGGCGACGAGGTAGAGAACAGTGATCAGGTTCATGCTCATCGATTACTTCTCCACCTGAGCCTTCGGGGCTTTCTTCTTGAACATTTCCAGCATGCGCCGAGTGACCAGGAAGCCGCCGAACACGTTGACTGCGGCCAGCGCCACGGCCAGGGTACCCATGGTCTTGCCCAGCGGGGTGACGGTCAGCGCGGCGGCCAGCATGGCGCCGACGATCACGATGGCGGAAATGGCGTTGGTCACGGCCATCAGGGGGGTGTGCAGAGCCGGGGTGACGTTCCACACCACGTGGTAGCCGACATAGATGGCCAGCACGAAGATGATCAGGTTGTAGATGCCGTCGGAAATCAGATCCATGTTCCTACTCCTTAGCCATTCTTGCGCACGACTTCGCCGGCGTTGCACATCAGGCAGGCCGCGACGATGTCGTCTTCGAGGTTGAGCTGGAACTGGCCTTGCGGGTCGATCACCAGCTTGAGGAAGTCCAGCAGGTTGCGTGCATAGAGAGCGGACGCGTCCGCCGGCACCAGTGCCGCCAGGTTGGTATGGCCAACGAGGGTCACGCCGTGCTTGAGCACCACCTTGTCGGCTTCGGTCAGCGGGCAGTTGCCGCCTTGCGCAGCAGCCAGGTCGATGACCACGGAGCCGGGTTTCATGTCGGTCACCGTACTCTCATGCAGAAGCGTCGGCGCCTTGCGGCCCGGAATCAGCGCAGTGGTGATGACGATATCGGCCTGCTTGGCGCGCTCGTGCACGGCCTTGGCCTGACGTTCCATCCAGGACTGCGGCATCGGTCGGGCATAACCGCCCACGCCTTGGGCGCATTCACGCTCTTCATCGGTCTCGAAAGGCACATCGACGAACTTGGCGCCGAGCGACTCGATCTGCTCCTTGACCGCCGGGCGCACATCGGAGGCCTCGATCACCGCGCCCAGGCGCTTGGCCGTGGCGATGGCCTGCAGACCGGCAACGCCGGCACCGAGAATCAAAATACGCGCGGCCTTAACGGTACCGGCAGCGGTCATCAGCATCGGCATGAAGCGTGGATAGTGGTGGGCTGCCAGCAGTACGGCCTTGTAGCCGGCGATGTTGGCTTGCGAGCTCAGCACGTCCAGGCTCTGCGCGCGGGAGGTGCGCGGTGCGGCCTCCAGGGCGAAGGCAGTGACGCCGCGGGCGTTCATGCGCGCGATGGTCTCGTTGCAGAACGGGTTGAGCATGCCAACCAACACGGCCCCGGCTCTCATGTGAGCGAGCTCGGCTTCGGTCGGTGCGACCACCTTGAGCACGAGGTCTGCGCCAAAGGCGGCAGCGTCGTTGCCAATGGTCGCGCCAGCAGCCTCGTAAGCGCTGTCCGGAATGCTGGCGCTGATGCCGGCGCCGGCCTGGACGGTCACCTGATGACCTTGGCCGACCAGCTTCTTGATGGTCTCTGGGGTCGCGGCAACCCGCGTCTCCCCGGCATGGGTTTCGAGAGGAACACCGATGTGCACGTCTAATCTCCTGCGTGATCTTTTTTGTGAACCGGGGCACTGCGCTGGCGCGCCGGCGATTGGGGATCAGCACATAACCCGCCGGAAGGTGGCGAGCGCGGCGATTGTGCAATCGAACGCAAACCCTTACAAGAAGTTATGGAGTAAAAAAAATGCATTACTACAAGTAATAGGTCTATGAGGGATTTTTATACTGCATGCAGCCCGCGCAGATTCAGGCCGACAGCAGATTCTGCGCAGCTTGTAGGGCAGTATAGGCAGTCACGCGCAGGATGACCGCTGGTCGACTCGGGCAGAGTGTGGGGAGTAACGAACAATCCGTTCAGAATACTGCTATAGCCCGAAAGTAGTGGTTAATGAGTACTTTCCCTGGCGAAGAAAATGTAGTGTGACTGTATTTGCGCTACGGGTTCTTTTTCTGGGCGTATCTGTTTTCTGCGAGCTAAAAGCGATCTTGCTCCAGCGATGATCATGTACCCCGATAGGCGTCGGCCTGGGCCAGGAGCCAGTCACGAAAGGCCTTCAGCGCTGCAGACTCGGCCTTGCGTTCCGGCACCATCAGGTAATAGGCGCGATCGTTGTTTGGCACGGCACGGTCGAGGGCAATCACCAGGCTGCCCTCTTTCAGTTCGCGCTGGATCAGAAAGGGAGGGATCAGTGCGACGCCCATTTGATGTTGCGCGGCCTGCGCCAGCATGGAGAACAGTTCCAGTCGCGGGCCGGTCATGTCGCGAGGCACATTCATGCCCTGGGCGGCGAACCATTGCCGCCAGGCGTAGGGGCGCGTGGTCTGCTGCAGCAGTGGCAGGTTGGCGATGCGTTCGGCGTCGACTGGGGTATCGCCCAGTAGCGTCGGGCTGCACACCGGCAGCAGGTGTTCGTGCATCAGGAAATGGGCTTCGGTGCCCGACCATTCGGCGTCGCCGTAATAGATGGCGGCATCGAAGTGGGTGTCGGCGAAAAGGAAGGGGCGCGTGCGGTTGGTCAGGTGCACGGTCACCTCAGGGTGCAACTGCTGAAAGGCACGCAAGCGTGGCAGCAGCCACTGCGTGCCAAAGGTCGGCACCACTGCCAGTTCGATGCTGGTGCTGCCCTGGTTGCCCATCAACGCCAGGGTGTCGCGCTCCACCGCATCGAGTTGCGCTGCCACCTTGCGACTGTAGGCGATGCCCGCCTCGGTCAGCACCACGCCGCGCCTTGAGCGGCGAAACAGCTCCACGTTGAGAAAGCTCTCCAGCCCGCCGATTTGCCTGCAGATCGCGCTCTGCGTCAGGTTCAGCTCGTCGGCGGCCTTGGTGAAGCTCTGGTGGCGGGCGGCGGACTCGAAGGCGACCAGGGCGGCGGTGCTGGGTATCTTGCGGCGCATATATGCGAAAGCCTCACTCATGGGCGGTGTTTATGGTTGTTCAAGCTATCTCGAAGTGAGAAAAAAGCACAGCTCTGTGCGGATTCTGCGTTTGTCCTCTGTTCGAAGTCGGCCTAGGATCAAAACCATTCGGGGTCGGCTGGGCCGACCGCTCACTTCACTGCTTCGAGGTTTCTCGCAATGGCCAAGGCAAGCTTCAACTGGATCGACCCGCTGCTGCTGGATCAGCAACTGACCGAAGAAGAGCGCATGGTGCGCGACAGCGCCCAGCAGTTCGCTGACGACAAGCTGGCGCCTCGCGTGCTGGAGGCGTTCCGTCACGAGCAGACCGATCCGAAGATCTTCCGCGAAATGGGCGAAACCGGTCTGTTGGGTGCGACCATTCCCGAAGCCTACGGTGGCAGTGGCCTGAACTACGTGTGCTACGGCCTGATTGCGCGTGAAGTGGAACGCATCGACTCCGGCTACCGCTCGATGATGAGCGTGCAGTCTTCGCTGGTGATGGTGCCGATCAATGAGTTCGGCAACGAGGCGACCAAGCAGAAGTACCTGCCCAAGCTCGCAAGTGGTGAGTACATAGGTTGCTTCGGCCTGACCGAGCCGAACCACGGCTCCGATCCGGGCGCCATGGTCACCCGTGCCAAGAAGGTCGAGGGCGGCTATCGCCTCACCGGCAGCAAGATGTGGATCACCAACAGTCCGATCGCCGATGTCTTCGTGGTCTGGGCCAAGGACGATGCCGGCGAGATCCGTGGCTTCGTGCTGGAGAAAGGCTGGGAAGGTCTTTCCGCTCCGGCGATTCATGGCAAGGTCGGTCTGCGCGCCTCGATCACCGGCGAGATCGTCATGGACAACGTGTTCTGTCCCGAAGAGAACGCCTTCCCGGATGTACGCGGCCTGCGCGGCCCGTTCACCTGCCTGAACTCCGCCCGTTACGGAATCAGCTGGGGTGCCCTGGGTGCCGCCGAATTCTGCTGGCACACCGCACGCCAGTACGTGCTCGATCGCAATCAGTTCGGCCGGCCGCTGGCGGCCAATCAACTGATCCAGAAGAAGCTGGCCGACATGCAGACCGAAATCACCCTGGCTCTACAGGGGTGCCTGCGCCTCGGTCGAATGAAGGACGAAGGCACCGCAGCCGTGGAGATCACCTCGATCATGAAGCGCAACAGTTGCGGCAAGGCGCTGGATATCGCCCGCCTGGCGCGCGACATGTTGGGCGGCAACGGCATCAGTGACGAGTTCGGCATTGCCCGTCACCTGGTCAACCTCGAGGTGGTCAATACCTACGAGGGCACGCATGACGTGCATGCGCTGATTCTTGGTCGTGCGCAGACCGGTATCCAGGCGTTCTTCTGAAGGCTCGCGCCTCTCACTGATCCATGGTGCGCGTGGCGCACCCCACGGAGAAGCCCATGTCCGGTGCTCTGTCCCATATCCGCGTACTCGATCTGTCGCGCGTGCTGGCTGGTCCCTGGGCCGGACAGATATTCGGTGACCTCGGTGCAGAGGTGATCAAGGTCGAGCGTCCGGGCTCGGGCGACGACACCCGGCATTGGGGGCCTCCTTATATAAAGGATGCCAAGGGTAGTGATTCGCGCGAGGCGGCCTATTTCCAGAGCGCCAATCGCAACAAGCAGTCGCTGACCCTGGATTTCACCCAGCCAGAAGGTCAGCGCCTGGTGCGTGAGCTGGTCGCGCAATGCGATGTGCTGCTGGAGAACTTCAAGGTCGGTGGCCTGGCGGCCTATGGCCTGGATTACGAGTCGCTGAAGGCGATCAACCCGCGCCTGATCTACTGCTCCATCACCGGCTTCGGCCAGAGCGGCCCCTATGCCAGGCGCGCGGGCTATGACTTCATGATCCAGGGCCTCGGTGGCCTGATGAGCCTGACTGGGCGCCCGGAAGGTGAGGAGGGTGCGGGGCCGATGAAGGTCGGCGTGGCGCTGACCGATATCCTTACCGGCTTGTATGCGACGGTGGGTGTGCTGGCCGCACTGAATCAACGTGAGCAATCCGGTGTGGGTCAGCATATAGATGTGGCCTTGCTCGATGTGCAGGTTGCCTGCCTGGCCAATCAGGCCATGAACTACCTGGCGACAGGTGTATCGCCCAAGCGCCTGGGCAATGCCCATCCCAATATCGTGCCCTACCAGGATTTTCCCAGTGCCGACGGCAACTTCATTCTGGCGGTGGGTAACGACGGGCAGTTCCGCAAGTTCTGTGAGGTGGCAGGTCTTGCGACGCTTGCCGATGATCCGCGCTTTGTCACTAACAAGGCCCGGGTTGCCCATCGTGCCGAGCTGATCCCGCTGTTGCGCCAGGCCACGGTCTTCAAGACCACTGCACAGTGGATCGAGCTGCTGGAAAAGGCCGGCGTGCCTTGTGGGCCGATCAACGATCTGCAGCAGGTGTTCGCCGATCCTCAGGTGCAGGCGCGCGGTTTGCGTCTCGACCTGCCCAATGCCCTGGGCAGCAGCACGCCGCAGGTGGCCAGTCCGCTGCGCCTATCCGCTACGCCGGTGGCCTATCGTTCGGCTCCGCCACTGCTGGGCCAGCACACAGATAGTCTGCTGCAGAGGTTGCTGGGCATGAGCGAAACGCAGATTGCCGAGTTGCGCGAAGCAGGAGTGATCTGAGCCTGCATATATGGGTGGTAGGGCTGCTGATCCGTTTTACGCAATTATTTGCATGTCAGGGGTTTACAGCTCGCCGTGCTGATGTAGAATGCGCGCCACTTCAGCGATGAAGCTCTTCAAAAACTTCTTGTTAATCAATAAGTTAAGTTTAAAAGAGGGGTTGCAAAGCGAAGTGAGGCGTGTAGAATGCGCGCCGGTCGACAGGGTGGTGGTTT